>NZ_NBOC01000003.1 GCF_002104455.1 Colwellia chukchiensis | reverse complement strand
AGCTAAAAAATGGACGATGCCGATAAGAAATTGGAAATCGGCCTTGAATCGATTTATGATCGAATTCGAAGACCGATTAAAAGATGTTATTTAAAACTGGCAGTTACACAAAATGTGTTACAGGGTCGTATCTGTCAAAATTAAAAAAGGCTGTAACAGTTACTCTCTATGGATCTCTTTCGTTACATGGTTATCTTGAGTTTGTAAAAGTAGCTCTAACTCGACATTAAGTAAGGCTTGATAACATCTAAGTTTTCTAAAATCACTCGGTGTCTTACTCCCTCATAGTTACCTTTATAAGGGATGTGCATAAGTATTAGGTAATACTGAGCAAGTGCAGCCCTAATTGTTACCACTTCGCACATGTCAGTCATACCCCATTCTCGTGCGATTAATTGTTGCTGCTCATCACTGTATTCAGGGTTAGGAATAATTTTTAAGTCAATAAAAGTATTCCACGCTTTATCTTCGGGCGTATCAATATTGGTAGCGATAGTTTCTACTTCACCAATAAATCTGCCTAATACAAAGTCTTTATAGATCCTGTCTTTTTCACAAAAGGCTCTTAAGTGCCAGCGATACCCACTAGAGACGAAAGTGTGCGGAATGATATTGCGTTCTTCGCCTAATGGGTTTTTCATGGAGGCGTAAGTCACATCAATTCTTTCTCTATTTCGACAAGCCTTTATCAGTGACCGAACTATTCGAGGGTCAACAATTCTGTTTGGCGGGGATAGTATTTCAATAGGGGTATCCACTTGCTCTATGGTCGTAATATAAGATGCAGCATCCTTATTAACTGATAGAAACTTCAAATATTCACCAATATCTCCCCGTGTAAACTTGGGGCTAAACGACTCGGTAGGAAGGTAGCCTCTCGTTTTCGTACAGTAGTACAGATTTTCTGGGCATTGCTTCCTGTAAAAAGCAATATCTCTAGAGCCTTGCTGCCTTTTAATGCCAAAGCCTTGTGTCAAACTGACAGTAGTTAGTCGTCCCTCCCACATCGTGACCATTTCTATTAAACGCAAACGCAGGTACATATCCCACTTTATTTCGTCGTTACTATCTCTTTTTACATTCATAGGTCTGCCTGAAAAATATACATGTATATGTATACAAATATTGCATGTATTAAAAATATACACATAATTAAATGAATGTTCAAACAAGAAGGTGACGTTATGTATACAAATCATGCATATGCTCGCATGCAACAGCGAGGCATTCAGCCAGTTGAGATTGAAGCAGTTCTTGACTTTGGACAATGTGAATTCCATCAAGGTTGCGAGATATTCAGTGTTAGAAAGTCCGCTGCAAAGAAGCTATTAAAGCTCGGCAAATTGCCTCATCAACTGTTGGCTAAAATGCATCGCATTTATGTAGTCACCAAAGGGGATTTGATTATTACCGTTGGACATCGATATAAGCGCCTAAAAAAGGAACGAAAATGAATATTTTTGAAATGTGGTTACTGGGCTATTTATCTATAGCGCTTGCTAAATTCGTTCTGTTGCTGCCATGTACGATTGAACACGCAATATTTATGCGCTCATTAGAAGAGATACAGTCAAATGTTTGGTTAGTAACTATTTTAATGGTATTTGCTTATGTTATTACAAGCCTTCAATGGCCTCGTGTTTTATACACCGAAAAGTTGAGCTTTTTCACCTATCAGCCATTTGATGAAAACGAAAAACAAGAAATATTAGCGCAGCTTAAAGAACGAAATCGTTTGTAAGGAGACACCATGAGTAACTCAACCTATCAATTTTTAGAAGATATAGGTCGCATTCAGTTATCGGAAAACTTCTTTTTAAGAGAGTTTTTGTATTCGGAAGTGGCGATTAGTCATGGGATTGTAAACAAACCCGAAAATCTGAGTATGGCAATTGAAGCCGGGCAATCACTTTGCCAAAAGGTGCTTGAGCCGATTCAGGAAAGCTTTGGCAGAATTCATATTCGCTCCGGTTTTCGCTCTTCCACGGTAAATGAAATTGGCAACATTAACAAACTTAACTGCGCATCTAATCAATTAAACTGTGGTGCCCACATCTGGGATAGAGCGGATAGTGATGGATATATTGGTGCGACGGCATGCATCGTTATACCTAAACTCTTGCCGTATTTGAATGAATCGGATGATTGGCCATCGCTAGCTTGGTGGCTTCATGAGCATATTAAGGAATACGCAGATATTTGCTTTTTTCAGCATAATTTTGCTTTCAATATTCGCTGGTCAAGTAACCCAGCGTTTAACAAAAGAATTCGGACTTATGCGAGAAACCCAGATACGGGTTGCAAAAAGCATTTGTATAACAATGGCGTGGTGCATAGCGAATATGCAAATAAAACCGCCGAACAGCGTTATGAAAAACTTTTAGATAGATATTAATACTGAGCATTCCACCACTTAGAATATTAGAAGGATTTATTATGAACGACATCATTTGCCCTAATTGCCATACTGCTTTTACTATTGATGAAGCGGGATATGCTGATATTGTTAAACAAGTTCGAGATAAAACATTCGAACAACAAATTCAGGAAAGATTAAAGCTAGCGGAAAAAGAAAAAGAGAGCGCATTAGAGCTTGCCAAAAGTGAAGCTAAGAGTTTGGTTCAACAGGCAGAAGCTGCAAAGGATATGTTGATTAAAGACTTGCAGGCAAAACTAGACGCTGTTGATACAAAGCAGGCATTGGCTGTCAAAGAAGCGTTATCAAATGTGGAGAAGGAAAGGGATGAACTCAAGCATCAACTAGATAAAGTAAGCAAAGATAATGAGACCTCTTTGCAACTCGTTGAGACCCGCTTAGAAAAAGCTGCTCAAGAAAGTGCAGCGAAGAAGGATGCTGAAATCCAAGCCTTAAAGGCGCAAATTGATTCAAAGGATGTTGCGCAAAAGTTGGCAGTTGCCGAAGCAGTTGGAACTGTCGAAAAACAAAGGGATGAGCTTAAAAATAGCCTAGATAAAGCTCAACTTGAGAAAGAGTTATCTGAAAAGGCATTGGCTGATAAGTACCAAACTATGCTCAAAGATAGAGATGATGCAATTGAGCGTTTGAAAGATATGAAAGCACGTCTTTCGACGAAAATGGTTGGCGAAACCTTAGAGCAACATTGTGAAATTGAATTTAACAAGTTACGTCCGACAGCCTTTCCTAATGCCTATTTTGAAAAAGATAATGATGCACGTTCAGGTAGTAAAGGTGATTACATCTTTATCGATAAGGATGCAAATGATACTGAAATTGTCTCAATTATGTTTGAGATGAAAAATGAAAATGACACCACAGCGACTAAAAAGAAAAATGAAGATTTTTTCAAAGAGCTAGATAAAGATCGCAATGAGAAAGGTTGTGAATATGCGGTACTGGTGTCACTGTTAGAGTCAGACAACGAATTTTATAACACTGGAATTGTGGGTGTATCACATCGCTACCCTAAAATGTATGTGATAAGACCGCAGTTTTTTATCCCGTTAATATCGTTGTTGCGTAATGCATCATTAAAATCGCTGGAATATAAAACAGAACTAGCACTAGTTAAGTCGCAAAATATTGATATTACGAACTTTGAAGAAGACTTAGACAAGTTTAAATCAGCATTTGCTAAAAACTATGACTTAGCATCTCGAAAGTTCAAAACAGCGATAGATGAAATTGATAAATCGATAGATCATTTGCAAAAAACCAAGGATGCGTTGTTAGGTACTGATAGAAATCTGCGTTTGGCTAATGATAAAGCACAAGATGTGACAATTAAAAAGCTTACTAGAAATAATTCTACGATGGCGAATAAATTTAGAGAACTAAACCAATAAATTACACTGATCGTTAGTGTTTGGGCTTAATTATGAAACGGAATTTTTCAAGAGGAAGACGAAATGACCGAAATTTACGATCCACTTAAGCAAACTACTTTTTATGCTACTAACGTGTACCCAAGCGGTAATAAAGAAGCAAGAGCAATGACAATTGCCGCATTTAGGGTTGCGCAAAACAATTCAGAGGTAGATGGCCGAGAGATGAACCGAGAGTTACTTTATTTCTTACTCGCGTCTAGTCATACAGCGATCGATTACTGGCGTAAAAATAATAGGTTACACGTAGGCGATAAAACTATTCGACTTGAAAAAGATGGAATTGATGAGTGCTTCAAAAGCCTTTCTGGGCTAACTAGAGGATATAATGTTTCTGAAAGTGATGTTACAGATTGGGTCTATAGAATGCTCAAAGGAGATCATGTAGCAACAGAATGTTATTTTCTTAATAAAAAACTGAATGCTAATAAAGAACCTGAAAGCAATTTGATCGAGAATCCTATTGATGACAATGTGTATCAGCAGATAAAAAGCCGCAGAGGTCAGTCTAAATTTAGGCAGAATCTATTGGTAGCTTTTAATGAAAAGTGCTGTATTTCTAAAAACGAAGTTTTAGCTGTATTGGAGGCTGCGCATATTATTCCGCATACCCAAGAAACCAACTATTCGATTAGTAACGGATTATTGCTAAGGGCAGACATTCATACTCTTTACGACTTGAACCTGATTGGCATTGATAAAAATGGCACTGTTCATATTTCACACTCGTTAAAAGCTAGTGAATATTCTCAGTATGATGGCACCTCTATTGGACATGAATTGCCGCAAGTAATGTCAGACAATCTTAAGCAACGATATGAATTGTTTAATAGATGAGCGAGCTAAAATGTACTCGTTAGGTGTAATAAAGCGTTCAAGGATTAATAATGTACGACAGTAGAATTTTTAAGTATCTACACAATATTGAACAATCAAAAGCAATCAATTACTCGAAATTTCTCGCTTTGCTGCCAGAGCAATTACGAGAGGAAGTTAAAGAAAAAGCGACTATTAACTTTCTGAGCAAAGGCTCTGTTGTTGTAACCATTTCTTGTGAACATTTATTAGAGAAACTTCGTTCACTGACGGTTAAACCAGAGAATCGCATTGATGCAACGTTGCTAGGTGACTCTCATAAAGTAAATACATCGACTAGCTACTTGTTAGCGTACCATCAGTCTTCCGTTGATATTCACCCCGATACGATTATTAGTAGTTATGACGAAACACACCTTAGATTTCAACCTAAAAAACGTCTGGTTATTATTGAAAATTCCGAGTTGTTTTTCGCAAGAGAAACACTATTTGCTCAGATGAACAAAGCGTTTTCTCTTTCCTTATCATTTGACAATACAGATTTGGTTTTAGGTGCCGGAAATCAAATATCCAACAAGCATAACTATACATTTATCAATCAGTATGACTCGATTTTATGCTTCTTTGATTACGATTTTGGTGGTTTGAAAATATATAAGGCGATGCGAAATATGGTAGGGAGCAAGGCTAAATTCTTGGAGCCTAGCTCAGATAATTTAAATGAATTTTTCATAAAGAAACCGAAGACCCAAGAACAGTACACAAAGGCGTTAGAAACTGCCAACAGTCTTGGTTTAAGCAAGCTATACAGTTTGTTTAAGTCTAAAAAATCATTCATGGAACAAGAAGCTTTGTTGGCTTTATAAGAAGGAATCAAAACATTGTCACATCAATTTAATTTTGTATTAAAGAAACTGGTACTAGTTGATTCGGCTGGTTTTTGTTATTCAGAGATAGAGTTAGATAAACACACAATTTTACTTGGCGAAGGTAATGTCGGTAAATCTAGCCTTCTTAATTGCATTCGTTTGTTTCTATTGCCAGAAGTCAACTTCAATAGAGCAAAAGATAAATTTAACTTCAAAAGTTCAAATGGCTATGAATATGATAAAAACGAGTCATTTGGGCATTATTTCCCTAGCAAGTACTCGCATTTAATTATCGAAGTAGAGAAAGTTATCGCAGGCAAACGATACACCCACTGTCAGATTCTAAATAGAGGTAAGAACCTTTCATTTGAACGTATTTTTACTGCTTTGCCATACCAAGAAATTCAGCATCTATTCTGGCAAGTAGAGAAAGAGGACGAACATAACATCGGCTCTAGAGTAGAAAAGCTATCGACTCAAGATGTGTTTACTAAAATTAAGGCCAAAGATAAGCACTGTATTTCAGTCAGAGACCCTCAAAAATTGAAGGATTTGATGTATGCGCGAGACATACTATCTGAAACTGAAATGCGCTATAGCCTTTTTCCACTCAATGATGCATCTGACGAAAACGTAGAGTCGTTGAGAGCGTTAATTTTAATGCTTTTCGATATGGAAACATCAAATGAGGGTGTTGCTAAAGCGGTTGCTAACATCGTTGAGTCAGAGAAAAAAGAGACGAGCGATGCGCTTAACTTTGATATTCAGTCATTTTTAGCAGCACATGACTCCCTTAAGCAGGAAGATCAAAAGTTAACTGATATTGAAAATAAGACTAAAGAGTTCGAGGCCCTAAAATCTAACTTTGCCAAATATAGTGAACTGTCTGAAATTGAGAGTCGTTTTGTTGATTTTTATTTATGTCTGAGCAGTAACTTAAAACAGGTAAGTGAATCAGTAACTACATCAGCAAATAAAATTAAGGACCTTCAACAACAATTATCTCCTATTACTGAACAAGTTAAGACAATTAGTCAAAGTTTGTTTACTGCTAATGCAAATATTAAAACTGCTGAGCAAAGTATCTCTAAAACTCAAAAAGACATTGATAAGGGAGAGTCTGAACTAAGTCGTTATGCAAACATGTCACAACAGGAAGTACTAGAGCTTCTTGATGAGGAAATGAAGGATACTCAAGATAAAATTCAATCACTTAAAGATGTAAATGCGAGACGTGTAAGAATCAAAAAGCTTGAAGCTCAAGTCGCTCAAAATAAAATTACACAACAAAATATTGAATTAGAGATTAAAAATTCTGAATTTGCGATTCAAAAGCAATTGCCCAACGATACGTTGGAGCTACTTAATTCCATTAATCAGCGATTGGTATTAGCAAATCCGGGTAAGGAGTTGGAAAAGCATGAAATAGATGCAATTGAAAACTTTAGAGGCTTATTTAATGACCAAGGGTATTTATATAACTTTTGGGGACAGGAGTTTAAAAAATCCAACACAAGGATGACTCGTGACTTGCAGCGAGAATTAGACAATGTTGTCTCAGAAATAAATGCAGATCTTTCTGAAAAATCGGCACTTGAAAGGCAAGATTCGGAAAACCCTTTAATTGTTGAGAAGAAGCTTCAGGAACTAGATAGAGAGTTAAAGGCTATAGCGCGTGAAAAAACAGCTATATCTGAATTAAATCATAATGTTAGTGCTTTAAAGGTCTATAATAAGCAACTTAGTGATAACCAAGCTGTGATTACTGAGTTTACTCCCCAAATTGAAAGCCTATTGAAGCGACAAGCTGAATTATCAGAGCAAATCGAATTTGAACAGCAACAGAAAGCAGCTTTCAGTAACGAGCAAACAGAGCTATTTACGCTTCAAGGAAGCGCTAATGGCACTAAGCAAGCCTACCCAAAAATTCAAAAGCAGCTAGATAAGCAAGATACATTCAACAATCCTGTTACTGTGACACCAGAGTATTTGTCTCTGCTCCAAAATGACTTGCAACAGGTCGATCATTTGCGAGCACAGATACTTGAAGGACTGAGAGAATTCGCGAGGGATAAATTTATAGATTTAGATAACGACCTCTTCAGTCCAAGCCCTATGCCTAGCACCATTTATCAAGCATATACCAACGTAAAACAAATATATGATGAGCTTGCAGGTCAATGGCAGTTACTTAAGTCTAAAACACGCTCTCATAATGAAAGTGTCAGTAATTATGTTGATATTTTAGAAAAGAACTTTGAGCATATTAGCCGCTTTGAGAATCAACTTAACCGCTCGTTTGAAGGTATTTCGGTTAATGACTTAACTCAAATTGAAGTCTCTATCCATGTAGACCCGCGTTTTAAAAATCTCATTTCTGAAATTCAAAAGAGCTATAACGAGTTTAGTGAACAAGCTCTTTCTGAGCAGTTCTATCTGAGGCTTCAGGCATTTAGCAATGCGTTTTTCAAAGATGGTGAGCGTAACAAGCTAGTAATGTCTGATGTAATTAAAAAAGTCAGCTATAGAGTTAAGAAAGATGGTCACGACAGTTGGCAAACGAAACAGCAATCAACGTCTACCACTGCACTGATTAACCTGAAACTTGTACGAATCCTACTCGCAAAATTACGTGCTGATAGTTGTATGGTGAAGCTTCCAGTGATAATGGATGAGGCGGCAAATATCAATGTGAATCAATATGAGTGGCTTTTACGAGATATCAAAGACAGTGGCTTTTATCTCTTCACTGCTGGAACTCATAGTTCTGGTGCAGAATTGGTTCACATGATCGGAAATCATTATGATGTTGATGCTTTAAAAACAGCAAAGCCATACACAACTGAGAGGGCGAGAGTCGTTTGGGATGGTCCACAGTCATTTTACGATGAGGACAGCTTTGAATCATTTGTAGAAGATGATCAGATTGAGCTTTTGGAAGGTGTAAATGAAACAATTTAGCGCCATTCAAACGCTTAAAATAATGTTAGAGCGACCTAACATTATGTTTAATCTCATTAAAAAAATGGACGCACAAAATGAGCGTTTCATTAGTGAAGGAGCCGTAGCTTTTGAGGTGTTAGAAAGTATAAAGCACCTAGATAAGCTAGAGCAGCAACGTTTCAAAATTGCTTATGCAACGGACAATTTAGCAAAGTCACATATTGTTGCTGATCAAGATCAGGTTGATAACGTTAGCCGCTTAATGTTTCAAGAATCCGTTGTCTCTATTTTTAGGCTTTGTGAAACATCTCTATATCAAGAACTAACAGATGCAAAATTAAAAGCTGAACTAGCTTCTTTTTGGCATATTCAAAAGAAACTTCTTTCTGGTGACTGTAGTTTCAACTCAATGGATTATGACTATACAGAGCTGGTAGATGAGTTGTTTCACAAGCTCGGTAGTTTACTAGATTTGCTCAAGCGCAACTTGGTTAGAATGCAGAGTATTAATAGTGATTTGGAAAAACTATCGTTTGAGGTGAGCAAAGACGGTACTGACTTTGTTGAGTACAGACAAAAAGTGCTAGATGACGTAACGCATCTATATGAAAGACATATTCTTCCCACTCAGCGATTTGTTAATCCTGACGTAAAGTTAGTGGATGGAGACAACCTGCTAGCGACAATCAACTCTATAAAGTTGCTATTTGATGCTCATGGAAAACATGAGCTTTCTGACCAAGTATTTCGCTATGGACTGAGTTTTACCAACATCATCAACCCACTAAAAGACGTTTCAAATAAGATAAATGGTTTTATTCGCAAGACCCAGAAGAGTTTAACTCAATTTAACGCGATGGAATGGCATTTTGAACGCTTTAAGAAAAAGTATGAAGAAACTCTGGATGGTCGTGTAAATCGCACAAAAATAGATAACTCTTTCGCTGATGACGTTCCTTTCATGAAAAATGTGAAACGAATTCCGAGACCCAAAGGGTTAAAAATTGAAAACAACAGTTCTTATTTTTACAACATATTCAAAGACCTTGAGTATCGAATTCAAGACCAATTACTGCTATCAAACGAAGATATTGAAGCAGAAGGCCAAGCTTTGGTCTCTTTCACCTCGAAAGATCGCTTAAAAAGAGCAAAGGCAATATATGACTTGATAGAAAAGCTCTCATTAAGAGAATCAAAGGACGTAATTGCTACCCTACATTACCGCCTTCAAAGTTTATTACCAGAATATCACTTTGTTGATCTTATAAATGCTGTTGTCCATTTCATGAAAAAGACGCTTGATGGAAAACGTCTGATTAAGACAAACAACAAGGCGTTCATTCAACAAGAAAATAAATATTATGTATATAGGATTGTCATCTTGCAGGAGTCTAACTAATGGAAAGTGAAGTTATTTACAGCTTTGAAGAAATTCCCTACACCAAAAGTGCTGAAATTTACCGATTATTCTCTCAAGGTCGAGTGCTCAATAAGCAGCGTTATGACGATGTTCACGGTTGCTTAGTAGATGATGACTTGTTCACACTGGTATTCAACAAAATTAGGCACTTTTCGCTTTTCTTTAAACATATGGGGTATGACCTAAAGTTTGATGAGGAAGGGGACTTTTACTTCACACAAGACCTTCGTGATGCTAACAACGATGAATCAGATGACAATGCCATGAAGATTCAATCTATCTTGCTTTTTATTGGACGGTACTATTCAACTGTGGGCGATTTAGCACAGTTGCAAGATCCTATGTTTGGGCTTAAAGAATCAGATATTGATGCATTAAAGCAAGACGATTTGCTAACAAGTTCACTAAAGGCTCTAAGGGTAGACAATTGGGACAAAGCACTTGAATACCTAACAACTAGAAGCCTTATATTCAAAGTATCTCAGGATAAATATGTGCTAAGCAAAGCCGCAATGACATTCTTGAATAGGCTGATAGAGGCTCATTCAGCATTTATTAACATTCAAGACTAATTATTCATATGAAAACTAAGTGTTTAAGTTTGTTGGCTATTAAACACTAATTAGCTCACGATGATTTTTAAACTTAACACACTTTAAATTTGGACAGAACCTTAGGCTATTGAAGATGCCCAAAAAAAGAAAAAATAAACAAAGAAGCTCAAGAAGCGTTAAACCAAGTATGAATAATGTTGGTTTATTGGCTCTTATTCAGCTAAATCAAGAAACAGATAGAGAAGCATTCCGAAATTTATTGGATACAAAATGCCGAAACCCTATTTTTAAAACTTATTTGTACAGCAACCCTGTACATTATTCTAAATTTATCAGAAGAAATATTAATTCATATAGCTTTGATAATAACTGGCAAGAAATTGAGGTTTGGATAAAACAAATCATTCAATTTAAAAAGCAAATAAATGAATTTTTAGAATTGAAAGAGAGTATAGAAAAAAATGTTCTGTTAGGTCATTTTGAAGCAGTTTTAGATGCCCTTGCAATTATTAAAGATAGATTTGGGTATTCGTATTGGCAAGTCCAAACTGAGCTTTCAGTATTATCTTTCATCAGTCAAGATAGCGAAGCGTTAAAGCGATACAAGTTTCTAGTTGAAAACCGTAATCGGCCAGTTGAAGAGCGTGATTTAGACATAATTTTATCTAATGCTTCAAGTAGTAGAACATCTGAACGGAATGACTATTCATTTGAAGCAATTTTAGAAGGTTTGAACAACTCGGAAGGCAAGGCACTTGAATTTCTATTTCGTTTTGATCCGTTGAACTTTGATGATTCTGATTTTAAAGGAATTTTCGAGTATCTGTTTCCAGCTAGCATTATTGATAAATACCTTGCTTTTTGTAGGATGGCGATGGTTTGTCAGGCTAAAGGCAATTTTGAAAATGATGTAGTAAAAGGTTTTTTATCATTAGGATCTCATATTAATGATTATAAGCTCATCAATATTAATCGCTTACAAAGTGGAGAAATGACTCTTCAGGAGGAAGATAAAGCGATAATTGATATTTGCGATACCTATATGATGGGAGATTTTGAAAGTGTAATTGGAAAGTGTGAACACTATTTAACCAAATGGCCAAATATAGCAAATGCTTACGAATTTTATGTGAACTCCTTAATAGCTCTTGATAGAGGCAGTAGTTTTAATAAAGGTAGTTTGATTCATAAAACTATCTCACAACTGCGAAGTTACATAGTTGGAAGAGGTGATGTAAGTTTTACAAGCTTGACTAGGTTGTTTCAACAGTTTAACCATTTTGATGTTATGCCGCTTGTTAAATTGGTAGAGCTTAAAGGTAACATTTGTCACGATACAAACCTTGTAAGAGCACTGTATAGCTTTTTAGACATTAATGGCTCTACTTTTAATCCCTTTAGAAATAACCTTCCCAACCAAAAGTCAATTAGCTATGTAATTGCTAATTGTAAAAATGATGACGTTTACTTATTAGATATACCGGAATATCGAAAGCTAAAGTGGCATGCTGACAAGTTATTTAGCGAGAATCATTTTTCCGATGCACTGGATTTATACAAAAAAATTACTGACTGTCCGTTACATTTAGAAGATGAGATCAGAGCTAAGATTGCATTAAGTATGATCAAATCTGGTAACTGCCAAAGTACTGTCGAATATATCAGTAATTCATATTTTGAAAATCCCAAAAATGTCTGGAAACTACCGAAAGAGCTTCTCTTTAAAGAAATTAACGAAAGTGAAGATATAAATTTCGACTCGATTGATACTGTTATTAGTATATATCTGCTGCTGAAAGATGATTATACCGAGCACCAAGTAATATCTCTGTACTTAAATGATTACCTTATGCAATTTGGAATAAAATCCCCAAGCGAGTTGCTTCCAAGCTGCTATAAACAAAGGTTTTTACTTCGAAATATATGTGATTTGAGTATCCTCGAAGGATTAAATATTTATCGTTCTAATAATGAGAAAATTCTAGATCGTGTAAATATACTTTCAAATTTGATATCTGAAGAAGGAGAAGAAGATAAAGTTCTCGAAGAATTAGAGTTCATGATTCATCAGTATACGAAAAACTCATGCGTTAAAAAATTGGGGAAAGGTAAGCTGCATGTCGATCAGTCTAAAGTATTTGCTGAATCAAAAAGGCTTTATGCGTCAGTTTTTGAAGAGCTTGTTTTAGAGTTAGATAGAGAGGAATCCTCTCCTCAAAGCGAGTTGAGCGTAAGCGTTACACAGAAAGATCAGAAAATTGTTAGAACAGACAGAAAGGCTTTTAACCTAGCATTATTTTTGATGCTAGAAATAAGAGATATTTACACACTAAACCCAATGTTTGGATTGGATAATTCTCTAAATGTAGACATTAGACACAATGGTATTGTGCCGAGATTGAGATCAGTTTTTGAAAAGCATGATTTACTATGCAGGCAAGTCAATGGCGAATATTTAGACAATGAGTTTATAGAAGATTGTTTTAAAGCAAGTTTAACGAATGTTTATTACCGCAAGCTGCAAGATGCTTTCAAGGTATTTTCTAAATCTGTTAATGACTTTTTAATTCGAATAAAAAATAGTTACATGCAGATAGGCACAGATGACCTATCTTCAATTGATTCTTTGTTTAAATTTTCATTTGAGTCAGATGAAGTCAATAACATGCTCAGTTTAATAAAGAGTGGAAGTACTTTTGACGAAATTATTAAATGGAATATTAACTCTTTGGATAGAAAAGCAGAACAGCTAATTGAAGCGGGAAAAGTCATTATAGTTAACTTATTGCCAACGAAAGTAGATAGCTATTTTAGAGAGTTAAAGTCCGTCTCAAACGATTTGAGGAACAATGCATATCGAGTAAATGAAAAAATTTCGCTAGCAAAAACGGATCTAATAAGTGCAAGTAATGAAGTTAGTGGCTGGTTAGATTTTGTTAAGTCTTCTGGCGAACATTTTGATATCAATGTGCCTATATTGGAAGCTTTAAATTTTGTACAAAATTTGTTTCCAATAGTTGAGGTTTCAATAAAGCAAGGAACCGTTGTTTCAAATATATATGATGGCAGGCATTTGAAAAGCTTCATAAGGGTTTTCATTATGTTGTTTGAGAACTCTGTAAGTAGAAGAAAGTTCAAACAAAAGTGTGAATTAGTTATCGGTTGGGAAGAGCAAAATGAGAGTTCTACCTTAACAGTATCTTCTCTTTCTAAAAATATTGATTTAGCAAAAGTACAAGAAATAAATAACACGGTTAATGATATCAATTATCTAGATAAAGCTAGCCGAGATAAAAATAGTGGCTTTTATAAAATTAAGAAAATATTTGAACAGGATCTCAATGCACAAAATAGAATTGAGCTATGCGCAGATGGAGATTCATTTAGAGTAAAGATTGAATTTGTTAATAAAAACATTTTAAAAAAGGAGTCTGACTAATGAAAATTCTGATAGCGGAAGACAATGCTACAAAGGCTGATCAAATAATGGAGTTGCTATTAGAACAGCTAAATTTAAATTCAGCGGATATAACTCTGACAACAAATAAAGAAGAAACTATAGAGGTACTTACTACTCAAACGTTTTCACTCTTAATACTAGATATGAGCCTACCAAGGTATATGAATGATATGGATGATATTAAACACCTTGCTGGTAAAGATATTTTAATATTCATGAGACACAGAAGAAAGTTCATACCTACGGTTGTCATAACTCAACATGATGTGTTTGGACATCATAACAGTCAAATATCTCTTGAGAACTTGAGTAGTGAGCTGATGAATGATTTTAGTAAATTTCTGGTTGACGTATTGGCTTGGGATTCTTCATCTGAACATTGGAAAGATGAACTAACAAAATTTATAGAGAGTGTTGAGTAAGAATGATATCTGTTCTAGTTGTCGAGGATGATGACTCAAAATTTGAAAATGTAAAAAGTATAATCGAAGAATTAAATATTCCAGAGAGAGGGATTTCAAGAACTATAAGTGTTCAGGAAACTTTGTCTGCTCTAGAAAACGCTAAATTTGATGTGTTGATATTAGATCTCCAGATTCCACAGAGGGTTAACGAAGAAAAAAAGGATACTGGTGGGTTAAATGTTCTTAAAGTTATAAAGCATGATGTTAAGAGAAAGGGCGATAAATATAAGACACCAAACGTAATTATTGGGCTGACAAAACACACAGAATTATTTGAAGAACAAGCTTCTTTATTCACGGAACAAAGAGTATTTTCCTATGTATATGATCATATAGATATGACTTGGGCAGATGGGATAAAAGAATCTATAAATGAATATATTCACTCTAAGCAGACATCAACAATTCATAAACCTACAGATAAGGTAATTTACTCTATTCATGGGATACATTCATTTGGACGTTGGCAAGGCAAATTGGATGAATATATTAAAGAGCAAGGCAGTGAGTTTGAGCACATAGAATTTAAATATAACTTCTATCCTGTTTTTTCTTTTTTGATACCACCGCTGCGAAATCGTGAAGTTAAGACCTTTATTACTGAACTGCAAGATCTGGCAAATAGAAATAGAACCGCAGAAATTAACATTGTAGCTCATAGCTTTGGTACTTTTGTCGCTGTCAAAGCGCTAGAAAAAATCCCGTTAATTACAAGTCCCAAATTAGGGCGGGTTGTACTCTGTGGAAGTGTATTAAAGTCCAGCTATCAATTGCAAAAAATCATTAATAAACATGAGATTAAAGGGATTGTTAACGATTGCGGTATTTCGGATAAGGCGCTAGTCCTCAGTCAGGCTTCTGCTGTTGGCTTGGGAATGGCTGGTAAAGTTGGTTTCAAAAATACATTTGCGGGCTTGATACAAAATAGGTACTTCGAAGGTGATCACGGTTTATTTTTTAATAAAGGTTTCTTTAAAGATTGGTTAGACTTCTTTTCAGGTAAGCAATTAGATAAACAAGATGACAGGAAAGATCCAAATATATGGTTGTCTATTAAAGCTTGTTTAGTTTTGTATAGCCCATTGATATGCTTTTTAGCAGTAGCCTATCTGATTTATTATATTTGTTTCTGATGCACTGTTTAGAGAGCGAGAATTTACGTCTACAAGCTACAACACGTAAGAGATTCACCTATTTAGAAAAAAATTCACTGAATCTCAAACCTACAAATAAATTGCGCTTAAGAATAAACACTTGCCTTTATTTACAGCCTGTATACAATAACAGTAATACTGTTTAAAAACACAGGCTTGCTACTAAGTCGCTTTAAGGATTAATTATGCGCCCTTTAACACCCAGACAACAGCAGATATTCGATCTGATCAGGGAAAAAATTGCTGAAACTGGCATGCCGCCCACTCGCGCTGAAATTGCCAGCTTTTTTGGCTTTAAGTCAGCCAACGCCGCGGAAGAACATTTAAAAGCGTTAGCTAAAAAGGGCTATATTGACATGCTACCTGGTACGTCGCGTGGTATTCGCTTAGCAGAAGAATTTGTTGAAGAAGCAGGTTTACCTTTGGTGGGCCGGGTTGCTGCAGGCGAGCCAATATTGGCGCAAGAGCATGTCGAGCAGCACTATAAAATTGATGGTAGCTTGTTTCATCCCGCCGCAGACTACTTATTACGCGTTAACGGCGAAAGTATGAAAGATATTGGTATTCTAGATGGTGACTTGCTGGCGGTACACCAAACCACTGATGTGCAAAATGGCCAGGTTATTGTCGCCCGAGTTGAAGACGATGTTACTGTTAAGCGTTTTAAGCGCGAAGGTAATGTGGTGTATTTGCATGCAGAAAACGCTGATTTTGCCCCTATTAAAGTGGATTTAGCCAGTCAACATTTTAATGTTGAAGGGCTTGCGGTTGGGGTTATTCGCGCTGCCGATTGGATGTAAGTATAGCTGCGCTTGTATTACTGCCTGCAAGCGCATTTTTATTCTCTATATACAGGTTTATATTAATAGCGAATGCTATTAGAAACTCAGCCTCGCTAGCACGTTAGTGCATTAAATCTGTGCCTTTTCTGACTTTTATTAACGATCTCCCTTGAAAGCGTTATTAGTTGAAAATAATTATCACTTCTACTGCTACCACACCTATTTAGATTGTTTTTTGTACAGCTGATTTGTTGTCTGTTGATTTATTATTCAGCACTGAATTAATGTGTAGTTCAAAAAATAAACACTTCTATAAGCCTATTGAAAACGGTACTTTGTCCTGTATTAGGGTTATTACTCTATTGTATTTATTATGTTTTATTTTAATTGTATTTGAATTTTTAAATTGACCCAGATCAAGATTTGAGTAATTCTAGTCTAGAAAACGTACAAAAATAACAAAAGGATGCATAGCGCAACGAGTTAAATATGCATCAGTTAAATAATAATAATTGTATGCGCAAAATAACCTACATGAGCAAATTTTTTGGTCAGTAATTCGCGTTATTTTGCCTTAAAGGGTAAAGGAGATGTCGAGTGAAAAGACGTAACCTAGGTTGGCTGTTGCTAGGGAGTTTGTTGTCTAGTTCGGTATGGGCAGATATGTCACTGAATTTGACCAAAGGGGTCACCGAAGTCAGCAGAGATGTATATGATTTACACATGTTGGTGCTTTACATTTGTACTGTAATTGGTGTGGTGGTGTTTGGTGCTATGTTCTGGTCTATGGTATTTCACCGTAAATCAAAAGGCGTTAAACCTGCAACTTTCCATGAAAGCACCAAAGTTGAAATTCTTTGGACCACGATCCCGGTTATTATCCTTATCGCAATGGCAGTGCCTGCCACTTACACCTTGATTGCGATGGAAAATAATGATGATTCGGATATTACCATTCAAGTCACTGGTTCACAGTGGAAATGGCATTACAAATATTTTGACCAAGACCTTGAGTTTTATTCCGTACTTGCTACGCCACGCGAGCAATACGAAAACCAAGATGGTAGCTCGGCGGAAAAAGGTGAGCATTACCTGTTAGAAGTTGACCGACCCTTAGTGATCCCTACCAATAAAAAAGTGCGCTTTGTTATCACCTCAGATGATGTTATTCATGCTTGGTGGGTGCCTGCGTTCGCGGTTAAACAAGATGCTAACCCGGGTTTTATTAACGAAGCTTGGACTAAAGTGGACGAACCGGGTATTTACCGAGGCCAGTGTGCAGAGCTGTGTGGTAAAGATCATGGCTTTATGCCGATTGTAGTTGAAGTTAAAACCGAAGCCGATTATGCGCTTTGGTTAGAAGAGCAAAAGCAACTAAAAGCGAATGCTGCTGCTGCTGAAGCCGCCTCGTTAACCGCCTCAGTTTCTATGGATGAATTGATGCAACTTGGTGAAACAACCTACACCGCTTATTGTGCATCGTGTCATCAGGTTAGTGGCCAAGGTTTACCACCGGCATTTCCTGCCCTCAAAGGCAGTGCCATTGCCACCACAGGACCGGCGAGTGAGCATATTGACATTGTTTTTAATGGTCGTGCTGGCACGGGTATGCAAGGTTATGGCAAGCAGCTGAGCTTAAAAGAAATTGCCGCGGTTGTTACCTATGAACGAAATGCTTGGGGTAATAATACCGGAGATGCGATTCAAGCAGCTGATGTCAAAGCGGCTGTAGGAGGCGAGGTTTCAGATGGTCTTAAGGCGGCAGCCACTAGCATCACTGAAGTGAAAACAGAGATTAGTGAAGAAAAGCCCGCAGAAGATTTGTCGAAAGTATATAGCCAAGCTGAATTAATGAGCATGGGTGAGCAAGTTTATATGAGCGCGTGCGCTGCCTGTCACCAAGCGAGTGGTGAAGGTATGGCGCCGGTGTTCCCAGCACTGAAAGGCAGTGCAATGGTCACCGGTGATGTTACTGCTCATATCGATATGGTGCTCAATGGCAGTAAGAAAAATCCCGCCATGGCAGCCTTTGGCAGCCAATTGACAAAAACGCAAATTGCAGCCGTTGTTACTTACGAGCGTAATGCTTGGGGCAACAATACCGGTGATTTAGTCCAGCCAGCAGATGTTGCTGCTAGCGCGAAGTAGGGAGGCGTTAAAATGACAAGCAATGTAATTAATGAGCAATCAACGCAAGACGCACATGACGATGGCCATCATGATCATAAAATGACTGGCCTTAAGCGCTGGTTATACACCACCAACCATAAAGATATAGGCTCTATGTATTTATGGTTCTCATTTATCATGTTTTTAACCGGTGGCGTGATGGCGCTGGTGATCCGTGCTGAGTTGTTTCAGCCCGGTTTACAGATAGTTGAACCTGACTTTTTCAATCAAATGACCACAGTCCATGGCCTTATTATGGTATTTGGCGCCATTATGCCCGCATTTACCGGCTTAGCTAACTGGATGCTACCTATGATGGTCGGGGCGCCTGATATGGCATTGCCAAGGTTAAATAACTGGAGTTTTTGGATTTTACCCTTCGCATTCGCCATCTTACTATCAACTTTCTTTTTAGAAAGTGGTGCACCTAACTTTGGTTGGACTTTCTATGCGCCTTTATCAACCACTTATAGCAATGGTAGTACCGCGTTCTTTGTTTTTGCGGTGCATATTATGGGTATTTCGTCGATTATGGGCGCGATAAACATAGTGGTGACTATCATGAACATGCGTGCCCCGGGAATGACATACATGAAAATGCCATTATTCGTTTGGACATTTTTCATTACCGCGTATCTATTGATTGCCGTGATGCCCGTGCTTGCCGGCACCGTTACTATGGTGTTAACCGACACCTACTTTGGCACTAGCTTTTTTGATGCTGCGGGTGGCGGTGACCCTGTTATGTTCCAGCATATCTTTTGGTTTTTCGGTCACCCAGAAGTGTACATTATGATATTGCCGGCCTTTGGTATTGTCTCAACCACCATTCCAGCGTTTTCACGCAAAAAGCTTTTTGGTTATAGCTCAATGGTTTATGCGACAGCATCAATTGCTTTCTTGTCGTTTATTGTTTGGGCACACCATATGTTTACCACCGGTATGCCGTTGTTTGGTGAGTTGTTCTTTATGTATTGCACCATGTTAATCGCGGTACCTACCGGGGTTAAAGTGTTTAACTGGGCGGCTACCATGTGGCGCGGTGCCATTAGTTTTGAAACCCCGATGTTATTCTCTATCGCATTTGTGATTTTATTTACCATTGGTGGTTTTTCTGGCTTGATGTTGGCAATGACACCTGTGGACTTTCAATATCATGATACCTATTTCGTGGTTGCACACTTCCACTATGTACTGGTAACGGGTGCGCTATTTTCAATTTTTGCCGGAGCTTATTATTGGTTACCTAAGTGGACAGGGTACATGTACAACGACACTTTAAGTAAGTGGCATTTCTGGTGTTCATTAGTGTCGGTGAACTTATTATTCTTCCCCATGCACTTTTTAGGTTTAGCGGGCATGCCGCGTCGGATACCTGATTATGCTCTGCAATTCGCTGACTTTAACAAGTGGGTCAGTATTGGTGGCTTTGCCTTTGGCTTATCGCAATTAATTTTCTTGGTATTAGTGATTAAGTGTATTAAAGGCGGTAAAAAAGCTGAGGCGAAACCGTGGGACGGTGCCGAGGGATTAGAATGGACAGTGCCAAGCCCTGCGCCATACCACACCTTTGAGACGCCACCGAAAATTGATTAATTGGACGTAAAAATGACTAACGGCGCAGACAAAAAGACATTATCAACGCAAACACAGCAACAAGCTGCTGACGCATCAGTAAAAAAGACAGTAAAAAAACTGATGCTGATGGTGTTTGCCATGTTTGGTTTTGGCTTTGCGATGGTGCCGTTATATGACGTGTTTTGTGATATCACCGGCTTAAACGGTAAAACGTCTAATGTAGCAGCGCGTTATAACGCGACCAGTATTGATCGCGAACGTACTATTACGGTGCAGTTTTTGACTCGAACCGCTAAGGGCATTCCTTGGCAGTTTGAGCCCATGATTAATGAAGTAAAGGTGCATCCAGGCGAACGAAAAGTGGTTAAGTTTTACGCAAAAAACCAATCTGCAAACGCCATTGTTGGCCAAGCAGTACCGTCAGTCTCACCGGGGCAGGCAGCGATTTATTTTCAAAAGATAGAATGCTTTTGTTTTAATAATCAACCGCTAAACGCCAGTGAAGACGTGGAAATGGGGCTGCAGTTTTATGTTGACTTGGATTTACCAGAAGACGTTTCGACCATTACGTTATCTTACACGCTGTACGATATTACAAGCGCAGTTGATTCTTAAGTGTTTACACTTAACTGAGGGGAACAACAATGACCACAAAAGAATACGAAAGTTATTATGTACCAGCACAAAGTAAGTGGCCAATCGTTGGCGCTATTGCTTTATTTTTAATTGCAGTAGGTGCCGGCAATTATGTTGCTAATTTAAATAACCCAGACAGCAGCGGTGGTGGTTGGGTGTTATTGGCTGGAATTGCCTTGATTATTTATATGATGTTTGGCTGGTTTAATAATGTGATCACCGAGTCAATGTCGGGAAAATATAGCCATCAAATGGACAACTCATTTCGTCAGGGCATGAGTTGGTTTATTTTCTCAGAAGTGATGTTTTTTGCGGCATTTTTCGGTGCTTTACTCTATGCGCGCACGTTTGCTGTGCCTTGGCTTGGTGGTGCGGGTAATAATGCCGCAACCGGCGCTATTTTGTGGCCAGAGTTTACCGCAACTTGGCCGCTCGTTAAAACTCCTGATGGCACGGAAACTACTGCTATGGGTTGGTATGGTTTGCCATTAATTAATACTATTTTACTCCTAACGTCTTCCATTACTGCACATTTAGCTCATGTTGCTTTAGAGCAAGAAAAACGTGGTTTATTAAAGTTTTGGTTAGGGTTGACCGTGTTATTAGGGTGTGTGTTTCTTTATTGCCAAGGTTTAGAGTATGCACACGGCTATGCCGATGAAATGAAACTGTATTTAGACAGTGGTATTTACGGGAATACCTTTTACTTATTAACTGGCTTTCACGGTATGCATGTGACTTTAGGTACCATCATGCTGTTGGTGATGTTGATCAGAGTCTTTAAAGGCCACTTTACCCCGAAAAATCATTTTGCCTTTCAAGCCGCAAGTTGGTACTGGCATTTTGTTGATGTAGTTTGGGTATTACTGTTTGTTTTTGTTTATATTATTTAGCGACTAATTAATGAGCATGCGTCACTTGTGATAAGTGGCACATGTTCTTTTCAGGTTTGTTATTAATAGGGGCGTGGGTTTGGTGTGATCAGGCCGGTTAATATGCCAAGCAGTAACAATAAAATGATGACCACAGAGGTGATAACGCGGCGACCAATATATTTTGACATCGGTACTTGGCCAGGATCATTTTTGTTCATGATTATTAAGGCGCGAAACAAGTTATAAATCATAACGGCGATAAGGCCAACAACAATTACTTTTATTAACACAGCACTCTCTCTTTTATAGTCGGTTTTTAGTTAGCAAACATGCGGTAGTCTATGAATTTGGTTTCATTCCAACAGCACATAAAACAATTAAACTGGCCGATGGTTATCTTTACCATGCTAGTATTTTCGCTATTAATCAAGCTTGGATTTTGGCAATCATCTCGTGCCTTAGAAAAAGAGCAGCGGCTGCAACGGATCAGTAAATTAAGTCAGCAACAGGCCTTGTCTTTAGCTCAAGTATTGGCGATTAGTGGTCTGCAAGATGGTATCAATGACTTACCCGTTGCGCTCACGGGTGAATTTATCGCTGATAAAATATTTTTGCTCGATAATCAATTAAATAACGGTCGATTAGGCTATCGGGTATTTCAATTTATGACTCATAACCAACAGGCGGTGTTGGTTAATTTAGGCTGGGTTGCTGGCTCGGTCGATCGCCAAGCGTTACCAGAAATTTTACCGTTAACGGGGCAGCATACTATCACAGGGCATATTCGAGAAATTGAGGTGGGTATTCAATTGCAGGAGCAAGACTTAACTAACGTGAGCTGGCCGTTAAGGATACAACAAATTGAGCTAGATAAGTTTTCGTCATTTATTACTCAACCGCTATTGCCCTTTGTCGTTTACTTAGATACAAAAGAATCAATCGGCTTTGAAAAAAACTGGCAACCGATTGTTATGCCGCCCGAAAAACATCGAGCGTATGCCTTTCAATGGTTTAGTTTGGCTTGTGCATGGTTAATTTTAATGGTTTGGGCGGCGTTCAAAGCAAGTGCTAATGAGCGCCACCTGCGAGACGAAGACAACACAATAATAAGAAAAGGCTAGCGAGTATGAGTGCTTCTAAATTACATAAATCGCGTCGTAGTATGTTAATGCTATTGGCAATATTTATTTTGCCAATTGTCTTGGCTAAATTGGCACTAGAACAACAATGGTTCAATTATGGCGTGACCAATCAGGGGCAGTTGCTGGCGAATGAGCTAACCTTAGCAGAGCTTGGCCTTGCTGATAAAGACTTTCAGCAACAATGGCTATTACTTTACACCCTGCCAACACACTGTGATCAGCAATGTGAAAATACGCTAGTCAGTGTCAATAATACCTACATAGCTCTGGGGAAAGAGATGTCGCGTGTTAAGCCAGTGGCCCTTACCCAACACGCGTTAAACGCCACCCAAAGTGAAAAAATTCAAGTCAATAAATGGCGCTTTGAATCTATGCCCGCGATGGCTAAGGCTGTTATAACCCATTCACAAGTACTTATTGTTGACCCCTTAGGTAATGTGATTCTAAGTCATGTACCACCGAAAAATGCCGAAGAATTACCCCAGTTTGGTAAAGCGATTTTGGCCGATTTTAAAAAACTACTTAAATATTCAAGGATCGGTTAAATGAAAACGCGAGGCTCAGCAAATATTAAAACATTGGTGTTGGTGAGTATTTTACTCGCCATAATTGTCGTTAGCTTAGGCGCTTATACGCGGCTTACTCATGCCGGATTAGGCTGTCCGGATTGGCCGGGTTGTTATGGTATGCTGAAAGTGCCTAATACCAGTGCGCAAATTATTGCCGCAGAACAAGCATTTCCTGAGCGCCCGCTTGAAGCGGATAAAGCTTGGAATGAAATGATTCATAGGTATTTTGCGGGGGCGTTAGGCCTGTTGATTTTAGCTATTGCTTTGTTGTCCATTAAGCAGCGCGCGCAAGGGGGGCCGGTAGGCTTACCAGTATTAATTTTACTGGTGGTGATATTTCAAGCGGCGCTGGGTATGTGGACAGTTACCATGAAGTTAATGCCTGTGGTGGTGATGGGGCACCTACTTGGCGGTTTTACCACTTTATGCTTATTGTTTTTGCTCTACTTGCGTTTACGCGATCATCGGGTGCCCGGCGGTGATATGGCTTTAAAGAAATACGCGAAATTTGCGGTTATTGGTATTTTTATTTTAGCCGCGCAAATTGGCTTAGGTGGTTGGACCGCAGCAAATTATGCTGCGCTTACCTGTACTGAACTACCTATTTGTCAGGCCGGATGGGCAGAGCAAATCAATTTTGAGCACGCCTTTGATCTGATCCCGCCAGAAAAAGACAGTTATGAATTTGGTCATCTTGACCATGCATCGCGCTTAACCATACATGTAATGCATCGTTTTGGCGCGATAGTTGCGACTATATATTTATTGTGGTTAGCAGTCAGTGTTTACCGGCAAGCACAATCACCTTTTTTTAGAAAAGTTGCCACTAGCGTCATATTTATACTCAGTGTGCAAGTGGCGTTAGGGATCAGTAATGTTTGGTTGTCACTGCCACTGAGTGTTGCGGTGAGTCACAACGTGGTCGCAGCCATGTTAATGTTGTCATTAATTACCATGACATATAGTTTAAAGCGGAAAATTTAAGGGGCATAGTATGGGACAAAGTAATACAGTACCAGCAAGTCATCGGGTAGCAAGCACGGCAATGTGGCGTGATTATTACGAGATCACTAAGCCCCGCGTCGTTGCGTTATTGGTATTAACTGCTTTAGTGGGTATGTGCTTATCTGTGCCAGGCATTATTCCGTGGCAGGTGTTAGTGCCGTCGATGTTAGGTATTGGCTTGCTATCCTCCGCTGCTGCGGCAATCAATCATATTGTTGATGAGCGTATTGACAGTGAAATGGGTCGCACGCATAACCGTCCATTGCCCAATGGTCGATTAAGCGCTCGAAATGCCTCTGTGTTTGCCATCACATTGGCGGTTTCAGGTTTTGTAGTTTTATACAGTTTTGTTAATCCATTAACCGCTTGGTTAACCTTGGCTGGCCTAGTCGGTTATAGCTTTATTTATACCATGTATTTAAAGCGTGCCACGCCGCAAAATATCACTATTGGTGGCTTAGCAGGGGCTATTCCACCCTTACTCGGCTGGACTGCCATGACCAATGAAATTCACCCTAATGCGTTATTATTGGTGTTGATTATTTTTACCTGGACGCCGCCGCATTTCTGGGCACTCGCCATTCACCGTAAAGATGATTATGCCAAAGTGAACATTCCTATGTTGCCGGTTACCCATGGCGTGAACTTTACCAAAACGCAAATATTGCTTTATACCGTGCTGTTATTTGTGGTGAGTTTACTGCCCTATTTAGTGGGCATGAGTAATTGGCTGTATTTAATTGGCGCTGTGGTATTAAATTTGATCTTTTTTGCCTACGCTTGGAAACTTAAATTTAATGCCGATAAAGAAACAGCGATGGATACCTTTAAGTTTTCGATTGTGCATTTAATGGTGCTATTTATTATTTTGTTACTTGATCACTATTTACTACCGGTGGCTGGCTGATGCAAAAGATTATTACCTTGATTGTTGCGCTCGGTGCGCTTGTCGCTGGCGGGCTGTTCTTTTCACAGCTTAACAAGAAAGCACCAGCCGAATTTGCCCTGCATTATCAACAAGCACGCGACATAGACACGTTTCAATTGCATGATCATCTTGGCCAGCCATTTAATAATGCTGCACTTACTGGAAAGTGGAGTTGGGTGTTTTTTGGCTATACCTCTTGCCCAGATGTTTGCCCAACCACCTTACAAGAGTTAAATTTTATTTATGATGATTTACAGGCTATTACCGATAATAACCAAGTGTTATTAGTGTCTGTTGATCCGGCCCGTGATAGCCAAGAGAAGCTAGCGAGTTATATCGCTTACTTTAATCCTGAATTTAAGGCCTTGCGCGGCGACCATGGAGCACTGGTGCCTTTTGCGCGCAACTTAGGCTTAATGTATGCCATAACCGAGCCTGAGGCACAAGCAGAGGACTTAGCCCGACACGGGGCTAGTGTCAGTAATTATTTGGTTGACCATAGCGCTTCGTTAGTGTTGATCAACCCCGATGGTAAAATAGAGGCAATATTTAAGCCTAAGCAGGCGTTAGCAGAGTTACCTGTAATTGAACCAGATAAATTACTGAGTGACTTTGCAAAAATTGTGGCACTTTATTAAGCGCCACTTAAGTTAAGGTAGTGAAACGGTTATTAAAGTGGGTACCACTGTCCACTGGCTTTTAATACAAACCATGGTTTTGAATACCAATAATAACGCCCCGGTTCACTAATACTAGGGGCTGTACAGTTGCAGCGTACGCGGCCTGTGGGTAAAGGCGCGCTGTATTTAATGGTAAACATTTCATCCCCTTGCCAGGTAATTTTTTGGCGACCTAAGCCAGAGATGTAGCAATTTAGTTGTTCCGGGTAAAAGTCGTCAACCTCGATATTGAAGGTAATCGAGCGAGATTCCCCTTGGAGAAAAATGGTTTTTTGATTTTCCGCATCAAGATGAATGTTAAACGGCAAAGAGTTGAGCTTATCGCGCAAGCTGGCTATTTGATCATAAGGTTGAGAAGCCGGAAAACGAGGAATGCTGCTTAGGTCAGTAGCAAGGCCAACCGCACCTGATTGCTGCGAAAAAGCAACAAAGTTATTGTCTAATACCCACTGTTGAATTTCAGGGCTGTATTCACCATAAGGGTAGGCAAAATAACGCCAACTTTGTCCAGTATGTTGTTCAATCATTTTCTCGGCTGCTAGCAAAGATTTGCGGTTTTGCGCAAGCCACTGTTGTTGGCTCATGCCCTCAGGAATGCGTGCGAGTGAGTCATGCTCCATACCGTGATTGGCAATAATAACGCCATCGTCTGCCATGGCTTTAAGTTGTTGCCATGAAAGATACTGGCCAGTGCTGTGCTCAACGATGCCGGGGTTAATAAATATGGTAAATGGATAGCCAAATTTATCTAAAATCGGTTTACCATTAGTGAGTATGTCTAAATAAGCATCATCAAAGGTGATCACCACAGATTTATCGGGTAAAGGTTGTTGTTGCTTAAGTGCCTGCATTAATTCCGACAAGGCAATAACCTTAAAGTTATTATCTTTTAGGTATTGCATATGTTTGGAAAACTGTTGCGGCGAAATACTGGTACTGGCTGGTGTTGTTTCGCTAACGTGATGATATTGTAGGATAACGGTGGCAAAACTACTGAGGTGAACACAATAACACAAGGCTGCCAACAAGAAGGTTTTCATGGTAATCTTCCTAAAACATTTGTAGGGTTTGGGCGCCTGCTTAAAATAGCGCTTTTAGGCGTAATTTTACAGTTCATTTGCCAATAAAAGGCGGCTTTTTTGAAATTTAATGATTTAGAACGTCATAAGCAGTTATTTATTTTGGCATTGCCCATGATATTGTCAAATATCACGGCACCTTTGTTAGGGTTAATTGATACCGCAGTTATTGGTCACCTTGAGCATGCTTATTATCTTGGTGGTAGTACTGTTGGCGCCATGATTATTACCGCAGTGACTTGGTTGTGCGGTTTTTTACGCATGTCTACCACAGGCTTATCAGCACAAGCTTTTGGTCAGCAAAATCAACAATTAAATAACTTAGTGTTATTGCGTGGCATAATCGTTGCGTTAGCTATCGGCTTGGCAGTTATTGTGCTGCAAAGCTTGTATATCGATGTGGCGCTGTCTTTGGCAGGTGGTTCGAGTGAAGTGCAGCTTTACGCGCGTCAATACAGCGAAATTCGTGTTTGGGGCCTACCTGCGGCTTTGGCCAATTTGGTGATCTTAGGTTGGCTGCTGGGTAATCATCAAGCGAAAGTGGTGATGTGGCTAATTATAGCCACTAACTTGATTAACCTAGTGCTAGATTTATTGTTTGTTATTGGCTTTGGTTGGCAGGTCAAGGGTGTCGCTGCCGCCACCTTGATCGCAGAATATAGTGGCCTGCTGCTCGGTTTAACAATGATATTGCGTCACTATAAGCAACGCTTTACTGGCTTGTTTAGTTCCGCGCAACAGCTCATGACTGAGTTGTTCGAACGTTCAGCATTGCTGAGTTACTTCAAGCTTAATCGCGATATTTTAATCCGCACACTTTGTTTAGAAATTTGCTTTATTTTTATGACCTTTCAAGGTGCGCGCCTTGGTGATGATGTCATCGCTGCCAATGCGATACTCATGAACTTTTTAATGTTGATCTCCTTTGGCTTAGACGGTGTAGCTAATGCCGCCGAAGTCATGGTAGGTAAAGCGAAAGGAGAAAATAATCGGCAAGCGATTTTTGTCAGTGTCAATATTGCCTTGTTATGGACTGGTTTATTTGCGGTGAGCTATAGCCTGTTATTTTACCTACTTGGCGATTACTTTATTGTTATGATCTCTGATATCACCAGCGTGGTTAGTTATGCACAACGACATTTGTTTTGGCTGATAGCATTGCCCTTGCTAGCATGCTGGTGTTATTTATACGATGGTGTCTATGTTGGCCTGATGCAGGCTGATATTATGCGTAACAGTATGTTAATCGCCACTTTTGGCTGTTTCTTTCCCGTTTGGTGGTTATTGCAAGATTATGGTAATCATGGCTTGTGGGCGGCGTTTTCAGTGTTTATGTTGGCGCGAGGGCTAACATTGGCAATACACTATCAAGGTAATCGCCATAACATGTAAGTGCCGTTATCGTGCGATAGCTGCGATACGTCTCTGTAAGGGCGTTAATGTTTGTGGCGATTTAACAGGTGGTATAAACGATTGGCGAACAAACCAATGTAACCAAAGCTGGCTATAAGGATTGCCAAGGCGATAACCGCTAAACCGATAATCTGCCAGAGGTGGCTGTGATAATAACCAATGAATATCATGCCTAGCCCAAAAATAAAAAGGCCAAGTCCACAAAGAAAGCGTCGCATGCTACGCTGTGGATCTTGACCTAACTTTTCTAATAAAGACATTTAAATATGTTTAGTAATAAGAGTGCTCGCCACGCTGATGCTCGGTCATATCGCGCACGCCTTTAATTTCATCACCCATGATTTCAATTAACTGGCGTTCAATACCATCTTTCACTGTAACATCAATTTGCGCACAGCCATTACAGCCACCGCCAAATTGTAATACCGCATAACCGTCTTCGGTAATATCCATCAGGGTACATTCACCGCCATGGCCAGCAAGTTGTGGGTTGACTTCAGCTTTAAGAAAATAATCTACGCGATCAAATAACGGCGCATCGTCCGCGACTTTACGCAGTTTTGCATTAGGTGCTTTTAAAGTTAGCTGCGAGCCCATTTGATCTGTGGTGAAGTCAATTTCAGCCTCTTCTAAAAATGGCTTACTGTCGGCATCTATGTAGGCAGAAAAATGTTCGTATTTTAGCTCGATATCGTCAGCTTCCACGGCATCAGCTGGACAGTATGACACACCACATTCTGCGCTAGCTGTGCCCGGGTTAACAACAAACACGCGGATACTGGTACCTTCAGCTTGCTGAGAAAGTAGTTTTACAAAATGTGCTTGTGCAGTTTCTGAAATATTAATATTCATACTATTTTACTCTTTGCTACTGGGTTTGAATTTCAATACCCGACTAATTTACTCAAGTATGGCTATTTTACTCTGCTCTGTCATTTGACGCCAGTGCTAGTTGGATAAATTCGCCAATTGCCCTTGTACCGTGCGGATTGACGACAAATAATGACCAATCAGCGCAGATTGCTAGGCGAGTTAGTATTAATTTGTTATTTTAAGCCGTTATTAAATTAAGGAAGCCTTTATGTTGTTATCGTTAGTTCGTTTGGCGCTTTTATTGTTAGTGAGTATTTCATTTACTGCAGCGAGCGCTAATGTAAGTACTTACTTGCCTGATGGTGCCGCTTATAGCGAAAGCATTCCCAAGCCTGAGGCGAGTTTAGGTTACGGTATTGGTGAGCGTCATCCTCGTTACGATCAAGTGTTAGCGTATCTGCGCGAACTTGCGACTGCGTCACCGCGGATTAAGATGACTGAAATGGGACGCACGGTTGAGTTTCGCGCACAGGTGTTACTGACCATTTCTAGTCCTGAAAACTTGAATAATCTTGAGCAGATCTTAGCCCGTCGTGGTGATCTCGACGCCTCAGCTAATGACCCTGTGGTGGTATGGTTAGGTTACAGTGTTCATGGTGATGAAATTAGCGGTACCAATGCGGCTATGGTTGTGGCGTATCATTTAGCGGCAGCAGAAGATGCCAAGGTTAAACAAATGCTTGCGGACACCATAATTGTTATCGAGCCTAGCGTTAACCCAGATGGCATGGACAGGTTTGTTAATTGGGTTGATACTCATCGTGGTGTGACTGCCAACCCTGATCCAAACCACATTGAGCATCATCAGCCTTGGCGTACTGGGCGAACCAATCACTTTGGTTTTGACTTGAACCGAGATTGGCTACTGCTATCGCAACAAGAAAGCCAAAACCGTTTAGCATTTTTCCATCAATATCAGCCCAATGTGCTAGGGGACTTCCATGAAATGGGCGCTAATAGCAGCTATTTTTTTCAGCCCGGTATTCCTACCCGCACCCATCCGTTAACACCAGCGAAAAACACGGAATTAACTCATTTATTGGCGAGTTATCATGCCAAGGCGCTAGATGCAAAACAGCGCTTGTATTATAGCGAAGAAAGCTTCGATGATTTTTATTATGGCAAAGGCTCTACTTACCCCGATATTAACGGTGGTGTTGGTGTGTTATTTGAACAAGCTAGCAGTCGCGGTTTTCAGCAGCAGACGGTTAATGGATTATTAACCTTTGAATACGGCATTCAAAATCAAGTGTTAACGTCATTGTCGACCATTGAAGGCACATGGCAAAACCAAACAAAATTTAAAACTTATCGTCAACGATTTTATCAACAGGCTTTACAGCAAGCGAGCGATGAAAACTTTAAAGGCTATATCGTCAGTGAAAGTCTAGACCACTACCGCATGCAGGCATTTTTGCATAAGCTCAGCCAGCATCAAATCAAGGTCTATCCACTGACACAGGACTATAAGCTTCATGACAAGGTTTTTCCTGCCCAACAGAGTTATTATATTCCTTTAGCACAGCGCCAATATCGATTGATCAAGGCGTTGTTTAATCAGCAAAAAAGCTTTGCTGATAATACGTTTTATGATGTTTCTGGCTGGACTTTACCTTTAGCCATGAATATTAAGTTTGCGCAAGTTGGGCGAACATGGGGATTAAAAACGGCCAAACAGGCTTGGCAAGCACAAGCAAAAAGCAACGCAGCGGTTGACAATAACGCCTATGCTTATGTTTTTCATTGGCATGATTTTCTAGCGCCTAAGTTGCTGTATAAGCTTACAAAAGCCAAGATCGCCGCTAAAGTTGCTACCAAAGTATTTTCAGCCGAGATTAATGGTCAAATCGAAACCTTTAATCCGGGTAGTATTGTCGTTGCCGCTGGTACGCAAACGCTAGAAAATTGGCGGGAGGTTTTAAGCCAACTTGCACTGGACAGCCAAATTCCGTTACACGCGTTAACAACAGGTTTAACGCCAACAGGTATTGATATTGGTAGCCGTTCATCGCAAACCATTAGTTTACCTAAAGTGCTACTGGTGGGGGGCAAAGGCGTGTCGCAATATGAAGCAGGGGAAATGCTTTACTATTTAGATAACTTATTGGAAATACCGGTTTCTGTGGTAGAAATGCCACGCTTAGCGGGCATTGACTTAGCAGCCTATAGCCACGTTATTATGGTGGACGGCAATTATAGCAGCTTAAGCAAAAAGGCATTTGCACAACTAAAAACTTGGCTCCAAAACGGCGGTGTTTTATTTTCGCAAAAACGTGCCGCGCGTTGGCTGTCTGAGCAAGAATTATTAAATGTCGATTTTGTTAACAAAGCCCATATCGATCAATTATTTGACACGGAAAATCTCAACTATGGTGATAAAGAGCAATTAGCGGGCAGAAAACGTATTGCTGGTGCTATTTTTCAAGCTAATTTAGATCACACGCACCCGTTGACTTACGGCTTTGCTCAGCAACCATTGCCGGTATTTCGCAATAGCACAGTGATCATGGAGCAAACTAATGTTCCCTTTATTACTGTGGCATCTTACGCAAAAGCACCATTATTGAGTGGTTATAGCGATCAAAATTTAGTTAATCGCTTGGCGCATAACCCAACGCTAGTGGCGCACAATGTTGGTAAAGGCCGAGTGATTGCCAGTACGGATAATTTAGCGTTTCGGGGTTATTTTTTAGGGAGCATGAAAGTCATCGCCAATAGTTTATTTTTTGCCAAAGCCTTTAGCGCCGCTGGTCGCTAGTATTAATGCAAGTTAGCTAGTGTGGTAGCGCTAACGAAATACACAGTAAAGTTACAGTTTGCACACCGTGTTTCTTTAGTAGCTGGCAAATTTCATTGGCGGTGGTGCCTGTGGTAACCACATCATCAATGAGAATGACATGTGGCGGCGGGGTAGGCGTTAAATTAAGTTCAAAGGCATTTTTTAAGTTTTTGCGGCGCGCCACACCCGATTTTCCAACCTGGTTTTCAGTGTATTTTGCACGGATAATAACGTCATGCTGATAGCGATAATTGCTGGCCTTGGCAAACTGTTTGGCAATTAAATGCGCTTGATTAAAGCCCCGAACTTGCCATTTTCGAATATGCAAAGGCACGGATAATACAAGCGAATTATGGCTGTTTATTAGGGGGTTATCGTGTTTCAGGTAGTCTTGCCAGTGTTTAACTAACAAATGGCTTAGCAAGCCAGCTAATTCGGTTTGATGCTGATACTTTAATAAGCTGATCCATTGCTTAAACGGCCAGACATAAGGTGCGATCGCAATGAGCTGATCAAAATGAGGCTGTTTGATAAGTTGGGCGACCGCTGGCCAAGACAGCAAGTTATAAGGAACAACAGGGTGTTTAAAATAGGCAAGGTCAGCCTGACAATATTGACAAAGCAAGGGCTGTACTTGACAGCGATTAGTACACAAAATACAACAGCTCACTTTCAGTTTGCAATAATTAAGCGCTAACCACAGCCCATGTTGCAGCTTGGCAGCGCTTGTGGTGATAAAGCTACTGGCAAATTCCATTTATAGCATCCTTTCGTTAAACTAGCCGCTCATCCGTTTCAGAGCATATTAAGCATGGCAGAAAGATTAAAAATAGCGAGCCAAGGTCAAGGTTTAGCTATCGTATTTATTCATGGTTGGGGACTTAATTCTGCAGTGTGGCAACCATGTTTGTTGCAGCTAGTCGATAAGTTTCAAGTGATCACCGTTGATTTACCGGGCTTTGGTGATAATCATGCCTATTCAATACAAGCCTACACACTGGCTGAGCTCGCACAGCAGGTCACGAAAGCGGTGGCAAAGCCTGCACTTTATGTTGGCTGGTCGTTAGGCGGTCTAGTGGCGAGTCAAATTGCCATTACACAACCTGAGCAGGTGCTGGGCTTAGTGACTGTGGCGAGCTCGCCACAATTTATGGCGCGTGATAATTGGCCGGGCATTAAAGCCGACGTGCTAGCAATGTTTCATCAGCAACTGGCCGAAGATACCGAGAAGACCATCAGTAATTTTCTAAAAATTCAAGCATTAGGCAGCCCGAGTATTCGTCAAGATGTTAAATGTATTCGAGACTTGGTAATGCAGCGCCAACAGCCTCAACGGCAAGTACTAGACGCTGCATTACAAATACTCGCCACTGCCCAGTTGTCTGAGCAACTGTCTACTATTCAACGGCCTTTCTTAAGACTTTATGGTCAGCAAGACAGCTTAGTGCCTAAGCAAGTGATCCCTTTGATCACCGCCTTAGCCCCGCAAAGCCAAAGTTACTTATTTAAGCAGGCGTCGCACGCACCATTTATTTCTCACCAGCAAGAGTTTTTAACTGTGCTAGAAGACTGGATAGCCAAGCAGTTTGGAACTGCATCTTAGTTTACTTTTTCGCTAATTTGGTTGATAATTGAACACAGGGTTTTAAGAAATATATTATGGTTTAAAAATATATTTAGGAGCAGACGATGGAAATTCAATCAGCCTTTAACGTCGGCGTACAGGGCTTTCAAAAAGCGAGTGCAGACGCTAGCAAAGCGGCTGAAAATATCGCAACGAGTGTAAGCACTAGGCCTGAAGTGGCGGCTAATACACAAGAAAATATTAGCATAAACAGTAACCAAGCTGATAACGAGTCTGTTAGCCTGAGTCAGTCGGTGGTGGATTTACGCGTTGCTGAATTTCAAGCCAAAGCGTCAGCCAAGGTGGTTGAGTCTGCGGATGAAAACCTTGGCACCTTAATTGATGTGCGTGTTTAAAGTCGATGAATATTACGCCGCAAAGCTCGCTACTGCCAATACCAACGGCTGTTAATCTACAGACAGATAGCTTGCGTCGTGAAAATCAACAACGAGAAGTTATCAGCAAAACAGAGCCATTACTGCCGGCTGCGGCGGAAAAAGGTGTGGCGTCAGACAAAGAACGAGCGCGCACACCTGCTCAACATAATCAATCGTTAGATTTTGCCAGTTTGCGTAAGCAAGCCGAGCTTGCCCAAGATGTGATTGGCGAAGATAGCGACGGTAACCAGCAAAACGAGCAAGATTCAGCACAAAATAATCGTGCTAATGACAGCGAGCAAGATAAAGAACAAGCGGATAAAACAGAACAGCAAATTTTTGTTGAGCAACAAGAGCTAAAAAGCTTAAAACGGCGCGATCAAGAAGTTCGTTCACATGAATTGGCGCATGCCGCGGTAGGTGGCGCACATACGGGCGCACCTAGCTATACCTTTACCCTTGGCCCAGATGGCAATAAATATGCAGTTTCTGGTGAAGTGTCGGTTGATTTAGCGCCAGTTGATGGCGATCCTAAGGCCACTATCGCCAAAATGCAGAAAATTCATGCCGCGGCATTGGCTCCTGCTAATCCGTCGATTCAAGATACGCGCATTGCGGCATCAGCAGCGAAACTTATTGCGCAAGCTCAGTCTGAGTTGTCAATTGAAACCTTAGACGACCCCTATGCGAAAGCTGACTTTGTTGGCTTGATAAAGCCTAATGATGTTTTTGCCCAACAGCAAACAGAAAGCCAAGCGCAAAGTGTCGCTTTTGACACCTTGGTTGAACAAACATTATCGGCACAAGAGCAGGTACTAGCGCGTCGACCACAGGCGATAGATGCTAGAGCAAGCCGCATTGAACAGTTTTATGCCAATATCAATCAAGCCTATGAAAAACCGTTAAATTATCAATTTAAAATTATGGCTTAACTGTACAATGGCCCGTTGAATTAACAAAAAGCCTGCAATGTGCAGGCTTTTTGCTTATTTTCGCATGGCGAATTGATGAATAAAGACATTAAATACCATAGTCTTGGCGATACTTTTTAATGCTTGCTAAGCTATCCGCCATCGCTGGCTTTTCTTCAAGGTAGCTAATTAAATCAGCTAAGGTGACAATCGATATCACCTGAGTATTAAAGTCACGCTCAACTTCTTGAATGGCAGAAAGTTCAGCTCGACCTTTTTCTTGTCGGTCGAGGGCAATTAATACCCCAGATAATTCCGCGCCATGGGCTTGAATGATTTCCATTGATTCTCGAATCGCGGTGCCTGCAGTGATGACATCATCGACAAGCATAACTTTACCTTTAAGGGCAGAGCCAACTAAATTACCACCTTCACCGTGCTTTTTCGCTTCTTTACGATTAAAACAGTACGGCATGTCAATGTTATAGCTGTCGGCAAGCGCTACTGCGGTTGTAGTGGCAATAGGAATACCTTTATAAGCAGGACCAAATAATAAGTTATAGTCGATTTTTGAGTCTTGTAATGCGGCGGCATAAAAGCGTCCAAGGCGAGCTAAATCGCCACCGGTATTAAACAAACCGGCATTGAAAAAATAAGGGCTAGTACGGCCAGACTTTAAGGTAAACTCGCCAAATCGTAACACTTGTTTTGCTAAGGCAAACTCAATAAATTCGCGTTGATAATCTTTCATGATCAGTTCCTACAGGCTTAACTTAAAGCGGTTTTTTGAATATCAAATAGTTCGTTAATGCTGTTTTTTGCCAACACTAGCATGGCTTGCATTTCGTCAAAGCTAAACGGCTCTTCTTCTGCTGTGCCTTGTACTTCGATTAATTTACCGGTTTCAGTCATCACCACGTTCATATCGGTATCGGCGGCAGAGTCTTCCGGATAATCTAAATCCGCAACCGCTTCACCTTGGTACATGCCCACGGAAACCGCGGCTATCATGTGCTTAAGCGGGTTAGTGGTAATAATACCTTTAGCGCGCATTTGGTTTAACGCGTCAACTAGTGCAACACAAGCGCCAGTAATTGACGCGGTGCGCGTGCCGCCATCGGCTTGAATAACATCACAGTCGAGGGTAATGGTGTTTTCGCCGAGGGCGTTTAAATCAACGGCTGCGCGCAATGAACGAGCGATTAAGCGAGAAATTTCTAAGGTGCGACCGCTTTGTTTACCGCTTGCAGCTTCGCGGCGCATACGGGTATGAGTTGAACGTGGTAACATGCCGTATTCGGCCGTGATCCAACCTTTGCCTTGTCCTTTTAAAAAGCGCGGTACACCTAATTCAACGCTAGCGGTGCAAATTACTTTAGTTTCACCAAACTCAATAAGTACTGAGCCTTCTGCATGTGCTGTGTATTGACGAGTGATGGTTACAGGGCGAATTTGCCCTAAAGTTCTGCCGCTTGGACGCATGGTGAAATTCCTATAAATGATTTAATGTTGCGCATTATAATGCTTCATCTGTCAATTTGACATAATGACCAAGCAAGTAATTTGAAATATAGTTAATTATTCTAAGGTCATTGTACTTAATCATTATTACTCGCTAACCAAAAATGTTAGCAATATAGAGAAAATTTATGCAATCTCAGCGGTTTAGTTTTTTATTGTTGCTCAATTTATTACTGCTTAACACGGCCAACGCTCAGTCATTAGCACCAACGTTACAACATAGGCTACCAGCTTACAGCCAAGTATATGACGACACACGCGACCCCTTTAAAGATGCGCAAGCTGCGATAGCGTTAGCCCAGCAAACGCAGCGTAATGTCTTAATTGAAATAGGCGGTAATTGGTGTACTTGGTGTCATAAAATGGATGCCTTTCTCGAAAAGCACCCCAAGGTTTACCAAGCTTTGCATGATAATTATGTACTGCTAAAAATTAATGTCAGTGACAGCAATGATAATCAGGCCTTTATGGCGTCGTTGCCGCCGGTGCTAGGTTACCCTCATATGTATGTTTCGACAAATAGCGGGCAGTTATTATTATCAAAAGATACCGCAGAATTACTGGACAATTTAGAGTACTCTGTAGAGCATTGGTTAGCATTTTTAGCGCAATGGAAAATGCGCAATAACAAGGACAATCGCAATGACTTTAGCGCCAAACACTAATGCCTTTATGAACGGCAGTTTTATCACACCCCAGTGGTTAAAAACCAAGCTTTCACGGCGCAAACTGTTAAAGTCAGCCGCTGGTGCGACTATGGTGGCGGCAATGCCAAGGCAAAGTTGGTCAGCAACGCTTGAAGGTAAATTTCAAACAGCCATGCAATCAAACCCTTGGTTAACCTTAGATAGCGTGCTTAAGCATTTATTGCCAGTATCAGCAACAGGGCCCAGTGCTGAAGATATTAAAGCGACACAGTATTTATTCAATGTCGTATATCAGCAACCTACCGATGCCGCTGAAACAGCGTTTATTTATCAAGGCGTTGGCTGGCTCAATGGCTTTACGCAAAGCCAGAAACACAAAGACTTTGTTGAATTAGCCATTACTGAAAAAGAGCAGATGCTCAAAGCTATTAGTCAATCACGAGCCGGTGAGAACTGGCTTAGTAACTTAGTCGGTTATATTTTTGAAGCCATGCTGACGCCACCAAGCTATGGCGGTAACCCAAACGGAATCGGTTGGCAGTGGTTAGAGCACCAAGCAGGTTTTCCGTTACCACCGATAGGTAAACGCTATTATGAATTACCCGGTCAAACAACAAGCACCTTAGGCGATAAAAAAACGAGTAAGCAAAGCGATGCCACAGCCGTGCTCAGTCACCAGCAATATACCCGCAAGCAAACAGGAACTCGAAAAGCATGAAATATGATATTTGCATAGTGGGCAGTGGCGCTGGCGCATCACCTGTGGCTTACACCTTAGCGAATGCGGGCGCGAAAGTATTAGTACTAGAGAAAGGCCCTTGGCTGACGGAAAAAGAGTTTTATAAAGACGAGTTAGCGATCAGCCTGCGCGATGCCTACAATCCAAAACTAGAAGATGAGCAACACGTCATTGAAGAAGAGTATGAAACCGACAGTGGCGAAAGTTATTGGCACGGCGAGGCTACTAGCGAGTCGGGTTGGAGCTTCTGGAATGGTAACGTCGTTGGCGGCTCATCTAACTTTATGAGTGGCTACTTTCATCGCTTAAAACCGATAGACTTTCGTTTAAAATCAGAATTTGGCGCAATTGAAGGGGCAAATGTAGTTGATTGGCCATTGAGCTATGACGAACTTGAGCCTTATTATGCCTTGGTAGAGCAAGTGGTGGGTGTATCAGGACGGGTTAGCGCACACCCGCAGCAAGAGCCGCGTTCCACCGACTTTCCTTATCCGCCCGTTGCCGAGCATGGCATAGCTGCCTGGATAGACAGCAGCGCTGAAAAACTTGGTTATCACACAGTGCCTGTGCCACGGGCGATTTTATCGCAGCCAGCCATGGGCCGAAATAGCTGTGAATATTCTGGCTATTGCAGCAGTTATGGCTGCTCGTCAGGCGCTAAAGGTAGTGGCCGAGCCGCGCTACTTAATCACGCCGTGGCAACCGGTAATTGCACCATATTAGCCCATGCTAAAGCCTATAAAGTCGACACAGATAAGCAAGGCAATATCTTAGGGGTGCGCTATTACGATAAGGCGGGTCGTAAACAAATGGCCAGCGCGAAATATTATGTGCTGGCCTGTCAAGCGGTAGAAACCTCACGATTATTGTTAGCCTCGAAAGGAGAAAAGTTTCCCAATGGTCTTGCCAACAACTCAGGGCAAGTGGGTAAAAATTTAATTTTTAGTGGTGGGGGTATTGGGCGTGGCGACTTCTTTTATCAAGACTTAAGTGCGGAAAAACAAGCACAACTAAAGCAAGTAGGGCCGTTTATCAATCGCGCCTTGCAAGACTGGTATCAGATTGACGATAAAGCCTTTACCGGCACTCACCGCAATGGCAAAGCCAAAGGCGGCACCATAGACTTTTTGTTCTATCAAAACCCGATCGCGCGTGCGCAAAGTACCAAGTGGCAAATTGATGAGCAGGGCAGCGAGCAACTGGTTTGGGGTGAGGCGTTAAAGCAAGCCATGAAAACCGAGTTTACAACCTATAAAACCTTGCGTTTTGAAGTGTTTAATGACTGGCTACCAACAGATGACTGCTTTGTTAGCTTAGATGAAACGGTGACCGACAAGTGGGGCGATCCGGTGGCAAAAATTCGCATTGGTGCTCATCAACACGACCTCGCTGTGGGCGAATATTTAGCTGAAAAAGCGGAAAAACTATTACATGAAATGGGCGCTAGTAATGTCTCATCATCTATCAGTAGCGCGCCCGCTTCAAATTTAATGGCCGGCGGCTGCCGATTTGGTGACGACCCCGCTAGTTCAGTATTAAATAAAAATTGTCAGGCCCATGAGGTAGAAAACTTATTTATTACTGATGCGTCATTTATGCCTACAGGCGGCAGTGTGCCTTATACTTTTACCATTTATGCCAATGCTTTTCGTGTTGCCGAGCACATAAAAACTCGCTGGCAAAAAAGCAACAGTTAACCCTAAAGCCAATGCAGATAAATTGCGATGCCAACACGGATAGCAGTAGCCAGCAGATTTTCGCTGGGGCATAATCGCAACTAATAACCCATTTAGACAAGATAGGAAATTCAATGATACATAGTATGACAGCGTTTGCTCGCCATGAAATTAAAGGTGAATGGGGCAATGCCGTATGGGAAATTCGCAGTGTAAATCAACGTTTCCTCGAAACCTATTTTCGTCTGCCTGAGCAATTTCGCAGTATAGAGCCGCTTTTACGCGAGCGTTTTCGCAAACAATTAAATCGCGGCAAAGTAGAGTGTAATTTACGCTTTAATGCCAACCCGGGTGAAAAAAGCAATTTATCCATGAATACCGCGCTGGCAGAAAATTTGCTAAAACACGCCAATTGGATCAATGAGCAAACCCTTAATAGCCAAATTAACCCGCTAGAAATCATGCGCTGGCCAGGGGTGATGGAAGCAGAAGAAGCCGACATCAATGCCATTCAAGCAGAAATAATGACCGGCTTTGAGCAAGCGCTGCAAGACTTTATTGCGGCCCGCGCCGATGAAGGTGCCAACATGAAAGCCCTCATAGAGCAACGACTTGATGCTATTGTTACCCAAGCCGAGCTAGTCAAAAGCCAGATGCCAGAAATTATTCAATGGCAACGCAAGCGCATTACCGACAAATTTGCTGATGCCAAGGTAGAGCTAGAGTCGACCCGAGTTGAGCAAGAGCTAGTGCTACTGGCACAAAAAATGGATGTAGATGAAGAAATCGACCGCTTATACAGCCATGTAAAAGAAACCCGCAGCATTTTGAAAAAAGGCGGCGCTCAAGGCCGACGTTTAGATTTTATGATGCAAGAATTTAACCGCGAAGCCAACACCTTAGGGTCAAAATCAATCAACGCTGACATCACCAATGCCGCGGTGGAGTTAAAAGTGCTGATTGAACAGATGAGAGAGCAAATACAAAATATCGAATAGTTTTTTTACCCGTCCAAGAATGTCTTAGAAGCCCTGTTATTTGCTTGTAAATACAGGGCTTTTTTATTTTTCCCGTCCAAATTGGTTTGCAGATGTCCGTTACCAACTACCTGTTTAGTGGTGGGCAGAATGGTGGGCAGTCCCCTCATTTTTGCTCAATAAGCATTTTGCGGTGAGCAAATTGGTGGGCAGTAAGTTACCCAATTTTCGCATTTAACTCGCCACCACAACAGGTTAGCTGCTGATTCAATAAGCAAATCGGTGGTGGGCAGCCATTATTGCCCCCTCCATTATTTCAGCAACTATGGAGTAAACATGGGAAAACTCACAGCAAAACAGGTTTTTGCATACAGCAAAGCCGACCCAAAAAAATATTCAGATGGTGAAGGGCTATACTTTTGCGTCCGCAAACAGGGCTCGCCTTATTGGATGATCCGCTACACCACAGCCAAAGGAAGACGAGAAGCAACCTTGGGGCAATTTCCTTTAATGTCGTTGGCAGACGCCAGAATTGCCGCTGCATACTTTCGAAAGGAAGTACGTGACGGCATAGATCCTCTTCTGGAAAAACAGAAAATCGAGTTACCTGACATTGAAACCGTGGATCAACTGTTCCATGACTGGTATCGAACCGATCTTAGTCGACGACTTAAGCATCCCAAGATTCCGTATCGGGTTTACACCAAAGACATAAGCCCAGTCATTGGCATTAAGTGTATTGCTGAGGTGACTGCACGTGACGTACGCGAAGTATTAGAGCGCATTCGAGAAAGTAACCGCCCTACCATTGCCAACGATACCTTGATGTACATGAAGCAGCTGTTTCGGCATGCGATAAAGCTCGACTTAACGCTGAACAACCCAGCCGCAGCATTTACCGTAGACGATGCCGGTGGCGTGGAGTCCAGTAAAGACAGGATGCTCAGCAAAGAGGAAATTCACTACGCCTTTAGCGTATTTCATACCCATATCAATAGCTTTGGCCGCGACAACTACCTCACTTGCTGCCTGTTCTTGGTATTGGGCGTGCGCAAAAGCGAATTGTGCGAAGCCATGTGGCGTGAAATGGATTTAACCACAGGCGTATGGGACCTACCCAAAGAACGCAGTAAAACTGGCGTGCCAATTAGCATCCCTTTACCGCGCCAAGCCATTGCTTGGTTTAACGAGCTGCAAATCCGCGCTTGTGGCTCGCCTTATGTTTTTCCAGCCAGACGAGCAAGCCATCGTCCGCATATGGGGCCAGATACGCTGAACCGTGCCATTTCTAAACTCTTTGGTCGAGAACCAGGCCGGAAAAAGCAACCACCCAATAAAATGGGCAAGCTTGAACACTTCACCGTACACGATTTACGCCGCACCTTTCGCAGCCTTGCCGCCTCTTTAGGCATCGCAGGCAACGTGGCCGAACGCTGTCTTAACCATAAGCTAAAAGGCGTTGAGGGCATCTACGACCGCCACGACTACTTTGAAGAGCGCCGTATTGCCCATCAAACAGTGGCTGATGTGATCGAACCACTGGTGAACTTTGAGCACCCTTCACAGCACAACACAGGAGGGCGTTAACATGCAACTGATGATGCGACTCGCCTCCATTACCTTTCCAATAGCCATGCTGGCAGGCCTTGGTTGGTGTATTGGCATTGCCTTACTCGAACAGCCTTATGGTATAGGCTACGCACTTACTCGGTATTGCCTGATGGTACTCGTGGTACTCGCTCCTTGGCTGACGCTAAAACTCACGTTCTACGTGATTGTCAGCCTAGGACGCAAACTGGGGCTCATCTCGCCTGCACGCCCAACGTACAGCCTAGGTTATGAAGAATCTCTCTATTGGTTCAGAGTATTGGCCTTCTTCGATGGCAAACGCAGCCGCATGCCGAAAAGGCCCATCAGGCGAAACTAGCAAGCCATTTGCTCACTTACCGTGGGCAGTTGGGACAATGGGGCAACACTTGATATGCCGAGCTTTAGAGGGTGAATAAGAGGGATTTGAACCGCCCCAAGGAATGGGGCAATTGGGGATGCGGTAAGAACTCCTAACCGCATCAAAATGCCAAACTTGCAAAAGTCCCAATATGGGACTAACATCTGTTTATGAGAATTATCGCACTATCAACCTTAAAAACATTTTGGGAAGACAGCCCAGAATACATTGACGCGAAAGAGCCAACGTTAGCGTGGTATAGGCATGCATTAAATGCTGATTGGGGATCACCGTCGGATGTGAAACAGGACTTTAGAAATGCCAGCATCCTCAAAGATGGGCGTGTCGTGTTTAACATTGCCGGTAATAAATACCGGTTAGTTGTTTGGATCAATTATGCCTACAAGGTGGTTTACATACGTTTTATCGGCAACCATGCACAATACGAAAAATTCGTCGGGAACGAATTTTCATGAGCAACGCGAGCCCGAAGGGTAAGGCTCATGGACGAGCCGAATAAAAAATTGATGTGCAAACGATTTAAAGCCAAAAGGTAGTAACAAGAGGTAAATATAATGGACATCAGACCTATTAAAACAGATGCCGACTACCGCGCGGCATTAAACGACATCGAAAACCTAATGATGGCGGAGCCAGATACCATTGAAGGCGAAAAGCTGGACATTTTGGTTACGTTAGTCGAGGCCTACGAAGCAAAGCATTTTCCAATGGATTTGCCAGACCCTGTTGAGGCAATAAAGTTTGAGATGGAGCGCAAAGGCTTAACCGTTAAAGATCTTGAACCCATGATAGGTAAAAGCAATCGTGTTTATGAAATCCTAAACCATAAGCGATCACTCACGCTAAAAATGATTTGGAAACTTCATGAAGGGCTAGGTATTCCAGCAGAGTCGCTCATCAAACCGCCGCAAGTTCGCGCTTCATAGCGCTGCGCATAAAAATTATGTTGTCATGAATGACGCTCACTACCCAAACATTTCTGCTATTGATAACAGGCTAGCTGAGCTTGAAAACGAAAAGCAGCAGCTTCTCGCATTAAGAGAAGCCTTGCGTAGCGCTCAAAACGAGCGTTCAGTACAGACATTCACGCCAGCACAAAAAGTCGCCCTATTCAGACAACGATTTCGTGGAAGAGAGGATATCTTTGCCAATCGTTGGCAAAACCAACAGGGCCGCAGTGGCTATTCCGTAGCCTGTGATAATGAGTGGGTAAGCGGACTATGCAACAAGCCCCGCATTAAATGCCAAGACTGTTCACACCGAAAGTTTAGCGAATTAAACGAGCACATTATTTACAGGCACCTTGCCGGTCAACAAGTGGTGGGGCTGTATCCCTTACTGAGAGATAATTCGTGCTATTTGTTAGCCGCCGATTTTGACAAAGGCTGTTGGCAAGAAGAAGTCAAAGCAATGTCTAAAGCGTGCCAAGCGTTTGATATTCCCCACGCGATAGAAATCTCGCGTTCTGGCAACGGGGCGCACTTATGGATCTTTTTTGAAACCAATATCCCAGCGAACCAAGCTCGGGCACTGGGTTTCGCTTTACTTGATAAAGCCATGGAAATATTTCCAAATCTATCGTTTGACTCCTATGACAGGCTCTTTCCTAACCAAGATGTCCTTCCGGAAGGCGGGTTTGGCAATCTCATTGCGCTACCACTTCAAAAGGAGGCCCGCCTTTCAGGCCGCAGTTGCTTTGTTGACAGTGACCTGAATGCGATTGACGATCAATGGCGGCACCTTGCAGATCTTAAAACGCTCACGCAATCGAGTATTGATCAACTCATAACAACTATTTCACCCAACACCCTATTACTGTCCGAACAAGGGCTAACAGATAACCGCCCACCTTGGGAAATCACAACCAAAGCCGCACCAATAAAATTAGAGTCTTTGCCGAAAAACGTGACCATTACCTTGGCCAACCATATCTACTTTTTGATGAGCGAGTTACCTGGACCACTACTGGCAGGACTAAAGCGATTAGCGAGTTTTTCTAATCCTGTGTTTTTTAAAACACAAGCGTTGCGCTTTTCAACCCATGGCATTCCAAGGTTTATTTCCTGTGCTCGTATTGAAAACGGTTACCTAGCACTACCGCGTGGCTGTCTCGATGACGCGATTGCTTTGCTACAAGAGCACAATATTTCGCCACTGTTTGACGATAAGCGTGAAACCGGCAAACCATTATTAAAACTTACCCCTGAGTTCACTTTGCGAAAAAACCAGCGTGACGCAGTGGCCGCAATAACTAAACACGACTTCGGTATTTTGCATGCGCCGACTGCATTTGGAAAAACGGTTACTGCCATTGGCATGATCGTAAAACGCAAAGTAAATACCCTAATACTGGTTCATAGCCGACAACTGCTCGAACAATGGCAAGAGCGATTACGCACGTTCCTACCCGAAGTAACCATTGGCAGTATAGGCGGAGGCAAAAGAAAGCCGAGTGGCATTATCGACATTGCCACCTACCAAAGCTTGGTCAATAAAAAAGACAATTCCATCACGCCTCTCATCCAAGACTACGGCCACATTATTGTTGATGAATGCCACCATCTATCTGCGCCAAGGTTTGAAATGGTACTCAACGAGGTAAGAGCAAAGTATGTATTGGGCCTAACAGCAACACCAGAACGACAAGATGGTCATCAAAAAATCATTTTTATGGCGGCAGGGCCCATTCGCTGCAAAGTGAAACAAAGCCCTGATGAGCAATTTACTCAAACCGTGATGATTCATCAGCTCTACGATATACCGCCAGCTGAGCTAATAAAAACAGATGAGCGCCCAAAAATAAGCGATGCCTACCGCTGGCTCGTCGATAATGAGCAGCGCACGTCAAAAATTGTCTCAGACGCCTCTCAGTGTGTTCAAAATGGCGGACACCCGTTAGTCCTTACAGAGCGTAGAGAGCACGCAGAGTACATACACTCACGACTTACCGAGATGGGTATGAGCACTGTCGTACTCAAAGGCGCCATGAAAGCTGCGGAACGCAAGAACGCTGACAATCATCTGCAATCGGCTCAAGTCGTCGTCGCAACAGGAAAATATGTGGGCGAAGGGTTTGACCTGCCAAGACTGGATACCTTGCTTTTGGCCATGCCCATCGCATGGAAAGGCACATTGGCTCAATATGCCGGTCGTATTCATCGTGAATCGGAAGGAAAAACACAAGTCACCATTCACGACTATGTGGACTGCGCCCTCCCTATGCTGCAACGCATGTTTAAAAAACGCGAGAAAAGCTACAAGACAATGGGGTACGCCCTTGAATACTTTGAGGGTAACCGTGACAAGCAACCTTCATTAAAGCTGGAAGACATCTCTTCATCAAATACCAAGCCAAAATAAACAGCAGCACTTCATTAAACACTTCCCCATGCCTTTATACCCATACGCCAAAACCACTATCCGTTTGGCTTTTGGATCGAAACGCCAAACAGGGAAATTAGCCCATTTACTGTTTGGCTTCTCGATTGAAATCCAACGCTGGTAGGCCTTGCCATTACTGGATCAAAGCAAGGTTTGGCACTTTTTGTACCCTAAACCAACCTCGGCATCAAAGTACAAACCGTTTGATTTTTTAAACCCAGAATGCAAACGATCGTTTGGCGTCTCGATTTTTTTGCATTAGTTGAATGCCGCCAAACAGCACCGTATTGGACTATGTATATCAAACAGTTCCGCGCACAGGTCATCATAAAAAACCGATTTGACTGGTTAGTTTGATGGTCATTTCTTTCATCTATTTCACCACCGTGTCTGCACCCGACGACTGAAAATAGATGGCATGAAAAACCAACAAGGTGATAAGTGACGTGTTATGGGCAAGTGCTAACGATTGGGATAGAGAATGGATACAGCAGGTGGTCGCTTTACTGGTTGGGCATAGCGCATTTACCCTCTACCCAGCATTAAGCCAGTGCGATAATGCCGCCGAACGCTTAACCCGCTGGCTGACTTTTCAGTTACAACGCGTTAAACAAGCACACCCAGGCTGCCCGATTCACCAATGGCTGAATAGTATTGGCGCACAAGTGATCGTAGAAAAATGGCAGAGCCATGAGCAATGGCCAAACTTGTATTGGCTGCCTTTACCTGAGGTTGAAGGCCACGCGCAAGGCGGGTTAGTTTTGTTACCAGCACATTTGTTACCGATATATGAGGATGGCACGAGCCAAACCAACAAATTGCTCGCAAACACGCCCGCCAACGCCTGTATCTTTTGGTGCATTTCGCCTTTATCTAAAACAGGAAAGCGCGCTACCTTGCACCCCAAACAGCAAAACCGCGCCTTTTGCCTGCCCAGTACGCCGGAGCAAATAGGAAAATCATGCACAGGGTTATTACTGAGAGGTTTGAAAAAAGAAAGCCAAAAACGAAACGGCAACGTGATCAGCCACCAGATCAACCTAGCGCTGCTGCACCACCTTTGTGGGCCAGAGAATGATGTGTGGTTGGAAGCTAATTTTGGTGCCGTAACTGATTACGGTAGCAAAAATTAGAAGCCTTAAAAACGAGTAACCCCTCGCGGGGCGCTGATCTAACGGGTAGCGGGAGGGGTGTTGTTGACGCGATTTTAATATCAAAAGCGCCAAATAGCTCGATATTTTTGGCTAGAGCGGTCTCTGTTAGGTTTTACTCAGGCTTCACTTTGAACTATTCGGAATTTCCAGATGGTTTCGTCTTGTACAGCTCTACCAGCTTGATTATATGTCTCTTAATATTTAACTCTTTTTTATCAGCAAGATACCTGGTACCGACATAAATGTCGGTACCAGGCAACGACCACTCATCCCTCTCATTACAGCCAGGTATCCGGTCAATTCAAGCATTTCCAAACGCCACACGAAAAACAATTTTACAGTAACGACGTTTTTGCAAAATAAACATTTGACAACTTGAGAATCTCAGCTTAAACTTACTCACAAGTTGCAGAAACGCCATTACAACGCATTTGAGGTGACAATGAAAGTTAATTTGAAAAAAATTGCCTCTGTACAGATGGGACACTCTTTTAGGTCAAAGCTTGAGCCAGACACTAATGGAAATATCTCTGTTATCCAGATGAAGGATTTAACTGAAGATAACCGAGTTAATGCCCAAGAGCTAGTGCAGATTGCAATGCAGGACTTAAAGGATCATCACAGAGTTAAACATAACGACTTAGCATTTCGCTCTAGAGGTCAAACTAATACGGCAGCATTGATTGACCAAGAGTTGAGCGATGCTGTTATCGCTGCGCCACTGTTGCGAATTCGAGTTGAAAGTGATTCGGTTATGCCAGCATATCTATGCTGGTTTATTAATCAACCTACTTCACAAGCAGTATTGCAAAGTAAGGCAACAGGCACGGCGGTAAGAATGATTGGCAAACCTGCACTTGAGGATCTGGAGATAGTAGTCCCTAATCTCGATGTGCAGAAAAAGATTATTGAGATTTACCAATTATCCATTAACGAACAGAAGCTAATGAATGCATTAGCAAAGAAAAAGGAGGTGTTAACTGACGCAATATTAATGAATTTAGCAATGAATACCCAGTAATGACAGTTACTGGGTTTAGACGAGCCGAAAGTGTGACAGCACTTTTAGCAAAACTTTAATCCACGTTTCATTTCAAAAAACAGGAGCCGAAATTATGGCAAAGAATACATCATCAAGCAAGGGCAATACCCGACATGTCGTACCACATCCTGATGGATGGGCGAACAAAAAAGGCGGTGCCGAACGCGCTTCAAGCGTACACAGCACCAAACGAGAGGCCGAAGCTGCGGCGCGCGAGCAAAGCAAGCGCGAAGGTTCTGAGCTTGTTGTACATGGCAAAGACGGCCAGATACAACGCAAAGATAGCCACGGTAACGACCCAAAAGACATTAAAGGATAGGAGCCCTTATGAGTGATGAATACAAAAAGAAAATAGGTGTACCCGAGTCGCATGCCCTCAACATCGTAAGTAGTCAGTGGTCGCAACGAAAAGGCCAAGACACTGATACCTATGAATGTGAAGAGCTAAACGAGCAAGGTGACGTCATTGCACGGTACACCATAAAGGACAGTACATCGATTTACCCTCCATTTGGGCGGTCGATTACCTGGACTCAATCAGCCGTACTCGATTCTTAACCTTTTAACTTACAGCTAGCGGGGCGCTACCGGTATAGCCTGCCCCGCTTTATGACACTGACCAGATTTGAGGAATTTATATGACTAAAGATATGAACGACAAGATTCAACAAAAAGACATCAACAATGCAGCATGGGCTGCATGCGATACTTTCCGTGGCGCGGTAGACCCTGCGCAATACAAAGACTACATCCTAGTAATGCTGTTCGTAAAATACATCTCCGATGTATGGAATGACCACTACGCAGAATATAAAAAGCAGTACGGTGACGACGACGTCCGTATCAGACGTAAGCTTGAGCGCGAGCGTTTTGTACTGCCAATAGTAGAACTCACAGAAGAAGTTGAAGATCCAGCAACCAAAGAGAAGAAAACCGTTGTTACCGACACCTTTTTGGCCAACTACTATTCATTGTTAGAGCGTAAAAACGAACCCAACATTGGCGAGCTGATCAACATTGTTTTAGAGCATATTGAAACCGCGAACAAAGCCAAGTTAGAAGGTGTGTTCCGAAACATCGACTTCAACAGCGAAGCCAACTTGGGTAAAACCAAAGACCGCAACCGCCGCCTAAAAACCTTGCTGGACGACTTCAACAAGCCCGCACTCGACATGAGCCCGTCGCGCGTGTCTGAAGATGTGATTGGTAATACCTACATCTACCTTATTGAGCGCTTTGGCTCCGATGCAGGTAAAAAAGCCGGTGAATTCTACACCCCTCATAAAGTCTCTGAGCTGGTTGCGCGTCTGTCTGCACCAAAATCGGGGGCGCGTATTTGTGACCCTGCCTGTGGCTCAGCCGGTTTATTGATTGAAGCCGCACGCCAAGTGGGCGACCGCAATTATTCACTCTATGGCATGGAAGTCAACGGCAGTACCTGGGCGCTTGCGCGTATGAATATGTTCTTGCACGGCTCAGACTCTGCTCGTATCGAATGGTGTAACACCCTCACTTCACCTGCGCTGGTCGAAAATGACAGACTGATGAAGTTTGATAACGTGGTTGCCAACCCACCGTTTTCACTCGACAAATGGGGTTCAGAAGACGTTGAATCTGACAGATACAACCGCTACTGGCGCGGGCTACCACCTAAATCAAAGGCAGACTTTGCCTTTATCAGCCACATGGTCGAAGCCGCCGTTGAAAAAGAAGGCCGCATTGCCGTAGTGGTGCCTCATGGTGTGCTGTTTAGAGGCGCAGCTGAAGGCCGTATTCGTCAACAACTGATTGAAGAAAACCTATTAGATGCCGTGATCGGCTTGCCCGGTAACCTGTTCCCAAGCACTGGTATTCCTGTCGCAATCCTGATATTCGACCGCTCACGTGAGAAAGGCGGTGCCAATGAAAACCGCAAAGACGTGCTGTTTGTCGATGCCAGCGGTAAAGATCATTACCAAGCAGGGAAAAACCAAAACATCCTGCTGGATGAACACCTAGACAAAATTGTTGCAGCGGTAACAGCTCGTGAAGAGGTAGAAAAATACGCCCATTTAGCCACCTTTGATGAGATCAAAGAGAACGACTTTAACCTGAATATCCCGCGATACGTCGATACCTTCGAAGAGGAAGTTGAGGTCGATATTATTTCGGTACAGGCTGAAATCACCACCCTTGAAACTGAACTCGCCGACGTCCGCAACAAAATGGCGGCGCTGTTAAAGGATATCGTACCTAACGAGGCGCAAAGCAACACAACGGAGGTGGCTGAATGAGTATGACGAACAACAACCATTTTGTTGACGCCAACAAAATGGTGTCTAAGTGTGAGTACGGCACTACAAACCAATTGCGTGACGTCACGAAAATGGTGGGAGGTGCACGATGAGTAACAAGCAACTTCCCCAACCAGAACATACCAGCTTTGAAAGCATTCGCGTAATTAATGAACAAGGTGGCGAAATTTGGCTGGCCCGCCAGCTGGCGAAAGTATTGGACTATGCAGAGTACCGTAACTTTTTACCGGTTATCGAGAAAGCCAAAAAAGCCTGTGAAAACAGTGGCCAAGCGCTGGCCGACCATTTCGTGGAGATCCACGAGATGGTCGAAATTGGCTCAGGTGCCCAGCGCAAAATGGACTCGTTTGCCTTGTCCCGTTACGCCTGTTACCTCATTGTGCAAAATGGTGATGCCAGCAAGCCGGTGATCGCCAATGGCCAGACCTATTTTGCCATTCAGACTCGTCGCCAAGAGCTACAAGATGACACTGGTTTTCAGCAACTAAATGAAGACCAAAAACGCCTAATGCTGCGCAATGAGCTGGCCGACCACAACAAGCAACTGGCTGCGGCGGCCCGTGATGCAGGTGTTGAGTCTGGTTTGGACTACGCCATTTTCCAAAACCATGGTTACAAAGGCTTGTATGGTGGGTTAGACAACAAAGCCATTCACCAGCACAAAGGCTTAAAAAAGAGCCAAAAAATCCTCGACCATATGGGCAGTACTGAGCTTGCCGCCAACCTGTTCCGTGCCACGCAAACGGAAGAAAAGCTAAAGCGCGATCAGGTAAGCAATAAAGCCCATGCCAACCAAACTCATTTTGAGGTGGGTGCCAAAGTGCGCGCCACTATTGAGGAGCTTGGCGGCACTATGCCAGAGGATTTGCCCACACCAGAAAAAGGCATTCCCCAGTTGGCACGTGCGCAGAAGAAGTTGGAGGGTGATCAATGATTAAAGAATGGAAAAATGGTCGTGTTGGCGAACTGATTGCGTCTTTAGAATCGGGCATAAGTGTAAACGGTGAGGATGGAACTCCCTCCAACGATGACTATGCTGTTTTAAAAGTCAGCGCCGTGACATATGGCAAGTTTAATCCGCAAGCTAGTAAAAAAATAACAGGAAGCGAGCTTCAAAGAGCGAAATGCAATCCTAAAAAAGGACAAATTATTATTAGTCGAAGCAACACTCCCGACCTAGTAGGTGCGAGCTGTTACGTTTCGGAAGATTATCCTAATCGTTTTCTTCCAGATAAGCTTTGGCAGACCGTACCTCACCCAGAAAAGAAAGTTGAGCATAAGTGGCTCGCTTACTTCTTGGCTTCACCGTGGGCGAGGTTTAGGTTGTCGAAACTAGCTACGGGCACAAGTAACAGCATGAAAAATATCACTAAAAGTGAACTGTTAACTTTACCTATACCAATCCCGCCTTTTCTTGAACAAAAAAAGATTGCATCTTTCCTTGAGTGCTGGGACAACGCCATCGAAAAAACGGAAACGTTAATTGCGGCCAAGGAAAAGCAGTTTGAGTGGCTAACCTCTAACTTGATCAACCGTGTAGGTCATAAACGTACGTCAGCTTCTGGTTTGATGACAGAGGTTTCTAAACGCAACAAAAATAGTACGATTGAACGCGTTTTAAGCGTAACAAATCACAGTGGCTTTGTGTTGCCAGAAGAGCAATTTGAGCGGCGAGTAGCCAGCGCAAACGTGTCGAACTACAAAGTAGTTGAACAAGGCCAATACGCTTACAACCCGTCTCGAATCAATGTGGGCTCTATTGCTCGTCTTGATGACTGGGAAAATGGCATTTTAAGCCCAATGTACGTTGTGTTTAAACTAGATACGAAAAGAGTATGTAGCGACTACTTTTTGCACTGGCTTAATTCAAGTGAAGCACGCCAACGTATTAAAAACAGTGCTCAGGGTAGCGTACGTGAGACGGTTAGTTTTAAAGATCTTGGCGCAATTAATATCCCATTACCAGCAATGGACGTGCAAAAAGACGTAACCTACAAGCTCAACCTTGCTCAAATGGAAATCAGCTTACTCAAAAAGACATTAGAACAATACCGCAGCCAAAAACGCGGTCTGATGCAGAAGCTGCTTACTGGTGAGTGGCAAGTTGGTAGTTCTCAACACCTCTCTGAGGAGACTTGTCAGGAGCTTTCTAAGGAGAGCATCGCATGAGCACACCTCCAGTCAATTACGCAGCAAACTCGGAGCCTTCGGGCTTCGAGTTTAACGAAAAGTACTTGTCGCAAATTCCTGCCCTGCAACAGTTAATCAATTTGGGTTATCAGTACCTCACCCCTGAGCAGGCCTTGGCCGAACGGGGTGGGCGCAGTGCCAATGTGATTTTGGAAGGGGTACTACGTCAGCAACTGAAGAAGATTAATCGCATTAACTATAAAGGTGGCGAGTATCTGTTTAGCGAAGAGAACATTCAAACCGCGATCCAAAAGCTCAAAAATATTAAGTTTGATGGCCTGCAAAAAACCAATGAGTCGATTTACGATTTAATCACCTTAGGCTCAGCCATGGAGCAAACCATTGAGGGGGATTCAAAAAGCTTTACCCTCAATTACATTGATTGGAAAAACCCGAGCAATAACAGCTTTCATGTAGTCGCTGAGTTCTCGGTTGAGCGCGCACGCAGCACCGATACCGTGCGCCCCGATATCGTCCTGTTTGTCAATGGTATTCCCTTTAGCGTGATTGAATGTAAATCCCCCAAAGTGGATGTAGAGCAAGCCGTATCACAAAATATTCGTAACCAAGGTGATGACTATATTCCGCGCCTGTTTACTTATGTGCAGCAAGTGCTGGCAGTGAATAAAAACGCCGCCCAATACGCCACAGCTGGCACTCCTAAGAAGTTCTGGGGCGTGTGGAAAGAGCAAGAAGACAAACCTGCCGATGTCGATAAAGACGTAAATACCGCTTTAGACGAAGACACTAAAGCACAGCTATTCAGTGGTGAGTTTGCTGCAGCACGGCCATTTTTTGATGCGCTAGAGGCGGAAGGTAAACGCTTGGTGACGGAACAAGACAATGCCATTCACAGCCTGTGCCGTCCAGAGCGCTTATTAGATTTGGTGTATCGCTTTACCCTGTTTGATGGTGGCATTAAGAAAGTAGCCCGCTATCAACAATACTTTGTGATTAAAGCGACCATCGCCCGAATTAAACGTTTGACCAATAAAGGCAATGGTGCAAAAGAAAACCGCCAAGGTGGTGTTATTTGGCATACCCAAGGCTCGGGTAAGTCGCTTACCATGGTGATGCTCACCCGTGCTATGGCACTTGATCCGCAGCTTATCAATCCAAGAATCATTTTGGTTACCGACCGGGATGACCTTGATAAACAACTGGGTAATACCTTTGCGGCCTGTGGTTTAAGTCGCGAGCGTGCCACGTCTGGCCGTAATTTGGTGAAGCACCTTAAAAATAAAGTGGGTTTGATCACCACACTGATCCACAAATTTGATAAAGGCTGGGTAGCCGAGAAATTTGTGGATGAATCGCACGATATTTTTGTATTGGTCGATGAAAGTCACCGCACCAACTTTGGCTCATTGGCAGCCCGAATGCGCCAAATGTTGCCCAATGCCTGTTTTCTTGGCTTTACCGGTACGCCACTACTGAAAAAAGAAAAGAATAACTTTGCCAAATTTGGTGGCCTGATTGAGCCGCACTATACCATTAAACAAGCGGTTGCCGATGAAGCGGTATTGCCATTGCTGTACGAAGGCCGACATATTGAGATGGAGCAGAATCAGTCGGCCATCGACCTCTGGTTTGAACGCCACACCGCCGATTTAAGCAAAGAGCAAAAGGCCGACCTTAAAAAGAAATACGCCCGTGCTGAAATGCTAAACAAAGCTGATCAGGTGATATATATGCGCGCCTTTGATATCAGCGAGCATTTTCGTGCGAACTGGCAAGGCACCGGCTTTAAGGCTCAGCTGGTTGCCCCAGGCAAACCGGCGGCGTTAAAGTACCAGCAGTTCTTGCAAGAGATTGGCACCGTCACCACAGAGGTGGTGATTTCTGGCCCTGATACCCGTGAAGGCCACGACGAAGTGGACGAAGGACCAACCGATGAGGTAGGTAAATTCTGGGATAAAATGATGAAGCGCTTTGGCTCTGAAGAAGAGTACACCAAGCAAATCATCAATCAGTTTAAATACGGTGATGACCCTGAAATACTCATTGTGGTGGATAAGCTATTAACCGGTTTTGATGCACCGCGTAACACCGTGCTGTATCTATGCCGAACCCTGCGAGAGCACACGCTATTGCAGGCTATCGCTCGGGTTAACCGCCTTTACGAAGGCAAAGAGTTTGGCTATATCATCGACTATGCCAGCGTATTGGGCGAGTTGGATAAAGCCCTAACCATGTACGAAGCCTTTGAAGGGTTTGATGAAGATGACTTAGCAGGCACGCTCACCTCCATTAATGAGGAAGTGTTTAAGCTGCCACAGCGTTACTCTGACCTATGGGATTTGTTTAAAGCCGTTAAAAACTCAAAAGACGAAGAAGCCTATGAGGTGTTGTTGGCAGATGACGAGTTGCGTGAAGAGTTTTACGAGTGTTTATCGGCATACAGTAAATCTTTAGCCATCGCTTTATCGTCTGAGCAGTTCATCATGAACTCTGATGAGAAAAAGCTACAAACCTATAAAAACGATTTAAAACGTTTTCAGAACTTAAAGGCGGCAGTTAAGTTGCGTTACGCCGAGGCGATTGATTATCGCGACTACGAGCCGAAAATTAAAAAGCTGCTGGATACCCATATTCAGGCTAATGAGGTGACTCAGCTTAACGAGCCCGTGAATATTTTTGATGAAAAAATGTTTACCGCCGTGAAAGAAGAGCAAGGGGTTTATCAAGCTAAAACCACAGCGTCAAAAGCGGACACCATCGCCCACGCTACAAAGCGCAGTATTTCGGAGAATATGGACGAAGACCCTGCGTTTTATGAGAAGTTTTCGAAGCTGATCCAAGCCGCCATTGATGACTTTAAGGCCAAGCGCATCTCAGACTTAGAATATCTCAACCGAGTGATTGATATTCGTAACAAAGTGGCCACAAAGCAGCATGATGATATGCCTGATTGCATTCGTGAAAACGACGAAGCGTGCGCCTACTTTGGCTTGATTAAGCCGCAGTTTCAGCAAGTGGCAACACTCAACGAGTTAGATGATGCTCAGCTTGATGCGATTGCGGCACAAACATCGTTAGCGATACAAAAAATCATTGATGCTCATTGGAAAGTCGATTTTTGGGACGATGCCGACGTTCAAAAAACGGCGATGAATGATATTGACGATTTTCTTTATGACGAAGTCAAAGAGCAGTACGGCGTGACGCTGAGCCTAGAGCAAATGGACGAAATCATTGAGAAAACCATGCAAGTTGCGAAGCACCGGAGGCATTCTTGATGTCGTCAACTATCAAGCAGGCCGAGATACCAACAGCAAGCGCTGAAAAGCTAGCGGTTGTATACGGAGGGGGAGAAATCCCCTTCCAGCTGGCTTTTTCTAAACGCAAGTCGCTGGAAATATCAGTTCACCCTGATAAATCAGTTTTTGTGAAAGCCCCTGAAGGCACCGACCGTGAGGCCATTGAAGCTAAGGTGAAGAAGCGTGCTCGGTGGATCAAGCGTCAAATTCGCTACTTTGACCAGTTTGACCCAAGAACCCCTTCTCGCAAATACGTAAGTGGTGAAAGCCATTTGTATCTTGGTAAGAAGTATCGGCTAAAAATTGCAGTAGGCACTGACAACGGTGTAGCGCTGAAAGCGGGCTTTTTTTGGGTAACGTCTGCCAATGGTAAACCAGACCATGTGGAGTCGTTACTGAGTGATTGGTATCGAGAAAAAGCCGATTTTCATTTAAATAAGGTGTTTTCGGATTGTTGGGAGAAGTTCAAATATTCAGATACAGACAAGCCAAAAATTAAAATAATGCAACTCAAAAAACGCTGGGGCAGTCTATCAAAAAGCGGAACGCTGACCTTAAACCGCGACTTAATTAAAGCACCGAAAGAGTGTATTGAGTATGTGATCATTCATGAACTATGTCACCTAGAGCACCACAACCATGGCCCAGAGTTTTATCGTTTGCTCGAACGCTCTCTACCAGATTGGGTGAAGCGAAAACATAAACTGGAAATGGCACTGATATAGTCGATACGCTGTATCGAATAGCTAAGTACACAGCCAGTACTCTAGCGGTCTTGTTTGCAATGGACTTCAAACTTAACCCAGTCCATATGTTGACTGGCAGTTCACTGCCAGGCGACAAGCCCACACAGGATTCATCGCCTTTTTAGTCATCCAAAATACTGCTTTTTACGCAATACATGCGTGGGCGGGTGTTGTCGGGCAGGCTGACTTTGCGCTGTGGCCGATTACCATCGGGGACTAAGTAGCCTGCGGCCATCAGCGCTTTGGCGGCGCGATCTGGGCTTAGGCCTTCGGTGGCTTCACGCCAGCCAGTTGGGTAAAACAGGTAGAGGGTTTGTGGGCCGCTGGTGTCTATCCACCCTGCGCGTTGGCGTACTTGGCTGCTGTAACCGGTTTGCTTAGGCGTAAAGCGGCTTTCGCCATGCTGCTCAATAAAGCTGCGTACCTGACGAATGGCTTGTTGGTCCTCATTGGCGGCCACACCACCACGGGCGAGTATCCATTGGTTAAGCTGGCTTAAACAAGCGGCTTCGACACTTTGAGCTGGCCAATCGAGTACTTTGGCTTGAATGGCTAACAACCCAGCACTAGCCAGTAAGGCAAACTTTTCGGCGACCCGGCGCACTTGGCCGTCTGACTCGGGAGGTAAGCCGGTTAAAAAACGTTGGCGTACATTTTGGAAAACGGGGCGCACCTGAGCGCTGTGCTGCGTTAAATACCGTAACCAGTCCAAAGCCAAGCTGCCGTAATGCTGGCGACTTTGCTGTTTTAGGTGATCGGCTAAATCGGCAGCGTTCATACCATGACTCTGGTTAAACACGCCCATTTGCGCTCCGGCATCGGCACTGAGATCAATCACGCGCACTTGCTGCCCCGCTTTCACGCGTTTGCCAATACTGGCAAGATGGCTTTCGAGCGTCACTTCACCAGTAGATAAAAACACTAAACGCCAACGGGCGGGTAAGCGCATTTCACCGTATTTGCCTGCACGGGTTTTACCTTGGCCATTGGCAAGCATATAAGCGACATCTCCCGCCTCTTTTGGATCAACTTCGCCCATTTCATCGAGCGCCAGCAAGGCATCGTTATGCGCTAATGCTGTGCCTTCTAAACCGTTGGCCGTGGCACGCCAACTGTGGCGCAGCTGATTAGGCTCGCCCCACACCGATAACGCCGGATACAGCGCTGCGGTTTTACCAGTACTGCTGGCACCGTAGAGGTGTAAACCAAAACCATCCACCCCGCACAAATGCAACAAAGGCGCAGCCAGTGCAGCGCAGACACCAACAATTAATAGCGGGTTATCCAGACAATAGCGGCCAACGTGCTGCCGCCAACTGTCGCTACTTCCGTGTTGAATAAAGCCTTCTATCGGGTGCATGGTTTGCAGCACCATGCGCGGGTTGTTGCTGTGTTCGCTTGGGTAAAAGGTGAGGCGCGGATGCACATAAGCGTGGTGATGCCAGCCAATACAGTTCACGCTAATGGCCTTTTGCGTGGCCAGCTCGCCCATTTGTTGAATAAACAGGGAGAGCAACTGCCGCGCTTTGACACTGTTACTTAGCCGCATGCCTCGGCTGAGTAGGATTCGACGGTACTCGCTGCCGTCTCCTGCTAAGAGTTCTGCGGGCATGGCCCAATAGCGATGGCGATTGTCATCGTCTAACCAGTGCAATAAATAGCCGTAGTTGTCCCCTTGCGGATCGCGAGTACGAGCAGCTACTTGCAACCAAGAGCAGATTTTAACTGGGCTATCTTGCCCTGCCGGTTGCATCACCAGCCAGTTTTGCGCGTTATAGGCAAAACCAGCCGGTAATGTTGGCACTTTGCTATCCATATCACTGGAAGATAGTTGGTTTGATGCTGATGGTTTATCCACGGCCATAAGCAGCACCGATACGGCGGGTTTCAATCCACTGGTCGATATCGCTTTCTAACCAGCCCACGGCACGCGCACCAATACGAATGGAACGTGGAAATTCACCGTTGGCCATCAGGGCATAAATGGTGCTGCGGCCAAAGCCTGTTTTGGCCTTTACCTCGGGCAAGCGCAAAATCCGCTGCTGACGCGCTGGGTGTGTTGATGTGGTGGATGATTGTGTAGTTGGGTTCATCGTTTGCTTCCTCACTGATCTGTTAAGTTCAGTTAGGAGTTTGCCAGTACTAAACGGACGCAGTAGGCAGATAAATGCCCAGATCGTGCAGCTTTCTGAGGGTACAGGTAGCTAGTTGCCCCAGTTTGTAGATAGTGCCCCAAATAATAATTGTTCTGTGGGCAGGGTTGGTGCGTGGCTAAGTGGCGTGAACTAAGGCTTTGCCCAAACTGCCCCAAAAGCCCAAGGGATGAGCGAAGTGTTAAAACACATGGAGTATGAGGCAAAGCATAAAGTGAAACTAAAACTTCTTTATCTGCTGAAAAATGAAAATATAGTTTCACTGACTCATTAAACGTTAAACGCTGATTGTTTCATGGCTTGCTCCGCTCGGCTGATCCCTAGCCGCTTAGCAACGGTTTGCCATTGCTTAACCGCCATTAATACTTCATCGTAAATTTGCGTGGCTTGGGTTTGCGAAAGTCTGAAGAAGTCTTTCACATCAAAGGCTAGCTGGTAGTCTAAAGCGTTGTCTGCATCGGTAATATTCAGATGCAGGCCATGCTTACCCACTATCGGGTTTAAATCATAAGCAGGTGATAACTTCCAGCCATTCTTTGTTAATAAAAACCCATGGTTACGCAGGTGATCATCCGTGTTGGACACCGCAATATTAAACACGATTCGACGCCATAACTGAGCTAAATCAGCTGCTGTTTGTGCACCACAATTGGAAATAAATTCAGCAATCTCTAAGTAGCTGGCACCTTGAGATTGTTCACCATCATACTTTTCGCTTTCAAAATAGCGAAGCTGTGTCATGGCCGATGAAAAATGCAGCCGCTTTTCACCGTCGCGGTCAAACCGTTTGGTTAAAAAGGTATGATGCTGTGACGAAAATTGCTTGATCTCACTTGGAAACATGTGAACACCTGCCGCAAGAGCCAATTCATAACAGACCATCTCCCATGCGCCCACGTCATGGGTATCATTTAGATTGGGAAACTTGGCAATCCACAAGTGGCCTTGTTCATCTGTGACACAAGCCTTGGGCCTTGCACCACCTAATGATGAGCCTGGAGAAATCAGCATTTTCAACCAGCGGTAATACTCGTCACTGTCGATGTTATCGTCTTTTTCAATCTGCATTGCTGCGTGCTCTAGCTCTCGCAAAGAAGCCATTGGTGGCGCAGCAAACTCAGAGTTGTCGTCCAAAAAAGCATCCGAGCCTACTCGCTTAAATCGAATCCCCCCCATCCGATAAGAGTCATGTACGCCCAGCAGGTAATCCAATTCGTTTAATCGACTTGTTGCTCGAATGCCTTTGCGCGCCTCAATCGCCGCACGCCGCTGCATTAAAATACGCCCCCATCTATCAGGCGATGAATCAAGAAATGCGCGAAAGTTTTTATCGGCTTCATCGTTATAGAGTTCACCGGAGTGAAGCGTTAGGATTGGATCAATTTGCAAGCGATAGGCTGAGGTTAAAAATGCTTTATCGTAGGCAAAACTAAATACGCCACCTCGGCTTGAATCACTGTGAGCAAGCAGCCCAATTAGCAAAGGCGCTTCAATTGGCTGCCAGTCGGCATAGACTTCGACGATTTCACGGCTCATTTTGAACCTTCCAGCAATTTTATGTTTTGCAGCTTGATACCCACTTCATCATGAGCGGCCATTTCTGCAAAGTTGCTTTCCATGCCAAGAACAGCCATCACTTTTAAGTAAGTGCCTATGGCAACGCCCGGATCACCGGCGAAGACTTTATTCACGGTTTTATGATCAAAACCAGTACGTTCACACAGTAGCTTTTTTGTAAAACCACGTCGTTTCATCGCCAACAGCAAGTCTTCACCAAAATGCGTCAGGATTTTGCGCTGCTTTGGAAACAGTACATTGTGTAAGTCACGCTTAGCCATATCACCAACCAAAGGGACTATATTCCCACTATTTAACCGTTAATGGGAATATAGTCCAACTTTGAATCCCAAGCAACTCCAACAATTTACATATAGGACTATATTCCCACTTTACTCAATATAATTGGATTTATATCCCACCTTTAGGTTTAGCTTGCGCGTTGGCCAAGGCGATGAAATGGATCCCTGAATGCCAAAAGTTGCGGATTACACTTTTATGCGCATAAAAATGTATAATTACACACTTTTCTGCGCGTTAAAGTGTAGACTGAGTTATACTACAGGCAGTTAACAGTCTTAATTGGCGGGAAATGACAATGCAGCGCAACTTACTAAACGCCCTAATAGCATGGAAAAATCAACCGGTGCGCAAGCCATTATTGATCGATGGTGCAAGACAAACAGGTAAAACCTATCTGCTACAAGAGATATTTGGGAACACCTTTGCCAACATCCTTCGTATCGACTTCCTTGAAAACCCTGCCTACAAAGAAGCGTTCGATGGCTCTCTGTCACCTGACGAGCTAGTAATGAACATTGAGTTGTTAACCAACCAAGCGTTCAACCCAGAAACCGATCTGCTGATATTAGATGAAATTGGCGAATGTGAACGTGCCGTTACCTCACTAAAGTACTTTGCTGAAAAAGCACCGTCCTATTTTGTCGCTGCCAGCGGCTCGAATATTGGTTTGCTCAACACCTTCCCTGTGGGCAAGGTAGAACAATACAATTTACGACCACTGACCTTCCAAGAATTTATTTACGCATCCAACGAGCAAGCGCTGATCAAAGCGTTTGATAGTCAAGCAAGCACACCGGCAGTACACACCAAATTGATGGACAAACTCACTGACTACTTTTTTACTGGTGGTATGCCGGAAGCCGTTTCTGCTTGGTATCAGTATAAGGATTCAAGCATTCTAGAGCGTGTTGAAAAAGTCACAAAAATTCATGCCGATTTAGTGGAAGGTTATCGCCGCGATTTTGGTAAGTACGCGGGCAAGGTCGACGCCACACTGACTGAATCGGTATTTAATAGCATTCCAGCCCAGCTATCACTTGTCAGCGATGAGTCGGTTAAACGCTTTAAATTTAAGCATGTGCATGAGCGTAAATCTCGTTATAGCGATTTTGAAACCGCGATCCATTGGCTTAACTGCTGCCGCTTAACTTTGCCAAACTACCCTATTGAAGGATTGCCGAAATCTCCGTTAGCGGCCTATAAAAAAGAAAATATGGTGAAACTGTTTCTGTTTGATGTGGGCCTGCTTAATCATATGCTCGGCAGCAGTTATAAAGAAATTAAGCAACAAAACTATGAATACAAAGGTTATGTGGCTGAAAACTTTGTGCAACAAGAGCTCACTGCCATTGGCGTTGACCCAAGCTATTCATGGAATGACGCCCGCGCCGAAATCGAATTTATTTTGGCGACCGATGAAGGCGATATCGTCCCTGTAGAGGTCAAAAGTGGTAAACGTACAAGAGCAAAATCGTTGGCATCCTACGTTGAAAAATGTACTCCAAGTAAAACCTTTAAGTTAACGGGTACACAAGGCTCATCCGCATTAGAGCAAACCAATATCGTGATGCCTTTGTATTTCACGCAGTATTTACCACAGAGATGGTAAAAGCGCGTTGCTTAGACCCCGAGGTCTACACAAAGTGACTTCATAGGTAACAATTTGTAGACCTTTGGTGGGCTTACAACCTTTCAACCAACCCTCAATCGGTTTTTTGCTAACGTCATTTGGCCAGCCTATCGCCTCATCGTTTAAAGCAAATCACTCAAGCGATTTAACAGTGCTTTACGGCTATTATTCGCCACAACAAAGCGCTTAAAGCGTTGTTCAAACGCCGCTTCATCAGCTTTGAACTGATAGGCCTCAAACAGCTGATGCAGATAGCGTGATGCCGCATCGTAACCACTGGCGCAAGTTCGATCCGCTTGCTCTTGTGATTGCTGCCAGAAGTGCTCACGTTGATTGTAGATATCCGTCAACGCTTTTTCTTTTTCCGCTTTTTCGATGGCTAATTTTTTTGCGAGTGCTGCGGCTTGCTCTTGCTGTAATTGACTTTGCGCTTGCTCAATGAAAGGAGAAATGACGGCGGAGGTTAACCAATACTGATAGATCTCGTCTGTGTTGACAGGTTCTTTTCGCGTCAGCGCTAAGGCTTGGTGACGGGTTAGCTGGCCTTGCTCAAACAGCGCGCGTAATAGCGTGTCTTTCTCTGCTTGCGAGAGATTATGGATCCACGCATCAAGCGTAAGCTGAGTTTGTTTGGCTTGGTGACTGGGTTGTTCGCTCAGCACCATGGCGAGCGCCTTAACCAATGCTAAGGGAATATCATACAGCGCAGCAAACGCCTGCTCCTCTTCACTGAGGTGCTCAAAATCGAATTGAATTAACGGCACTCGCTCAACGTCATCATTAAAATCAAACATTTTGAGCCACATAAAGTACACAAGGCGCCAATCCCCTTGCATTAACCCGCTGCGTAACCCAGCTAAATGCTGGAAAAATTCGTCGGCATGCTCATCGTCAAAATATTCGTCATACTCCTCAAGGGAAAAAATCAGCAACTGCCACTCATCGTTTTCGTGAACATGAAGCCCATCACTTGAAAAGCCAAGTAACGCATCAGGAAGCGTTCCTGCTGGTAGCTTGATGTAGGCATCGATTGAGCCCCAATCGGCATAGTAAAAACCGATATCAAAGTATTTTAACATCAGCTCAAAAGGCTCTGCCTTTAAGTCACTGTAGGTGTAATACACCTGAAAGGCCGTAGCGCTGATCTCGGCACGGCTTGAAATGGCTCTGAGTGCTTGACGTGCTTTAGCATCTAAATACCCATCCAGACACTCAAATTTATAGTATTGATATTCGCTCACGATGACCTTGCTATGTATTTATTGTGAATTGAAAAGTTTGTTTCAATAAAGGCAGTACCTGTACCGTCCTACCAACTGATTCCGTGTTTAAAAAACTTCTTGGATCAAGGGTCACAAATCCCCAAAACTGTAAAAATCGCTCAATAAACCGTGATTCGATGAGTATGCTTAAGTTTCTTTCCGGCGAGAAGTAATCATCTGCTGGGAAACCCTGTAGTAAATCTGGGAAAGCCACTTTCACCTCTTCAACCAGCAGATCTACACTACTGTGGCTTTGAATACGCCACAGCATAAACAGCCAAAAGGTTCGCAAGTCGGCATCAAACTCAAAACCGTCCAAATAGCCCCAGTTATATTTGCTGATGGCGGCTCCTAACATAGGTTTAAAAAATGCTTGTATACCTGCCACCTGATACTGCTTTTGCGCTGATTTTTTCACATGGTAGCGGCCGCTACGTCGATAAATAATACCGCTAATTTCGGCAAGCACTCGGGTGTAGTGCAAAGCATTAAACTTGTCTTCGTTGCTGCCCGCAAACTCGCTGATACTAATGTTACGTTCGAATTGAGCAACGGCAAATTCGGGCAATAACTCACTGGCCTGTTTGACTAATTTAGTCGGTAAGTTGCCTTTAGTTGTGGCTTTGAAGGAGCCTTCTTGCGCCATGGCATCATCAAGAATGAGCGCTAGATAACGCATCACAGGGCTGGCAGAAAGAGAGTCGGGAGTGCTGATTGTCACCCACTGTAATTGATCAAAAGGCGCATAAAGCCAATTGGCCATTTGCGTTGGCGTCACGCCACAAAAATCGGGATTAGGCTGATTATTGCGATCTTGCACTTTGTGTTGCAATGCGGCATTGAGTTCATCAAGGCTCAAATTTGGGTTCATTGCCAGCATGGTTTCAACATCATCGAAAACTTGGGCATGTTGCTTGGAAACGCTGCTCATACAACAACGTTTAAATTTTTTACCACTGCCACAATGGCAAGGATCGTTTCGGCCGAGCTTCATTACTACCCCTTCTTTTTGTTATTGAAAAAGCGCTGCATTTTCCTGTCGGCGCAGCTCCAGTGTTTTAGTAATCGCAGACACTGTTGTTTTACTGATCCCTTGCTGCTGTGCAAGATAACTAAATTGGCTGACGGCTTCTGCAACTTCTTCAATGACTTGCTTTGCCTCATGCCAATTCGCAAAGCCTGCACTGGTCGCTAGTTTTTGCATCACCTTAAGCGGTGGCGCTTTACCATAACCTCCGAACGCAGTGGCGTGTTCGTTAAATGGATGTGGGCTGAAAGTAACATCGTAAAAAGGGGCAGGATCCCATTGACCGTCATCCGCTTGCAAGAACGCCCAGTTTTTACTGTGGTCGTCTTGATTAGACGACAGCAGGTTAAAAATGGCACGGCGAAATTGCAGCTGCCCAGCGGCTGGCGATTTACACAACTGACGGCTGGCTTTAATTAAATCAATGTAATCTAAACTTGGCGTTCGAAAGTCTGCATCCAGTAGCCCGCAAGCGCTGTGCATATGCAATCGACCTGAACTGCGATTGCCGCTTAAATTGGTCTGCTCCGTGACATAATCAAAACGCTTAAGCGCCAACCAGGCAGACGCACCGCTTGTAGGTGGTGCTTCAATGAGTTGCCATAGCGGTGGTTGACACTTAGCAAGTTCTGCCATTTGTAAATAAACTGCCTCGCACAAACCTTCTTCATGCCCGAGCGCGAGATTTTTAGAAGTAAATTTAATCAGCCAGGCCTCATCTCCAGGCAGAGCAAAGGTTCGACAATGCTGAGTTTCTCCAGCAGGCATATAAATCTGCGCCTTTGGTCTTGCCCCACCCGAACTACCTCCGGCGACTAATGCGGCCAACACCTGTTGCGTATGCCCATCTAACTCATCGTGATTATCATCCATATAATCTGACATCGAAGAATCGAACAGCGTTTGTGCTTCTAAGCCTAACGTCGCTAAATCAATATCCGCGTGCGTGGTGGCTGAAAACTCAGACACCGGAGAAAAAGACAATGCTCCCATGCCTTTATCACCGACAAAGGCCAGTCTATCCATCGCCGTTAATTGATTAGGTAGGATACCCTTTTGCCGGAAAATACGATCTTGTAACAACATGCCCCAGCCATCGGGCAAACAATCTCCAAATACGCCATGTACACCTTGGTGCGGCGCTTTAGGTGCGGCTTGAACTAGCGTATTCGCTTGCAAGGTAAACGGTGATAAATTGCCAAACTGCTGCAAATAGTCGTCAGTATACTGAAAAAAAACGCCTTGCCGATTCTGCGCCAAGACTCCAACTGATATCTGCTCACCTGAGCTTAGCGTACGAGTAACATTAAGCTTCTGAATCGGTTTAAAACTCATCTTTTAGCACCTCATCAATACTCGTGGGTATAGCAGCGCGTTCTTTGCTAAGTTGCGTGAGCTGATAAAGCCTATCTAGCGAATCAAGTGTCTGCCATAGCAACAGCAATTGACGAAATGAAATTTGCCCGGTCAGCTCAAATTTCTTAATGGTGGCCGCAGGTACGCAGCTTCGCTCAGCAAGCGCCGCTCGTGACAGCTTTGCCTGCTTTCGTAACTCACGTAAATAAGCCGCATAGGCGTGGCTTACATCGGTATCATCAAGTAAGGTAAATTTCATCCGCAAAGGCCAAATGGATACAGTCATATCCATTATAGCGAAATAAAACAGAAAGTGGATATTATTGTATCCATTATTAAATAAAGTGTTGAAAAAATTACTCGATAAAGCCCTTCAAAACTGCTATGTTTTAGCTCTAACAGCAGCATAAAAACGACACTGTTTTTCCATTGCTAACCACTAAGATTTAGTAAAAGCCATAGGCAAGTGGTGGGCAGTTTGGTGGGCAAACAGGCATTTTTGAACGGTTTCTTTTCGATAAACCATTGATTTTGTTATGGTCTAACCCGCTACTCAATGAGCAAATACAAAATATAGAATAAAAAATTTCTAGTACGATCTCATTTAATCCATCAGACGTTAAGGTTTGTCGTCTGTAATCATAAAGGAGAGTCGTGTAGTTGCTACACTCACAGCCCATTATTTTTGGGCTGTTTTGCTGAAGAATTGGTGTGCTGCTTTTATTGTTTCTATTTATCTTTTTTAATTATTGCCTTAAGGGCGGTGATATTGGCTTGCGCGCCTTCAGCCTCTCTTAGGCGGCGTCGATTTTCTGCAAAGTTATCAAACGCCAACTTAGCCTTTTCATCTGCCGCTTTCTTTGAAGTTGTTCCAGCACCGTTCAACACATCTCTGTCATTAAAGTTCAAAAACTGATCAAGCTTCTCGGCCCAGTCTTGCAAGAACACCTGCTTGCGACGCAAAGCTTGGTCTTCGGCAAAATCAAGCCACATATTAACGATGCGATTTAGCTCTTTGATTTCATCTTCACGAAGGTAGTTTTTCGCTATTGTGACATCTGTCTTGCGTACTTCATCACCTTTATAACTGGTTAAGCCCATATCTGGCTTACTGGCATCTACACGACTGAAAATAAGCTCAGCAGCAGTCATCTGTGTGCAGGCATAGTGCAGTTTGTTTTGAATGGTTTGAAAGAAGCGGGTTGTATCTGGCTTTGATGGCTCATAATCAGCTGCCATTGTAAAAATCTCTTTAACCCGCAAGTACACACGTCGTTCACTAGCTCGAATATCACGAATGCGTTCAAGCATTTCATCAAAGTAGTCTGGTACGGCAGACTGACCCACTGGCGGGTTTTTCAAACGCTCATCATCCATGGCAAAACCTTTGATAAGATATTCTTTTAATATCCCAGTCGCCCATTGGCGAAATTGTGTACCGCGCTGTGAACGAACCCTGTAGCCCACGGCCAAAATGGCATCAAGATTGTAGTGGTCGATTTCGCGAGAAACTTGCCGAGTACCTTCTAATCGAACTATCCGGAATTTCCGGATGGTTGCGTTTTGTACAAGCTCGCCTTCTTTGTAGATATTAATTAGGTGCTCATTGATCGTACGAACATCTTTGTCATAAAGTTCTGCCATCACAGCTTGAGATAGCCACAAGGTATCGGACTCAAAGCGACATTCAACACGCGTTTGACCGTCTGCGCTAGTAAAAAGAACAAACTCTCCTTGTGGAGCTTGAGGGATATACTCTGTCATTCACTTCACCTTCTGCATAATTGATATAGCTCGCTTACTCATGCCATTACCTCTTCGGAGACATTTTCCAATTCCTCATTGACGTGTACACGAACAATTAAAACAGAAAACGCTATGACTTTTAGGGAGTTCTTACCAAGTAGAACTCAAATTTTCGTACAGTGCTAAGCTGCCTTGAATCTCACCCCAATGCGAAATCTCTGCTAAACGCTCTGCTTGAATTAGTTTAAAGTTGAAGTGCTCTTCATAGGGCTTTTCAATTATCTTGGGTAAGAGCACTGGCGCGCCAGAAAATTCAAATACCCAGTATTTTTCGGTAGCGTCACTATCTTTTCCTGTTATTTCCTTATCAATGCCGCGCCTCGGTAAAAGCTTTACACTAGCAACTGAATACAAGTATTTTCCGAATTGCTCTTTATCTTGATTGCTGTCACGGACTGTGAGCACTAGATAACGTATTTCACGGACAATGTTTCGGTGTACATTTTGACGATTAGTTGCAATAAGCTTTGTGTGGTACCCCTTTAAAGCACCAGTTTTGGCTTTTTCCAAATACGTTTGCTCACGATCCAGTTCATTCACTGGTGCCACGAATGTCAAACCTTGGTGTCTAGACACATTGACGCCATAAGGCGCAATACGGGCAGAGTCTTCAACAAAATGATAATCAAGTGACAAAGATTTTTTGTACTCAAAAGGCTGCTGCGTTTTGCCAAGTTTCTGAGCTAAATATTCTTTAATCCAATAGTTATTAGCAGCTTGATTATCCTCACTTGGCAATAGTGGAAATGCGCCAATACCAATTTCATTGATAGCGTCGGCATAAGGGTTTTGTTCAGATTTTTGTTCTGGAAAAAAGCCCGGATATAAAGCAAACGCGCCAAGAACAGGTCGACTTTTTAATGCTGACTCGTATTCAAGGTGTTGTTGGTGAATAATCGCATCACGGTATCTATGCATCTGGTTTATAGCATCTTCAGGCACGGCATCTTTATCACCCAATTGCGTAGTATCTATACGATACTTGGCATCAAACAAAATAAAGAAAGCTTCTCCATTTTTCAATGTGACACGCAGCACAATATCAGGTCGATGATTTGCAAGCCAAGTACGATTAGCAGAGCCTTTAGGCGTAAATGAAGGTTCATGAGCAAGCTCTAGCTGCATACCATCACTTTCATGTTGATATACGAAAGCGGCAGCCATCTCGTCTTTTGGAAATTGTTTCTCAAACTGCACTTGTTTCAGGTGACTAAGTGTTTTGCTCTGTTGCACAAAACCCAAAGACTCAATAATTGACTTCACCTCTAAGAAGCACCAAATCTCATAAATATCGGCAACAGACTTCATGGATAATTGGCTTGCTCCAAGGCTGTCGTTTAAGTAGTATTTTAACTGCTGCCAAACTTTATAAACCTTTGAATATCCAGCCGCTTCTTGCAGTACTTTTGATTCGCTATACCGGCCTTTATAATCACCTACCTCATGCCATAACGCGTGCTTTGCATACTGCCCAACTTGATCACGCCATACTGCTAACTCTTTAAGAAATGAACTAGATACTTTTGAATCTTTATCTGCATTAACGCTTAATAGCACCTTAGATAAGTTCGTTTTGATTTTCGCAAGCACCATTTTAATAAAGCGGTTTTCTGGGGTATCAAGATGCAAGCGCTGTTTTTTGATCGTAATCCGAGATGCGCTTTTTGACGCTATTAACTCTTTTGCTTTCTGCTCCTGTTTAGCTGCTAGTCTTTTATTTACTCTCGCTAATTTTTGCTGAAAAGTATAAGACTGCAAGCGGTTATGCGGCGCGTTTAGTACTCTTTTCACGCCTTGATTAATCTCGGCAACTAAACGCTCAAACTGTGCTAACCAAAAGAGTTCAAATTTTTCCGCTTGTCTAGATGATCTGCCTTGAGTGTGCGTTGTTTTACCACTAATGGCATATCGCCACAGCGGATAAATAGCATCAATGTCTTGATTCATAATGCTCAGATCTTGAGCTTGTATCATTTTGGTTGCAAAGACGGTAAAAGATACAGGTACAGATTGCCAAACCCCATTAACACTGTATTGGATTTTAAAATCACATAACCCAACATCATTGCCAAAGTTAATTACTGCATTCAATGATTTTCGTTTGGGGTGAGTAGAAAAGCTTTGATCAAGCAAAGTATACTTGTGATTAACAGAAAAAGAGCCGTTATCAACTTGGTCATTAAACTCAATTTCAAACCAATACTGGCGGTTTTCGAAAAAAAACGGCTGAATATGTGGTGGCCCGACAATATCAAGGCTAGGTAACATTGACTGAGAGCCCACCAAAACACGTGTTTCTTCATATTTTGGCAGCTCAACAAACCGTGACAAGTAAGTTCTTTTTAGCTTGTTCCTAGGAGAATCTAAGCAATCTGTAGATACATGAATATCAAAATCATCATGTACATAGCTCAACAATTCATTATTTTTAGCCATGTTCCATTACCGCCAAAGTATATAAGCGCCGTTAATTTAAGGCCAAAAAGATGTAAAGCCACGAACAAGTTGCTCATTCATCCAGTTTAGTTTTTTCTTAGAACGACAATCCACATTAATAGTTTCACCTTTTGGCTGTAGTTTTTCACGGTACAAATCCGGTCGTCCGTTTTCCCAAGCCCCAGCCAGCTGCTGTTCTAATACTGTTAGTAACGCTTCTAAAATATTTTTATCGCTATGCCCAGCTAGCTTATCTTCATCGCCCTCAATTCGGGGTAAGACCTTACACATCATAAAGTCATCCCACACGGCTTTTAGGGTCAAATCATCTTGTGGTTGGCTGCTAGCAACCGCAAGTATTAATTCGTTGAGCGCGCGAAACGCCAATTCAAACGGGGTATTTTTTAGTACTGTATTGACGGCCGATAAAAAGGCAACGGTTTTTACGCCATCTGCATCAAAGGTATTAACTAATTCCGCTTTGTTAGCGTGTGACCAGATGGGGTAGCTTAGGCGTTTATTACAGCTAGTTGGGGTGAAAAAATCGTTATAGTCGTTAGGGAAAAACTCTCCAAAATCAAAGCTCAGCGCACGGTCAATTACTTTTCGTGAAAAGCCGTGAGTGGTTTCATCCATATTCACCGTACCTGCGACTAACAGATTAAACGGAATACCTAACCCATACTGGCAAATAAGCGCCCAAAGCTCGTTGTACTTGCCATCCTCAGCGCTGCCAAAGCCTAGCTCTTTGCGTAGCTTTTCTTTATCAGCAACCGCTTTAATGGTGGCAGGTTTTAATAATGCATCACTGCTGTAGGTAAAGCTGTCACTAGTCCAATCCCATTCGCGGGTTTCCAGGACCGATAAATAATCAGCAAAATACTGCTCAACAGGGGCGAGGTTCATTTCATCTAAGCACAGCCAGTAAGGCAATACCTGCGCAAGCGCGGCACGCTCACCAGTTACCACTAAACGCTCGCCTAGCTCTTTATTATCTTGAACTTCAACCTTTAGGTCGCTATGCGCAATTGCACGCCATGCTTTGGCGATAAACTGCAATACATCGGTAGTAATATATTCAGCGTCGCCATTTAAACGCGATATATAGCCAAGCAAATCACTCGGCTCATGCCAGTCGGGTCTTACTGAGGTTAAACAATAGGTTTCAGCAAACTGCTCAGAGGTTTTTGCTTGTTCACGCACAAAGCGGGTTTTACCTGTACCTGAGATACCAGCGAGAAGGAGGAAAGGTTTGGATAAAGTTGAGCCAATAAATTTACTATTTTTTTCTTTTTTGGTTAGAAAATACTCACTTTCAAATGTCTTAATTTCATAATCTGGATACAAGGCATGAAATATGTTTTTCAAATTTTCAATATCGAGCCGAGAATCAGTACCATCCGTCCACTGATTGGATAAATAGTAATACTTTGAATTAACTAGGAATGGCTTTTCAAAAAATCTTAGCTTATCCCCTCGCTCTAAAGCAGGTTTATCTAGTTCGCTTTCAGCAACCTTAAATATTGAAGTTAACCTGAAATCTAAATGCTCAATGTTGAAGTTACCTTGTTCCCTATTTTTTTCAACTAAGCATTCCCAAAAAGGTTTCTCTATCTTATTTTTAATTAAAAAGGAAACTAATGAGTAAGCAAAGCCTCCTCGACTCCCACTACTCAACAGAGTTTCTGTTGATTTTTGCACTTTAGGTATGAATATGGGCTTAAATGAGTTTTTCAGGGTTGGGTTCTCAGACATTTGCTTCGCTATTTCAGCTACTGCACTTTGAGTTTCTGCCAACAAGTTGCCAGCCTGCAACAATGGAGATACATAGTAATCATTGCGATCTATCGTTTTACCTCCTCCCCAACTTTTGTAATCAGAGACGAAAGAAAAAAAGCACTCAAGATCATTTTTTGTATAATTTTTAGAAGTGAAGTAACTTTCGATCTTACTTTTTTCTTGCTCCGAAATGCCATCTCTTAAAGCTACAGCTGCTTTCTGAAGATCCGTATTCTTATATATATCCTTAAAAATATCTTTTTGTTGTGATAGTCCATCTAAATAATTAGAAAGCTCTGCTGCAATATAAAACCAAAAGTTGGTAATAAAAATAGCTTTACCTGTTGAGGTAGTGATTTTAGTCGAAAATTCGGCCCACTCTACATTAGAATAACCATTGGCCCTATTCTCACTGAGATATAATTCATATTCTTTTTTGAATTTTTCTGTGAGCCTAACATCAGTGAAGTTGACTTTCTCAACCGAGTTTCTTATTTCTCTAAACTTCTCACTTAAATCAATTAATGCCATCTAATATATTCCTAATTTTTTTAGCTAATCCATCAATTACATTAACAGTAACGCTATTACCAAATTGTTTATACGCCTGTACTTTTGAAGTGCTCGGCTCAAACTCATCTGGAAATCCTTGCAAACGAGCTGCTTCTCTTGGGCTAATCTTTCTAGGGTTTTTTCCAGCTTGATCAATCAAAACTTCGCTGCCATCTTTGTAATATCTTGCTGAGATAGTATTGGTGTATGGTGATTCTTCTGTAACTAAGCCAAAACCAAAGCCTTTGCCATTTTTTTTGTTTTCAATTTTTCTGCGTTGATGGCCCTCCCATAGCTTATCTGAAATAGTTAATTTAGGATCTGGGTTTTTCTCTAATTTGTCACCAACTTTTACTTCAACGTCTAGTGGTTTTGGGTATTCAAACTTATCAACTTCGCCATCACGCCATAAAACTATATATATGCGCTGTCTATTCTGCGGTATTCCAAAGTCTACTGATTTAAGAACCATTTCTTTGGCTAAGGTTTGAATTTCCTTTGTAGAACCATGTTCAATAACACTTTTCGGGATATTACAACTATATCCAATTTTAGTTAGCGTTTTTAAAATCACTTTTAGCGTGTAGCCTTTATCATGACTAATTAACCCTTTTACATTTTCTAGCAGTGCAAACTTTGGTTTTTTTGTTTCTAAAATGTTGGCTATGTCATGAAATAGAGTGCCTCGTGTATCTTCAATTCCTAGTTTAAGGCCTGCGTGTGAAAATGGTTGGCATGGGAAGCCTGCCAAAAGTACGTCGTGATCAGGAATTTCATTTGCAGGGACCTGTGTAATATCGCCAAATGGAACCTCACCATGATTATTTTTGTAGGTTTGCTGAGCATGCTTATCAAATTCGGAAGAAAATACACAAACACCGCCATTTTGTTGAAAGCCGAGTCTAACTCCGCCAATACCCGCGAAAAGGTCAATAAATCGAAAATTTGGATGCAAATCCGGCTTTAAATTTAATTCACCAAAAACGTCATTAAAAAATACTTCTCGCGTTGTGTATAAGCCATTTTCTTGTAGCAGGGTTATTGCATTTTCTTTGAGTTGCTCAGGTTTACCTAAGTCAGGGTTACAGTAAAACTGACTATCGGTCGCAATGGCATGTATCCATTGATCAATCACCGCTTGGGCATTACTGTCTTCTGGTACATGGGCAAGTGCTAAAGGGTTAATAAGTAATTCTGCTTGCTGAAGGACGTTGGTTTTATTTGTCATTATTTACTGCTACTAAAAATTCTTGATGGATGACTTTCGGGCTAAGCATGGTTTTTGTACTTAGCATTTCGACCAAGTTGTACTTACCCAATGTTTTTAATGTTCTCGAGACATTACTGACTGCTCGACCGGTAAGTGCGGCTAATTCAGTCACCGATTGCGGCTGTTGCTCGGCAATCACTTTTAATCGCTGCTGGTTTTCTTTTGACAGCACATTAGTCACTGATTTAAGTGAGTCGAACCAGATATCGACGGGGTAATCGGGGTCGGGCGTTTGACCTTTAATGCCTATTACGCAGCGCGACTGTTCTGCGTTTTTCATTGTTTTACTCGCATAGTTTACTCGAATCGTTTGTTCGCGACTTGCTAGATAGCCAGCGAGTGCATATACAGCACTTAATCAATTAAAAGACTGTACACTTATACATAAGCTGCATATCTTATCAAGGGCTGATAATAGCGCAAGGATATTTTCTGTTTAGGGCAATCTCCTGCACCACCATTACAATAGCGGTATTGGCTGTAGAGGACTTCAAGCCTAGCCAAGCACTTATGTTGACTAACGGCGCACTAAAAGGTGACAAGCTGGTACTGGCGTTTATCGCCCCGTTATTCATCCAAGATACTTTATAAATAGTAACCTCTAGGCCTGTTAAACCTGTGTAACCATAGCTCGCATATTAAAGCAAAAATTGAAAGGTTTGTGTTAATAAAGGCTGTACCTGAACCACTCTAGCGACCGATTCAGCGTTTATATAACGTCTTGGAGTAATCGTCACAAATCCCCAATACTGTAAAAATCGTTCAATAAACCGTGATTCAATTAGCACGCTTAAGTTACGTTCCGGTGATGAGTAATCTTCTGTAGGGAATGCCTGTAGTAAATCGGGGAATGCTATCATCACCTCTTTAACAAGCTGCTCGACACTGTTGTGACTCTGAATGCGCCACAGCATAAACAACCAAAAGGTACGTAAGTCGACATCATCTTCAAAGCCGTCCAAATATCCCCAGTTATATTTGCTGATTGCCGCTGCTAACATAGGTTTAAAAAATGCCTGTATACCTGAGGCCTGATACTGCTTTTGCGCTGATTTTTTCACATGGTAGCGACCGCTGCGACGGTAAATAATGCCACTAATTTCGGCTAGTACTCTGGTGTAGTGCAAGGCATTAAATTTATCTTCGTTACTGCCGGCAAACTCGCTGATACTAATGTTTCTGGGGAACTGCGCAACGGCAAACTCAGGTAATAACTCACTGGCCTGTTTGACCAACTTGGCCGGTAGGTTGCCTTTACTCGTGGCTTTGAATGACCCTTCTTGCGCCATGGCCTGATCAAGAATGAGGGCTAAGTAGCGCATTACTGGGCTAGCTAAAAGCTTATTTGGTGTGCTGATTGTCAGCCACTGTAATTCATCGAAAGGTGCATAAAGCCAATTGGCCATTTGCGTTGGCGTTACACCGCAAAAATCGGGATGAGGTTGATTATTACGATCTTGCACTTTGTGCTGTAATGCCGCATTGAGTTGATCAAGGCTCAAACTGGGGTTCATTGCCAGCATGGCTTCTGCATCATCAAAAACTTGGGCATGTTGCTTGGAGACGCTGCTCATACAACAACGTTTAAATTTTTTACCGCTGCCACAATGACAAGGTTCGTTACGACCGAGCTTCATTATTGGCCTCTCTTATTGTTTATTGTTGCAGAAAAAGCGCTGCATTTTCTTGTTTGCGCTGTGCAAGTGTTTCTGCAATTGCTTGTACAGTTGTTTTACTAACCGCTTGTTGTGTTGCCAGGGAGGAAAAGTTACCAATCGCCTCAACGACTTCTTGAATACATTGCTGCGCTTCTTTCCAATTGGCAAAGCCCGCACTCGCTGCAAGCTTTTGCATTACTTTGAGTGGCGGCGCTTTTCCATGCCCTGCAAAGGCCGTAGCATGCTCATTAAAGGGGTGAGGGCTAAATGTAACATCGTAAAAAGGGGCTAGTTGCCAGTTACCATCATCCCCTTGCAAAAAGCCCCAGTTTTTACTGTGATCATCTTGGTTTGCAGCAAATAAATTAAAAATAGCACGACGAAACTGCAGTTGCCCTGCCGCAGGAGACTTACACAACTGACGACTGGCTTTAATAAGGTCGCTATAGTCTAAACTAGGGGTACGAAAGTCGGCATCTAATAAGCCACAGGCACTATGCATATGCAAACGCCCTGCATGTTGTTCGCCATCGACTTTATCTGCCGGTAATCCTTGTGTATTAGGTAAATAGTCAAACCGTTTAACTGCTAGCCAAGCTTTTGCACCGCTACTTGGTGGCGCATCAATTAACTGCCAAACCGGTGGCTGGCACTTAGCTTGCTCAGCCATTTGTAAATACACGGCTTCACATAAACCTTCTTCGTGGCCTAGTGCCAAGTTCTTTGACGTAAACTTAACCAACCATGCTTCATCCTCTGGCTGTGCATGCGTTCGGCATTGCTTTGCGTCACCAGCTGGCATATAAACTTGTGCTTTAGGCCTTGCTCCACCTGAGCTACCCACAGCAACCAAAGTTGCTAAAACGTGTTGAGTCTTACCATCTAATTCTTCAGGCCCTTTGTAATCAAGAACGGACTGATCAAATAAGGTTTGTGCTTCTAGTCCAAGTGTTGCTATATCAATATTTTGATTTTGCTCAGGTGAAAACGCTGATACGGGCGTAAAAGACAAGCTCCCCATACCTTGGCTGCCAACAAAAGCTAAGCGATCCATGGCTGTAACTTGCGCAGGTAAAACACCTTGTTGGCGAAATATTCTATCTTGGAGTAACAGCCCCCAGCCATCAGGCAAACTATCACCAAAAACGCCATGAACCCCGTGGTGAGGTTCTTTAGGTGCTTGTTGGAGCTGTCCATTTGCTTGTAAAGTAAACGGGGATAAATTTCCAAACTTACTAATGTATTCATCAAAGTACTGAAAGAATACTCCCTGGCGGTTTTGAGCTAATACGCCCACCGGTACAGTCTCACCCGTTGCAAGCGTTCGTTGCACATTGAGCTTTTGAATTGATTTAAAACTCATCTTTAAGGACCTCTTCTATACTGGTAGGTAAAGCAGTACGGTCTGTGCTTACCTGAGTTAGCTGATAAAGCCTATCGAGTGAGTCAAGTGACTGCCATAAGAGTAGTAACTGGCGAAATGAAATTTGCCCAGTGAGTTCAAATTTTTTAATGGTAGGCGCAGGTACACAACTACGCTGGGCAAGTGCTTCTCGCGATAGCTTAGCTTGCTCACGTAAGCCACGAAGGTGCGCTGCAAAAGCTTGGCTAACATCAGTGTCATCTAAAAGTGAAAATTTCATACTCAACCTCATGGATACAGTAGTATCCATTATAGTGTAAAAAATCGATATTTAGATACAGTAATATCCAGAACTCTGAGGTTCGACCATATATAGAGAAATGCATTCAAAGCTGGTATATTCTTAGTAGAGCAAGTAACTCGGAGTATTCGTTTAACTTTCTCCCCTATACGTTAAGAAGCAATCAGCTGGTGACTAAAGTGGTGGGTAGCATTCAATATTACATATCAAACTTCAACTCAAGATGTTGATATATATAAACTTAAAAATACAAACCAATAAGCAGATCCAGAGTATCGAGTAGATTTCAATCTCACTCAGCGTTCATTAAAGCCCTTTTTTTAAGGGCTTTTTATCGCTATTCATGCAAAGTTTTCTCATCTGCTCATTGTCAGCAAGTGTGTTTTTCTAGGGTATAAACTGTCTAGTTAAGGCCAGTCTAGCCAAAGTGATTGTTTTTGGCTAACAATTTATGGCGTTATAAAGTCAGGCTTTCGCTGAGGATATAGCGCAGTTGTGGTGCTTATTCTGTTTTTAAATTCTTAATAAAACGCTCCTTTGGGCAACTTCGACAAGTTAATTCTTCAAGCCGCGGCTTCTACACTCGCGATAATGCGAGCTTGCAACTACATTCGTGAGTAATGTCATCTACAGACGTTATGTTATCGTTCGGTTATCAAGAATTTATTTTTGCCGTTGATGCCGGTTTTAAATTATCGGTTGCTTTGTGTTTACTTTTATCTTGTACATTGAGCAGTTATTAGTGAGGCTCACAATTGTTTTAGTTAACGGATTTTACCGGCAATATTTAGCATTTTTATTACCCTTTACCCATGCTGTGCGTGTTCAAGGCACTAAGCTGTGTGTCGTTACGCTTAGTTAGTTTTGTCTGCAGCGCTACCGCATTATCAGCAAATAATTGCTGATAATGCGTTGATTATTCGCTTTAATAGAACGTTACTATCGTTTAATTGATATTTTTATATTGGCTAATAACGCCTATATTAGTAGTCAGACTAAACAAGCAAGCTTGTTAGTACACTATCTTGTAGCACTTACAGAAGGAAAAAATTATGGGATTATTAGTTGACGGAAAATGGCTTGATCAATGGTATGACACCGAAAAATCAGACGGTAAGTTTGTTCGCCAAAACTCAAAGTTTAGACAGCAAGTTTCTAATGAGCCCGGCAGTGAATTTACACCTGAATCAGGCCGTTATCACTTATACGTTTCTTTAGCCTGTCCTTGGGCTCATCGAACATTAATTTTTAGAAAATTAAAAAGCCTTGAAGAGCACATTACAGTGTCGGTTGTTAGCCCTGACATGCTGAGCAATGGCTGGGAGTTTGGTCAATACCAAGGCGCGACTGAAGACCATTTATTTGGCGCAAAGTATATGCATGAAATCTATACCAAAGATACGCCAGACATCACATCGCGCGTTACTGTGCCTGTGTTATGGGATAAAAAAACCAATAAAATTGTCAATAATGAGTCCTCGGAGATTATTCGTATTCTTAACACTGCCTTTAATGATTTGACCGGCAACCAGCAAGATTTTTACCCGGCAGACTTACAGGAAGCCATTGATGAGATTAATGATTTTGTATATCCGAAAATCAACAATGGTGTTTATCGTGCGGGTTTTGCTACCAGTAAAGCAGCATATGAAGAGGCGGTTGTTGAGTTATTTGCAGCGCTAGATGTGCTTGAACAAAAGCTGGCTACTCAGCGCTTTTTAGCTGGCAATGTGCAAACCGAAGCAGATTGGCGCTTATTTACCACTTTAATTCGCTTTGACCCAGTTTATGTGGGCCACTTTAAATGTAATTTAAAAAGAATTGCCGATTACCCAGTGTTAAGTGCCTATATGCGTGATCTGTATCAAACCCCAGGTATTGCTGAAACCGTTAACTTTGATCATATCAAACGCCATTACTACTTCAGCCATGACATGATCAACCCAACGCAAATAGTGCCCTTAGGTCCGATCATGGATTTGGACGCCGCGCACAACAGGGCTGCACTGTCATAGCGCGTTGGCTATGAGAATATGCAAAGAACAATCGCTTGATATATTAAGGAGCGCATGATGAAAGCAACAACAATTAAGCAAATGGTGCAGGGTATGCCTGCCTCTGATGGCGCCGGCGTTAAGCTAAAGCGCATTATTGGGCAACCCATGCTGAAACGTTTAGATCCTTTTTTAATGCTCGATGAGTTTGGCTCTGATGACGCGCAAGATTATCTTGCGGGCTTTCCACCGCATCCGCATCGAGGATTTCAAACCGTGACTTATATGCTTAATGGCAAAATGGGCCATAAAGACTCGGTGGGCAATCAAGGCATTATCGAAGACGGTGGTTTGCAATGGATGAATGCCGGCAAGGGCATAATTCATGAAGAAATGCCAAAACAAACCGCTGGGTTAATGCGAGGTTTTCAGTTGTGGGTGAATTTACCAGCCCGTGAAAAAATGTCTGAGCCTGGCTATCAAGACATTAAAAGCGCTGAGATCAAGGAAGTGAGTTTAGGACCAGACAGCAAAGCGCGGGTTTTAGCGGGTCAGCTGAAAGGGGTGCAAGGTGCGGTGAGCACCCAAGCGGTGCATCCACAGTTTTATGATATTCATGTCGGCAGTAAGCAAAGTATCAACATTGATGTTAATGAAACCCACAATGGCTTTGTTTATGTCTATGAAGGCAGCATGATGCTTGGCGACAAAGCAATTAACCAAGGTCAACTGGCGGTATTAGCGCTAGGAAGCCAGCTTACTGTCATGGCAGAGGCACAGACAAAATTTATTTTTGTCAGCGGTAAACCTATCGCAGAGCCGGTTGAACAATATGGCCCTTTTGTGATGAATACTCGCGCTGAAATAGAGCAGGCGATCGAGGATTATCAGCAAAATAGGTTTGTTGACTAACATAGTGCTAATCGGCAATTATCCGAGCGCTAGTGCTGCAACGAATAAGGTATTTTATTGCAGCAATAGCGCTATTTGGCCGCTATTACGCCAATTAGCCTTATAACTTGAGTTACTAATATATCGGCTCGCCAAGCGCGATACCAAGCAAATGCTTAAGCCGCTAGCTGCTTTAAGGTACTTCTAACGCCAGATATTTGGCTACTTTTTATATCCACACCAGGCATTAAGTCCATTTCGCTTTATTTATTAAGCCCCAGCTTTTAGCCACCCATGCCACTACCAGTGGTCAGTACACTTATCAATAACCGCGATTAACCTGCTAGTTAGCAAGTAATTTTGCTGTGTCAGAGTGTATGGCTGTTATGTCAAAGCTAGCTTATATGTAGTAACCAATTCAGTAATAATTAGCGCAAATCTAGGCGAGGGCGCAGTGCGCTTATACCTTAGTTTGCCAATGCCAATGCCAACGCAAAGCTTTATTCGTTTAAATAGAATGATTTGTGCTAAATTTAGCAATTTTCTTTCTGTTAAGCATGATGAATAATACACTCAACTTCTTTAACGAAGATGTGAATAAAACATTTAACTTTTATAGAAATTGAGGAATTAAAGCATGAAAACATTATTGAAAAAAATCACGAGCTCAAACGCTGGCTTTGGTGCATTGGCATTACGCATTCCGGTTGCCATTATTTTTATCGCTCATGGCGCGCAGAAATTATTTGGTGCGTTCGGTGGCTATGGACTTGAAGGTACAGGTCAATGGATGGAGTCAATTGGTTTAGCGCCAGGATTTTTAATGGCACTAATGGCCGGCAGTGCTGAGTTTTTTGGCGGTCTATTGTTATTGGCTGGCTTACTTACGCGACCTGCAGCTATAGCGTTAGTGGGTACTATGGTAGTGGCGATTTTTGCCGTACATTTTGAAAATGGTTTGTTTATGTCAAACAATGGTTATGAATTTGGCTTAGCGCTACTTGCCGCTAGTGTTTCGTTAGCATTTTCGGGGGCAGGTAAATTAGCGATTGATAATGTCATTAACGCTAAGCTTAAATAACGGTTGCTTAATTGTTATTGGCGGCTAAGCTTGACTGAACGCCGCCAGCTAGCTATAGCCCTTTAGCTGACTATCAGCAAAGGGCGCTGTTTTCTTTATCTTTACTCCAACTCATAGCGCAAGTAAGTTACCCGATTATCACCATGAGTTACTTGCAACTTTAAACCTATTTTTATTTCCAGATAAATTACTAGATAGGTATTATCCTTGCGTAGTTAAGAAGAAACCTCAGAAGTACCCTTAAAAAATAAAAATGCCAGTCAGCTCTTAACTGACTGGCATTACGGCCTAAGTGGGCTTTATTGTTTGCTACGCTAGTACGCCTCGTTTGCTGCAATTGATATTGACAATTACTGACATGACGTTACTGCAATGGCTACTTCGCCTTTGCCATTATTATTGAGGTTGGCTTGGTTGATCACTAGCTCTTCGCTACAATCTGTTATGACTTGAAAGCTTAAACTTGCTTCACCACCGGTAACGCTTGAGACCCGAATCTCGTCACCTGCCATTGGCGCAGCACCACTGCCGTTATAAAAGTAGCTTTTACCTAGGCTGCCGGTGGCATTCTCAGCCCCTACCGTGCCGCCATCAGCTGTGCCTGTCGTCATATCGTCATAGACGAAGTGAATATTACCTTCAGCTGCTGTACCATTCTCCCCTATCCACACTTGCATAGTGACGGTTTTAGCATTGTTACTCCCCCAATGCGGTACTGCTGCCCATTCATAGATAGTCCATATAGCGCCGCCTCCACCGAGCCTGCCCATATACATATTACCGCCATCGTTGAGGTTTAGATCGCGCCAAAACGGCGCCAAAATATTATTCGGCGCTGTGGCATCGGGGAGGTTTTGGTTGTTAAAACTGCTGAACTGGCCACTGTCCAGGCCTGCTTCTAGCGTGCCATTAACCGACATAATAGTTTGTGTGTAGGTTTGGCCATTGTAGGTAAAGGGCGGCACGTTGAAGGCGTATCCGCCGTCATCACAATCGCCGTTACAAGTTAGTTCTAGTGGAGCAATACCAAAGATTGACAATGGTAGATAGCCGCCAGCAGGCGAGCCACCGGCATCTAAGGCAACCTCAATAGCGCCGGCAACAAGTTCACCAGTCCAAGAGAGACTGTTGCTATTAGCATCATACGCCCAAGGCGATGTGGTTATGCCGTTGACCACAGACTCCATGGCTGAACCAGCTACATAGCTAGCACCCGCGGGCACGGCGTCTGTTACCGTAATATCACCGGCTAATTGGCCATTGATGACCTTAAGCTCATAATTTAAGATATCGCCGTTAGCGGCTGTGTTTTTATCAACGGATTTGCTAAATAGTTTAGCATTACTGGCTTTTGAGGCGAATACCGCCAGTGGCATATGTAAATCTGGACTACTGTTACCATTACTGTTTAAGTGTAAGGTGCCAAATTGCCAGTCTTCTGCCGAGCTATAGTTACGGGCGGTGACTGTTATGGTGGCACTTTCGCCGGCTTTGAGTTTCAGGTTATGTTTTTTGCTTTTTGCTTGTGGTGAAACTGCCACTTCGATTTCAAAGCCACTGCCACTGGCAGTAACATTCCAGTGTCCCGTATGCTTGGTTTTATTGGTGACAATACGGGTCCACGAACAGACGCCAACACAGTTACTGTCCATCATGCTAGGTAAGTTCAACGACTTAGGGTCGCCGCCCAGTGCAGGATTAGCCGCGAGAAAATTGCTGACCGTTTCACTCATCACCAAACCCACTTCGTCGGCATCGCTAAGTGCGATTCGACCCGCACCTAAGTCAAAGGCATCCGTTGGCGTAGCGCCATCTTCTTTGAAGGTATTGGCGGTTACCGCAGACATCATAATAGCTGACTTAATTTCCGTTGGAGTCCAGTCGGGGTGTGCAGCCACCATCAGCGCACCAGCGCCGGCATTGTGTGGGCTCGACATAGAAGTACCGCTAATAATTTGATATTCGGGCGCCGGTGCCTGACCATTCGCTTCAGCACCCATAATATCGACGCCTGGCGCTGTGATGTCAGGTTTTAAGACATTGAAGGCTAGCTGCGGGCCACGAGAGCTAAAGCCGGCCATGATATCGCCGTTTTCTTGGTCTAAGTTAAAACCTGACGGTGTGATAGTGGCCGTGGTGCCAGTATTGTTAGCGAGCCAATCGCGCAAGGCAATGCCGGCGGTGTCGCCAATATGGATAGCCGGTAAAAAGTGACCGTCAGCCACTGTACCTTCGCCTTGACCTAAATTGGCTAAGACGTAGCCGCCAGCGCCACCGGCCAAGACGTTTTGTCCTTTAGCCGTGCGGGCAATAGTACCACGATCACAGACCACAATCTCGCCATTAAATGTGCCAGCAGGGAAGGGAGTTAAACATTGCCCAGCGGGATCAAATGCTGTGGTATTGGCATGAATGATTGGAGCGGGGCCATAACCGGCACTAAAGCTAGCACCGCTGATATCGCCGAGAGCTGAACCGTCACTTGTCAAGTTAATCAAGTTATTGGCAATTTTTCGGTTATGCGTGGATGCGGCAGTCGTAGATACCCAAGGGCCTAAATGAGCAACAGTACTTGCTGCAGGGCCGGAATTACCTGCAGACGCAGCGACATAAATACCAGCTTCAACAGCGGCGAGAAAACCTAACTCCACCGTGTCATTGTAGGGATCACCACCACCGGATATTGAGTAATTTAATGCCGCGATTCCATTAGGCAAGTTGCTTGAGTCAATGATTACTTGGTTGATTGCCGCCACCAAGGCTGAGCCTGGACAGCCATCGTCACAGACATCATAGGCAATAATATTGGCGTGTGGGGCTACCCCTGAAATATTAAAGCTAGCGGATGCTGTTGGCGCCACAAGGGTAGCGCCATTGACCACATTACCGGCCGCCGTTGAGGCCGTGTGGCTGCCGTGGCCATCGTTGTCTTCGGGCACTATGCCATCGGAGGCAACAAAGTCCCAGGCGCCAATTAGTTTGTCATTACAAAAGCTAGCATCAACCGTATCGCAATAACTGCCGGGTAAATAAACGCCACTGCCAAGTGGGTTGGTGTGGTCGTAGCCGTCATCACCTATATCGGCAAAGGACGGGTGATCACTATTGATGCCAGTATCTAATACCGCCACCACCATGCCTTCACCTTTCGGACCGTCGCTATTAGATTGCCAAATATGCTCAGCACCAATCCACTGCGGACCGACATCGGTCAATAGCTGCTCATATTTTTCCTTTTGAACGCTTAAAACCCCTTCCATAGACGAGAGCTTTTTTGCTTCATCCGCGCTGAGCTCAAGCGCAAAACCATTGATTGCGTGCTGATATTCATATTTGGGCGTTAAGTTTCTGTTAAATTTTCCTGCGGCTTCTTCAAGTACTTTTTGTTGTTTGTTCTTGAGATGTTTTTGGTATTTCTTGGCTTTATTGCTCTTAGTATCTAACTTTCTTTTGCCATTTGCTTTTGCGCTGGTGGCCTCAAAACCTTCAATACCCCCTTCATACACCGCAATTGCTGGCTCAACCAGCTGAACAATGTATGTATTTCCAGATGAGTTATATGTGTTAAAAGTTATTTGAGTGGGCTGGGGTGTTGCTAAGTGCAGTTCGTCAGCTGCCAAGGCAGTCATACTGGTAAAGAGCGCTGATGTCAGTAACATCAGGGCATTTCTATTAACCATTACCATGTGCTTACTCCGTCATTTATTATTAATTAAACAATGACTAATACTTCATATAACTACTAACAGGCCCAACATGATTGAAAGTTTGATAAACAATACAATGCTGAAAGTGTTAACACACCAGTTATTTTAGTCTTGATTCCTTTATCCATTAGAATCCGTTATAAATTCATTGATATTAACTTAGTTGTAAAAGCTGAACGAAGTGAATATTTTGAATGTAAGGGCTCTCTATTGGGGTAAGTGGTCTTTATTTGGTTTTTAAAGCCCACTGAAGGATTATGTTTAGCCTAGACCAGTAATGTAAACTTTCAAGTTTTGTCAGCTGAACTATTAATGAGCGCATCATCGAAACGGGTTTAATTTTTGCTAGGAAATATATCAAGCTAGCGTAGTCAAGCGTTATATCGCTTGGTATAACTAGGGGTTTAATTAAGGATGTCTTCAAGATGATCACATTATCCGCAGAGCAATGCCGCATTATTGGCGTTATGCTTGAAAAAGAAACCACCACACCAGAGCAATATCCACTGTCTATCAATGGCATTACCACGGCGTGTAATCAAAAAAGTAACCGTGAGCCTGTGCTGTCGCTTGATGAAACTGAGGTACAAGAACACGTTGATAAATTGCTCAACATGAAACTATTAATGCTAGACCAGCATGCGACGGGGCGAGTCAGTAAATATAGCCACCGTTTTTGTGATAGCGAGTTTGGCCATTTAAAATTCAGTGCCCAACAAAGAGCCATTATTTGTCTGTTATTACTTAGAGGGCCGCAAACGCCCGGTGAATTAAGAACGCGCTCTACTCGCTTAGCGGACTTTGCCGATGTACATGAGGTTGAATCGGCCTTAGCGCAATTGCAAAACTTAAACGGCCAAGTCTTAGTGAAAAAGCTTGCCCGAGAGCCAGGGAAACGCGAATCTCGCTATGTGCATTTATTTTCAGCTGTTAGCGAAGATGGCTTAGCGCCAGCTGTGCAAGAAAGTGTTAGCCCTTTAGCAGATAATAACTCGCTTGCGCAGCGCGTCAGCGTATTAGAGCAACAAGTGACAACATTGACAGAGCAGGTTGCCTGTTTGACGGCTTTGCTTGAGGGTAAGTGATGGTTCATTTTCTTATCTAGTCAGGCAAATATTGCGCGAGCAAGTACTGCTCGAGCAAACAATGGTCAATGACAATATAACCGATGACTGTCATTGCAAAGTCATGTGAAACTAGGGTGAGATGTTATTGCTGATGGATTAGGCCGGTTGCATCATTTTCAAAACCATGACAGATATAGCCGATTAACTGGCGTTTTTTCTTTGCTAATTGATGAAAATGCTCAAAGCCGACAGAAAAGGCAAATGGATTGGCATTGTAGTCGGCATAGGATTGATCACTACCATTTTTCGCTTCTCGCACGCCGGCAGCAAATGAGCTTAAAAAGTCGTCACGATTATTTAGCAAAATAACCGTGGCGCCAGTGTCGGCTTCAACCAACTCAATGGCGCCAAGCTCAATATATTTATCGACCACGGTATTATTGAAAAAACCGCTATATTGTTCGGTTTCTTTATCGTAGCAAACAGCAGTGTTATCGCCTGCTTCCATTAATGAGACAAAAAACTCTCTTACTTTTTTTGAAATCACGAATTTTCCTTTTTAAACTCTCGGTTAATATCTATGCTTGTGCTTTGACTAACTGGCCAAAATCTTGAGCGGCAGCGATAAAGCGGCATTTCCGGTTTGACCGACCAGCCAAATAATGGCGCATAAACCACCGACGGTTATCACATACCATAATGCTGAAACAATTTGTGCATAACGGTTTAGCGGTAACAACTCGCTTGAATGGCGGCGTTTATATTCAAAAAATATTTCAATACTGCCAATGGCCAATAAAAAGCCTAAGAGTGCTAAACCAAAGTGGTAACTGATATAAACCCCGAAAGCAGCACCTAAGATGCAGGCCACGATACCTATAGTAGAGTTCATTGAAAAAGCGATACTTTTTAGTATGTGACCGCCGTCTAACGGTAAGATAGGCAATAAATTAAACAAGTTGAGCAGGGCATTAAATACAGCTAAACCTGCCAGTATTTCAAGGTCGGTTAACCAATAGCCAATTAAGCAGGCGATAGACAGCATTAAACCGAAAAATGGCCCCATAATCGAAATAAAGACATCTTGCCAGCGGGTATTAATTTTATCGTCACTGAGTGCTAAACCGCCGACAAAGGGAATCAGGTAGATGCCTTTGGTTTTTAACCCAAAGTATTTCATCGCTTTAATATGACCATATTCATGGAACACAAGGCAAAGGATCAGCGCGATAGCAAACTCAATGGAGAACAACCAACTATAGGCAGCCAAACTGCCCGCCGCAAACAGTACTTTGATCACTTTAGCACTTTTAAAGAGCTTTAAGCCAAGACCTGCCATACCAAACCAGCTAAAATTCATCGGCTGTTTTTTGCCTTCGCTGATTTTACGTTGTTCGATATCGTGTTCGTTGAGGGTATTATTTTCTATTAACTGGCCGTTAACTAGCAGCTGAAATTGCAGGGTAAAAGGTTGCCATTGCAATGAGCCACTTAGCTCAATCTGTATCTCACCTTGTTCACTTTGTAGCGTAAATTGATGCGAAAATGACTCATGGTCGGCGTTAGCATTTATTTGAGAGACACATTGTTCGTTCCAGAACAGTGCTTGCCAGCCGGCCATTGTTCCTTCTAATCTTAGCTTTTTACCAAGACACTCTATTTCTAATAATTGCACTACAACACTCCGTGATAAAATCTTGCCCGATTATCACTATATTTGCGCAAGCAGCAAGGGTTATTGAGAAAGATTCATATAATTAGGCGAGATAATGGCTACAGTAATAGCCGATTTTTTACTGACGACAGTAGCGTAGATCTGGTGATTGTCATACCATAGCGCTAGGTTTTATTTCATGACTTTTGCTTATGCGTTTTTATTTATCTTGGTTGGTTTTTTTCTTAGTTAGTTTTTATAGCGTAGCAAAAGACACACCGCCATTTTTTCGCCACGATAACAGTCCAGAGTTAGGCTTGATGGCAAACTTTAAAGCCAGCGCTTTGTGTGAAGTAGCCGAGGGTACCCACAATTATATTCAGCAGTTTTCCGACGATAAGTTCGCTGTACATGCAGGTACAGTATTTGATGATGAAGTTACTCTAACTAGGGTTGAAAAAACCCTCGCATTTATCTGTCAAACTTACCGAGCAGATGTGCGGGCCAAGCGTAATAGTCGCTTACATGAGCCCGAATTTTTGCGTAAACATTTTGATTTTTATCGCTGGACACCGGATAGAGCGACAGCGCAGGCTATTGCGAAAAAAAGCACCAATGCCGTTAAGTCACGGATGTTAAATGCGATACCCCAAGATAAAATATTTTTAACTAAATATTACACTAAGCTTTTAAAGGCTAGTGCGGTCAAAACTGCTGAGTATAACCAAGCGCTATATGCCTTGCCGTATGATGAAGCGGGTATCAGTCTAGCTGAGGCGAATAAAGATTTAAGTCTGACGCGTCATCAATATACGCGCCAACAGGTGATTGCTGGAGTTTTAGAACAAAATAAACTCGCTAAGCCACTGATTTGGCTTACAGAAGAAGCATTGCATGATGTATTGCTACAGGGCACAGGTGTAGTGGAGGTTAATGGTGTACGACGCTACTTTAACGTACATCGTAATAACGGTGTGGCTTATGACTATGCCATAGGTAAGCGTGAGCAAGCGCGTTATTGGTATTTTGCGGAAGTGCCAAGCATTATGGGCTATGGCGAAACACTGCTCAGTAAAATAGCGTTAGCACCACAGGTGGCATTTGCCGGTAATGTTGCACAATTGGGGCTAGGTAAACTGTTTATGGTGAGTTATCAACAGCAAGGGCAGCGTGTATCTCGGCTAGGGGTGCTGGCCGATCAAGGTGGAGCATTTGATAATAATTTGTTTCAACTGGATTTATTAGTCGACAGTTACTACGGCTGGCAAGATTACCATCAAGCCAATAAGCATTTAGCAGATTACGCGCAAGCTTGGCTTATGCTAGTGAAACCAGCGCACTGATCTTTAATTGCTTGCCATCAAGCGTTACGCAAGCTTGGTGGCTTATTGTTATATCGCTTGCTTAACTCACGGTTAAATGGCGTATTTAAGCAACTTTACAGCTGCGTTTAAGGTTAACTTTCGTCTGCTCCACCGCTTGTGGGCGCGGTTGGTAGTCTAGCGGCGCATTTAGCAATATCTGGCGAATTTCCATCTCGTCTTCTGCTTGAATTGCTGCCATTAATTGCGTCAGTATTTTTCGCATCGCACTGTGGTGAATGGCTTGTTCATTGGCGGTTAAAATGCGTTGGTGCTGGGTACTTTTTGCATCATCACTGATCAATAATTCTTCATAAAGTTTTTCGCCTGGGCGCAAGCCACTGTATTGAATAGCAATATCGCCTTGCGGATTGTCTTCATCTTTGATTGTTAAGCCCATTAAGTGCGCCATTTTATAGGCTAAGTCGACAATTTTTACGGGTTTACCCATGTCTAATACAAATACATCACCACCTGTGCCCATAGCGCCGGCTTGGATCACTAATTGGGCAGCTTCAGGAATGGTCATAAAATAACGAATAATTTCCGGGTGGGTTATGGTGATCGGGCCACCTTGTTTAATTTGTTTTTTAAATAACGGCACGACAGAGCCCGACGAGCCAAGCACATTGCCAAATCGCACCATGACAAAGCGGGTGTGGTGATCTTGCTGAGCAAAGCCTTGTAATATTAATTCTGCAAGGCGTTTACTGGCGCCCATCACATTGGTGGGTCTAACCGCTTTATCTGTTGAAATAAGAACAAAGGTTTCAACCTGACAATAGATGGCTGCTTGGGCAATTTCATAGCTGCCTAAAACATTATTGCTGACCCCAGCAATGACATTGTTTTCTACCATAGGCACATGCTTGTAGGCCGCAGCATGATATATGGTGTTCACTTGATGTCGCGTAAAGATATTGGTCATTAACAGCCCATTTTGCACATTAGCAATTAAGGGGGTTAGTGTGGTGCCTCCTCCGCTGTTGGCTAAGGTTTCGCTTAGCTCTTGGTGCACTTGATAAAGCGCCGCTTCACTGACGTCGAGCAAAATCAGTTTCTTCGGATTTTGCAGCACTATTTGCCGGCATAGCTCTTGACCAATTGAGCCGCCCGCACCTGACACTAAGACCACTTTATCACTAATATTGGCACTGAGTAGCGCTGGTATGGGTTGCACTGGCTTACGCCCGAGTAGTTCGTCAATCGATACTTCTCTAAATTCGTCGATATTGCGTTTACCTGAAATGATATCTGACATATCAGGCACCATTAATACCTCTAGGGCGTAAGGCTCAATTTTGGCAAGCACTTGTTTGAGACGAATGGGATCGGCACTTGGAATGGCAATCAATACTTTAAAACTGCCATACTTTTTCAGTAAGGCGTTAATGCGTTGCGGAGAATGAATTTTTAATCCTAATATATTGCGACCACAGTAACGTTTTTTTTCATCTAAAAAAGCCAAAGCTTGATATTGATTACCTTGCGCTAGTACATGTGCCAGTTGCCTACCTGCATTGCTAGCGCCATAAATAACTACGGCCTCACGCTCATCAAACCAATGGTTTTTGGCTATTAGGCTGACAAGTGCTCTTGCCCCTGCTATTTGTACGCTAGCCAGCACCAAAAATACAATAGGCACAGAGCGAGGCACAAAAGCATCAAAGGCATAGCTACTAAGGTAAAAAGTAAGGCTGGCGATTATTAATAAAAACTGGATAGTTAAGAATGCTTTAGCATTGAAAAAGCGAATAACTGAATTATAAACATCAAACAGGTAAAACAAGATTAAGGTTGCGCTGAGCACAATGAAGAATACTAAGTGCTCTGGCCAAGAAATAGTCAGGCTTTCGACACCTAACCTAATGAGATACGCAAGGTAAAATGCTATACCAAGTGCCCATAAGTCATAAGCCAAAACCAAGCTCAGTTTTATCGAGCTTGGTATTAAATCAATACGTCTAACCATGAATGTTTTACCTTACACGCCGCTTTATATGCATAAACTGCATTAACGATCTTTGTCAGCTATTCTTGCAATATTTTGTTACATTGTCATGGTTTAATTGTTCTGATATGAATATTGTTCGTGCAGGCAAGCCATTAACGCTGATGTTCAATGCTATCGAAAAGGTTTTTCAAGGCTTGGCAAATGCCGCTAATTTCGTCAGCGGTTAAGGTTGGATGCACTAAAAACATCAAGCTTGTTGCCCCTAATGCTTGTGCATTTTTTAATGGCATTTTTGGTCTAAGCTTGGTGCCGTCAAAGGCTTTTTCTTTATATACCTCGGAACAACTTCCGGAAAAACAAGGCACACCAGCGTCGTTAATGGCATTAATAAGCGCTGCTTGCGATAAACTTTTCGGTAGTTTGCTGTGCTCAACAAAGACATAGCACTTGTAATACGCATGGACAATATACGAGGGCACATCTGGTACTCTTAACCATGCATACTGTCGACAAACTTGAAAAATATTTTCCGCATTGCAATTACGCGCATCTCGCCAATGGCTCATGCGCTGGAGTTGAATGCGGCCAATGGCCGATTGCATTTCACTAAGGCGCCAATTAGTACCAAAGCTTTCATGTAGCCAACGATAACCCGGAGGATGATTTTTTTCATAAACCGCCGCATATGACTTACCGTGATCTTTATAGGCCCATGCTTTTCGCCAAAGATTTTCGTCATTGGTAGTTAACATACCGCCTTCACCGCCCGTGCTAATAATTTTATCTTGGCAAAATGACCATGCACCAATATGACCAATACTGCCGACCGAGCGGCCTTTATATAAAGCGCCATGAGCTTGAGCGCAATCTTCAATGACGTACAGCTTATGTTGTGTCGCTAACGCCATTATATCGTCCATTTCGCATGGCCAGCCGGCTAAATGGACGCAAATTATAGCTTTGGTTTTATTTGATAATACTGGCGCAATAGTTGCCGCACTGATATTTTGAGAATCAAGTTCAACATCGGCAAAAATTGGTGTTGCACCAGCATTTACTATACTGCTAATTGACGCAATAAAGGTGCGCGAGGTGACCACTACTTCATCACCTTGGCCTATGTCGAGGGCTTTTAGTGCTAAATCGAGGGCTAATGTGCCATTAGCAACCGCTACAGCATACTGGCTTTGGCTAAACGCAGCGAATTCTTTTTCAAATAGTCGTCCTTGTTGTCCAGTCCAATAGTTAACTTGATTTGATTGCAGCACTTGGCTAACCGCTGCTATTTCTTCTTCGCTAAAGCTTGGCCAAGGGGAAAGTTTGGTATTGAGCACAGTTGCTCCTATCGAATAGTGTTAAGTGTACGAACAGGGGTCGCAGGTACCCCTACATAAAGTTGGTTGCTTTTGGTGGGTTTGGTTATTACCGCACCGGCGCCGCATTGGGTATTTTTTGCGATCTCAATGGCTTGAATAACCGCGCTGGCGATACCTAGCCATGAATATTGACCGATTTTAACGCCACCGGCGATATTGACGCCTGGAGATAGATGGCAGTATGCTTGAATATGACAGTCATGATCGACCGTGGCGGCGGTATTAATGATGCAGCCTAACTCAATACGACTGCCAATATTAATCACGGCGTTTGCGGCCACTAATACTGCCGGCGCTATTGTGCAGTGCTTGCTGATCACAGCGCTTGGGTGGATCAAGGTGGCGAGTTGGCAATTTGCGGCGGTTAGCTGTGTTAGCATGGCGGCACGTTGCGCATTATCGCCAAAAGCGACAAAAAAGTCAGCGCTTTGTCGGTAGTCTTGCCAACAATGGGCGGGACCCGTAATTGGCCAATGTGCATTACTTTTCCGGGTCGAATAACAGTCATCTAAAAAGGTGATTTTGGGGTAGTTACCCATTTGCTCAGCACAGTCGGCAGCAACTCGGCCATGACCACCGGCACCAATAATGACTAAGTGTTGTTTATTGCTCATGGTTGCCCTGTAAACTTGCTCATACTCGCTTCACCCTGGCTATTGATATCGGCTTGACTGCAGACTTTGTGAATGGTCATTAGGAGTATTTTAAGATCTAACCACAATGACTGATTGTTTACATACCATAGGTCGAGCTGAAATTTTTCTTGCCAGCTAATGGCGTTGCGACCATTGACTTGAGCCCAGCCGGTTAAACCAGGTTTGACGTTATGTCGTTGCGCTTGTTCGTTAGAGTATAGCGGTAAATATTCAACCAATAACGGCCGTGGCCCTACTAAGCTCATATCACCTTTTAACACCGCAAATAATCCAGGTAACTCATCTAAACTGCTACGCCTTAATTTTAAGCCAAATGAGTTTAACCGCTGGCGGTCAGGTAATGGCTGACCCTGGCTATCTGTGGCATCGTGCATAGTACGAAACTTTGTCATCATGAATACTTTGCCGTTTAAGCCAGGGCGTGGTTGCTTAAAATGTACCGGTCGACCGAGCTTTTTTGCCACGAGCAACGCCACCAGTAAATAAATAGGGCAGAGTATTATCAGTGCTAACAATGAGACACTAATGTCGATGCAACGTTTGATGAAGTTATACATAATGGCGAGTTTGCAGTATACGCTAAACTGGCAATTCCTCATTTTCACTTTATTTTCCAATATAACAGGAGTAAATTGCACAGTACAATAATAACAAATTGATTTTTAAATCTAAGTCGTCTTATGCATGCCGTGGTTCGCCTCTATTACTTTTCTCGTTGGTGTTATTTAAAAAAAATTCCAATTTTACCAAAGTTTGTTTATTACCTTATTCGTATTGTGTTTGCCTGTGACGTTAAATACAGTGCCGACATTGCCGCCAATGTAGGCTTTTTTCATAATGGACTGGGTGTGGTTATTCATAAACATGCCAAGATTGGCGCCGGTACTTGCCTCTACCAAAATGTTACCATTGGCGGCAATGGTAAGTCGGCAGCGGAGAATGGCGTACCTGTCATTGGTGAAAATGTTTTTATTGGTGCTGGAGCGGTGATATTAGGGCCAATCACCATTGGAGATAATGCCCGCATTGGTGCCAATGCGGTAGTGCTAAGTGATGTTGCCGCGAATACGACTGTGGTTGGCGCGCCTGCTAAACCGATTAAGCAAGATTAATGATGTCAAAGCTGTCTTCGCCAAAACGCGTACTCCATGTTTTTATGAACTTAAACTTAGGTGGCGCAGAAAGCCGTATTATGGATATGTTTCGCTGCCAAGATAAAAATGTTTTAGAGAATGATTTTTTGATCATGACAGAAGAGCCCTGTTATTTTAGCGAGGAAGTGCTAGAAAAAGGCGGGAAAATCCATATTATTACTAGCCCGCGTCAGTCGCTTGTTAAAAACCTTTGGCAGTTGTATCAAGTGCTTCGTCAGCAGCCTAAATATAACGCGCTGCATGCCCATACCTCTTATTATTCTGGTTTATGCGTGTTTATTGCCTTTTTAGCAAGGGTGCCGGTACGTATCGCCCATGCGCGTAATACCAACACAGGCGCAAACAACAGGGCGAGCCGACTGATGTTGGCCTTGGGGCGACAACTTATTGCGCAATTTGCGACCCGTCGCTTTGCAATTTCTGAGGCTGCGGGCCGCTTTCTCTATGGCCGGCCGAGCGGAACTAAGTTAACAACTAACGCCAATTTTGAGGTGATAGCCAATGCTTTTGACTTCGAAAATATCAGACCGAAAAGTGCCAGCACAAGGCTAGATAAACAGCGTTATCAGCTAGACCCTGATGTTATTAACATAGTGTGTGTTGGCCGCTTTTATCCAGTTAAAAACCATCACTTTTTATTAGCAATCGCTAAAAGACTACAGCAGCTTGAAGGCAACTTTTGTTTGCATTTAATTGGTGATGGTGAACTTGGCGACGTGTTAAGGCAGCAAGTTCATGACTTAGCATTAGACGCGCAGGTGCGCTTTTGGGGCAACCGTAATGATATCAAACGCTTGTTGTCGTTGTTTGATGTGATGGTGATGACATCATTGCATGAAGGGCTTGGTGTTGCTGCGCTGGAAGCTCAAGCTGCGGGTTTACCTTGTGTGTTATCACAAAGCATGCCCAAGGAAGCTGATATTGGTGTGGGTTTATGTCAGTTTTTATCGTTGCAGGCCGGCACATCGGCATGGTGTGATGCCATTTTACAACAAGCCTCATTGCCTGAGGTTGATAAAAAATACATCGATCGGCAATTTCGACAACAGGGTTATTGTTTATCGAGCACTCGCCAACGTTATTTAGCAGCGTATTTACCCGATGAATAAGATTAAAGTACTGCAAGTAGTGCCGGCGCTAACGCACGGCGGTATCTCGTCTGTGGTAATGAATTGGTATCGACAGCTGGATAAGCGGCAGTATCAGTTCGACTTTATCAGTTTTAATGACGGACCACTGCACCCAGAAATTACCGCCATGGGCGGCAGGGTTTGGCTTATTCCCACCCTTAAGCAGCAGCCATTTTTACATCTAAAAGCGGTTATTAAGCTCTTATCCGCAGCGCCTCGCTACCAAGTGGTGCATGTTCATAATAGTTTTAAGAATGTGGTTTTGCTTTGGTTAGCAAAATGCTTTGGAGTTAAGGTACGAGTTTGTCACTCGCATACTAGCGGGTTAGAAAACTCGCGCTTACGGCCTGTGATTGGCTTACTTAAGTCGTTAACCACAGCCGCAAGTAATGTCCACCTTGCGTGTGGCCAAGCGGCCGGTTTATTTTTGTATGGCGGCAAGCCTTTTACCGTGATTAATAACGCCATCTGCCTTGAAAAGTTTGCTGTTAGTTCGGGGCATAAGCAACCGCACCAACACTTACCAAGCAACAAAACCTTGCTTTTACAGGTTGGACGTTTTTCTAAGGTGAAAAACCATCAATTTTTATTGCAGTTGGCAAAGCAACCTAGCTTAGCCGACGATATTCACTTTGTTTGTGTCGGTGAAGGACCGCTTAAAGCACAGTTTTGTCAACAAATCACGCGACTGAACTTACAATCGCGTTTTACCGTTTTGCCGGCCACCGCAGCGATTGCCAATTTGTTGCAAAGTGTAGATGGTTTTATTATGCCGTCGTTATTTGAAGGTGTTTCGGTGGCATTGCTCGAAGCGCAAGCAGCGGCTTTGCCATGTTTAATTGCCGACACCATCAGCACAGAGTCTGATATGGGCTTAGGCATAGTGTCGCGTCATGGCTTAGATGATCTCGCGTCTTGGTTAACAACACTAAATAACTTACCGCAAGTGCAGGTGTCGCAGGCACAGATCCATGCTGCCTATGCTGAACGTGGTTATACAACGGACAGTGTATTACGACAATTAATCGCGTTTTATCAATTAGAAGAGCCGTCATGAGGGTATTTGAATTAGCGCGTAACGCTCATGCTGAGCTCGTGTTGTGTGCGCTGTTTATTGCGCTATATGCTTTTACTGCCAGTGCGCCATTTTTATTACTCATTGTGGGTCTAGGCGTTATCGCCGCCATGATTTTGCCCTTTGCGCGCAGCTTGCAATTAGTATTTTTCTTATTGCCTTGTGCTGATATTTTTAGTCAGTCTCCTTATATTAGTATTTCATTACTCACCTTTATTTTATTGGCGATTTTTGGTCGCTATTTATTAACCCATGTCATGGCAACGCAATTTTATCAACCCGGCTTGATTGTCATGTTATTGGTGTTGCTATATGAGTTAATGCATGTTTTTTATAATCCCGTGATGTTGGCTTCAACCACAATTCGCTGGGCCATATTGTTCCTTTTTACGTCATTGTTATTATTTGATCGCACACAATATGTGGCATTTTCACAGCTGCGTTTGGTATTGCTGTGGGGCGTGATCATGTCGGCCTTTTATGGCTTGATAAGTGCTTATTTTGCTCCGTTAGCTAGTGAACCCGTCAAGGCCATCACCCGCTTTTCCGGCGCTGCAGGCGACCCCAATAATTTCGGTTTATTGTGCTTGTTGGTGCTGTACTTTTATTTACCCGTCATACCTCGCGCAAAAATTACTAAGTCTGTGCGTGTTATCATGTTGTTAATGTTGAGCTTTGGCGCACTTACTGTCTCGCGTAGCTTTTTTATTGTCGCCACCTGTTCGCTAGTGGCTTATTTTCTGCTCTATTATCGCTCAGCATTAGGAGATATGTTAGTTCGCATGCTTTTAGCGCTTAATGGTTTACTTATTTTATTTTGTTTCTATTGGCTTAGTGGTTTTTCTTCACTAGGGGAGTTAGATATATTGACAAGATTTAATGCCGATAATTTGGCACAGCTCACCGGCTCACGCAGTGTTATTTTGCAAGAATATAGTGCGCTGTTTTTGCAGTTAAGTGCTGCCTTTATGCTGTTTGGTGCTGGTATTAATGGCTATTTAGGTTATTACAATCATCACTTTTTACAAGCGGGTGTGTTTAGTGACGCGGTTGGGCCACATAATACGTTTTTAGAAATCCTTATCAGTTTTGGTTTGCTTGGTAGCTGGCTCTTGTTTAGTTATATTTATTTTGCGTTTCGAGCCCAGCGCAGTCGAGTTGCATCAGCGCCCATTTTTCGCTTGGCGTGGTTACCTATTTTAGTGTTTATATTGTATTGTTTTAGTCTGCAAAACCTAGCGAAATATACCAGTTACTTTGTGCTAATGCTTATTGTTTATAATACCTACAGAAAAGATGATTAGATGACTAATGTAAGTCGGGAAAGGCGTGCGGGTGTTGCTTTAAGTTATTGCGCTATTGTGATCAGAAATATTGCGGCGCTGTTGTTGATCCCATTTATTATCAACCACCTAGGTGTCAGTCATTATGGTATTTATAGCTTAGTTAGCGCATTAGCAGGCTATTTAATTGTTTTAGAGTTTGGTTTAGCCAATACCACTATTCGATTTTTAGCCATCTATAAAGCCGAACAGGATAAAGCTAAGGAAGCCGCGTTTATCAGCAGCATTATGCTGATCTACACGGTATTAGCGATACTAGTATTTTTTATTGGCATGGCTCTGTGGTGGCAATTACCTGCTATTTTTTCGGGTTCGCTGTCTGCCAATGAAAACCAGTTACTACAATCAGCATTTTTGATTTTGCTGGTTAATGTTGTCATCACCTTAATGAGTAATGCCTTGACCGGGATTATTAGCAGTAATCAAAGGTTTCGTTTTCAGAAAAGTACGGAAATAATTGTTTTTATTGTCCGCTGTTTAAGCATCGTTGTAGGCTTAGAAATGGGCTTTGGTGTTTTAGCCATTGTTATCATAGACACCACAACCAACTTTTTGCATAGCCTGATCCGTTTTATTTATATACGCCGTAATATTGATATTCGTTTTAAAGCGACACTGCTTGATTGGCTGACGCTAAAGGAAGTTTTTGTTTATACATCATTTATTGCTTTAAACGTGTTGGTTAATCAAATTAACTGGCGAGTTGATAACTTAATTATTGGTACGCTAACCAATAGTACTATGCTGGGTATCTTTAATATTGGCAATCAATTGGTGTTTAGCTTTATTGCTTTTGCCAGTGTCATTGTTAATATTTTTACTACGAAAATTATGCAGATGGTGCAGCAAGGAGCTAGCAATAAAGTATTAATGGCACAGCTTTGCACCATAGCGCGCTATCAAATGATAGTCTTGGGCTATATTTTGCTCATCTTTGCCTTTTTCGGTGAGTTATTCATTTATTTGTTTGTTGGTCCAGCGTTTTTAGCCGCGTACTGGGTGGCACTTATTGCTATGGTGCCCTTTATTTTGGTGCTAGCACAAAGTTCCATCAATGCGGTTCTACAAGCGCTAAACCTACATAAAGTGCGCAGCTTGTTGTTATTGGCAACCGCCATCGTTAATGTCATTTTGTCGGTATACTTAGTGCAAAAATTTGGCATGCTTGGGGCCGTTTGGGCGACGGCTTTGGCCTTGTTAGTCGGCGAGCTGTTACTGGTTAATATCTACTTATATCGGGTGGTTAAACTTAATATTCTGCACCTGTATTACGCCATATTGCGTTATTCAGTGCCGGTTTTACTCTTAGTAGCGCTGTTTGCGTTAACGATATCACCTTATATCAGCACAACATGGGACGGTTTGGTAGTAGCGTGTTTGCTTACTGCAATGCTTTATTTACCGCTGAGTTATTTTATCATTTTAACCGCGAACGAGCGTCAGCAATTAAAAAGCCTAATTCGCAGGAGGGGTGCTTAAGTGCAAAGGGCTGATCAATGTATGAAAGCGCGTTACGCTAACGCTAGTTGGCTGTTGGCTAGGTATGGCATATGAAGATCCTCATTATTGGTGCCTATCCCAACTCTATTATTGGCTTTCGCGGTAATCTGATTCGCCACTTTATTGCAGCCGGTCATCAGGTTACTGTGATGAGTGCGCCGGCAAGCGCTGATGTGATTGCACAACTACATGCGCTTGGCGCGAGTTTTCGGCCTTATCGCGTGGCGCGCAACGGCTTGAATCCGTTTATCGATTTGCAAACCTTGCTCGATATCAAACGTGCTTATCATGCCATAGCGCCAGATAAAGTATTGGCGTACACCATAAAACCCATTATATGGGGCGGCATTGCTGCGCATATTACCCGCTTTGACAACTTTAATGCCATGATAACCGGCTTAGGTTATGCCTTTGAAAAAGGCAACTGGCTGCGCAACTCAGTTAGCCTTATTGTGAAATGTTTGTATAAATTTTCATTGCTCAAAGCGCAAAACGTCATTTTTCAAAATCAAGACAATCGACAATGTTTTATCGACTTAGGTTTAGCGCGTGCTGAGCAGTGTTATCGGGTATTTGGCTCAGGCATAGATACGCAAGAATTTAAGCAACAGCCTTTACCTACTGGCGAGGTGACATTTTTACTGATAGCGCGCTTATTAGGTGATAAAGGTATTCGAGAGTACGCACAAGCGGCGCGCATTGTTAAACAAACTTATCCGCAAGCAAAATTTCAGCTTGTTGGGCCCTATGACAGCTCACCAGATAAAATATCTGCGGCTGAGGTAGCACAATGGCAAGCCGGCGGGCAGCTTGACTATTTAGGCGCCGTGGATGATGTAAAACCGTATTTAGCAGCTTGCCATATTTACACCTTACCCTCTTATCATGAAGGCTTACCCCGCACTGTGCTTGAAGCCATGAGCATAGGACGAGCGATATTAACCACAGACACAGTAGGTTGTCGCGATACTGTAGTTGCAGGAGCAAATGGTTATTTAGTGCCGGTTCGCGATGTTGATGCCTTGGTGCAGCGCATGTTGTGGTTTATTGAACACCCAGAGCGTTGGCCGCAAATGGCCAACAGCAGTCGCCGCATGGCAGAAGGTCAATTTAATGTGGCAGAGGTTAACGCACAAATTGCTAAGATATTGGCGCTGTAAGCCTTTGCGACAATTACTATGAAGATTTTTGCTAATTTAAGCTGAGCTTGTTTTAGATCAAATTTGTCAGTATAAATAATGCAAATGATATTGATTCCCATTTAGAATCGTGATTTAATGCACGCAATTCCAATTATTGTGTAATTTTTACAGGCGTTAACCATGCGAAATACTTCTCCATTTAAACCCGCGTTACTTGCTTTATCTGTTTTTTCTGCCTTATCAACAGTCGCTTTTGCTGACGATGATATGGAGCATTTAGCTATATTTGGTAATGCAAATGCGGTAAATGATGTGCCAGGTAGTGCACACATGTTGTCAAAAACTGAATTAGAAAAATTTGATTTTACCGATATTATGCGCACGCTGACTTCAGTGCCGGGTGTTTATGTACTAGAAGAAGACGGCTATGGCTTACGCCCTAACATAGGTATGCGTGGTACAGGTCAAAACCGTAGTGAAAAAATTACTATTATGGAAGATGGTGTATTAGCGGCACCAGCGCCTTACTCAGCGCCTTCTGCTTATTATTTTCCAACCGCAGGTCGTATGCAGCAAATTGAAGTACTAAAAGGGACCTCAAGTGCCATGTATGGCCCGCGCACCACAGGTGGTGTGGTTAATATGTTATCGCGCGCTATCCCAGAGCAAGCGCTAGCGGGGCAAGTCAACTTAAGTGCCGGCGAAGACGGTTTTGCAAAAGCACATGCCTATGTAGGGGGAGCGGGTAAAAATGTTTCCTCTGTGTTTGAATTATTTCGCTATCAAGCTGATGGCTTTAAAGATGTAAACCATACCGATGATAAAACTGGTTTTGTCAAAAATGATTTATTAGCGAAAGTGATGATTAATAGTGATCTTGATGCCAAGTACTATCAAGAGCTAGAGTTAAAATTAAAGTATTCTGATGAAGAGTCAGATGAAACATATATGGGCTTAACGGCAACAGACTACCAAGCTAACCCGTATGCACGTTACTCTGCGTCGCAGCTTGATAAAATGACCACTAGCCATAAGCAATTGCAAATCAACCATCATATTAAGCTGTCTGAGCAATTCACGTTAGGCACTTCTGCCTACTACAATGAGTTTAGCCGTAACTGGTATAAAGCCAGCAGTGTCAACGGTAACAGCTTAGGTGGTGGCGGTATTAATGACGCCGCAGCCTTTGATAACGGTAGCTTTGCCGGCACTGCACTTGATGTTGATGTTAAAGCCAACAGTCGTGCCTATGAATCTCAAGGCATTCAAACGGTATTAGATGCAGACTTTGGTGCTCATCAGCTGAAATTTGGTGCTCGTTATCATGAAGATAACATGGACCGTTTTCAGTGGGTAGATAGCTATAGCATGGACAGTAGCTACCAGATGTCATTACTGTCGGCAGGCGTACCTGGCTCTAATTCAAACCGTATCGATAGCGCAGAAGCGTTGGCTTTGTTTGTTCATGATGAATACACGATTGGTGACTTCATTATTAATGCCGGTTTACGTTATGAAGACATGACGATTTCACGTCAAGATTGGGCCAAAGGCGTTATTGATCGTAACGAACCGTTAAAGAAAGATGTTAGCAATGATGTTTCAGTATTATTACCTTCATTAGCGGTGACTTACCGTGTTAATAATGACTTAGTAATTATCGGTGGTGTACAAAAAGGTTTTGCGCCGCCAGCACCGGGTAATAATAAAGCCGACAATGAAGAAAGTATCAACTACGAGTTAGGTATGCGCTTTAATCAATCTGCCATTAGCGCTGAAGCATTATTTTTCTACTCAGATTATGAAAATATGCATGGTAACTGTACCGCTAGCCAAGGTTGTGATGAAGAAAACATTGGTAATCAATACAACGCAGGTGAAGTTAAAGTATCAGGTTTAGAGCTTAAAGCCGGCTATGCCTTTGCAGCGGGGGCATTATCGGTTCCTGTAGACTTAACTTATACCTTTACCGAAACTGAGTTTCAAAACGCCTTTTCATCTGGCTTAGATACTTGGGGTAATGTTGCCGTAGGTGACGAACTGCCTTATGTACCAGAAAACCAACTACAACTAAGCGTTGGTGTGGTGGGCGAAAAATGGCGAGGTGATATTTTAGTGCGTTACACTGATGAAATGCGCACGAGTGCAGGGCAAGGGGGCATTGCCGCTGATGAGGTGATTGATAGCCGTACTGTGGTGGATTTAGCCGCTCATTATAACCTGAGTGATAACCAAGAAATTGTCTTCAATGTAGATAACTTATTGGATAAAGAGTACATGGCGACACGCGCACACGGCTCTATCATGGCAGGTAAGCCACGCAGCGTAACCTTAGGTTATAAATATAGCTTTTAATCTTGCATAGCGTTGTTTTCAAAGGCGAGCCTAAGTGCTCGCCTTTTGCGTATTCGGCATTTGTACAAGGTTTAGACCATAGTGCTATGCTTTAATCGTACTTAGTTGTTCGCAGCAGCGGGCGTTAGTAAAGCGCTAATTTCTTGTTCATAACTTTGCTGTTTTTCAGCGTTAAAACCGACGTGAGCACTGACAATCTCACCTTGTCGGTTAACAATAAAGCTACTGGGCATACCTTTAAGTTGATATTTTCGGGCGATCTCGCCCTTGGGATCATAAATAACGGGAAAATTTGCCGGAATTTGCTTTAAAAATTCATCGGCTAACGCACGGCTGTGATCTAAATTAATACTTAACACCTTAAAACCGTGCGGTTGATATTGCGCTTGCATTTTATTTAGCCAAGGAAATGACTGTCGGCATGGGATGCACCATGAGGCCCAAAAATCGATATACACTACCTGACCATGCGCTTGATTAAGCTGTTGTGATAACGTCGCCAGAGCTGAATCGTTGTTATTAGCTGAAAGTTGGCAGCAACTAAGGCTTACTATCATGATAATTAGCTTAGTTGTTATGTTAGTTAGCCGCATGTATTACCTTTTTATGAATTTATTCATACCGTCATTTAACCATGTTAATTTTTATTAGCAAAGCGTAGAGCTTTTTTAGTGCTAAATAGCGCTTTAATTAGAACTGGATAGCGCGTAAGCTGACCGAGATTTAGTGTTACTGAAATGGAGTTGGCAATATGACTACTTTAGTCTCAAGCATACAAAACACACCTCTACTGCGTGGCGTTATTACTGCCTTGGTAATTATACTGGCCATAATATTTGCTCTCGGCGATGTCCAAGCTGCACAAAGCCAAGATCTTGAAATGGAGCAATGGTTAAAAGCGCGTTTTAGCGAACAACACCAAGCCTTGATCCCGCTTGTTGCGGTAGCCGATATGCTGTATAGCTGTGAAAAAGAGCGCAACGTTGGTGAGCAGTTGTCAGTGAAGTCTATGCTAACGCAACTGGATAAAAATACTTTAGCAGAAAAGTTAATGCTGTGTTTGGCACAGACATCGTTACAGTCTGATATTGCGTTAAATTTTGGCTTGAAAGCGTGTTTTGAGGAGCAATTGGCAGAACTAGCTGCAGACGAGCGACAACAAAAAATGGCCTTGGTGGCTCAGGCGATCACTGAGCTGTCACGCGCAGAACGGCAAAAAAGCTTTACCAAATGTGTAACGGCGCAAGCCATTGACTATTTGCGCTAGTCGTCTTTACTCACATTGTTTTTTTTGTCGGTTAGCATTGAGCTGGGAAGGATCTCAACACCGACTAAGCGGGCAATTTTTATCATTAACGGAATGGTGATAGGCGCAAACGGTAAAATAGCGACTACGCCAATACCTAAGCCTTTTAAAATATCGATAAATTGTTGATTTGCAATGCGCATTTCTTCCGCGCTTGCGGCGCGTTTAGTGTAACGCTTATAAGTGCTGAGCATGGCTTTGGTTTCTGCTTTTTCTTGGGCTAACGCAATTTTTATTTTTATCATGCTACGTTTTAGCTGTAACAGATTGCGCCTTTTACTGATGTGTAAAACACGAATAGGAGCTTTGTGAAAATGACGCCAAACTTTCATGGCGCTATTCTCCCATATTCATCGCCGCTTGTAAGCAACTCAATTCACTTTGTGTATTGATGCTGGTTAGCAGAGAGCTGGTTAGCAGCAGCACTCGTGAAAAAATCGCTACATAACACCTAAACTAAGGCAAAGAACATACTTTGTAACAAATGTCAGAATGTAAACGGAGAACAATTTTTCAAATTTCCATCAATATGAATTATAGTAATATTCAGTTATTGAACCTAAAAATGGAAGCTACTTTATGGGACACGAAACGCCTAAAGTTTTGGTTGTAGACGATGATATGCGCTTGCGTGCGCTACTTGAACGCTACTTAGTCGAGCAAGGTTTTGTGGTGCGCAGCGCTGCAAACTCTGAGCAAATGGATAGGCTACTTGAGCGAGAAAACTTTCATTTATTGGTACTCGATTTAATGCTCCCTGGCGAAGATGGCTTGTCTATTTGCCGCCGCCTGCGTCAAAACTCCAATGATATTCCGATAGTGATGCTCACGGCGAAAGGGGATGAAGTGGATCGTATTATAGGCTTGGAGTTGGGGGCTGATGATTACATGCCTAAGCCATTTAACCCAAGAGAATTATTGGCGCGTATTAAAGCCGTGCTGCGCCGTCGAGTACAAGAAGCACCAGGCGCTCCATCGCAAGAAGAAAACGTGATTTGTTTTGGTGACTATCAACTTAATTTAGCGACACGAGAAATGCTAAAAGGTGATGTTAACATGCCGCTAACTAGCGGTGAATTTGCCGTTTTAAAAGCCTTGATTACCCACCCAAGAGAGCCACTGTCGCGCGATAAGTTAATGAACTTAGCCCGCGGTCGAGATTATTCAGCGTTAGAGCGCAGTATTGATGTGCAAGTGTCGCGTTTACGGCGTATGCTAGAAGAAGACCCTGCTAAGCCGCGCTATATTCAAACGGTTTGGGGCTTAGGCTATGTTTTTGTACCCGAAGGTAAGTCAGTTGCATAAAGTGTAAGTTGCCTAACAATGTTGTTAATTTTGTAGAGGTTTATGAAAATACTTCCCCGCAGTGCCTTTGGTCAAACGGTACTATTAATTGGCGTTTTACTGCTAATTAATCAAGTTGTTTCTTTTATATCGATGTCGATATATATCATTCAGCCAAATGCGCAGCAGGTCAACCAGTTGTTGGCTAAACAGGTGCGGGTGGTTTTTATCGATATCGAAGATGAAGCACTAAGCCCTGCGATGGGCGAGGCGTTTCAGCGTGAAACTGGCATTGGTGTATATCGCGAAGAAGCCGCTATGCAATTAGGACTGCAAAATGCAGTGTATTATGCCTTTCGTTCAAAAGAAATGTCGAATCTCTTAGGGGGGCCAGCTGAAGTAAGGATTTCCCAAGGTGATGAATACTTATTTTGGATCCGTCCACCTCAAGCCCCAGACTATTGGGTTAAAATCCCAATCAATGGTTTAGAAGAAGAAAATTTTTCGCCATTGATCCTGGTATTGATGATCTTAGGAATATTGAGTGTGATGGGGGGCTGGCTTTTCGTGCGGCAGCTGAATCGGCCATTAAGCGCTTTGCAACATGCTGCACATGAAGTGGGGCGCGGTGATTTTCCAGAGCCACTAATAGAGCGCGGCACCACAGAGATCGTTGCGGTAACTCGGGCTTTTAATCATATGTCTAAGGGCATTAAGCAGCTAGAAGATGATCGTAACCTGCTGATGGCGGGTATATCACATGACTTACGCACGCCTTTAACCCGTATCCGCTTAGCGATAGAGATGATTTCGCAACAAGATGAGTTTCTCAAAGATGGTATTGAAGCTGATATTGATGATATGAATACCATCATAGATCAGTTTATAGATTATCTGCGTCATGACAGCAAAGACAAAGCTGAAATGGGGAATATCAATGTCTTAATTGAAGAAGTCGTGCAAGCGGAAGGAATTTTAGAACGAGAAATTGAATTTCACGCCGGAGATGTGCCGCAAATCCCACTGCGCTATGTGGCAATAAAGCGAGCGTTGGCAAACTTGATCCAAAACGCACTACGCTATTCGGGTGGAAAAATTGTTGTCACCACCTGTTTTAATGCACAAAAACAAGAGGTGTGCTTTTGTGTGTTTGATGAAGGGCCAGGCATTCCTGAAGCTGATATTGAGCGCTTGTTTCAACCTTTCACGCAAGGTGATATTGCACGCGGCGCGGAAGGTAGTGGCCTAGGTTTAGCCATCATTAAGCGTATTGTTGATACTCATGGTGGTCGCGTGACTTTAGCTAACCGCGCTGAAGGTGGCTTACAAGCAGAAGTTTGTTTACCCATTATTCATGAGTGATCAGTACTCATAACTGGCGCAGTTGCGGTAACGAAAATTAATTGCGCCTTAAATGACCCACTAACAAAAAAGCCGTAGTAAAATTATCATTACTACGGCTTTATTTATGCAGTGATATTATATGCTTATAGCTTAGGACCCGCGTCAACTAAGGATTTACCGTTCTCGGTATCGGTAAACTTATCAAAGTTATTGACGAAACGTGTTGCTAAATCAACGGCTTTGGTTTGCCACTGTGCCGCATCGCTGTAGGTATTTCGAGGGTCTAAAATATTTTGCTCAACACCGGCAATGCTTGTTGGAATATTCAAGTTAAACAATGGTAATACTTGGGTTTGTGCATTATCAATTGACCCATCTAAGATAGCATCAATGATGGCGCGAGTATCTTTAATTGAAATGCGTTTACCTGTGCCATTCCAGCCAGTGTTTACTAAGTAAGCTTCAGCGCCAACAGCTTGCATACGCTTGCGTAACACTTCTGCGTATTGTGTTGGGTGTAAACTCAAAAATGCCGCGCCAAAACAGCTCGAAAATGTAGGTGTCGGCTCTGTGATACCGCGTTCAGTACCGGCAAGTTTGGCTGTGAATCCTGATAAGAAGTAATACTCTGTTTGCTCTGGCGTAAGTTTCGCAACCGGAGGTAAAACACCAAATGCATCTGCGGTCAAGAAAATCACTTTTTTCGCATGGCCAGCACGCGAAACAGGTTTAACTATGTTGTCGATATGGTGAATAGGGTAAGAAACACGGGTGTTTTCAGTTTTTGAGTTATCGTCAAAATCAATTTCGCCATGTTCATTTACGCTGACATTTTCTAGTAATGCATCGCGACGGATTGCGTTGTAGATATCCGGCTCGTTTTCTTTGCTTAAATTGATGGTTTTAGCATAGCAACCGCCTTCAAAGTTAAAGACGCCATTTTCATCCCAACCGTGCTCATCATCACCAATAAGTTGACGCTTAGGATCGGTAGACAAGGTTGTTTTACCTGTGCCTGAAAGGCCAAAAAATACGGCGGTATCGCCATCTTCACCAACGTTGGCACTACAGTGCATTGAGGCGATTCCTTTTAACGGTAATAAGTAGTTCATCATTGAGAACATACCTTTTTTCATTTCGCCGCCGTACCAAGTACCGCCAATCAGTTGCATTTTTTCTGTTAAGTTAAAGGCAACAAAATTCTCTGAATTCAAGCCTTGTTCTTGCCAATTAGGGTTGGTAGTTTTCGCACCATTCATTACGATGAAATCAGGCTCATAGTTTGCCAATTCAGCATCGGTTGGACGAATGAACATGTTTTTCACGAAATGTGCTTGCCACGCGACTTCCGTGATAAAGCGCACTTTTAAGCGAGTACTTTCATCAGCACCACAATAGGTGTCAACAACAAATAAGCGTTTGCCCGATAGTTGCTCTGTCACTAATGTTTTTAGACTGGTCCAGGTTTCTTGTGACATAGGCTTGTTGTCATTTTTACCTTGATCAGACCACCAAACTGTATCGCGGGTAGTGTCATCACGAACAATGTATTTATCTTTAGGCGAGCGACCAGTAAAAATACCGGTATCCACTGATACTGCGCCCAATTCAGTTACCACACCTTTATCAAAGCCCGTTAAATCGGCTCGTGTTTCCTCGGCAAAGAGCAACTCATAAGACGGGTTATATACTATCTCAGCAACATTAGTGATGCCGTATGAAGATAAGTCGATTGAGTTTTCTAAAGCTGCCATTGCGAGTTCGCTCCTAAAAGTATGACGGTTTTTTAACAAATGGGTTCGGTGTATCGATTAAGGCCGCCAATTTTAGGTGATCAATGACTAAAACGAAAGTTTTTTTTCTTTCGTTGTGAAAGTTTTTAAGTCAACTTTCATAATTTTTTAGGATGCTAAGCAACAACAATAACTCATTATTTACTAGCTATTGCAGAAAAATGGCTGTGATAATTTTTATTTATCATTAAAAACAAAGGATTACGGTTTTACATAGTTGACTTGTTGGTCAGGATATTTCAACTGTAGTCGTAGTGACAATGGTTAAAAACGCCGGTTTATGATGAGAAAAAATTTACGATTGAAATTAAATTTTTCACGATTTGACTTATCTAACGAAACTTTTTGCTGAATGTGACTACCTTGCTCATTGGCGTTGGGCGAACCTAGTCGCCCTGTAACCATTAAAAGTCCGCAAAATTAGTCAAATATTTCTAGTTCGCTATTTTCCTCTGTGTTACCACCATCGAGTATTTCGCTACTAAGATCTTGGCTAACATACTCAGTCGGTGCCGTTCCGAGCTCAAAATATTCAAAGCGGCTCGAACGATCGGTTTTGGTGGTTAGCTTGCCAGAGGCTTTGTCTATTCTGACCGACAGTAAGGCGTCTGGCTGAGTAAAAGGCTCTATCGGCAAATCAGCTAAGGCCACTTTCATAAAATTAATCCAAGCAGGCTGAGCTGACTTTGCACCAAATTCTTTACCTGTCGTTTGTTGTTTGCCTAGGTTAGCGTTGTAACTGGTTTGCCCTAAATTACGGCTTGGATCGTCAAACCCTATCCAAGACGTGGTAACAAGGCGGCGACTGTAACCGGAAAACCATGCGTCTTTTGCTTGGTTGGTAGTGCCTGTTTTACCTGCGATATCTCGGCGATTAAGGCTTCGCGCGCGAAAGCCTGTACCTTGCCAATAGGGCTTGATATTCCAGTCTGCTCCCCATATGGCGGAGTTAAGTGCTTCCGTCATTAAAAACGCATTTTGGGCGCTAATAACGCGCGGTGCTTTATTAATGGTGTTATTTGTTAACGCTGCTTCGAAATTATCGACGTCTTTGCTCATGGTATCGGCTTGCAACAATGCTGTTGGTTCGGCCTCGCCAGTGTTACATTCGTCACAGGCAATCGCTGGGTTAGCTTGGAAAATAATATTGCCAAAGGAGTCTTCAATACGCTCAATTAAGTAAGGCGTGACTAAAAAGCCACCATTAGCAAAGGTGGCAAAGCCGGTCGCGACTTCTAGCGGCGTCAATGAGGCAGAGCCAAGCGCTAGCGACTCATTACGCGGTAAATCATGAGGATTAAAACCAAATAACGCTAAGTAGGGAATAATATTATCTAAACCGACAGCGCGTAATAAACGAACAGCGATAACGTTTTTAGATTGTGCCAAGGCTAAACGTAGGCGAATTTCACCGCTATAGACTGGTGGTGAGTTTTTCGGTCGCCACACCACGCCCGTACTTCTGTCCCACTGGTTAATAGGCGCATCATTGACAATGGATGCTAGGGTATAGCCATTGGCTAGCGCGGCAGAATAAATAAAGGGCTTGATGTTTGAGCCAACTTGCCGTTTGGCTTGGGTAACACGGTTAAATTGACTTTGTTGAAAACTAAAGCCACCCACCGCCGCTTTAATCGCGCCATTGTCAGTATTTAAAGAGACCAAAGCAGCGCTGACATCGGGCACTTGACTGAGTCGATAACCTGAAGTAGTTTTCGCCACCATAATGACATCCCCTAAAGCTAAGATTTCATTGGCTGACGTCGGTGCTGGACCTTGTTTATCATCATTAATATAGGCTCGCGCCCAAGAAAGTGCTGACCAATCTAGCGTGGCATTGCTGCCATTTTTTAAGGTGATATCTGCGGTTTGCTCAAATACCGCAGTGACTACTGCGGGCTCAAGGTGATGATAACTGGGCCATGATGATAGAGCGGCGATGGCTTCTTCTGTTGTTATCGGTATTAAGTCTGCCTGATTGTTTGCTTCTTTAGTTGTGATACTTTCTTCGTTAACCGACCGCAAAGAGGCGAGTGCACCACGATAGCCATGACGTATATCATAAGCCAAGATGTTATTGATTAAGGCTTGTTGCGCAGCATGTTGTAGGTGCGAGGTGACAGTAGTAAAGACTTTGAAGCCGCCAGTATAAGCGGTTTCTTTACCAAAGCGATCTATCATTTCCTGGTGAGCCATTTCAGCGATATAAGGCGCACTGAGTTCGATTTCAGCGCCATGCTTTTTAGCGCTAATCGGGGCATTGTTGGCGTCGGATAACTGCTGAGCCGTAATATAGCCAGCACTAAACATACGCTGTAACACCACAGCACGGCGTTGTTTAGCCCGATCTGGCCTACTAATTGGGTTTAACGTCGACGGTGCTTTAGGTAAGCCCGCTAATACGGCAATTTGCGCTAAGGTCAGATCCTTAACATCTTTGCCATAATAAACTTGCGCGGCGGCGCCAAAACCAAAAGAGCGGTGCCCCAACGAAATTTTATTCATATAGAGCGTAAGAATCTCATCTTTAGTTAACAAACTTTCAATATGAAATGAGATGAATATTTCTCGGATTTTTCTGACATATGTCTGCTCGCGGGTGAGGAAAAAGTTTCTGGCCACCTGCATAGTTATCGTACTCGCGCCGCCTTTATTCTGGCCAATAATTTGGCCGAGTATGGCACGCCCCATGCCGATAGGGTCAACACCAAAATGTAGATAAAAGCGATCGTCTTCTGTGGCTAAAATGGCATTAATTAATTGCTGTGGCATTTCCTCTAAGGTAAGCGGGATACGTTTTTTCTCACCAAATTGAGAAATGAGTTTGCCATCAGCACTGAAAATTTGCATTGGCGTTTGCCATTGCAAATCTCTCAGTGACTCAACGCTGGGTAAATTTGAGCGCATTGACAAGTAGATACCGGCAAGTACCAATAAACCGATGAACATCAACGCAGCGCTAGCTTTTAAGAGGTTTTTTAGAGAAAACACAAAAAAATGACCAATAAAATTTAAAAATTTGACGTAATAGTACTAGTATATCCTGTAAAAGCATGTAATAAATGTATTTATACGAATTTTATACCTAACATTATTATAATAAAAAGTTCTAGTAGGATTCTATGTTAAGTAGTTTATGGAAAAAAAAGACCGCCTTGATGGTTGGAATTGATATTGGTTCTCACTCAGTTAAAGCTGTGTTGCTGAATCAAAAGGATACCGGCTACGCGCTAGAAACTGTTGCTATTGAAGCGATGCCTCGTGGGGCTATTGTTGATAGGGAAATTCAAGATATTGAAGCGGTAGGGAAAGTAATCGCAAAAATACGCAAAAAAATTACTTCATCGGTTGAGCATGCAGCATCTGCGGTTTCAGGCCAAACCGTTATTACCAAAATTATTTATATGGATGTTGCTTTAACCGAGCAAGAATTAGCCAGCCAAATAGAAATCGAAGCAGACAGTTTAATACCTTATCCGCTTGATGAAGTAAGTCTTGATTTTGAATCTTTAGACATTAACGAGTCAGACCCTAGTAAAATTAATGTTTTATTAAGCGCCGCACGCACCGAGTCAGTAGAGGCCAGAGTCGCCGCGCTTGAAGCCGGTGGTTTTGCCACTAAAGTGATTGATGTCGAATCTTATGCCATCAGCCGTGCTTTCGATTTAACGCTCAGTCAGCTACCTGATGACGCCGCCGACAAAGTCGTTGCAACTGTGGACTTAGGCGCTACCATGACCCTGTTTTCAGTCACTGAAGCGAGTAAGCATATTTATAGTCGCGATCAGTTGTTTGGTGGTGAGCAATACACACGTTCAATCGTCTCTTATTATAATAAATCATACGAAGAAGCTGAGTTAGCTAAGCTGACAGATGATTTACCCCCTAACTATACCTTTGAGGTGTTAGCTCCCTTTCATACTATTTTAGTGCAACAAATCCGTCGTGCCATTCAAATGTTTCTTACCTCAAGTGGTAAAGAAAAAGTCGATTATCTGGTGATTTCCGGTGGCTGCGCTTTAGTTGAAGGTGTTGAGGAATTGTTAACTGAAGAGTTAGGTATTCATACCGTGATTGCTAATCCATTTAATGGTATGGAAGTCTCGAGTACGATTAATCAAGCAGAGTTAGCCGCAACTGCCCCTCGTTATATGGTGGCGGCTGGATTAGCATTAAGGAGTTTTGTTCCGTGGCATATATAAATCTATTACCATGGCGTGAAGAAGCGGAAAAAGCTAAACAACGTGAGTACTTTACCGTCTTGACTGCTGTCGCTTTAGCCGCTTTTGCCATAGTATTTTTAGTAAATCAGTTTTATCAGCTGCGTATTGATGGCCAAAATGCTCGTAACCAATACTTGCAAAATGAAATTGCTGCCTTGGATGTGCGAATAGCAAAAATAAAATCACTAAATGAAAAGAAAAAAGAGCTAGAAAAACGCACTAGCGTCGTTGAGCAGTTACAACGTAGTCGTAACGTTGGTACACAAGTGCTTGATGAAATTGCCAAGGTTGTGCCTAATGGCATTTATTTAACGCGTTTAGAAAAGCTCGATAATAGTTTAAATATTATCGGTAAAAGTGAATCCAACAACCACCTTGCCAATATGATACGAGAAATTGAACGCTCAGATCTTTTCGAGGATGCCATTCTGGAGTCGATAACATCGAATGACGCAAAAAGTAAACTACTAAGTGATTTCAAAATGCGGGTGCGCATTAAAGGCTTGATAAACAGTACTGAAACCACTGAGCAAGGAGCATCCTGATGAACGTTAATTTATCGGAATTTACCGAGCAATTTAATGGTTTAGAGCTGGATAATATTGGTCAGTGGCCAAAAGCAGCAAAAGTTGTTTTGGCAATTTTTCTTATGGTTTTGGTGCTAGGTTTAGGTTATGCATTAACCATCAGTGATCAAATCAAACAACTAGAGCGTGTTGCCGCAGAAGAAGTTACTCTTAAACAACAGTATCAAGCTAAATATCATATAGCGGCGAACTTAGAATTATTTGAGCAGCAAATGATAGAGGCGGAAGCTATGTTTGCTGAGCAATTGAAAAGCTTACCCGAAAGCCATGAAACGCCAGGCCTGTTAGATGACATCACTTTTGTTGGTACCACCACAGGACTAGATTTTGTTAAATTAAACTGGCAACCAGAAATTGAACAAGAAATTTATATCGAATTGCCTATCGATATTGAAGTGCTAGGCACATACCATGAGTTTGGCGAGTTTGTCAGTCGTATTGCCGGTTTACCACGCATAGTGACCTTGCATAATTTTGATATTCGACTGGAGCAAGAAGGTACACGAGATTTAAAGTTAAAATTACAAGCTAAAACGTATCGTTACCGAGAAGGAGAAGAAAAATGAAAAAATTGATTCTCTTCACTGCGATAATGCTGAGCGGTTGTTTTAGTGATACAGATGATTTAAAAGTTCATATTGCCAATGTGCAAGCAAACACCAGTAGTGCAATTGAGCCGATGCCTGAAGTTACAGTCTATGGCCACTTTGATTATTCGGCGCAATCCCTGCGTAGCCCATTTGATGCACCTAAACCGGAAGCGATACAAGAAAAAATTCAACAGATGTCGGGCTGTTTAAGTCCAGATCCGAGACGGAGAAAACAGCCGTTAGAAAAGTTTTCATTAAGCGATTTAGTGATGCGAGGGACGTTAGGAGAATTGGGTGTTACTTGGGCACTGGTAGAAGCGTCTGATAACACTTTACACCGCGTGGCAGTTGGCAGTTATGTTGGTTTGTATAATGGACGCATTACTAGCGTAAGCGAAGATAATGTAAAGGTTGTAGAGTTAATCCCAGATGGTGCTGGCTGCTGGGTTGAGCGTGAAACTGTTGTTGCCATGACACAGACTAGTGCAGAGGGGCAAAGGAAGTAATGTTGTTATTCAAAAAAATTAAAAATCATAAGCTTATGACACAAAGCAAAAAAATCAAGTTGATCGCTGCAGTATATATATGCGTAATGTCGACAGTTTCTTGGGCAAGCGAACTCACTGGTATCAAGTACAATACCATTCAAAATAATGAAGTTGAATTAATCTTTGAATTATCAGATAACATAGTTACTCAACCGCAAGTAACCACGTCGATGAACCCGGCACAAGTGAGCATCACATTTGACGCGGACCAGTTTAATCCAACACTCGCTGAAACCATAGTTTCACATGCTGGCGTAAAAAATATTAGTGTGCAAAAAGTGGCTGGTAAAGTGGTTGCGAAAGTTAATTTACAACAGCTTTCTATTTTTGATGTGGTACAAAAAGATAACCGCTTTGCATTAACGTTAAATACGGGCCAAGTGAATAGCAACTTAACTCAACTCGTGCCGCTTGGGCATGGCTTTATCAACCAAATCGAAAATATTGACTTTAAGCGCGGGCAAGAAAATGAAGCACAGCTGCTAGTAAAACTTATTGACAGTAAAGTGGCGGTTGATGTCAGCGACAAACTTGGCAAGCTATATATCGAATTTCACAATACTGAAATCTTAGACGATTTTATTTATAAGTTAGATGTGACGGACTTTGGTACCTTAGTGACCGGTATTGAAACCTTTAAAGAAGGACGTAATGCACGTTTGGTGGTTGATATTGACGGGCCGTTTGATTTTAAGCATCAACAAATGCACGACACGTTTTCACTAACCGTGAATACTAAAGCGAAAGTAGATGGCTATCTTGGCGAAGAAGAAAGCTTTAGTGGTCGCGCAATATCGTTAAATTTCCAAGATATTTCTGTTCGTACCGTGTTGCAAATTATTGCTGATTACAATGGCTTTAACTTAGTCACAAGTGACACAGTGGCCGGTAATATTACCTTGCGCTTGGACGGTGTGCCATGGGATCAGGCGTTGGATATTATTTTAAAAGTAAAAGGCTTAGATAAACGCATGGAAGGCAATATCTTGATGGTGGCACCCAGTGATGAGTTAGCGGCGCGTGAAGCCCGAGACCTTCAAGCCATGCAACAAGTAGAAGAATTAGCGCCCTTGTATTCAGAATATGTACAAGTGAATTATGCAAAAGCGGCCGAATTCGCCAATTTAATTAAAAATGAAGACAACAGTATTTTGTCAGCTCGTGGCAGTGTCAGTGTTGATGAACGAACGAATACCTTGCTGATTCGTGATACCGCCAAAAGTATAGAAGATATTAAACGTATGGTATCGGTACTAGACATTCCAGTACGACAAGTGATCATTGAGTCGCGCATGGTCACGGTAAAGGATAATATTAATGAAGAGTTAGGCATTCGTTGGGGAGTTACAGACACGGACGGCGAATCATCTACCTCAGGCTCGTTATCAGGGGCTAATAGTGCCGGCAATGGTGTCATACCTTCGTTAAGCGATCGCTTAAATGTTAACTTACCGGCCGCTACGCCTGCAGGTAGTATTGCCTTCCAAGTTGCTCGCCTTGCCGATGGCACGATACTCGATTTAGAGCTAAGCGCTATGGAAAAAGAAAATAAAGGTGAAATAATAGCGAGTCCGCGGATCACCACCGCCAATCAAAAAGAAGCCTATATCGAACAAGGTGTTGAAATACCTTATCAAGAAGCGGCATCGAGCGGTGCAACCTCAACACAATTTAAAAAGGCGGTATTAAGCTTGACGGTCACGCCGCATATTACCCCTGACGATAGAATTATTTTAGATTTAGTGGTGACGCAAGATACCGTTTCTGATGTCACCAATGGTACGGCGCCGGCGATAGATACACAGCGCATAGGTACGCAAGTACTGGTCAATAATGGTGAAACCATAGTGTTAGGTGGTATTTATCAGCAGCAGGTTATTAGTTCAGTATCTAAAGTACCCGTATTAGGTGATGTACCGTATTTCGGCTGGATGTTTAGGAATAGTAGTAACTTTAATGAGAAAAAAGAGTTATTAATATTCGTTACACCGCGGATAGTTACGGAGAAATTCTAACTTTATTTGCATGTAAGTTGGTGTTTTCAACTTACATGCTTGCAATTTGACCCTAACAATTGCGATAATTGCGCCCTTGAAATTTTCGAGGGGGGTTCCCTCTTACCTGTTCACGTAATAAATAAACGAGTATTAATTAATCTAATGGCAGAAAAACGTAACATTTTCCTTGTGGGCCCAATGGGCGCAGGCAAAAGCACCATTGGTAGAGAATTAGCAGATAAGCTACATTTAGAGTTCTTTGATTCCGATCAAGAAATTGAACGTCGTACTGGTGCAGATATCGCGTGGGTTTTTGATCTTGAAGGCGAAGAAGGTTTTCGTAAAAGAGAAGAATCAGTAATTGAAGACTTAAGTGAAAAACAAGGTATTGTTTTGGCGACTGGCGGTGGCTCTGTGATCAGTGCGCAAGTGCGAAATCGCTTATCAGCGCGCGGCATAGTCGTTTATCTTGAGACCACCATTGACAAGCAAGTTGCACGTACTCAGCGAGATAGACGTCGTCCGTTACTACAAACAGATGAAGAGCCGAGAGTTGTACTTGAAAAGTTAGCTGTTGAGCGTAACCCCTTGTATGAAGAAATCGCTGATGTGATTGTACAAACTGACGATCAAAGCGCGAAAGTTGTGGCAAGTAAAATAGTTGAGCGTCTAGACTTTTAAGCGATTCTTTATGAACACACTAGAAGTTAAATTGGGCAATCGTAGCTACCCTATCTATATAGACAGTGGCCTGTTTAACAATCGCGATCTGCTGTCTAAACATATTCGAAGTCAGCGAGTTTGCATCGTTAGCAATGAAATTGTTGCGCCGCTGTACCTAGCTCAAATCAAGCTTGCACTGAGTGCTTTCGACGTAGATGAAGTTATTTTAGCTGATGGCGAAGCTGAAAAGAACTTAGCAAACTTTGAACATATTATGTCGCACTTGTTGGCTGGAAATCATGGTCGAGACACGACCTTGATTGCCTTAGGCGGCGGTGTGATCGGTGATATCACGGGCTTTGCTGCAGCATGCTATCAACGAGGCATAGACTTTATTCAAATCCCAACCACAGTGCTATCGCAAGTTGATTCATCTGTGGGCGGTAAAACCGCCGTCAATCACCCCTTAGGTAAGAATATGATCGGGGCGTTTTATCAGCCCAAAGCGGTAGTGATTGATCTTGCCAGTCTTAACACCTTACCTATTCGAGAATTTAATGCTGGCATGGCGGAAGTGATCAAGTACGGCATACTTGGTGATGGTGAATTTTTTAATTGGCTAGAACAACATATTGATGCCATACAGCAAGGTGATGTTGCTGTGTTAACGCAAATGATCGAGCGTTGCTGTCAGTGTAAAGCAAATATTGTCGCGGAAGATGAAACTGAAGCTGGCGTTAGAGCGTTATTAAATTTGGGCCACACCTTTGGCCACGCCATTGAAGCGGATCAAGGCTATGGAAAATGGTTGCACGGTGAAGCGGTCGCCACTGGCATGGTACTTGCTGCAAAACTATCAGTAGCAATGAATTTGCTTGAAGTGTCAGATCTTCGTCGCATTGAAGCTCTACTTTCTGCGTTTGATTTACCCTTACAAGCGCCAGAAAATATGGGTTTTAACGAGTTTATTTGCCATATGCGTCGCGATAAAAAGAATTTAGCTGGTAAGCTACGTTTTATTTTACCTACCGCTATTGGCAAGTCTGAAATTAACGACGATGTTAGCGAGGACCTGCTTCAACAAATTCTATAATTTTAGCTAGAATAGGTGAAGCATGTCGACGTCCGTAAAAAATATCGACTTATCAAAAAACAAACCCAGTGTGACTCGCATCAGTGCCTTAGCACGCATAGATTATATCTTACGCTTTTCTAAACAAGCGATCTTAGTCATAGATGAAAGCGCTGAACAAAATGCCGCTATTTCCGGACAATTCTTAGCGAGCTTACCTGAGCAGCATAACGCTGCTTATATTTCCCTATCGAACCAGTTTAATGATATTCAAATTCGTTGCCGTGTTATTGAGCAACTTGCTAGTGGCGAACTATTCGATCCCGAAATATCATTAGCGGTGAGTGTGATTAATTTCGCGCGAAAGTCTGAGCAAACGATCAGTATCGTCTTAGATAAGGCCCAGTATTTACCATTGCAAATATTACATGAACTCACGCAATTAACACATATAGCAAAAAAGGCAAAATTATCGATTAATGTCGTTATGTTTGCCAGCGCAGCTGCAGGCAAGCAAGTAGCAGATAACAAAGCGCTATTTTCAAATAAATTGGCACTGCTATCAGCGCAATCGGGTCAGTTATTAGCGATGAGCTCTGCACTTTTTACTGACTCAGGCAATCATCGAGGCTTTTTACAAGAAAACAAAGCGTTAATGCTGTTATTAATGCTGCTATTTGTCGCCACCCTCATCACGATTATATGGCTACAGCAGGTCACTCAACAAGATACTTCGCCAATATTAGTTGATGAACCTGACAGTCCAGTAACGCACTCACAAGTTGAGCCAGCGCTTGTAGAGAAGAACATCGGCCTTGAGCACGCGGCTAGCAAAGACACAGCCGTGGTAAATCAGGCGCAAATACCGCAAGCACAAGTTGCTCATGTCAATGATATTTACCATGCGTTAGTTATGCCAAGTTCGTTTCCTAATGCCGCATTACCTGTTGAGGCAGCGTCTGCGCAGGAGATGTTTTTAGCGCTTAGCACAAGTAAAGCGGCTAATGAACAATTAGCAGACACTGGTGTTACACAGAGTCAGGCGCCGACGGCAATTAAAACCAGTCACACCAATCAGCTATCACAAGTACGCATTGATAATGAGTATTTTCTTAAGCGTTCCGGTTATGCCATTCAAATTGCGTTGTTAAGTGACTTAACATTACCGCCTGACTTTTTAGCTGAGCTGACCGCCATTAAGTATTATGGCTATCAGCGCTTACTTAATGGTAAACCTGTGCTCGTGATCACCAGTCAAATTTATGACGATAAAGCCAGTGCGCAATCAGCTTTAGCAGCGTTACCTCAGGCATTACTTACCCGACAGCCCTGGATAAAACCGGTTGCAGTGATTCACAAAGAAATACAGGCCTTACTAAGTCGCCAATAGCTTAAGCCGAGACAGATAATGGCGCATTATTAGCGATAATTATTTAATGCGTGCGCACTTGATACAGGCTACAATCCCCGCATATTGTTAAGATGCTTTTCATCTGTTATTAACTATTTAGGTCTGTAAGTACAATGAAGAAGAAACATCGAGCATTTTTGAAGTGGGCGGGTGGAAAATATGCGCTAAGCGATGTTATTAATTCATTACTGCCCAAAGGTGAACGCTTGATAGAGCCCTTTGTTGGCGCTGGTTCAGTATTCTTAAATAGTGACTATGAAGAATATTTACTCAATGATATTAATCAAGATTTGGTGAATTTGTATCGCATAGTGCAACAAACACCAGACAAATTTATTAATGATGCTCGGCGTTTTTTTTCAATTAAAAACAATCAGCCTGAGTCTTATTATCAGTTGCGTAAAGAATTTAATGCCAGTGCTGATCCTTATTTTCGCTCACTAGTTTTCTTGTACATGAACCGCCATGGCTATAATGGCTTATGCCGTTACAATAAATCAGGTGGCTACAATGTGCCTTTTGGCAAATATAAGCGACCCTACTTCCCAGAAGCGGAACTATGGCATTTTGCTGAAAAAGCGCAGAAAGCGGTTTTTATTTGCGATGGCTATCGTCAAACGTTTGCCCATGCCAAGTCAGGTGATGTGATTTATTGTGATCCGCCCTATGTTCCCTTGAGTAAGACAGCCAGTTTTACCAGCTATGCAGGCAATGGCTTTGGTTTAGATGAACAGGCAGATTTAGCGAATGTGGCTGAAGAAGTGACTAAAGTTTCCAATATATCGGTGCTGATCAGCAATCACGATACCATTTGGACGCGTAAAATATATGAGCATGCAAAAAAGCAGACCTCTATTGCGGTATCGCGAACCATAAGTCAAAAAGTGGGTAAACGCGAGAAAGTGGCAGAATTACTGGCGCTTTATTAGTTGTTTTACGCTGAGCTAGCTTGGAGCAACAAGGGCTACAATCGTCAGTAATGCACCAATAAAAATTGCCACCGCGATGATCCCAGCGAAAATAAAGTGGCTGATTTTACCCTGACTAAAATCTCGCTGTCTGTTTTTATCGCTTTGCACGCCAAAAAATGCTGCTGCGACGCTTTTTAGGGTATCTTTAAAACTCGTTAAATGATTCACTATTTCTGTGCCTTCTTATCATTAATTTCACCACTTAATCGCCTTATGTTAACTGAGCTATTACCAGTATGTGATAGTGCCGACATACAAACAAGTGCCTCGGCGAAATCTCTCTACGTTACCCACCATGGCAAGCGTATCGCTAAGTATTTATATTTTAGTTAATTTATCTGTGGTTAATCTTGATAATAATCAGCTAATATAGTTTGTAGCACAAGTACCACAAGGCGTGATCTTGGCGCATTAACCGCAACACTTAAAGTACGGAATTTATGTCAAAATATTTTGCCGGGGACACTAAGTTTACTGCACAAGTAAAAAGCTTGTTGAGTAAAGTTTACGGTTGCAGCCCTTTAAAGGATTCAGTATTGGAAAGAGCCATTGACTATTATCAGTCAGCGGCTAGTACTGATCACAAGTTAAACAAGCTGAATAAAGATATTGACTACCTAACGACAGTTGTCAGTACTAAAGTTGATGCAAAACAAAGTAAGCTTGAGCGGCAACGGCAAGAGTTCGTTAAGCAGCTGCGCTTTGAGAGTCATGAACGTTACCAGCATTTACAACAAATTTGCCGTGACATTATTGAGCTTTGTGAAGGTGAAAATTATGCAGAAACATTGCGTAAAAGTGCGCAATTTCTCGGTACCATCCAGCTATTATCGCCAACGGAAGGAAATAAAATTGCTGCGACCAACGAGCGACATAAACCCCTATACAAAGCAGTTTTAGCCTTAAGGTTATTGGACGAGGTTTGCCTGCAGCAATTACTACCCGATACGTATATCACAAGTGAATTAGCGAAAGTCTCGTCAAACGATGTGCGAGCCTTGCGTGGTGAAAATCCGGCTGCTTATCAAGGTTTTGTTGATGCCGTTAAAATTCCGGTACTGATGGCGGCGTTATTGCAAGATATTGGCAATTATCACCCTGATGCACAACGTATCATGCACGGCGCTGATGGCAAGCTCGATAAGTTTCGAACCCTCAGTACGACTGAGCGTAAAGCACTGCTACAAATCAACTATAGAGAAACCCTTACTTATTTGCTAAATGGCATTGGCGCCGGTATCTATTTAGGTAACTGTAAAACAGAGCGTTCGCACTTTTTGGCTGCAGAAAACAAAAAGCTAACATTTATTAAGCGTTTACTGAAAAGCAGCATTAACCCTAAGCTTGGTTTAGGTAATTTGTTAAAAGTTCCTCAAATATACAGCTCAATCGTGTTATCGACCAAAGCCAGTTATAACTACAAATTGCTGCCAAAAGTTTATCAGGCTTTATATCAAAACGCGCAGCGTGGTACTTGTAGTGTTGCCGTGGTGGAGGCTTTATATCAGATAACAGGTGACTTTCCACAAGGCTATGGTGTGATTTATGTGCCATATGAAGTGGATCAAGAATTGCGCTATGAATATGCTATTGTCAATCAACTCTACCCAGAAAAGCCAAATGAACCCAAGTGTCGAATGGCCACTCGACATTTAACCTTTATTGGCTTCGGCCATGACTTAATTATCCATGAAAGTCATAACCTTTACTTTGTTGCCACAGCGCAAGCCTTTTCAACCATCACCAAAGAACGATTAAATGAAATACTGGCCTTGCTCGCCTCAAACTACCTTGAGCGCAAAGAACTTGATTTACTTCCGCGCTGCTGGCATCCGGGTGAATATTTTGCTAGCAAAGTGCACCAAAAGTTATGGATTCGCGATCGATAGTCGCTGAGCCTAGTCGTGCCATGGTGCGCTGATAGTGTTATACGCTCAATGTGTTTAAAGTCGGCAGCTAAAAACAGTATTGGTGAATGAGTTGACTCAGTAACCTTTCAGTTTTATTAATTTCACTTAATGCTAAGAATTCGTTTGGTTGGTGTGCTTGTGCAATTGAACCTGGCCCTAACACTATGGTTTGACAACCCAATTGCTGAATAAATGGTGCTTCCGTGGCGTAATTCACCGCACAACAACTATGACCGGAAAACTGTTCAGCGTGACGCACTAAGTCGCTGTTCTCGTTTTGCTGAAAGCTTGGCGAGCTAGGGTCTAACTCAGTTATCGTTAACCTACCTGGATATTTTTCTGCAATGGTGGCTAAGCTATTGCTTAACCAAGCGACTAACTCTTCATCTTTCATGCCAGGTAGCGAGCGCATATCTATATCTAACTCACAGTGACCACAAATACGGTTAGCGTTGTCACCGCCATGGACGGCACCTAAATTTAACGTTGGCGTTTGCACATCAAAGGCGGGATTTTGATACTTTAAATTTAGTGCGTCTCGCAGTGTAAATAACTGACTGATCACCTGATGCATAATTTCAATTGCATTAACCCCTTGCGCTGGGTTACTTGAATGGCCCGCTTGGCCCTTAACCGTGATCTTGTGTGACATGTGTCCTTTGTGCATGACGACAGGCACTAGGTTGGTTGGCTCGCCTATCACAGCCACATCAGGCTTGATAATACCACTGTTAGCAAAAAAGCGTGCGCCTGCCATGGTGGTTTCTTCATCGGCGGTTGCCAACACATATAAAGGTTTCTTTAATGGCTTTTGCGCTAATGGCTGGCAGGCTTGTAAAATAAAAGCGAAAAAACCTTTCATATCACAACTGCCAAGACCAAAAAGCTTGTCATCTTTTTGGCTAAGTTTAAAGGGATCCGAATGCCAACGCTGCTCATCAAATGGCACGGTATCACTATGGCCTGCCAGTAATAATCCGCCAGTGCCGCTACCGAGTTTAGCGAGCATATTTAGTTTGCCTTTGAGTCCAGGCACCGCTTGTATGGTGATGGTAAAGCCTAAGGTTTCAAACCAAGCCGCCAAGAGGTGAATAACATCGGCATTACTCTGATCCCAGCTTGCTTGTGATGAACTGATACTGGGCTGAGCAATGAGTTGGCTTATGGCTTGGGTAAAGGTGGGTAGCTTATGGTTGAGCATCTGAGGTCACTCGTAAAAATATTTAATGGGTAATTATGCTAAATTGTTGCATAACTAGATTTATAATGATACTTTAACTGCACAATGTAAATAGCTTAATTAAACACCAAGATGAAAATGTTTGTAATTCAATCAACTCTGCGACGACGACAGTTTTTAAATTGTTAATTTAGGTAAGAGAAAGTTTTCTAGTTACGGTGCTAATTAGACAAAAACACTAGAAATTAAATAGTCAAAGTTGAATAGAATTGCAATATAAGCGTAGTGAAATTTATGCTGTTGCTGTTTTACTCACCATAAAATTAAGTGGTAGTTAAATGAAGGTCGTCGTTATTGGTGCAAGTGGTTATGTTGGTGCTGAGTTAATCGCTCTATTAACTTTGCATAACAAAGTCACACTAAAGCATTTATTGGTTTCTGAGCAGAGCAGTGCTCGCGGAAAAACTTTTGCAAAATTACATGCTCGTTGGCAGGGGATCTGTGATTTACCCCTGCAATCTTTTTCTCCGCAATGGTTTGAGCAACATTTGAGTTCAACGTCACACGATATTGACGCAGTATTTTTTGCCACCCCTCATGAGTTTAGCGCGCAATGGGCACAAGCCTTTTTAGATGTTGGCATTAAGGTGTTTGATTTATCCGGCGGTTTTCGTTTAAAAGATCCGAGTTTATACCCTCAACATTATGGTTTTGAGCACCAAGCACTGGCAGCACTAGAGAAAGCACAATATGGCTTAGCCGAGTGGCATGCCGACGGCATTGCTAACAGCGAACTAATTGCTGTGCCCGGTTGTTATCCGACTGCTAGCTTGCTAGCGCTTAAGCCAATTACCCAACATAAGCTGCAGCAAGAAAATGCCTTAATCGTGGTTAATGGTATTAGTGGCGTTAGTGGGGCAGGTCGTAAGGCGGCTTTATCAACAAGCTTTTGCGAGGTTAGCTTAACGCCCTACAACATTTTACAACACAGACACCAGCCTGAGATCAGCCAAGAGGCTCACGCTGACGTTATCTTCAACCCTCATTTAGCCCCTTATAAACGCGGCTTGCTTATTACAGCTACTGTGCCATTAAAAGCTCAGGTTAATGCACATCAGGTTGCCGAGGCTTTTACTCAAGCCTATCAAGGACAAAGCTTGGTGCGATTACGCGATAGCTGGCCAAAAATTGATGACGTTGCATATTCACCGTTTGCGGATTTGTATTGGCAAGTTGACGAAGAAAAGCAGGTCGTTGTGGTGAGTTGTGCCATAGACAATCTGCTTAAAGGCGCTGCTGCACAAGCGGTGCAATGTCTAAACATTAGTTTAGGCTTAGCCAGTGATCACAGTTTGCTGAGCCAAGGAGGTCAGGGATGAAAAAACCTCTGGTGATGAAAATTGGTGGTGCGATATTAGACGGCTACAATCAGGGCGATAAAACCGCATTAATGGCGTTATTAACCGTAATTTCACAGTTAAAAAATCAGCCGGTAGTCTTGGTGCACGGCGGTGGCTGTGTCGTTGATGAAATGCTTAAGCAAGCGGGCTTTAGCACAGAGAAAAAAGCGGGCTTGCGGATTACACCGAAAGCACAAATGCCGACTATTAGTGGTGCCTTGGCAGGTCACGTTAATAAGGCGATTGTTGCCTGCGCCGTGAACTTAAATTTACCCAGCGTGGGCTTATCGCTAGCAGATGGGCAAATGGTTAAGTGTCAATTAAGCACTAAGCAACTCGGGCAAGTGGGTGTACCTAGCCCCTATAACAGCACACTATTAGATACGCTTTTGAAAGCGAAGTTTTTACCAATTATTTCATCCATAGGCGCATTAGATAATGGCGACTTGGTGAATGTTAACGCTGACGATGCTGCGGTTGCAATCTGTCAACTTTTAAATGCCGACTTACTGTTATTAACCGATGTTAATGGCGTCAAAGGGGCAACTGGTGAGTATTTAAGCTCATTAGATCAGCAACAAGCTCAGCAATTAATTAAGCAAGGCGTTATCGCCGGTGGTATGACAGCGAAAGTCAATGCCGCGTTCCAAGCAGCGAATAAGTTACGACGAAGCATCGCGGTTGCCAGCTGGCAATCGCCAGAGCAAATTATTGCTTTGCTCGATGGGGGCAGTATTGGCACCCGCATACAACCGAGTGCTTGTTAAATATTAATAATAGTACTCGTTAACTTATTTGCTACAGGAACACCTTGATGAATTTAGCCCATTTTTTAGCTGATGATCAGCTCAATAAACAACAAATATTAGATTTAATCGCGTTAGCGCGGGCGATAAAGCAACAGCCAGAAAACTATTCTCATGCCTTGGCGGGTAAAGCCGTGGCCATGATCTTTGAGAAACCGTCCTTACGAACTCATGTCAGTTTTGATATTGGTATCAATAAATTAGGTGGTCATGCCCTTTATCTTGGCCAGCAAAATGGCAAATTGGGCGAGCGTGAGCGAGTCAGTGATTACGCGAAAAACCTTTCGTGCTATGCCGATGCCATTGTCGCGCGAGTATTTCACCATAGTGCGATTACTGAACTAGCAGCGCATGGCAGCGTGCCTGTTATCAATGCGCTGTGTGATGTATATCACCCATGCCAAGCATTGGCAGACTTTGTCACTTTAGCAGAAAATTTTCCCAACCTTGAGCAAGTCAAACTTGCCTATGTTGGCGATGCAAACAATGTTTCTAATTCATTAATGTTGATGGCGAGCATCTTAGGTGTCGACTTTACCTTGATCTCTCCCGAAGGGCATGGCCCAAATGAGGCAATTATTGCGCAAGCGCAAACCTTGAGCGCCCACTCAGGGGCGAAATTACACCTGAGCACAGATATTAGTGAGTTAGGGCAACAAGATGCTATTTATACTGACACTTGGATTTCTATGGGGGATGAAAATGCCACGAAGAAAGCAGCAGTATTAGCAACATTTTCTGGCTATCAAGTGAATCATCAATTAATGGCCAAAGCAGGCGCCAGCATTGTGATGCATTGTCAGCCGGCGCACCTTGAAGAAGAGATCAGTACCGCATTGTTTGATAGTGATATGTCAGTGGCGTTTCAGTCTGCTGAAAATCGCATGTGGGCACAAAATGCGGTCTTAGTCACGTTATTGGCTGACTAAGTTAGCACGTCATTGCAGTAGTAAACTCGACATAAATTTTAAAATACGCTATCTGTCTCGCCATTGGCTAGACTGATGACAACATATTGTAAAGGAAAAAAATCATGGCATTAGCAGCAAAGAAAAACATTAAAAAAGTCGTATTAGCCTATTCTGGCGGTTTAGATACATCGGCCATTATCCCGTGGTTAAAAGAAAATTATGATGGCTGTGAAGTTATCGCGTTTTGTGCTGATGTAGGCCAAGGCGAAGATGAGCTGACCGGCATTAAAGAAAAAGCCATCGCCTCAGGCGCTTCTGAGTGCCATGTCGTCGATTTAAAAGAAGAGTTTGTTAAAGACTATATCTATCCAATTATCAAAACGGGGGCGGTTTACGAAGGACAATATTTATTGGGCACGTCGATGGCGCGACCTGTGATCGCCAAAGCCCACGTTGAAGTCGCGTTAAAAGTTGGTGCAGACGCGGTCTGCCATGGTTGCACCGGCAAAGGTAACGATCAAGTACGTTTTGAGTCTTGTTTTGCCGCCTTAGCGCCGCAATTAACTGTGATTGCCCCTTGGCGTGAGTGGGATATGGTGTCGCGTGAAGACTTATTGGCTTATTTAGCTGAGCGTAATATTCCTTGTTCGGCGTCGTTAACAAAAATTTATAGTCGTGACGCCAATGCTTGGCATATTTCCCATGAAGGTGGCGAGCTTGAAGACCCTTGGTGTGAGCCGTCAAAAGAAGTGTGGACCATGACGGTTGACCCGCAAGACGCACCAGATGAAGCGGGCAAAGTCATGCTAAGCTTTGCCCAAGGTGAATTAGTGGCCGTAGACGAGCAGCCAATGTCTGCCTATCAGGCGCTGATGTATTTAAATGACAAAGCCGCTGCCCATGGCGTGGGCCGCATCGATATCGTGGAAAATCGTTTAGTGGGCATGAAGTCGCGTGGTTGTTATGAAACCCCAGGTGGCACGGTATTAATGGCGGCTTATAAAGGCTTAGAGTCACTGATTTTAGACAAAGAGTCGTTAAAGTATCGCGAAAGTATCGGCCATGAGTTTTCACATGTGATTTATGATGGTCGTTGGTTTACCCCGTTAGCGAAAGCGCAACTTGCTGGAGCGGCAACTTTTGCTGAGCAAGTTACCGGTGATGTTGTGGTTAAGCTATATAAAGGCCAAGCGCAAGTCACGCAACGTCGCTCGCCAAATAGCTTATACTCTGAAGAGTTTGCCACCTTTGGTGCTGACGATGTTTACGACCAAAAGCATGCGGAAGGTTTTATACGCTTGTTTAGTCTATCGAGCAGAATTACCGCCTTACACCAGGCAGACTCCGTCATCAAAAAGCAAAACTAAACCGCAGAGGATATTAGCCATGGCATTATGGGGTGGGCGCTTTAAAGGGCAGCCAAGTTTACAGTTTAAAAAGTTTAATGACTCATTGCCGGTAGATTATCGCATGGCAGTGCAAGATATTGTTGGCTCAATTGCTTGGGCCGGCGCAATTCACTCTGTGGGTATTATTAATCAACAAGAGTTAACACAGCTCACTAGCGCATTAAACGAATTGAAAGCGTCGGTGATTGAAAATCCACAGCAGATTTTAGGCTCAGATGCCGAAGATATTCATAGTTGGGTTGAGTTGGCACTGATTGAAAAAACCGGTGATTTAGGCAAAAAGCTGCACACGGGTCGCAGTCGTAACGACCAAGTCGCAACAGACTTAAAACTGTGGTGTAAAGAAACGGGCGGAGAACTCTTATTTGCCTTAGTGACCTTACAGCAAGCGTTAATGAACTTGGCAGAGCGGGAAAAAGACACGGTTTTACCTGGCTATACTCACCTACAACGAGCCCAACCCATCACGTTTGGCCATTGGTGTTTAGCGTATGTAGAAATGTTTAATCGCGATATTGGGCGTTTAAAAGATGCCATCTATCGCTTAGATGTGTCACCGCTTGGCTCAGGAGCGCTCGCCGGCACCGCGTATGCGATAGATAGAAATCAGCTGGCGCACAACTTAGGCTTTAGAACCGCCACCCTCAACAGTTTAGATGCGGTATCAGACCGAGATCATGTTATCGAGTTACTGGCGACGGCAAGTATTTCTATGATGCATTTATCCCGTTTTGCTGAAGACTTAATCTTTTATAATTCAGGTGAAGCCGGCTTTGTGGAAATGAGTGATTTAGTCAGCTCAGGCTCCTCACTGATGCCGCAAAAGAAAAACCCAGATGCTTGTGAATTGATTCGCGGCAAAGCGGGGCGAGTATTTGGCTCGTTAACCGGCATGTTGACCACCATGAAAGCCTTGGCCTTGGCATACAATAAAGACATGCAAGAAGATAAAGAAGGGCTGTTTGATGCCTTAGATACCTGGCAAGAGTGTATGGAAATGGCGGTGTTGGTGGCCGATGGCTTAAAGGTGAATCGTTCTCGCACTTTAGCTGCGGCGCAACAAGGCTACGCCAATGCCACGGAATTAGCCGACTACTTAGTCAGTAAAGATATCCCGTTTCGTGAAGCGCATCATATTGTTGGTGAAGTGGTGCTTGGAGCTATCGACAAAGGCGTACCGCTAGAAGATCTAACCTTGGGGCAATTACAAAGCTATAGTGAAAAAATTGGTCAAGATGTCTATCAACATTTATCCATTGAATCTACTTTAGATAAACGCGAAGCACTCGGTGGTACGTCTCGAGGTCAAGTTAAGCAAGCACTTGCCACGGTACAGTCGGGTGAGCGGGAAATATTGAATGAAAATGTTGTTGGCGCGCCGGGTAAACAGCAAACGCAAGTAGCCTTAAAGCAAGTTAAGCAGCGGCTTGATGCCCAAAAAGCCGCGGCTATGTCGGTGCGCCGCGCCCGCATGTCAGATATCGATAGTATCGCAAGCTTAGTGGATTATTGGGCGCAGCGCGGCGAAATTTTGCCCCGTAGTCGCGACAATATTATTCATGCGGTGCAAAATTTCGTCGTTGCTGAGGTCGAAGGCGAGGTGGTCGGCTGTGCATCGTTATACATTTATCAAACCGGCTTAGCAGAAATTCGTTCATTAGTGATTGCCGAGTCTGCGCATAAGCAAGGGCAAGGGCAAGCCTTAGTACAATATTTATTGGGCTTTGCTCATCAAATTGAGTTGCAAAAAATTATTGTTTTGACCTACATACCCGACTATTTCAAGCCGTTAGGTTTTAAGGTGATAGACAAGGCCTCATTGGCTGCCAATATAATTGAAGATAGCGAGCAAAGTCCACATAAAGACCCAGATGATGAAATTGCCATGGAATATATGGTTGATTCTGGCGATAAGCTGAGCTCAACAACACAAGTAAATTAACGGCCAAATTAGTGATGTAATTGAATGAATAGTAACGAAAATAATGTCAAATGGTTTAGAAGTGCGGCGCCGTATATTAATGCACATCGGGGCAAAACCTTTGTTTTAATGTTCAGTGGCGAGGCGATACAGCACGATAATTTTGCCAATATCATTCATGATATCGCGTTATTGCGCAGCTTAGGCGTTAAATTAGTTTTAGTGCATGGCGCACGCGTGCAAATTGAACAACGCCTAGCAGCGCAGGCCATAGCGCAGCATTTTGCTAACAATGTTCGTATTACTGATGCCGAAACCTTAGCGGCTGTTAAAGATGCCACTGGCTCATTGCGGATTCATATTGACGCATTACTGACCATGGGGCTTGTGAATTCGCCTATGCATGGTGCGCAAATTCGGGTCAGCAGTGGTAATTTCGTGATCGCCAAACCGATCGGCGTTCGTGATGGTATTGATTATAAATACACAGGACTTGTGCGCCGCGTTGATGCCCAAGGGATAAAAACTCAATTAAATTTTGGCTCTATCGTGCTCTTGTCCCCGGTAGGGTATTCTTCTACCGGTGAAGTGTTTAACTTGGCATTGGAAGATGTTGCTGCGCAAGCGGCAATCGCTTTACAGGCGGATAAATTGATCACCCTAACCGAACAGTCAGGGCTTTTAGATAATCAAGGGGCCTTGATCCGAAGTTGTGGGGTGGCAACCGTTAGCCAATTATTGCGCGAGCAAGAAGATCATGTACAGCAGCTACTATTAAAAGCTATTATTTTATGTGGTAAACAAGGTGTTGAGCGTTGTCACTGCGTCAGTTACACCAGTGACAGCGCGCTATTGCAAGAGCTCTTTACCCGTGATGGCTCGGGTACTTTAGTGGCGAAAGATCACCACGAGCAGCTTAGTGCCGCCAGTATTGATGATGTTGGTGGTATTTTAGAGTTAATTGCGCCGTTAGAAGCGGAAGGCGTGTTAGTGAAGCGTTCGCGCGAGCTGCTTGAGCTGGAAATAGACCGCTTTACGGTTATCAAAAAAGAAGATGTGATCATTGCCTGTGGTGCGCTTTATCCTTATCCCGAGGCAAAATCAGGCGAAATTGCCTGTTTAGTGATCCACCCTGATTACCGTGGCGGTAACCGTGGACTGCGATTGATCCAAGCCTTAGAGCAAGCAGCAAAGCGGCAAAATTTATCGTCAATATTTGTCTTAACCACGGTGAGTGCGCATTGGTTTATTGAACAAGGCTACAGCGAGCAAGCGATCGACAAGCTGCCCGAAGGCAAACAACGCATGTATAATATCCAACGCAAATCAAAAGCGTTTGCAAAAACTATTTAAAATTGATTACATATTACGCAAAAGCAACCTTAGGTTGCTTTTTTTTGCTCTAAATATCGCTATTTTTTACAATTGGGTAACAAAAGATTTCAAAGGTTAACTTTTTTATGCATACTAAGCTCAGCAAAATAACCTAGTTTGCACAACGAATTACTCGATTAATTCGAATAAATAATAATAATAATTAAAACAGGTAAATTTGAGGTATGAATTGTTCTCGACTTTTTACTATTTGTGCAAGCCTTTGCGCAGGTAGTGCTGTCGCTCAAACTGAACTTGAGCATGCGTTCGGTTTTGATCTTGCAACGGAAGCTGGCCAGATAGATAATTTTTTATATCAGGCGCACAATCCACAAAGCACCACTTACTATCAGCTGCGTTCAAATTTAAGCTATAGTTACATCAGCGAACAATCCGCGTTTGATTTCGAGACAAATTTAACCAGTCACTATTTTCAACAATTTCAAGCGGATAATCACACTGAGTTTAGCTTAACGCCGCAATATCAATTTAAATTCAATCATAATCAAGGCCTATATTTATCGGCATTGTGGCACAATCAATACCACTACCGCGGCACAGGTCTATCCCAAGGACAAGCAACACTGCTGACTGAGGGCGATGAGCAAGTCACAACAGGCGTTACCGCGGGTTACCAACAAGGTAGCGCAACGTCAACGGCAAGATTCACCTTTGATATCAGTTATCAAGCGAGTGAGTTTACAAGTCGTAGAACCAATACACTGCCGTTGGATACTGAAATCACCGCCCTTAAATCAAGCTTTGATTATTTGCTGTCAGGTAAAAGTTACTTAGCGCTTGATGTTAATTACGAAATTACTGATTACCCCAATAACCCAATACTAAATCGCGATAGCATTACCGCGTTAATGGGGGTGAAATGGTCGACAACGGCGATCAGTGACTTAAGCGTTTTAGTGGGTTATCAGCAGCTGAAATTTACGCAGCACTCATTAGCCGATGATGACGCGATTAAGTGGCGCTTTAACTACATGTGGTCGCCATCAGATCACAGTAAAGTTCAGCTGGTGTCACAGCGACATTTTGACGCAAGCTATCGCTTAACCAACAGCTATCGCTTAACTCGTAGTCATCAAATAGACGTTGAACATAGCTTTACGAAACAGTTGAGCCTTTTAGCGACAGTGGGTGTTAATTATGATCAATTTATCTCGCCGACGACACGGCAAAAAGAAGATTATTATTTTACTAACACTGCCATTGTCTATCAGTTCAATCACAGGCTGAGCATGCAATTAAGTTACCACTATCAGTCACTAACAGCAGATATAGCACGCTTTGATTATTTGCACCGTCGTTTCGGCTTGAGCATCGCAATGTCTTTATAGCGTTAAAAGTAGGTGAACCATTAAGCGCCAAGAAAAGTGGCGAAACCGTATTTGCAGATGGGGAGAAGAAATATGCGCATGTTGCTGTGTTGTTTACTGTTGATTGTCACTCATGCAACGGCAGGGGAATACCAGTTAGGTGCGGGGGATGAAATTCAGATTATGGTTTACGGTGAAGCAGATCTAACCCGCCATATTAAAATAGATAAAACAGGGCTGATATCATTTCCATTTTTATCCGATATAGCCGTGCTGGGACTAACACCCAAGGCTCTGGCAAATACAATTGCAGCCGGCTTGCGTGGTGATTATTTAATTGCCCCACAAGTCTCGGTGACAATTGTAAAATATCGGCCGTTTTTTATTCACGGCCAAGTGCAACGACCAGGGGGTTACTCATACCAAGAAGATTTGACTCTAGATAAGGCGATTGCCATTGCGGGTGGTTTAGCAGCGCGGGCGTCTAAATCTGCTTGGTATATCACCCGTTTAGTGGCAGGTGAAAAAAAGGTCATTAAAGCCAAGGTTACCAGTGTGATTTTACCTGATGACATAATAGAAATTGAGCAAAGTTATTTTTGAAGACTCCAAGGCACGATAAGTTAATGTACCCGAACGATGAAGTGGCATTGAAAGAAGTTTTAACGCCACTTTGGACACGACGTTGGAAAATTATTTTCTTCACTTTAGTGATCACGTTTATTGTTGCCTTTTATTTGTCGTTACTTAAGCCTGCTTATCGTGCGACGGCAATTTTGCAAATTGGCAGTAATAAACCCGCTAACACTTTGTCAATTAACGACGCCTTTAATGAGTCCAGTGCCAGTAAAGAGCAAATTCAAACGCAATTTGAATTACTGCGCTCGCGTAAATTTGCTGAGCGAGTGATCAAGCAACTAACGCTTCTAGAACAACCTGAGTTTTACAGTGGAAAATATAATGACAAAATTGCTGGCTTAGCAAAGTTTGGTGGTAAAAAGTCGCCACCTTCAATGACGGAAGCCGTGGCGCGATTTCAGCAACAGTTAACGATAGCGCCAATCGCAGGCACTGAGCTTGTGAAAATTTCATTTGCTTCATACTCGGCAAGACTATCGCAACAAATCGCTAATCAGGTGGGTATTACTTACCTAGAATATCAAGATGAAATTCATAGTGCTTCAAAAGAAACCACCTCACAGTGGTTGATTGATCAACTGACGGAGCTTGAAAAGAAGCTGCAATTATCCGAACTATCCTTACAAGCCTACCGAGAAGAAGAGGGTATTGTTGATATTCATGGTGTCGTTGGGCTAGTGGGAGCAGAGTTGACAGAGCTAACGTCTGAGCTGCTAAGAACTGAAAAGTTAGCGGATGATCTGGCCATAGCCTACCAAAGCATGAAAAAGTATGCCGACGACGTTAGGCAATTAAGTGAGCTACAAGGTATTAAAAATGATGCTAGCATTAGACAACTGCGACAGAACGAAGAAAAAATTGCCCGTAAAGTCTCTGAACTATCACAACGTTATGGCCCGAAACATCCAAAAATTATTGCAATTAATGCCGAGCTAAGCGCGTTGCAAAACCGCATTAATCAGCAAGTTTTAGATATTGTTACCTCAACAGAAAAAGCCTATATGGGCGCGTTAGAACGCGTCAATGGCACGAAACAGCGGCTAGCGCTCGCAAAGCAAAACTATCTGCGCTTGAGTCGCTTGCAAAATAAGTTTTCACAATTAAGCCGTGAAGTAGAAACCAACCAAGAGCTTTATAACAATTATTTAGTACGCTTAAAAGAAGCGGATGCCATGGGAAATTATAAAGCGAACTTTTATGTGCGCTTTATTGATAAGGCGGTGGTACCGAAAAGCCCATTTGCGCCCAACAAGGTGATGATAGTCACCATCAGTTTTGCGTTTGCCCTAATGTTCATTTCGATCATTATTATTATGCGAGAGTTACTTGTTGATACGCTAAATTCAAGACGCAAGCTGGATAACTTTAATGAAGCCGATATTTTAGCGGTTTTACCTAAGATCAAGCGACCCAATACAGAGCAAGACACGGGTGCCTACAGCACAGACAGCCGCTTTACCGAAGCCATTCGCACGTTAAGAACTGCATTATTATTTCACCGAGAAAAAACGCCGCCTAAAGTGATGGCCATCACCTCGTCAGTGCCTAACGAGGGTAAATCAACTGTGGCATTACATTTGGCGCGCTCGTTTAGTGAAATGGAAAAAGTATTACTGATTGAAGCGGATATGCGCCATCCAACCATAGCGAAAAACATGAATTTAGACCCCCATCGCCCAGGGCTATCTAATTTACTCGCGAAAACTCACCAAATTAATGAATGTATTATTCGCGATAAAAGCGTAAAGCTTGATATTTTAACCTCAGGTATTTCGCCGGCAAATCCGCTGGCGTTTCTATCCATGAAACGTTTTAATATGCTGATCAATGTTTTTGGTAACTTTTATGATCGCATTATTATCGAAACGCCACCCGTGCATGCGGTCAGCGACGCGGTTATTATTTCTAAACTTGTTGATAGCGTGTTATATATAGTGCACGGCAATAAAACCAAACGAGAACAAATATCGTCTGGATTAAGATTGCTTCAGCAAGTTAATGCGCCTGTTGATGGTGTGGTGATTAACCACAGCGAGAGCATAGATACCGGCAAATATCAAAGCAAATACTATCGCCCAGACAATAACATTATTAAGTTAGCGGCAAGAAAGCGCGGTTAACTGCGCTTGAGGCTGTTTATGCTTGCCAACTTTTTGCGTACAATACGCAAAACTCTTTCCAGTCATTGTTATGAAGATACGCGCTAACTTTCCGCTACAAACATTAAATAGTTTAAATATTGCCGCAGTTACTGCTGAAATATTCTTTCCTACTACAGAGCAAGACTTGGCGAACATTCCTCAAGAAAAAACCGCAGCCAGTTATGTGTTAGGTGAAGGCAGTAATACCTTGTTCTGTGATAAAAAAGCTCCCATTATTATTAAACCAAATTTCAAGGGCATCAAGATAACCGAAGATGAACATGATTTTTATCTACAGGTGGCGTGCGCAGAAAACTGGCATGAGTTAGTGATGCTTTGTGCACGCCGCGGCATTAATGGCTTGGAAAACTTAGCATTAATCCCTGGCAGTGTTGGTGCAGCACCGGTGCAAAATATAGGTGCATATGGCGTTGAAGTAGGCGACTTTATTGAGCGCGTGTCATGGTTTAACTTTGCGACTAGAAAACAACAAACGTTTTCACGTCAAGCTTGTCAATTTGGTTATCGAACCAGTATTTTTAAACAGTCACTAAATGGCCGAGGTGTGATCACTCAAGTACACTTTAAAATACCTAAGGCTTGGCAGCCGGTAGTTGATTATCAGGGCTTAAAGGAATTACCTTCACCGCAAACGCCTGAGAATATCCTGCATCAAGTTATAGCGTTGCGCCAAGCAAAACTACCCGATCCGGCGCGGTTGCCCAATGCTGGTAGTTTTTTTAAAAACCCTGTTGTCAGTCAGGAAGTTTTTCAGGCTTTACAAGCGCAGCATCCAAAAATGCCTTATTATCGGCAAAATCAACAGCAAGTGAAATTAGCCGCGGCATGGTTGATTGAACAATCGGGTTTAAAAGGTCAGCGTCGAGCGGGTGTTGGTGTGCATGATCAGCAAGCCTTAGTGGTTGTCAATTTTAATCAGGCCAGTGGTGAAGATGTGGTTGCCTTTGCGGCTTATATTCAAACGCAAGTGCAGGATAAATTTAATATAAGCTTAGAGCCCGAAGTTCGGTTTATTAGAAGCAAAAGCACTGAGTCGTGTGATACAGGACAAAGCGAATGAAAGCGATACGTGAACAATTGATTAAGCGTTTGATCAGTGGCAAATTTTTATCTGGTCAGGCGCTAGGTGAGGAGTTTGGCGTTAGTCGTGCGGCTATCTCAAAACACATTAGTGCATTGCAAGCCATCGGCTTTGATATTTTTAGTGTTACTGGCAAAGGCTATCGGTTAGCGCAGCCAATTGAACTACTTGATGCAAGTAAGATTAATGCCGCCTTAAAGCAGCAACATATTGACACGAAAGTTGAAGTGCATAGCTTAATAGATTCAACCAATAGCTATTTAATGCGTCGCTTACCGAATCAAAACCTGCCCGGGCAAGTTTGTATTGCAGAATATCAAAGTGATGGCCGAGGCCGACGTGGACGGCAATGGGTATCGCCATTTGGCTCGCATATATACCTGTCAATGTATTGGTATCTCGAGCAAGGTATGTCGGCGGCTATGGGACTTAGTGTTGTGGCTGCGTTGGCGGTGAGTGATGCCATAAAGGCTTTGTATCGCGTTGAAGTAGAACTGAAGTGGCCAAATGATATTTATTTAAATGGTGTCAAGCTCGCGGGTATTCTTATTGACCTCGAAGGCCAAGCCATGGCCCCTTGTCACTGCGTGATTGGCATTGGCTTGAATGTCAAAATGCCCGTACAAAGTGCCGCGTTAGTTGAACAACCATGGACCGACTTAGCAACTGCACTTGGCGTAGATATTGATCGAAATATCTTAGCAGCGCAGATTATAGTCGCACTACAACAAAGGTTAAAAACACATAGCGCTACTGGGATTAATACCATGGTGGCTGAGTGGCAAGCGCAAGACTTTTATTGCAATAAAGCTGTCGCCTTGATCACAGGTGATAAAGTCACGCGGGGTATTTCTCGCGGTATCAATAATCAAGGCGCGTTAATGTTAGAAGTTAATGGCCAAGTATCACCTGTGTATGGTGGTGAGGTAAGCTTAAGGGCAGCACCATGAGATTACTGATTGATGTAGGTAATAGCCAAGTTAAATATGTACTGCAAGGCGCAACACAACAGGCACCTTTGTCGGCGGTAACTTATATTGATTATCAAGCGTTTTTAACACAGCTTGCGCAAGGTAAATTTTGCCATGTACAAGAAGTGATTTTTGCTAATGTGCATGATCAAGCCATAGACGATTCGATAATGCAGTGGGGAAAAGCTAATCAGGTGGCTATTAGGCAAGTACATAGTACTGCCACGGCGTTTGGTGTGACATCTTGTTATCAAACTGCTGAGCGCCTCGGTGTCGATCGTTGGTTAGCCATGATAGGCGCTAAGCAGCGCTATCCAGAAAATAACCTGTTGATTATTGATGCTGGCACGGCGATGACGATTGATTTATTGGCGGCAAATGGTCAGCATTTAGGGGGCTGGATCATGCCTGGCGTGCAAACATTGTTTAATGGTTTGTTGGCACGAACGCATAAGATTAATGCCAGCGCCAATACATCGCCTAGCTTATCATTTGGGAAAAACAGCTCTGATTGTCTTAATAACGGCAATTGGGCGATGACCATAGGCGCTATAAAAGAGGCCATAGTTGAGAGCAAGCGTTTACTTAGTTTAGATAAAATTCTTATTACAGGTGGCAACGGTGCCAATATCGCTAAATTATTAACCGACGCCTGTCAGTTAGAACCTAAGTTGATTTTTCATGGTTTAAGCTGCTTTCAGGCGAGTTTGCTTGTTAATAAAGCAAAAAAAAATAGTAATAATGAGTAAAAAAACAGCAAACACATAAAAACATGCTTGTTTTTGCATTTTCCTATTGCAAGCGTGAAAACATTACTCTAGAATTCGCACCACTTAATGTAGTGCCGACTTAGCTCAGTTGGTAGAGCAACTGACTTGTAATCAGTAGGTCGCCAGTTCGACTCCGGCAGTCGGCACCATTAATACATTAAAAGTAATGTAAAAAATTTGGAGGGGTTCCCGAGTGGCCAAAGGGATCAGACTGTAAATCTGACGGCTCCGCCTTCGGTGGTTCGAATCCACCTCCCTCCACCATTTTAACAGAGATAATCTGGTAGAATTAGCGGGTGTCGTATACTGGCTATTACCTCAGCCTTCCAAGCTGATGAAGCGGGTTCGATTCCCGCCACCCGCTCCAGTTGTGATAGAAAATGCTGATATGGCTCAGTTGGTAGAGCGCACCCTTGGTAAGGGTGAGGTCGGCAGTTCGAATCTGCCTATCAGCACCACTTCTTTCAGGCCCTCTCTAGATTATCAATGTTAAAAACACTAAAAAATTATTTAATTTAATCTACCCAGAGGTATTTTAAGATGGCTAAAGAAAAATTTGAACGTAATAAACCGCACGTTAACGTTGGTACAATCGGTCACGTTGATCACGGTAAAACAACTTTAACAGCCGCTATCTCTGCGGTATTAACTAAAGTTCACGGTGGTGAAGTTAGAGATTTCGCACAAATCGATAATGCTCCAGAAGAGCGTGAGCGTGGTATTACAATTAATACCTCTCACATCGAGTACGACACAGAAACACGTCACTACGCACACGTAGATTGTCCTGGTCACGCCGACTACATCAAAAACATGATCACCGGTGCTGCACAAATGGACGGCGCTATCTTAGTTGTTGCGGCAACTGATGGTCCTATGCCACAAACACGTGAGCACATCTTGTTATCACGTCAGGTTGGTGTACCTTACATCATCGTATTCATGAACAAATGTGACATGGTAGATGACGAAGAATTACTAGAACTAGTAGAAATGGAAGTTCGTGAATTGCTTAGCGAATACGAATTCCCAGGTGATGACTTACCAGTAATTCAAGGTTCAGCACTTGGTGCACTTCAAGGCGAAGAGAAGTGGGAAGCGAAAGTTGTAGAACTTGCTGACGCCCTTGATTCATACATTCCAGAGCCAGAGCGTGCAATCGACGGTGCTTTCATCATGCCGATTGAAGACGTATTCTCAATCTCAGGTCGTGGTACAGTAGTAACTGGTCGTGTTGAGCGTGGTATCGTTAAAGTAGGTGACGAAGTAGAAGTTGTTGGTATCCGTGATACTCAAAAGTCAACTTGTACGGGTGTTGAAATGTTCCGTAAGTTGCTTGACGAAGGTCGTGCTGGTGAGAACTGTGGTGTACTTTTACGTGGTCTTAAGCGTGAAGACGTAGAACGTGGTCAAGTATTATGTAAGCCTGGTTCAATTTCTCCACACACTAAGTTTGAGTCAGAAGTATACGTACTTTCAAAAGATGAAGGTGGTCGTCATACACCATTCTTCAAAGGCTACCGTCCACAGTTTTACTTCCGTACAACGGACATCACAGGTGCAGTAGAGCTTCCTGAAGGTGTAGAAATGGTAATGCCAGGCGACAACTTAAAGTTTGTTGTAGAGCTAATCAACCCAGTAGCGATGGACGAAGGTTTACGCTTCGCAATCCGTGAAGGTGGTCGTACTGTTGGTGCTGGTGTTGTATCTAAAATCATCGACTAATATCGATATTTAGAAACACCTTAAAAAAGACGCTTCGGCGTCTTTTTTGTTTCTGTGAGCTAAGGTCATCGACAAAGCTGAGAGTCGTACAGTTGGTGCTGGTGTTGTATCGCTGTTACCTTAAAGAATTCATCGACTACTATCGATATTTAGAAACACCTTAAAAAAAAGACGCTTCGGCGTCTTTTTTGTTTCTGTGAGCTAAGATCATCGACAAAGCTGAGAGTCGTACAGTTGGTGCTGGTGTTGTATCGCTGCTACCTTAAAGAATTCATCGACTACTATCGATATTTAGAAACACCTTAAAAAAGACGCTGCCGCGTCTTTTTTGTTTGTATGAGCTAAGATCATCGACAAAGCTGAGAGTCGTACAGTTGGTGCTGGTGTTGTATCGCTGTTACCTTAAAGAATTCATCGACTACTATCGATATTTAGAAACACCTTAAAAAAGACGCTTCGGCGTCTTTTTTGTTTGTGTGAGCTAAGGTCATCGACAAAGCTGAGAGTCGTACAGTTGGTGCTATGAAAATTAATCAGTGGCAAAAGCTAATTGTTTGCGTGAAAGTTCAGCTAAGTTTCTGAGCTCAAAGTAAACCCGATCTAAGCCAAAACGGTTTATCTCTAAACCACAAGGTCACTATCCACTTTTCGCCACTTATAACCGACTTTCCTCTGTGAATACTGTCGCTGTAGCGGTTTCCTTGTTGATCACAGTTGTCAAAGATCAATGCTTTGTTTTGTTTTGGAGTGATAGATATAAACGGGGTTTTAAACTCTGTCTCGCCGCCAACAAAGTCGTCATTAAGGTAAAAAATAGCGCTTTTAACGCGTTGGCCAAATTGGGCGATATGCTTTTTAATATCCTCAGTATGCGGATAAATATGATCGTAGTGCCAGTGATAATATTGCTCAGGTAGGTAACGTAATACCACGGGTGGCTCTGCAACGCCAATAGGTAAACCGCTTGCTTTAGCAAGTAAATGCTCAAGCAGTGCCAATGCCATTGAATCATTGGGTAGTGGCGTAGGGAAGTGGCTGTTATTTCTAATCCCTTTGTCTTGGCTGCTCTTGCCTTCTGCGCCGAATAACACCGCATCTTTTAAATGTGGGCTACAACTGGTTAAAATATCATTAAGCTGTTCAAGGCTAAGTGATAAGTTACAGGTCATTTTATGTGTATCGATTTTTGTTGTGGTTATTGTCTCAGCTAGCGAGGTGATGCGTATAAGGAGCTTTGCTTGGCGTTGCTGACAAAAATCTTGGATGATGTCTTGAGAATACGCCATCGCTTGTAGTAGTTCATTACTGAGATGATCGTTTGCTAGTTCTGTCTCAGGTAGGTAGCGCTCTAAAAGTGCTAAATTTTTACTTTGCCATTTAATATTAGCGGCGATAGCTAAAGCAAGCTCATTGAGACTACAATCACTCCTTATTGCTTGTACCAGCCAAAGGTTGGCAAAATTGGCATTATTGTTGGCGAGTTTAAAAACCTTTGCTGTGGTTAATCGACCAAAGTGTTTGTCTTCCAGTAACTGTAAAAGCATTAATGACCACTATCTAATAAATAATTGCCGCTAAAGTAGCTAAAATAAAAAGGAATATCAATGGCGTTCTCGACAAGTTGCCTGATTTAGCTCTGTTGATATCTGCCTCGGCATCTATCCTTAAGTTAAAAATAGTCCTTGAGTAAAATAAATTGCTTAGTATAATAGCGCCTCACTTCTAGAGTCACTCTTAATTCCCAAACAACTAAGACCACTCGGTAAGTGTAAGTATAATTTGAAGGGGTATAGTTCCAATTGGTAGAACAGCGGTCTCCAAAACCGACGGTTGGGAGTTCGAATCTCTCTACCCCTGCCATGTTTTGTAAAATGCTAGTGCGGTAAATAAGCATTTTAGATATAAACCTCGATAATGTCGGGGTTGTTTCGTCTTAGGTTAGACACGTAATTACAGGTAGTAGATATGAATGCAAGTACAGAAACTGAACCAAGTGGTTCATTTGATTTTATAAAGTGGAGCGTGATCGTTTTACTTTTAGCTGGCGCTGTGGTCGGTAATTACGTTTTTGCTGAGCAATCAGTGCTTGTTCGCGCTTTAGCAGTAGTAGCGGCGATTATTGTTGCTGGTTTTGTTGCTATGCAAACGGTTAAAGGTCGCACTGCCGTGACGTTTGCCAAAGAGTCGCGTACCGAAGTGAGAAAAGTGGTTTGGCCAACACGTCAAGAAGCCGTACAAACCACAGGTATTGTTTTAGTGGCAACAGTAATTATGTCGTTACTACTATGGGGATTAGATTCAATTCTATTTTGGGTAGTAGGATTGATCACCGGATTACAAGTAGGGTAAAGGCAACATCATGACTGAAGAAATTGTAAATACAGAGACACCGGAAGAAGCCAATAAACCTAAATTGCGTTGGTATGTTGTGCAGGCATTTTCGGGCTATGAAGCTCGGGTGCAAAAAACCCTAGCCGAACATATTGAAATTCATAACCTTCAAGATAAGTTTGGTCAAATTTTAGTGCCAACTGAAGAAGTTATAGAAATGCGCGCTGGGCAAAAACGTAAAAGTGCGCGTAAATTCTTCCCTGGCTATGTATTAGTACAAATGGCAATGGATGAAGAAGCATGGCACTTAGTTAAAAGTGTGCCGCGTGTATTAGGCTTTATTGGCGGCACCAGTGACCGACCAGCACCTATTACACAAAAAGAAGCTGATCGCATCTTACAGCGCCTTGAAGACACAGATAAGCCTAAACCTAAAACATTGTTTGAACCAGGTGAAGTGGTACGCGTTATTGAAGGTCCATTTGCTGACTTTAACGGTGTAGTTGAAGAGTTAGATTACGAGAAAAACCGTATTAAAGTCTCAGTATTAATTTTTGGTCGCTCGACACCTGTTGATTTAGAATTTGGTCAAGTTGAGAAAGGCTAATCACTAATTGCTTTCGAAAAAACCAGAGTGCTTACTCTGGTTTTTTTTGCTCAAATATTCCGCTAAATTTACAGTTATCGTTTATTGTTCCGTCTTTGCGCTGATTTTTTGCACAAATTAGCTATCTTATCTTGCACTCTCCGCCTTGAATAATATATAATCCGCTGCCGATTTTAGCTGTTAAAGTTAAAATCGAATTTTGTTAACGGGGAGCTGGTTTTCTATAAACAGCGTTCGCACCCATACATAAAGGTATTAAACCATGGCTAAAAAAGTCACAGCTTTAATTAAGCTACAAGTTGCTGCCGGTGCAGCAAACCCGTCACCACCAGTTGGTCCAGCTCTTGGTCAACACGGTGTTAACATCATGGAATTCTGTAAAGCGTTTAACGCCAAAACAGATTCTTTAGACAAAGGCGCGCCAGTTCCAGTAGTTATTACTGTTTATGCTGATCGTTCTTTTACATTTGAAACAAAAACTCCACCTGCCGCTTATTTATTACTAAAAGCTGCTGGTGTGAAGAGTGGTTCTGGTCGTCCTAACACAGAAAAAGTGGGTACTGTTACTACAGCCCAACTTGAAGAAATTGTTAAGATTAAAGAAGCAGATCTTACTGCTGGCTCTATGGAAGCGGCAGTGCGTACCATTACGGGCTCAGCTCGTTCAATGGGTTTAGTGGTAGAGGACTAATCAATGGCTAAATTATCAAAACGCGCTCGTCTTATCCGTGAAAAAGTAGACGTATTAAAAGAATATGACATCAACGAAGCACTTACTTTGCTTAAAGAACTTGCTACAGCAAACTTCCGCGAAAGTGTAGATGTAGCAGTTAATCTTGGCATTGACGCTCGTAAATCAGATCAAAACGTACGTGGTGCGACTGTATTACCAAATGGTACTGGTCGTGATGTTCGTGTTGCTGTATTTACCCAAGGCGCTAACGCTGATAAAGCGAAAGAAGCCGGTGCTGACGTTGTTGGCATGGACGACTTAGCAGAGCAAGTTAAAGCCGGTAACATGGACTTTGACGTTGTTATTGCTACGCCTGACGCGATGCGTGTTGTTGGTCAACTAGGTCAGATTTTAGGTCCACGTGGTCTAATGCCTAACCCGAAAGTTGGTACAGTAACGCCAGACGTTGTAACCGCTGTTAACAACGCCAAAGCAGGTCAAATTCGTTACCGCAATGACAAAAACGGTATCATCCATACTACGATTGGTAAGGTTGATTTCGAAGATGCTAAATTGCAAGAAAACCTAGAGTCTTTGTTGGAAGCGCTTAAAAAAGCAAAACCAGCTAATGCGAAAGGTCAGTTCATTAAGAAAATTTCAGTTTCAACAACTATGGGTGCCGGCGTTGCCGTTAACCAAGCTAGCTTGACACTATAATTTTCTGAAAGTGTCGTGTTCGATACTTTACATGGGCGAAATTGTAGACTATAATTTCGCCCCTTAAATTTTGGTAGGTGTTGTCTAATTATGGGCATTTTATTGCACAAGACAGCCCCGTCAAAGACCGTAGGAGCTAAGGCGATTCTTCGCTAAACGCTTAATATTTCCTACGTAGATGGTGATTACCCAGTATTTCCTAATTCTGGTCCTCGCCGTAACGGCCCAAGTAACTGATAAGTTACTTAGGGATAGTAAATACCGGTTTTTTTGACCGGTGAACCAGGAGTAAAGCCAATGGCTATCAATCTTGATGACAAAAAAGCAATTGTTGCTGAAGTTCAAGAAGCTGCCGATGGCGCTCAATCAGCTGTAATCGCGGATTCTCGCGGTGTTTCAGTTGAAGCAATTACTGTCTTACGTAAGCAAGCACGTGAAAATGGTGTATGGATGAAAGTTATCCGTAACACATTAGCACGTCGTGCATTACAAGGTACTAACTTTGAATGTGTTACTGACACATTAGTAGGTCCATCATTAATTGCATTTTCAAACGAGCATCCAGGTGCCGCAGCACGTTTATTCACAGATTTCGCTAAAACTAACGAAGCCTTTGAATTAAAAGCAGCCGCATTTGAAGGTAATGCAGTAGACGTAAACATGTTAGCTAAGCTACCAACTTACGACGAAGCAATTGCCCGTTTAATGAGCGCTATGAAAGAAGCATCTGCTGGCAAACTTTGCCGCACGATTGCTGCAGTACGCGATCAGAAAGAGCAAGAAGCTGCATAATAATTGTTTACCTCTTAATGATAAGAGCACAATTCGCACTTTTTGTATTTATAGTTATTTATAACAGTCACAAAGGCTGTTACTTAAAACAGGAAATTAAAAATGTCTATTTCTAAAGACGATATCCTAAATGCTATTGCTGAAATGTCAGTAATGGACGTAGTTGAACTAATCGAAGCAATGGAAGAGAAGTTTGGCGTATCTGCTGCTGCTGCTGTTGCTGTTGCTGGCGGTGACGCTGGTGGTGCTGCTGAAGAGCAAACTGAATTTGACGTAGTTTTAGCGAGCTTCGGTGATAAGAAAGTTGCTGTGATTAAAGCAGTACGTGGCGCAACTGGTCTTGGCTTAAAAGAAGCGAAAGAGCTTGTTGAAGCTGCACCAAAAGCGATCAAAGAAGGCGTTGAAAAAGCTGAAGCTGAAGAGCTTAAGAAAGTTCTTGAAGAAGCCGGTGCTTCTGTTGAGATCAAATAATCTGCTTTTAGACAGATTGTTTGCCTGAAAAGGCAATGGCTGGTGATTTAAACGTCACCGGCCTTTTTGCGCTAAAGAAAGTGGTTTTTTTTTAAACCAAAACAGTGCATTATTTGATACTTAAGATAAAAGTATCACTGCAATATCCTGTCTGATACCAATTGGATTAGATAATAGATGGCCACAACGCTTTGGCGAGTGTCGGTCAATTATTTAAATCCAATTGGTATTTAAAGGCAGATCGGCCATAACCAGCAAGCTGAGGAACCCCATGGTTTACTCTTACTCTGAAAAGAAACGTATTCGTAAGGACTTTGGTAAAAGCGTACAAGTAATGGATTACCCGTTCTTGTTATCAATCCAACTCGAATCTTTCCGTAAGTTTATTGATATTGATCCAACAGGTGAAGCAGGCCTAGAGGCTGCGTTTCGTTCTATTTTCCCAATTAAAGCCTATTCAGGTAGCTCAGAATTACAGTATGTTAGCTATCGTTTGGGCGAGCCGTTATTTGACGTTAAAGAGTGTCAAATACGCGGTGTAACTTATTCTGCACCATTGCGCGTTAAATTACGCTTAGTTGTTTATGATAAAGAAGCAGCGGCAGGTACAGTTAAAGATATCAAAGAACAAGAAGTATACATGGGTGAAATCCCATTAATGACAGACAATGGTACGTTTGTTATTAATGGTACAGAGCGTGTTATTGTTTCACAATTACATCGTTCTCCTGGTGTGTTTTTCGATCATGATAAAGGTAAAACCCACTCTTCTGGTAAGGTGTTATATAACGCTCGTGTTATTCCTTATCGTGGTTCATGGTTAGATTTCGAATTTGATCCAAAAGATAATTTATTTGTTCGTATTGACCGTCGTCGCAAATTACCTGCGTCGATCATATTGCGTGCTTTAGAGTACTCAACAGAAGAAATCTTAGCGATTTTCTACGACACCACTAACTTCTCAATTCAAGGCGATAAGCTAGTGATGGATTTGATTCCAGAACGCTTACGCGGTGAAACAGCCACCTTTGATATCAAGTTACCTAATGGTGATGTATTAGTTGAGCAAGGTCGTCGTATTACTGCTCGTCATATTCGCGCGCTTTCGAAAGCGAAAATGAAAACTTTAGAAGTGCCAGCAGAATACATTGTTGGTCGCGTACTTTCTAAAGCCTATATCGACGAGTCAACCGGTGAAGTGATCGCTGAAGCGAATGCTGAAATCACTTTAGAGTTGCTTGCCGAGCTAAGTCAAGCCGGTCATAAGGTACTGTCAACTTTATACATGAACGAATTTGACGTTGGTTCATATATGTCTGACACCTTACGCGTAGATAACTCAACTAACCGTTTAGAAGCGTTAGTAGAAATTTACCGTATGATGCGCCCAGGTGAGCCACCAACAAAAGATGCCGCAGACACCTTATTTAATAACTTGTTCTTCTCGCTTGAGCGTTATGACTTGTCGACTGTCGGTCGCATGAAGTTTAACCGTCGTGTCGGTAATGCTGATGATGTTGGTACGGGTGTACTATCAAAAGATGACATCATTTCAGTGATGAAAACCTTGATCGATATCCGTGACGGTAAAGGTGAAGTTGATGATATTGACCACTTAGGTAACCGTCGTATTCGCTCTGTTGGTGAAATGGCCGAGAACCAATTCCGTGTTGGTTTAGTGCGTGTAGAACGTGCGGTTCGTGAACGTTTAAGTCTAGGTGACTTAGATGCCATCATGCCACAAGACCTGATCAACGCTAAGCCAATATCTGCGGCTGTGAAAGAATTCTTTGGTTCTTCACAACTGTCACAGTTTATGGATCAAAACAACCCGTTATCAGAAGTAACACACAAGCGTCGTATTTCTGCTTTAGGCCCAGGTGGCTTAACGCGTGAACGTGCAGGCTTTGAGGTGCGAGACGTACATCCAACTCACTACGGTCGTGTTTGTCCGATTGAAACGCCAGAAGGTCCAAACATTGGTTTGATCAACTCGCTTTCTTGTTACGCTCGTACTAACGATTATGGTTTCTTAGAAACGCCTTATCGTAAAATTATTGATGGTGTGATCACTGATGAAATTGATTACCTATCTGCGATTGAAGAAGGTAACTTCGTTATCGCACAAACGACAGCGGAAATTGATGCTGACGGTAAACTAGTCGATGGTCTAGTTGCCTGTCGTCACAAAAATGAATTTACCTTAATGTCGGCGGAACAAGTTCAATATATGGACGTGTCACCACAGCAAATCGTTTCAGTGGCGGCGTCACTTATTCCATTCCTAGAGCATGATGATGCTAACCGTGCCTTGATGGGTTCGAACATGCAACGTCAAGCAGTACCAACACTGAAAGTGGATAAACCACTTGTCGGTACTGGTATGGAAAAAATTGTTGCGGTTGACTCGGGTGTAACCGTGGTTGCTAAACGTGGTGGTGTTATTGATTACGTTGATGCTTCTCGTATCGTGGTAAAAGTTAACGAAAATGAAATGGTACCAGGCGAAGCCGGTATCGACATTTATAACTTAACCAAATACACGCGCTCTAACCAAAACACTTGTATCAACCAACGTCCATTATGTCGTATGGCTGAGCCTGTGGTTCGTGGTGATGTGCTAGCAGACGGTCCTTCTACTGATATGGGTGAATTGGCCTTAGGTCAAAACATGCGTATCGCGTTTATGCCGTGGAATGGTTACAACTTTGAGGATTCAATGTTGTTATCTGAGCGTGTTGCACAGGAAGATCGTTTTACCACTATCCACATTCAAGAATTAACCTGTATCGCCCGTGATACTAAGCTTGGTAGTGAAGAGATCACGGCGGATATTCCAAATGTTGGCGAATCTGCGTTATCTAAATTAGATGAAGCGGGTGTGGTTTACATTGGTGCTGAAGTTAACGGTGGTGACATCTTAGTGGGTAAAGTTACCCCTAAAGGTGAAACGCAATTAACGCCGGAAGAAAAGCTACTACGCGCTATCTTTGGTGAGAAAGCCGCAGACGTTAAAGACAGCTCATTGCGCGTACCTAACTCTGTTTCTGGTACTATTATTGATGTGCAAATCTTCACTCGTGACGGCGTAGAAAAAGACGCGCGTGCGGTTGAAATTGAAGAGATGCAGCTAAAAGAAGTCAAGAAAGACTTAGGCGATGAGTTTAGCATTTTAGAAGATGGTATTTATGCTCGTGCCAAGAAACTTCTACTAGCATCAGGCTTAAACGAGTCAGACCTTAACGGTATGTCACGCGATAAATGGTTAGTGCAAAACTTAAGTGATGAAGGTCAACAATCAGAGCTTGAGCAAATAGCCGAACAATACGATAACATTAAAGCTGATTTTGATAAGAAGTTTGAAGTTAAGCGTCGTAAAATCACCCAAGGTGATGACTTAGCGCCTGGCGTATTGAAAATCGTTAAAGTGTACTTAGCTGTTAAGCGTCGTATCCAGCCAGGTGATAAAATGGCCGGTCGTCATGGTAACAAGGGTGTTATTTCAAACGTAGTACCTGTTGAAGATATGCCATACGATGAGCACGGTGTGCCGGTAGATGTGGTACTAAACCCCTTAGGTGTACCATCACGAATGAACATAGGTCAAATCCTAGAAACTCATTTAGGTATGGCCGCACGCGGTATCGGTGAGAAAATTAACCGTATGTTGCAAGCGCAACAAGAAATTCACAAATTACGTGAATTCTTAAAAGAGGTCTACAGCTTAGGTGAGTCACGTCAAGAAGTTGATATTGATAGCTTCTCTGATGATGAAGTGATGCGCTTAGCCGATAACTTACGCGCTGGTTTACCAATTGCAACGCCGGTATTTGACGGTGCCAGTGAGCTGGAAATTAAAAAATTATTTAAGCTTGCTGATATGCCAGAAAGTGGTCAATTTACCCTAACCGATGGTCGCACAGGTCGTGAATTTGAGCGCCCAGTAACCGTAGGTTACATGTATATGTTAAAACTAAACCATTTAGTGGATGACAAAATGCATGCGCGTTCTACAGGCTCGTACAGCCTAGTAACGCAACAACCATTAGGTGGTAAAGCACAATTTGGTGGTCAGCGTTTCGGTGAGATGGAAGTGTGGGCATTAGAAGCATACGGTGCTGCTTATACCCTACAAGAAATGTTAACGGTGAAATCAGATGATGTTAACGGTCGTACTAAGATGTATAAAAACTTAGTTGATGGTGATCATCGTATGGAACCGGGTATCCCTGAATCATTCAACGTATTGTTGAAAGAAATTCGCTCGTTGGGTATCAACATCGAATTGGATCAGGATTAGGCTACCTTCAGCTACATTGCTGACTGAGTCGAAATGGCAAGGTCAGTACAGGGAGAGAGCAAAATTTTGCTCTCTCCGGTATTTAACTCCGACAGGAGATAGAGTGTGAAAGATTTACTTAAGTTTCTTAAGCAACAAAACCAAACAGAAGAGTTCGATGGTATTCGCATCGGCCTCGCTTCACCAGACATGATACGTTCATGGTCTTTTGGTGAAGTAAAGAAACCTGAGACGATTAACTATCGTACTTTTAAGCCAGAACGCGATGGTTTGTTCTGTGCGCGTATTTTTGGTCCAGTTAAAGACTATGAATGTCTTTGTGGCAAATACAAACGCCTTAAGCACCGTGGTGTTATTTGTGAAAAATGTGGCGTTGAAGTGACATTAACCAAAGTTCGTCGTGACCGCATGGGTCATATCGAATTAGCAAGCCCAGTTGCACATATTTGGTTCTTAAAGTCTTTGCCGTCTCGTATTGGTTTATTACTTGATATGACCTTGCGCGATATTGAGCGCGTATTATATTTTGAATCTTATGTTGTCACCGAGCCAGGCATGACAACATTAGAGAAAAGCCAGATTCTAACGGAAGAAGAATATCTTGATGCGTTAGAAGAGCATGGTGACGAATTTGACGCACTTATGGGTGCAGAAGCGGTATTAGCTTTACTACAACAAATCGACCTTGACGGTGAAGTCGCGCAAATGCGTGAAGAATTGCCAGAAATCGGTAGTGAAACTAAGCGTAAGAAAATTACCAAACGTTTAAAGTTAATGGAAGCATTCGCCGCTTCAGGTAACAAACCTGAGTGGATGATCATGAACGTACTACCAATTTTACCACCGGATTTACGTCCGTTAGTGCCTTTGGATGGCGGTCGTTTTGCAACCTCTGATTTGAATGATTTATACCGTCGTGTTATCAACCGTAACAACCGTTTAAAACGTCTATTAGACTTAGTTGCGCCAGACATTATCGTTCGTAACGAAAAGCGTATGTTACAAGAGTCTGTTGATGCCTTATTAGATAACGGTCGTCGTGGTCGTGCTATTACCGGTTCTAACAAACGTCCTCTTAAATCACTTGCCGATATGATCAAAGGTAAGCAAGGTCGTTTCCGTCAAAACTTATTAGGTAAGCGTGTTGATTACTCTGGCCGTTCAGTAATTACTGTAGGTCCGACATTGCGTTTACACCAGTGTGGTTTACCGAAGAAGATGGCGTTAGAGTTATTTAAGCCATTTATTTACGGTAAATTAGAAGCACGTGGTTTAGCTACAACCATTAAAGCCGCTAAAAAGCTTGTTGAGCGCGAAGGCGCTGAAGTATGGGATGTACTTGACGAAGTAATTCGCGAACATCCAGTGATGCTTAACCGTGCACCGACACTACACAGATTGGGTATCCAAGCGTTTGAACCTGTACTTATTGAAGGTAAAGCGATTCACCTACATCCACTCGTTTGTGCGGCATACAACGCTGACTTCGATGGTGACCAAATGGCGGTACACGTACCCTTGACCATTGAAGCGCAATTGGAAGCGCGTACCTTAATGATGTCAACGAACAACGTACTGTCGCCAGCGAACGGTGATCCAATTATTGTTCCGTCACAAGACGTTGTTTTAGGTTTGTATTACTTAACACGTGACCGTGTTAATGGTTTAGGTGAAGGCATGGTGTTTACCGACATCAAAGAAGCCGAAAAAGCCTACCGCACAGGTTTTGCTGAGTTACATGCTCGCGTTAAAATTCGTATCACCGAACACGAACGTAATAGTGACGGTGAGTTAGTGGCAAAAACGACTTTACGCAATACCACGATTGGCCGTGCGATTTTATGGCAAGTCTGTCCTGATGGCATACCTTATGATCTTATCGATCAGCCATTAGGTAAAAAGCCGATTTCAAAATTGATTAACCATGCGTATCGTAACTTAGGTCTTAAAGACACGGTTATTTTTGCTGACCACATTATGTACACAGGCTTCCATTACGCTATGGTTGCCGGTGCCTCTGTGGGTATCGATGATATGGTTATTCCAGAAGCTAAATATAGCATCATCGAAGACTCTGAAGAAGAAGTTGCAGAAATTCAAACCCAGTTTGAGCAAGGTCTTGTCACTCAGGGTGAAAAATACAACAAAGTTATCGATATTTGGTCATCAGCGAATGAGAAAATCTCTAAAGCTATGATGGATAACTTATCAAAAGAAACGGTTATTAACCGTGACGGTGAGCCAGAAGAGCAAGACTCGTTTAACTCTATCTACATGATGGCGGACTCGGGTGCTCGTGGTAGTGCTGCTCAGATTCGTCAGCTAGCAGGTATGCGTGGCTTGATGGCAAAACCTGATGGCTCAATCATCGAAACACCGATCACGGCGAACTTCCGTGAAGGTTTGAACGTATTACAATACTTCATCTCAACTCACGGTGCGCGTAAAGGTTTGGCCGATACCGCATTGAAAACCGCTAACTCAGGTTACTTAACACGTCGCTTAGTGGATGTTGCGCAAGATCTAGTGGTTACTGAACACGACTGTGGCACTTTAGACGGTTTACAAATGACGCCGTTAATTGAAGGTGGTGACGTTGTTGAACCGCTTCGCGAACGTGTACTAGGTCGTGTTGTTTGTGAAGACGTATTAATACCAGGTACTGAAGAAGTGTTGTTACCGCGCAACACATTGATCGATGAAGCACTTTGTGACGTTATCGAAGAAAACTCAGTTGACCAAATTAAAGTACGTTCAATCATCACTTGTGAAACTGACTTTGGTATTTGTGCGCATTGTTACGGTCGTGACTTGGCGCGTGGTCATATGATCAACCAAGGTGAAGCCATTGGTGTAGTTGCAGCACAATCTATCGGTGAGCCAGGTACACAGCTTACCATGCGTACCTTCCACATCGGTGGTGCCGCATCTCGAGCGTCAGCTGAGAACAATGTACAAGTGAAGAACACAGGTACGTTGAAGCTACAAAATGCGAAATTTGTTACTAACTCTGAAGGCCACTTAGTGATCACGTCACGTTCATCTGAGCTAACTGTGATTGACGAGCTTGGTCGTGAAAAAGAGCGCTATAAAGTGCCTTACGGTACTATTTTAAGCAAGAAAGATGGCGAAGCTATCAATGCTGGCGATATTATCGCGAACTGGGATCCGCATACGCATCCAATCATTACTGAGGTTGCAGGTAAGGTTCAGTTTGTTGAGTTAATCGACGGCGTTACTATGGTACGTCAAACGGACGAACTTACCGGCTTGTCGAGTATTGTTATCACTGAAGCAGGACAACGTAGTTCTGCGGGTAAAGAAATGCGCCCTATGGTGAAACTAGTCGACGAGAAAGGTAACGATGTCATGATCGCTGGTACTGATATTCCAGCACAGTACTTCTTACCGGGTAACGCTATTGTCAACCTAGAAGATGGTGCAGATGTTGGTATTGGTGATGCGCTCGCGCGTATTCCTCAAGCCTCGTCGAAAACTCGTGATATTACCGGTGGTTTACCACGCGTAGCGGACTTATTTGAAGCGCGTAAGCCTAAGTTACCGGCAATTTTAGCCGAGAAAACCGGTATTATTTCCTTCGGTAAAGAAACCAAAGGTAAAGTGCGTTTATTAATCACGCAACCAAACGGTGAAGTCTACGAAGAGATGATTCCAAAAATACGTCAACTAAACGTGTTTGAAGGTGAGTCGGTACTTAAAGGTGAAGTTATTGCCGATGGTCCAGAATCTCCGCATGATATTCTGCGTTTGCGTGGTGTTGCACCAGTAGCTAACTACATTGTTAACGAAGTACAAGAAGTATATCGTTTACAAGGGGTTAAAATTAACGATAAGCACATTGAAGTTATCGTCCGTCAAATGATCCGCAAGTGTGAGATCTTAGACGCCGGTGACAGTAACTTCCTTAAAGGTGAGACCGTGGAAGTTGCGCGTGTCAACATCGCAAATCGTGAATTAGAAGCTGCGGGTAAACAACCGGCGGAATACGAAATGCAAATGATGGGTATAACTAAAGCATCATTAGCTACTGAGTCATTTATCTCAGCAGCATCTTTCCAAGAAACTACGCGCGTGCTTACCGAAGCCGCAGTAGCGGGTAAGAAAGATAGTCTGCGCGGTTTGAAAGAAAACGTTATTGTTGGCCGCTTGATCCCAGCAGGTACCGGTTATTCTTATCATCAGGAACGAGCGCGTGCTAAACACGCCGTTCCAGAAGATGAAATAACTGTATCAGCAGACGAAGCAGCACAAGCATTAACTGACGCTTTGAATGCCGATTTAGACGCTAGTAGTGAATAACAGCGCTAAATTAGCAAAAAGCAAGTGATTAACCTGTCTATTGCGAGTAAAGCTTGACAGGTTAAAGCTTGACCTATAGAATTCCGCGACCCTATATTTCGTACCTAGTGTACTGAAAAATAAGGTCGCGGATTTTCACGTTTACAAGGGTATAAATTCCCCCATTGATTGGAGTTTATACAAATTTAACTAATCGGGAGCTATTTAATGGCAACTATTAACCAATTAGTACGTAAGCCACGTGTAAGACAAGTAAGCAAAAATAACGTTCCAGCGTTACAAGCTTGTCCACAGCGTCGTGGTGTATGTACTCGTGTGTATACAACTACACCGAAAAAACCTAACTCAGCACTACGTAAAGTTGCTCGTGTACGTTTAACTAACGGCTTCGAAGTAACGTCATACATCGGTGGTGAAGGTCACAACTTACAAGAGCATAGCGTAATTTTGATTCGCGGTGGTCGTGTTAAAGATTTACCTGGTGTACGTTATCACACCGTTCGTGGCGCACTTGACTGTTCAGGTGTTAGCGACAGAAGACAAGGCCGTTCTAAATACGGTGCTAAGCGACCTAAATCTTAAGTTTCCCTTTCTTCGCTTAGTTAACTAAGCCAAAGATTAGAAACGTTAAGTAAGGCCAAATAACATATTAAATTTTGGGTTTATCCTGAATATAACGGAGAATTAAGATGCCAAGAAGACGCGTCGTTGGGCAACGTAAAATATTGCCAGATCCTAAGTTCCATAACGAACTTTTAGCAAAATTCATCAACATCCTTATGGTTGATGGTAAAAAATCTACAGCCGAAAAAATTGTTTACGGTGCATTAGATATTTTAACTGAGAAAAACACCGAAAAAACGCATTTAGAAATGTTTGAAGAAGCGTTAGACAACATCCGCCCACAAGTGGAAGTTAAGTCTCGTCGTGTTGGTGGTTCTACTTATCAAGTTCCAGTTGAAGTTCGTCCTGTGCGTCGTAATGCACTAGCCATGCGTTGGTTAGTTGAAGCAGCTCGTAAACGTGGTGAAAAATCAATGGCTCAGCGTTTAGCTAACGAAATGTTAGATGCGTCTGAGAGCAAAGGCAGCGCGGTTAAGAAACGTGAAGACGTTCACCGTATGGCTGAAGCTAACAAAGCATTTGCTCACTACCGTTGGTAGTAACAATTTGCGCGCTGTCATGGCGAGCAAAGTAAAGAGTGTAATGCCGTGGTTATCACTAAAGGTCAATTTGGCCGCTGGTGATAACCACAACTGTTTTATAATCTGAGCTAAATGCTCAGAAAGAGGAAAAAATTGTGGCACGTATAACCCCTATTGAGCGATACCGTAACATTGGTATTTGTGCTCATGTCGATGCCGGTAAAACGACAACTACAGAAAGGGTACTTTTCTATACTGGTCTTTCTCATAAGATCGGCGAAGTTCATGATGGCGCAGCCACCATGGATTGGATGGAACAAGAGCAAGAGCGAGGTATTACGATTACCTCGGCAGCGACTACTTGTTTTTGGAAAGGGATGGAAGCACAATTTGAAGACCATCGTATTAATATTATTGATACCCCAGGTCACGTGGACTTTACGATTGAAGTAGAGCGTTCATTGCGTGTTCTAGATGGCGCAATATTAGTATTATGTGGTTCTTCAGGTGTTCAACCGCAAACAGAAACTGTCTGGCGTCAAATGGAGAAATACTCTGTACCACGCTTAGTTTTTGTTAATAAGATGGACCGTACTGGTGCCAGCTTTTTAAACGTTGTTGAACAACTCAAAACACGCTTAGAGGCGAATGCTGTACCTATCTACTTACCGGTTGGTGCAGAAGAAAATTTTGCAGGTGTTATCGACTTAATTAAAATGAAAGCCATTAACTGGAACGAAAGTGACCAGGGTATGACTTTTACCTATGAAGATATTCCAGCAGAGATGCAAGAAGAAGCCGAAGAATGGCATGAAAATCTTGTCTCTGAAGCCGCAGAAGCCTCCGAAGCACTGATGGATAAATACCTTGAAGAAGGTGAGTTATCCGAAGCAGAAATTAAATCTGCGCTGCGTACCCGCACGCTAAACAATGAAATCGTCCTTTGCTCTTGTGGCTCTGCTTTCAAGAATAAGGGCGTACAAGCAGTGCTTGATGCTGTCATTGAATACCTACCGTCGCCAACAGAAGTTGCCGCGATAACGGGCATTAACAATGACAAAAACGAAACTGAAGGTACTCGTGAAGCCGATGATAAAGCGCCCTTTGCGGCTTTAGCATTTAAAATCGCGACAGACCCATTTGTCGGTACCTTAACCTTCTTCCGTGTCTATTCTGGTATAGTAAAAACTGGCGACAGTATATACAATCCAATTAAAGGCAAGAAAGAACGTTTAGGTCGTATCGTGCAAATGCATGCAAATGACCGTCAGGAGATAAAAGAAGTACGTGCTGGTGACATCGCTGCCGCAATCGGGCTAAAAGATGTTACTACAGGTGATACTTTATGTGATGCTAATCATGTTATTACCTTAGAACGTATGGAATTTCCTGAGCCAGTTATTTCAGTGGCAGTTGAGCCAAAAACCGTCGCAGCCCAAGAAAAAATGGGCATTGCCTTAGGTAAATTGGCCGCAGAGGACCCATCATTTAGAGTGTTTTCTGATGAAGACACGGGTCAAACCATCATTTCAGGTATGGGGGAATTACACCTCGATATCTTGGTTGAACGCATGAAGCGCGAATTTGGCGTCGAATGCAACGTTGGTAGCCCACAAGTGGCTTATCGCGAAACGATTCGTTCAACGGTTGAAGTGGAAGGTAAATTTGTTCGTCAATCAGGTGGTCGTGGTCAATTTGGTCATGTTTGGTTGAGATTAGAGCCATTACCCAAAGGTAAAGGTTTTGAATTTGTCGACGAGATTGTCGGTGGTGTGGTTCCAAAGGAATTTATACCTGCCGTTGAAAAGGGCTGTCGAGAGCAGATGGAAAGCGGTGTCTTAGCGGGTTACCCGTTACTTGATATCAAAGCCACGCTTTATGATGGTTCTTTCCATGATGTCGACTCAAATGAAATGGCGTTTAAAGTCGCTGCTTCTATGGGCTTTAGGGAAGGTGTGCTTAAGGCATCACCTGTGATTTTAGAGCCTATGATGCAAGTTGAAGTTATTACGCCAGAAGCAAACATGGGTGATGTCGTTGGTGATTTAAATCGCCGTCGCGGTATGATCGATGGCATGGACGAAGGTCCAGCTGGTTCTAAGGTAGTGAATGCAACTGTTCCACTATCGGAGATGTTTGGTTATGCTACGGCTTTACGTAGTGCAACTCAAGGTCGTGCATCATACTCTATGGAGTTTTTGCAATATAGCGAAGCACCAAAAGCTGTTGCCGACAAAATAATTGAATCTTAGTAAGGGCAATCACTTAATAGTTAGTGAAAGTCTGGCTCGGTCGAATTGGCTGCGCTTTTAATAAACTTTAAGGTAATTGAAAAATGGCTAAAGAAAAATTTGAACGTAATAAACCGCACGTTAACGTTGGTACAATCGGTCACGTTGATCACGGTAAAACAACTTTAACAGCCGCTATCTCTGCGGTATTAACTAAAGTTCACGGTGGTGAAGTTAGAGATTTCGCACAAATCGATAATGCTCCAGAAGAGCGTGAGCGTGGTATTACAATTAATACCTCTCACATCGAGTACGACACAGAAACACGTCACTACGCACACGTAGATTGTCCTGGTCACGCCGACTACATCAAAAACATGATCACCGGTGCTGCACAAATGGACGGCGCTATCTTAGTTGTTGCGGCAACTGATGGTCCTATGCCACAAACACGTGAGCACATCTTGTTATCACGTCAGGTTGGTGTACCTTACATCATCGTATTCATGAACAAATGTGACATGGTAGATGACGAAGAATTACTAGAACTAGTAGAAATGGAAGTTCGTGAATTGCTTAGCGAATACGAATTCCCAGGTGATGACTTACCAGTAATTCAAGGTTCAGCACTTGGTGCACTTCAAGGCGAAGAGAAGTGGGAAGCGAAAGTTGTAGAACTTGCTGACGCCCTTGATTCATACATTCCAGAGCCAGAGCGTGCAATCGACGGTGCTTTCATCATGCCGATTGAAGACGTATTCTCAATCTCAGGTCGTGGTACAGTAGTAACTGGTCGTGTTGAGCGTGGTATCGTTAAAGTAGGTGACGAAGTAGAAGTTGTTGGTATCCGTGATACTCAAAAGTCAACTTGTACGGGTGTTGAAATGTTCCGTAAGTTGCTTGACGAAGGTCGTGCTGGTGAGAACTGTGGTGTACTTTTACGTGGTCTTAAGCGTGAAGACGTAGAACGTGGTCAAGTATTATGTAAGCCTGGTTCAATTTCTCCACACACTAAGTTTGAGTCAGAAGTATACGTACTTTCAAAAGATGAAGGTGGTCGTCATACACCATTCTTCAAAGGCTACCGCCCACAGTTTTACTTCCGTACAACGGACATCACAGGTGCAGTAGAGCTTCCTGAAGGTGTAGAAATGGTAATGCCAGGCGACAACTTAAAGTTTGTTGTAGAGCTAATCAACCCAGTAGCGATGGATGAAGGTTTACGCTTCGCAATCCGTGAAGGTGGTCGTACTGTTGGTGCTGGTGTTGTATCTAAAATCATCGACTAATATCGATATTTAGAAACACCTTAAAAAAGACGCTTCGGCGTCTTTTTTGTTTCTGTGAGCTAAGGTCATCGACAAAGCTGAGAGTCGTACAGTTGGTGCTGGTGTTGTATCGCTGCTACCTTAAAGAATTCATCGACTACTATCGATATTTAGAAACACCTTAAAAAAGACGCTTTGGCGTCTTTTTTGTTTTCAGTACCAGCACATTCACGGACTAATCCGTGATGAGAAAATACGTTAATAAAACAGTACCATTGGACTATTTTTAGGGATTTTCGCAAGCACCTCGGGTGCGCAGCTGAGAGTCGTACAGTTGGTGCTGGTGTTGTATCGCTGTTACCTTAAAGAATTCATCGACTACTATCGATATTTAGAAACACCTTAAAAAAGACGCTTCGGCGTCTTTTTTGTTTTCAGTACCAGCACATTCACGGACTAATCCGTGATGAGAAAATACGTTAATAAAACAGTACCATTGGACTATTTTTAGGGATTTTCGCAAGCACCTCGGGTGCGCAGCTGAGAGTCGTACAGTTGGTGCTGGTGTTGTATCGCTGTTACCTTAAAGAATTCATCGACTACTATCGATATTTAGAAACACCTTAAAAAAAAGACGCTGTCGCGTCTTTTGGGTTTTGCTAGCTCGGCGCAGCAAGTTGCTTGTGCTAGTTCGGCGCAGCAAGTTGCTTGTGCGCAGGAGAAGCGAGATTAAACCTGAAACTGATTAATCACTTTTGAAAGTGACATGGCATGTTCAGATAAGGTTGTTAAACTTGACTTCATATTGTTAGATACCGCAACCGTATCATCGGTTAAGCTTCTTACGTTTTCTATATTTTTTGATACATCTTCAGCAACATTAGCTTGTTGATCGACGGCATTAGCAATTTCAAATGTTTGACTTTGAAATTGACTGATCACTGAGGAGATATCCGCTAATACTTGTTGAACTTGCTCGGTTAATGACACGCTGGTTTCGGCCTCGGCACAGCTCGACTCCATTACCTCGACGGCATTAACTGCGGTAATTTGTAGCTCTTCGATAATACGTTCTATGTTTGCCGTAGAGTCTTGTGTACGCGATGCAAGCGTGCGAACTTCATCAGCTACAACAGCAAAGCCACGACCTTGTTCACCGGCTCTGGCGGCTTCGATGGCGGCATTGAGTGCTAACAGGTTTGTTTGCTCGGCTATGCTACGAATAACTGTAACTACGTCGCCTATGCTTTGCGTGCCAGATTTTAGGTGTTGCACTACTTTCGAGGCTTCATCAACATTATTTGACAATTGTTGCATTCCGACTGTGGCCTGATTCACAACATCTGAGCCGGTGGCGACCTTAGCTTCGGCATCGGTGACTAGTGCTTTAGATTGATTAGTGTTATTGGCGATATCGTGACTTGTTTGCGCGAGTTCGGTCGCCGCGGTTGCGACTGAATCAATCTCATGTTTTTGTGCTTCAATATTTCTGGTGGTTTCTTTGCCTATGCTGTCGAGGACAGCACTTGAGTTGGCGACGTCTTTTGTAATCGTAATACTCTGTTTCACGAGCTGTTGGATCGAGGCTATGAAGACGTTGAACTCATCAACGAGTTGGCCAATTTCATCTTGCTTTACAGGGGCGATTCGTTGCGTCAAATCGCCATTGCCTTGTGCAATATTGTGCATAGCATGCTTGAGGCTTGCGATGCGTTTGATAAAGGGTAATATCGTTAGCCATACTACCAGTGCGATCAAAACGATAATCGCAATAACAATGGCGATTGAATAACGAAAAGCGGCTTCAACAGGCTCAGTGATAAGCGTTTCGGGGACTAAGAAGCCGAGTTTCCAACTCATGAATGGATAGTCACTTTTAACTTGTTTAAATATTACCTGATAGTTTACACCGCGCCAGTAAACTTGTGCGATGCCGTCGGTATTGTTGGTTATCGTTGCTTGTAGCTGCTCAAAGCCTGAGGTATCTAAAAAGTGTTGGTCAACTGTGGCCATACTATCGCCAGGCTGAAAGCTATCGCTAAAGCCAGGGAAAAACACCAGTTTGCCAGTGTCTGTCATTAAGAATGCCTCACCTTGGTTCTGATATTTTATTGGTGCCAGTAAATTTTTCCCTATGGTGGTAATTAAGATATCCATACCACCAATACCCAGTAGTTTGCCATTAGGCAAATAATAAGGTGACGTTATTGTCGCTGAAACCGAGCCGTCATTATTATCTACTGCAGGGTCTGTAACATGCATTTTACCTTGCGCTAGACCTTCTCCCCACCATGGCCTTTTATTGGTGAAATAGCTGGCATCGTCATAACGACCGTTTAAGTCGAAATACTCAAACGTATTAGCACTACCAAAAAAGACACTTTTAATTGCGGGGTCGTGGCGAGAAAAATAATTGAAGTAGCGAGTAACATCTTGGTATGACTTATTATCGCTAATATTACTTAAGCGTTGATCATATGAACTAAACCAATCAATAACCAGTGGGTTAGCGAAGATGGCGTGGTTAATCTGACCTTTGGCGATAAAGAAATCTCGCACCTTAGTTGCTTGCAAGGTGACAATATTGTCGATATCAGTAATTATTTTTGAGCGGTTATTTTCACCAAGGTGAGATAAAACGAACAAAGACGTGACAATCAGGAGTATCGCAACTGCGCTTGATATGGTGACGACCAATTGGCGCATGATAGAAGGACTAAGAAAACGATTCATATTGAGTGTTACCTACTAAATTATTGTTTTTATTGATAGTTAAGCATACTTACATGAGTGAAAAGTCATTGCATGACAGCGTATTAAGTAAACCTTATCATGCACTTTTACTATTGGCTAGGTGTTTGGCAAGCGTACGAATATTCGCGTTAGAGCATAAAAAAAGGATGCCGAGGCATCCTTTTTAGTGTTAATAGCAAGCTTTGCTTTGAAAGCGACTATTTTTTGTTAGCTGCTTCGCGCTCTTTAACTTCAGCAATAACCGCTTCAGCAACATTGTTTGGACAAGGCATGTAGTGTGAGAATTCCATAGAGAATTGACCACGACCTGATGTCATTGTACGAAGCGAACCAATGTAGCCGAACATTTCTGAAAGTGGTACGTCTGCTTTAATACGCACACCTGTAGAAGAAGGCTCTTGATCTTTAATCATGCCACGACGACGGTTTAAGTCACCAATAACATCACCCACGTGATCTTCTGGCGTAAATACATCAACTTTCATGATAGGTTCGATTAATTGCGCACCCGCTTTTGGAATTGATTGACGGAAAGCACCTTTTGCGGCGATTTCAAACGCAACTGCAGATGAATCGACTGCGTGGAAACCACCGTCGAATAATTCAACTTCAACGTCAAGTACTGGGAAGCCCGCTAGTACACCGTTATCCATCATGCTCTTGAAGCCTTTCTCAACAGCAGGGAAGAATTCTTTCGGTACATTACCACCAACAACGGTTGACTTAAATGTAAAGCCTGAGTTTGGCTCGCCTGGACGAATGCGGTAATCAATTTTACCGAATTGGCCTGAACCACCTGATTGTTTCTTGTGCGTGTAGCTATCTTCAACTTCTTGCGTAATAGTTTCACGGTAAGCTACTTGTGGCTTGCCGACGGTTAAGTCAACACCGTAGGTACGCTTAAGGATATCAACTTTGATATCTAAGTGAAGTTCACCCATACCTTTTAGGATAGTTTCACCAGAATCTACGTCTGTTTCTACTTGGAAGGTTGGATCTTCAGCAACCATTTTACCAATGGCGATACCCATTTTCTCAGAGCCACCTTTATCTTTTGGTGTTACTGAGATAGAAATTACTGGCTCAGGGAAAACCATAGCTTCTAATGTACATGGATCTTTAACATCACATAAAGTGTGACCCGTTTGTACGTTTTTCATGCCAACGATAGCTAAAATATCACCGGCTTGTGCTTCAGTAAGCTCTGTACGATCATCGGCTTGCATTTCAACCATACGGCCAATACGCTCAGTTTTACCCGTAAATGAGTTAAGAACAGTATCGCCTTTTTTCAGTTTACCTGAGTAAATACGAATAAAGGTTAAAGCACCGAAACGGTCATCCATTATCTTAAAGGCTAACGCTTTAAAAGTTTCGTTTGTATCAACTAAAGCGTAACGACCTGTTGGCTCGCCTTCTTCATCGGTTAATGGTTGTGGGTTAACTTCAGTAGGAGAAGGTAAGTAATCAACAACAGCGTCTAGTACTAGCTGCATACCTTTGTTTTTAAACGCAGAACCACAGTAAGTCGGGAAGAATAATAACTCACGAGTACCTTTACGGATACAAGCTTTAATTTGCTCTTCAGTCGGTGTTACTTCACCTTCTAAGTATTCCATTAATAAATCTTCATCTGCTTCTAAGGCAGTTTCGATTAACTGCTCACGATAGATGGCAGCATCGTCAGCCATATCAGCAGGAATATCGGTAATTTCGTAGTTTTCTGGAATACCTGTGTCGTCCCAAACGTAAGCTTTTTGGCTTAATACGTCAACAACACCAACAAAGTTATCTTCTTCACCAATAGGCAAAGTCATTACTAGTGGGTTAGCACCAAGAACTTTTTTAACTTGATCGGTAACACGGAAAAAGTTAGCACCTAAACGGTCTAATTTGTTTACGAAAATTAAACGCGCAACTTTAGAGTCGTTGGCATAGCGCCAGTTTGTTTCTGATTGTGGCTCAACACCGCCACTACCACAGAATACACCGATACCACCATCAAGTACTTTAAGTGAGCGGTAAACCTCAACAGTAAAGTCTACGTGACCAGGGGTGTCGATTACGTTAAAACGGTGCTTTTTCCACTCACAAGTAACAGCAGCAGACTGGATAGTAATACCGCGCTCAGCTTCTTGTTCCATGAAGTCAGTGGTTGATTCACCGTCATGTGTTTCACCAGCTTTATGTATTTTACCGGTTAATTTAAGGATACGTTCAGTTGTGGTTGTTTTACCAGCATCAACGTGAGCGAAGATACCAATATTTCTGTATTTAGCTAAATCTGCCATTACTTTACTCTATTTTATTGAATCACTAAAAAGTGGAATTGTTGAAAATTTGCGCGCGAGTATATCATTACTTAAGGAAAATCGACATAAAAAATTATTGAAGTTGCTAAATTATCCTCGCTTATTGAAAAAAATACCGCCTTTAGCGCGTTCAGCAAGAATCTAAAAAATTGCGGAATATAAAAAAGTGTCGCGTGTTTACTGCTTTGCTCTGCTTATATATAGGTAACTCATATAGTCGCCAATAAAAAGATGAGAAAACAGATGAAAACCGTACTGCGCAGCCATTTTAGCCGCTATTCCTATACCCAAATTTAAGCCATATACCGCTATCAAGGCAGGTAGTGTCAATCAAGGCTAAATACGTTCTGCTTTGGCGAAAGTGATAGTTACGCTGTCATTGGGCTTGCTTGTGGCTTGACTGTCAAGGCACAGATGTTAGATAACAGCACAGTAGGCGGTAAAAGCAAAAGTCGGCTCTCACGCAAGTAATGGCGATGGCTAGAAAAGCCATTAACGACTATCGACAAAGCTTTAAAAGATTCAGGTTATTATTAGTTGAAATTATCACTGGCCTCTGTATAATACGCCTCCACGTCGAGGAACTCTCTGCGTGTATTATCGTTAACGTATTAGTTTTGTACATATAATAGTTAACACACAGCAACTCCGATTGGGAGTTGAATGTTATAGCGATACTCCCCCCTTTTACAAAGAAAAGGTGATGGGCAGTATTTTGTTGTTCTTTAAAATGGGGATTTGATTAATGTCAAATCAAAGAATTCGCATTCGTTTGAAAGCGTTCGATCATCGCTTGATTGATCAATCAACAGCTGAAATCGTTGATACTGCTAAACGTACTGGCGCACAGGTTCGTGGTCCAATTCCACTTCCGACTCGCAAGGAACGTTTCACTATCTTGACTTCACCACACGTTAACAAAGATGCACGTGATCAGTACGAAATCCGTACTCACAAGCGCATGATTGATATCGTAGAACCAACTGAAAAGACTGTCGACGCATTAATGCGCTTAGATCTTGCAGCTGGTGTTGACGTTCAAATTAGCTTGGGTTAATAGGAGTTTTAACATGACTATAGGTCTAGTTGGACGTAAAGTGGGTATGACTCGCATCTTCTCTGAAGATGGTGTATCTACTCCTGTAACCGTCCTAGAAGTTGAAGCGAACCGTATTGCTCAGGTTAAAACTGTTGACAATGATGGTTATTCAGCGCTTCAAATTACTACGGGTAGCAAAAAAGCTAATCGTATTAACAAACCAACAGCCGGACATTTTGCTAAAGCTGGTATCGAAGCAGGTCGTGGCCTGTGGGAATTCCGTTTAAATGAAAATGAAGGCGAAGGTCTTGAAGCTGGCAGTGAAATCACTGTTGAGCTATTCAATGACACGAAATTAGTGGATGTAACTGGCACCTCAAAAGGTAAAGGTTTCCAAGGTGGTATTAAGCGTTGGAACTTTTCAATGCAAGATGCAACACATGGTAACTCACTATCTCACCGTTCAAACGGTTCGATAGGTATGTGTCAAACACCAGGTCGTGTTTTCAAAGGTAAAAAAATGTCTGGTCACATGGGTGCTGCGAAAGTAACTACGCAAAACCTTGAATTGGTTCGTGTCGATGCAGAACGTAACTTGCTTCTTATTAAAGGTGCAGTTCCGGGTGCAATCAATGGCAACGTAATCATCAAGCCAGCTGTTAAAGCCTAGTCCAAGGAGATTTGTGATGGAATTAGCATTAAAAGACGCTTCAGGCGCTCTTGAAGTTTCCGAAGCAACCTTTGGACGTGAGTTTAATGAAGCTTTAGTACACCAAGTAGTAGTTGCTTATGCAGCTGGTGCTCGCGCTGGTACTCGTGCTCAAAAAACTCGTTCAGAAGTTAGCGGCGGTGGCGCCAAGCCATGGCGTCAAAAAGGTACTGGCCGTGCACGTGCTGGTACAACTCGTGGTCCAATCTGGCGTACAGGTGGCGTAACATTCGCTGCTAAGCCACAAGATCACAGCCAAAAAGTTAACCGTAAAATGTACCGTGGTGCCATTAAAAGCATCCTTTCTGAGTTAGTTCGTCAAGAGCGCTTAGTTGTGGTAGAAAATTTTGCAGTTGAAACACCAAAAACTAAAGAGTTAGTAGCTAAGCTAAACGGCTTGGAGTTAAAAGACGTATTAATCGTCACTCCAGAAGTTGATGAGAATTTATTCTTATCAGCGCGCAACTTATACAAAGTTGACGTTCGTGATGTAGACGGTATTGACCCAGTTAGCTTGGTTGGTTTCGAAAAAGTTTTGATGACTGCAACTGCAGTTAAACAACTTGAGGAGATGTTAGGATGATAAACGAAGAACGTTTACTGAAAGTGCTTTTAGCACCAAACATTTCTGAGAAAAGCACTATGGCTGCTGAAGCAAACAACACAGTTGTTTTCAAAGTTGCTACTACTGCTACTAAAGCTGAAATCAAAGCTGCTGTTGAGAAACTTTTCGAAGTTTCAGTTGAAGGTGTTCGCACATTAAATGTTAAAGGTAAGACAAAACGTACTGGTGCTCGTTTTGGTCGCAGAAGCGATTGGAAAAAAGCATACGTTACTCTTGCTGAAGGCAGCGACATCGACTTCGTCGGCGCGGAATCATAGGAGTTTACGAAAATGGCTATTGTTAAATGTAAACCTACTTCTCCGGGTCGTCGCCACGTTGTTAAAGTGGTTAACGCGGAGTTGCATAAAGGTAAGCCTTACGCACCATTATTAGACACTAAGTCTAAGTCTGGTGGTCGTAACAATACTGGTCGTATTACAGTTCGTCACGTAGGCGGTGGTCACAAGCACCACTACCGCATGATCGACTTTAAACGTACTAAAGATGGTATCCCTGCAAAAGTTGAGCGTTTGGAGTATGATCCAAACCGCAGTGCAAACATTGCACTTGTACTTTATGCAGATGGTGAACGTCGTTACATCTTAGCCCCTAAAGGCTTAAAAGCTGGTGATTCTATCCAGTCTGGTGTAGATGCTCCTATTAAAGCGGGTAACACTTTACCACTACGCAACACACCACTAGGTAGTGTTGTACACGCAATCGAACTTAAGCCAGGTAAAGGTGCACAAATTGCACGTGCTGCTGGTACTTATGCTCAGCTAGTAGCAAAAGACGGTGCTTATGTCACTTTACGTCTTCGCTCTGGTGAAATGCGTAAAATTGAGTCAGATTGTCGTGCTACTTTAGGTGAAATCGGCAATGCTGAACACATGCTTCGCTCTTTAGGTAAAGCAGGTGCTTCACGCTGGCGCGGTGTTCGCCCAACTGTTCGTGGTGTTGCTATGAACCCAGTTGATCACCCACACGGTGGTGGTGAAGGTAAAACATCAGGCGGTCGTCACCCGGTATCACCTTGGGGTGTACCAACTAAGGGTTACAAGACTCGTAAGAACAAGCGTACCGATAAGTTTATCGTACGTCGTCGTACTAAATAGTACATCTAATTAAAGAGGAATCACCATGCCACGTTCTCTCAAGAAAGGTCCATTTATTGACCTACACTTGTTGACGAAGGTAGAGACAGCGGTGGAAAGCGGGAATAAAAAGCCAATTAAAACTTGGTCTCGTCGTTCAATGATCATACCTAATATGATCGGATTGACCATTGCGGTCCATAATGGCCGTCAACACGTACCTGTATTTGTAACTGATGAAATGATCGGTCACAAACTAGGTGAATTTGCACCAACTCGCACTTACCGTGGCCATGTCGCGGATAAGAAAGCGAAAAGATAGGGGAAATTAAATGGAAGCTATTGCTAAACATAAATTTGCCCGCGGTTCTGCTCAAAAAGCTCGCCTAGTTGTGGATCAAATCCGCGGCTTGCACGTTGAAAAAGCGCTTGAGATTTTAACTTTCAGCAACAAATCTGCTGCAGTTTTAGTTAAAAAAGTACTTGATTCAGCTATTGCGAATGCTGAGCATAACGAAGGCGCAGACATTGATGAACTAATCGTTAAAACTGTTATGGTTGACGATGGTCCAACAATGAAACGTATTAAGCCTCGTGCGAAAGGTCGCGCGGATCGTATCCTTAAGCGTACAAGTCACATTACTGTGATTGTATCTGATAGCTAGGAGATATTAGAATGGGTCAAAAAGTCCATCCAAATGGTATTCGCTTAGGTATCACGAAACCTTTCGCGTCTACTTGGTTTGCAAGTAGCAAAGATTTCGCAGATAACTTACACGGTGACCATTTGGTTCGTGAATACTTATCTGAAAAGCTTAAGCGTGCATCATTATCAAAAATCGTAATTGAGCGTCCAGCTAAATCTATCCGCGTAACTATCCACACGGCTCGTCCGGGTGTAGTTATCGGTAAGAAAGGCGAAGACGTAGAAAAGTTACGTTTAGCGGTTTCAAAAATTGCTGGTGTTCCTGCTCAAATCAACATCGCTGAAGTACGTAAGCCAGAAATGGATTCGCAGCTTGTTGCTGACAGCATTGCTAGCCAATTAGAGCGTCGCGTAATGTTCCGTCGTGCCATGAAGCGTGCTGTTCAAAACGCCATGCGTTTAGGTGCTAAAGGTATTAAAGTTGAAGTGAGTGGTCGTTTAGGCGGTGCAGATATTGCACGTTCTGAATGGTACCGTGAAGGTCGTGTTCCATTACACACTTTACGTGCTGATATTGATTACTCAATTGCGCGTGCTGATACCACTTACGGTGTTATCGGTATCAAAGTGTGGATCTTTAAAGGTGAAGTAATTGGCAACATGCCATTACAAGCTGAGCAACCAGCAGCTAAGCCGAAAAGAAAATCTAACCGCAAGACCAGTAAGTAGAGGAATAAGTTATGTTACAACCAAAACGTACTAAATTCCGTAAGCAATTTAAACTGCGTAACCGTGGTCTTGCACACACTGGTAGCGCCGTTAGCTTCGGTACTTTCGGGTTAAAATCAATGGAACGTGGTCGTATGACTGCGCGTCAAATTGAAGCGGCTCGTCGAGCAATGACTCGTCACGTGAAGCGTCAAGGTAAAATCTGGATCCGTGTATTCCCTGATAAGCCAATTACTAAGAAACCTCTTGAGGTTCGTATGGGTAAAGGTAAAGGTTCAGTGGAATATTGGGTATGTCAAATTCTACCTGGTCGTGTTCTTTATGAAATGGAAGGTGTTTCGGAAGAGATTGCTCGTGAAGCATTTGCTTTAGCAGCAGCAAAACTTCCTTTCAAAACCACTTTCGTAACTAGAACGGTGATGTAATGAAAGCAAGCGAATTGAAAGAAAAAAGCATTGAAGAGCTAAACGCTGAATTGCTTGAGTTGTTACGCGAACAGTTTAACTATCGCATGCAAGCAAGCACAGGCCAATTAGCACAAACTCATTTGCTAAAACAAGTACGCCGTAATATCGCGCGTGTGAAGACTATCATAACTGAAAAGGCAGGTAAGTAATGAGCGAAGCAAAAATTCGTACACTACAAGGTCGTGTCGTCAGTGACAAAATGGATAAGTCTATCACTGTCCTGATCGAACGTCGTGTTAAGCACCCAATGTACGGTAAGTACATGACGCGCTCAACTAAGTTGAAAGCGCATGATGAAACTAACCAGTGCAACACAGGTGATTTTGTATCTATTCGTGAATGTGCACCAATTTCTAAGTCTAAATCTTGGACCTTGGTAAGCGTATTAGAGAAAGCGTAAGCGCTGAATCTAATTCACAATCTATACATTGAAAAGGCCCTGCATTAGCAGGGCCTTTTTTATAGGTGTAAATCAGTAGCGTGTTTATCGCTGCTGGCACAGCTATTTTTAATTATCGCGAGTGCTATCAGCAACTTGTATTGCGTACCATGGGATAAGTAATCAAAAGCTATAGCAGCCTTAATTTAGAAGCTTTAAATAGCCTTTATCGGCAATATCCCAATAACATCGTATATAAACCTTTGTCTGCACGGTGAAACATTGCTTGCGCTTGATATTAAATAATCCGGCCCAATCTATACTCTGTGTCTTCGTTCACCCAGCGTGTTTTTTGAGTGTTCTAGCAAGCTAACCGAGTTAATTTTAAACACTGGTTATTTTTTAGCTAAATAAAGTATCACTTTTATTTCACTGGTGTTATAATCTCGCGCCCGTTCGTTGTGAGCGGGATTTAAAAGGCAGTGACGGGTCAAATTTCTGGCCTTGAATTTAATCTTTTATAAAGATAATTTAGCGGAGACATATTTAATGATCCAAATGCAATCACAATTGAACGTAGCTGATAACAGCGGCGCTCGACGTGTACAATGTATAAAGGTTCTTGGTGGTTCGCACCGTCGCTACGCACGCATTGGTGACATCATTAAAATTGCAGTAAAGGAATCAAATCCTCGCGGCAAGGTTAAAAAAGGTGATGTTCTTACTGCAGTAGTGGTGCGCACTAAGAAAGGTGTTCGTCGTTCAGATGGTTCTACTATCCGTTTCGATGAAAACGCGGCTGTAATGTTAAATGCTAACTTACAACCAATTGGTACTCGTATTTTCGGTCCTGTGACTCGCGAACTTCGTAATGAGAAATTTATGAAAATCGTATCACTTGCGCCAGAAGTACTATAAGGAGTCACGATAATGGCATCTAAGATTCGTCGTGATGATGAAGTAATTATACTTGCGGGCAAAGACAAGGGCAAAACTGGTAAAGTAACCAAAGTGCTTGTTGAAGAAAGCAAAGTATTTGTTGAAGGTATCAACTTGATCAAAAAGCACACTAAGCCTGTACCTCAGTTACAGCAGCCTGGTGGCATTGTTGAGAAAGAAGCGCCTTTAAATGTATCCAACGTTGCGATTGTTAACCCTGCTACGGGTAAAGCAGATCGTGTTGGTTTTAGAATTGAAGACGGCAAAAAAGTACGTTTTTTCAAATCTAATAACGAATTAATTTAATTGGAGTAAACGATGGCGAAACTGCATGATTTTTACAAAGATACAATTGTTGCAGAACTTCAAAAGAAGTTTGAATACAAAAGTGTCATGCAAGTCCCTCGGATTGAAAAGATCACCCTTAACATGGGTGTTGGTGAAGCTATTGCTGATAAAAAAGTATTAGAACACGCCACAAATGATCTTACTGCAATCTCAGGTCAAAAGCCGGTCACGACAGTTGCACGCAAATCAGTTGCGGGCTTCAAAATTCGTGAAGGCTATCCTATAGGCACAAAGGTAACTCTACGTGGCGAACGTATGTGGGAATTTTTAGAGCGTTTAATCTCTATTTCAATTCCACGTATCCGCGATTTCCGTGGCTTGAATCCTAAGTCATTCGATGGTCGTGGTAACTACAGCATGGGCGTACGTGAGCAAATCATCTTCCCGGAAATCGATTACGATAAAATCGATAAAATTCGTGGCATGGATATCACTATCACTACTAGTGCGAAGAATAATGAAGAAGGTCACGCGTTGTTGACTGCCTTTAACTTCCCATTTAAGAAGAAGGTGTAGAGTTATGGCTAAATCGTCAATGAAAGCTCGTGAAGCAAAAAGAACCAAATTAGTTGCACAATATGCAGAAAAACGCCGTGCACTAAAAGCTATCATCTCAGGTGTAGATTCTTCAGATGAAGAACGTTGGGATGCAGTATTGAAACTTCAAAGTTTACCTCGTGATTCGAGTCGTAGTCGTCAACGTAACCGTTGTAACATTACTGGCCGTCCGCATGGATTCTTACGTAAATTCGGTTTAAGCCGAATCAAGTTGCGTGAAGCAACTATGCGTGGTGAAGTTCCAGGTCTTAAGAAAGCTAGTTGGTAATTCACGGGAGTAAATGGTTATGATGACTGATCCTATCGCGGACATGTTTACACGCATCCGCAACGGTCAAACTGCAGCAAAGACTGCAGTACAAATGCCATCTTCGAAGGTAAAAGTTGCAATTGCCAACTTGCTTAAAGAAGAAGGTTACATTTCAGATTTCTCAGTTGCAGAAGGCGCTAAGCCAGTTTTAACTGTGGAATTGAAATATTTCGAAGGTAAAGAAGTAATCGAAACAATCAAACGTGTTTCACGTCCAGGTCTTCGCGTATACAAAGGTGCTCAAGAGCTTCCTAAAGTATTAGCAGGTATGGGTATTGCTATTATTTCTACCTCAAAAGGTCTAATGACTGATCGCGCCGCTCGCAATGCGGGTCTTGGCGGTGAAGTTCTTGGTTTCGTAGAGTAAGGGAGCAGAATTATGTCTCGTGTTGCAAAAGCACCTGTCGCAATCCCTGCTGGCGTTACTATTACGTTATCAGGTCAAGACATTAAAGTTAAAGGTCCATTAGGCGAGTTGTCTCGTACGATTCATAGCGATGTGGTTGTTTCTCAAGAAGAAAACAACATCATCACTAATATCGTAGAAGGCGCAAAAGGCGCATGGGCTCAAGCCGGTACTGCACGTGCTTTGATCAATAATATGGTTGAAGGTGTTAGTAAAGGTTTTGAAAAGAAATTATTGTTAAACGGTGTTGGTTACCGTGCTAAAGCTGCAGGTAAGAACTTAAACTTATCTTTAGGCTTTTCACATCCGGTAGACCACGCAATTCCTGAAGGAATTACTGTTGAAACTCCTAGCCAAACTGAAATCGTACTGAAAGGTACTGATAAACATTTGGTCGGTCAAACTGCTGCGAATATTCGCGCTTACCGTAAGCCAGAGCCTTATAAAGGTAAAGGTATTCGTTATAGCGATGAGAATATCCGTCGTAAAGAAGCTAAGAAGAAGTAGGGTAATACTATGGATAAGAAAACATCTCGTTTGCGCCGCGCTAAACGCGCTCGTGCAAAAATCAGCGAGTTGGGTGCGAATCGTTTAGTTGTATTCCGTACTCCTCGTCATATTTACGCGCAATTGATTGCACCAACAGGTTCTGAAGTGATCGCAACTGCGTCTACTTTAGACAAAGAAGTTCGTGCTCAGTTAGAAAAAACAGGTAACGTTGAAGCAGCTACGGCTGTAGGTAAAGCGATTGCAGAACGTGCAGTGGCGAAAGGCATCACTAGTGTTGCTTTTGACCGTTCAGGTTTCCGTTACCATGGTCGCGTGAAAGCGTTAGCAGATGCAGCTCGTGAAGCTGGTCTTCAGTTTTAGGGGTTGATAATGGCTAATCATAATCAAGAAAACTCACAACAAAGTGATATGGCTGAAAAGCTAATCGCAGTTAACCGTGTTTCAAAAGTGGTTAAAGGTGGTCGTATTTTCAGTTTTACAGCATTAACCGTCGTTGGTGATGGTGCTGGCCGCGTTGGTTTTGGTTACGGTAAAGCACGTGAAGTGCCTGCTGCAATCCAAAAAGCAATGGAAAAAGCGCGTCGTAACTTAGTAACCGTAGATTTGAAGGGTACGACTCTTCAGCATGCTATCAAAGGCAAGCACTCTGGTTCTAAAGTTTTCATGCAACCAGCTTCTGAAGGTACAGGTATTATTGCCGGTGGTGCAATGCGTGCCGTACTTGAAGTGGCAGGCGTTCAGAACGTATTGTCAAAAGCATACGGTTCTACTAACCCAATAAACGTAGTTCGCGCTACTGTTTCAGCTTTAGCGAATATGCATTCGCCAGAAGCTGTTGCAGCTAAACGTGGCAAAAGCGTTTCAGATATTTTGGGGTAATTGAGCATGGCTAAAACAGTTAAAATAACTCAGTTAAAAAGTTCTATTGGTCGTTTACCGAAGCATAGAGCTACTTTAAAAGGCCTTGGTTTACGTCGTATTCGTCATACAGTAGAGTTAGAAGATACTCCATCTGTACGCGGTATGATCAATCAAGTATCTTATATGATTAAGGTGGAGGATTAATTATGCATTTAAATACTTTATCTCCTGCACCAGGTGCTAAGAAAGCCAAGAAACGCTGTGGTCGTGGTATTGGTTCTGGCATAGGTAAAACAGGTGGTCGTGGTCACAAAGGTCAGAAGTCTCGTTCTGGCGGTAGTGTACGTCCAGGTTTCGAAGGCGGTCAAATGCCATTGAAACAACGTTTACCTAAGTTTGGTTTCACTTCACGTAAATCTTTAGTTCGCGCTGAAGTACGTTTAAGTGAACTAAACAACATCACTGGTGATGTTGTCGATATCTTTGCCCTTAAAGATGCAAACTTAATTACACGTAACATAGTGTCGGTAAAAGTCATGCTTTCTGGTGAAATTACTCGTCCAATTACAGTACGTGGTTTAGGTGTTACTAAAGGTGCACGTGCGGCTATTGAAGCTGCTGGCGGAAAAATCGAGGAATAGTACACAATGGCTACACCAGGAATGGATAATAAAGCGCAAGGCGGACTGTCTGAGCTTAAACAAAGGTTATGGTTTGTATTCGGAGCGTTAGTTGTGCTTCGTTTGGGAACATTTGTGCCAATCCCTGGTATTGACGCCGCTGTATTAGCTCAGTTGTTTGAACAACAAAAGGGCACCATTGTAGAAATGTTTAACATGTTCTCCGGTGGTGCGCTTGAGCGAGCCTCTGTGTTGGCGCTAGGTATTATGCCGTACATTTCAGCTTCAATCATAATGCAATTGCTTACGGTCATGCACCCAGCAATGGCGGAATTGAAAAAAGAAGGTGAAGCAGGACGTCGTAAGATCAGTCAATATACTCGCTACGGTACGTTAGTACTAGCGACAGTACAATCAATTGCAATTGCAAGAAGTTTACCAGGAATGATGCCGGGTCTAGTGATGGACGCAGGTTTTGGTTTCTACTTTGCGGCAGTGGTAAGTTTAGTTACCGGTACCATGTTTTTAATGTGGTTAGGTGAACAAATTACTGAACGCGGCATAGGTAATGGTATTTCTATCTTAATATTTGCAGGTATTGTTGCTGGTATGCCGTCAGCTGTTGGTCAAACAGCAGAAGCGGCGCGTCAAGGTGAATTGCACTTATTAGTATTATTGCTAATTGGCGTGATTATATTTGCTACGACTTTCTTTGTGGTGTTTGTCGAGCGTGGACAACGACGTATCGTTGTTAACTACGCTAAGCGTCAGCAAGGCCGTAAGGTGTTTGCCGCGCAAAGTACGCATTTACCCTTAAAAGTAAACATGGCAGGTGTTATTCCACCAATTTTCGCCTCAAGTATTATCTTGTTCCCTGGCACGCTTGCGAGCTGGTTTGGACAAGGTGACGGTATGGTGGCTGATTTCCTACAAGAAGTATCTATTGCTATTTCTCCAGGTCAACCGCTATATGTGATGTTACTTGCTGCGGCAATAATATTTTTCTGTTTCTTTTACACGGCTCTTGTTTTCAATCCGCGTGAAACAGCAGATAACCTAAAAAAATCTGGTGCGTTTATTCCTGGGATTCGTCCTGGTGAGCAAACGTCTAAATATATCGATAAAGTAATGACTCGCTTAACCTTAGCTGGTGCGATGTACATCACCTTTATCTGTTTAGTTCCTCAATTTATTATCATGGCATGGGACGTCAATTTTTACTTTGGCGGTACATCACTACTTATTATTGTAGTTGTGATAATGGATTTTATGGCACAAGTACAAACGCATTTGATGTCTCATCAATATGACAATGTACTTAAAAAAGCAAACCTTAAGGGTTACGGCCGCTAGGCTGAGCCATTAGGTAACGGAGTATAAAATGAAAGTACGTGCATCCGTAAAAAAGATTTGTCGTAACTGTAAAGTTGTTAAGCGTGCTGGTGTTGTTCGTGTAATTTGCGAAGAGCCAAAGCATAAACAACGTCAAGGCTAAATCTTTAAGCAGTAGCATTATGCAGATAACTCTGTATAATGCCGCTTCGATTTGCAAAAAAAAGCGGCTGGTTGAGTATCCTAACGGGCTTTTCAACCGGCAAATTTTAAATTAAGAATAGGAGATGTGTTAGTGGCCCGTATCGCTGGCATTAACATCCCTGATCGTAAGCATGCAGTAATCGCCATTACTGCGATCTTCGGTATCGGTGCAACACGTGCGAAAGCAATCTGTGCAGCAACTGGTATTGCAGAGTCAACTAAGATCAGTGAATTGGACGAAGCACAAATTGATTTGCTTCGTGCAGAAGTGGATAAATACACCGTAGAAGGTGATTTACGCCGTGAAGTTTCAATGAACATTAAACGTCTTATGGATTTAGGTTGTTTCCGTGGCATTCGTCACCGTCGCAGTCTTCCTCTACGTGGTCAACGCACTAAAACAAATGCGCGTACCCGTAAAGGTCCTCGTAAGCCAATTAAGAAGTAAGAGGAACTAGACAATGGCTAAAACACCTGTACGTACGCGTAAACGCGTAAAAAAACAAGTTGCTGATGGCATGGCTCATATCCATGCTTCTTTCAACAACACAATCGTAACTCTTACCGATCGTCAAGGTAACGCCTTATCTTGGGCGACTGCTGGTGGTTCAGGTTTCCGTGGTTCACGTAAATCTACGCCATTTGCTGCGCAAGTAGCGGCAGATCGTGCTGGTAAAGCAGCACAAGAGTTTGGCTTGAAGAATATTGAAGTGTTCGTTAAAGGTCCGGGTCCAGGTCGTGAATCTGCAATCCGTGCTTTAAATGCTGCTGGTTTTAAAATCACCAACATTACAGACGTAACACCGATTCCTCATAATGGTTGTCGTCCTCCTAAGAAGCGTCGCGTTTAATCGTACTTTTTTAGGATAGTTGGAGAAAGAAAATGGCTAGATATTTAGGTCCTAAGTTAAAGCTTAGCCGCCGCGAAGGTACAGATTTGTTCCTTAAAAGCGGTGTTCGAGCAATTGACACTAAATGTAAAATCGAAACAATACCAGGTCAGCACGGCGCCCGTCGCGGTCGTTTATCTGATTACGGTATTCAGCTTCGTGAAAAACAAAAAGTTCGTCGTATATATGGCGTCCTAGAAAAACAATTCCGCAACTACTATAAAGAAGCGGCTCGTCTAAAAGGTAATACTGGTGAAAACTTATTACAACTTTTAGAAAAGCGCCTTGATAACGTAGTATACCGTATGGGCTATGCCAGCACTCGCGCTGAAGCTCGTCAACTCGTTAGCCACAAAGCTATCGTAGTGAACGGTGTTGTTGTTAATATTCCATCTTTCACTGTTAAAGCCGAAGATGTTGTTTCTGTACGTGAAAAGTCTAAAACTCAAGCGCGCATCGTCGCTGCTTTAGAGTTAGCTGAGCAACGTGAGAAGCCAGTTTGGGTTGAAGTAGATAACAAAAAACTTGAAGGCGTTTTCAAACGCGTGCCTGATCGTTCTGACTTGTCTGCCGAAATTAATGAACAGTTGATTGTTGAACTTTACTCTAAGTAAAGTTGCACTTTAAGAGAGGACATAATGCAGGGGTCAGTAACCGAATTCCTTAGACCACGATTGGTTGATATCGAAACTGTTAGCACCACGCGTGCTAAAGTAACTTTAGAGCCATTAGAACGTGGTTTTGGTCACACTTTAGGTAATGCGTTACGCCGCATTCTTTTATCTTCAATGCCAGGTTGTGCTGTAACTGAAGTTGAAATTGACGGTGTACTTCATGAATACAGCAGTAAAGAAGGTGTGCAAGAAGACATCATTGAAATACTGTTAAACCTTAAGGGACTTGCTATAAGTTTAGAAGGCAAAAATGAAGCTGTTCTTAGCTTAACTAAGTCCGGTGAAGGCCCTGTAACGGCAGGCGATATCCAACATGATGGTGATGTAGAAATTGCAAACCCAGATCATGTAATCTGTCATTTGACAGGTGATGGCTCTATCAGTATGCGTATTAAGGTTGAAATGGGACGCGGTTATGTTCCTGCTTCAGCTCGACGCGATGCCGAGGAAGAAGATCGTGCAATCGGACGTTTGTTAGTTGATGCTTCATTCAGTCCCGTTGTAAGAATTGCCTATGATGTTGACTCTGCGCGTGTAGAACAACGCACAGATTTAGACAAATTGGTCTTAGACATGGAAACTAACGGCACGTTAGATCCAGAAGAAGCAATTCGTCGCGCTTCAACAATTTTAGCTGAACAGCTAGATGCGTTTGTTGAGCTTCGAGATGTAACTGAAGTCGAACCAAAAGAGGAAAAACCACTGTTTGATCCGATTTTGCTTCGTCCTGTTGATGACCTTGAATTAACTGTTCGCAGTGCAAACTGTTTGAAAGCAGAAGCAATTCAATATATTGGCGATTTAGTACAGCGTGCTGAGGTTGAGCTTCTTAAAACACCTAATTTAGGTAAGAAGTCTTTAACTGAAATCAAAGACGTTTTGGCGTCTCGTGGCTTATCTCTGGGCATGCGCCTAGAAAATTGGCCACCAGAAAGCATAGCTGATAACGACTAAGTCGATCATCGTTTTTTAATAGTTGAGATAAGGATTAACTTATGCGTCATCGTAAAAGCGGTCGCCAGTTAAACCGTAATAGCAGTCATCGCCAGGCGATGTTCCGCAATATGGCAAGTTCTTTAGTAAAACACGGCGTTATCAAAACGACTGTTGCTAAAGCTAAAGAGTTACGTCGCGTTGTTGAGCCATTAATTACAATGGCCAAAACCGACAGTGTAGCAAATCGTCGTTTAGCATTTGCTCGCACACAAGATAAAGAAGCAGTTGGTATTTTATTTAACGAACTTGGTGCTCGTTACCAAGAACGTCCAGGTGGTTATACTCGCATTTTAAAATGTGGTTACCGTACTGGTGATAAAGCGCCTATGGCTTATGTTGAACTTGTTGACCGCCCAGCAGTAGAAGAAGCCGCTGAAGTAGTTGAAGAAGTTAACGCAGAAGCATAATTTAGTTTTACTAAGTTATTCCAAGCAATTTAAAAAGCGGAGCCTAGGCTCCGCTTTTTTCTGCCTAAAATTTAACTACTTTGGCTAAAAGCTTGACCCGCCAATCAATTCTTCGTATAACAATTGTCCGAATAAAATAAGGCTTAATTATCATGTCGTCACGAAACCCCATCATTGCTGTTACTGGCTCCTCTGGCGCAGGTACCTCGACAACGACAGAATCGTTTGAGCATATCTTTCGCACCTTAGGTATTAAGCCTGCAACTGTTGAGGGTGACAGTTTTCATCGCTATTCGCGCCAAGAAATGGATATGGCGAAGCGTAAAGCAAAAGAGCAGCAAATGAAAATTAGCTATTTTGGCGATGCCGCTAATGACTTTGATGCCTTAGAAAAGCTCTTTAAAGACTACTCAGAAACCGGCAAAGGTAAAGTGCGTCGTTATCTGCATACCTTTGATGAAGCCGTGCCCTATAATCAAATGCCAGGTACGTTTACTCCTTGGGAAGCGTTAGGCGAGGGTACAGATTTACTTTATTATGAAGGCCTACACGGTGGAGTGGTAACCGAAAAAAACGATGTTGCTAAGCATGTTGACTTGCTAATTGGCATGGTGCCGATTGTCAATTTAGAGTGGATTCAAAAAATCATCCGCGATACCAATAAGCGTGGCCATACTCGTGAATCTGTGACGGCCAGTATAGTTCGCAGTATGGAAGACTATATTTCATTTATTACGCCGCAGTTTTCTCGCACCCATGTTAATTTTCAACGGGTACCCACGGTAGATACCTCAAACCCCTTTAGTGCGAAAGCGATCCCAACACTTGATGAAAGCTTTGTGGTTATTCGCTTTCGAGATTCCACCAATGTCGACTTTCCTTATTACTTAAGCATGATCGACGGCTCATTTATGTCGAGAGTGAACACCTTAGTGGTACCCGGCGGCAAAATGGGTTTAGCGATGGAGTTAATTTTAACGCCATTAATTAAAGACTTGCTGTTTAAAAAAAATGAAGCAAACAAGCAACTTGATTGGATGAGTGACTTATAAAAAAAATAATACGCTATGCTCGATAGCGTATTACTGACTATTTTGTAACCAGCTCGTAGGCGTTGGTAGCACAGTGGCTTTATTTTTCGTCGTTGATGATCTGAAAATCGTGGCTAATATTAACGGCTTTATTTAGCATCAATGCAACAGAGCAATATTTGTCCGCTGATAAACTCACCGCCCGCTCAACATGCTTTGCATTAACATCGCGGCCTTGGATAACAAAATGCAAGTGAATGTCAGAAAATAGCCGCGGCACAGTATCGAGGCGCTTCGCTGCAATCTCTACCTTACAACCAGAAATGTTTTGCCGTGCTTTTTGCAAAATACTGACCACATCAACTGAAGAACAGCCACCTAAGGATAATAATACATTTTCTAGAGGGCTAGGGGCTAAGGCACCAGCATTGGCGTCTAAAACTAGGCTATGGCCACTCTCAGATGTTGCCATAAACAGTTCGTCGCCAATCCATTTTACTTCTGCTTTCATGATTTATTCCTAATACGGGTTAAATAACGTCAAACGTGAAGTTTACTATAGTTTGCCTAGTGCTGATATATGTCGCTTGCATGGTTACGCAATGTCGTCTCCACGAGTGCCTATAGAGATATTTATTAAGTGAAGTGGCGTATGTATGAATTGAAAGTGGCCCACCCGACAGGAATTGAACCTGTGACCGCACGCTTCGGAGGCGTGTACTCTATCCAGCTGAGCTACGGGTGGTGTAAAAGACGTTGTTGGTGATCACCAAATAACAGCCTTGTTATTAAATGTCGCTGATAAGTTGCGATTGAGCACCAGTATAACATTACTTAACTTTATACTTTCACTTTATTCATCAATAGAGCTCAAGATAAGCTAAAAGCGTTAAGCGCGGCAGATATTATAGTTTATCGATGATTATGTCTAGCAAGAATCTGTAATTTATCATGAAATTCTCCGCTAAAACCTCATAAGTTAGTGCGCGTGTTGCAAACAGAAATGCTTAAAGAAAAGCAAGCTGTTACGCATGTGCTGGCTAAAGTCTGAGTTTAATAAAATGTTAATAGATTAAGGGAAAAAGATGTACATTCAGGCTGAAGATGCCTAAAGTAGAACTATAATATCATTTATCTCAATACCCTATAAGTAATGACTTAGCTATGAAATTTTTTTCGCTTGTAATTATATTGTTATCTCAACTGGCGATCTTTGTGGTGTCAGCACAGCAATATCATACGGAAGTTATTCGCGCCGAGCTTTACAGTGGCAAAATAGAGCGAACCGGTAAGCTTGATTATAAACGTCGCTTAAATTTGTCTTTCAAAACTCGAGGTTATTTAACCTTGCTGACTATTGATGAGGGAGAGCAGTTTGCAAAAGGGCAATTGCTTGCGTCGCTTGATATTACTGAATTAAAGCAAGAAAAAAACTCTCATTATGCACAATTGATGCAAGCCAAGCGTGAAGTCACGCGCATTAGCCAACTGCTCGCTAATAACCTAGCGTCCGAGCGAGATTTAGATCAAGCAAAAACTCAGGTTGAAACCATACGCGCTGCGTATCAGGTTGCTTATTATAACTTGGAAAAAGCACAATTATACGCGCCTTTTTCGGGGGTGGTTTTAGCTCGTCATACCGAGCTGGGTGAGTTACAAGCTCCAGGTCAAATCGCATTAACAGTTGCCAAGCAAGAATGGATTATAAAAGTGGCGTTAACTGGGCAGGAAGTGAGTCAGGTCCAGCTTAATCAAGTGGTTGAGGTGACATTACACCGCATTGGCAAAGTCACAGGTTACATAAGTAAAATTCCGGCAATTGCGACTAACAATAACTTATTTACCATTGAAGTTTCCTTGCCTAAGCTGCAAGCCAGTAACGGCATCATTGCTGGTCAGCTAGCGGCAGTTAGTATCCCTTTTGACAGTAATAGCTTTGTTTATCGTTTACCCATTGCGGCGCTCGTGGCAATTGATGACGTTGGTAAAGCAATTGTTGTCGCACAAGCAGAGCAGGATGCCAAACTCTCTAAGCTTAGCTTTGATATATCTCAGCTAAGTAATGATTATGTTTACCTCAAGGCAAGCCAACAAGATAAGCCCATCAAAATCATTACCCAAGGTTGGCAGCAATTCCCAGTGGCTGAGCAATAATTACCATGCGTTTACCTCGGGCAGCAATCACCAATACCCAGTTTACCTTAACCATAGCGCTGCTCATGGTATTAGTGGGGATAGTGTCATATTTAAAAATGCCGCGCTCAGAAGATCCGCAATTTGATATTCCCATCACCTTGGTTGAAGTGATCTACCCCGGCGCCTCACCAACCGATATTGAAAGCCTAGTCGTTGACCCATTAGAAGAAGAGTTTGCCAATATTGAAGGCATAAAGAAAATCGAGTCGCAGATCAAAAACGGTGGAGCGCGATTAGAAGTTACCTTTCTTCATCAAAGCGATGCCAATGACGCCTACAATGAAGTTAAACAAGCAGTGTCTGCGGTAAAACCTAATCTACCGTCAGGTGTGCAAGATGTTTTAGTAATCAAGGCAACACCAACCAGTGTCGCCATTATTCAATTGGCGCTATGGAGTGAGCCAACTGATTACAAAACGATGGAGTTTTACGCTAAACAGCTTGAAAAAAGGCTAGAGGCTATTCAGGCGGTGAAAAAAGCTGATATTTGGGGCTACCCAAACCAAGTTGTCGCAGTTGACTTAAATTTAGCCCTGCTTAAGCATTATGGTGTTAGTGTTAGCGCTATTAACACTGCCTTAGCACAACGGGCGCGCAATATTACGCCTGGCTTTGTTGATGCGCAAATTAGGCGCTTTAATGTCAAAACCAGTGGCAACTATCAAGACATAGAGCAACTGAAAAGTACCATAGTATTTGCAAACGATAATGCCGTGATCCGTTTACAAGATGTGGCTCAGGTTAGCTTTGCCAGCCGCAGCCCGACATATTTAGCTTATTTTGATAATAAGCCAGTTATTTTTTTAACGGTTGAGCAACGAAAAAACACCAATATATTTGCCTTAACCGAACAGGTGGAACAAGCAATTGCACAATTTGCTGCCACGATGCCTGACACCTTGCATGTAAACACCATTTTTAAACAAGCTGACAGTGTTGAAAATCGCGTTAACGGCTTTTTCAATAGCTTGTGGCAAGGGTTGTTATTGGTGGGTTTTTTATCGTTGATTTTTCTCGGCAGACGCGAAGCTATAGTGGTTATTATTGCCATTCCGCTCTCGTTTCTAATCGCTATAGGTTGGCTTGATTTTATCGGCTTTGGTTTACAACAAATGTCGATAGTGGGTTTGATCATCGCGTTAGGTTTATTAGTGGATAATGCCATTGTGGTGACCGAAAGCATCCACCGAGAGAAAAGAGAGAGCACCTCTATGACCACTGCCGCGGTTATTGGCACGAGTCGTGTGGGTTGGGCCATAACCAGTGGTACGTTAACCACTATGCTGGCTTTTTTACCTATGTTAATGCTTGCCAGCGATACCGGTGACTTTATTCGCTCGATGCCAGTAACCGTGGTTCTCGTCTTGCTTGCTTCGTTATTGATTGCTTTGACGCTCACACCTTTGCTGTCAAGTAAGTTGCTGAGCCAAAAAAGCACTAAATTTAAAAGCTTACAGCACTACGCAAATACCTTTGCCTTACGAGTGTATGTGAAATGGTTGAACCGCTTAATGAATGCCAAGTTAGTGGTATTATTAACGGCTTTTATCGCGATGTTTGCCATGCTGTTATTGTTTAGCCAAGTGGGCTTAAGTTTATTTCCAAAAGCAGAAAAAGCCATGTTGTTAGTGGATGTAGAAACACCGGCTAATTCGTCATTAGACTATACCAACACCGTAATGTCGCAGATGGCAAAATTTGCTGAGCAACAACCCTATGTTAAAAAAATTGCTTTAAATGTAGGTAACTCTAATCCCAGAATTTATTACAATGAAATACCCAAGCGCGGGGTTGTTACCTATGGGCAAATGCTCTTGGTGTTAGATGCTTATGACGAACATAAAATTAGCGAACTGATCAGTACATTACGTCAAGAGTTTGGCCAGTGGCAACAAGCTAATATTACCATTAAAGAGTTTACCCAAGGGCCCGTGACTGACCAACCTGTTACCATTAGACTGATCAGTGAGTCTTTAACTGACTTAGAGCGCGTTGCGAAAGATCTGTACAAGAAAATGGCAAGCCTACCCGGCGCGATTAATTTGAATAACCCCATCGGCGTAGCCAATACAGAGCTTGTGCTGGATATTGACTATGATAAAGCTGGCTTGTCTGGCGTTGATATTGCCAGTTTAGAGCACACCATACAAACGGCATTATCAGGGAGTATTGTCGGTCAATTTAACGATGAAAACGGCGAAAATTATCCGATACTGGTACGTCGAGCTACTAGAGACTTAGCAAGTCTTGCAGATATTACCATAGTCAATAACGCTGGCGAAAACGTGCCGATTGGCCAATTTGTTGAGACTAAACTGCATAAAGGCCGAACCGATTTTTTTCATTACCAAAAGTTACGTATGGCCAAGGTGTCAGCTGATGTTGATCAAGGTTACTCAGTGCAGCAGGTAACCGATAAAATCACTCAATACTTAAATGACTATGCTTTACCACCGGGTATGTACTATCTGTTAGGTGGAGAAGAGGAGTCGCGACAAGAGTCCTTTGCCGGTTTATCACAAATTATGTTGATCACCGCAATCGGTATTTTTGCGGTATTGGTATTGCAATTTAAATCCTTCTTGCAACCGTTAGTTATCTTTACTTCAATACCCTTTGCCATGGCTGGCGCAATCTTGGGGTTATACTTAACTCAGCTGTCATTCTCTATGATGGCTTTTATTGGCTTGATCAGCTTATTTGGTATTGTGGTTAATAATGCCATCATTCTCATTGATACGGCTAATCGCAATATCGCCATTTGTGGAGATAAAAAACCGGCTATTTTATCCGCCAGTGCAACTCGTTTTACCCCAATATTATTAACTACGCTCACCACCATAGGTGGTTTATTACCGCTGACACTATTTGGCGGTAGTATGTGGAAGCCATTAGGAGTAGTGATTATTGCTGGCCTGTGTGTATCTGCCATTGCCAGTTTTATTATTGTACCCATTCTCACGGAGCTATTCACCCGAATAGAGGCTCCACAACAAACAAAAGATTAAAAAACATGGATTTTATCGGCCTAATCGGTTTTTCAATGGCAAGTGTTGCCTACCTGCTGTTTGCACTGTTGATCATTGCTGCTCGTAATCAAAGCTTGCTTGCACGTTGGTTACTTATTTGCACCTTATTTACCTTAGCGAGTAGCTTTGTCGCGGCCTTGCAAATAAAGTTTTCCTATAGTTTGCAATGGGTTATGCTCGCTGATGGCGTGAAAATAGCCTGTTGGTCTTTGTTGTTAATCTTATTTAATACCGAGCACCGAAGTTTTAGTGCTTTGGTCAGTAATTATTATGTTCGTCAATACTTAGCGGTATGGACACTCTTAATGCTAGGTTGTTGGTTAGCCAGTTATTGGCTGAATTACGCTTATGAGTATTTGTTCTTATTGTTTATTATCCTCAATTTATGGCTGTTAGTGTTACTAGAGCAACTGTATCGTAATGCTAACTTACAGGTGCGTTGGGCTATTTGGCCGTTAGTAGTTGCGCTAGCCAGCGTTGCAATTTTTGATTTTGTGCTCTTTGCGCAAGCAACAATGGTAGACGGTATCGACTTTGATTTTTGGTTTAGTCGTGGCTATTTAACACTTTTGGTTATGCCACTGCTATTAGTGAGCACGCGGCGGATAAAAAATGGCGAAGTGCGGATTTTTGTTTCTAGAAACGTGGTTTTTTACAGCTCCATGTTAATGATAGCGGGCGCTTACTTACTGCTAATGGCCTTTGCAGGTTATATCATCAACTATATTGGCGGCCAGTGGGGAGACTTTGTCAGCATCGGCTTTTTAGCGCTGAGTATTATGGTGCTAGTGGCATTGCTGATTACTGAGTCGTTGCGGCGTCGGGTTAAAGTTTTTATTGCCAAAAACTTTTTTGCTAATAAATATGAATATCGCGATGAATGGCTTAACTTGATTGAAAAAATAGAAACCTCAAGTGGTGCTAGTCACTATCAAATGGCGACACAAATTATGATGGCAAAAGTAGAAGCACATTGCGGCGCCATTGTTAAAAAAGTCTCAAAACAGCATTACCAAACCAAGTATCAACAGGGCATTATAATCGATGACGTGCTTGAAGAGCACTTGCTATCCGTAGGTGTTTTTTGTCAACAACAAGGCTGGATTGTTGATGTCAACGAATATCAAGAGCGACCACAAGTTTATCCTAGTCTAGATTTAAATCTTGCCTTATGCCGAAGTCAAAATATTCAGATCATCGTGCCTATTTTTATTGGTAAAGCCTTTTATGGGTTATTTTTATTGGCAAACGAGCAAAAAATAAAGCAATTAAACTGGGAAGATCGAGACCTATTATTTGCGGTATCTAAGCAACTGGGTAACTTTATTTCCCTGTATGAGGCAACTGATAAGCTGAGTGAGTCAAAGCAGTTTGACGCATTTAATCGTATGTCGGCGTTCTTAGTTCATGACCTTAAAAATGTGCAAGCACAACTAGCCTTGATAACTACCAACGCCGAAAAGCATCGCGATAATCCGGCGTTTATTGATGATGTGTTTGAAACTGTTGAGTCGGCAACAGAGCGACTCACGAAAGTGCTATCACAATTACGAAAAAAGCAAGTCGAGCAATCGACATACCGTAAAGTTGATCTCGCGAAAATTATTACAAACGTTGTGGCACAGTGTAATATAAGTGAGCCAAAGGTTGAATTTAATGCCCAGGGTGATTGCCACACGTTTATCAACCCTGAGTCGTTTCAGTCCGTCATGCATCACTTAATTCAAAATGCACAAGAGGCAACAAAAGATACCGGTTGGGTTAAGGTCACTATTGCAGCATTGAAGCGAAAAATTCGTATTACTATCGCGGACAATGGTTGTGGTATGAGCGCAAGTTTTATTAATGAACGCTTATTTAAGCCATTTGACACCACCAAAGGCAATGCGGGCATGGGTATAGGGGTATTTGAGGCTAAACAGTTTTTTGAAGGTATGGCAGGTACTATTGCGGTCACGAGTACCCCGAACGAAGGCACAGTGTTTACCATTGATTTACCATTAAATTTAACCAATATTATCAGTAGTGAAGATTTACCATAAGGATAGTAGCACGATGGAAAAGTTGTTAATCGTCGATGATGATAAGGGTATCCAAAAGCAACTAAAATGGAGCCTATCAGACTATGACGCTGTGTTAGCAGACGATAGAGAAAGTGCGATCGCGGCGGTGCGCCGACATGAGCCAAAAGTCATCACCTTAGACTTAGGCTTGCCGCCTGATGCTGCAAATGCGTCAGAAGGCTTAGCAGCGTTGCAAGAAATCTTGACCATAGCGCCACATTGCAAAGTTATTGTCATCACAGGTAATGATGATCGCGCTAATGCCCTAGCCGCCATTGCTGCTGGTGCCTACGACTTCTATCAAAAGCCGATCGAAAATGACGTAATAAATGTTATCGTTGCACGCGCATTTAGTGTGGCAGCAATCGAAGAAGAAAACCGCCAAATGCGGGCGGTTGCGGGCAGCGACATTGGTATCATCGGCAATAGCACCAGTATTGAGCGTTTACGCACTATGGTAAAGCGCATCGCGCCTACAAGCATTACCGCTTTGCTATTAGGTGAAAGTGGTACGGGTAAAGAGGTCACCGCCAAAGCTGTTCACCTTGCTAGCGAACGTAAAAATAAACCGTTTGTCGCCATCAATTGTGCCTCAATTCCTGAAAATTTATTAGAAAGCGAGTTGTTTGGTTTTGAAAAAGGTGCATTTACCGGCGCACATCGCACCACCAAAGGCAAAATAGAATGTGCAGAAGGGGGCACACTATTTTTAGACGAAATAGGTGATATGCCTTTTAGTTTGCAAGCTAAATTACTGCGTTTTTTACAAGAAAAGTGTATTGAGCGACTAGGCGGCCGCCAAGAAATTGCTGTTGATGTCAGGGTTGTTTGTGCGACAAATCAAAATCTTGAGCAAATGGTACAAGAAAAAACCTTTCGAGAAGATTTGTTTTATCGTGTCAGTGAGATCACCATAAACATTCCGCCACTGAGGGACAGAGAAGAAGACGTTATCATTCTTGCACAATACTTTTTGCAGCATTTTGCCACCGAGTATAAACGTAATGTTAAAAGCTTTGCAGAAGATGCATTAGCGGCAATAAAAAGTCATAAGTGGCCGGGTAATATTCGCGAGTTACAAAATAAAGTTAAAAGCTCGGTTATTATGACCACAGGTACCCAAGTAACGGCGATAGATTTAGGCTTTTTCGACCAGCAAGATCAAAACTTTGAGTTATCACTTAACTTAAGGGTAGTGCGTGAGCAAGCAGAATCTACGGCGATTCAAAAAGCCTATGCTTTAGCGGATGGCAATATTTCGAAAGCCGCAGAATTGCTGGGTGTGACTCGGCCCACCTTATACTCGTTAATCGAAAAATACCAAATTGCGATAAATAGTTAGCAGATAAATGGGTGTTATCGCGCTAACAAAGACTACCTAATACAATAAAGAATAAAACCGCTATATTAGCGGTTTTATTCTTTTATAGGGCTAAGCTGAAATAGGGCTGCGCTTAGTCGTATCTTTAGTTATCTTCACTGGTGCTGCTGGTGTTGGTATATATACGGCTTTTGTGCTTTAGCATTTTATCAACATAGCGCGCCATTTTGATTTTTTGCTTGATATTGGTGTCGAGGATTTCTTCTACTTCACGCAATATCTCTTTTATGCTTTCAACTTTTTCAGTTGAGTTTACCACCACTTGGCTCGGTTCATTGCTCGCAAGCTCGGCAACGTTAAGTGAGCCTGTTAACTCAACTTCCATCTCTTGTGCTACTTCATTGATTGCCGCAGAATCAATGCTGTCTAACTCTTCCAGAAAGCCAAATAACAATAAACGGTCGACAAAAATATTAATTTTTCGGGGCACACCGAGCGTCTTTTCGTGGATCAGGTCAAAACCTGCTTCTGAAAATAATGACTCTCTATTACAGCCAGCTTGCTGTAATCTGTGGTTAATATACTTTTGCACATCCGCTTTAGATAATGGCTTTAAGTGGGCAGAAGCAATAATGCGTTGGCGAAACTGCTCCATATTGGGTGCCTGAATTATCGCTTTGAGTTCTTCTTGGCCGAGTAAAAAGCTTTGGATCAACGGCTTATTGTCTAACTGAAAGTTGGACAGCATGCGCAGTTCTTCGACGGTTTCACTGGGCAGATTTTGCGCCTCATCAACTATCAGCAACGCTCGCTTGCCTTGTTGGTGTAATTGAATAAGAAACTGTTCAATGCCTTGTAGTAAGTCTGCTTTGCTCGCACCAGTAACGCTAATATTAAACTCAGACACTACCAATTCAAGCAATTCATGTGGGCTTAATTTTGTGGTAACAAGTTGCGCGGCAACAATACTGCTATCACCTAAATTGGATAATAAATTGCGGGCAATGGTCGTTTTTCCAGTACCAATTGGCCCAGTAACAACAATAAAGCCCTCTCCTTGATCTAAACCGTATTGCAAATAAGATAAGGCGCGTTGGTGATGACTAGACGCAAAAAAGAATTTTGGATCTGGACTTAACTGAAAAGGTCGTTCTTTAAAACCATAATAACTTTCATACATACTGCTAGAAGCCTTTGGTGATTTTGGCGCTTATGCGACTTTCTTGGTAATTGAACAATACATTACTTGAATGCCTGTTTAGATAACTTACGCTAATATCAAACGACAAGGCGCTATTTAAGGATTTATCATAGCCAAGCTGATAGCGACGGTAACGGTCAAGACGCTCAAACTCAGTATCTATTTGGAAGTTTGACTCAGTATAAGAGACGTTGAAACTTACATTAGAGCGACCACTGATTTTGCGGCTAATGTTTAAGCTCGCTTTTTGAGTTTGGCTTTCAATACGGGTTTCTAGGTTATCGCGAGTTTGTTTATCGGCAGCAAAACTTATTGTGGTGCGTGGCAAGGCTAACACTGAGCGCCAGGCTAACACTTTGTTTAACGAAAAAACATTGTCTTCTACTAAGGTAAAGTCTTGAATAGCCACCAACTGTAAGCCAGGATTATCCGGTTGATTAGGGTTGTCTGGAAACAATGTTGAATCGTCAGCGATTAAACATTCATCAAGCGAATCTACGTTACCCGTTGGACAAAAATACAAGCCTAGTAAGTTAGCGACAAAATTGTTTCGCGTTAAGGTTTGCACTTCTTCTTTATAACTTATGCTATTGGTTAAACGTCTATTTTTATGGCTTAAATCTAATCCATAGCTGTCACCGTAGAAACGCTCGGAAAAGTTGGCGGTTAGTTTAGTGCGTATTGTTGGCTGCCAGTTGATAGCCGCATTGACGTATTCTTGTTGTTCTTCGCCATCAAGGTTTAATTTACTGCCGATGGGCTTATTATACGAGGCATCAATAAACAAGCGCGGTGTAACTAACCAGCGCAACCCTATACCATACGAATTTGACTCAAAACTACGGTTTGGTTGCCGTACATCGCCGCTATTATCTTCATTGTAATAGCGCAGAAAAGGGTTTAGGTTAAAGCCGGTGATAAAACCAAGTTTAACTTCACTTTCACTGAGCTTGCCATTTTGCTCGTTATTCTTTAACTCTTGGTAATTATGTTCAAACTGCCAAAAGACATGACGAGCACTCGTGCCATTACTACTGCTAATTTGCGCGACAATACCGTGACGTTCGCCTAAATTGTCTTCAGATGTTCTTTTGCGAAACCCTACACCTGAGTTAATAATATAAGCACTGTTGTTGATATTGTATTCTAAACCGGCGTTATAGTTGATAACTTCTACGGTATCCGCGGTAATAATGTCAGCTAGCGCATTATTGCCGCTGTTTCTGGGTTGGTTACTAACGCTAGCACCACCCACTAATATAATGCCGTTTGGCCAAAGCTGTAATCGTAAATCACTGGCTAAGGTATGAAAGTCTTTATCAAGATCATGGTTATGGCTATATAAAGCATAAGTACTTTCAGATGAGAAGTTAAACACCGCATGTTGCGCTTCGTACGAAGATTTTAACTTTAAGCTCGTTTGACTTACCACGGTCGATTTTTCATTATTTTGCGTTAACCGGGCATTGTCAGAATAAGTTTCATTAATCACAATGCTAGGCTCAAACTGCCAACTACCTGCAAAAACGGTAGACGAGCAGAATAATGTGCAAATAATTGCACTTAACCTAGTCTTTTGTGCCATACCCATAGCCATAGTAACCATACAAGTCCTTATGAGATCTTATTGCTTTATTAAGCACCAGCCCCAACGCTAAATCTTCATTAAGATGTTCAGTTGCCGCTTTAATATCAGCAATTGAGCTTTTTGACTCTTCAACAACAATGAGTGCTTGTCCCATTAAATTCGCTAATACCAGTGTCTCAGTCACACCTATTAGCGGCGGGCAATCAAAAATAACGATACGGTCGGGGTAGCGATTTGCTAGTTCATTAGCAAAATTTGCCATTTTTTCACTGGCGAGTAACTCGTTTGAAAGGTGATGCGGTTTGCCCGCCGGTATTAACTTTAATTTATCAATATCCGTATTATAAATAATATTGCTAACTTGCTCGGATTGCCCAGATAAATAATCGATAATACCTGGATTTTCATTAATACCTAACTCGCGCGAAACACTCGGTCTTAGCACATCGGCATCGATTAAAAGCACGGTTTTATCTTGCTCCAGAGCAATACTTAGCGCTAAGTTTATCGCAACAAACGTTTTACCTTCATTTGGCTTGGCACTACTGACCATAATCAAGTTGCTATGATGTAGCGTTTTCGACACGTTACCAAAGGCATTGTTCAGCAACTTACGTTTTATTTGCCGAAACTCGTCTTTAATGCTTTTTCGCGTGCCGTTATCAATGAGGTAGCCGCGCTCTTCAAGGCTTGCTTTATCAATAATTAAGGTTGCTTTGTCATCTGTTACAGCCTTTGTATTAGGCGTTGTTGATGTTTCAGGCTCAGCATTAGTTTGCGTCTGCTGCGACTTGCTCGTACTAGACTGCTGTTGTTTAGCTAGCGCTTTTTCTATAATGCTCATAAGTTAGAGAACTCCTCTGATCGGCGCTAGTACGGCATTTGGTGCAATTGCATAAGCAATAAAACCAGCTAGCATGATCAGTAACACGCAGTTAGAAATAATAAATATCAATGTTTTTCTTTTGTGCCAACGCTGTAAACCTAGGTTTTCAGTCGCAGAAACCACGCCAAATACCGGAATGCCGGTAAGCTTTGCTACTTGGCTGCTAGAAGTCACCACAGGGTTAATTTGACTAAATAATAACGACAGACCAACACCAACACCAAAACCTAAAACAGTAACAATAATTAGAAATAATATGCGTTTAGGTCCGGCAGGTTCAGTTGGTGCTCGAGGCGGGTCTATTACTCTAAATCGAATCGGGTTAGTGTTTTCATCCGCTTGCTGCGCCAGTTGTGCGGTTTCTTTTCGGTTCAGTAATTCTTCATACTTGCTTTTGGTGATTTGATAGCCGCGATTAAGTGAAGTTAACTCAGCCTCTATCTCCGGCAGAATATGAATTTTACTTTCCAGATCTTTCACCTGCTGACGATAATCATTAGCACGAACTCGCGTCGATGCTACTTGATTTTCTAATTGGTTTACTTGTATTTGTAATTGCTGAATAACCGGGTTTTGACTGGTTGATAATTTACTACTATCACCACTGCCGGTAGCACTGAGGTACTCTTCTATTTCTTTACTACGTTGGTTAGTTAGGTGTTCAAGCCGGCGCTTAACTTCTTTAACATCCGGGTGCATCTCAGTATAACGCAACTGTAATGAGTCTAATGTCGCTTCTAATTCAGCAATGCGTCCATCATAGGTGGTTTGAATGCTATTAGAGTTTTTGATGTTGTTTTGCGGGCTTTCATTATTAACCGGCGAGGCAGTTAATTGTGCTTTAGCCGATTTTAACTGTGTCTCTTGTTCAAGTAATGTTAACTCAGTTATTTTAAGTTGCTCTTTGACTACATTGAGCTTTTGGTAGTAGCCACCGTATTGATCGGGCAAAACACCGCTATATTTTTGTTTGAAATCGGTTAAACGAGACTCAGCCGCTAAAAGCCGATTTTCATAATCTTTAATTTGGCTATCTAAAAACTTTTGTGCAGAAGTTGAGTCGCTACGATTTTCTCCTAAGGTATTTTCAATAAAGACAGTTAGTGCTGAATTTACGACATTTTTTGCCATCTCAGGATCACTATCTTGGTAAGTAATGGTAAAAATGTTCTCTTTACGACCACCGGTTTTGCGAATATTGATATTGGACTTTAATCGGTCAATCAACGCTTCATAGGCTGCTGGCGTATTGGCTTGCACGTCTAAATCTGTCATGCGGGTAATACGCTCTAAGTTAGGACGACTTAACAGCGTTTTAATCATGAGCCTAATTTGCACATCTGGATCTGTTTTGACCGTCAGGCCTTTTAATAACGGTCCCAAAATGGATTGTGTATCGGCGTAAACGCGCGCCTCAGACTCATAAACATTATCGAGTTGTGCCACATAAAGCCATGCCAGTGGGCAGATTAACCAAGTCGACACGATTATAAAGCGACGCTTTAGCCAAATACCTTTTAGGTAATCTATAACTTGTTCTATTATTTCTTGCATTCCTGACCTCTAAAACAGGTAAATAAGTCTATCGCTTTTAAAACCATGTTTCAGGTATCACAATAATATCACCTGGTAAGACATCAACATTGGCCGATATTTCACCATTTTTAAGCAAATCTTCAATGAAAATATCGTATTGTTTTTGTTGGCCATTTTCTATTCTCACGAGTACGGCACCATTACCATTAGCAAATTCAGTTAAACCGCCAACTCGGATCATGACATCTAATAACGTCATGTGCTGGGTATAATTAATAGCTTGGGGTTGTGCAGCCTCACCAATTATTCGAATTTGTTCGCTAAACGGGCCCACAAAGTTATTAACCGTTACTGTCACCACAGGTTCACGCAAATAAGTGGCGAGAATTTCTTCTATTGAACGGGCAAGCTCGGTTGGCGTTTTGCCAGAAACTGGAATATCTTCCACCAAGGACGTTGTGATCATGCCGTCTGGGCGGACAATAAATGTACCCGACACTTCAGGGTTACGCCAAACAAAAATATTGAGCACATCACCCGCACCAATAAGGTACTTATATGAGTCAACGTCTACGGTATTTGACTGATGAAGCTTAGCAGGAGGCAGTGTGGGTGAACTACAACCAGCCACTAAGTAAGCCAGAGTGATAAATAAAATCGCTTTTATTCTTTGGGTGATGCGTTTTTCCATGGTATTAACCTTCTTATTTAAAACTGTTTTTTATATAAGCTAATCGATTGTATTTGATTTTTATCTATGATGCACATTTTTTAATATCGTAAACAAATTGTAAATCTAGTATTTTAATTATGCTATGTTTACATTTGCCTATGAATCCTTTCTAATATAGAGGTAAAAAAGTAAAAGCGCTGTGCGCTGATTTATTTTTCTTAATGAAAAGGAATCTTCTCTCCCTATGTCTAGCCCTAATTTTCGCGATTTGTCAGCGGGTAGCAAGTCTTTAGTGCTAATCGAGTTTGTGTGTTTTGCCAGTGCGTTATTGCTCAGCATATACCTTAACGATTACTTGCACTTTGTGGCTTTTGACATACAAAGTATAGCAACCAATGTACTATTTATTCATGCCATTGTTTTTGCCTTAGTTGTGCAGTTAGCTTCATTAGCTATGGGCTTATATAACTCAAAGCTGCGTGAAAACTTGCGAGGTGTGTTCCGTCGGTTGTTAGTATCAGTAGCGGTTAGCTTCTTTATTGTCTCTTTGATTAATCCATTGTATGGCACAGGATCTATCGCTATTGAGCTGCTCGCCATGGCATCACTCATCAGTGTGTTATTAGCCAGCGTGGTGCGCTATTTTACCCTGCAAATTGATTTCTTTGGTTTTAATAAACGCAATGTACTGGTGCTTGGCGCCGGTGAACGTGCCTCAATAATTGAGAAGCGCATGCGCCGAGATGTTGACCGCCAAGGCTTTTTTATGCATGGTTTTGTGGTCATGAACGGTGATGCTGAAAATGGCATAGTTAACGAGAATATCATTAAGCTAGATAGTTCATTAGTCAATTATGCCTTAGAGCAACAAATTGATGAAATTGTTGTTGCCAATGACGAAAGGCGTGAAAATTTACCCGTTGATGAATTATTTGCCTGTAAAATACGCGGCATTGAAGTCACTGAAATTTTAGACTTTATTGAGCGAGAAACCGGGCAAGTTGCGGTTAATTTAATTTACCCCAGTTGGGTTATTTATTCTAACGGCTTTGCGTCTGCTAATCACTTGCGCAACACGCTTGATTGGGTGTTTAACGCCACTATGGGTTTTTTCTTATTTCTGCTTACTTGGCCCGTCATGCTTGTTACAGCGTTACTTATTAAATTAGAAGATGGCATAAAAGCCCCAGTGTTTTATTGTCAAGAACGGGTAGGATTAGACGGCGAAGCGTTTAGCATCATGAAGTTTAGAAGCATGCGATTAGATGCGGAAAAAAACGGCGCACAAATGGCCAGCGAAAATGACAACCGCATAACGCGCATAGGTAAAGCGTTACGCAAATATCGCATTGACGAATTGCCGCAAATTTATAACGTTATGCGTGGCGATATGGGCTTTGTAGGGCCGCGTCCTGAGCGTCCTGAATTTGTTCAGCAACTGATAAAAAACATCCCCTATTATAATGAGCGTCATAACGTTAAGCCTGGCTTAACGGGTTGGGCACAACTTAAATACCCGTATGGCGCTACCGAAGCTGACTCATTAGAAAAGCTTAAATACGACTTGTATTACATCAAACATCGTAGCTTTATGCTCGATTTGCTGATTTTAATTCGTACTGTTGAAATCGTTCTATTTGGTAAAGGCCGCTAATATTGGCGTGAGTTAGTGCTTTCTATGTAAGCCTTTAAGCCTCTGGCGCTGACAAGCAGTAACGCCCTGCATCCCTTAAGCCTAGCACTATTGGCTTGCGTTAAACTCTTAACGAGAAGGTTAACGGCTAATTATGGCAGCTATAGGGTAGGTGCATTTAAGCACAGCTCCATAAACCTCACTGGCTCAAAGGGCTCAGATATAGAAAACCGCCCCAATTGGAACTTATTAGTATTTAGCTCTTGGTTGATAAAATAACGAAAGGTAAAGGCGAGTTGATACCCTTGGCGGGCGATTTCATCAAACATGTCTTTATTATAGGTAGATGCATTACCCACAGGGTAAGAAATTGACTGCACTTTTTGGCTTAATTGCGCTTCTAAAAGCTGTTTGGCATGCGAAAGTTCATGCGAAAGATCTTCAGCGTTTAAACTGGAAAAAATACGATGAGAGTGCGAATGTGCGCCTATGGTCATACCCGCCGACTCCATTTCACGCAGCTGAGACCAAGTCATAAACTCGCTGCGGTAATCGTTTAATTCGAGCCCCGTTAATTGGCGCAACTCTTTAAGCTGTGCATCGATATGGGCAGGTTCAGCTTTAATTTTACTTAATACCTGTTGAATATTTCGATTACTAGTCGCCTTGGATAAATTAATGGGCTCAGACCAAAAGCTCAGTTGCAGCTCTGCTAAATCACAATGCTTGATATGCCATGCGATTTCATCCCACCAAGGAATAACTTGTGATTCAATTAATGCCGTGGCAACAAAAAATGTCGCAGGGATATTCCTAGCCGTTAATATCGGAAACGCTAACTCATAATTATCTAAATAGCCATCATCGAAGGTAATATAGGCGAGCTTTTTATCCACAACCCGGTTGCTAACGATAAGTTCAATAAAGCGAGTTTGATCGATAATTTCAAAGTTATTTTGAATAAACGCTAAGTGCTTTTTAAAGTCATCCGCAGTACAAGAAAATACATGAGGATCATATTTGCATTGAGTCGCGTCGCCAATACGGTGAAAATTAAAACAATAAACACCGTTCTGACGATGGTTCCATAAGGTTGTGGTCATGCCTAAATGACGCATGATGCGGGTTTTAATTTTATTAACTAACATCAGCTACTTCGCAATAAAAGTGGGTTTAGGCAAAATATAATCACGGTATTGATGAGGACTACCGGTTTTATTCGCTTCCGCTGCTTTAATCATATTATACATTTCCCTGCTATTGACGTAGTGTAATTGATACTGCTCGCCGTCGTTATACGTGGACTCTAAATAAGAAAACATATCATCCACCGGCTTACCCAGTAACACATCCATATCTCGCTCTTGGGTACCATGGGTGTGGACTTTGATAAATATCCAATCAGGTTGCCCTTTGACATGCACGTTAGCTTTTACCCATAAATCGACCCGATCAGGTGTTGGCTCCATGCCTTTACGAATGTCTGAGTTCTCAATTTGTGGAAAAATTCCTTTTTTCAGTTTTTTCCAATTTAGCATCAACGGACCGTTCACTATCATCAAGTCCCCCCATGCTTTGCCGCCAACACGTACGTCTACGCCAGTATCATGTGATTTTGGTTGTTCGGGGTCATCCTTGGCATAATAAATACTGTTGATGGTTTTTGGCTGAGTGCTGTGTGGTGCAGAGGGGTAGGTAAAGTCAGCGTAGCAACCGGTTTCTCTCAAAACAATTAATTCATCATTAACACCACATAATTTACCATCGGGGCCTGAATTATCTAAGGTCCAGTTACCATGAATAAAGCCATACATTAACTGCCCAGTTTCTGGGTGGTGAGATAAAGCGCCATGATCATTATGTAACACATGGCAAAACTGTGTGATTGACGCTCTCAAGTTGTCAGAAGTATCGTCGTCATGATGTAAATGCACTTCAATTTCGCCAAAGCCATCACGACATAATGCGGCAATTTTGTCTAAGTGTTCGAAACGATACTCTTCTTCGGGGTAAAAGAAGGTGTGTTGTGGGTGTATACCATTGGCATCAACATGCTTACTGGCCATGGCAGGGTAATCTGCACACCAGCGGTCTACTCGGCTTCGCTCGACATCAATACTGTTTGGCTTGCCCCATTGCGGTTCATAATGATCGACAAAGGAAAAAATAACATGCTTGGTTTTGCCGGCATCAGCTTTAGGTTGATTGAAACCTTGCTTGATGTATTGTGGCAACCAATGCTGCATGTTTTTCTTTTTTAATACCCAAATAAAAAGGTATAAAGCGATGAGAAATAAAATTAAAATGATCACTAGCGCGTCGTCCTTTGCCAAGTTCCTTGCACGTTGGAACTGAAATATTTAATAAATCCCCGCATTAATGCTAGGTTCATAGCGACAAAAAATGCTAACAGCGCAATAAATGTAGCCGATTTTTTACCGGCTGATTGTCGTTTGATACCATAAAAAGCAAGAGCGTAAAAAAATAGTTGGGCCATTAATGTTAGTTGATAAAAACCCGTATCGAGTAAAAAACAGTTTGCAACAAAGGCGAGTAGCATAAAATGCGGTACAAACCAACGACAAACCTTATGACTAATATAGGCAATAAAACGCCAACCGAGTAGCGGATTTAATGCCCAAGGCATATTAAAAAAAGCTTGATAATTTCCTAAACCAATACGCACGCGTCGGCCTTCTTCTTCGGCAAGGTTAGGGGCAATCTCCTCAATGGCGATCGCTTCTGGGTCATAGCGTAATGTTAAGCCTTGCTTAGCAACATTCATCGCAATTTGAAAATCATCTACTATGGTATTTGCAGGCAAGGGCATAAAAAGCGCTTTACGAATAGCATAAATGGCGCCGTTAGCACCTTGCAGTGCATTAAGTCGTGACTCATGAAACTTTAATACCTGTTCGTAGCGCCAATAAACATTGTCTTTATTGTCGCCTGAATCGCTATCGACTAAATGCAATTCGCCGCAAACTGCACCTATCTTGTGATTATCAAAGTGTCGCGTTAACTTTGAAATGGTATCGGTTTGAAAGTGTGTGTTAGCGTCAGAAAAAATAAGGATGTCGTCTTGCGCTAAATTTACTAAGTCATTTAAGACACTCATTTTGCCGCGGTTTTCATTAAAAATATGAACCTGCAGATTTTCAACGGCAAACGCTGTTAGTATTTCTGCGGTAGCATCTGAGCTGCCATCAGAGCCAATTAAAAAGGTCAGCTTATCTTGAGGGTAGTCCAATGCAAGCAGGTTTTCTACACGGGCTTTAATACAAGTTTCTTCGTTATAAGCAGCAATAATAATTGATACCGGCGGCAATGATTGATTATCCAAGGTACGCCTTTGGTGTCTTCGCCATAAGTATTTAGTATCGCTACTTGCTTGTTTAATACCACTAAAAATGAACAAAATAAGTGGGTAGATAAAGTAACTGTAAACAATTACGGCGATGCTGGCCCAAAATAAAGCTGTCATTAATTACTCGTCTCATCCGTCTTTTTTTTGTAGGCTTTTGCCGGTATGCCGAGCATAGTTTCGCCTTGATTAGCGTCTTTTGTAAGCACCGCATTAGCACCAATTTTTACGTTATCGGCCACTGTTAAGGCGCCAATGATTTTAGCGCCAGCACCAACAAAAATATTGTTGGCTAAGCGAGGCGACTGACCCTTTTCGTCACCAATGACCACGCCGCTTTCTAAAGTAATATTATTGCCGCCTTTGACCTTAGAGTTAATAACAATACCGACGGGGTGCATAATAACAAAGCCAGCAGCAAAATCAGCGCCGCTACCAATGACACAGCCATTGAAAAATTTATTGAGCCATTGAAAGCCATATGCGAGCAGACCTAAATTTTTATTTGCACACCAGCGCATACAGCGATAAAGCACATTAGCACTAGTGCCATCTGCCATGCAAATTCTCAGCATGCTGACATGCGCGCCGTCTTCGGCAAAAATTTCTTGCTTGCGCTTTAAATCCGCTTTTAATGTTTGCATCGCTAATTTACCTCGGGCTTTAGCAATGACAGCAATTGTTCGGCGTTATGTCGCCATTGCCTTTCTTCTTCAATATAACGTCGTGCTAAGTTGCCAACTTGGCTATGTTGCAACGGATCTCGTGCAATATCGAGTACTTTTTCAATGCAGGCTTGACGATCGCCAGCGGGAAATAACCAACTGGTTTTATGGTCTGTTACCACTTCTGCAATCGGCGAAAAATCGGGTGCCACCATACCTTTACCCATCGCCATAAACTCAAATAATTTCATCGGTGAGCCATAGTCGTTGGAGTCGGGTAAAATACCAAAGTCCATCGCTGACAAGTAACTGGCTACTTTTTGATGCTCAACTTTACCGGTTAATATCACTTGCGAGCCAACCCCAGCTTGCGCTATGTGGGCTTTGATGGGCTCATAGGCAACACCGTCACCCACTAATAGTAATACTAAGTTAGGGTGCTTCGACAAGTGCGGACAAATCATTTCGACAAACCAGTCGATGCCGTGCCAATGCACGAAGGCCCCCACATAGCCTAAAACTAGTTTATCGTTGATACCTAGCGCTTTACGCAAGGCTGTTCCTGCCGGTTTATCTATAATAAATTTATCTAAATCGGCGGCATTTGGTGAAACTACGCTTGGCGCAATATCGCCATAGGCCTGGCGTGCGACCGCTTGAAAGCGACTTGAGATAAACACTAAGCCGGTGGCATTTTTAAACACCCAACGTTCTATTTTCGCGGCTAGTTTTTTAAACGTTAATGCTCTCACTCGATGAACCTGACACGAGTCGTTAATTTCTAAAATAATGTCAACATTGTTACGCTTGGCCCACCAAACACCGGCGAACATAAATAATGAGTAACGCTCATAAATAAGTTTGATGTTTTTCTCTTGTACTGCTTTTTTTAAGCGAAATACCGCTAATAGATTATAAGCAAGCTCGAACATTTCAAAGACAAACTCTGGCACATGTTTCGTAATTTCGGACAGTAACGAAAAACCACTTTTTTTCTCGGTTTTGTTGTTATTGTTAGCCTGCGTTGGTTGCTCTTCTGCTTCTGGCTCGGCGCCTGGCAAAGATAAAATGCTAACAGTATGCCCCAGTTGCGTTAAACCCTTAACTACGCCACGAATATGAACACCTTCCGCGCCGCGGCCTCGGGTTCTATGATGAAATAATATGTTCATTTGAGGTTGTTCTCCAAAGCATCAAAGCGATATCCCTGTTTAAGCCATAGAGGCAGCAAAAGCTCAAGTGCCTCAACGCAGCGTATATCGTCGTCATGAAACAAAATAATATCCCCCGCTTGCACGGGCTGTTGATTAAAGCGGGCGGCAATATTCTCGGCAGGCTCTTTTAAAAAATCCATCGAGTCGCGACTCCAGTGTACCGCGGTTATTTTTTTTCGGCCTAGCGCCAATAGCAACCGTAAATCCCAGCGGCCCTGTGGTGCGCGAAATAAGCGACAAGCTTGGCCCGTAGTTTGTTGGATAATATCATTGGCTTGCACAACTTGCTTTAATTTATCCGCGTGAGATATTTTGTTAAAAGCAGGGTGACTGTAAGAATGGTTAGCTATGGTATGGCCGCAGCTATGTATTGCTGACATCAGCTCTGGGTGCTTAGCGGCGCGACTGCCGAGAACAAAAAAAGTTGCTTTAATTTGATGTTTATCTAAAAGTGCAAGTAATGGCTCAATAACGCCAGCTACAGGGCCATCATCAAAGGTGAGATACAAGATTTTTTCTTGCTTTGCTTTGCGCAATAAAAATAATCGATCAGGCAAAATTACCGATCTATAAAATTGCTTTAATTGACGCAGCATGAGTTGAACATTCCGTTATTCAGAAAAAAAGCTATTGTAACAGTAACCATTAAGATTTATACCCTAGGCTGTTAACGTTGTTTAATAAATGCAACAGTTGTTGCTTATTGTTTTGCCATGTAAATTGCTGGCTATGTTGTTGTATTTTCTCACTATGCCACTGTGTAGTAAGCATATACTCTAAGCCTTGCGTTACCGCATCTACACTTTTCGCGGCTATAACTTTACCGCAAATAGCCTCATCCACGACTTCGGGTATGCCACCCACATTACTGACCAATACCGGCGTACCACAGGCCATTGCTTCTAACACCACATTAGGCACACCTTCGTTGTAGCTAGGTAGTGCCAGAATGCGGGCTTGGCTAATCAGGGCAGGTAAACGTTCATGGTCAACACTGCCATGTAAAATAACCCTATCACTTATGGCCATTGTTTTCGCCAAGGTGGTAATTGCGGTACTCATACTGCCTGCGCCGGCATAGTGTAATTGCAATAATGGGTATTGTTTGGCAATGGCAGCAAAACCCTCAAGTAGCTCGATAACACCTTTTTCTTTTTTTAAATTACCCACGTATAAAACATAATCAGGTGTGTTTTTGTCAAAAGTTATTTTATTCACTTTAAATTTTTCGTGATCGACGCCGTTATAAATCACCTGAATTTTTTCTTTAGCAATGCCCATGGCGATCATTTCGTCAGCCAGAGCTTGTGACACCGACAAGATACCCTTGGCTTTTTTGCTGGCGTTAACAATTTGTTTAGCGCGAGCGGGTACTTTGCCATGTAAATTAATGTCACTACCATGCACTTTAAAATAGAAATCACAGCGCAATAACCGACTTAACCAGCTTGTGGCAACGGCTTCAGGAAACGCCCAGCTGGCGAGTAACTTATTTGGCTTTTTACGCCACAGCCAAAACCCGGAGTGAAAAATAATCGAGAACAACATGCTCAGGCTATAGAATCGCCGACCTATTTTCGGGATATAAAAATAAGGTAAATAACGTAAGTGTTGGCTTTGTTTTATTTGCTTTCGGTATTTAAACCACTCGGCAAATGCCACCGGCACCAAAACACTGGTGTCAAAGCTGTCATCAAGCTGGGCAAATTGCTGGCGGTTAAAGGTTGCACGGTTTGGCTGCCAAGGCAGCGGATAAAGATTTGTTATTATCACCAAACTTGATTTTTGTTCGCTAGATTTCACAAATTGTTACCCTGTGTTTACCACTGGCGGTTAGCGGAATATCATCAACCAGCTGAAAAATTAATGTTAATTCATTGTCCGCATATTTATTAATCTCTTTTGCAATATCCGCTTTGTTCTGTTCAACAAAGTGCGCATTAGTCAGTAACAATATTTGTAACGACGAGATATCAGTTTGTTTAACTTGAAATTTATCTATGCCGATAAATTCTTTAAATAAGTGTGGAAACAACTCGCCAGGGATAGCTTTACCCGATGCCGTTTTAATGATATCGAGCTTGCGACCATCAATGCTGCCCATAATAGGTAACGGATTGCTGCATCCGCAAGGCTCATTAATTAATGTTGCTTTATCACCATTGACATAGCGAATAAGTGGCATGCCATAGTTATATAAATCCGTGACTACTAAATCACCCGACTCGGCTGTGATGGCTTGGCCTTCTTCATTAACAGTCTCTACTACGAGGTGGTCACTATTAATATGCAATTGTTTATGGTTTTGGCACTCAGCGGCCATCAACATAAATTCACGACAACCAAAGGTATTATATACCGGGCAATTAAACGCTTGTTCTATGATCTTACGCTGAAAGTCATGCAAAGGCTCTGCGCCGGTTAGGATAGAGTTAGGCGCAAATACAGTTAGTTTGTTCGCAATAATATAGCGAGCTAACTCATATAACGGATTCACATACGAGACCAAAGCTTTTGGACGGTAACGGTTAATTTCGTCTATATATTCCTGCATGTTATTTGAATTCATGGCAAATGAATTCATCATTTTTCGATGATAAAAAGCATGATACAAGTTGTTTTTTAGCGCTTTTAGCTTTGTTGGCTGACCAATATCAGCCCCCCACAAATACAGTGTTTTTTCACCTAAGCCGGCGCCTAACCAACCATAGCCACGCCACATTACAGCTTCTCTGCGCGTGTTACTGTCAACATTTAGCTCAAAGCGAAAAGGTTGCCCCGTTGAACCCCCCGTCGCTTTTTTAATGTTATTAGAATAATTTTTAGCAACGAGCGATTGATAATGATGGGCAATATCGTCTTTGGTCACTAAAGGTAGCTTTGCAAAGTCTTGCATGGATTGAATGTCATCAACTGAATGCACACCCACTTGCGCCCAAATTTCAGGGTAAAATGTTGTGTTATCAAAAGCATGTTGTAGCAGCTTTTTAAGTTCGCGCCATTGATGCGCGCGTAATTGCTCGGGAGTCCAAGTTAAATGTGCTTGATATTGATTAATGTTTTGCAATAGGTTTTTGCCTTTAATGGTTTCATATAAGGGCATCAGTACCTGTCGCAATAATTGAGCGTACATTAAGTTTAATAACTCCATTTATTGATTAAGTTAGGGCGAGCAGTCCTCAAGAATTTAACAAATTTAACTTGTTAAGGTAAGAAATTTGTCAATAAGATATTAAATTGTTTCTATTATGTTAATTAAGTCGTTGTTATTTTTGTGTGAGGCGCGATAATAAACGTCAAATATCAACATTTGTCTGCATATTAAAGGATTTTTGTGTCTGAGCTAATTTCAGTTGTGGTACCTGTATATAACGGTGCTAAATATTTATCAAAAACCGTTGAATCTATATTAGCGCAAGACCACCAAGCGTTAGAGTTATTGTTAATTAATGATGGCTCCAGCGATCACTCTCAAGCATTAATCGAATCTTTAGCCGCCCAAGACCCTAGAGTAAAAGCCTACAGCAAAGCCAATGGCGGTGTTGCCAATGCGCGCAACTATGGTATTAAAAAAGCTCAAGGTGATTTTATTGCTTTTTGTGATCAAGATGATTTATGGCTACCTAGCAAGCTCTCCAAGCAATTACCCTTATTTGCCAATGACAAAGTGGGCTTAGTTTACACCGGCGCTATTGCAGATTATGTTTTGTACAATAAGCAATCAAAACCGAGCTTTGAGCATAAACATCGCGGTGATGTCTTTGCGCAGTTAATTCAGCAAAATATGTTTACCTGTTGCACCGCCATGGCAAGAAAAAGTGTGATAGAGCACGTCGGTGGTTTTGATGATGATCTTGCGCTTATGGGCGTTGATGATTGGCATTTATGGTTAAAATTGTCGCTGGTGTGTGAATTTGACTTTGTCGCAGAACATTTAGCCATTCATGTATTTCATGGCGATAACTACTCCTTAAATGATCAAAAAATGCATGAAGCGGAAATTGTGTGTTTAGACAAAATTGCTGATATTGCCACATCTCACGGAAAAACTGCAAATTGGCCGCTTATCAAACAACAGTTGCATGTTCGGTATGCAAAGTCGTATATTTTTTCAGGTTTATATAGCTTAGCGGGGGATACTTACCTGCGGGCACATCGCACTGAAAAAAATATGTCATACCGTTTAAAAGGTTGGTTGTTAAAACTTATTCCTAACCTTGCCTGGCAGTTAATGCAAAAAACCAAACGCAAGTTTGCTCGCTCGTAATGCCACAGCCTCTGGTCTCTTAATGACAAACTCAAATCAACTAAAGTCTCAAGTACTGCATTCATTAAAGTGGGTAGCATTAGGTAAAGTGCTGACGCAAATTATTCGCTGGGCGATGACCTTTTGGGTGATACGTTTATTACTGCCCGAGGATTATGGTGTAGTTGCCATGGCTGATATGTTTGCGGGCTTTTTAGCACTATTTATTGGTGGCTTATTTGCGCCGGCAATAATCCAAACTAAAGAGCTGTCGCAAACCATGCTCAAACAAATGTTTGGTTTAATTATTGTTGTTTATAGCACTATGTTTTTGGTGCAATATAACCTCGCCAGCGTGGTAGGTAACTTTTACCAATCAGAGCATGTTACCAGTATTTTAAAAGTAACGGCATGCTTGTTTATTGTCAAAGCCATAGCGATCATTCCAACCTCATTGCTGGCGCGAAATATGGCGTTTAAGCATGTTTCTATAATTTCCTCGGTCGCTAATATTACGGCGGCAGTAACAACATTAGTGTTAGCTTATTTACAGTTTGGTTTTTGGGCGATTATCATCGGTGAAATTATTGCCGTGACATTACGTGCGGTACTGACACTAGCGGTACAGCCAATTACGTTCTTGCCCGAATTTAAATTTACCCAAGTTAAGCCACATTTGAAGTTTGGCGGCTTGATCATGTTGCACTCGATTGTATTTTATGTGTTTCTTCATATGGATGTGGCAATTGCTGGGCGATTAATGTCAGTAACAGAAATAGGCGTATTTGCCATTGCTCTGCAATTTGCCTTAATGCCACAGAAAAAAATATTGCCGCTGTTAAAAGAAGTGGCGTTTCCTGCCTTCTCTAAAATTCAAGATCAACCGCAGCGCATCAATGCTTATATATTAAAAGCACAAAAAATGAGTATTTTGCTCACAATCCCCATATTTTGGGGGCTTGCTAGCGTGATTGATCAAATTATCCCGATTATACTCGGTGATAAGTGGTTAGAGGCAATTTATCCCACCATGATCATTTTATTTGTGATGCCATTACGCTTTAGTGAAGAGCTGTTTAATCCAGCACTAAAAAGCCAACGTAAAGTAAAGCATATGCTACATAATGTTAGCATTATGAGTGTCGTAATGCTGATCAGTATCGTGCTAGCCGCGCCTTATGGCGCAGTAGGGCTTGCAGCAGCATGGGCTTGTGGATTTCCTATTGCATATGGTGTTGTTGCCTGCAGAAATGCTAATTTGCTGAATATTAAATACCGCAATATCGCCAAGCTTTTTCTTGCGCCGGTTGCGGCGGGCATTATTATGCTAATAGTTGTATTTACCCTTAAACAATACACTGGCGAAATTGCGGTGTTAAATTTGCTGATACAAATAGCCGCTGGCGGTGTTGCTTTTATTAGCGCGTTATATTTGTTTGATAAAAAGTTGATAGTTGAGCTGATAAGTATTTTTAAACGGAGCCCAAAGCGCCATGATTAAATTGAAATTAATGATCAATGTGCTGATAAACTTAAACTTGTACCTGTTAGCACAATGTGTTGCTAAAAAACCCAAGCTTTGGGTCTTTGGAGGTTGGTTTGGTGAGCGTTACAGCGATAACCCCAAAGCTTTTTTTGAATATATCAACAAAGAACAGCCAAGTATCAAGGCGGTATGGATAGCTAAAAACCCACAGCTTATTAAGCAAATAAGAGCACTCGGCTTTCAAGCGCATCATGAAAAAAGTTTAAGCGGCATTTATTATCAACTTAGGGCCGAGTTTGCTTTTGTTTGTCAGTCACTACATGACGATATTTTTGCTCCCTGTATTGGTAAGCGTACCAAGGTGGTTAATTTATGGCATGGCTTACCATTAAAAAAAATAATGTATGACGTGTTTGGCGATAAAGTAGTTCATAAAAATGTTGTCGGTAAGCTGGTTGATAAACTGTCACCTTATAACCAAATAAGAAATGACTATTTATTGGCGACCAGCGTTGAAACGCAAAATACACTGGCTAACGCGTTTCGGTTGCCAAAAGAGCGCACCTTAATTACTGGCTTTCCTCGAAACGATGTGTTTTTAAAGCCCTATGTAAAGGCAACAAAGAGTGCCTTTAAATGTATTTATATGCCCACTTTTAGAGGCGGTATAGGTAGCGAGTGTGATTTATTTGCCCAATATGGCTTTAATGTGCAAGTCATTGATCATGAGTTATTAAAAAACAATATCGAGTTGGTGCTACGCATGCACCCTGTTAATAAGCCGCCACCATATCTTATTGAAGAAATTAAAGCCTCAAAAGCCATTACTATAGATAGCTCAGCCGATATTTTTGACTCAATCGCACACTATGATTGTATGATCACGGATTATTCAGGCGCGTATTTTGATTTTTTATTAACAGGTCGCCCCATCTTATTTGCACCATTTGATCTAGAAAAATATAAGCAACAAGAACGCGACTTATATTACTCTTACGAAGAAGTAACATTAGCGCCGTATGCGTATAGCTGGCCAGAGCTGATTGAAAACCTAATAATGGTTAAACAAGAGGACTCTTCAACCACTTTTCACCAAGCGTATCAATGCTTGCAAAGCAAGTTTCATCAGCCTTTAGCAAGGACAGTAAGAAGCTACTCTGAAAATTTATATAACCAAGTTTCTCAATTATAGCAGTAATCATAACATAGCCAAAAGTTGGGGCGCTTTCAGATTAACATTACTTTAATTTAACGGGTAATGGCTTATTATCTATGTTAAAGATAGGGTAGTGCTTTACATATTTTTTAAGTTTTACTGCCTTAGACTCGATAAGGTGCCAAGAAGCGTAAGCGAGAAAAAATGTCATGATAGCTGATAAAATGATCATTGCAGTAGAAGATACATTTGCAATACTTGTCGCAATTAATTGTTGCACAGGCCAAGCGTAAATATAGATGCCGTAAGAATAATCTCCAAAACGGTTATAATTTCGCACTCTACCTGCAGGTACATAGGCAAGGTAAAGTATGATATACGGAAGTATTAGCGTATAAAGGATTAAAAAAAGACCGTGACTAAATGAACTAAAAGCCAATATAACCAAGGATAGCCAAAAAATATTTTTATTAAGCTGAATTTTCCGACGAGCTAAGTACATAAGTGCGCCATAAAAAAATAACGTGCCAAACCGAAAAAGCTTATATTTCTGACCTCTAATATCGGTAAAAAAATGATATTCAAAATAGTTAACGAGTGAAAAAACAAAAAAGGCTAGTATAAAAAAAGTTAACCAATTGGTTTTATAAATAAAGTTAAAAAGTAGTGTAATAAAGCCAAATAAGCCAAGCATAGCGTACATTTTTAGCTCCCAAGGCAAGGTCCACAAAGAGCCATTGACGCTATTATCAAAAGGGGCATTTAAAAATACCCCAGGTAGCTCTTGGACATCACCTAAAAGCATGAATGAGTTTTTGAATAAGAATATAAAAGTATGTTTAGAAGTAAAGTACTCGTTTATAGTAAGGCTTGAAACCAATGCTCCTATCAATATACAAGTAATAACGGCGACAATAAGGCCAGGATAAATACGTAAAACTCGTGCGACTGCAAATTCAATTAAGTTACGCCGATAAAATAAACTACGTGTGACTAATAAACCGCTGGTAATAAAAAAAATATCAACGGCAATATGCCCAGGTGTAATACCTATAATTGTTCTTAATGGCTCATTTTCCGCATCCCCTGTTGCTAAAGCATAGCTATGACTAAACAACACTGCAAAAGCAGCTAACATTCTCATTAAGTTAAAGTTATTATCTTTAGAGTTGATTACATTTGATAAATACATATTGGCCTTTTTTCTTCAATACTACTTTAAATAATTTTGATAAGTATCGCAAAAAGCAAATAAATTTAGCACCATCCATACTTTCATCGCTAGCGCATGATTGCTTGCTAGCTCTTTATCATCGAGTAGTGACAAAACAAACTCAGTGTCAATTACTTGATTGGCGCTATTGTTTTTATCAACCAAAATTTGTTTTGCTTGTTCAGAAAAGCTTCCGCCTAGCCATTTATCCAACGGAACTGGAAACCCCATTTTTTTACGGTAAAGCACCTCGTCAGGCAAATATTTCTCACCGACTTTTTTCAGAATATACTTAGGGGTATCATGGTTTTCTGAATTATCATCCGCCATTTTGTTTTTTGCTAACTCTTGATCTTTTTCCGAGTTCCATTTTAATTTGTATTTATTGGGAATACTAAAAGCAAACTCCACTAACCTATGGTCAACAAAAGGTACACGCGCCTCAACTGAGGTTGCCATGGTGGTGGTATCAACTCGCGAGAGTAACCCCTGTAAATGTACGGTTTCAAAGGTATACATCATTTTTGTTTGATAGTCGGATGATGCTACTTCATTAAAGCTTTTTTCAAACCTTTGATTCAATTCTGACTCTATTATATTCCAGTCAATATTTTTGGCTAAAAGGCTATGTTTTAATGCGGGCTTAGTGTAACTGTAATTAAAAATAAAATGCTCTAAATCAGTAGCAAACTGCCGCTGTCCGTATTTTTTTTCATAAAGCGCAGCGCTTGCTGGTGATTCGCGCAGTAACTTTTGATTTGTATAGTCATCAGCTGAGCGAAAAATACGGCCATAGCCGCCAAAAATTTCATCAGCCCCTTCACCTGACAGTACCACAGTTATATCTTTTTTCAGCGCTTTACTCATTAAATATAACGGCACCTCATTGGGTACGGAAAGCGGTGCATCTTTGTAGCGAATCAGGGTATTAAGGGTGGTAAAATATTCTGCGGCATCAATATTAATGGCTTTATGATCAGTTTGATAAAGCTGTGCAACTTTATCAGCATAGTTAAATTCGTTATAGCCGGCTTCAGCAAAGCCTATGGTATAAGTTTTTATTGGCTCTTTGCTGTATTTGGCCATAATAGCGGTGACTAAGCTAGAGTCAACACCGCCCGATAAATACGCGCCAAATGGTACGTCTGATATCATCCGGTATTTTATTGACGAATGTAATAGTTCATCAAGGCGTTGTAGATAATAAGCCTCGCCTTTATCTTCAGACTGGTTAACAAAATCAGCTAACTGCCAATATTTATGCTCAGTTGTACCCTGCTTGGTAATGTGTAAATAGCTACCAGGGCTTAAATTTTGAATACCTTCAAAAAATGTTTCATCGAGAATGGAATAACGATAAGAGAAATAAGATGAGACGGTTTTCTTGTTTAAAGAAAATTTGCGCTTTGCTAACGCAAGAATGGACTTAACTTCAGAAGAAAATATAAAGCCTTGCTCTGTTTGATAATAAAATAATGGCTTAATACCTAAGCGGTCTCGCACCACGTACGTACAATCCTTTCCCGCTCTTTTATCCACAATAATAAAGGCAAACATACCGATAAAATGCTCAATACAATCGATGCCAAAATGTAAATACGCGTTGAGCAACACTTCGCTGTCAGACTGCGAGGTAAATGTCATCCCCTCGGTTGCTAAGCGCGCTTTTATCTCCTTAAAGTTATAAATTTCACCATTAAAAACTAACGCAACGTTTTTACAATCTGAATACATGGGTTGATGGCCAGAGTCAGACAAATCCATGATACTTAGTCGAGTATGCCCAAGGCGTTGCTCATGAAACGTGTCAAAGCCACTGTCGTTAGGCCCACGGTGTGATAGTAGCGCTAAGGCTGCCTGAAACTCTTGATCGCTAATGCTATTATTTATATCGCCAAGCGTTGCTAAAATGCCGCACATAATATTCCCTATGGTGTTGTGAATTGCCTTACATGTTTATTTGTCGTTACGAAGATCCAATAACACATTATTGATCAAGGTTGATGACGTACCCTTGGTATAAGGGAAGTAAACAACGCGCACGCCTTCGGCTTTGAACTTTTCATCAATTTGCTGCCATTTTTCGGTTTTAAACCAATCGTCACCCACAAACATGACATCAAACTTTACTTTCTGCCATTGGGTATATTTATCCATATCTTCTTGTGGAATAACCGCGTCAACATAACGGCAAGAGCGCACCACCTCCATGCGTTCTTCAAATGAAATAACCGACTTTTTATTTTTGTAGCTGACTAATTCGTCAGTGGTAACGCCAACCACCAGCTTATCGCACATGCCTTTGGCATTACGCAATAAATTGACATGGCCAACATGGAAAAGATCAAATACGCCTGTGGTGTAACCTAGTATCATTTAAACTTCCTTTTTAATTTAATTTTATAAGCCTAACTTTAACGCAATATAAACCGCAACAATAATTGTCCAACAATATAGCATCGATTTTAACGCAATCTGCATAGTAAAATGAGCCGCATATGCCGGATTGATTTTTATTAATCGTAAGTGAGACGCGAGAGTCATACCCATGTATATGTACAAAAGTAGCGTAAACATTCGGCTAATGAAAAAACCAGTGATCATAAAACCCATCATTGAGAAAAATAATGTTTTATTAAGAAAAAGTTCATTGGCTTCTTCTGTGCTGCGCTCGACTTTCTCAGACTCGTCACTTTTGTTATTGTTAATTTGGTCACGAATAATTAAATAGCCGGTTAATACAGTAAACACTAACGCCCCCCCCCAAAGCGAATAACCGGGCACGCCAAGCTCGCCAGCAACGTGGATATAGGAATTGTGCGCAACAAGTCCATGTTCTTCTAAAAATTGCCCCATACCAATGCCAAACACAGGATTGGCTAAAAGCATTAACACGCCTGCATACCAAGCCTCTAAACGGCCATCGGCAGATGCGTCGATATTGCTTTGTAATGAGGCAATGACAGTTGCAGCAATAGGTGCAAGAGCAACAATGGTAATAAATAATTTTGGCCCTGCATTCATTACAATAAAATAAACTGCTAGCAATGCGCCAGCGCCTAGCATAGTGCCGCGCGAACCAGTTAAATAAATACCGTAAAAAAGTGCTGCTAAAACACCGAGCATAATTATTTTATTAAAAGCCGCCGCTTTTTTATAAAAATAAATAGCAAACGGAATGTTCATCACAAAAAACATGCCTAGATCATTGGGGTCATTAAAAAATCCAAGATAGGTAATGCGTCGCTCACCTAGGTTGATGTAGCCAACAGAATTTGTATCAAGTGCCCAGCCAGCACCCGCTATTGCGGTTTGTTGCACATGACCGTTATGCACCATTAGTAAAGCGGCCAATAAGCATACTGCCATCAGTACGTGTTGTCGTTTAATGCTCGTTATACAGTTTGAATATAAAAATAGCGGAAATAAGGCGCTGATGAAAATACGTTCAGACTGTTCAACTCCGATCATGCCAGAGCCATTTAAAAATCCAGACATTATAATGAGCGGTACTAAGGCTAATAGCATCCAATGTTGTGGCAGCATGGCAAGAGGGCGTTGTGCTGCAAGCGTCGCGATAAAAGCAATAATGATAAAAATCTTGATAATGATCCATTCAACACTGACTAAAAACATTTCGTGAGGGCGTATTAATACTGAAGCGGTATACAAAAATAAAAAGAAGAAAGCGAGTGTTGAATTACCCTCTTCAGCTTTTGGAAAATGACGAGCCATATGTTAGTGCCTTTATAACGCTTGTTACCGAAATTTAAAATGAGTTAGCGGCTTACCAGTACAGAAAAAACGCCACAGCTAGTTTGCTTATGGTTTTAAGTATTTTGTTATCTTATTGATTAGTCGATTAACGTGAAACTTCCATTTAGTTAAAATGACATGATTATTGGCCATGGGGATCTTTTTACAACCAAACTTTGCTTTGTAACTATCATTTAGCCCGCCCATCATAAAGTCATAATACTCAAGCTTGCAGTGTTCTATGCTCCAGATATGGAGCGCAAAGCCTGGCGAGAATTTAGCATAGTTACTTTCGTCCCAGCCACATTGGTAAAAATATAATGTTGTCTTGTCTGCCAAGTAATAATTAATCGCAATGGGCTGATTATCAACCACTATCGCACTTATATTAATATGATTAGGATGGTTAGTTCTATAGTTTTTATGGAAAGCGTTAAAGTCGCTTTCAGCAAATGCGCCGGCATGACCTATTTTATTCCACCTTGCTTGATGGAATTGAGCAAGGCGCCCAGCATAATGCTCAAAGTCAGCTGCAGCAATCCACTGAAACGTCGCGTTGACTTTATTGAGTTGTCTCACTGAGCGCTTATAGCGATCGCGGGTGTTTTTACTTAAACGCTCAAATGACCAACAGTCACGTTTTATTATATAGCGAGCACTTGTTGCTGCTGGTTGATAATTAAACGTTGTTTTTAATAAGCGATTGATATGGCTGTTATGTAACGTGGCTCGCCATTTTATTTGGTCAATTTTAAGTGTTTTTAGTTCTTTCGAAAGTAGTTGCAGTACTTCATTTTCGTAGCCGACTAAAATATATATATCATTGTATTCAGAAGCTATTTCACTTGCTTCAGGTTCACCTTGGCCTATTGGGTACAAAGTAATTAGTTTAATCAGTCCTTTAGGCTTGTGCAGATAAAAAGGGCAGAAGGCGACAGGAGTATTTTTGTCGAATAAAATATAAACTTGGAGCAGCCAGTTTGGTTGCCAAAAATGCTCAATCCATAATTGCAGCCAATTTATAGTATTACTTATGCAAACATTGTCGCGAGTATAAAATGTTTTAGTTAATAAGGAGTCGTATTTTTTTAGCTCCGCTAACTGTGTAATCAACTGCCAATGCATCCATTAATACCATGTTTTTTAACTTAATTACTTTGCTTTTATGGTTTGCCTAAGCTTTTCTACCGGCTTATCAATTAGTTTTATCACACATAAAGACATAATAAAAAGAATTAAAAAAGTTAACATGCATGAAATAAGGGAGAAATTCTCTTTAAGCGAAGCTACTTTACCAAGGCTAATGACGCTAGCAATGGCTGCCGCTTGGTAATGCAAAAGGTAAAAAGGGTAGGAAAAATCACCTATTTTTTTATCTAATTTTGTTGATAAACCATTGACGAAAGTATTTTGTTTAGCTAGCGATAAAACGAGCAAAAAGTTAATAGCCATACAAAAATAAAAAATAATTTCCATCAACCAAAATGATAAAGATTGAGAAATAGCTATTGATGTCACTATGGCTATGCAAAACGATGTAAAGAATAACTTTATTGGTGAGGCCAGTATAGCTTCAGGTATATAACGGACAGATTTTTGCTTTGACAAAAAGAAAATTAACGCACCTAATGAAAAGGGCAGTGAACCAGCCGGAATTGAAAAATACCTAGCGTGCCAATAGAGATTCATTACATATGATAACACTATAAAGACTACCGACAAGCTTATCCAAATGTATGTTCGTTTTAAGGTTTTTGAAATCCCTAATGCAATGGCGACATAAAAAAACAACTCAACAGTAAGCGCCCAAGTTGCTGGGGATAAGCGAGGTTCAATTTGGCTGGGCATCCAATGAGGAAATATCATGGTGGTATTGCCAATTATTGCGGCTAAATTTGTGGGTAATATAAAGCCATTGCTACTAGAGCCCCAGAAAAGCGTAATAACGATACTGCACAGAATAGCCGCCCAAAATGCAGGGTATAGCCTCAAAAAGCGATTAGTCGCAAATTTTTTTCGACCTAATGAAGAGTAGCCGTAACTGGTATGCATAATGTAGGTCATTAAATAGCCACTTAATATATAAAAACCAAACACAGCAAAGCGCCCAAAATCACTGAGCCAAAATATATGTCCTACTACAACCATAGCAGCCCAAATTGTTCTTAATAATCCGAACAAAAGTATTTACCCCTCAGCTATATAGCTATTATGTGAATGGCGTAATTTAATAAGCACGTTTTAGTGGTTAATTTGATGCTAAGTCACCATATAATTAACCAAAGTTTTTATTAATATAAAAATTCTCAGATTCGCCTATTGGGTCTTTTAATGGATCCCAAACCGGCTTAAAGGTTGTTTTGATTTTAGCAATAATACGCGTGATATTATTGGAAACGCTGATGGGTAAATGTAACCAACGACAGAATAAGAATATACGGCGGCGAAATACCCAGTGATACATGGCTTGTTCAGCATAAAAGTTATAACCCCATCGTTGCTCAAATAAGCGAGATGACTGCCAAGTGAGCTTTTTTCTCCAACGGTAAAAGAAAAACCTCATATCGTCTAACTCCATTCGGGTGCCTAAATTATCAAATACCACGACCGATTTTGGTTGAGTGAGAATTTTTCTCGCCATTTTTTTTGCTTGCATAGCAATGTCTATATGTTCGCGAATTACCATTTGTGGTATTTCAATTTTCTGCAAAAATTTGGTTTCAAACAACACACCATGTAGCTCAAACATTTCAGAAGCACGTACTTCTTGTGGAATTTCTTGGGGTAGGGCGCGTCGATAATGCTTGTCTTCTATCAAGTAGTCGGTGCCGTTGACGTCTACTATGCGTATTTCATTGGTATAAAGGTGGTTTCTAAGTTCAGCACCTTTATCAACCCCCTCTTTTTCTAGGGTTAATGGGTTAACTATGGCGGCCTGCTCTTTTTCTGCCACGGCAAGTAAAGGCTCAGCCCAGTTTTCTGTAACATTGGAGTCGTTATCTAAAAACATGGTGTATGGTGTGGTAATTTTATCGCGAACTTTGCGCATAGCTTCCATGGGAATAATTAAGCCCATTTCGATTATTTCAGCGTTATCTTTACTGGCAATGAGAGACTCAAGCTGTTTTTTGATAGCCTTGGGGTAAGCAAGATCTAATACTTTTAAATAAAAAGGCTGTGGTGTTAGCTGATATAAATTCTCTATACACTCTATAACGCCAGAATATCTATCGCGTGGTGTAATAACGACCGTAAGTTTAACTTCATCCATTGTGTTACCCATTGCTCTATGTAAATAAAAGTTAATTAATAACTGTGTTAAAAATAGTGAGATACTTATTAATCATGCTATTAATTGAGAATTGAGTTGATATGCGTTGATAGCCATTTTCACCCAAACGTTTTCTTTCATCGGCAGACGACGCTAGTTTTCTCAGCGCTAGGCTTAATTCTTCTGGTGCTGCTGGCGCGACTAATAGCCCAGTTTCTCCATCAATAATGATTTCTTTTATGCCACCTACGTTGGTGGCGACAACAGGCTTGGCTTTTGCGCCGGCTTCAGCAAACACTAAACCAAAGGCTTCTTCTATCGGTGGTTGCACAAAAATATCGCAGGCCTCAAACCATTGTTCAACGTTATTGATTTGCCCGAGAAAAGTTACATGCTGCTCAAGTGTTAACTTTTTAACTAGTGTGTTTAAGGTTTTTTTTTCCATACTACTACCGTCGCCGGCAATATATAAGTGTAAATTTTTATATTCTTTAGTTAAGGGTACAAGTGCAGCAATAGTGTCTTGATGACCTTTTATTGTGCCTAAGTGCCCAACACTTAATAACACGAGTTGTTGATTTGGAATATTTAAATTGTCTCTGGCCTTGGCAGCCGTGGCTTTAGTTGGCGGCTTTTTAACTATTGCGCCGCCATGTACAACGTGACATTTTTTACTCGGTAGCGCTAAGTTGTGCGTTAATAAAGATAGTCTATCATGTGATACCGCAATGTAATGTGATAGTAGCCACTTGATTAAGGTGTTGACTTTACTTGGTTGATATTTTTTTAAATCTGAACGGTGAAAGGTACCAATTGTGGGCACACCACAGGTAAAGCCAGCGATGCCGGCGTAGAGTTGACTAAGCTCGCAGTGAGCATGAATCACTTGGATGTCATCCCTAATAATGACGCGTCTTAATTGGCTAATGAGCTGCCAGCGGGAGGTACTTTCACCATCTATAACTTCTAAATTAGGTATCTTTACCCAAGGCTCAGGGCAAGATAAGCACGCAGCTGTAACGCAATGGTTATTTTGCCGCAATCCAGCAACTGTAGCTGTGAATCGCATTGTGCGACCGCCCTTTTGTAAGCTTTGTACCACTTCTAGAACGTTTAAACTTTTTACAAACGTCATCTTAAATTCTTTGCATATGCTATATCCATTTTCCTCATATCAATCAGGATAAAACTCAATTATGATAAAGAGGAGTGAAAAAGTTAAATAAATATAGTTGGTTTATTTAAAAAAGTTAAGGCAACAATAAAAAGGAATGGATTTAACGTGGTTAAAGTTGCACATGTTGTCAGTAGTTTACAAGTTGGTGGCGCAGAGCGCTTTGTCATTGATTTATGCGAGGAACAAAAAAACAATCATATTCAGCCTGTAATTGTTTCACTGGGTGAGCCGGGTGAAACTTTAGAGCAAGAATGCCGTCATTTTAATACCCCAGCCTTTAGTTATGCAAATTCACTATTGATTAAACTCATCAAGGTTTTTGTTCAGTTAAGAAAATGTGACGTTATTCATATTCATACTCCGCATGCGTTAAAATTTATTTGCCCGGTGTTACCACTGTTAAATAAAAAGTTGATTTATACAAGGCATGGCGCTGCAGCTTTAACTGGTGCCCAATGGCTTGAACTGCATAAAAAATCACAACGCTATGTCGATGCCATCACATTCGTTTCACAAGAAGGCGCTGATAACTTCCACCAAGCGCATGGTTGGCAAAGTACGCCCAGCGCAGTGATTGACAATGGTGTGCTGATACAGCCTATTGAAAAGGGCAATGCCACCGCTTCTGCGCTGCGAGTTGGCTCTGTGGGGCGTATGATCCCGTTAAAAAATCAAATCTCGCTGTTACGCGCGGCGTCATTATTGCCGCTGTCAGTTCAAGAAAATTTGGCAATTCATTTTTTTGGTGATGGCGAGTGTGTTGCGCACCTACAAAACTATCACAAGCAGCAAGCATGGCCGGTTGCAGTGACTTTTCATGGTATGGTGGGCGACAGAGAGCAAATATATTCTAATATAGACCTATTAGTGGTGTGTTCTGAAACTGAAGGGCTATCTATGGTGATTATTGAAGCCATGGCAAATAAGATACCTGTGATTGCTACTAATGTTGGTGGTAACCCTAAGCTTGTGCGAAACGGTGAAACCGGCTGGTTGTTTGATTATGATGATGATGAAAAGCTCGCAATATTGATTCAGCAAATGAATGACAATCGGCATTTAGTTGCGCAATTGGGTGATAAGGCGTTTAACTATATTAGTGATAACTTTTCTATTCAAGCCGCCGCTAAAAAGTATGCCACGCTTTATGAAAAATAAACAAGGCAAAAAGCAGGGAAAAATAATCAAGCGACTCGGCTTTGGTTACTTTATCGGTTGTTGCTTAATAAGCTTATTAGTAACCCTGTTACCCTATTGGCCGCATAGCAACTCATTGATTATCGCCAAATATGCTTTACTGTTTGGCCCGCGTTGGTGGTTGTTAGTGGTGGTGTTAGGGCTGTTTTGCTTCTGGCGTTACTTGTCTATGCGCCAGCGATTGTTATCACCCTTATTAATTTTATTGTCACTAAATTACCTCGATTTACAATTGCCAAGCATGGGCAGTTATTTCTCTGCAAGTACGGGGCCTGAAATATCATTGTTAAGTGCCAATATAGGGGGCGGTGGCAGTATTAAGTCACTTGAAAACATTGGCTTTGGTAAAAAGCCTGACATAGTGCTATTGCAAGAAGCCAGAAGAGTGTCACTTGCCAAAGTATTTAGCCATTATCCGTATAAAGAGTGTGTTTCTGGGTTGTGTATTTTTAGTCAGTTTCCATTTCAAAAAACGCAAGTGTTAAATCGTCGCTTATTTGGTGGTTGGGGAGACTTTGCGGTTTTTTATCAAGTGCATACACCGCTAGGTACAGTCTCGTTAGCTAATGTGCACTTTGAAACACCAAGATCTATTTTAATGGGGCTTATTTATCGTTATTTTGACTTTCAATTAGCTAAGTCGGTTGAAAGTAATCGGCAATTTGAAAGCGATTTAGTTAGTTTATGGTCGCAAAGTACGTCTAATACTTTTATTGTTGGTGATTTTAACATGCCGCAAGATGAAAATATTTATCAACGTAATTTTAGCCATTTGAATAATGCTATTGATACCAAGGGCATTGGTTTTAATGCCACTAAGCATACGTCATGGTACGGGGTTAGAATTGATCATATTTTGTATTCTGATGACTTTAAAATCACCGCAGTTGAGGTTATAGACTCAAGTAGTGGTGACCATAGACCCGTCATGGCAACGTTTAGGTTAGCGAAATAGCTTAAGGGCTGATGATGCGACAAACGCTTATGTTTGCTGTTTATTTACTGTTATTGCTGGTAGCTCAGCCAGGCTATAGTGCTGTGCATGAAATTAGCTTTGCTTTGCCAAGCAATAAGCTGGCAAACAAGCCAAGTAAACATAACGGTAAAATATTGTTGTTACTGCCTGTGCCACAGAAAAAACTCCCTCTCACTAGCAAGCTGCGCTTAAACGCCACTAAACAGACCATAGCAGCAAATTTTAAGGTACTTGCCACTTGGCCCAGTGTAAAAGGCCAGCAATATATTCGTTTATTAGCTATAGATATTAACGTTACAGCGGCAAATATGCGCCAATTAACGTTAAGTTGGTCAAGTGCGTCACACGCGTTAAATGTAGAACAACTAAGCGAGAAAGAATATCATCCCCGCCAACTTGTTTATCCGTCTCGCGCATGGCTATTACAAACTATTTTACTGCATCCAGCGCAAACGGTGGCTAGTGATTGGTATCTTGAGCCGCAAAAAAAATATGCCCATTATGTTACTAATCAAGCACTGCTAAGACAAAAAGGCTACCCTGCGCAAAAAGCCACGCAGTGGTTATATGACCGCCCACAGGCTATATACCAATTGTATTTAATGTCTGGCGACGAGCAGTGGCTGAATAAAGCAAATGCCTTGGCTGATTTTTATATTAATCACATTGATGAAAATGGCATTTTTAAGTTAAAAAAACGCTTTGACCCCAAAATGCTGATGCCAAAGGGAGTTTTGTATCGTTATTTACTCAGTGGCGATGTTAAGGCAAAAGCTGCACTAACAAGGATGTTTGAAAAGTCGCTCGATTGGCAAGCAAGCTATCGCTTAACGCGCGGCTTTTGGACTGAGCGTAATCAGGCTGCAGCGTTAAATGTGGCGATTTCTTATTGGGAGCTTACCGGTGAAGCTAAGGCATTGCAGCGTATTAATGAACTAATCGATGCAACTGTGGCCATGACTTTTAACCCTGTTAATAATTGGCCATTGCGCGGCTGTCCGCAACATAGTTTTAAAGCACATGAAGGCTGGGGGGATAACTCTGCTGCGTGTTCACCCTGGATGATGGCATTGTTGGGCGATGCGTTATGGCGCTTTTATCTGCTAACTGAAGATCAACGTGCCGCCGCTTTGCTCGATAGCTTTGGAGATTTTGTGCTTAATTATGGTATTTATTATGGCAATGAACGAGTAAAAAATATTGTTATTCCCAAATACATAGTATCAATTGATAACCCCAAACAAGAAGAGCTAAATCAATGGACCGACCCTCAGCACGCTTGTGATGTGGCGGCTTTATTAGGTAAGTCAACTTATATAAAACAGCAAAACAAGCAAGATGATTTTTTAGTAAAAACGTTATTTAGTGCTTTACTAGAGCAGTGTGCAGGCAGTTATCTTAGATTAAAGCAAGAACAAAAAAGTAAGCGTGAAAAACACTATTGGGTGCTTAAGCCACCGCGCCGCTTTGCTTGGATGTATTCAACCACCAGCGATTTGCCTTGGTTAAAAGAGAAGTTGTTAGCGTATGATTAGTTTTAAATAGGTGTGTAGATCGGACCCAGCCCGTTACAGGTTTTTAAAATGCGAACTGTGCTGGGGCTGATGGACTAAAGTCCAACCTATAACAACATACAGTTGAAGCGTGATAGTAAAACAGCTATCTGTAGGTCGGACTTCAGTCCGTCACAGGTTTTTAAAGTGCCAACTGTGCTAGAACTGATGGACTAAAGTCCAACCTACAACAGCATACGGGTGAAGATTAATGGTCAGACAGCTATCTGTAGGTCGGACTTCAGTCCGTCATAGGTTTTTAAAGTGCCAACTGCGCTAGGGCTGATGGACTAAAGCCCAACCTACAACAACATACGGGTGAAGATTAATGGTCAGGCAGCCACCTGTAGGTCGGACTTCAGTCCGTCATAGGTTTTTAAAGTGCCAACTGTGCTGGGGCTGATGGACTAAAGTCCAACCTACAACAACATACGGGTGAAGCGTGATAGTAAAACAGCTATCTGTAGGCCGGACTTCAGTCCGTCATAGGTTTTAAATAATTGAAAAAACAAGGAGGTTTTTTATGTCGTGGAGTGATTTGCGTAAAGGGCGCTATTCGTATGTGTATGGTGAGTATTTTGTTACTTTTAATACCCAAAATCGGGAGCCATATTTTCATGACTTTAATCTGGCATGCTTATTTTCGCAGCAAATAATTACTAATGAAACTAAGCATAATTGTTAATGGCTGACTTGGGTGCTGATGCCTGATCATTTTCATGGTCTATTACGTTTAAATCTTAATTGCTCAACATTGCCTAATATTATTAAGGGATTAAAGGGAAGCTCTAGCTTTATTATCAATAAAGAGCGTAATGAGCAGAAGCAATTTTGGCAAGCATCGTTTTATGATCGCGCTTTAAGAGTGGATGAGGATAGAAAGAAAATAGCTAGATATATAGTTGCTAACCCATTAAGAAAAGGACTAGTGAATAATATTGCTGATTATTCGTTTTGGAATTCAGTTTATTTGTAGACCAGTGTTTATATAAGTTTTAAATTTACCCTGATGGACTAAAACAGCTATTTGTAGGTCGGACTTCAGTCCGTCATAGGTTTTAAAATGCGAACTGTGCTGGGGCTGATGGACTAAAGTCCAACCTACAACAACATACAGTTGAAGCGTGATAGTAAAACAGCTATCTGTAGGCCGGACTTCAGTCCGTCATAGGTTTTAAAATGCGAACTGTGCTGGGACTGATGGACTAAAGTCCAACCTACAACCACATACAGTTGAAGCGTGATAGTAAAACAGCTATTTGTAGGTCGGACTTCAGTCCGTCATAGGTTTTTAAAGTGCCAACTGTCCTAGGACTGATGGACTAAAGTCCAACCTACACAGCATAGGGGGCGAAGATTACTAATCAGGCAGACATCTGTAGGTCGGACTTCAGTCCGTCATAGGTTTTAAAATGCGAACTGTGCTAGGGCTGATGGACTAAAGTCCAACCTACAACAGCATACGGGCGAAGATTAATGGTCAGACAGCTATCTGTAGGTCGGACTTCAGTCCGTCATAGGTTTTTAAAGTGCCAACTGCGCTAGGGCTGATGGACTAAAGTCCAACCTACAACAGCATACGGGCGAAGATTAATAGTCAGACAGCTATCTGTAGGTCGGACTTCAGTCCGTCATAGGTTTTAAAATGCGAACTGTGCTGGGGCTGATGGACTAAAGTCCAACCTACAACAGCATAGGGGCGAAGATTAATGGTCAGACAGCTATCTGTAGGTCGGACTTCAGTCCGTCATAGGTTTTAAAATGCCAACTGTGCTGGGGCTGATGGACTAAAGTCCAACCTACAACAGCATAGGGGCGAAGATTAATAGTAAAACAGCTATCTGTAGGTCGGACTTCAGTCCGTCATAGGTTTTTAAAGTGCCAACTGCGCTAGGGCTGATGGACTAAAGTCCAACCTACAACAGCATACGGGCGAAGATTAATAGTCAGACAGCTATCTGTAGGTCGGACTTCAGTCCGTCATAGGTTTTAAAATGCGAACTGTGCTGGGGCTGATGGACTAAAGTCCAACCTACAACAGCATAGGGGCGAAGATTAATGGTCAGACAGCTATCTGTAGGTCGGACTTCAGTCCGTCATAGGTTTTAAAATGCCAACTGTGCTGGGGCTGATGGACTAAAGTCCAACCTACAACAGCATAGGGGCGAAGATTAATAGTAAAACAGCTATCTGTAGGTCGGACTTCAGTCCGTCATAGGCTTTCTATGTGCTAAAAAGGGTACTTTTTTGGAGATGGACATGAACAAAAATTCAGCGTTAGTGCTAGGCTTTATTCTAATTATTCTGTTCGGTTGCTCTGAGCCAGAGTTGGTTTATAACGAAGCTAAAGATAATAACTCTCTGCACGCATTAGCAAAAATAAACCTACAAAATTTTGACGACTTACCTTTTTATGAGGTACCAAAATGGCGTTATGATATCGCGCAATATCAAGGGCCTTATTCTGAGTCTGGCGAATATTACCAAGAAAAAAATATCATTGCCCCGCCTGCATTTAGGAATACGGTTGATATCGGAAAAGGTGATTGGCTTGTGGCTGAGTTATATACGCGAACAGCGGATCCAATCATACTTGACTATCTGGACGTAACCACTGATCCGAAAGACCCTGACAACCAAGTATTAAAAATTAGCACGCCTGAGCATACTGATGCCGTAGTTTTGCGCTCTAAACATCCATTACCGCCTAAATACCGTATTAGCTTAAGAATAGGCTTTGCGAATTATGGCGATGACACAGCACTAAATGGTTATAGCGATGGCAATGAAACCGCGGAGCCATGGCGGCAATTATCAAGTGTTGGCCATAATGGTTTTTATTGGTTAGCTATTTTAGATAGCCCACCTAGACCTCATAATAATGTATGGATGCATCACCACCGAAAATTTGTTATCGATAGTTGGAATCGGGATAAATTCCAAAACACGGTGAATGTCATTGCACTTGATGGCAAAAGTGCCACCCACCCAGTTTTTGGTAAGAAATTTATTAGCTATCTTGATGGCCGTTGGCAAAAAATATCAGACGTGCCTGTTGATTATTACTTGCCAAACGAATGGTATACCGTCACTTTTACCCGCACCGCGCTATATTATGAGTTTGCGATTGAAGGTCGTTTTAAGCATGCCGGCCAAACAATTTATACCGATAGAATAGATTATCGAAAAAACTGTATTTTTCACTATAACCAAACACCAGAAGAGTTGACGCCAAATTGCATAAATAACACCCACAATGTTATTTCAGGAAAAAGCTTTACCGACTGGCCTCGCGGTAGTGCTTATCCTGAATACTTTATGCTTGGTGAGCCTCACATTAATTATTATGAAGGTAGCGTTTTAGTTGATGATATTAGCTTGGAGCTTTTGTAGTTCACCTTGGCAATTATAGCGTGTGCAAGGAATGAACTGCCAATGCAGCTGGCTTTGGCTAATGTTTTTAAGGGCTAATTTTAATCGGGTAATCTTAAAGGCGCGAAGCGAAGCGTAGTGCTGACCATTAATGGCATAGCTAGCAAGGATTAAAGCACTTTTAGCGCCGTTTGAAATATGAATAAGCTGATCCTTATCATGCTCGCTTTGTGACACTAGCTGCCAATCGTTTGGTATCAAGCTATTGTCGTAATAGCTGGGCTTTCCATCTAAATCTTCACCGTTAAAGCTATAGACCAGTTTAGTTGTGCTAGCCGTATTTTCAGCTTGCACAAAGCTATAAAAATGAATTTGCGGTTTAATGGCGATATTGATATCGCTTGTCAGCATATTTTCTGCTGGCGTAGGAGCGAATAGACGAGTTACGCTGGTTGAAGACAAAGCCAGTACACAAATGACTAGCGTTAAGGTCATAGCTTGGGGAGAGCTAGCGACATAAGTTTGTTTAGCCTGTACCCGAGTTAAGTCAAAGTCAGCAATTTTATTACCCCACCAAAATAACAGCACCATAAAGGGAATAAACAAATACCAGCCAAAGGTATTATGATCTTCCATTAGGCTACTTTCCATATTGGTATACTCACCAATTAAGATCAGAGCGGTTATTCTTAGCCAGTTGGTTATCAAAGCACCTACGATGGCAATAGTAAAAAACAGCAAAGCTTTGCGTATATTTTTAATATACAGAAAGTTAAATAATGAACTGATGGCTAACGCAACAATAAGATACCGTAGACCACTACAGCCGCCAGCTATTTCAAAGACACCCGCTGGAATAGTGACAAAGTTGCCTTCAACATAAGTAGGTATACCCGTAAAGCTCATTAAATAAGTCACGGCTTTTACCGAAATATTTTGCAGGCTGATAGTGAGCAAGCCCCAAACTGGTAGAATAAATATTAAGAACAAGCTCGGAAAAACTATGTATTTATTGAATCGGTACAGCATGTTGATACTAGATATCAGTACAGCTAGCAGGGCGCACCAGTAACCTAAGCTGATTTGTGCCGTACTGGTAATAAATAGTGCCAAACAAGCAAGCACAAATAATAAAGATGCTGGCAACGACAATCGGTCTCGAAATACTAGTTTTCCAGCGTTTTGTAGCAAATAAAATAAATACAGGGTAATAAATGGAATTAAGTAGGCATGAGAATAAGTGCCGTCGTCAAAACTGTGCCGCCATAACGTCGTTAATACAGGCACGTTGAAAAGAGACACTGCAAGTAGGATCAGAAAAACACCGATAAGTTGCATGCTTATGGTTGGCCTTGTTGCTGGTAAATTTTGAGTCAATGTTGTCATTTTGTCTTTTATATTGTTTTTATTATGTGTGCCGTTAAAAATTCTCGGCTATTTTAAATAGTGCTCCGAGCGCACTTTTGTATGGCATCTATTTACTGTAACAGTCAAGTTAACAAGCTTTTATTAGTTTGTCTTTATTTAACGATTATAAAACGGTTATATTTAATCCACAGAGTAAGTAATATCAGACTAATATTAAACTGTGCAACCAGTAAGCATTGAATCATCAGCTTAAGTTTATTGTAAAGTAACAACTTTCGCTGAAATAAAGTGATGGCATCACTACTTTAATTCTTTAAAAGGTGCATACTTAGTATCAGTGTTAAAAATAAATAAAAAACAAAAGGAGTTGATAGTTTGAAACTCAATCTGTTCATAGCATCTATAGGGCTTACCTCAATAATTACGGCTTGTGGCGAAACGAGTACAGCCCAAGATCACATCGTAAAAGCTAAACAGGCGATAGAAAAAAGCCAATTTAGTACCGTAGAAATAGAATTAAAAAATGCCCTAAAAATTGACGCCAATAACGCAGAAGCACGATTTTTGTTAGGGAAGTATTATCTTTCACAAGGCAGTGCTTTAGAGGCCATTAAAGAGCTGGAAAAAGCACAAGCACTAGGCTATCTAGACAATAAATTAACGCCAGCACTTGCGCGCGCTTATTTGCTTGCCGACGACAATGAAAGTGTTTTAGCGCTTGCTGACACAGAGCAATTGCCGCAAGAGCTGAAAGTAGAATTTTTGGCCTATAAAACCTTAGCCGCCATTCGAGCACAACAAATTAACCCAGCGCGGCAAGCGTCAGAGCAAGCTTTGAGTTTAATGCCCGGCAGTATCTTTGCCATACTCTCTCAAGCTTATCTGGCTTTATATGACCAAGATCTTGATAAAGCAGAAGCTTTAACCGCTAAAATTGATGCCATAGACGACAGTAACCCTGAAGTTGTTATGTTAGCGGCACAAGTGGCTAGCGCCCAAGAAGACTTTCTAACGGCGAGCAAGCACTATAAGCGTTATGAAGTGCTGCAACCAAACGCACGTATTGTTTATTTATTAATTGCTGATAGTTTGCTGAAAGCCAAAAAGTATAACGAAGCTGAAAAATATGCCGATATAATTTTAAAATTGATACCGGGACAGCCTTTAGCAAACTATGTTAAAGCCATGGCTCGCTTTGTCAGTAAAGACTTTCAAATTGCGGTTGAGTTAGCAGAAAAAGCCATGCAGAGTAACTTCAATTCTGCTCAAGTGCGTTTAGTGGCAGGGGTGAGCTCGTATTATTTGTCAAATTTTGAGAAGGCGCATCGTCACTTATCGGCTATTGAAAAGTTTTTAGTGCCCGAGCATCCTGCAAAAAAAATGCTAATCGTCAGCCAGTTTCAGCTTGGCTTAATTGATGACTTAACCTATGCACTGGACAGCTTTTCACCGCAAAGCCATGAAGATGAAAAGTTTCTTTCCGCTTTAAGCTTTAATTTATACTCAGTGGGCGCCACGCGCGAAGCAAAAAAGTTTGCTGAAAAGTCCGCAACCAACCCCAAAGATAGCACCGCCATCGCCAATGCTCGTCATGGCATGTTAAAGCTATTAATGAATGATCCGTCTGGTGTTGACGACCTCGAGCTAGCACTAGAAACCGACCCCGACTTAAAAGGTGCCGAGATCGCCATCGCCTTTGCTGCCTTGCAATCGGGTAAGCTAGATAAAGCCCTTGAACTGGCAGAAAAGTGGCAAGCAAAACACCCAGAAAATGCGGGCAGTTATAATATGTTGGCAGCGGTTTATATTGCCCAGCAGCAAATAGACCTAGCAAAACAAGCGTTAGATACCAGTTTATCAAAAGAGCAAGATAACCTTTTTGCGCTAACCGAATTGGCCAAGCTTAACTTTTTAGCTGATAACAAAAAGCGCGCGCGCGAGCTTGCGCAACGTGCGGTTGATAAGTTTCCGGATAACCCAAAGGCTTTACGATATTACTACGCGGTTCAAGCGGATGAAAAAGCCTTAGCTCAAATAAAACAAGCTTATGAAAAACACGTTGATAATATTGACTTAACCTTACTCTATATTGATGCCTTGATTAAATCAGACGACTTAATGCAAGCATTGGCGGTTTCCAACACCATAGATAATAGCGTGAAAACGCCGAAAAAAGCTTGGTTGCAACGGATAAATATTTACAAACAACAAGGCAATGACTTGCAATTAATCACCACCATTGAAAAATGGCTGCAAGCGAATCCTTACCACATTGAACCTGTGCTTTTGGCTTCAGATTATTATGTAATGCAACGGCAATTTGAAAAGGCGTTGCAATATTTAGACAAAGCATTATTGAACTACCATCAAGATGATTTACTGTTAAAACTGGTTAAGCTGCAATTGTTACTCGATACAGCTAATACCTATGAAGCTAAAAAACTTTATCAAGATGCGCAATTTCAGGATCTAAGGCCCGAGTTGAGATCGGGCTTAGCAGGTCGTATTGCGTTACTCGAAAAAGATTATGCACGCGCAGTAGAAAAACTAGCGCCGTTTTACCAAGCCTACCCCATGAGCCCCAATGCGATTTTATTATCGATCGCCCATAGAGGTAACAAACAACCAGAACAAGCGAATAAGGTGCTACAGCAGCACTTAGAGAACAATACACAAGATGATCGTGTTCGAATGATGCTAGCGAATAATTACCTCCTTACAGCACCAGAAAAAGCCATTGATGAATATGAAAAACTCATGCTAAGCCAAAGTGATAATGTGATTATTGCTAATAACCTCGCATGGCTAACTATGGAAAACGGTCAGTACAAAAAGGCACTTGAGTATGCAGAAATCGCCTACAAACTTGACCCAAGCATAGCCAATGTCGCGGACACTTTCGCGCAGGTTTTATTAAAACTTGATAACAAGCGTGGCGCGTTAGCCAAAGCGAAAGAAGCATTTGAAATTTCAGACGGTAAAGATATTGATATAGCGCTAAATTATATAGAGATATTGATCTTGAATAGCCGAAAAAATGCAGCAAAACAATTGCTTGCTAACTTAAAGCCCAGAACAAGCAGGCAACAAAATAAAATGAATGCGTTACTAACGTCTCTGTAATTAATAAGGATTATTATGAAAAAAACGAGCAGCATAAGTGCAATGGTTTTAATGTCAGCAGCGCTGACGTTAAGTGCGTGTGGTGAAAATAAGTCTGCTGAACAATATATAGCGGACAGTCAGACTTTATTACAGGCGAAAGATTATAATAAAGCCATTATTCAACTTAAAAACGCTATTCAAATTGCTCCAAAAGATGCCAATACCCGGTTGCTTTTGGGTCAAGCCTATTTGCAGCTTGGTAACTATACCAGTGCAAAAAAGGAACTGGAGAAAGCGGTTGAGCTCGGTTTGAGCTTACCACAAGTAGCCGCGCCTTTAGTGCAAGCCATGTCAAAAATGAATGAATTTGACGAAGTGTATAACTTTGTCGATGAAACCAGCGCATTGAGTGCAGAGCATTACCTTGTGGTACTGACATATGCAGGTATAACGGCAATGAACCAGGGTGAGCAAGAAAAAGCGGCAGATTATTTAGAGCAGGCGTTGTCTTTAAGCGAAGACTCTCCCTATACCGCCTTAGCTGATGGCTATATAAATTATTTAAATAAGCAATACCCAGCCAGCTTAGCCTTAGCGCGAGATCTGCTAGCCACCACGCCTGATTTTACCGAAGCTCTGCTGCTTGAAGGTTATACGCTTATGGCCATGAAAGAGTTTGAACAGGCGAGTCAGGCTTTTGTTAATTATGTAAGCTATCACCATGAAGCACACTATGTCAGGCTGCTTGAGGTTAATGCCTTGATAGGCGCGCAAGATCTTGATCAAGCACAGCTAAAAATTGACAAGCTATTAAAAGTATTCCAAGAAGCACCGCTAGCATTGCAATTAAAAGCGCAAATAGCATTTTTGAAAAAAGAGTATGATATTGCGTTTGAATACGCAGAAAAAGCCATTAACAGTGGTTTGGATTATCAGTTGACCCGCTTAATCTCAGGCATTAGTGCGTTTAAATTAAAGCGCTTTGAAACGGCATATCAACACTTAAACAACTATGTTGACAGTTTGCCACCTGAAAGCGACTTACTACGGTTATTTACCTTTTTGCAATTGAAATTAGGCTATGAGCAAGGGGCATTAGAGAGCATAGAAGAGTTTGATGAGCTATCCGAAATTGATGGTGAATTATTTGCTGAAGCTGCAATGCAAGTAGCCAGATCCGGCGATGTCAATAAAGCGAAAGAGCTGATCGCTAAAGCCAATCAGCTTGATGAGAATAATACCGTTAACTTACTGCGCGAAGGGCTATTAAAGTTGCAAACTGCCGATATATCCGGTGTTGATGAACTGGAAGCGGCGATAAAAAGTGATGCTGAAGTGAACAGCGCTTGGTTAACCATTGCGCTAGCCCATTTACAAAATAATGATTTATCACAAGCTTTGGTGGCCGCCGAAAAGTGGCAGCAAGTAAGCCCAGCTGACGGCTTAGTGTTAAAAGCTATTATTTATTATCATTCGAAACAAAATATAAAAGCCATTGAAATGCTTAACGAGGCATTGGCCATTGAGCCGACGCATATGGGCGGGCAATTGAATTTGATTCGTGTCGCGATGAAAATTAATGACAACGCACTTGCCATGCAGACCGCTAAAAATATTTTAGCGGCAAAGCCAGATCACCTGAAATCTATGGTGGTCATTATCAGTCTATTGCGCGCAGAAGATAAACTAGCAGACGCGAAAGCTTTTATTCAGGCACATATGCAAGCGCACCCCAGTTTACTGGCACCTAAAATTGCGATGGCTATAGTGTATCGACACGAGAATCAATCTCCGTTAGCCATCGAGTTGCTCAGTGGCGAGAAAGCCAGGTTAAGTGCCATTGGTTGGAAAATATTGGGTGATAGCCAATTGTATGCCAGAAAGTTTGAAGATGCATTGGAGACTTTCACCGAATGGAAAGAGTTATCGCCTAATATTCTTGAGAGCTGGTTGAAAATAATTGCCACACTTGATGTGTTAAAAAGAGATGAAGAGGCCTATAGCACGATTAAGTCAGCAGAAAAGGTTTTTCCTGAGCATGCGCAGCTGTTGTTGTTAAAGCTTCATTTTCAAACCGAGCTTGGCTTTTTATCTGATGCTAAAAAAACACTGTTAACCCTGAAAAATAATAACGTTGCTTCGACGTTAATGGATCGATTAGAGGGCGAACTTGCACTCGCTTCGGGAGACTTAGATATAGCAGAAGAATTATTGCTTAGTTATTACAACAGTGTGCCATCAATTGAGTCAGCGACACTAGTAGCTGAAGTTTTGAAGTCTAAGGGACAAGTACAACAAGCTGGTGAGCTTCTAAAAAAAGAGTATGAGCGCGGTAACAAATCGTTAAAAGGCTTATTTACCTTAGCGAAATTTTTCTCGTCCACTGAGCAATACGACGAGGCAAATCGTTACTATTTTAAAGTCTTAGAATATCGCCCAAAAAATATTATTGCGTTGAATAATTTAGCATTGAATATGTTAAAGCTAAATCAACTAGAGCAGGCAGATAAGTACGCCGAGGCCGCGTTTAAGCAGATGCCAAACCACCCAGCTGTACTTGATACCCTAGGTTGGATCAAAGTACAAAAAGGCGAGCACGATAAAGGGCTGGAGTATTTAACACAAGCCTATGGACTGGCTCCAGAGTCACAGGAAATTAAAAACCATTACCAGCAAGCAAAGGAGTTATCGGGTAATTAGTGTCAACTAATTTTACAGTTTGGCCTAGGGTAACGGTACGAAATTATTTAAGTTGTTGTTTTATTGTTTGTTTTATGTCTTGGCATAGAGTGTGCATTATTAGTGAGTAATTCGATTATGAATTCGAAATAACACTAACAATGTTGATCACAGATATAAGGAAAATATGATGAAATTTAAAATGAAGAACTCATTAATAGCATTAGCTCTAGTCGCGGGTGTATCAACTTCGGCGACAGCTAGTGAGATAGACTTCATGGGCTCGCAATACGGCGGCTTTGATGTAACATTTGACTTAATCGACTTTTTAGCCGAGACAGCAACAGTGACTCAAACTGATTCGAATAATGATGGCACTATTGTTGGACCTGACTTTTTTGATGAGTTTGGCTCAACCAGTGTGGTTGCTTTAACGCTTAATAATGCCTCACAGTTTTATTCAAACACCACTTTTGATGGTAGCCCATTGGAATCAGATATGGTGTTGTATTTTGATTACAATGTGCAAGGTACTGCAACACAAAGTGGTCCTAATGACACAGATGTAAACTTTACAGCCCTACCAAGTGCAGAATTGTACTTATATTGGGATCAGTTTGGTGTTGATGGTAACTTAGATGGCTTTGGCGGCACTAATGACCGTGAAACTAAAGTATCGTTAGCTACGTTTACCCTTAACGGTGGTAGCTGTTTACTAGATACAGTCGTTGATGCTGGCACTGGTGATGTTTCAATTAATGGTCCTAGCTCATGTGAAATTTCTATGACAGGTAATTTCACGGCGGGTAACTTTTTTACCAGTTGGGGCGCTGACTTATCAACATTAACCAACCCCATCGGTATTGACTATGCGGCGACAGTTCAAAACCTTAATGGTTTGAACTTTAATTACGCTGCCGCAGGCGGACAACAAGTGTTTAATGTTGACCATGATGGTAATATGGCGATTAATGTTCCAGAGCCTACTACACTTGCTATTTTAGGTTTAGGTCTTTTAGGTTTTGCTGGCACTCGTCGTCGTAGCTAAGCTTAACCCGATATCATAAAAACCGAGTTTAATAACTCGGTTTTTTTATGGCTAAAATTTGTCGCTACCAATCTTCAATTATGCATATTTACATGCCGGCGCTTGATAAATTGCGATAGCAGTATACTGTAGCAGCATATTTGAAAGCTTAGTTGAAAACTCAGTTGAAAAGATAGTTGAAAGCTCAGCAGAGAGGCTTAGCTAGCGAAGAGGCGAAGATAAAAAATGCGGCATCACGTTTAAGTCTGGCGGCATCATAACTGTTAAGTGATGTTAATGAGTGCTCAGCATGTGAGTTTTAGTCGCAACAATAAAACGGCTGCTGATAGCTTTTGAGTTAAATGGGGTTATATCTGCTTATTACTTGCCTCGCTGCTTCGTCCATTGAAAATTCCATTGCTGAGTTTGGCTTATCGACAATAAAAACCAATAGCATGGTCTATTGTGGTGCTTAAAGTGAGGTGTTGTAAACTGAAGTGCTTTAAAGTGACTTAGCAGCGGCTATAGTGCTTGCTTTGCTTGTTTGTTCGCTATACCCGCCAAATAGAAAGTTAGCGGGTAGCTTGATAGCGATTAAGTCTTGATAATGAGCTCAGTGAGTGGTTTCCTGGTAGAGCGTGAAGTAGGTAGTTGGCTGCGGCCAATACGTCCTAAAAATAAGGTATTCTCGGTGTTATCTAATAAAGCTTCAAACATGGCTTTGCCTTTTTTAGCGTTTTCCACTACCGCCTCATCTTGACTAAATTCGATATTTTGGCGCAGGTACTTAGCAAATATCACAGGCGTTTGCTCTGGCTGAAAGCCTAAGCCTAATTTTGCAGTAGTCAGCCAGAAACGTTGAATAGCTCGACCTGCATTGACATAGTCTTCAATAGAACTTGCTTCTTTATCTGCTTGAATGGCAAAGTGGGCACAACTTTTTAGGCTAGGGATAAAGTCGAGTTGAATTCGTGGCATTAAGGTGCCAGCAAAGTATTTATTTGCAATCTCGATTCGCTTCCAGTCTTTAAATAACCACTGCATTAATCTTGCGGTAGCCCAGTCAACACCCAGTGCTTTTTCTGGAATTTTCGTTTCACTAAATTGCTGATGCCAATCAATAATGTTTTTGTGGGTATGAAAAGCTTCTTTCATTGTTAAACGCGTTTTGGCATTGCAGAAGTTGAGCTTCGCTAATTTAAGTCGATCATCAAATGACTCAAACCAAGTAACGCTAAAGCCTTCAGGTAATGCGTTTTCTAATGCCGCTTTTTCACTTTCAGATAATGGCCGCGTGCCCATGGCTCTGCGTTGTACCGCTCTAATTTTAACATAGGGCAGTAACGTGTTGGGCTTAATGGACTCGTCGGCAACTAAGTTTACTGTGATTTTTATGTGCTGTGGATCAGTAAAGTCGTTGGTCGACTCAATGTTGAGGCCAAATTGTGAGGCTGAAATGGCGATGGTTTCTAATAAAATACCATGTGCTAGGTGGCTAGAATGACCATCTAAATCATAAACACAATGTTCGCGCGTATCTGTACCATGAATAATAAAGCTTGTTTCGTTAATAATTTCAAACTGCCAAGCTTGCATATTGTCGCCGCTAGGTGCCCATCGGGCATAGTCGAGTATTTTTTCAATCAATGATAATGGCTTAGTGTTTGTGGTTGCGGTGGGACTTAGGTTGCCAAGCAGTTTTTTCTTACCAATGTTAAATGCTAAGCGCTGTATCGGATTGTTGTTGCCACCGGGACGCCAGGTTTTTTTAAATTGGTTGGTGTAGGCGTCAAAATGGAGACCCCATGGCACATTCAATACTTTGCCTCGATTGAGTAATATTTTCAGTACTTGAGAACCAGCCACGCCTGATGCTAATTGACAGCCCATCATGGTAGAAGGTCCTTTTTTATTGGCCAGATCTAATCTGCTCGGGTCAACTAAATAAGCTTGTTGTAATGCGGCAGGGGTTAAGCCGAGAAAAAACCTTAGGTATTGTTCATGCTCACTGTAGCCTTCTAAGCGAAAGTACTCTTCAAAGCTCATTTTCCCGGGTAAAAAGTTTAAATACGCAGTTCCCATGCCAATTGGGGCCGCAGTTGTGGCAGCAATACCTTTGTCAGCACATAATTTAAAGACGTGCTTTCGCGCTTCAAGTGCAAAAAAATCTAGTGAATCAACGTAGCAATCAACGTCAGACAAAAAATCTTCAGTATTGTGGTGGTTAATGCCTTCTGGAAATAAACGAATATCGACTTCAGGGTTAATGGCTTGTGCCATTTCAACCATCACGTCGAGCTTTTTTTTACCATAACTTGCCGTGTTAGCGCCAGCTTGTCGGTTAGTATTCTCACAAGCAAATTCATCGAAGTCTGATAAATTAAACTGGCTGATGCCAGCTCTGACTAAAGTGAGCAAATGCGAGCCGCCGACGCCACCCATGCCGGCAATAGCGATGCGTTTAGTACGCAAAATCGCTTGTTCGTCTTCGGTAACCCAACCAATATTTCGTGAAAATGCTAACTGGTAGTCAAATTGCTCGCTCATTGTTGCCTCGTTATCTGTCGGTGACATCCGTGCTTGGGATCTTAAAAGGAGCATCGTTATAGGGTTTTAACTCTATCTGCTCTGCCATATCCTTTTTGATAATATCGTAAAGCTCTTTAAGTTGTTCGTTTAGCTCGCGTTTGAAATCATTTTTATCTAAATAGAACATCGCGCGCCGACCATGATAATCCATATCATCACCGATTTGTTGAAACGGTAAGCCTAAACGCTTTAAGCGTCGGTTTAATCGTGGCTCCATCATTACCACCATGCCTGCGTGGTTACATAAGCTTGCCAAGGCAATGCCACTTAAATACAGCCCCATGGCAATGTTAGGAAAATTACGACGTTCTTCTTCAGTGTAAACGGTTTGTGAATTGACATTGTTAAGCACAAAAGGCACGTCTTTTTCATGAGGGCGTCGCCTAAATGAGGACAGAACCGCTAAACGAGATATTTCACCAAAGCTTCCTCGAGCTAATGCTGTGGTATCGAGTATTTCTTTGCGGGCACTTGCTAGGCAATTTGCTTCAAAAGGCAAGGCTTTATCAGGTGTGTCTGTTGGAGGAATGATTAGCCGTATACAGCCAGCAAAATTACCCGTACGTCTGTGCTCTAAAAGGCAATGGTAGGCATAGTCGTCGCACTCGTCAGTTTCCATTTGCTGGTTGTTTTTCGGCTCCCAGCCCAATTCAGCACTATAAACTGCATAGCGAATCCTAAAGGCTTCTTGCCTTAGTTCCTTGGTACTAGCAAAATGAATTTTAAAGTACTGATTAAAATGTTTTGCAATTGAAAAGTCACTCATTGGTCAATCCACACCTTTATGACTGTTTTATTTAAGTTATGTACAGTTAAGAATATACCAACATCTAGCGTATTTGCTAATATAAACGCATGTTTTTTTTCAATAATCACTTTACATGTTAGCTGTTTTAGCCTGTGATTTAATGCCGCGTTAAAGTAAGTATCTCGCGATACTTAGTTAAGAATGTTATCACTAGGTTGCTGCGCTAACTTTATACTTCTGTATCAGTTACTCAACTAGCTATGGTGAGCACTGAAAAGCAAAGGAGCAACTACAGGCTGTAAATTGATATATTGGTTGGTGATTAAGAGGGTAGCTAATTATGCACTAGCATTTTTAAGGGGCAAAACAAATTGCTGTGCTAATAATTCAGCATGGATTAACTCATAGAGCTCTTGTAATTCAGGCTTTAGGTTTGATTTGAAGTTTTCCCTTGCCAAGTGAAACATTGCGCGCTTTCCGTGATGTTCAATAAGGTCACTGGCTTGTTGAAACTGCAAGCCGATTCGAGATAAGCAACGGTTCAATCTAGGCTCCATCATAACAAAGGTACCTTGGTGATCACAGATATCAGCCAAGGATAATGACGCTAAATATAAGCCAATAGCAATGTTGGGAAAGTTTCTGTGTTCATCCTCAGTAAAGATAGTATTGGACTCAAAACTGTTAATTACAAATGGCTTTCGGCGCTCTCGTAAGCGGCGTCTAAATGATGATAATACCGCTAACCGTGATATTTCACCAAAACTGCCCCGCGGTAACTCTGTAGAATCAATAACCTCAGGCCAAGCGTAATGTAAGCAATGGTTTTCACAGGGCAGTAAAAAGTCAGATCTATTGGCGGGGGGAACAATTAAGCGTATACAGCCGGCATAAGTGCCCGTTCTACGATGCTTGATCAGGCAGTGGTAGGCGTAATTGTCGAAGATGTCTGTTTCCATCTGCTGCTGGTTACCCGTTTCCCAGCCTAACTCATAACTGTATACGCCATAGCGAATTTTAAAAACCTCTTCTTTTAGGGCACGCGTATTGGCTAACTGAATTAGAAAATAACGATCGAAGTTGTTGGCAATTGAATAGTTTTTCATGGTTCTATCTATGCCCCCAGGGTTCATTATTATCAAAGATAGGAAGAGAAAATAACCGCTATTAGTTGTAAGCCTGAATTGTTATTAGTCGTGAGCTTTATTTCTATTTTAGCCGAGAGCGGGTGGCGATAAAAACGCCAGTATTTTTTGTTTTATCTAGTATAACTTCTATTTTAATATCTGCCTATTTAACTCAGTAAGAATATTTACCTATTGCCTGTATTGATGGGGTTAGCTGGGTGTATTTTCAAGCGTTTTGGTGAGGTTGGTTTTAATTGGCACGATTTCTAAGGCGGTTTGATAGCCAATATTAAATAAAGCGGACTTTTTTTCTTCACTCATGCAAAAATCGACGGCTGAGCATAAGCCAGTATTAATGATAATGGTATTGTGCCAGAAGGCTTCATTAATATATTCGCGAGAAATGGTTGTCATAAAAGTACGGATCAGCAAGGTGACATAATTAATGATTGGGAACATGCCATTAATTTTGAGTTCATCGTATTCGTGTTCACCTCGTAGCCGAAAACATAATACTGGCGTGCCATCGTTTGCCCAATCTCGATGCAAGGCGTCTTCTGATAAAATGCTGCCATCAACCATTAAGTGCTTACCAAAGCTTTTGAAGCTAAACACTAATGGAATAGACATAGAAAAGCGCACGGCTTGTGAAATTCTCATGCCGGGTGTTCTTTCGCGATTAAATATAACCGGACGACCAGTTTTGACGTCAGTGGCCACTATATGTAATTGGTAGTCTAGCTCAATAAAGGTTTTACCTTGTAAGTGTTTGTCGACCCATTGTTCAAAAACATCGCCAGAACTTAAACCACCATTACGAATTAAACTGACTAATGAAAAACCTCTAAATTGGCTGTAATTAGTGGTAATAGCGATGCGCTTGATCTCGTCGATAGACAGCCCGGCTGCAAATAAACTGGCAATAATACTGCCGCCAGAAACGCCAACTAAATGTGTGAAACTAATGTCTAAATGTTTTAATGCCTGTAGTACGCCGATATGCGCGGGCAGTCGCGTGCCACCACCGGCTAAAATAGGTACAATACTTGCCACTGTTCCACCTCCGTAATTACCACTGAGTTGTGTGTTAAACCCTTAGCGTATCTTAAGTAAACGGGTACTTAATGGGTTAGTCGAGCTGCAAAGCTAAGATGCGTGTGTGCTGTCAAAACTTGCTTGCTCGCGATGAAAGCTATGTTAATTTTTATCACTTGCTGTAGGTATTTACCCTAGCGCAGTGAGCTATTTTTACTTAAGTTCTTTAATTATGAGTAAAAATTTAAAATTCGCTAGCAGAAGCTATGCTAAATTAAGGTAAACATAGCATTAGCTTATTGAGCATAGGCTAATGTTGATAGGCAACACGACATGTGAAAAAGGATAAAATTATGCGAAAGGTATTTCAAACCTTGATAGCGTTGATGCTGTTATTTAGCGCCAGTGCCGCCAGCAATTTAGTTGACACTGTGCGCCTGATCAAGCCTTCAGTTGTAGGTATTGGGGTGTACACGCCTATTGGTCAGCCGAAGAATAAACTCTATGGTAGTGGCTTTGTTATTGGTGATGGCAGCTATGTGGTCACCAATCATCATGTGATCGCGAGGGAATTAGATGACAACTTATTACAAAAGTTAGCGGTTTTTGTCGGCAAAGGGCAAACGGCAAAAGTAAAATTTGCCACCGTAGTTGCTAGCGATAAAGCGACGGATATTGCCGTGCTTAAAATTGAAAGTGAGCCGTTACCCGCCTTAACACTAGCGCAGCAAGACTTTTTGCCCGATGGCAGTGAAATTGCCTTTACTGGTTTTCCAATTGGTGCGGTATTAGGTCTGTACCCAGCAACCCATCGTGGCATTATTGCCGGCTTAACACCAACAATCACACCACTTGATGATACGCGGCAAATTAGTATTGCGATGTTAAGGCAGTTACGCGACCCGTTTCTTGTTTATCAATTAGATGCAACGGCATACCCAGGCAACAGTGGTAGTGCCATGTATGATGTAAATACAGGGGCTGTGGTGGGAATTATCAATAAAGTTTTTGTGCAGCAAAGTAAAGAAACTGTTATCAGTAAGCCAAGCGGTATTAGCTATGCCATTCCTGTGAAGTATTTACACCAACTGCTGAAAAAACACAATATTAAAGCTTAGGGCATGTATATGCCCTAGTCATCGGCACTCAATGCTGGGTTTGTTTCGTTATTTTTATTGCTTAACAGTTGAGATATTGGCACTAACTCGATATTGTTTTCGGCTAATCGAGGCAACAATTGCTGCAACGAGCTGATGGTTTCAGGATGAGGGTGAGCAATGGCAACTATAGTGCGATAACGTTTCGCGTCGCGAATTAGCTGTTCAAATTGTTGGCGAATATAAGCGTGCTCTAACTGATTGTCGAGAAATATATGACGATGCAAGCTTGGTACACCAAAACTGAGCGCAATCTGTTCTGCTTTGCTTGCATTCGTGGTTAGGCTATCAACAAAAATAAGATCTCGTTCGCGTAAAAACTGCATAGTCCAAGCCATGGGCTGATAAAGCTCTGTAAGTTTACTGCCCATATGATTGTTGATCCCTAAAGCAAAGGGGATCTCCTCAAAGGCATTGCTTAATGTTAAGCGAATGCTGCTTTCGTTCATTACGCTAGTTAAGGCGCCAGGACCAAGCTTTTTGCCATTTTTTGCTTCCATTGGAATGTGTAAAATTACATCATTATTTTTGGCATGTGCCTGCAAAGCGAGCTTTTTACCGTAAGGGGTATGAGGGAGAATTGCGTAGCTAATATTGCCTGGCAGAAAGAGCGCCTGTAAGTCGCTTTTACGATAGCCAATGTCATCAATAATAATGGCAACTCGTGCGGGTTGTGCAGCAAGTAATGAAGAAAAAAACAACAATAGTAAGGGCAGAAATCGCAGCACGGTAATACTTCTCATGTTAAATACGGGTTTAAGGGTAACAGCTCAGGTAGGTAAAATCGATAAATTCACAACCGATAAGCAGAAAAACATTGCTCGCTATTAATCGATAAAATTAATAATTATTTGCACCAAATTTTAGGGTTAACGGCTTTGCCAGCTTGGCGAATTTCAAAATATAAACCGGATTTTGATTGGCCGCCACTTTGACCTACTAAAGCAATGGCTTCACCAGCCTCAACGCGGTCACCAACTGATTTTAGTAACGTTTGATTATGACCATATAAGCTCATGTAGCCATCGCCATGGTCAATAACAGACACTAAACCATAACCCTGTAACCAGTCGGCAAATAAGATGGTGCCATTATGTACCGCTTGTACTTGTCGACCAATAGGCGCCGCAATAAACACACCTTTCCACTTTAAATAACCCTGTTTTCGAGAGCCAAAACTATGGCTAATACGCCCCTTGACCGGCCAGCTTAATTTGCGTTTTAATTTGCTTAAGCTAACAAGGTTTTTTGCTGCTTGTGCCGCTGCTGCCATTTCTTTGAGTAACTTGACCATGGCTTGCTCTTCACGTTCGAGTTTAGCGAGCTTTTGTTGGCCGGTGAGCGCTTTACTATTGAGTGCTTTTAAGGTTTGTTGTTGTTTGGCCTTTGATAATTCTAATACTTGCTTTTGTTGCTGTTGGCTCTCGGTTAACTGAGCCAGTTGCTCTGCTTTTGCTTGATACTCTTGCTCTACCTGATAGAGCTTGTCCATGGTGGCTTGAAAGCGTTCAATCTCTTTAATGCGCGCCGTGTTGAGGTATTGATAATAGGTAAGGGTGCGCTGCACGCTACTGGCTTGTTGCTGATTTAGCATCAGCTTTAAATAGTCATGATGGCCGGCGGAATATGCCGCTCTGAGTTGTTTTGCTAACCCTTGCTCTTGTTGTAATTTCGCCGTTTGTAGTTGCTTTTTTTCGGTGGTAAGCCTTACTAATTTTTCACTGACTTGCTCAAGTTGGCTGCTAGTTTGTGCAAGCTTTTTGCTGATTTTACTGATGGCAATATCGTCAGCCTTTAAATGTTGCTGCAAATCACTAATTTTAATATTGGTGCTTGATAATGCCTTTTTTTGCTGATTAATGGCGCGTTGTATTTCATTAAGTTGCTGGCTAGTTTTTGCGCTAGCTTGCTGCTGTTTACTGTTTTGAGCAACCGCATGGTTGGCAGTGAAAAGCAGCAGTAAAATGATCAGCGCAAGAAAGCCAGCAAGATGCTGGCTGCTTGTACTCATTAATCGCTGCATGTTCACGGTTAATTGCGTGTTAAGCGTCGGCAAGGGTTAATAAGCTTTTGCCTGTCATTTCTTCAGGTTGCGCTAAGCCCATCAAAGCTAATACCGTTGGCGCGATGTCGCTCAAGCTACCTGTTGTTGCCGTTGTAGCGTCGCGACCAACATAAATTAACGGCACCGGCTCGCATGTGTGAGCAGTATGCGCTTGACCTGTAGTGTTATCTTTCATTAGCTCAGCGTTACCATGGTCTGCGGTAATTAAGCATTCGCCACCCGTTTTTTCCAGCGCAGCTACCACTCGACCTAAACAGGCGTCGACTGCTTGGCAGGCTTTTACCGCGGCCTCAAAGTCACCAGTGTGCCCAACCATGTCACCATTGGGGTAATTACAGACAATAAAGTCATGCTCACCGCTTTCGATGGCGGCGACGAGTTTGTCTGTTAACAAGCTTGAGTTCATTTCAGGCTGTAAGTCATAAGTGGCGACGTCGGGTGAAGGCACCAGGATGCGCTGCTCACCAACAAAGGTGTCTTCTTTGCCGCCGCTGAAGAAAAAGGTGACGTGGGCATATTTTTCGGTCTCGGAAATACGCAATTGTGTTTTTTGATGTTTTTCTAGCCATTCACCTAAGACGTTGTTTAATTTGACGGTAGGAAAGGCGCAGGCAGTATCAATATCTTGTGCGTATTCGGTCAGCATAACAAAGTCTGCAACTTTGGGTTGACGTTTGCGCTCAAAGCCAGAAAACTGACTGTCGGTAAAGCAACGGGTAAACTGGCGCGCGCGGTCAGCACGAAAGTTCATGAAGATCAGGGCATCGCCGTCTTGGACTTGAATGTTTTCGCCCGCAGCATTGGTGATAGCTGATGCTTGGACAAACTCGTCATTTTCGTCACGCGCGTAGGCGGCATCTAAGGCATCAAGCGCATCGCTAAAGTGAAACTCAGCTTGGCCTGAAACCATCAGGTTGTAGGCTTGCTCAATACGCTCCCAGCGTTGATCTCTGTCCATGGCGTAGTAGCGACCGATCACAGAGGCAATTTGCCCGCAACCTAGTTCAGCAAATTTTTCTTGTGCTTTCATTATCGAGGCTCGCGCACTGCGTGGCGGCGTATCGCGACCATCAAGAAAAGCGTGTAAATAAATGGCGCTTGCCCCTTGTTGGGCCGCCATCTCTAGCATGGCAAAAATATGGTCTTCATGGCTATGAACTCCACCTGGGGATAATAGCCCAAAAACATGCACTGCTTTGTTATTATTAACCGCCGCGGCAACCGCATTAACGAGTGCTGGCGTTGTTTGAAACTCATTGTCGGCAATCGCTTTGGTGATACGAGTAAAATCTTGATACACTATGCGGCCGGCACCTAAGTTAACATGACCAACCTCAGAATTGCCCATTTGCCCGTCAGGTAAGCCAACTGCCATGCCTGAGGTTTCAATCAACATATTAGGTTTAGTCGCCATTAAATTATCTAAGACTGGGGTTTTTGCGTGATAAATAGCGTTAGACTCAGGGTTTTCTCTATAACCCCATCCATCTAAAATAATAACAACAGTTGACTTTTTGTTTGGCATTACGGTTTCCTTGGTGCGAGCAAATCTATGGAAAAATAACCTTAAGTGCGCAGTATATCAAGAGCCAAAGGGAATATCTTGTCTAGTGTCAGAGAAAATGTTTCACTGTCAGCAACAAATGTGCGCTCAATCCTTGCTGTTAATCATCGAATCTAAATATCGATGAAAAGTTCAGTTTGGGTTTGCATTATTAGCCTGTATACTGTGGCCAATTTTTCGTTAAATAGAATGTAAAACTTATGGAACAATTAATTACTTTTGCAATGAGTCAGCCAGTATTGAGTACGATTTGGCTTATTCTGGTGGTGATGATTATTGCCATCACCATTAAAATTCAGCTGTCACCGATTAAACAATTAAGCACACAGCAAATGACGCTGCTGGTTAATCGCGAGTCAGGTGTGGTGGTTGATACCCGCAGCGAAAAGGATTTTAAAGCCGGACACATTATTGATGCACTTCACCTTAGTAATGAAAAAGTCAGCAAAAATGACTTTGCGAGTCTTGAAAAGCATAAAGATAAGCCCATTATTGTAGTATGTAGTGCGGGGATTAGTGCCAGTAAAGTGGCTAATCAACTGGCAAAAGCAGGCTTTAGTCGTGTTAGCATACTTAAAGGTGGTATGGGTGCTTGGCAAAGTGCCGGCTTACCAGTAACCAAGTAAAAAAGATAATTAAATAACGGATTTTACTCATGGTAGTAGATATATATACCAAGGTAACATGTTTTTATTGTATGCGAGCCAAAGCTTTACTCGACGATATGAACGTACCTTATAATGAAATAAAAATAGATGGTGATGCCGCACTGCGTGAGAAGATGATCGCACGCAGTCATGGACACACCACAGTGCCACAAATATTTATTAGCGACAATCATATTGGCGGTTGTGACGATTTATTTGCATTACATGCCCAGGGCACATTAACGTCACTTTTAGCACAATAGTGTTGGTGAAATTTAGCATAATACGCCATCAAACAATGGCATAAATATATAGGAAGTAAAAAAAATGGCTGAAGAAAATCAAAACAGCGCCGCAGCAACTGACGAACAAAAAGCACCACAATTTGCAATTCAACGTGTTTATACCAAAGACATTTCTTTTGAAACGCCAAACTCACCCGCTATTTTCCAAAAAGAATGGCAGCCAGAAGTTAAGCTAGACATTGATACTAAGTCAACAAAACTAGCGGAAGATACCTATGAAGTGACGTTATCGCTAACCGTTACCGCAACCGTTGAAGCACAAACGGCGTTTCTTGCTGAAGTACAACAAGCGGGTATTTTTACCATAGGTAACCTTGCTGAAGCACAATTAGCGCACACCATAGGCGCATTTTGCCCAACGACTTTATTCCCGTATGCGCGTGAAGCAGTGGCAAACTTAGTGAGCCGTGGTTCTTTCCCGCAAATTAATTTAGCGCCGGTTAACTTTGAAGCCTTATTCGCCAACTATGTACAACAGCAACGTGCAGCACAGGCGAATGCAGAGCAAGTACCACCAAGCACAGAAACGCACTAACTATGAGCGAAAATCGTGCGGCAATTTCAGTGATTGGCGCTGGCTCTTATGGTACAGCGCTCGCCATTTGTTTAGCCCGCAATGGCCATCAAACGCTGTTGTGGGGGCGAGATGCTGATCATGTTGCTAGCATGGCAAGTCGTGGTAGTAATGATAAATATTTACCCGGTTGTCCGTTTCCTGCGTCATTAACTGTGAGTGACAATTTAGCTGATGTGGTGAGTGCCAGTCGTAATATTTTAGTGGTGGTTCCTAGTCATGTTTTTGGAGAGGTGCTAACGCAAATTAAGCCTTTACTTCAGCATGATGCCCGTTTAGTTTGGGCAACCAAAGGCTTAGAGCATGACACCGGTCGGTTATTGCAAGATGTGGCGCGAGAGATATTAGGCGATGATATGTCGTTAGCGGTATTATCGGGTCCTACCTTTGCCAAAGAAATGGCCGCTGGTTTGCCTACGGCAATCTCCTTATCGTCAACAGATGACGCGTTTGTAGAAGATATCTCCAACTTATTGCACTGTGAGCGCCGTTTTCGTGTTTACAGTAATAATGACTTTATCGGCGTACAACTGGGTGGCGCAGTGAAAAATGTTATTGCAATAGGAGCAGGTATGGCCGATGGCATCGGTTTTGGTGCCAATGCGCGTACCGCCTTAATCACCCGTGGTTTAGCGGAAATGACGCGTTTAGGTTGTGCCCTAAAGGCTGAGCCGTCAACCTTTATGGGCATGGCAGGCTTGGGCGACTTGGTGTTAACCTGTATGGATAACCAATCACGCAACCGTCGCTTTGGCCTTGCGCTTGGCGCAGGCGTTGAGGTTGAACAAGCCATTGCCGATATTGGGCAAGTGGTGGAAGGTTATCGCAATACCAAAGAAGTGTACTTGCTTGCGCAGCGTATGTCGGTTGAAATGCCGATTGTTGAGCAAGTCTATCAAGTGCTTTACTGTGGTAAAAACGCTAAAGTAGCCGCCGCTGATCTCTTATCTCGTGAACGCAAGTTCGAATAAGTTAACCTGAATACGTATAGCGGTACTATTAGGTCGCACTCAGTCAAGGCATATTGTAATAATATGCCTTTTTTGTTTGTGCTGACGTTGTGCGCGCTTAGACGGAATCTACAAAGCCTAATTGCCGCCAAGCTTCATAGATCACCACAGCGGTGGCATTAGATAAGTTCATGCTTCGACTATCTTTTAGCATCGGGATCCGGATCTTGTTTGGCTCAGGAATTTGTTGTCTAACGTCTTCTGGTAAGCCGCCCGTTTCAGAGCCAAATAACAGGTAATCTCCGGCCTGAAAATTGATATCACCATAATAACCGCTGGCTTTGGTAGTGACCGCTAATACGCGTTTTGGCTGTTCGTGCTTAACAAAATCTTGATAGCTGGCGTGACGCTTCACGGCGGCAAATTCGTGGTAATCTAAGCCAGCTCGACGTAACTTTTTGTCTTCTAGATCAAAACCAAGGGGCTCAATAAGGTGTAACCTAAAGCCGGTGTTAGCACAAAGGCGAATGATATTGCCGGTGTTGGGGGGAATTTGTGGTTGAAATAAAACGACATCTAACATATTAAGTGCTTAATAAATTGTATAATTAAGGCATTATAACCTGCTTATATTGAATCATTAAGTTTATATTTTTTTTACTAGGGGGACCCGTGTCGGAAAATAAAGAAAGTGCCGATAAATATGCGTACTTAGTGAAGCTGGCCGCTTTTTCTGCAACTACCACGGCGTTAATTCTGGTGCTGCTAAAGCTTTATGCTTGGTTTGTGACGGATGCCAGTGCCATGCTAGCCTCTGCCACCGACTCTATTTTAGATTTATTTGCGTCGGTGATGAATGTGGTGATTTTGCGCTTTGCGCTCGCGCCTGCCGATAAAGAACATAAATTTGGCCATGGTAAAGCTGAAAGCTTAGCAGGACTTGTTCAGGCGGCATTTGTTTTAGGCTCAGCATTATTGCTGGTTTTTAATGGTGTCGATAGAATTATTAATCCACAGCAAGTAGTGCGAACCGAAGTAGGTATTGGCGTATCTATCATTGCAATTATTTTGACCTTAGCGTTAGTGATGTTGCAAAAATATGTTATTCACCGCACTAAGTCTGTCGCCATAAGTGCCGATGCCCTGCATTATCAGTCTGATTTATTGCTCAATTTAGGAGTGTTAGCGGCCTTATTTCTTAGCCAAGGCTATTGGCTGCAAGCGGACGGTATTTTTACCGTTGGCGTGGGTATATTTCTACTGGTAGGGGCTGGGAAAATAATCTGGACTAGTGTCCACCACTTAATGGACCATGAGTTAACGGAGCAAGAACGTAAGCGCATTAAAGAAATTATTTTGTCGCATCACGGGGCTTTAGGTTTACATGACTTAAGAACCCGCCAGGCGGGGCCCGATCGTTTTATTCAGTTTCATCTGGAGTTAGATGGTGAATTATCCCTGCGTGAGGCTCATAGCATAGGTGAAACCATAGAAGCAGAAATAGTTAAAGCCCTCGCGCCTTGTGAAGTGTTGATCCATCATGATCCACTATCGGCAGCGCATCATCAGCGCGAGTAAACGCTAGCCGGTGTGGTGATTGCTATTGGTGTTGAGCAAACCAAGCTAAGCTGGCTGCTAAGGTAATGTCTCGGTATTGGTCGGCTTCAAATAATAGCTCATGATAGGCACCAGCGAGCGTAATGGCTTTGCCGTCAGGGCAAGAATGCGGGTACATTGCATGTAATTGTTGGCAAAACGCATCTTGGGCGGCATTATCAACAATAACTTCATCCCCCGCTTGTAGCACTTGAATAGGCATCGACAATTTATCAAGTGCCATGAATAATTTATCGTTTGTGTCAATGGCCTGCGCTAGCCAGTGGAAGGTAACGCCACCAAGCTTTAATTCAGGCTGTTGTTGATATAAGTTTTGAAAACGCTGATAACGCTCAGCTGAATGCATTAAGCGGTTATCGGCAAAGCTGGTGCTATTGTTATCACTTTGCCCGATAAAATACCAAGGCGTATCAGACAGCCACTGGTTAAGTTGGTTGCCCATTTTTACGAAAAACTTCGCTACTGCTATCGGCAACCCCGCACTTTTAATGGCAATCATAGGAGACGTTAAGCTAACCGCTTTCACTTGATTTGGATAAAGCTGTAGATACCGTAAAGCAATTGCGCCGCCCATGGAGTGTGCCAGCATAAAAGATTGTTGATGATGAGCTGGGTATTTAGCGGGTAAAACCTGCGCCAGTAACTGCTGCAGATCTTGTGCGTAGTGATCAAATTGTGCTACATAACCTTGTAAGCGATTGCGGGTTAAACGCGTTGATAGCCCTTGTCCTCGATGATCAATCACAACACTATCGTAGCCTTGTTGGTCTAAATCATAAATCAACTCTTGATATTTAAGGTAACTTTCTGAGCGGCCAGGTACGATGACAATATAAGGTTGATCGGCTCGGGAAAAGTTAGCGGCATAGGCAATTGTCACGCCATCGGCCGTTTGAAAGCTGTCTTGCTGTACCGATGGCCAAAATTGCTTAATGGCGTCGACCTTTTCTTGAGTAAGCGTGTACTTACTGACATCATTGCTTGCGTATGTCACGGTTAAAGTTCCTGAATAGAGCCAGATAAGTAGCACTAATAGTGAAATGTTTTTAATCATCATGCGGACTATTTTTGCTGATATCTACTGGTAATTCAATAGTCACGGTTAAGCCTTGTTGTGGGTTGTTTTGGGCGAAAATACGACCATGGTGGGCAACAATTGCTTGCTTGGCTATGGCTAAACCTAAGCCGGTGCCGCCTGTGGCTCGATCACGCGCTGGCGCTACGCGATAAAAGGGCTCAAATAGCTTAGCTAAATCAGCCGTCGGCACGCCTATGCCACTATCGATAATGTTAATAATGATATGGCGCTGAGTTTGGCGTAACTCTACCGCGAGTTGTCCTTGTGGCGCACTATAGGTAATGGCATTAAGCAAAATATTACTGATGGCGCTCGATAATAAATTAGCATCGGCTTGGATCAGCGGGTTGGCGCTAGGCGTAAACTTAATTTTGATTGCTTTGTTGTTGGCAATATATTGTGCATCCTCAATGCAAAGGCGGATCAGTTGTTCTAGGTCAACCATCATTAATGTCATAGCACTGATGGTATTTTCTAAGCGAGAAAGCGATAAAACATTGCTGATCATTTCATCAAGCCGAGCGACTTCACGTTCGCAGCGCTGTAAATGTTTTTCCCGCGTTGCGGCATCGATATTCGTTTGTTGTGCTAGCCCAAGAGCAATTTGTAAGCGTGTCATGGGGGAACGAAGTTCATGGGAAACGTCCGCCAGAAGTCGCTGATGCGCATCTATATTATGCTCAAGCTTGTCTGCCATGGCATTAAAGCTTGCCGCACATGCGCCAATTTCGTCATGGCGTTGGGCAATTAACGGCATTCGGGTACTTAAATCGCCGTCGCCAAATTTTGCGGTGGCTTTTTGTAAAGCAATCAGTGGCTTGGTAAGTGAGCGACTGAGTAGCCAGAGTAACAACGCGCTAATAACTAAGGCAGTGGTTACCGCTAACCATGCAGGCACTCGATGTAACATGTTATTAAAGTGCCGATTACCATCGCGACTAGCAATAAACAATTGATAAGAAGCTCCATCTATATCAATAACTTGTGGCCCAGTTAAGCGATAAAACTTAAACTTTATCGTACTTAGCCGGGTGAGCTTATTATCACCAACAAAATCAGCTACGTTTGCAAGTGATGCTGCGCCTGAGAAGTATACTTGGTTGCTGGTGGTATTTTTTACCAGCACGGCACGAGCTTGGCGATTGGGCAATAAGGTATAGATAGATTGTGGTGTTTTTAGCGCTAGGTTATTAATGTTTTGTGTAATCCGCTCAATTCTCATAGCGTCGCCTTTGTGAGTAGGGACAATAACACTTTTGCTACTAAACTGTGCTGATAGCAGCTTTGTGACGGCAAAAGTACCTATCAGTACTAACCAAAAGTAAATAAAGAGCTTAACGCCAAGCGCTGAGAATTTTCGCGTAATGGCTAACATTAATCACTAGTTCCAGGCAAAAATAGGTAACCAGCACCACGAATAGTTTTGAATTTATCGCGGGGGCTTAACGGTAACAGCTTACGCCGAATATTACTGATATGCATATCTATGCTGCGATCAAATGCACTGAGCTTACGGTGTAGTATCTGTTCAGATATCGCTTCTTTGCTGACAATCACTGCTGCGTTTGCCATTAAATGCGCTAAAATTTGGAATTCGGTACCGGTAAGCTCGACCTCGTGTTGATGACAACGCACTTGCCGAGTTGCGTGGTTGAGCATCACATCATTAACCTCGATGACATTAGTGGTTGCTTTACTGTTTTTGGCAATGGCAATGCGGCGCAAAATAGCCTTGATTCGAGCGAGTAGTTCTTGATGTTGAAATGGCTTAGCTAAATAATCATCGGCACCAAGCTGCAAACCGCGGACTTTATCTGCATTATCGCCCTTAGCAGTGAGCATTAAAATGGGCGTTTTGTAGTGAGCTCCGAGCGCTTTTAAGACCTCAAAACCGTTTAAACCGGGCATCATGACGTCGAGCAAGATCAAGGCGATGCTATCATCGTAAGCTTTTTCTAGGCCAGTTACGCCGTCATGACGACAGACGAGTTCAAAGCCTTCGCTGCTAAGGTATTCGCTTAAAAGCTCAGCAAGTTCTTTATCGTCGTCAATTAATAGCAGTTTCTGTTTGTTCATTATTACGCTTACTTTGTTGGCTATTATTCGTCACTATCATAACCCAAAGTCTTGTTGGCTTTAGCGACCTTTACATAACATTTACTTTGCTTTGCGTTTCTTTGCATTGTGGCATTTATACTGGTAACCGTTAACTTACTTAAGGAGCAAACGAATGCAAACCACACAACAATACGCAATGATAAAACGTTTTATTACGATAGCGGCACTGCTGCTGGCAGTGACAAGTGTCAGTAGTTTCGCGCTAGCACACCAGCAACACCAACATCACAAGATGTACCAGCAAGTTATGGATATTGATAAACAAGCGCTAAAAATGCACAAACGCATGCATCGTTTAACCAAGGTGTTAGCGTTAAGCGAAGCACAACAAGCTGAGATTATGCAGCTGTTTACTGAGCAAAAAGCAGAGCGATTGGCGCAAAAAACTGCCCTGTCAGGTTTTAAAACCCAGCTGCAAGGTCTCACACAAGCGAGTGAGTTTGATGAAAACCAGTTCAATGCGATTTATGCAGAGTTTCAGCCAGCGTTTCAAGCCATGGCCATGCAAAAAGCAAAAATGCATCATGGCGTGCTGCAAGTGTTAACGCCACAGCAACAACAAAAGTATCTAAAAATGCGCAGGCACCGCTAAGGTTAGCGCAGTAGGCTAAAGGAGAATATTTTGGACATTTTGCTAGGGACAGCGCGTCCATTTTCTTTTGCCGGCAGAAAGCGCCATTTTTCCATGGCATTGCGAATGGTGTTGCGAAAGTAACTGGCGCGGTTTTTTGACTCAAACTGAATATCTTTAACTAAACCATTTTTATCTATGGTGAATTCAACCATAATTTCTAACTCTATGCCTTTACGCTTTGCGGCAATAGGGTATTTAGGTTCAACCGATCTTAATAATTTTGCCGCCATTAGGCTTGATTTAAGCGTTGGTAAAGCACTACTTGTATTTTGCTTTGTTGTTTTATTAACCAATGTAAAGTCAGGCTTAGGGCTGTGGCGCGATCTCAACTGGTTGCTGTTGCCATAATGAGTTTTAGATAGGGCGGCAATATGCGTTTCACTTGATGCTTCTGGCTCATTGAGTAAAGATACCAACTGTTGTGAATAGGGATTAGCTGATACGGCCGCATTTTTAGAATCAGTGCGCTCAAATGCCAATTCAGAGATAGACTTTTTGTTTGTCGTTGTGAGCTTATCATTAAGTTGACTTTGCCCAGCTGCACTTTTAACGCTGGCTGATAAGCTTTGATGGTGCGATGGGCTTGTATTCGCTTTTTGTTGTACTATGGGTAGCTCGTTTTCGTAACCACTACTGACACTCTGGTTGGTAAGGTTGCGATTGTTAGGCACTGTTTTCGCTTGGTGAACATCTTGAGTTGGATTATGCGGTAGCTGATTAACGCTATCTGCGGTGCGTGTTGGCTGCTGACTCGTTCGCGCTGAGCCACCATCAATAGCCAACAATTGTCGTGCTAACGATGTACTATTATGACTTTGCTCTAACACCTTTGGAACATAGTTACCAATACGGTTATTAAACTCTAGCGTCGAGCTTTGCAAAGAAATGCTGCCTGACTGTAAATCAATAACGGGTAAGCTAGGTGAGTGTTTAGCGATTAAAAATATCATACCGATCAGTATGGTTGCTGAAGCTAGCCATTTGCCAGATTCAGTGCTTTTGCTGCAGTGGTGCTGATCTAATAAACGCACCACGCGTAACTTTAAATCGCCGCCTGATGCTGCCATGGCCATGCTAGGAATGCTACTTTGGCGCTGTTGCTGACACAAGGAAGCCGTATCCGTTAGGGTATGTGCGTAGGCAAGTGAACAGCCACTATGCTGCACCGCTATGTCATCGCTACAGAACTCTCGCTCATTACGCATTTGTTTTGACACCCAACGTACGCATGGGTGAAAAAACAATAAAATTTCAATTAAGGTTTGGAAAAAGTTAACCAAATAATCATGTCGCCTAATGTGAGCAAGTTCGTGCAGTAATAACATATCTAACTGCTGCGGTGATAAGCCCGATAACATGCTAAAGGGGATCAAAACTACGGGTTTTAGCCAACCTATCGCCATAGGAACATTGGTGCTATTGGAGATCAGTAATTTTACGTTATGACGCAAAGCCACTTTATTTACTAAGGCATCAAAGCGTGCTTGCAAGGCTAGATTTGGCGTTACACAGCCTCGAGCCGACAATTGATTGACATTATAAAGCTCAATAGTGAGCTTTAATGCCAGTGCACTGACTATGGAAAGCCAAATAATAGACAGTATAGGTAAGTATTCTAGCCATTCAATATACCAAGCATTAGTGGCCATATGCTCAAAGTAATAGCTTTGATCAAGCAATGGTAATGTGTGAATGAAGCTAGTGGCGTGACGATACTCATTATCGTAAACAACAAAAAAGGTAATAAAGGGTAGCAGCAAGTTTGCTAGCATAGCTAGTGTACTTAGCGCATAGCGTAATTGTGGCTTTCGATAAGAAATCAATGACAATAGCATTTTTAAAACCAGCGCAACAAGCACTCCTTGCCACAAAAAGTGGATAAGAGTGACAGCTAAAGCGGCAAATATTGGGCTATTAAATAAGCTTTCTGGCATCATTAATTATTGTTGAGCTTAATGTCGGTTATGATTGTTGTTCTAATTCATTGAGCAATTTACGAATATCCTCAATTTCTTCTTTACTGGTCGAGTCATCGAGTGCTCGCATCACTAATTTTGATTTTGAGCCACCGAATGCTTTTAATACTAGGTCTTTTAATAAAGAAGATTGGGTAACAACCTCACTGTTTGCTGGCGCATAAACGTGGGCACGATTGCTTTCGTCACGAATAACTAAGGCTTTCTCATGCATTATTTGCAATATTTTCAACACCGTTGTGTAACCCGTTTGTTGTGTTTGACTTACGTTTTCGTGAATTTGTCGAACCGTAGCCGGCCCCATTTTCCATAAAATATTAAGCAACGTCAGTTCTGCCTCGGTTGGCTTAATATCAGACTTATCTCGTAACATTGAGATTCCTTAAGGCAAATATTTTAAATTGTTATACGAATAAACTCGTACCATATACATTCCTATCCTAGCTTGTGACGAATAATTGAGCAATAGAAATTGTAAAATTGTTTTAATTAAATGTTAACAGATAGTCAATAACAGCTTATTATTCAGCTGCTTAATAGTTTAGCCGTATTTGTTTAAACCTTCTACTATGGCTCGCGTTTGCCGTGGGTCATTGGTAAATATCGCATCTACTTGTAAGCTCATACAGAGTTCAATTTGTGCTGGCAGATCAACCGTATAGACACCAACGCTCAGGCCTCGTTGTTTTGCATCCTGTATTAACTCAGGGTTTAGACAATCGATAGACAGGTTTAACATCTGCACCTTTAACGGTAAGCAAAATGCGGCATAATCAAGAGGGCAGCAGGCAATCAGGGCCGCAGTTGTTATTTTAGGTAACAGCTGATGTAACTTAAGCAGGGCATGATGATTAAATGACGAAACAACAATTTGCGAATCGCAGATTTGCCCATGCTGTTTAGCACAGCTGATAACTTGGCTGAGCTTTGTCAGTTCAAGTACTAGCTGCTCGCCTTGCGCGGGCGACTTTAACTCAATATTGATCCAGCATTGGCCTTTAATGCACTCTAGCGCTTGAGCTAATGTACAAAGCCCGTAGCCACTTTGCTTGTGATCGCCAGTTAATGCGCTCAGTGGTAAGTCATTAAAATGAACTTTTGCTTCGCCGGTTGCTAGGTATTGATCATGCAGTAAAATAAACTCGCCGCTTGCTTGATGATATTGCACATCAAACTCAATGCCATCACAGCCTTGTAACAGTGCTTGTTCAAATGCCAGTAGCGAGTTTTCTGGAAACGCTTTGCTGGCACCACGGTGGGCAATTATTTGCATTGGGCTTTGCTTGATTTCGTGTTAATGAGCAATTGCATGGCGAAATCGTTTACGCCTTGGCTGTTGTTTGCACTAAGTCAGCATAATGCTCACCTAACCGAGTGACGGTTTCAGGACCCGCGGTTTCATTAAACTTCACCATGTTGGGTGCAAACGTGGTAACAACAGTGGAGCCCAATTTAAAGCGGCCCATTTCATCACCTTTGGCTAAGGTGATGGCACTAGCGCCACTTGCAGGGTATTGCCAGCGAAATACATCTTTTCCAGCCGGCGGCGTGATGGTGCCAGCCCAAACGGTTTCAATACTGGCGACTATGGTCGCACCAACTAATACCATGGCCATAGGACCATGCTCAGTATCGAAAATGGTGACAACACGTTCATTACGGGCAAATAAATTTGGCACATTATTCGCTGTTAATGGGTTAACTGAAAACAAGTCGCCAGGCACATAAATCATTTCTCGTAGTGTTCCAGCCACTGGCATATGAATACGGTGGTAATCTTTTGGCGCTAAATAAATACAAGAAAACTCACCACCTTGAAACGGCGCTGCGGTGGCTTTATCACCACCTAATAAGGTCTCTAGGCTATAATTAAAGCCTTTTGCTTGAATGAGTTGACCTTGCACTATCGCACCTTGTTGGCTAATTGCGCCATCGACGGGATAACAAATGCTGTGCTCATCTTGCAAAATAGGGCGAGTACCCTCGGCTAGCTCGCGCGTAAAAAAATCGTTAAAGGTTTTAAAGTCACTGGCGTTTTTTAATTTCGCTTCCGCCATGTTGATGTCGTAGGCTTTGATAAAGTAGCTGATCGCTTTAGTTGTCAACCAACCGGCCTCAGCAGCGGCAAATTTACCTACCAGTCGAGAGATGGCATGTTTTGGCATGAGATACTGTAGGGCGATTTTTACTCTATTTACTAACACGTTGATTCCTTAGATGTGGATTGTCAGAATTTAATCATTAAAACGCGAGGTTAGGGTATTATCACCTAGGCTCGCTAATATTTTTTGAAAGCTTACTAAGCGTTCAGGATAAATTTTACCGTCATTTTTCGCAGCAATTAATGCACAGCCGGGATCATTTTGGTGCTTACAATCGCGAAATTTGCAGGTACCGATATAGGGAGAAAACTCGATAAAACCATTGCTGACTTGCTCGGGAGACAAATGCCAAAGCCCGAACTCTCGGATGCCGGGAGAGTCTATCAAGTCGCCACCTTGTTTAAAATGATACAAGCGAGCAACTGTGGTGGTGTGCTGACCTAGGCCTGAATTTTCTGACACTATATTGGTCACCAACCCTAGCTCTGGCATTAAGGTGTTGGTTAATGTTGATTTGCCAACACCCGACTGGCCAACAAAAATGCTGGTATGTTGGCTTAATTGCGCACTTAATTCAGCAATACCTTCGCCAGTTTCATTACTGACGTAAGTTACCTGATAGCCGATATCACGGTAAATATTGAGCTGTTTTTCTATCACTTCACGGTTACTATCATCAAGCAAGTCAACTTTATTGAGCAAAATAACCGGTGTAATACCCGTTTGCTCGGCGGCCACTAAATAGCGATCGATAATATCGCTGTTAAATGCAGGCAGCACAGACGAGACTATCAGTATTTGACTGATATTGGCGGCAATGGGTTTAACACCGTCATAAACATCGGGGCGACTGAGCACAGAGTCACGTTCATGTACCGCCTCAATAACACCAGAAATACTGTGTTGGGTTGCTTTACCTTTGCGCCACAAGACTTTATCACCACAAACTAATGAGCTAATACTACGTCGTAAATTACAACGAAAAATCTCACCATCATGGCTTTCGACATCAGCGTGTTGGCCAAAGCGGCTAATTACAACCCCTTGCTCTGGGGCGCCAAGCTCATCGTCTTGCCACTGAATAGTTTCCGTGGATTTTCGTAGCTTTTTGCTTTGATTGGCGCGAATTTGTCGTGCTTGACCTTTAGTTAATTTTTTGGCTTTAGCCACAAGTTATTCTCATTGTTCTATGCTCGGTATCTAAATGTAAATAAGCGAAAACTTATTGTTAGGCATTATATACTCAATGTTGGCGTAAATGCATGTGTAATCGTTGCCAATAGCAGCACACAAGGCAGACATTATCTGATAACATGCCATAGTTGAGCAACAGTTGATAAGTAGGAACACAAATGAGCGCTAATGACAGCAACTTAATTTGGTTAGATTTAGAAATGACCGGCCTTGAGCCGAGCACTGATGTGATTTTAGAGATTGCCACTATCGTCACCGATAGTCAGCTTAATATTTTAGCCGAAGGCCCGGTGTTTGCGATTCATCAAACTGATGAGGTATTAGATAATATGAGTCAGTGGTGTATAGAGCATCACGGACAATCTGGATTAACCCAAAGGTGTCGCGAAAGTCAGGTTAGTTTAGCGCAGGCCAGTCAAGAAACGCTTGCTTTTTTAGCGCAATATGTCGCTAAAGGTAAATCACCTATGTGTGGCAATAGCATTGGCCAAGATAGACGTTTTATTAATAAATATATGCCAGAGTTTGAAGACTATTTTCATTACCGAAACTTAGATGTTAGTACCATTAAAGAGTTAGCGCGCCGTTGGAAGCCGGAAGTACTCGATAAGGTAGTCAAAACCGGTGCACACTTGGCCCTTGATGATATTCGCGAGTCAATTGCTGAATTGAAGGTTTATCAACAGCACTTTTTCACCTTGTAAATCTTAGCCATGTTAAGAACTGAAAGACGCTACTGCGTCTTTTTTTTAAATTATGCTTGCAGGTCTGACCAGTTGACTTACAATGATGATACTCGAGCAGGTGTTGACCTTTCGAGATGACTTTAACAGCGACTTATTTGGTCTTTAGACAAGGCAGAGCATGTGTAGTTAGTTACACGAATTGGTGGTAACGCCGTATAAATACCAAACAAGTGCTGCCATTAGCTTCATTTAAAACGAATATAGGCTTTGTTGCTCGCTTTTTAAATAAAATAACTATTATTCAAAGCGCGCGAGGCGATTTAATCCGTTTTACATTGAATAAATTTTAACCTTAAAAGATACAGACCCTAATTAAATCTCAGTAAAGGATAATGATGACTAATCGCTTTAGCCGTGTAGTAGATAAGATTAAAAAGCTGCCGAAATTCACCCACTCAATGCTATTTACCAAACTATTTTGCTCACAAGTAAAATATGCTGGTACTTCGAAACTGACGGTGCTTGATATTCAAGCACGGCAAGTGCGGTTGCAGATGAAAAACCGCAAATCAGTACAAAATCATATTGGTGGTGTACATGCCATTGCCGCGGCATTACTTGCCGAGTCAGCGACCGGCATTGTTTTTGCCATGAATTTACCCGATCGCTGTTTACCGCTATTAAAAACAATGACTATTCAATATCAGCGCAGAATGCAAGGAGATTTAACCGCCGTTGCCACCATGTCAGCGCAGCAAATAGCATTATTAAGCGAAGACAAAGGTGCAATTGATATTGAAGTCATCATCAATGATGAGTCTGGTGAACAGCCAATCTTGTGTCAAATGACCTGGGCTTGGATCAGTAAAAAAGCGTAATCCGTGACTGGCATTTTTGCTGCACTTTTTTAGCTAGTGGCGTTTGCTAGGTGTTAGTGTGTTAAGCAACTTGCTAATTGCAGTTAACGGCAGAGCCTGTTATATATAAAACATGTGCTAATTGTGCGTTTGGCACTTGTTGATTGGCATCATAGCTAGCGCATTTTGCATACATATATGACTTTAGGATATTTGCTTGTTCATGGACTCCACACTGCCATTATATCGCCAGTTTACTCGCCGTTTGTTTATTTTAGCTTCGAGCTTTATCTTATTTTTAGTTGCCGCTGTGACGCTTTACTATCATGGTCAGCAAGATTTATTAGCGCTTAAAAAACAGCAATTCCCGGCCATTGCCAAGCAAATGCAGCAGCAACAGCTATTACACAAACATCAGCAGCTATTAAACGAGATGTTAACCAGCGGTAATGCTGAGCAGTTTGCCATGCAGCAGCAAATGTTAGAGGCTAATTTACTCGACCTTATTGCGAGCAGTGAGCAAAGTCGGGCAGTGTTAGAGCCGTTGCTGAGACGATTGCAACGGCAGACAGAAAATGCCTTACGTTTAGCGGCAAGTAGTCGACGTAATATTCAACTAAAAGAAAGTGTTCTTATTCAACTGACCTTAGTAGTTGATAGCGTTAAGACCCTAGTTAGCCAACAAATAACACAACAAAATCAGTTATATCGAGACCTGACCCAAGGCAATTTAAGTAGTCAGAGCAAAAGCAATCGCGCCATTAAGCTCAGTGAGTTAACCATGCGCTTGGCGGAAAATCGTCAGTTGCTCAATACCTTAACCGCAAGTTTGGTCATGTTTCAACAGCTAGATTTACATTATGATCTGATCGAATTTGAGTACCTTCAGCAACAAAGCCAACAAGCTTTGTCGCGTTGGCTTGACCCTGATACTGCACCGCTTAGCAGTAAGCCTAAGGTTTTGCTTGAGCAAACAAAGGTGTTAAATAATTTACTGTTTAGCGAACAAAACACGTTTGCTAAGTGGCGAGGTCAGTTGCGCAGGTTTGACGCCTATCGTGCTGAATTAACCGCGCAGCAAACTGAGTTAACGCCCTTAATTGAGCAGGTTATGGTGCGTGAAGTTGCAACTTATATTCCTTTTAATCAGCAACTTGCAAATGAGCTAGTTAAATTCAAATTAGACATACAGCCTAAGCATATTACCTGGCTTGCATTAGCTCTGCTTGTGCTGTTGTTGATTAGCTTTTTCGCAGCGTTAATAAGCGTACGGCGCAAGTTAAAACGTTATGGTCAACAAAGTTATGTGTTAGTTGATGAGCTGATCACCCAAGGAAAAGTGATACACCCGATCCCCAGTGCAGAAATGGCGGATATTATCACCGCGATTAAAAAGCTAGCCCGACCAGAATTTAGTGAAGCCGCTTTTAAAAAACAACAACAAAAGCAGCAGCAAATGGCAGAAATGATGACTCGCCACAGTGGTCATGTGTTCTGGGTGTTGCCGTTAACCTCAAAGCGAAAGCGTCAACAAATACTGCAGTTACTTGGTAGTAAAGATACTCAACTGCATTGGCGACATTGCTTTTGCCGCGCCGACGTAAGGGCCATTTTAAGAGCAGCGCGCAGTGCTAAAAAAAAGCAGCAGCGTGAAACGCTAACCTTACTCAGTAAGTATGAAAAGCCAATAATTTTAAGCGTAGAGTATTACCATAATGTGTGGTGTGGAAGTTTAGCCGATGCGACTAAGTGGCAAGCGCTAACGGCAGAAAATGAACAGTTAACGCTGCAACTACAACAACTAGCGCAGGCCCATGTTGATACGAATATTAGGATAAGCAATGTTGCCAGTAAGCAGCTGGCCGAGATAATGGTGCAACAGCAATTACATTCATTATCCGCTCAAAATGAGCAGGTAATATATCAATTATTGCAACAATTGCAGCATTGGCATCAGCAGCAGGCAATCGCTGCACAATTGCGTAGCGATGACTTTGTATTAACCTTAGCTAAAGTAAACTTTAGTAATGAACTCCATTGTGCACTATTGACCGCCGGCAAAGCACAACAGGCTAATAAAAATACTCTCTATCTTAATGCCGCAGACCAAGTGGCAACCTGGGTAACACTTGATAGCAGATTATTTCAGACGATGCTTGTTAGCATCTGCGAAAGGTTGCTTGCTGGTCAGCAAGGCGCTGAGCTTGAAATTAATGTACGTTTAGTGGATGTTAATAGTGCGCAGCAAATTATCCGAATGAGTTTTGCAGTGAGTAACGCCTCTTGTTGGCAATCGCTCACGCAAACTAGTAATGAACTCGCCGCAGATGCTGATATTAACCCCGAATATAGCGAAAATCAGTCTGATTATCTAAAAGACTTACAGCTTATTTTTAATCTTGGTAATAAAGCCCATCAGCAATTGGAAGAGGCTGCTAAGTTTAGTTTTGAGTTACCCTTGGCGTTGGCAGAGGCATTAGCAGACGATAAACAAATGCCTGCAGTGACACTATCACAGCGAAATATACTCGTAATCGCTACAGATAGTGGCAGCCGGCAACGCCTTTGCCAACATTTAGCCGTAAGCCAGGCTGAAGTTGAAACTATGCACGATGTGACCTTATTTAGACGACAACTGAGTCTTAAGCACCTGAGCAAATACCCGCTAGATGTTATTGTGCTATCACCCGAAGTTTATCGCTCAGATTTTGCCTTGATTAATGACCATTTAGCCAGCCTACCAGCAAGCGTGCAACCAAAATTATTGGTTATTCAGCCGCATTATCAGTGTAACTTTGCACAGTGGGGTTTGTATGCAGAGAGTCAAAGCCCATGGCTTGGTGAGCAGTTAGTGCTTGGCATTAGCTCACTACTTGCCAGCAATAAAAGCTCAAATTTATTAATTGCGCCGGAAATATTTAAACCCTATCAATACGTTAAGTCGCAGGTTGAAGTGCTCTTGGCCGTTGCAGATATTAAAAAACATCAACTATTAGTGCGGTTGCTGCAATGGTTTGGTTTACAAGTTAAGGTGAGCAGCGAACCAGCTAGCTTGCAGCGTCAATGGCGAACAGGGCAGTTTTTGGTGATGATTAGCGAATGGTTGCCAACAGAGTTAACCATCAATCAAGCTTTAACACCAAGGCGCGGTGTGTTTTTACTGACAGATAAGGTTGAAAATCAGCAGTCGCTAGCCGTTAACGCCATACCAAATGAATGGCACAGCGGCCATTTAGCGCCCATTTTAGATATTCAGCAGTTAAGTAAACAACTGGCACCTTGGCTAAAACATGGCACAGAAAACGCCCAAAGCGCTAATAATAAACAGCACCTCGCTGCTATATCGCATCAAGTAGATGCTAAGCGGGAAGATCTTAACGAGAAAATAGTTGCGACTGAAACCTACAACAACCAAGATGCGCCGCTGCAACCTCTTGATCAGGCATTGGACTTTTCACTGCCTTTATCAGCAGACTATATCGATGCCGCGCAAGCATTTGATTTAGCAAGGTTTGCTCAAAACCAGGGCTCTGCTGAGTTAGCCGCGTATATGCTAGATGATTATTTAGCTAACATACAGCAACATACCTTAGCGCTTGAGCAGGCCATTGAACAAGTGCGTTATCCCGAGGCGCTGACACAGTTAGAAAAACTACAGCACTTGGCTAACTTACTTGTTGCTGAGACACTGTGCGAGCAATGTCAAAGTTTACGTCTGCTTGTTGAGTCGCTCGCTAAGCAGAAAGAAGCCGCGTTGCCAGCAAAACAGCAATTGCAACCGGCGCTAAATCATTTCACACTATGTGTAAAACAGTTAACTGAGTTTGTAGAAAGTATATGAAGGCGTATAAGCCACAGCTAACGGCAAAGCGTAGTCAAGTTGCTAGTCCTTGTGTTCGCAATTGTTGCTTAAATGAGCGTGATATTTGTCTTGGCTGTTTTCGTTCATTGGATGAAATTATGGCGTGGCAGAAACTTGAAGATAGCGCTAAGCAAAAGGTGCTTGACCTGTGCCGCCAACGCCAGCAGCAAGCAAGACCCATGGAGTAGAAAGAGCCGTGTCGAAAAAGCAAATGATGGCAGAGGTTGAAAAAAATACCTTAGCCCAACTCGATCAACTTAATGTTTTAGTGATCGATGACAACTTATTGGTGCACAGTGTATTAAAGGAAAGCTTATTTTCTTTAGGTATCAGAGAAGTGCGCTGTGTGCAAAATGCCTATTATGGCCTAAGGCTATGCGATGAAATGCATTTTCATATTGTTATTTGTGCCTTCAATGTTAAAAGCGATAAAGATGGCTTTCATTTGTTAGAAGAGCTGAAGTTTAAAGGGCATGTGAAGAGAACAACGGTCTTAATTTTTCTTAGCACCGACACCGATGAATCACTAGTCAATTCAATTATTGAGTTACAACCAGATGACTTTTGGACTAAGCCGTTAGCGATTAAAAAAGTGCGTACGCGCTTTATTGCCACCTTAAAAATTAAGCAAGTGCTGTTTAATATAAACAGCGCCATAGACAAAAAAGCGTACGCGAAAGCGATTTATTATGCGGATCGCCACTTATTGAATGAAAAACTCGCGCCTTATCATGCCAATATCAATCGAATCAAAGGCGAATCGTATCTTGCATTGCGAGAGTTTGAAGAAGCAGAGTCATTTTATCGCCAACTATTACAGCAACATAAATATTCATGGGTTTATTTAGGCTATGCGAAAGCCTTGCTAAAGCAAGGGCGCATCGAAGAGATACGTGACTTGCTTGCAACCTTAACAGATAAGCCCGAAACCCGCTTTGGTGCTCATGACATGATGGCACAGTATTACATTGAGCAAGAGCAATACCAGCAAGCTTATGAAGAGATCAAGAAGGCCATGGCGTTAGCGCCACGCAATATAGAGCGCAATAAAAAATCATGGGATTTAGCGCGTTTAACGCATGATTTCAAAGGGCAATATTTTGCCACTCGAAATATTGCAGAACAAGCTAAAAACTCGATTCACGATTCACCCGAATTATTGCTCAATGTCATTAGATCTGGCATCGACTTAGCCTGTGCAACCCCCGATGAAAGTGCCAATACCGTCTTACAACAAACGGAACGCTATATTGCGAAGTTTGAATATGACTGCAAAGACAACAATAACTTTAAAGAGCAGTTACTCGTGGTTAAAGCCCGGTTGCATAATGTGCGAAATGAACGGGAAAAAGCAACTAAGCTGGTGGAAAACCATATGTCGTTAAAACCAAGCCCTGCAGTAGAAGATAACTTAGATCGGGTCAAAGTTTTGCATGAGCTTGGTATGCGCGAAGATGCGATAAAATTGCTTGAGGCGATTAATAATCAAATAGCGGGTGACTCATTAAATAGTCAAGTGGTACGCCGTTATATTGCACAAGAATGCTTGCAGCGTGAAGAGATACATTTTACCGCAAAAGAGTTAAATGCAATGGCGCTTGAGCACTATCAAAAAAATCGTTTATTGCCAGCCTTTGATGCCATAGCACAAGCATTACGACTTAGTCCATCTAGCGTTAACTTATTGATCAGGCAATTGCGTATCGTGATTAAAATTACTCAATCGGAGCAACAGCAGGATGAACACTTAAGCGCAGCCAAACAGGTGATTTTAGCACTACAAAAACAAAACCTTAGTGGTAAAAATTTAGCGACATTTGAAGAGTTAATGCACACTTGGCAACAATTGGCGTCTGAGCAGGAAGATTAAGCCGGTGCGACAGCACAGGTTATGCGTCGCGTGGCATGCCCTTTTCTACCGAACGAATTAAGCGGGCAGTTAAGCGCAGATTTTTATCGTCAGCCAACGCCTGTTGTTTTAACCTCTGCTGCGCTAATGCCCACTCAATATGCTCTGCAACCATAGGCTCACTAGCGGGTAACTTTTCCAAAAGCGCAGTCACAATCGTGGCAGAAAAGTCAGCATTGCCAAGCGCAACGGCAATATTGCGTTGCCAACATTGAAAGCCAATGCGACGAATGGGAGAGCCTTGTGTTTTACGAAGAAAACTGGCTTCATCCCAAGCAAATAAGGTTAATAAACTGATATCATCAAGCTGTTGCCTGGGTTTGAAATCGTCTTCGCTACCGAGTTTGGCAAACTTATTCCACGGGCAAATTAATTGACAGTCATCACAGCCATATATTCGATTACCGATTAAAGGACGAAACTGTTCTGGGATGGCCTCGCGTAACTCTATCGTGAGGTAAGATATGCAACGTCTAGCATCCACTACATAAGGCTCAACAATGGCTTGGGTAGGGCAAATTTTAATGCAGGCTACGCAACTACCACAGGCATTTTCAACTTTTTTATCAACCACTAGCGGTATATCAACCAGCAACTCACCCAAAAAAAACCATGAGCCCGCTTGTTTATTAATTAATAGTGAGTGCTTGCCAACCCAGCCAAGACCTGCTTTTTCAGCTAAAGGGCGCTCTAAAATCGGCGCGGAATCAACAAAAGGGCGATAGTTAAAGTTTTGGCAATGCTGCTTAATTCTTTCACCCAATTGCTTTAATCGCTTACGCATTAACTTGTGATAATCACGGCCTAACGCATAGCGGCTAATATATGCATGCTGACGATTTTTTAGGGTGCGGGCAAATTTGGCATCAGTGGGTAAATAGTCCATACGCACACTGATGACATTCAGTGTACCCTCAACCAACTCCTTGGCACGGGCACGCATTAAGCCATGTCGAGCCATATAGTCCATATTGCCGTGATAATTATTTGCTAACCAACGTGCTAATGCTGGTTCATGGTCTACTAAATTAACATCGCTAATGCCTACTTGCGAAAAGCCGAGTTCTCGTCCCCAAAGCTTGATTTTTTCGGTTAAATCTTGATAGTTAATAGCAGGTGCCGTCATGGTAGCCGTTGGTTTAATCAGTAAAGGTGTAAGACAGATGGCGGCAAGTTTAACACATCAAGCCTATAAGGTTAATCAGTTGCAACAGCATGAAGCTGATGCAGCGCAAGCATTAGGGATGAATTTATTTCAACTGATGCAACGAGCAGGCGCTCGCGTTTTTGCGCAGTTACAACGCCATTTTCCATTAGCAAACAATATACTTGTAGTCTGTGGCAAAGGTAACAACGGGGGTGATGGCTATATTATTGCCGATTTAGCACAACAAGCGGGCATGAAAGTCACTGTACTGGTACTTGCAGAGCGTGAAGCAATTCGTGGGGACGCTAAACAAGCCTTAAGTTTGCTTGAGCATAGCGCGGTTAATATTGATTTTTGTCCAAGCGCGCAAAGCATAATAGAGCAGTTAAATGCCTTTCATGGAGATCTGATTGTTGACTGTATATTTGGTATTGGCTTTAATGGCCCGTTATCGCCTGCCTTGGTGCAATTATTTACCAAGATCAATAATCAACCTTGCGCTAAATTGTCAGTTGATGTGCCATCAGGGCTCAACGCTGATCTTGGTACCGTGTCCGCTAAGGCGATTAAAGCCGATTTAACCGTGACATTGATCGCTTATAAGCAAGGGTTACTCACTGGGCAAGCGGCTCATTATGTTGGAAATTTACAGCTTGAAACTTTAGGTATTCATCAGGCGTTTAGTCAGCTATGTGCCACACATTGTTTTCGTCAACATGGGCAGAATATTCCCCAGCTTGAGGCGCGACCAGCTAACTACCACAAAGGTCATATTGGCATGTTATTGGCGATAGGTGGCTATCATGCGTATGCTGGTGCTATTTGTTTGAGTGCAGAAGCCGCGCTGCGCAGTGGCGCATCATTAGTGAGTGTATGTTGCCATGAAAAATCCCGTACCCCCTTGCTGATCCGGCGTCCAGAGTTAATGGTGGCAGCCACATCCGCACAAACGCTAGGCCGCTCGTCGGTTATTGAGCAAGCTAAAGTGTTGATTGTTGGGCCTGGGCTAGCACAGACTGCCTGGTCACAGGCCCTATTTAAACTTGCTATGGCATGCCCTCAACCTAAAGTTGTAGACGCAGACGCTTTAAATTTGCTGGCAGCGCAGCCGCAAAAAAGCGCAAACTGGATTTTAACGCCACACCCAGGTGAAGCGGCGCGGTTATTGTCTTGCGCCATTAGTGATATAGAAGCAGACAGGTTTGCCGCTGTACAAAAAATTGCGCAAAAATACGGCGGTATTTGTGTATTAAAAGGTGCGGGCACATTAATTTCAGATGGGCACACCGTATGGATTAACACCAGCGGAAATCCGGGTATGGCAAGCGGTGGCATGGGGGATGTGTTAACTGGTATTATTGGCGCTTTGCTGCTACAAATGTCAGATTTATTCACTGCGGCACGTTTAGGTGTCTATATTCATGGTCGAGCAGCTGATATTATTGCCAAAAATACAGGCGAAATAGGCCTACTAGCCAGCGATTTATACTCGGAAATTCAACGGCTCATTAATGGCCAGTGCTATTAATTCGGCTATAGATGCGATACTTTAGAAGCTAATAGAAAACAATGACTGATAATTTAAAAAAACACAGCTTTATTTTAGCTGACGAAACAGCAACTGTTGCGGTAGGAAAACATCTAGCCGAAATAGTAAAAACTAAGTTAAAACAAGGTATTATTGTTTACCTTAATGGTGATCTTGGCGCTGGAAAAACCACATTGACGCGTGGCTTTGTGCAAGGTATGGGGCATGTTGGCCATGTTAAAAGTCCAACCTATACCTTAGTTGAGCCTTATGACTTAGCCGATTGGCAAGTATACCATTTTGACTTATATCGTTTGGCTGATCCTGAAGAACTAGAATATATGGGCATTCGTGATTACTTTAATGCGACCAGTTGTAGCTTTATTGAGTGGCCAGAGCAAGGTCAAGGCATGTTACCTGAGCCGGACATCATTATTGATCTTGTCTATTTGGCACAACAGCGCGAAATTACCTTTAGCGCTCATTCAGCTCTAGGAACAAGCTTATTGTCATGGATAAAGCGTGAGTAGGGCAAGCCAACATTTTCGTGCCATAACATCAGTAAAGTAGCGTAAAAGCAGGTCATTACAGAGGTATAAATTTCATGCGTTTAGCAAGTTTTTCAAAACAACTATGGATTGTGCTGATACTTTTCACCAGTATCTCAACAACAGTATATGCACAAAATAGTATTGAAGGCGTGCGAGTATGGCCAGCCCCCGAGAACACACGAATTGTTTTTGATTTAAGCAAAAAGCCTGACTTTAAATACTTTTCATTGCAATCCCCCAAACGCTTGGTGATTGACTTTAAAAACAGCAAAAATAATGCTGCTTTAATGTCAGCCATAAAAGCCGACCGACGCGTAAAAAAAATTCGCACCAGTACACCGAAAGAAAAAGGCAGCACGCGCTTAGTGTTAGAGTTAGCCGATGATTTTCGTGTTTCGGTTTTTTCTTTAGCACCTGCTGGTCAATATGGTGACCGACTGGTAATAGATCTCTATGACAAAGAAAGTCAAACAATCGCCAGTTACGATAACAATCAAGGTAAGCGCGATATTGTGATTGCTATTGTTGCCGGGCATGGTGGTGAAGACCCCGGCTCTATCGGCGCTGCCGGCACTTATGAAAAGCGCATCACCCTAAAAATATCGCAAAAACTTGCTAACCTTATTAACCAGAAAAAAGGCTATAAAGCGGTGATGATCCGCAGTGGCGATTATTACGTTAACCATGATCGAAAAACCGAGTTGGCACGAAAATCTAAGGCCGATTTGCTGATCTCCATTCATGCCGATGCGTTCACCTCAGCTAAGCCTAGTGGCGCTTCGGTGTTAGTCCAATCAACCCGTCGTGCCGACTCAGAGTTTACCCGCTGGATCAAAAATAGGGAGCGAAATTCTGAGTTGTTAGGTGGCGCGGGTGAAACGATAAGAAAAACCAAAGACAATAATTTAGCGATAGCCTTGGCAGATATGAAGAAAGAATACACCATGGCAAGTAGTTATAATTTTGCTGAGCATGTATTAAAACAGCTGCGAAAAGTAACTAAGTTACATAAAAAGAAGCCTGAGCGTTTAAGCTTAGCGGTGTTAAAGTCAGCGGATATTCCTTCGGTTTTAATTGAAACCGGCTTTATTTCAAACCCACAAGAAGAAAGGCGGTTGAACGATCCACGCCATCAACAAAAATTAGCCAATGCCATTTATGTAGCCGTGAATGACTACTTTACTGGCAACCCACCCAGTGGCACCTTAATTGCCGCAACGCGGGTTAAAGAGCACAAAATTAGTCGTGGCGAGTCACTGTCTGTGGTTGCGCAGCGCTATAAAGTGTCCATCAAACAATTGAAGTCGGCCAATAACTTGAAATCTAATGTGGTCAGAATTGGCCAAACCCTCAAAATACCACAGGCAGATTAATTTAATATGACCATAGCGATATTACCCGCTCGACTGGCGAACCAAATTGCCGCAGGTGAAGTGGTGGAACGACCGGCTTCTGTGGTTAAGGAGTTAGTTGAAAATAGCATTGACGCTGGCGCTAGCACCATAAAAATCGATATTGAAAAAGGTGGCGCAAAGCGCATTCGTATAACTGATAATGGCCAGGGTATTGCACAGGCGGAATTAGCCTTAGCCTTGAGTCGACACGCGACCAGTAAAATTAAAGATCTTGATGACCTTGAAGCCATTAGCAGTTTAGGTTTTCGTGGTGAAGCCTTGGCCAGTATCAGCTCTGTTGCACGATTAACCTTAACCTCAAAACCTGCTGCGCAAGCGTCTGCATGGCAGGCAAGTGCGGAAGGGCGTGATATGGCGGTGTCGGTTAAACCAGCAGCACACCCAGACGGCACGACAATAGATGTCAGTGATTTGTTTTTTAACACGCCAGCTCGGCGTAAGTTTTTACGCACTGAAAAAACTGAATTTAATCATATTGAAGAAGTGATCAAGCGCATTGCACTGGCTCATTTTGAGATTAGCTTTGTACTAAGCCACAATCATAAAGTGGTAAAACAGTACCGAGCGGCCAACACTAGCGCACAACGCAGTAAACGTATTGCACAAGTGTGTGGCCAAAAGTTTATTGATCATGCACTAGAAATTGATTGCCAACATGATGGCTTACATTTGTATGGTTGGATAGCGCAGCCGAGTTTTTATCGTGCGCAAAATGATCTCTGCTATAGCTATGTTAATGAACGCATGATGCGAGATAAGTTAATAAATCATGCGATTCGTCAAGCATATGCTGACTTATTACCCAGTGATAGTTACCCAGCATTCGTGCTATTTTTAAAGCTTGATTTTCGTGAGGTTGATGTCAATGTTCATCCGGCCAAGCATGAAGTGCGCTTTCACCAAGGCCGCTATGTGCATGACTTTATCTATTCCGTTTGTCACCGGGCCTTAAAAAATGAATTAGCAATCAATATTGATCACGGCACTGGCGAAATATTAGCGCCTGATCATAATCAAGCGCAGGTCAGTGAGCCAGAACGTAATTTCATCACCCCACTACAAAGGCATAATAGGCAAGCTTCAGCGGATGCTCAACCAAGGATTGATACGAGCAACAGAGCCGTGAAATCGCATTATACGCAGGCAGCGCCTTCGGTTAGAGCGCAAGTCACGCCGTTAGCCAGTAAGGCTTATAGTGATTTAATGACCCCTTTGGCGCTTGAGCAAGCATCAGTAGCGTCAATGCAAACCCCGGTAGCAACTCGCTCAGCCGAAACTACAGTGCATACCGAACAGCCAGTGGCAAATGAGGTGTCTGAGCCCATCAGGTTTTTGTGTTGGCAAGCGCCAGCACAGTTGCTGTTTCTCCAGCAAGAAGAATTGCGCTTATTGTCGTTAAAGCAACTCGACTTTTTATTAAGATTAGACAAAATTAAGCAGGAGTGGCAAACGGAATTTGTCAGTCAGCCGCTATTATTACCGGTAAAAATTGCCGTCACAGAAAACGTGCTGAACTTTGTTGAAAACAATGAAGGCTATTTTCAGCACTTAGGCATTCAGCTTCGTCGGCTTGATCGCAACCATGTACAAATTCGCCAATTTCCGGCGCTGTTGAGAAATCAAGACATCAACCTTAGCTTTACTAAATTAATCAGTTTGTTACGAGTGGAGCAGCGAGCCGATGCAACAACAATAACCGACTGGCAACAAGCGTTCGCGGCATTGCTTTATCAAGAGGTAACGAGTCAAGCTCAGGCCTTAGAAATTTGGCAGCAAGCGAAAAATCATTTTAAATGTCAATTTCCACAACAATTGCGCTTGAATTCTGTTGTGGTCGACCTCACATCTGCTATAAACCAGTTAAAGCAAAATAGCATCTTTGAAAACTCTCGTGCCTAATAGTCAAGCCAATAACGCTAATCAACCGCCTGTTATTTGTTTAATGGGGCCTACTGCATCAGGAAAAACGGCTTTAGCAATGGCGTTACACGATAACTTACCTTGTGACATTATTAGTGTTGACTCGGCTTTGGTGTTTCGCGATATGGATATAGGTACAGCTAAGCCTAGCGCAGAGGAGCTGCAAGCCTATCCACACCAGTTGATAGATATTAGAGACCCAAGCGAAAGTTATTCAGCCGCTGACTTTTGTCAAGATGCATTTAAGGCAATTGAAAAAAGTCGTGCAAATGGTCGTATTCCCTTGTTAGTAGGCGGGACTATGATGTACTTTAAGAGCTTGATTGACGGTATATCGCCGTTGCCGGAAGCCGATCAAAGTATCAGGCAAGCCATTGCTCGCGAAGCAAAAGATAAAGGTTGGCTTGCAATGCATCAGGCGTTAGAGCAATTTGATCCCGTTGCAGCAAAGCGGATCCACCCTAATGATCCGCAGCGACTTTCGCGTGCCATTGAAGTGTATCGAAAAACTGGACATACTTTGACACAATTAACCGCAATAAAAGGTGATAAACTTAGCGGAAATGTTTTACAGTTTGCCATTGCACCTCAAGAGCGAAGTGACTTGCATGCGCGTATTGAGTTGCGGTTTGAGCAAATGATCACACAAGGCTTTCAACAAGAAGTTGCAGCCTTAATGCACAGAGGAGATTTACACTTAGATCTACCATCAATGCGCTGTGTTGGTTATCGGCAAATGTGGCAGCACTTGCAGGGTGAGTATCAGCACGATGAGATGATTTTTCGAGGTGTATGTGCGACTCGGCAGTTGGCAAAACGGCAATTAACTTGGTTGCGAAATTGGCAAAGTTTGCAGTGGTTGTCGATGGAAGATGAAAATAATTTGCAAGTAATTTTATCGGCAGTAAGCAAACTTTAAACATTGATGTATAATTAAAATAGTTAGCATTAAGCAACTAGATTTATTACAAAATATAAACATTTTTAACTTATTTAAAAATAACAAAAAGGGGCCAAATAATGGCAAAGGGGCAATCTTTACAAGACCCATTTTTGAATGCGTTACGTCGTGATCGTATTCCTGTAGCAATTTACTTAGTTAATGGCATCAAACTGCAAGGACAGGTTGAGTCGTTTGATCAATTCGTTATTTTACTCAAAAATACCGTCAGTCAAATGGTATATAAACATGCGATTTCTACAGTAGTGCCGTCACGAGCGGTTTCTACAGCACCCACAAACCCACAAGCCAACCAAGCTGGCTTTAATCAGGATGTAGACGGTTAATGCACAAAACCAGTATTGTACGGAGTCGCTCATTTGTTTGATCGTTATCAAGCAGGTGAGCAGGCGATACTTGTTCATGTTGATTTTTCTGATGAAAGTACCCGCGAAGACCTGCAAGAATTTGAAATGTTGGTTAGTTCGGCTGGCATTAATGCGTTAGATACCGTTACTGGCAAACGAAATAGCCCGCACCCGAAATACTTCGTCGGCACAGGTAAGGCGCAAGAGGTCGCTGATGCTGTGCGCTTATTCGACGCCAATATTATTTTATTTAATCACAGTTTAGCGCCGTCACAAGAAAAAAGTCTTGAAGCCTTGTGTCAATGCCGTGTGGTTGATCGTACCACCTTAATTTTAGATATTTTTGCGCAACGCGCGCGAACACATGAAGGTAAATTACAGGTTGAGTTAGCACAATTACGTCACCTGAGCACGCGCTTAATACGCGGTTGGACCCATTTAGAGCGACAAAAAGGTGGTATTGGCCTACGCGGGCCGGGTGAAACTCAATTAGAAACTGATAGACGTTTGCTGCGTGAGCGCATGGTCAATATTCGTAAGCGATTAGCAAAAGTAGAAAAGCAAAGGCAGCAAGGGCGCAGAGCCCGTAATCGCGCAGAAATACCAACACTTTCATTAGTGGGTTATACCAACGCTGGCAAGTCAACATTATTTAATCAAATCACCCAAGCGGATGTTTATGCCGCGGATCAATTATTTGCCACATTAGATCCAACCTTGCGAAAAATTAAAGTCGAGGATGTTGGGCGGGTTATTCTAGCGGATACGGTCGGCTTTATCCGACATTTACCGCACGATTTAGTTGCGGCATTTAAAGCAACATTAACCGAGACGCGAGAGGCTGAATTACTGCTACATGTTATTGATATTGCAGATGAAAGGCGCAGTGAAAATATCGAACAAGTAGAGATAGTATTAAATGAAATTGAAGCCGGTGAGGTGCCTCAGTTATTAATATGCAATAAAATTGATCGCTTAGATGATGTAGAGCCAAGAATAGATCGTGATGAGCATGGCATGCCTATTCGGGTTTGGCTATCAGCTCAACAAGGCATAGGCATTGAGCTTTTATTTCAGGCATTAGCCGAGCGCTTAGGTAAACAAGTGATTATGCAGACGCTATCTCTACCCCCTAGCGAGGGCAAGCTTAGAGGGCGATTATATCAACTAGACTGCATTATCAATGAAGATTTTGATGAACAGGGTAACAGTGTATTAGACATTAAATTACCGTTTCGCGAGTGGCAACAATTAGTAAAACAAGGCGAAACAAACATAGAGCACTTTATTCAAACTTAACAGACTGTTATATTAGAGCGTTTATATAACAGTTAGCGCATTCATTTTTTATAGCGGAGAGTACCATGGCGTGGAATGAACCGGGGAATAACGATAAAGATCCCTGGAAAAATAAAGGTGGTAAAAACCAAGGTCCACCTGATTTAGATGATTTATTAAAAGATATCGGCAACAAGTTTGGCGGTATTTTTGGTGGTAATAAGTCCGGTGGCGGCTCAGGTAAAAGCTTTTCTAGTATCGGCGTGATGGTGGTACTGGTAGCGGCAATCATAGTCTATATATTTGCGGGTTTTTATACCATTAAAGAGGCAGAAAAAGGCATAGTATTACGCTTTGGTCAATATGCCGGCATGGTGGAGCCAGGCTTAAGCTGGAAGTGGACCTTTGTTGATCGGATTATTCCGGTTGACATGCAAACTACGCGGGCTTTGCCATCATCAGGCTTTATGCTGACTAGAGATGAGAACGTGGTGCGGGTTGAAATGGAAATTCAATACCGAGTTGTGGATGCGCGTAATTACATATTCAGTGTCACTAATGCTGACGAAAGTTTAAGTGAGTCACTTGATAGTGCCCTACGCTATGTTATTGGTCATGCAAAAATGGATGATATCTTAACCAGTGGTCGTGAAGCAGTGCGTCAATCGGTATGGCAAGAGCTAGAAGAGATTATCGAACCTTATAATCTTGGCTTGATCATCGTTGATGTCAACTTTAAAGATGCGCGCCCACCGGAAGAAGTTAAAGATGCCTTTGATGATGCTATTGCAGCGCAAGAAGATGAAGTACGCTTCTTACGCGAAGCAGAAGCATACGCTCGTGGCATTGAGCCGCGCGCTCGTGGTCGGGTAAAACGTCTTGAGCAAGAAGCTTTAGCCTATAAGTCACAAGTATTGCTTGATGCGGAAGGTGCGGTTGCACGTTTTAACAAATTGCTGCCTGAGTACCAAGCAGCACCAGAAGTGACACGTCAACGTATGTATTTAGCGACCATGGAAAACATTTATCGTAATACCAGCAAGGTAATGGTTGATGTTGATGGTGGTAATAACATGATGTACTTGCCGTTAGATAAAATTATGCAACAGCAATCAGGGGGGCAACGAGTAATTCAGTCGCCAACACCAACGATAAATCAAAACTCAACCAGCAACAATAATAGTGCACCAGCATTATCCGGTCGTACTGACCGCTTCAATAGTGGGAGAGATTAAGCTATGAAGAATTTTATAATGGCAATCATCGCCCTAATATTAGTGCTGACGGTATCTTCGGTATTTGTAGTTTTTGAAGGTCAACGCGGTATTGTTTTCCAGTTTTCAAAAATTACCCGTGACAGCACGACCGGCGATATGAAAGTATATGAACCCGGTCTGCACTTTAAATTTCCGTTTATTAACACGGTACGCAAAATAGATGCGCGTATTCAAACCTTAGATGAAGCCGCGGATCGTTTTGTAACCTCAGAAAAGAAAGACTTAATGGTCGACTCTTTTGTCAAGTGGCGTATCGTTGACTTTTCAACCTATTACTTGCGTACATCAGGCTCTATTGAAAATGCACGCGCGTTATTAAAACAAAAAGTTAACAACGGTTTAAGAACAGAAATAGGTACTCGTACGATAAAAGAAATTGTTTCTGGCGATCGCGATGGCATTATGGCCAAAGCGTTAGAGAGTGCGAAAAGTAGTCGTGAAGACTTGGGTATTGAAGTGATTGATGTGCGGATTAAAGCCATTAACTTGCCACTTGAAGTGAGTAACTCTATCTATGAGCGTATGCGTGCAGAGCGTACGGCAGTAGCTAAAGAGCACCGCTCTCAAGGTCAAGAGCAGGCAGAAATCATTCGTGCAACCATAGATGCTAAAGTGACAGTCATGTTAGCGACAGCACAAAAAAATGCGCAAGAGATTCGCGGTGAAGGTGATGCATTAGCGGCTAAGGTTTATGCTGATAGCTATAGCCAAGATGCAGAGTTTTATAACTTCTTCCGTAGTTTAGAAGCGTACGAAAATAGCTTTAATTCAAAAAGCGATATCATGGTAGTGAAACCTGATAGCGACTTTTTTAATTACTTAAAAGATGCTAAAAAAGCGAAGTAATTACTGGCAAAAGCTTGGTAATGACAACGCGGAACAAAGCCATGACATTGTCATGGCTTTTTTTTGCAGGCAAGATAATGACTTGAAGCGTTGTAAACGTCCGGCCAACTGCACATTTCCTGAATTAACCTTTCAATTTAAAGTTGCTCTAATATTTTTTCTTGGAGCAACCTATGCAACGCAGAACACTTGATGATTGGAAATCCCTTGTTGATAAAC
>NZ_NBOC01000029.1 GCF_002104455.1 Colwellia chukchiensis | reverse complement strand
GTATTAAATGTACGATATTTACCTAATTTGCCACACTTATAAGTAGTAACCCACCTCCGCAGCCATTTATTGGTGTGGTCTACAGAGGATTAAGTCTTTTTAGAGGGGAAAATCCCTAGAACCCCATCTCCAAACATATCAAGCGTGTCTGTATCCCACTCTATTGTAAACAAGACATTTTTATCTTTTATATTCAATGGCTTATTTTCCTGCTAATTGGTAATACCATGAAAAATACCATGCTCAGAAAAGGCTTAACAATATTTTGAAAAATTGCCTACTGAGCGCTGCCGCACAGCTCCATAGGCCGCTTTCCTGGCTTTGCTTCCAGATGTATGCTATTCTGCTCCTGCAGCTAATGGATCACCGCAAACAGGTTACTCGCCTGGGGATTCCCTTTCGACCCGAGCATCCGTATGAGACTCATGCTCGATTATTATTATTATAGAAGCCCCCATGAATAAATCGCTCATCATTTTCGGCATCGTCAACATAACCTCGGACAGTTTCTCCGATGGAGGCCGGTATCTGGCGCCAGACGCAGCCATTGCGCAGGCGCGTAAGCTGATGGCCGAGGGGGCAGATGTGATCGACCTCGGTCCGGCATCCAGCAATCCCGACGCCGCGCCTGTTTCGTCCGACACAGAAATCGCGCGTATCGCGCCGGTGCTGGACGCGCTCAAGGCAGATGGCATTCCCGTCTCGCTCGACAGTTATCAACCCGCGACGCAAGCCTATGCCTTGTCGCGTGGTGTGGCCTATCTCAATGATATTCGCGGTTTTCCAGACGCTGCGTTCTATCCGCAATTGGCGAAATCATCTGCCAAACTCGTCGTTATGCATTCGGTGCAAGACGGGCAGGCAGATCGGCGCGAGGCACCCGCTGGCGACATCATGGATCACATTGCGGCGTTCTTTGACGCGCGCATCGCGGCGCTGACGGGTGCCGGTATCAAACGCAACCGCCTTGTCCTTGATCCCGGCATGGGGTTTTTTCTGGGGGCTGCTCCCGAAACCTCGCTCTCGGTGCTGGCGCGGTTCGATGAATTGCGGCTGCGCTTCGATTTGCCGGTGCTTCTGTCTGTTTCGCGCAAATCCTTTCTGCGCGCGCTCACAGGCCGTGGTCCGGGGGATGTCGGGGCCGCGACACTCGCTGCAGAGCTTGCCGCCGCCGCAGGTGGAGCTGACTTCATCCGCACACACGAGCCGCGCCCCTTGCGCGACGGGCTGGCGGTATTGGCGGCGCTGAAAGAAACCGCAAGAATTCGTTAACTGCACATTCGGGATATTTCTCTATATTCGCGGTTCAGCAGGCATGTCCCCTTTGAGGGCGACCCGAGTTCATGTTAGCTGCTGGGCTTAATTTTGATAAAATAGCTTATTTTTTGAGATAATAATTTGTACTTTTGTGGCTTCACTTCCAAAAAGTATACAACACGTGGCAAAGCCTTGGATTAAATAATTATTAGGGTAATTCTCTTCAAAACCCACTTTTATGGTATAGTACTCTATTAGTATTATGCTACAATTATTTTGTTGTATAATTTAATCAAGTTTTTATGGAAAACCGTAAATGGTTTAAGACCTATATGTTTATATGGGCTGGACAGTTTGCTTCAATGCTTACAAGTTATGCTGTTCAGTTTGCTATTGTTATATGGCTTAGTCTGGAGTACAAGTCAGCCGAAGTTTTAGCCTACGCAGGAATAGCAGCTATGTTGCCTCAAGCATTGATAGGCTTAATAGCAGGTGTATATGTTGACCGTCTCAATCGTAAATATGTAATGATTTTTTCGGATGCTTTTATAGCTCTCTGTGCCCTTTTGTTACTCGTCATTTTACAAAATGAAAATGTTAATCTTATATGGATATACATTTTATTGGGTTTACGCTCTGTTGGTAATGCTTTTCACGCTCCGGCACTACAGGCAATTGCTCCGCTGATTGTACCCCAAAATGAATTGATAAAGGTAGCAGGAATTAATCAGGTGTTACATTCGGTTTGCAGTATTGGTGGTCCTGCCATTGGCACATTAGCCATTGCTTATCTTCCTATTTCAAAAGTATTGTACTTGGATTTGATTGGAGCATTGCTGGCTATTCTTTCACTCGTGATGGTGAAAATTCCCAATGTGGTTGCGAAGTCAAAATCGTCTGCACATTCTATTGCTACAGAATTTTCGGAAGGGTTTCAGACTGTTTCAAAAAACAAAGGTTTGCGTTATCTTTTTCTTTATGCAATGGCGATAACCTTTGTTATAATGCCAGCTGCCATTATGTTTCCGTTGCTCACAACAGGGCATTTTGCAGGAGGAAAATGGGAGATAGGAATTGTAGAAGTGGTTTGGGGCGGAGGTATGCTTATTGGCGGTGTCATCCTGAGTATTTTCAAATTGAAAGGCTCAAAAGTAGTCGCAGTCAATGTTATGTATGTATTATTGGGACTTACATTTATTTTGAGTGGTGTGTTACCTGCAAGTTGGTTTGTAGGATTTGTGATGGTAACAGCCATTGGCGGTATCAGCCTGTCTGTTTTCAATGGCTGTTTTACAGCAATTGTACAAACAGAGGTAAGTCCTGAAAAATTAGGACGTGTATTTTCACTTTATTATAGTTTGGCAGTTTTGCCAAGTGTAATCGGTTTATTATTCACAGGCCTGATTGCAGAAGTTATTGGTGTAAACATTACGTTTATCATAAGCGGTTGTTTGGCAATCCTTGTGGGTATTCTTTCGTTTAGCACTCGCAACTTAATGCAATTAGGTAAAATCAAAAATATTTAAAAAAATGAAAAATAGAGATATTCAAAAATTAGCGGAAAGAAATGGGTTAATTCTTTCGGATGAAATGAGTTTTAATGAAATGGGAATTGATTTTAAGGTTGGTTTCGCTACAGATAGGGATGGCACAAAGTGGTTGTTGCGTATTCCAAGAAGAACAACCTTAGGCGAACAGATTGCGAATGAGAAACGCATTCTTCAATTGGTGTCGAAATACCTTTCGGTTCAAGTTCCTGATTGGCGTATAGCTAATGAAAAACTGGTAGCCTATCCTTTGCTCGATGGAAAACCTGCACTTACTTATGATGCGGAGACTTATGAAGTAACCTGGAATATGTCTAAAGAAAACGACCTTTATATACCATCATTAGCGAAAGCACTTATAGAACTTCATTCAATTCCTACGGAAGAAGTACTTCGTAATAATCTAAAAATTTTGACACCTGAACAGGTTAGAAATGAGATTTCTGAAAGATTGATTTTGGTGAAATCTGAATTAGGGATAAATGCCGAATTAGAACTTCGGTACCAAAAATGGCTGGATAATGATGCCTTATGGCCGAATTTTACAAAATTCATTCACGGTGATTTGTATGCAGGTCATACACTTACTCATCATAATGGAGAAGTTTGTGGAATTATTGATTGGTCAACTGCACAAGTCAGCGATATAGCACAAGATTTTTCAGGTCACGTTACTGTTTTCGGTGAAGAAAGTCTGAAAAATTTAATTGCGGCATACGAAAAACAAGGTGGAGAAGTATGGGATAAACTGTTTGAACAAGCAGTTGAACGAGCTGCTGCCGCACCTCTAGCTTATGGATATTTTGCTTTAGAAACACAAGATGAAATTCATCTTAGTTCTGCAAAATTACAGTTAGGTGTTGAGTAGATTTTTTTTAGTAGGGGCTGACACCTTAATCGGGTCAACGTATAGGAAGAATAAACGCCCTTTTCACCCAAGTCCAACAGCTTTGGACCGCAGTTGACTCTTTCGACACCCCTGCGATGCAACCCAATCCGGCTGACGGGGAGCCAGCAACGCTGAAAATTTACCCTCCTCTTTCCCACTAGCGGCTCCTTTTCCGACAACCAGCACGGCGGATCCCTGCCGCGGCGCTGTGAACGCAGCATTTTGATTGGTATCGTTGGCCTTCAGGCTCGTCAGTCAAACAGACCCAGGAGCAGCTCAGCCGGTGGCGCCCGGCTTTCGGGTAACGCCCTGGTCCCGCTGGTTTCGGCTTTGTGCTTCAGGTGATCAAGGATCTGCTTGATCACTATAGGGTCTTCAATGCAGGCGATGACTTTCATGGCGCCGCCGCAGCCGCTGCAGGTCTCGATGTCGATATTGAAAACACGCTTGAGCCGTTGCGCCCATGTCATCGACGCTCGCCGTTGTGCTGGTGTTGCCGGTTCATCAGCCACCCTGACCTTGTTGCCCCTGCCCCGTTTTGCCGGCGTGACCAACGCCCGGTGCCGACTGTTGGGTGCGAACACCCCGTGGAAGCGGGTTAGGTTGACTCTGGGCTTCGGTACCAGGGCGGCCAGCCTTGCAATGAAATCCAATGGTTCGAAAATGACGTGCGTGGTGCCGTCCCGGTACGGCGTCTTGAGCTGGTAGCGCACGTTGCCGCCTCGTGTTAACGACAGCCGCTTCTCGGATACCGCCGGGCGGCTGATGTACCGGCACAGCCGTTCGAGCTTCTTGCGTTCATCGGCCCTGGCCGCCACGCCGGCGTGCAGGCTGGACCCGGCTACCTTGCCAATCCCGTCACCGAACGGATCACCACTGGTCGGCAGAGTTTGCAAAGTGAACACCTTTCGCCCCGCCTGTGAACCGACAGCGATACGGTAAGTGATCGAGTGCCCCAGCAGGGGTGTCATCGGGTCGTCATCCACCGCATCCGAGGCCAGATAGCTGTTTTCGACATCCCGTTCCAGCAGGCCTTGCCGTTCCAGATAGCGACCCACCCGGTGGGCGATGGTGTGCGTCAGCTGGGTGAGCTCTGGGCTGGTCGGCGCCTTGACCCAGCGGAAACGCGCTGAGCCGTGGGATTGCTCGACATACACACCGTCGAGAAACAGCATGTGGAAGTGAACATTCAGATTGAGCGCCGATCCAAAACGCTGGATCAGGGTGACCGCGCCCGTCTTGGCCACTTGGTGGGTATGGCCCGCTTTCTTGACCAGGTGCGTGGCAATGACGCGGTAAACGATGCCCAGCACCCACCCCATGATCTCGGGCCGGCTGGCAAACAGGAAACGCAGCTGAAACGGGAAGCTCAACACCCACTGACGCATGGGTTGTTCAGGCAGTACTTCATCAACCAGCAAGGCGGCACTTTCGGCCATCCGCCGCGCCCCACAGCTCGGGCAGAAACCGCGACGCTTACAGCTGAAAGCGACCAGGTGCTCGGCGTGGCAAGACTCGCAGCGAACCCGTAGAAAGCCATGCTCCAGCCGCCCGCATTGGAGAAATTCTTCAAATTCCCGTTGCACATAGCCCGGCAATTCCTTTCCCTGCTCTGCCATAAGCGCAGCGAATGCCGGGTAATACTCGTCAACGATCTGATAGAGAAGGGTTTGCTCGGGTCGGTGGCTCTGGTAACGACCAGTATCCCGATCCCGGCTGGCCGTCCTGGCCGCCACATGAGGCATGTTCCGCGTCCTTGCAATACTGTGTTTACATACAGTCTATCGCTTAGCGGAAAGTTCTTTTACCCTCAGCCGAAATGCCTGCCGTTGCTAGACATTGCCAGCCAGTGCCCGTCACTCCGCGGTCTTCACTGCGTGATCGAGTTGATCGACACCCGCCGTGACACGCTCCATGAAGTGCCTGCCTGCGTCTGTTAGCCGAACGCCCCGCGCATGGCGCTCAAATAGCAGGACACCAAGGTTATCCTCCAGCGCTTTCACACGCGCGCTGACGCTCGACTGGCTGATACCAAGTGCCTTGGCCGCATGCCGAAAATTCAGATGCTCGGCGACGGCGATGAACTGAACAAGGGAAATGAGCGGTATCCTGCCAGACAGGATACCGACATTCACGAGGTTTCGATGGTTAGTGCGCCGCATCGGAGCGGGCCTGCTACCAGTCGTCGGTTAGACGACTGGCGACTTCTCGGTGGCAGCCCCACGGAGCCGAAGGAGCACCAGCCCCAACGAAACCAGTACCGCCATCGCCGTGGCGTAACAGATCACGGGCCACGCTGTGTCACCGTTTAAAAGTGCCACCGCCAATGTCCCGACAATGCTGACTATCAGGCTTTGAACGCAGAAGTAGAACGCGACCGCTGATCCCGCGATGTCGTCGAACTCTGCCAAAGCGCCGTTCGCGGTAACGGACACCGTGAAGACAATACCGACCGCGACAACCCACATCGGTAGGATGAAGGTGAGGAATGACGGCGAGCCGTAAAGTTCGCCGATCCCCAACAGGACCGCTCCGCAAACAAGCAACGCCATCCCACGCGCCACGCATCCTGCGATGCCCCATCTGGCGACAAAGGACTTCGCGAAACGGGTTGTCACGATCATTACAAGCGCGACAGTGGCGAAGGCAAAGCTGAATCCGATCTCGGAATATTCCGCTTGGCCTATGAGCACACGGGGAGCCGTCGAGAAGAAGACGAAGAAGGTGCCCATACCGGCGCTAAAGCCGACAGTGTAAACCCAAAAAGCCGGACTCGCGAAGATCGGCAAGACAGATCGGCGCGTCTTGACTTGATCCAGAGGGCGGGTTTCGTGCCACCTGAAACCCGCATTTAGGAGTGCGAGCATCGCCAGTATAGCCAAAGTAATGAATATCGCCTGCCATCCCAAGAACTCGCCGATCAATGCTCCGGCGATAGGGCCGAGCGCAGGCACGAACGCCAGCATCGAACTGAAAAGGCCGTAGATGACGACACCCTCAGGACGGTTGGCATAAACGTCGCGAACCGTCGCGAACGTCGCCACCAGCATGGCCGACGCGCCCACTGCTTGAAGTAGACGGAAAGCGACAAAGGCCGGTGCAGTTGAAGACCAAGCTGCTCCCAGAGACGCAATGACGAAAGCCGTTGCGCCCGCAAGTAGAATTGGCCGTCGCCCGATTCTGTCTGAGAGCGGACCAAAAATCACCTGGCCCACGCCGAGCATCACCATATAGAGGCTCAACGTGAGTTGGATCATAGCGGGCGTCGTGTTCAGGATGCCGGGCATCGCTGGAACGACAGGGAGATAAATATCCATCGCCAGTGAAGCGAGGATGTCGAAAGGAGCCATCAGCAGCAGTGCTGCCGGCAGCGTATAGGCCCACGCGGGGCGTGTGGTGGTCATGACGAATCAACCCTCGATTAAGGAATACCGGGCGACGTCTGCTCGTCAGCAATCAGATGAGACTAGCCTTACAGAGCGCCGCAACAACAATACTGGTTGTTGCGGCTTACTTGTCTGCTGACTTGGAATTTCCCATCTGATTACTCCACGCTTACGAATATGAATTGCTACATTTTATCCGATTATCTTTTGCTTCGCAATGCGGCATGGGCGCACTCAGCGTTCCAGCCCCCTCTGCCGCCCTAACTGCCACGACACCGACCCGCCCTGCACGATGCCCATAACCTCGCGGCCGAGTTGGCGGTCGATGATCGGCCGCCACGGGACAAGGGTGAACTCATGGGATTTCTCGACCACGGCGAACTTGCCGCTCGATAGATGCACGGTTCCGGTAAACTTGCCGCTGACGCTCTCGCCGTCCGTGGCGGCGCGGAACGGCAGGCCCTTACTCAAAGCCATATCCGATCCGACGCCGGCTACCTCGCGCTCCCGCAGGATGGCGAGAAGGTTGCGCCGGTAGAAGACGCGGCTGTCCCGGCTGCGGGTGGCGTCGCCCTGTTCGATATGGTGCTCGCGGCGCTGGTCCATGGCTTCGCGGACTTGTTGCCCGAAGCCGGTTGGCGCAAGGTCGGCCGTCTCGCCGTGGATCAGCCGCCGGTCCAGCCAGGTCGCGCCGTCCGATCCGATCTGTTTGTTCAGATCGACCGGGGAAAGGACGCGAACGCTGGCCTGACTGTCTCGGCCGGCGTCATGGGCGGCGGCACGGCTGACCAGATCATCGGGGATGCGCCATTGGTCGGCGTCGATCCGCTCGACGATACCGGCCCGGCGTAGCGCCTCCAGCCGGCGCACATGGGCATCGACATAGCCCTCATAGTCGCCGCCTGGAACGCGGCACGTATAGGAAGAATAAACGCCCTTTTCACCCAAGTCCAACAGCTTTGGACCGCAGTTGACTCTTTCGACACCCCTGCGATGCAACCCAATCCGGCTGACGGGGAGCCAGCAACGCTGAAAATTTACCCTCCTCTTTCCCACTAGCGGCTCCTTTTCCGACAACCAGCACGGCGGATCCCTGCCGCGGCGCTGTGAACGCAGCATTTTGATTGGTATCGTTGGCCTTCAGGCTCGTCAGTCAAACAGACCCAGGAGCAGCTCAGCCGGTGGCGCCCGGCTTTCGGGTAACGCCCTGGTCCCGCTGGTTTCGGCTTTGTGCTTCAGGTGATCAAGGATCTGCTTGATCACTATAGGGTCTTCAATGCAGGCGATGACTTTCATGGCGCCGCCGCAGCCGCTGCAGGTCTCGATGTCGATATTGAAAACACGCTTGAGCCGTTGCGCCCATGTCATCGACGCTCGCCGTTGTGCTGGTGTTGCCGGTTCATCAGCCACCCTGACCTTGTTGCCCCTGCCCCGTTTTGCCGGCGTGACCAACGCCCGGTGCCGACTGTTGGGTGCGAACACCCCGTGGAAGCGGGTTAGGTTGACTCTGGGCTTCGGTACCAGGGCGGCCAGCCTTGCAATGAAATCCAATGGTTCGAAAATGACGTGCGTGGTGCCGTCCCGGTACGGCGTCTTGAGCTGGTAGCGCACGTTGCCGCCTCGTGTTAACGACAGCCGCTTCTCGGATACCGCCGGGCGGCTGATGTACCGGCACAGCCGTTCGAGCTTCTTGCGTTCATCGGCCCTGGCCGCCACGCCGGCGTGCAGGCTGGACCCGGCTACCTTGCCAATCCCGTCACCGAACGGATCACCACTGGTCGGCAGAGTTTGCAAAGTGAACACCTTTCGCCCCGCCTGTGAACCGACAGCGATACGGTAAGTGATCGAGTGCCCCAGCAGGGGTGTCATCGGGTCGTCATCCACCGCATCCGAGGCCAGATAGCTGTTTTCGACATCCCGTTCCAGCAGGCCTTGCCGTTCCAGATAGCGACCCACCCGGTGGGCGATGGTGTGCGTCAGCTGGGTGAGCTCTGGGCTGGTCGGCGCCTTGACCCAGCGGAAACGCGCTGAGCCGTGGGATTGCTCGACATACACACCGTCGAGAAACAGCATGTGGAAGTGAACATTCAGATTGAGCGCCGATCCAAAACGCTGGATCAGGGTGACCGCGCCCGTCTTGGCCACTTGGTGGGTATGGCCCGCTTTCTTGACCAGGTGCGTGGCAATGACGCGGTAAACGATGCCCAGCACCCACCCCATGATCTCGGGCCGGCTGGCAAACAGGAAACGCAGCTGAAACGGGAAGCTCAACACCCACTGACGCATGGGTTGTTCAGGCAGTACTTCATCAACCAGCAAGGCGGCACTTTCGGCCATCCGCCGCGCCCCACAGCTCGGGCAGAAACCGCGACGCTTACAGCTGAAAGCGACCAGGTGCTCGGCGTGGCAAGACTCGCAGCGAACCCGTAGAAAGCCATGCTCCAGCCGCCCGCATTGGAGAAATTCTTCAAATTCCCGTTGCACATAGCCCGGCAATTCCTTTCCCTGCTCTGCCATAAGCGCAGCGAATGCCGGGTAATACTCGTCAACGATCTGATAGAGAAGGGTTTGCTCGGGTCGGTGGCTCTGGTAACGACCAGTATCCCGATCCCGGCTGGCCGTCCTGGCCGCCACATGAGGCATGTTCCGCGTCCTTGCAATACTGTGTTTACATACAGTCTATCGCTTAGCGGAAAGTTCTTTTACCCTCAGCCGAAATGCCTGCCGTTGCTAGACATTGCCAGCCAGTGCCCGTCACTCCCTGTCGTCTGGGCGTTCCTCTGGGCTAAACATCGACATGATCCGGCGCTTAATATCGCCGTCCTTGTTGACCAGCGTCTTGGTCACGAAGGCCGCGTATTCTTTGGCGTTGTCGTACCCTTTCCAGACCTCGTGGGGGTCAAGAGCGTAGGCGCAAACCCGCCCAGCGACTGGGATTCTGACCAAGGCGCGTTCTGTCTCAAGGTGGGGTTCTAGGGATTTTCCCCTCTAAAAAGACATAATCCTCTGTAGACCACACCAATAAATGGCTGCGGAGGTGGTTTACTTTCAGCTTGGAGCCTAATCATCCACTATCGGCCTTGTTATTTCG
>NZ_NBOC01000028.1 GCF_002104455.1 Colwellia chukchiensis | reverse complement strand
AGCTTCTGTTACGGTATAGCCTTGTTCAGTGACCAGTTTTACTGCTTCTTCTCTGAACTCATCTGTATAATTTCTTGGTTTTCTTCTTTGCGTCATTTTCACACCTTTATTAATGGATTAATTATCCATCATAAAAGTGTGCGGTTCTATTTAATCAGATCAATACTAAAAGAGATTGAAAAACGTTACAAAAAAAGAAGCGTGTTTATCTCTGGTAGCGCAGAAATTTATGCGCCATACGAAAGGTTTGAGGCTGTAGAGTTCATTCATAAAATGTCAAACGCCTTAATTGAAAATAACCTCAGAGTAGTAAATGGATTTGGTTGGGGAGTTGGTAGTTCTGTTATTAATGGGGCATTAGAAGCAATTTATTCAAAACCTTTGAAATATTCTGAATCTCAGTTGGTCTTGAGACCTTTCCCTCAATTCAAATCTGGAAAATCCGAGTTACCCCAACTTTGGGAAGATTATCGACAGAAAATGATATCTTTATGTGGTATATCAATTTTCGTGTTTGGTAATAAGGCTAAAGAAGATCAGATTATAGAAGCTAATGGGGTCATCAGGGAGTTCGAAATATCGCACGAAAACGGCAATATCTGCATTCCTGTAGCTGCTACTGAGTATGCATCTCGAACTATTTACGAATTAATTATTTCACAGCCAGAAAAGTATTATGCAAATCCTGACATGGCGGTGAAATACTTGAAAATTCTTGCAGATAGCAAAACGAAACTAGCAGACAAAATTGCTAAATTAATAGAATTCATTAACGCACTAAATAAATAAAGGAGTATCACATGGCGAGAAAAGCTTTTTATAGTTTTCACTATTTAAATGACAACTGGAGAGCTTCAACAGTCCGTAATATGGGAGCTGTCGAGGGAAACAAGCCTGCAACTGATAATGATTGGGAATCAGTGAAAAAAGGCGGTGACAAAGCCATTCAAAATTGGATTGACGATCAAATGAAAGGAAAATCATGTCTCATTGTCTTAGTTGGTGAAAAAACTGCTGGTAGAAAGTGGATTAAGTATGAAATTGAAAAAGCATGGAATGATGGCAAAGGTGTAGTTGGGGTTCAGATTCATAAACTTAAAGATTCGGCTGGAAGTCAGGCAGGCGAAGGGCGTAACCCGTTTGATGATTTTAAAATTGGCGATAAAAGCTTGTCTTCAATAGTTAAATTGAAGAAACCCACTCAAACAACTAGTCAAGGTGTTTATAATCACATAAAGGAAAATTTAGCTGATTGGTTAGAAGAAGCTATAAATATCCGAAATAAATACTAAGCAAAAAGAGCGGCTGGCTTTTAGCAGCCGCAATACAATAACTTTGGGGAAATATGTCGCTTAAGAAAAAGAAAAAGGAAATTACAAGACTTATATCAGCTTTCGAGCAAGAGGCTAATAAATTTCATGATTTAAGCTTTTCGATGTATTACTTTGAGCAGAAACTCCCAGAAAAAAAAGATACATTCAAGTCTCCTAATCATTCAATAATGCTTTGGCAATATTACGGTTCATTTGATAATCCTGATTCTTCATTGGAGTTTATTGAAAACATTAAAAATAGTGATCTTCAGTGGGGAATGAGAGGATCATCGCTTTCAGCTTTTGCCGTACTTGAAGGTGAGAAGTGCCCATTGTTTGTTCGAATGGCTACCAGAGCTGGCGGCTTATTTAATGAAAAAGAATCTTACTTTTTAAAGTCTAGGGTTGTTGGTGAAATAGCCGACAGTCTTGCGACTACAGGAAAGCCTGTATCCGTTACCAATGACCATCAATTAGCCGTTTGGCTAAATTATTTACTCTATTTTGTGTCACAGATTAAGCCCGAAAAAGAGAAGTTACAAAGGATTGAGCCAGAACCTTTCGCATTATCTTTACAGGCTTTAGAAGCATTATTAGAAGAGCCACAAATTAAAAAGTCTAAACACAGTATCGAAAACATATGCTTTAAAGTTGCTTTGTCGTTTCCGGGAGAGCAAAGACAAGTAATATCTAACGTATTTGAATTGCTGGAAAAGAAGCTTGGTAAAGGCACTGTTTTCTATGATTTTAAGTACTCATCCCAACTTGCAAGACCAGATTTGGCAAACTTGCTTAAAAGTGTATATGAATTCAATTCCGAACTAATAGTCGTTTTTTTGTGTAAAGAATATACCGAGAAAATGTGGTGTGGAATTGAGTGGGAATTTGTTCAAGAGCTAATTTCGGGCAAGGAGGCTAGCAAAGTCATGTATATCAAATTAGATGATTTTGAGTTAAGCCATATTCGTCCCACGGACGGTTACATTGATGCTCGTGATTTATCAGACAATGAATTATGTGATCTCATTATTGAAAGAGTCGCTTTACTATAAATGCTCGGTTTCTCAAAAAAGGATACTTGAAAAGTATATTGGTTCGTAAATCGTACTAATTTATATGCAGGCACGATACTATGATCCAGTCATCGGTCGGTTTTACTCAAATGATCCCTTAGATACATTGGGTCACATGAGCAAAGGGGATATTCATGGATTCAATAGGTACTCATATGCTAATAACAATCCATATAAATATATCGACCCAGATGGTTTTGATTCTTTCTTGGTCAGCAGACCTCTAAAAGGATTTTTGGGTAATGCTGGAAATCACAACTTTATAGTTCACAATGCAGATTCTCCGGGTGACCCTAACGGAACAGTTAGGTTTTTTGGTGATGTTGGAAATGATACTATGGGTGAAGTCAATGCAAATACAGAAGGGTTTTCGGCAGGAACTTTGCAAACTGATACAGCCGCTTGGCAAAGCCTATCTACAGAAGGTTCTGAAGCATCGTTCAGACAAATAGATGCGACAGATGAGGCTGTTGCAGCGATAGCTGATTCCGTTCAAGGTGGCCAAGAATATAGTGCTATTCCAGCTATACAAGGCGGAGTTAACAGTAATTCGGCCGCGGGGGCCATAGCCAATAGAGCCGATGGTGGTGCTCCGAGAGTAGACAACGGACAAAATCAACCGGGAGCGGGTCAACATGAAAGAGTCGAATTTAGAGAGAATAATTAAATGTCAATGAAAGGGATAGTAGTCACGGTAGCAATCTTATTGCTAGCTTATCCAGCTTATCTCTGGATAACGTATATTAATGAAACAATCACAACTGGTTCTGGTTATGGTTTCAATATCGGTGATACAAAGAAAGAAGCTTATAGCAAACTGAATACAGCTTTGAAAGACCTAGGTGGAAAAAACGGTTCAGCTTTTGTACAAGTTAAATCCAACTCACAAATGGCTAAATTTGTAGCAACTGATACTGATTTTGATGTGATGATAAAACCGCTTTTTCATGATGTAGGTTATGAGCAATTTGAAAAACAGGAACTTTGGCAGTTTTATGTAGATGCATCGTTTTTCAACACATTGAAATTAGAGTTTTGTAACGGAAAATTGTGCCGTATCCATCGACATAGAAAGTTCTTTGAGTTGCCCTAGTAAACTCACGTTTGAATCCAAAGCCTCGCCCAGTGCTTACCAGAAGGTTTGCCCTCGCGGGGCTTTGTTTTATCTGGCTAAGCTGCTCAATGAAAAAATCCGTTTGGTGCCAAATTCAATTGGGTGATCTGATCAGGACTGAAGCCGTGGCGAAGGAGTTCCAAGTCTTTTAGTTGCACCTGTGCAACATCACCACTGCCGATCACATTATAGAAACTGCCACTTGCTGTAATGATTAATCTTTTGTTAGGAAAAATCTTTTCAATATTTGATGTACTGATATAGCTGCCCGGTGAAAATCGGTAAGTCTCATCTTCTTCGCAAGTGCCCCAGAGGATTTTGCCAATCAATTCCTCATCATCAAAAATAGAGACGATGTACCAATCTTTAACCGTTGTATTCATGATTTAAACTCCATGAGAATTTACGATGATCATAGAAAAGTTTCAGTTAAAAAAATATTGAAAGCATGGATCTAATATCGTTTTTTTTCACTTGAAATAGGCGTTGGCGAAGGACTGCTGTTAAGCTAACAGTCGGGAAAATATAGATATTGCAACCTATTAATTTCACAATAATTAATTACGGTTTTTGACCGATTTATAGGAGTGTTTCATTCTGGTGCAATTCTAGTGTCACCTGAATAGCTTTTTGTGTGCCAATTGGAGAACTGAACTGTGTCATTCTGACGTCATTTTACAGGTATATATTACCTCAAAAAGACACACCTAATTTCATCTTGGTGATACGATGGCGTTATTCCCCCTGAAACAAGAATTGCATAGGAATGAAACAAAAATAATAATTATTAAATTAATCACGGCTCAAATCGGTAGTTTTGGTTATTTACCGTAGGCATGAAAATAAGGATGAGTTTTCTGCTTATTTAAGTAAGTCATGATCTTTTGACTGAGCTTTTCTTCTTGTTCTTTATTACTAAGTGATTCGGTCGATTTGATTAATGATTTAACAAATGCTTGGTCGATAAACAACTGGTCAACATCTAGCGGTTTATTTGTATTGCTCGTTTTGAACAACGAATTGGATTCAAGCAAAAAGAAAATATAAACGTAAAGCTCAAGTATCAACTTAATGTCATATTTAAATACCATCAAATAGAGAAACTGAGCGTAAAAGTATTTCTCAACTTTTCGACTGGTTTTTCTCCCCCCACGATATTGATGAGCAACACACATCACCATCAAGGCAAGCAGTGAATCAATTGATTTGGTGGCATATAGATTGTTGAGTTGCGCGGGATTTATTTGCTTTAGGTTGTCGATGAACCTTTCTGTCGATAAGCCGTTAGGAAAATGATGTGTTTTAAAAATCCGTTTTTTCATTTCATCAGGCAATTGAAATGCACAATTTTGCACTCTGGCTCTTCGGTTTAATAAATTCCAGAAAGGATGCACGCGCCCAAACAGCTCATAAAAGCCTACCGCATCATTTACTTGGAAAATCTTTGATGGCTTTTGAATTGACTGTCCCTTTGCCAATTTGTACCAGTACCCCGTTTCAAATTCTAAATGGGTTATATCATTGTCTATTTTTGTCGGTTCAGAATAATGATGTCGTTCAATTGTATGCAAGTGCCTGATGAATTCTGCAATAGAATGGTAGCCCTTTTGAGATAAATAACTCTTAAAGTTAACCTGCGTGTATACCCGCTTTAAAGGCGTACTTAACTTTTTATACTGCTTGATAGACAGGCGGTTTAAACTTTTTTTGTATTTATTTTTGGTATAAGTATATGGGTTTTCGCCAGAATTCATAAGCTTCATCAAACTTTATCAAATCAATTATTTATTACCTATCAAGTAGTTACTGCATATTAAACCTAGAACGATTGCTTGTACTCGCCCAACGTAGATCTGGCTTGAATCCCATTCTACGCTAAAAGTTCCGCTAATTTCCAAAAGGAGAGTGACTTAACTTGAGTGAGACCGAAAAACAGGAACTGGCAAAAGCCCTTGAAGCAGATTTATTGAAACTTCATGGGTCTTCGATTCTAACGCTGAAGCAGTTACATCGGGCATTAAATTATCGCTCGGTGGATGCGGTAAAGCAGGCGATATTGCGAGGTGTCTTCCCTGTACACACATTTGAAATGCCACATCGTCGCGGCAAATTCGCCTTAATAAAAGACGTTGCACAATTTTTGGCAGAGCAAGCATTTAACGAGGAGAAAAAAGATGACTAGTTAGTAAAGATATTAAGCAGTATTAGTAGTAAATAATTTTTTCTGGCGCAGAAACGACAGAAGCCCAATAATGAGCGGCAACTCTAGGGCTTCTGAAAAACATCTTTTGCATAGATGATGTTGTTAGTGTCGTTGTAAGTGGGCCACATGTCAAGAAAGTTTGGTTATTTTCTTGTTGGCCCCTCTGTGCCTTTATTTTAGATAAATAAGGGTAATAACACATGTTAAAACCAACTCAAATCCGGGCAGCGATCCGCGCAAAATTCGTGCTGCCTGACATTACTATTCGTAAACAAGCAGATTTTGCCAATGCATCACCTTCTTCTATGGTGAGAGTTAACAAGCGCTGTGAAAAGTACGATGTTGATCACCTACTGGCTGAACAGCTCAATGATGAGGCGCTTATTAAGCTGATGTTTCCTGATATCTTGAAGAACGCAAAAAAACGTGTACCGAAAATTCAATATATTGTGGAAGAGCGTACTAAGGAAAAAGGAAAGCGTAAGTCGATAACAGTTCTTTACCTTGAGTATTATGCAGAAGATCCGATGTCGGCAATGAGCTATTCACATTTTTGCCGCACCCTCAAGAAGATCTTGAAGCGCTGCAAGCTTTCAATGAAACAGCTCCATGCAGCGGGTGAAGTCGTATATATAGATTACGCTGGCACCAAAGTTCGCTATAACGCAAACGGTGAAAAGATATGGGTTAAAGTCTTTGTTGCAGTGCTAGGCTCTAGTCAAAAGATCTTTGCCTTTGCCACTCCCGGTGAAACCTCGGCTGATTGGATTGAATCTATGCGTCGTATGTTTATTTACTACGGTGGTGCAACCGAAGTGGTTGTTATGGATAATGCAAAAGCACTGGTTTCACAACCGGGTCTCATTCCCACTTTTGTTGAGAATGTGAGTGCTTTTGGTGATCACTACAATTGCCTAATGGATTCTTGTCGTGTAGGCCGTCCACAGGATAAGGCACTTGCTGAACTTGGCGTTAAATTTGTTACTCAACGCATTCTCATTCCGATGAATCAGGATTGGGATTTCTTTAGCCTTAAAGAAGTCAATCAACACCTTAGCAAAGAAGTAGAAGTGTTGAATAATCTGAATTTTCAAGGCTTAGATTTCTCACGCAATGATCTCTTTTACAAAAATGAAAAAGGTGTCTTGAATCCTCTGCCTCATACCGATTTTGACATGATCGTAGAGAAAATGGTGCAACAGGTATCGACTGAATATACCGTTAAATATCGTAAGCATGAGTACTCTGTGCCTTGGGTGATTCATGGTGAAACGGTTGAAGTTTACGTTACGTTAACGCACCTTCGCGTGATACATATGCACAAGCTTGTTGCCGAGCATGAGCTTTCGGATGAGCCGATGGGCGCTACCATCCTTGAAGAACATATGCACCCAGATCACCTTGCCGATCTTGAAAGTAATGACATGGATAAAAATCTGGCATGGGCTGTTGAATCTGGTTCACATGTGAACCAGATGGTTGAACTTTGGTACTCCAAGGTAAATAACCCACGCTCTCGCGCTATAGGCAAACGTTGTCGAGCGCTGATGAAACTCAGCGATAAAAAAGGCAGCAATGTGCTTAACGATGCATGCGAGTATGCGCTTCAACATGACATGTTAAGTGTTTCGGATGTGGAGTTGGTTGTGCGTGCTCAAGTTGAGCAGGACGGTATCAAAAATCTACCTGCATATATCGCAGCCCATGAAAATGTGCGTGGTAGCGCGTACTACGGAGGTTCTCATGAAGCTTAGAGATAAAGTGATTGATAAATGCGAGAAGCTCAAATTAACAGGTGTTATGGCTGCGTTGGAAGTCCAGTTTTCTTCCAGCGCTTTCGATAACAAGAGCTTTTTAGCTCGACTTGACCATCTTCTCACAGAGGAGGAGTCATCAACGCTAAATAAACGCATTAAAACGCTTCAGCGACAGGCCAAATTGCGTTGGCCTAATGCGGTCATTGGCATGATCGATTATAAACTACATCCCGGTTTAGATCCTGCCAAAGTCGAAAACTTGGCGGAGTTACATTGGCTTCAAAACAATCAACATGTTGTTTTTACTGGCCCTACAGGATCTGGAAAAACACATTTAGCTTGCGCACTTGCCAATAAAGTTATCATGGCAGGTATAAGTGTTCTCTTTTTCCGATATAACGAGCTGCTGTTGCTTTTAACGGCAGCGGATAAAGAAGAGCGATTTACGCAGTATTGTAAAAAGCTCAACCGTGGTTCAGTCATTGTAATTGATGACTGGGGCGTTGCTCCGTTAAATGCTGCTCAAAGACATTTGTTATTTGAGTTCATAGAATCGCGTGATCAAAAAGGTTCACTGATCATTACTTCTCAGTATCCAATGTCGAGTTGGTATGAAGCTTTTGGGGACCCCACTATTGCTGACTCGGTACTTGATCGCATTGTTCACAATGCTCATCACATCGACCGCAAACAAGGTGGTTCAATTCGCAGAAAGCTTGGAGTTAATGGAGGTCGCAAATGAGTAATATACAACAACCATCTTATATGCAGGTATTGGGGCAGTTGAATTTAGAAGACATCTATATTCAGCAAATGTTTGATTATTATCATGAGTGCTTTGAAGCCAACGAGCAGTATCAACAATTTGTTCTGGAGTCCTCCCGTATACCAGACGAATTACGAGATCATAGTTACGCTGGTATTTGCGACAGAACCTTAGGTACTGAAGTTCCTAAAGCTCGTTCCTTATCAGGTGGTGCCATGCGTGGCACTATGCAAACGGTTGGCTTAATACGCTCCTCTGGCAGTGAACTGTTTAGAGGCTGTGCAGTGTTCCCGAAATTGGATGAGCGTGGACAAATCATTTCTGCTGTTGGTTATCGTTTTGGCAAGCGAATTCGCCATTGGCAACAGGAAGTTGTTTACTGGGAAAAACCTAAGCTCGATGGCTATGTTCATGAAGGGTTGGCATTTGTAAAGGAGGTCATTTATGGAAAAGCCTGTCACTAAGCGGATCAGCGACAACATTCCTTATTACCTAAAGCTTTGTGAGGCAAAGGGTGATTCGCCAGATACCATTGTGAATAAAGCTGCGGATTGGATAAATTCAATGCGTGGTGTGCAACCAAGGGAGTATATGACATCGACCAAATTGATTTAGATTTGATGGATGACTACATGCTTTACCTCAACCAGTATCGCAAGCCCTTGGATGGCAAACCAATGACGGTTGCCAGTAAACGTGGCTACCTGACTTATGTGAAAACATTTGTTGAAAAACTATATGTTAAGGATTTACTCAGTTCAAATACGCTGGAAAATATTGAGCTGCCCAAATTAGGTCGCCCACTGCCTAAAGCCATTTTTACACAAACTGAGATCTCGAAAATTCTTGATCAATCATTAGTGTTTGGCTTCACTGGTATGCGTGACAGAGCCATTATGGAAACCTTCTTTGCGACAGGTATTCGTCGTACAGAGCTTGCTAATTTAGACATTGATGATGTTGATTTAAATGAGCAACAAGTGCGTGTTCGTAAAGGCAAAGGTGACCGTGAACGTATTGTGCCGATCAGCACACGCGGCTGTGAATGGATTGCGTTTTATTTGAGTAAAATCAGACCACGTATTTCATTCATCAGCTCAGGTAGCGCATTATTTTTGGCGAATAATGGCAAACGATTTAAACCTAATAAGCTGTCAGATATGGTGTCTCGCTATGTTATGTTGGCGGGTATCAAACGTGCTGGCTCTTGTTATCTGTTCCGCCACGCTACTGCTACGACAATGCTTGATAATGGTGCTGATTTGCGTCATGTACAAGAAATGTTAGGTCACGCTGACATTTCCACCACACAAATCTATACCCATGTTTCACGCACTAAGCTCGCTGAGGTCTACGGCAAATCCCATCCTTCAGCGTTAAGCAACTTGAGCATTTTCTAGCTCACTTAAAAAGAGGTAATGCATTTGCATTACCTCTTCATTCATACTAAAATCAAAACAATTGAAAAAAGCAAATGATAGAGGTTGTTATGGCACAAGTTGCTTTAGAAACTGAGTCAACACTGACAGACCGTTATCAAACTACGGTGCCTAGTCCTGTACGTCAGGCGTTGCAGTTAGGCAAGAAAGACAAAATTAAATACGCAATACAGTCTGATGGCAGCGTTGTTATCTCGCGTGTAGAAGCGCAAGAAAGCGACCCTGTACTTGGCGAGTTTTTATCATTCATAGCGCGTGATATGAAGGCTCACCCTGAAAGACTAGAACCGTTATCAGCAAGTATGCGAGAAAGCGTTGATGCGTTGGTTGAAGGTGTTGAAATTGATTTAGATGCTCCGTTATTGGATGAGGACGAGTAAGTTTGCAAAAAACGATACCAATGGTCGTAAATGGTTGGACACTTTACACTCATCCATTGTTTAAAGAGCAGTACCTTAATCTTAAATCACAAGTTGAGGCTTTACGTGAAAAAGATCCAAAAGGTTACCTTAAAAAGAACGCTACGAAACGATTAGCTGCTATTCAAAGGCTACTCTTTGAATTAATACCACATGACCCTACCAGTGCTGAATTTCGCCAAGGAAGCACATTAGGTGATGATAACAAGCATTGGTTTCGGGCAAAGTTTTTCCAACAATACCGTTTGTTTTTTCGTTATCACCTAGAATCAAAAGTCATCGTTTATGCTTGGGTAAATGATGAAAACAATAAACGTGCATACGGTAGCAAAACAGATGCTTACAAAGTATTCGAAAAGATGTTAAAGTCTGGTCATCCTCCTGAGGGATGGGATGATCTTTTAAAAGCAGCCAAGGACGAATTGCTCTCTCCATAAGCGAACCGCTTGTTTTTCCACAAGAAAGTAGTCAGGATCGTATTTCCGATTATTTTATATGCAGGCACGATACTATGATCCAGTCATAGGTCGGTTTTACTCGAATGATCCTTTGGATTACCTAGAACAACTAGCTAAAGGAGATGCAGTACATGGGTTCAATAGATTTGCATATGCAAATAATAATCCTTATAAGTATACTGATCCAGATGGAAAAGATGCTAGCTTATATCCAAAAGATAAAGCAGTAGCAGATCCCTCTGATGTAGTTAAGTCTTCCCCGAAATTCGAATTTAAACTAGAGGCTACAATAGAAAATAAAATGGAAACAGTGGAACAAGCTGATAACATGGAATCTTCTAAAGAGGCGGTAGCAAATACTACTTTAGCAGTAAGTAGTGCAGCTCTTACCGTTTTAGCTCCTCCAACAGCACCTTTGGTAACGGCTGCTGGAATAACTGCTGCGGCAGTTGGCGGGGTTGAACCTGTTCATAAAGGTGACGTATTCAAAACAGAAGTTTCTATTGAAGCAACCAGTTTAACAGAAGAACCGAAAATTGAAGTGAAGACAACTCAAGAGCAAAATCATGACAACTAGTATTTTCTTATATGCTCTTTTAGTAATAATATCTTTTGTTGTACCTATTAAGTTAAATAGCGATAGTCGTTTATTGTTAAGTATCTCTTCTTGTTTTATTGGTGCTGCTGTAATAACCGCTGTTTTTCATAGTGATATGGATAAAGCCAAGTGGATTATTGTCGGTTTAAACTCAATAGGGATGATCACATATTATATTCGATATAGGGTTATTAGAAACAAAAGATAACTGTAAAATTTGCTGATTTTTGAATCCAAAGCCTCGCACTCGCGGGGCTTTGTTTTTCTGGCTTTGGTGACTTGGTTTTGTTTTCAAGGCTGGCTGATCTGATTAAATGGAACCGCACACTTTTGTGAAGGATAATAAACCCAGCAACAAAGGTGTGAAAATGACCCAAAGAAGAAAACCTAGAAAATATACTGATGAGTTCAGAGAAGAAGCAGTAAAGC
>NZ_NBOC01000027.1 GCF_002104455.1 Colwellia chukchiensis | reverse complement strand
AATCACCCATACACCTTTATATCCACTTTCTAACTATACACGTTTGACAAGGTGAGAATTACCCTTATTGTATCTACAGACTTAATGACTTGGATATCACCACATGGAAATCATATACGAGATCAAAACAACAGAAATAAAACCATTCACGTATAGAACCCCTCTAATAACGCCTGATGAGAATGGTGAACTATCTATTAAATATTCTCGACAACAACCCAAGCATATTAAAAAAGTTGTTTTGTTGAATTTGGTTGGTAGAAACAGTAAGGGCGATATAGTCTCTTACGAACCACTAGAACAAGTTAATCGCTTTTTACTAGCACACCATCTAAATGACAATAAGCAAGAGTCAGAACAATACAGTAAAGGCTTAGTTCACTACTTTTCATTCTTATTAGAATTACAGCGTTTGTGGGACTCTGAATACGACGAAGACCTTTACGATGAATTTATTGATCTGCCTAGACCTAGCTGGGATAAATTCCCATTTAGAAAAAGTGATAAAGCTACGTACCAATACCGAGAAGCTCTAATAAAGGCAGTACTTGAGCCTGACACCCCAAACCAAGCGATAGCCAGAACTACAGCAACTGCATATATGGGGGCTGTAGTTAAGTTTTATTCTTTCCACATCAGAAATGGCTACAAGTTTAACAATCCTCCCTTTGAGCACGAGGTTGTTTCTATACAATACCAGGGCGGCAGTAAAAGCATCGGTGCCTACCTGAGTAAAGATATACACACAACAGATCTACGGTTGAATTTTGGAAAGTCTAAACGTAATGAAGGTGGTGCACTACCATCAACCAGGCGAGATTTAAAACCCCTAACAAATAAAGAATGGCTTGCCGTAGAGGATATTCTCACTAATACACGTCGAGTTATCAAAAAGGTTGGAGGAGAAACAACCACTTCCAACTTATCAATTGAATATTGCCTGTTCTTTCTTGTCGCACGATACACAGGGCTTAGAAAGGAAGAAGTGGCTAGCCTTCACAAAGGTCAAGTGGCAAAGCCTGATGAAGATAAGAAAGCAATGAAGCTTGGTGTAGGCGGTCAATATGGCTCGTTAACAAAAACCGCTGGATCAGGCAATAAATCTAGGCAAACAATCATCCCCAACCGAATTATGCACCTTTTGTACGAATACACTAGAAGCGATAGATACAAGAAGCGTATCTCAAAATTCAAAGAACATTGTGAACTTAAGCGTCAAAAAGGCGAACTAGGATACTTTGATGGGGAGGATGGAGTAGATGACACAAAAGAGTATTTATTCATTAGCCAAACTGGTGTTCCACTTTTCACTAAGCTGCCCGAAACCAACGCCAGATGGAATGAAATCAGAGCCACTGTAAATATGTTGTCTGGGCTTAACCTAACAGCAACTATACACAATCTTAGAGCTACATTTGCGGTTTCACTTTTTAGACTCCTTTTGAGGCATGTAACTCCTGACAAGGCACTTGCTTTAGTTAGTGATTGCCTTGGACACGGTGAAGAGTCCGTAACCTTGATGTACCTTAAAATCGCTCAAGACGAACCTACAGGCGATGAAATTTATGAAGACATCCTTGAATTTATAGGTGCATTTGAAGATGCTGATATAAGTGGCATGGAGAACCAGTAATGCCAAAAGATAACCAGAACAAGAGAAAACCTCTACTTCCAGAAAGAAGCCTAATAAAAGGCAAGGCCGAAGTTAAAACCTTACATTTAGCCGACATGGTTATATCTTCAAACGGCAACAATCTTCGTTTTGAAAGATTTGCTTTTAAGTCCTGTCCAGCGTTATTTCAAGGCACAAGAAGGATAGAAACTAGTCAGTTCACTGACATGAAACGAAGCAGTTTTGTGCGCCAAATATACTCTTTGCTAAGTGAGAACGTCACATCTACTACATCCTCTAGATATGAAACGCTAATACAATACGTGAGATGGGTGGATGATAGTAACGAGACTGAATTAATCGATGAAGACATGTTTCACTGGGAACTAATTGATGGATTCATGGCATGGTGTGGGACGCAAAACAGTAACGGATTACTTTCTCGCCCCGTCTGGGGGAGGTACAGAACAAATATTTCATGGGTTTTAAAGCGATTGAATAGAAAGCAGGATGCCAAAAGACTACCTAAAGTAACAAATGTTTTAGGGCACACGACCCCCCACAAAAGCCTTGATATTGAGAGAGAATTAAAACCAATCACAAAAAGATTATTTAACTCGTACTTTAAGCTTTTGGAACACTATAACGCTGGCACAATGCCAGACAAACATCCACTTTATGATAAAGAATTGCTAGAACAAATAGCCAAAGAAAAAGGGATGACAGGCAGTGAAAGAGTTAGTCATTTTGCTGCGTTCTCCAGAGTAGTACAGCCCAACCTTGGGCATAAAAACAACCCAATCACAAAAATAGCAATGATGCTGTGCTATTTGTTTACGGGAATGAACACAACGCCTTTAGCTAAGATGAAAATTTCAGACGTTAATTTCAAAGAGGTGCAGGGTGGAAAATACATTCTGGATTCCGTGAAAGGTAGAGCCCGTCACCAAGAGCAAGATAACGCGCTTGGTTTCAGTAAACACGCAAAGGACTTCATTGAAAGCTGGCTAAATGTTGCTAAAGACATGTCAAATGGGGATGGCAATAGCCTTCTCTTCCCCTACTATAGTAAAGATGGTCAGATAAAGTCTTACACTGAAATAAATCGCTCCCCCCACCAAAGTATCAACACACTATTGCCCAGACTGGGCTTCCCTAAAATAACCCCTTCAATACTCAGAAAAACAAAAATGGACACTCTGTTTCAAGCAACAGAGTCAATTTATCTTGTTGCAATGTCGGCAAACAACAGCATTAAAGCTGTTTCATCAAAGTATTTACATGGCACACCTGGTGAGCACGAAAAGAAATTAAATGCGGCACTGGATGCTAAATTTTCCAACGCTAAAGGAGTTGATATCAACACCGCAGTTGAAGAAGCCAAACACAAACATTCAAACATTCTTGACCATTATGAGTATGAAGCGCTGCGAGAAGGTTCTAACAGGTCTAATGAATCAAGAACACCCACAGGGATACGTTGTAATGATAATAAACAAGGAGCTGTAAAAACTATAAACAAAATGCTGGAGCGTATCGGAGTTGAAATGAATTCTGATGAAGAAGCTTGCACCAGCTTTCTTGACTGTTTTGAGTGTGAGCACCATTCATTGGTCTCTGATGTAACAGATATATGGCTAATGATGTCATTCAAGGAAACATTACAAGAGCTTGAAGTAACACCCGCAATTAACTCAATGCCACCTACGAAAATGAATACATTATTAAGCACTATTGAAACTATTCTAAGAGGATTTAGAGATAAATCTCCAGAAAATTATAAGCAAGCCTCTGAACTACAAAAACAAACATCACACCCCTTGTATTCGAATGTCTACAGCCTAAATGACCTGCATGAGGTGTTTTCATGATCTCAGTAGTAAAAAATAATTTAGCTTCAGTACCAGATTATGGCGAAAACATGCCTGTAAGCAGGTATAGCGATGGTAGTGTTGAAAGCTACATTTTTGATAAAACGTGGCAGTTTAGCGGCGCGATTCAGGCAGGAGTCGGTATTCCAACAGATGTCTCTTTTTCACAGATTGACTTGAGATACCGAAAGTACATTCAGTCCACACTTGCATACATCATGGATGAATTTAAGCAAAAGAACAAAACGCATCCCACTATCGGACAACTTCAACACTGGAAGAATGGGCTGAAATTTATTGCTCAAAGCCTTGGTGAGTGCAACTGGAACCTTCTATCAGATGACAGAATGTTCATGCAATTCAAAAGATCTTTCAGTGAGATAGTCTCTGAAAGAGGCCTTTCTCAAACATTAATCAACAACGTTGTGACTACTCTAGGCCTGCTAAATAGCCTTAACTTGTGCCATCGGATTGTAACGATAGAAAGCTTAAACATACAAAGCATAAGACCTGTCAAACAACACATTGCAATTCCAACGAATATCTACCAACAAATACTTAATGATGCTGTCTCAACAGTCGAGTCTTTGCACCCCTATCGTCATGAAATATCCGCTCTTATGAGCCGAGTGCAGACTGTATATGACGAAGAAAAAAATCGAAAAGACAGATCTTCTTCTCCAGGCCAGATAAACGACAGGACTCGCACTAGAATTCGGAAAATAGTTCATAACATTCCTGATTTCAAGCTTACTCGCGACGGCACAAACATTTCTAATATCCTGACTCCCTGTGCGATAGTTTTACTGGCATTTAGCGGTGTTAGAGTTGGAGAGTTAAAGAGCTTTACTAAAGAAAGTTACGAAGAAAGAAAAGGAGCAAACGGCGACAACATAAGCTTTTTGAAAGGTGAAACTACTAAAACCGTCGATGGCATTCCTAAAAAAGAAGTATGGCAAACACACAGCATATCTAAAGATGCACTTGAGTTAGCCTATGACTGCACAGCATATCTTCGCGCAACCTACATAGATGATGTGAACAAGCAATACACTGAAAACAAGATCAGTTTAGATGAGTACAAAAAAACCTTACGGGTGCTTGAGGCTGTATTTCTGCCAGTAACACTAGAAGGCACTAAAAAGACCAACTACAGTTCAACGGCTGCACGCTCAAAAAACCTCAAGTCTTATTTGGTACAACTAAATATTAAAGCAACAAAAGAAGATGTTGATTCATTCAATACCCTCAACCCTTCATGGCACGGAGAACTCAAAGAAGGGAGCTTTTTACCTAAGGTCAGTGCTCATGACTTTAGACGTTCATTCGCAGTATTCTTTAGGCGTTATGGATTCGGAACAACGTCAACCATCAAGTTTCAGTACAAACACAAAAACATAAACATGTCCGATTATTACGGCAAAAACGCCCAACTTCAGCACTTCGAAGATGTCTTGTTAGACTCTGACTTAGTCCAACTATTGCATGAGGAAGGGGTTAACTTTGGAGTCGATATGTTTGATGAAATATACAACGATTCTGAAACGCTAAGTGGGTCAGGTGGAGAGCGAATAGCCAAGGACAAGTTTGAAAAACTGCGCTCTGGTGACAGAGTTTATATGACAAGGGCTGAAATTGAGTCCCTAGTTCGCAATGGCACACTTTCTATTGTAAAGCTACCTACAGGCGGATACTGCACAAATTCATCTTGCAGTAGGGTGTGTGGTATTGGCGAGTTCTCCGCTGAAATTAAACCATGCGAACATCAGATAATCACAGACAAGGAAGCCAAAAGAATTCAGCGTCAAAATATGCGACTAATAAAAACATTTCGAGATTTAAATAATGGCGACCCTATGATGAACAGCATATTAATCGGAGCTAAGCAAAAGATAAAAAGAAACGAGTCGTTGATTATCAATCATGGAATTAAAGTCACAGCCTTTGAGGATAATATCAAAGGCACAATCGCAATTAGTGGAGGTTAGCATGAGCAATTCAGGAAAAGCATTAGCGAGGTTGCGAGCAGCTTTAGATCGCCTAATGTCGGGAAAGCCACAAAATGTTTCACCGTCAGGTAAATTAACCCTTAATAAAATAAATAACGAAGCTGGCCTTGGGAACAGTTACATACACAAATTCAAAGATTTTATTGAAAATGAAGCAAACCCAGCCATTGAGTCCTTTAACGCTAATTACGATCCCGTCAAAGCGAAACTATTACAAAATAAGCAAAATCTAACTGAGAAAGAAAAGCATAAAGCCAGATTGAAGAAAGAAATCAAACTTAAAGAGCAATACCGCCAAGAGCGAGATGACCTGAAAACTATAAACAAAGAATTAGAAACACAAGTTAGTACGTTGACGTTCAGACTGTATGAATTACAAGAACAACTTAATCTACAAAATGTTGTGAAACTCTCTTAATAACCATTACCGAATGAGGCCTTAAGTATAGGAGTGTTAATTGTTTGCATTGATTGATGGGATTAGTTTTTACGCTAGCTGTGAGCAAGTGTTTAGACCAGATTTACGTTTGTCAGGATGCTGTGTTTTATCAAACAATGACGGAGCTGTGGTAGCGCTAAATCGTAGAGCTAAAGAGCTTGGAGTTAAAAAGTTCGAACCATACTTTAAGCAAAAAAACATAATAGAAAAGAACAATATTCACGTGTTCTCCAGCAACTATGAGCTTTATGGAGACATGTCTGCCAGGATGATGTCTATCATCGAAGAGTATGGTGATAGACACTTTGTATATTCAATTGATGAAAGCTTTATTTTTAAATCAAATGTTACAGATTGGTTCAGCTATGCACGAAATATCCGCAGAAGAATCTGGAAGGAGTTAAGGTTGCCTGTCGGTGTAGGTGTGGGCTCCAACCTAACATTATGTAAGCTTGCCAACCATTGCGCCAAAAAGGTAGATGGTTATAGAGGTATAGCTATAATTGACGACGAACACTCTAGAAAAACTATGCTAGAAAAGTGCAGTGTTGAGGACGTTTGGGGAATCGGAAGAAGACTGAGCGAAAAGTTCAAGGCGTTAGGAGTTAATACCGCTTTTGAATTAAGCCTCTATCCACCTAAACTCGCTCGACAGCACTTCAATGTAAATGTTGAAAGAACGATAAGAGAGCTAAATGGTGAACAGTGCCTATCATGGGACGATAATGTAGAAAAGAAAAAGCAGATTTTCTCAACGAGGTCATTCGGTCAGAAAATTACTTGTAAAGAAGAGCTTAAACAGGCGCTAATAAATCACGGGGTTAACGTTGCCCAAAAAGCTAGGAAGCAAAACTCTCACATAAAACAATTGCTGCTGTTCGCAAGTTCTTGCCCTTTCGATCAACAGCAAGTACATTTTAAAGCTTCAACTACAATATCATTGCCTGAACCTCTAAACGACCCTACGTTAATATCCAAAGAGGTTAGTGGTGCTATTGATAAAATATACAAACAGAACGTTGTCTATAAAAAATGTGGCGTTGGCGCTGTTGAATTAGTTGATTCTAACAACATGCAACTTGATCTACTTTCACCAGATCCAAACAATCAAATTCTTACAAACACATTGGATTCTATAAATAGCCGTTTTGGGAAGGATACAGTAAAAATTGGCAGCCAGGGTGTAGACAAAACTTGGGAAATGAAAAGGGAGTTCCTATCCCCAGCATACACAACAAGATGGAAAGACATTCCTAAGATTAAATGTTAGCCAATAACATTAAGTTAACAGCCGAAGTGTAGATGCTCATATCTTACAGTTTGGATGAATTGGATTTAGGCTTAATGTGACAGGCTGCTATGAGCGAAGTGCGGACGTTCAATTAAAGCTTAACTAGTAATTCTTATAAACCTTTTAAATCAACGTCGCTCAAATCTAGTGAAAGGCTCATAAGCCTCCATCACAATCAAAATTAATAGTGGAAAGTGTCGTATAATTAAACGAATAAGCACTGAGTTTTTAAGCAACATAGGTTAATGATGAAGATAGTATTTGGTTTATTTTTAATCGTCTTGGCTTGTTTCCGCTGTTATTCATTTTCACAAGAACAAATCTCAATACCGTTGAATGAATGGTCAAGTCAGCGAGTAGTATCTAGAGCTTTAGGGAAAATTATTGGTGACTCTGGTATTCCAGTTGAATACATTGAGATCAGTGTTGAAGATCAATGGGGTGCTTTGAAACGTGGTAAAATTCATTTCCAAATAGAAGTATGGGAACCCTCGATGAAGCAGCCATTTGACAACCTTGTTGCTAAAAACGAAATAATTGAAATGGGTACTCATGAAGCAACCGTAATCGAAGACTGGTGGTATCCCAATTATGTAAAGAAATATTGTCCCACATTGCCAAAGTGGACGGCACTGAACCAATGTATAGCGTTATTCAAGAAAAAACCAACGGATTCAAAAGGGGTATATTATGGCGGTCCGTGGGGGTACGGTGATGCAGATATTATCCGTGCTTTGAACATTAATTTTGAGATTAATCGTTTAGCGAATGGCATGGAGCTATGGAAACAATTGGAACTAGCAAGAGAAAAGGAGCAACCTATAGTCTTGTTAAACTGGAGTCCAAATTGGACTGATAAATTTGCACAGGGTACGTTTATTCAATTCCCAGAATATGAAGAGCAATGTGAAATAAATCCGGATTGGGGACTAAATAAAGAGTATATTAAGGACTGTGGAAATCAAAAGCACGGCTGGCTAAAAAAAGCAGCTTCACATGCACTCAAACAAAATTATCATTGTGTTTTTCAGTTTATTGAACAGGTTAATTTAACTAAAGAAATGATTGTAGATGCTTCTTCTTTGGTTGTCGTAGATAAATTAAATGGACCCTGTAACGTATTTTGTGTAACTGCCAAGTTTAAATAACATCTTTCAAACGGTCTTCAAATTCGATCATAAATCGATTCAAGGCCGTTTTCCAGTTTCTTATCGGCATCGTCCACTTTTTAGATGCTTGCTCAATCGCCAAGTAGATAACTTTTTTGGCCGAGTCATCATGCGGAAACAGCTTCCTTTTTTTGATGGCCTTACGGATAACGCTGTTCAATGATTCTATCGCATTGGTGGTGTATATAGCTTTGCGGATATCCTCAGGATAGTTAAACAGTGTGCTGACATTCTGCCAATTGTTGCGCCATGAACGCGATATATTGGGATACTTACCGTCCCATCGCTGCTCAAATTGGTCTAGTGACATCAACGCATCCTCTTCAGTAATTGATTGATATATTCGTTTCAAATCACTCGTGATGGCTTTGTAGTCTTTCCAGGGGACGAACTTCAGTGAATTACGCACCATGTGCACGATACAGAGCTGAATTTGTGTGTCAGGGTAAACGGTATTAATTGCATCAGGAAAGCCTTTAAGGCCATCAACACAAGCGATGAGAATATCTTTTACCCCGCGATTTTGAAGCTCTGTTAGGACATTAAGCCAGAATTTAGCGCCTTCATTTTCTGATATCCACATACCGAGTAGTTCTTTATGGCCTTCAACATTAACACCAAGCGCAAGATAAACCGCTTTGTTGATGACTTTCTTGTCCTGCCTGATTTTAACGACTAAACAATCTAGGTAAACGATGGGATAAACAGCATCTAGTGGTCTAGCTTGCCATTCAACCACTTGCTCAATAACCGCATTCGTCACACGAGAGATTAGTGTCGGAGATACATCAGCATCGTACATTTCTTTGAAGGTAGCAACGATGTCACGCGTGGTCATTCCCTTGGAATACAGATATAAAATCTTGTCATCCATCGAGGTGAAACGAGTTTGATTCTTCTTAACTAGCTGAGGCTCAAAGCTTGAGTCTCTATCACGCGGGGCATCTAAATCAACTTCACCATCTTCAGTTCGTATAGTTTTAGATGAATAGCCGTTACGGTAATTATCTTTGTTGGATTGTTCATGGCGGGAGTAGCCAAGGTGTTCGTCTAGTTCAGCATTGAGTGCTGCTTCAACAGTCACCTTGGTTAACATTTTTCGAAAATCAGTTAAGTCAGCTTCGGACTTAATTGATTTAGCGGCTTGCTTAGCAAATGATTCTAGTTCTTTCTTGTTCATAGTCTGCCTATCCTCAACCCTATATGGGGATTAATAATAAGCAGTTACACAGATTTAGTTACAGGGTCATTAAATGAAGAAGCTGCTGCGCAGCGCTGGATTGAAACTTATTTATCTGAAATAAAAAGTTGGCGTTTAAATACCTGCTTATAGACGTTTAACATTATCTCCCCTATATCAACTATCTTCAAATGTCGCTTGTTGGCACGAGGCAGATTATCTGCCTCTGATAATTTAAACTTCAATAGACTCCGAAATTTCCAAAGCATCATCAACTTCAATACCTAAGTACCTTACAGTGCTTTCTAATTTTTTATGACCAAGAAGCAACTGAACTACTCTTAGGTTCTTCGTTTTTTGGTAAATTAAATAAGCTTTTGTTCTTCTCATCGAGTGGGTGCTGTAAAGCGAGTAATCAAGACCTAATTTTTCAATCCAGCCCCGGAAAATACGATTATATTGCCGAGTGGTAATATGGTCTGAATTATGAATTCTAGATTTAAAAAGAAAATCACTAGGCTTTAATTTTGCTTTGTGTATCCATCTCTGGATTGATTCTCTCGTCCCTTTAGTGATTTCAAACTGTACAGGGGTATTGGTCTTTTGTTGGATAATATGTGCTCTAGGTGAAACTGATTGCCCATAAGCCACATCAGATACTCTTAATTTTACTAAATCACAGCCTCTTAACTTACTATCTAAAGCTAAATTAAAAAGTGCTAGATCACGAGTTTTATCTTCTAGTTCAAGCCGAATTCGTATTCCCCATATGTGAGAAACCTTAAGTGGCTTACGTTGACCTATTAATTTTCCTTTATTCCATGGTGATGTACTTAACTTATTCATATTAATCTCCTAGCTTGTTAGGAGACTTAAGTATGGTTATCAGTTAAGAGCGATTTCGAGACGGTCGTCATACGTCTAAATTGAACCTACAATTCCACAAAGCAGACGTTAACCTTTATCAAATAAGTTTTTTGTTCTCATGTTTCTATATTGAATCATGTGCTGCTAGAATTGTATTAGATACCGCAATAGGTGATAGATTTTAGTGTGTTAAAAAATATTTGGGGCGATATGGCTGCGAGTAATATGACTATCTTCCGTGGCACTTTAATCTTATTGACTGTGTTCTTGTGCCTTATTACAAGTGTTAATGCCAAGGAGAGAGTGTCCCTATACACATATTTCGATAAAGCGCCTTTTATTATTGATAAGGATAATAAGCGCGGCCTCAGTTTTGATTTAGCTCGAAAGTTGACGGAGCACTCCTCTCTTTTCAGGTTTGAAGTGGTTTACTTACCTAAACAAAGGGCGATAGAGAGACTTGATAAACGGGGTGCGATGTTATGGATAAACCCTCTATGGGTAGGAGATAAATCCCAAACAAAATATGACTGGATTAGCGATATAATCAACGACAGTGAATTATATGTTAGTCCTGACAGCGAACTTAAATATAAAGGTATTGAGTCACTTTATAATAAAACTATGGTTGGGGTCAGAGGTTACAATTACGTTAATTTGGATGATGCGGTGGCTCAAGGAAAGATCCGTCGATTTGATGTAACTCAGGAAAGTTTAATAGTTGATTTTCTAATGAAGAAACGCGCTGATTTTGGTGTTATTGGCGCTCAAACCTTTGCCTATTTTCAACGTAACTTAGTCAGTACGGGGTCTAAATTACATATAGTTAGTGGTTATCATAATCCATTTACTCGCAGAATTTTGGTTTCTAAAGCGGATGCTAGGTTAAAGCAGGAGTTGCAGAGCTGGTTTGCAACAACAGAGTGGCAATCGTTACAGCAAAAGTGGTTGGACATTTCAATTAACCAAACGCCGTAGAAGTGACAAACTAACACTATTTTTAATGTTTTGAAAGAACTGGTAATAATAAATGGGGTTAAAAATCTTAAGCCACAGGTTATAAATCTTCTTAGTTCTTTAGTAATACCTGTGATGATTCATCCTCGGGATTCACGAGGAACGATTATTTTCAATGAAAACAAATTGGCTGTACCAAAGTTTATGGCCCAAATAATGTACTCGGGTGAGATAGATAAATTAACTAATTTATCTTTTATTCTTACACATACTTCTGGAATACACCGAGACCTCATTGATTCAATGGGTATGTTGTTTTATTTGCGAAAAGATGGATGGAAAATGGTTCGGTTTATTTTTGACTATTTTTTTAGACGAAAATTGAAAGGAGAAGCCATTTTGAATGATGCCATTTGGGATTGATACAGATTTTATATGATCGTTAAAAAAATAAAAGTCTATCCTTATAGAGAAAAAAACTGTTTTCTTAATTTAACAAGAATCTTTCTTAAGTTTTCCCTTATCTTTATAGTGTTTTTTAAAATGGCTTCAAGTAAAGCTGAGATTCATTTTAATGAATTGAAAGATGAATATAATAAGCTTTTAGAAAAAAAATACGTACTTTTACCACATAAAGGAACTTATCTGTTGCCTTTTTCTCATAATGATAATCCAAACTCGAATACATTTAAAACGATCGAAGATGAAAATAAAGACCGAGGAACTTTTTATGAAAGAACGGAGACAGAATTTCAAATAAGCTTTTTAATTTTAACAAATAAAAATATTTTTAATACTAATTTCAATACATTCATTGGCTATACACATCGGGCTTATTGGCAAGTTTACAATAAAGATTGGTCTAGGCCTTTTAGGGAAACTAACTATATGCCGGAAATATTTGCCAGATATGTTTTTGATAAGCCACCAAAAATATTAAATGCACATTATATTGGATACGATATTGGTTTTGTTCATCAGTCAAATGGTCAGGTTCAAGAGCTATCTAGAAGTTGGAATAGAATTTTTAGTAGGTTCACATTTTTAGCGGGAAGTACATTTTTTAATTTTACTTTGTGGTATCGTCTTCCTGAATCAAAAGATGAAAATGAAAATCCGTATATGTATAAATATAGGGGGTATGGAGAAATAGATATGAGGCACGAATTTGGAGAATTAGATTTACGACTGAGAATCTTGCCAGGGACAGAGCATATAAGTGGAGAATTTGCTTTGAGTTACCCGTGGAAAGAAGGCATTAGATTTTACAGTAAAATCTCTTATGGCTATGGTATTTCTCTTCAAGACTACGACCATGAAAGTAGAAGAATAGGCCTAGGACTTATTCTATCTGATCCTATTTCTAGTACAGATTGATTTAGTAGTTCTGTAAATAGACTAAAAATAATACCTGATTCTAGTGAAAATGGTAGAAGGAACAGAACCAAACTCTGATTCTAAAATTTGAGTATTATCAGATGTTTTACCCAGCGTAATAAAAGAGCCTAAGTTGAAATAGAAATTTTCCTTTGCATTCCATTCCCATGACAAATTGAGGAATAGTGATTTGTCATCAAAGTTAGTCATAATGATAGGATCAAGTCTATGTAAAGGTGTTATCTGAATTGAGCTTCCGGCGTTTAGATAGTTTTTTCCGAGTAAAAAAACACCTCCTTTTTGATACGCAAAATTATTTTGTAAATTATAATACTCAGAAGGACTGGTTTCTCCAGCTCCATTATAGTGATATTCAATAAACATTGAGGTATCAGGTGTAATCTGTCGTTCTCCACCTAACACTGATCGAAAATATCCACTTTCATTTTTAGGATCAACCCAGGCATTTTCAAACCATATACTTGCACCAAGAAGTGATGTTTCTAAATCAAGTCCTACCATGTGGGCTTCTTGAAAAACTGCGACCATTGGCTTAATTTCGTATTTATCCACGGAGAATTTTATCAACCCGTATGCTGCTGAATTTTTCCTGTCAGCGTTCTCACCTAAAACCACACCAACATCGTATTGTCCCATTTCTCCAAGTTGATGACGAAAGCGGAAAGCATCAACGCCATTTCTAACCTCAGTGTCGATGGCCGTAAAGCTGAATGGTGTAAAAATGTCAGTTGGGTTAACTGTTTTGGCACTACCAAATGCTAATTGTTGCCTACCAAAAACTACACTTGAAGTATCTCCATTCCAAGTAACGGTAGCTCGATCAAAATTATGATTTAAGTAATAGTTGTCATTTTTCTTAATCACAGTTGAGTTAAAATCATCAATTCTGTAAACACGTTTTTGATTATCATAGTTTCTTAACACCTCAGAAGAGTTTACATTGCTGTAAATCTGAATGACTTGATAAGAACCCTCAAGAGTAATGTTATCATTTATAGGGCTTAAAATTGAAACCCTGTTTACTTGAAATATTTCATTATTTGGCTCAGAATCAAACTTGCTCTGATAATTCAAATAGTTTAATTTTATAAACCCACTAATATCTGTCTCTGCATAAACAGTATTTGAGATAAAATAAATCAAACAAATAACACTACTTAGTTTCATCGCTTACAATCTGACCATCTTTTAGAGTAATTAATCTCTTTGCCTTTTTCATAATGATAGGGTCGTGGGTTGAGAAAATAAAAGTTGTTCCAAATTTTTCATTCAATTCAAGCATCATATCAATAAGGTCTGTGCCTGTTTTAGAATCGAGATTTGCAGTTGGTTCGTCCGCAATAACAATATCAGGATTTGAAACCATTGCTCTGGCCACGGCCACTCGTTGCTGTTGACCACCACTCAATTGTGAAGGATAACGATTTTCCTTCCCTTCGAGACCCACACTTTTTAAATATTGTGAAACCTTACGATCTCGTTCATCTTTGTCTATATTCTGCAAAGTCATAACATATTCAACATTCTCTTTAACCGTTAATACTGGAATTAGATTGTAGGATTGAAAGATAAAACCAATATGGTCTCTTCTAAAATTTGATAACTCATTACCCGACATCTTATCAATTTCCTTATTTGATAGAAAAACGTGACCAGATGACGGAGTATCAAACCCACTCATAACATTTAAAAGAGTTGACTTTCCAGAGCCAGAAGGCCCAACAAATGCGGTAAATTCACCCCGATGAATTTCTAACTTAACATTTTTGAGTGCATTTACTTTTGTTTCCTCAGTCTCTCCAAATATTTTAGTTACATTTTTAACATCAAATATTATTTCATCCATTATAGGCTCCTTTTCATCGCTTCACTCATCTTTATACGACTGGCGTGTATTGCTGGATAAAATCCAACAATAAGAGTGAAAATAAATGTTGCTATCGGAAAAATGACAAATTGTGAGTATGTGAAAACAAAATAGATAGGCTCCTTAAAAGTAACCTGGGCAAGATCAATTCCCGTAAAATCAACGCCCCAAATTTTTAATGGAATAGCAATAAAAAGAGCTATTATTATACCTGCAATAATACTTACTAAGGAGAGTGAACCAGCTTCAGATACAATCATCAAAATAATCTCTCGTCCTTTTGTGCCTAATGCTCTAAGAACTGAAAACTCAAACATTCGCTCATAGAGGGCCATAAAAAGAGTATTAATAATTCCAAGAGCAACCAAAACAATCAGAATCATTGCAATGAGTCCTTTAAGCTGATCGACAAGGCTCATCATCCCGACAAAGCTAGAAACAATATTTTCCCAACTTTCTCCTAAATTTCCTGTCACATTAATCTTCTCCCAAAGTGAACTATGATCTTTCTGTTTTTGGCTAATATTTTTAAATTTCACTGCGATTTCATGGATATTATCTTCGATACCTAAAAGCCTTTGCCCTCTTGAAATATGGATGAATGCTGATTTTTCATCCATTTCTTTTGATCCGGCTTTAATAATTCCTGTAATACGGAAAAGCTCCTGGGAAATTTCACCAGACTTGGCTTTCGCCACCGTCACAACAACTTTATCACCCAATCTTACTGAAAGTCGTTTTTGTAAGGTGTCTCCAATAACAAGTGAGTTTTCATTGCTTACAAAATCTCCTTCAATTATTTGTTTATTAATATTGGAGACTAAAATTTCTTTATCAGGCTCAATACCGTATAGAGACACATTTTTCATGGCCCTTGGAGAAGAAATCATGGCAAATGAAATTGTTCGTTGTGAATAGGCCTTTACGTCAACGTCTGAATCTAATATTTCTTTTACTTTAGAAATATTTTGAATTTGATCTTCTATTTTCATAGAGTCACGAAATTTCGGATGATGAATTTGTCCTTCACCAACTAAGCTATTGGTGATAATTTTTATCATATTTTCATTCATTCCAGATAAAAAGCCATCAGTTATTATCATTGCCGCCAGTCCGAGACCAATAATAATGCTTGTTAGTAATGACCTTCTTTTGTTTCTAAAAATATTACGATATCCTATTTTAATGAACATCATATCAAATCTCCCTCAAGGCTTCTGAAACTCCGATTTTGGAAGACTTAATTCCTGGGTATAGAGTCGCTAGTAATGTTGTTAAAATAATAAGCAATGTTGGATAAAGGTAACTATCGAGCGAAATTTGTGCCCTTAATTCTGAGATTGTCGTTCCTGCAACTGGGATGGGCTCGGAAAAAACAATTCCATTTTTCGTTAGGTAATAGTTAAGACTCAGGGAAAAAATTAGTCCAACGGCTGTGCAAATAAGTGAAAGAAAAATTCCTTCCATTAGTATTAAACTAAATAGCTGTTTTGGAAGAGTACCAAGTGCTTTTAAAACTCCAAACTCTCTAGTTCTTTCAAGAGTGGACATAAGGATGGTATTTAATATTCCAACGCCAACCATTAATATTAAAATAAAGATACTAATATTATTTGCTCTTTGATCGGCGTTCATAGCTCGATAAAAGTCAGATTCGACAATTTGCCAAGGGCGAGCAATTAAATTTTTATCCGTGAAATGAAGATTTTGGGCAAAGTTTCTTGCCTTATTGAAATCTTTTAAATGAATTGAAAGTTCGTGGACTCGACCATATAAAGTGTAAAATTCTGCTGCTGTTTTTAATGGTAAATAAACGCGATAGTCATCTTTTCCTTCTTGCTCTGTCCCAATGATTCCGACTATTTTAAAAATATCATTTGCAATGGAACCATCGGCCCCTTGAGAAATCAGAACAATATCTTCTCCAATTTTTGCACTTAAAATTTTTGCAATTTTTTTTCCAATTATGGCCTTATAATTTGTATCGTCTTTGTCAAATGGTATGCCTTCAAATATTCTCTTATCATAGTGGGTTGCATCCATTTCCCTTTTAGGATCAATTCCCACAATCTCGGCCCCAAATGTTTTATTTTTTGAATATAGCAATGCTTCGCTATATATCCTTGGCGCAACAATACGAACTAAGTCATTTTTTTCAATTTCATTTATTCTATCATTGTAATGAGCGATAGTTTTTTGAAGAGAAGGGTTTTCAACAAAATCATTGTTAGCAACCTGGACATGGCCGGTATATTGTTCAGTGAACGCTGAGATAATTTGACCGTAAGAACCATTAACAAGAGCTAAACTCATCGAAATAAATGTATACCCACCAATCATCATCAGGGATGTCAGCAGAGTTCTTCGTTTATTCCTCAACAGATTTCTAAATGCCATTTTAAAAAGCATGACCTACCTTCTTTTTTGAAGATTAGTTAATGTAAATGTCGTGGCAGGTACATTGGCATCAAATTCAACTTCTTTGTATCGTATAATAGTTTTGTGGCCTTTTTTTGTTAAAGGTTGCAACTCCATTGTTGCGGGTATTGTCCTGTTTCCAAATTTTTTGACATCCCTATAGAATAAAATTCTTATTTTTTCGTTTCTTTCGTCAAAATATTCTTGTTTTAGAGGAAGTTCAGATTTTTTCTCAACTACTAATAAAATTTTGCCCCATAGACTTACTGTGTTTTTATGAGGAACTAGGGTTATTTCGATATTTCCATCAGACTCTTTTACATTAGTGGTTTTATAGTCTTTTATGAGCGAAGACTCTTTGACTAAATCATCGTTCGTAAAATCAGAACCCATCCATGATCCCATCATCATTGATGGTGGGACTTTTATGACTTTGTTAATTTTTGGGAAAAAGTTCCAAACATCATCTTCTCTTTTGAGCGAACTTACACCCTTGTCTTTTCTGGGCTCTTTTATTCTGATGAATGTATAATCCATTCCCTTTGTCCACATATCCATTTTCATAGTACGAGACCAGTCGGGCGTAATAACTTCCATCTCTATTTTCCCTTGACTGCCCTTGCTTCGATACAGTTCGTCTATGTTTTTTAAAATCTTATTTACGGATTCATCGGCCATTACATAATTTGACAGCACAAAAAAAGTTAAAAATATAAACGATATTGCTTTCATTTTTCTTCCTCCTCAATTGCTTGAGTTAGCATAGTTCCAAATTTTTTGGTTATGTTTCGATACGTTTTTTTATCTTTAAAAGTAAGATAGTGAACGCTTAGGCCAATAAAGTAGAGATCAATGACTCTTACGATGTTTTTTAATTTTGCTGGAGTTAGCTTTAAATTAAAAAAATGTGTCATTTTTTCTGACCAAGCAGTAAAACTATTCTCAAATAAATTCTTGATTCGAGTTTTGTATTCTTCTTTATGGTTGCTTTGAAGTATAAAATAAAAGAGCGTCGTTACTATTTCAGGAGCTTCATCAAGAAGTTGCATTGTGTACTTACCCGTGTATTCAATATATCCTTTAAAGGATTTAAAAGCAGTTGGGTCTAAATCTTCTTCAAATTGAAGAATTAAAGTGTCAAGCATAAAGAGATAAAGGTCATCCATCTGTGAGAAGTGATGAAAAATAACACCTTTGCTGACGCTTGCAACTTGAGCAATTTTATTAGCCGATAGTTCAGAGAACCCCTCTTCACGAATAATTTTAAATGCTGCTTCGAAAATAAGCTTTTTGGTCTTTTCAGACTTATCTTTTCTTAAATTCATTAGTCTAGAATAAAACAAACCGACCGGATGGTCAATAAAATATTCTGTATTTTTTTTTATATTTGGCTAACGTTAATCGTTAGCCGATGCCTTTGGCAATGCGTTGGGTAAACGTCTGTTATTGGCACATAGCTGCTATTTACAGTCAGACTGTATTCAACCCTAAAAATTAAATCACACTTATTCAGCTTAAGCTAAAATTTATTCCCTTTAAAAGTTGAGAATATAAGAAATATCCCCCCTAAAATTCTCAACTTATCACTTAAAAACGTTGTGAATTGCATAAGTAACCTACAAGCCTTACTTTTAAAGGGTTTTCACAACAATTAAACAATTAAAGGTGTAACGGTGAATAATGANATATCCCCCCTAAAATTCTCAACTTATCACTTAAAAACGTTGTGAATTGCATAAGTAACCTACAAGCCTTACTTTTAAAGGGTTTTCACAACAATTAAACAATTAAAGGTGTAACGGTGAATAATGATGGTTGCATCTGCGCTGTATGCCCTATAGCCAGAAGACTTGGGGTGCCTAAATTTGAGCCTTATTTTAAGATAAAGTCATTTTTACAAAAGCATGGGGTTGTCGTTCGTTCCTCTAACTATGAGCTTTATGCTGATTTAAGTGAAAAGATGATGAATATCATCGGCAGGTTTGCAGACAATCAGCACATATATTCGATAGATGAATCCTTTCTCCATTTCGATAATTATTCGAAAATCATCACCGACTGGCACCAATATGGCCATGATATAAGACGAGCCATTTGGAAAGAAACCAGATTGCCGGTTGGTGTTGGATTTGGCCCGACAGCTACACTTGCTAAAGCAGCGAACCATGCCGCAAAGAAACTGCCAGGTTTTAAGGGCGTTGCCCTTATTGATTCACAAGAGAGTTCTGAGTCCATATTAAAACAAATGTCTGTTGGTGACGTTTGGGGAGTAGGGCGTCGAATATCAAAACGCTTAGAGCAACAAGGTATTAATTCTGCCTTTGAGTTGTCTAAAGTGCCCATCAAGATCATTAGAAAAGAATTTAGCGTTGTGATGGAACGAACAGTAAGCGAGCTTAATGGTCAAAAGTGTCTCAATTGGGATGAAATAAAAGAACCAAAAAAGGAAATCTTTTCAACCAGAAGCTTTGGCCAAAGAGTAGGGGATTACCATGCTCTAAAAGCCGCTCTAGTACAGCATGGCTCTATTGTTAGCAAGAAAGCACGTAACCAATCATCAACCATTAAAAAGCTACTCATATTCGCTTCTAGCTCTCCTCATGATGATTATTATTACAAGCGCTCTCTTATTTATCAGTTTCCTGTGGCCACGGACAATAGTTGTGATATTGCACAGGCTATCGATCATGTATTGGATGAAATATTTGAACCAGGTGTTCAGTTCTACCGGTGTGGTGTAGGAGCTATTGAGTTATCCAGCAGGTTGTTTCAACAAGATGATCTATTTTTACCAGATAATTCAAATCCAGCGTTAATGAAGTGCTTAGATAAAATTAATAATAGATGGGGGCAGGGGACATTGAAAATTGGCTCTGAAGGGAAAACTGAAAAGTGGCAAATGCGACGGGAGTTTTTAAGTCCCAGGTATACCTCTAGTTGGAATGATATACCTAGGATTATCTGTTCTTAGTTTGTACCTACTGTTGTAGGTACAAAACTATAGCCTAGGTGTTTTCAACAATAGACTTAGCTATTCTTGATACGTGCCTTGGGTCTTGCAAATAAACTAGAGCCCTTAATACTTTACTGCGACTTATTTTCTTACGTGGAAGCTCAGCCTGAACAAGTTCTGTTAGTGTGGCCAACTGCTCAATTTCAAAATCTGTCATGCGAAGCGGTAGGCTTTTACCAGTCGTAACATTTTTCTTTTCAGCTACCTTGGTTACGTTAGTCTGCTTTCCTTCGCGAGCTAATCTATCTCTTCTACTCATACAACCACCTCAACCTCAAAACGAGGGCCTTTAATCTTCATTTCATCTAATATTTCGTTTGTTATCGCCTTATAGTCATCATGAGCTCGTGAATTAGGAGCAAAGTGAGTAACCGGTACTTTGTTATCAGTAGCCTGCTTATATAGCTCCGTAGTGCGTGCTTGAGCCTTAGCAGCTTTAAGTCCTAATTGCTCAATACGATCATCAGTAGAGCGAAGCATAATTTTGTTTCTTGTATCTACCTTTGTCTTTACAAGAAGGTAATTGAAATCCTCTACACGCTTAACTTCTTTAACTGTTTCAAACAAATCCAAGATGCCTTTGGTTGCTCTTCGATCCATATCAACCGGCACAATAAGTAAATCTGCAACAAGGAATGCACATTCAATGCTTAAATCGATAGCAGGGCGACAATCAATCAAAATAAAATCATAGTTCTTTTTAAGTTTCTTAATACCGTCACTAAGGATTTGGTGTCTGTGAATATGACGTTCAGCACTACGAGCAGTAGTTGCCAATGTAATATCAGCAGGAACGACATCGAGATTAGGGATTTCTTTACCTTGCGACATAGCAGGGTAAACACATTGGTTAAGGTCAAACTTAGGATCTTCAAATAAGTCAGTGATTGTATAATCCTCATCACCTCGCTCAACATCATCACTAAGGTTTGCTTGGTGATCCAAGTCCATCAAAAGGGTAGAGTACCCAAGTTCTGCTAAGCAGGTACCAATTGCTAAACACGATGTTGTCTTTGCAACTCCGCCCTTAGAATTAGCTAAGCCAATTATATCTGTCATCACTGAATCCTTATTGTTTTGTATGCACTAATGTATATACAAAAATATACAAGGTCAATTATTTATATTTTCAATCATGCTGCAAAACAATTAATTAGTTTCTTTTGTTTGTTTCTTTAGTTTCTTTTGTTTGTTTCTATTGACAAAACAAAAATATTGACTATATTCTGGTCAACTAATTATTTAGAGGTGCTAATAATGAGCGATGAATCAGTAGTTGAAGTTAAAGAAAACAGAATAGGTAGAACTCCTGAGGTACATGAGGAGACTATCATTAAGGCTGGTCTGAAACTTGAAGAGGAAGGCAAGAATGTTAGTGCCTGGAAGCTTCGTGATGTTATTGGCGCTGGCTCGCCTTCTCGCTTAATTAAGATTTGGGAAAAGTATAAGGAAGAGACTGGTGGTGAAGTTATTGTTCCTGAAGAGGAGCAAAATAGTCCTTTACCTCCAGAAGTGGAAGATCACCTTAAGATAATGCTTGGTGAGCTTTGCACAAATTTTGAAGGTCTAGCTTACCAAGTTAATAACTCAGCGGTAAATGCTGCAAACAAACGAGTTCAATCTGAATATGAAGCATCCAAGCAGGCTAAAGAAAATGCTGAGCAACAATTACATGATGCTGAAAAAATCATTGGTAAAGCAGATCAGGAAATAGCTGATCTTAAAGTTGGCCTCGATGTAAAAGAAGGTGATATTCGCACACTCAATGGTCAATTGGAATCAATCAAGACAACCAATAAGACCTTGGAAGGAAATCTTGAAAAGGCATTAACTTCAGCTGAGAACTCTCGCATCGAGAATGAAAAACTTGGTGAGCAGTTAAAGAAAGCAGATATCGAAGTGAATACGGCTAAATCAAATTTAAATCGTACAGAATCCGATTTGCTTGAAAAGTCAGAAGAACTTAAAGATAAAACGAAATCTTTAAATGATGCAGAAAAGCGTAATACTCAACTAGAAACAAAACTAGAAGCAGCTAATGAAAAAACATCAGAGCAGGCAGCTGAGTTAAAAGAAAACAAAAAGGAAATTGATAAACTTCATGCTGATGTTGCTAAAAAGGCTCAGGAACTTGGCCAAGCAACTGAGAAGTATGAGGCAAATCATCAAAGGGTAATGGGATACAAAAAAACTTTGGATGAGCAGCGCAAAGAAATTGACCGTTTAACGAAGCTTGTTCCAGCCGGTAAAAAATAATTTAAGAACCACAGCAACCTCATATTTGAGGTTGCTGATAACTTGGCGAATAACTATATTAAATAGTAGAGTATCATTTATCTTTTGTACTTACAGTTGTAGGTACAAGTCAATGTTTTAAAGCTATTTAGAGTAAAGTTATGGAAGCTTCAGAAGAGTTGTTATCAGTATTAAAAGACCATCCAGCAATTCATAAATCTATAAATGAAATTTTTACAAAACCTGAATCAGCCTTATCCTGGTTAAATAAACCAAGACCTCAATTGTTAGGCAAAACCCCGCTAGAAGTTACAAAGACAGAGCCTGAAAAAGTAGAAGATTTGATTTATAGAATTAAAACGGGTGATTTTTCATAAACCCACCTATTTGTAATTATCCTTAAATCCACTCAATAAATCAGAAAATGCAAATACATTTGTATATACATAAGCTTTTTGCTTTGACTATATAATAAGCATTTGTTAATCTTTTTAAAATATTACTTTTAGAAAGCTGTTTGTAATATTAAAGAGTAAAAACTACAAATCACCCCAGTTTATAATCTGGGTGAAAAATGAGCGATTATTGATGCCCGGTTATGTTAATTATTACAAATTACCCCAGTAAAATTAGCGCAATATTAGTAGCAACTATTACAAATCGCCCCAGTAAGATTTATAGTAAAAATCACTCTAACTATTACAAATCACCCCAGTTTAAATAGGCGCAATATGCACAAAAACAATGTAATGGCATTAAGGAAGAAAGAGGTTAGGCAAAGTCTTGCACTGACTGAGGCTACTTACGAGCTTAGCCGTGATGAAAGAAGGATCTTGTATCTTGCTGCAATACAGTGTGCTGAGAATGTTTCCCTCGATGGCCAACAGAACATACCAATCACAGAGTATGAGATAAAGGTATCTGATTACAGTGATATGTTTGAGGTTGATGTACATGAGTCTTCAAGAGATGTGCGAAAAGCCATTACCAATATTTATGACAAGTCTGTGATTATTGCAGATCCTGATGAAAGTGTTGAAACAGAGCGCTCGGAAGAAGAGGTTCGTTGGATCATTGGTAAGAAAAACCTGCCTAAACGCGGCAGCTGGTCCATTACTTTGAATCCATTAATCTTGCCTCACCTTACTGACCTGGCAAACCGTATACGTTTTCCAATGGGGAGCGTGGTGTATTTGCAAAACACTTATCAATATCGCTTATATGAATTGTTTATGGCAGAGCCATCAGGCAAACGTGTTATTGAGCTTGATTGGTTGCGAGAAAAGTTTTGTTTAAAGCCTTCTTATGAGGTTTATACAAACTTACGTCAACGCATCATTGATCCAGCAGTAAAACAAATCAATAAAACGACATCAATGAAGCTCAAATATAAAGAGAATAAAATAGGGAAAAAAATCATTTCTCTTACTTTTTCCTACAAAATACCCGCTCAACTAGATAAATAGTATCAAAACGCAACTATTTATAATTATTAATATTTTTCGTTAATATTACAAATCGCCCCAGTTCAAATAACTTTTTGTGGGGTGATTTGTAGTATTTGATAAATAGTGCTTGATCTTTGATCCTTTATTGAATAATGATCCACTAACTAAGTCACAAATTGAATGTGGCGAATAATAAAAGAGAATAGATATAAGAAGAAAAGCGAAGCTTTAGAAAGCAAAAAACCGAAGCTACCAACTTCGGTTCTCAGACTTAAAAGTTTAAAACTGAATCAGACAAGATAGCAATAATAAACATTAGACACGTAAATATTAGCTATCCTGCCTGCTCCGGTCAAGCCCCTTTTATATCTAAAAAAGATAAATTAAGGATTTTTGTGCCTGGATCATTGGCCATAACAGCCAATCAAACATCATTCCTTCAAGGAAACAGCCTCGACTTCAACCGATTAATGGGTGTTGGAGAGGAGCAGTATTGCCGATATGTTTGGTCCCATCGCATCGCTAAAGATAAACAACCTTGGCGTGCAATTGGGCAAAGACAATCAGGTAAGGCTACCGCTCGACTATCAGATTTTTACCTAGAGGCTTCTATTGGACGCTACTGTTCAATGGACTGTTATATGTCGCCTAATGAATTTTTTGATTGGCGCAATGTAAAACAATTGGCTGCTCTACATGCTAACTGGTTGGAAATCGATGTAACAAACGCTCCAGGTTCAACCAAGAAACGCACTTTATCTATTGAAGAACAAAACACAGTTGTTGATGAAGTATTTGAACAACTAGCCTCAGCTGGAGTTCCCCAGCCAACATCTTATGTTTTGTCTGGCAGTGGTGGCATTCATGTTTATTGGATATATGATGCAACCTCTGCTCTTAAATCAAAAGTAAGTGCATGGCGAGATATTGCGAGCAAGCTTGTTAAAAGTTTAAAAGGCGGAAATCTGTGGCACGTTGATGTGGGTGCAAGTAAAGACCCTGCTCGTGTATTAAGAATGCCTGGCACTATTCATGGAACTACACGTAGAACTGTGGAAACTTTCATTGGTGGAAAGAAATATACCTTTGAATCGTTGGCTAATGCATTAAACGTAAAAGTAGAGAGCCAACTTAAAGTTGTTAAGCCGGTAAAAGAGCTAGGAATAGCAAAACCCACAGAAACTAAAGAAACAAAAGAAAGAAACAAACCACGGGTGAATAATGGTAAACACACTATTGGCCAGTGGTGGGCAAAAACTTACTTTAATGTGTTAAAGCATATAAATCAAAACAAGGTTAAAGAAGGTCAACGTGATTCAACAGCCTTTATCTTGTTCGTAGCGCTAAGGCATATGCAAGATGTTGATCAGGCTTTAGAGCGTATTAAGGATATAAACAGACGCCTTATTGGCCTCGATGAAGATACATTACTGTCTTACTTAAAAACCGCTAGAAACACCTTATATAAGTTTAGCAAGTTCCGTTTAGCTGAATACTTAACTCGACAGCTGGGCATGGACACGAGCTACTTATATGAAAACGATAAAGTGAAGCTCACCATTGAGCAGATAAAGGAAGCACAACGCGACGCTGCTTTAAAAACTGCAAACAACAAGGCTAACTCTACATTAAATCGAATTCTAAACGCTGTTAAGGAACTCACAACTGCTGGAAGTGATTGTACTCAAGCTGCCGTGGCTGCCATTTGTGGCCGCAGTGAACGTACTGTCCGTCGGTATTGGAGTGAGGTAATTGATAATAAGGTCATTAGGTCCTGTTCTATATATTCCCCCCAATGATCTTTGTCCGGTATATGGATCATATTATTAAAAACATGGTTAATTCTCTTAAATATAAAAATAAGAAAAAGCTTAATTATTATTGGCTGTGGTTAATGGTGGATTAGTGTGTAGTGCTTGTGTGTCAAAACTTGTTTTGTCCACATGCAATGCATACGGTGAGCGTAGCGAAAATTCCCATTTTCCATAGCTCTTGATTAGTTCACTGCATTTAGAGGCTACCCATAGAATTAATAGAAGGGTTCTCTAAAATGAAAAACATTAAACTTAAATATTCAAATAAAGATCTTATCTCTTTTGAGAGAGAAATTATTAGCCTTAATCTCGAATAACTCTGATCCTAAAGTTATCTATGATCTTAAAGTTCAACTCCAAGAATAGAAGAACTGGACGAACTGACATCCAATCTATCTATGCCACACTAAAATTTAAATTCTTTGAAAAAACTAGCTCCTGAGAAGCCCAGGTTCGGCAAAAAAAAGTTTTTTTGAATACTGACCTCACCCTTTCTGAAAAGGTCAAATAGCGGCCTCTGAGGGTGCGGATCGGGATAGGCGCTTTCAACAAACAAAGCGTAGGGAAGGAACACCTGGATAACCTCAAAATCCAGAATGGATTTGGCCAAAATACAAACAAAATTTACAACACTTACTTTTTCTGGTTTTATAGAATGGTCAAATAAAATTTACAACACCTGTATTTTTTTAAACTTTTTATATATGCTTATTTTTGTGTTGTAAATACATAGAAAAGATTGTTGTAAATTGTTGTAAATCTCAAAAAATCGTTATTAATCAGTATGTGTTTAAGTCAGTAAAAACGCGGGTTTTGTGGAATATTAACAACTGCTAATAAATTTACAACAAATATACTATACTACTAATAAAAAAGGGTGTTTTTACAACACCCTTTGTTAACACTACCTCCGTTTCTCCAATGTCAAGATCTCGAAAGTGTGTTTTTATATAATAAAAACAATGACTTATAAAGCGTGTTGTAAATTTTTACTGTTTCTGTACCTCTCATTGTTGTAATATGTCAAATCTTTTTGTTTTGTCAATTTTTTATGTTGCTCTGTGCAGCGCTTTTTTAAAGGGGTTGAGATGTTTACAACGCCTTATGTGAAAAGGTGTTTATTAATAAATGCTAATATTTCTTTTAGTGATGTGGGGTTCGTCATTGCATAAAAGAGTAATTTGAACTATACTCCACTGTAAGATTGGCGGTAGTAAATTTTTTTGGTAGGTTTTTATGAGTATTACGTTGTTGCAAGAAAGGATTGATGAAGGGATTAAAGATAATGAAGGCGGAGAGCAAACTCGATTTCGTCATTACAAAACAGCATTAAATAATCTGTTAGATAACAACATTGTTAATCCTAAAGATCTTCAATTAGCGCTTGGTGAAGATTTAGAAAATACAGTTTCAAAACTTAAAGAAATTCTAATATCTAAAGGTAAGTCTGATACTCGTTCACCACTGACACGAGTTCGTCGTTTAAGTGAGTATTACCAACAAATTTTTGATATTGATGATTCAGGTATGACTTTCAGTCAATTACTGCAAGCAGCTGTATTAAGAAAGCATGATAACTTATGGACTGAAGAAGTAACTCCTAAGACCCAATCAAAAATAACTGCCAAGGGTTACATCACATATCGTCATGTAGCAAAAGATATAATTATCACTTCAAAAGAGACTTACCCTGAAGCTTGGGAAAATGTTGATTTAAAGAAACCAACAACACTAGGTTCAGCAAGTAAAGTTTTACGAGATTACATTACTGGAGAATCTATTCCTTCGGAAAGAGTACCAGATGAGCGCATTCATTTTATTGAGCGTTATTTATTACTTCCTAAAAATTCATTACTTTCAAAGATAGGAAGAAAAATTGATCACGCAGATAGAGGTAGAACTGACAAAGAAAAAGCTCAGCATAATGTTAATAAGGTTAAGCTTATTCATAAGAATTTAAATGATAAGCTTCAGAAAGTATTCGATGAATACAGTGCTTACAAACTTCATGGCACACAACCAGAGATCAAAAATATTTCTGAAAAATTAGCTAAGTCACGCCACTTTAAGATACTTGCAAAAGTTAAAGAAATTAATAGAAAGACAGTTAATTGGACTGTTAATAGTAAAGGAAAATGTGGGTCACAAGATGGATTTAAAAGTCAATTATTAGGCTTTCAGCACTATTGTGTGACAGAGCTAGGTATGAATTTTGAAGATATTGGTTCTGAGCAATTATCTGATCCAACTGTATTTTCTGAAATAGTAGAATGGGCCAGTACCAAACAGACAGGTGCTTCTTGGGTTGATAGATTGTTAAATTGGGTTCACAGAGGAATCCAAGATCAAGGTTATTTACGTTTGTGTGCTGATGTTGGTGAAAATAGAACTCAAGAAGAGTTTTTTGATGACCTAGATCTTTTTAAAAGTAGTTATATTGATTGGGCGAAGGAAATTAAGAAGGGAATTGGTGAATCTGGAAAAGGTGGTAAAAAAGGCAAGCAAAATATAGATTTCTTGCTACAGATTCAACCTTATTCAGAGCGCAGAAGAGTGATGTTTGAAGCTAGCTGTTGGCTGATGCAAAAAGCAGAAATGTATCAAAGAGATGCGCATTTCAAATTAAAGGCAGCTAATAAAGCTCCAGGGCCAGTTGCAAGAGAGAAATATTTAAAGTCTGCTTCTACATTTATCAGAAAGGCTTTTAATTACGCTAAAGTAGCATTTGTACAGGAGGTCAGCTTTATTAACATCCCAAGGTCAGATAATTGGACAATGTTGAAATACTATCCTAATGCTAAAGTACAAGATTCGTCATATGCTTCGATGACATTTTTGCGTCAGCAAAATCGCTATCAATTATTTATACCTTGTCATGGTTCATCTTTGGTAGATGATGATGCTCATTCAGTAAGATATATTAAGAATGCTGATAGTGAGAATGCTACTGATATTGATGTACAATTACCTGAGCGTATAACACCATTAATCAAAAAATTACTTTCAATACGTAAAGATTATATTGAAATGGATCTTGTTCCTTATGGTGATTGTGACCCTGAGACTATGGATATACTTCTTCCTTGGAGATCAATTAGAGCAGAAGATACAGATGATGAAGTTCTTTTAGCGATAAGGGAAAAATTTATCCATAGTGCTGCAAAATTTGGTGAAAATTTTTGTCATTTAACTTACACGGCTTATTTACATATTTTACCTGAAGCTAAGCAGCATGGAATAAATATTCACGCTATGCGTCACATTGTTGCTGAAACTCACCTTGAAGAAAACCCAGGTGATTATATTGGCGCTGCATCAAAATTGAATGATGATGTTGATCAAATAATTAGAACGTACGGTGATAAAGATAGATCGAAATCTATGAAGCGTGTAGCCGAGCTTGAATCTGAAGGGTTCGAATACAAATTTTAATCTAAAGCCCTGTGTTTTTTACTACAGGGCTTTCTTCCCCCTCTTTACCTATATTAACACTTGCTTGTATTTACCTATGTATATACAAAAAATCGCTCAAATCCTTTAATAGCGCAACAAAATAACCTCTAACGTAAGATTGAAAGCAACATCTCTCTGGTAAAATTCTTCCTAGAAATCACAAAAAGTGATTTTAAAAATAATAATAAAAAGGAAGAATCATGGCTAATGAACGTATTACTGAGCAGTTGTTTCGTGACCTGCTTACAGAGAAGGGATATTTTTTAGATAAAGATAAGTGCATCGTTGAAGAGCAATCATCTAAAAATCCTAAAATTAATAATTTACTTAAGAACGCAAGCAAACGTGGTGGTACTGGCCAAGGCTACCCAGAAGTAATTATTCAACATAAAGATTTCCCGGACACATTAATTGTTGTTGAAGCAAAAGCTGAAACAAAGCATCACGAATCTAAAGAGCTGAACCGATATGCTGATTATGCCGTTGATGGTGCCCTTTTATATGGCAGTTACCTTTCTAAAGAGTACGATGTTATTTGTATTGGTGTCAGTGGCCAAACTAAAGAAGAGTTGAAGTTATCAACTTATTTCTACCCGAAAACATCTCCAACTTTTTCACCTTTAATTAATCACTCTACAAAAGTAGCCGTGAAAGAATTATTACCATTTGAAGAGTTCGATCATATCTTACATCGCAATCCTGAAAAGGAGCAGATGGAATATGAAAAGGTCATGAAATTTGCAGCAGATCTTCATAATTACATGCGTGACCATGCGCAGCTGCAAGAAAAAGAAAAACCTATTTTGGTCTCTGCCATAATGCTCGCCTTACAAGACAAAGTCTTTCAAATGTCAGTCGAGTCTTATGAAAGTTCACCAGGGTATGATCTTGGTGAGAAGCTTATCGAAGCAGTTGTGAATACGCTGGTTCAAAACGGTATTCCTAGAAGTAAAGTAAGTAACTTAGAAACTACGTTTGGTTTCATTAAATCACATGGAGCCTTGAAAAAGCTTAACCCTGAAAATGATAAGTCTCACCTTTTCTCAATTATTGAACAGGCTGATAAGTACGTTTCACCATTTATGGAGAAGTACCAGGACCATGACATTATCGGTAAGTTTTATGGTGAATTCATTTCATACACTGGTGGTGACGGAAAAGGCTTAGGTATTGTATTAACACCTAAGCACATGACTGAGTTTATGGTTGAAGTTGTTGGTATTGATAAAAATAGCGTTGTGCTTGATACCTGTACCGGCACCGGAGCATTTTTAATTGCTGCAATGTGGCGCATGTTTGAGGACGCTAACTTAATTCATGATACAGCTGAGCGTGAAGCTAAAATTGAAGAGATTAAACAGAACCAGCTGATCGGTGTTGAGATGCAGCAGAACATGTATGCCATGGCCTGTGCAAACATGATTTTCCGTGGTGATGGTAAATCGAATTTGTATAACAAAGACATGTTTGAGGTAGCTGAAACAGTTAAAGCTCACAAGCCGACTCATGCAGTAATAAACCCTCCATACTCACAAAAAGCAGCTAACCGCCAAGAGTTAGATTTTATTAAACAAACACTAGATTGCTTACAACCAGAAGGTAAATTTGCTTGTATCGTGCCGATCAGTGTTGCTATCGATACAAAGAAAGCAAAAGTGGCCAAGCGTGAAGCCCTGTTAGATAACCATCGTTTAGATGCTGTATTTACAATGCCAGGTGATGTATTTGAGCCTTATGCAAGTACACATACCTGCATTATGGTGTTTACTGCGCATGTTTCACATTACGCGAGTCAACGTCACAAAACTTTCTTTGGTTACTTTAAAGATGATGGTTTTGAATTGACTAAAAAAGGTCGCGTTGATTTAGATAACAAATGGCCTACTATCAAAGAAGCTTGGCTTGATGCTTTCGAAAACAAAGAAATAAAAGCTGGTTTCAGTGTAACAGCTCAAGTAGGACCGGAGGATGAGTGGTGTGCAGAAGCATATATGGAAACTGATTACTCCAATCTCATTGAGGCTAATTTTGTTAAAGCCCTGAGGAATTATGCTGGTTTTAAAGTTCTAAATTTTGAAAATGAATTTGGAGAAGCCGCATGATGAAATTTTTAAATTCAAGCACTTGCTGGAAGGAGTTCTCTGTCAGTGAATTATTTGAGCTAAAGAAGGGGGAAAGCTTAACAAAAAAAGAAATGATAGAAGGAAATACTCCTTATATTGGAGCGAGTGAAAGAAATAATGGTCTTACACATTTTGTAGGACAAGCTCCTAATAGAAAAGGTGGTGAAATAACTATAAATAGAACAGGCTCTGTAGCTCATTGTTCTTATCAAGAAGTAGATTATTTTGCTTCTGAAAATATATTTTCGCTTAAACCAAATTTCGAAATAAATTTAAATATAGGTATTTTTATTTGTGTGATTTTGAATCAAGCCAAATATAAGTATAGCTATGGTAGAACTCTTAATACACAAAGAATATTGGATATAAAGCTACCTCTCCCTGTGGATATAAATGAAAACATTTCTTTCGAAGAAATAAATTTATTTATGAATCAGCTAAAAGATCCCTCTACTGATATAAATAAAATTAAGAGAAGTTTAATATCAAATAATGTTATAGAGTTGCCACCAACCAGCGAGTGGAAGGAGTTTCTTTTAAGTGAGCTTTTCGAGGTCTCCGGAACTAAAACCACCCCAAAGAAAAAGCTACTAGAAATTGGACAGGGAATTATTCCTTATATTAGTACTAAAGGCACTAATAATGGAGTTGATGGGTATTATGATATTGCGACTGAAAAAGGCAATGTAATAACTGTTGATAGTGCTACTGTTGGAAGCTCATTTTTCCAAGAGTCAGATTTTTCGGCGAGTGATCATGTTGAAAAATTAACGCCTATAGGCTTTGAGTTAAATAAATTTAATGCTCAATTTATTTTAACCATATTGAAGCAAGAGCAATTTAGATATGGCTATGGAAGAAAGTTCAATCAAAAACGTATAGCCAATACAATGTTAAAACTCCCCATTGATGCCAACGGTAACCCCAATTGGCAGTTAATGGAGGATTACATAAAGTCGCTGCCCTACTCTGCAAGTATTTAATTTATCTGTTGCAAATAAATTAAACTAACCGAAAATAGATCAAACTTTGGTTGATTAACAAACAATAAACAGCTCTTTAATGTAAAGAGCTGTATTATTATTGGAAATCTTTAGGCTGCAAGGGATTAGGGAAAATGACATTTAAAAATCTATTGGCTGCAATTACAGCAGCTGCTGTGTTGGTAGGCTGTGCAAAAAGTGGATATCAAACTTTTTATACACCATATTTTGATGCTAAGACATCTCCATATGTAGAGTTGATAGCTGAAGGTGAAGAGCCAAAAATTTATACTACCAATAACTTCCAAAGGGATATAAATATACTGCGCTCTAAGAGATATGTTCCTGTTGGTTATTCATCATTTAACGGTGGATATGAAGATACAGATAACGCAGCTAAACAAGCTAAGGCCGTGGGTGCTAAAATAATTCTTATCAGTTCGGAATATACAAACACTCAAACATCAACTACAGCCCTAACCTTACCAGATACACAAACAACCTATCATTCAGGGTATGGGAATGCCAATACTACTTATAACAGCTCTACAGGCGGTTATTTAGGAAGCAGTAATACAACAGGCACCTATAGCGGCACATCGACAACTTATGGAACTAAAACAGTGCCTATTACCACTCATCAGAGACGCTATGACCAAAGCGCTGTATATTTTGTGAAGTCTACTCAAAAATTAAAATACGGCCTTATGTTTAACAATTTAAATCCTGAACAAAGAGCTTTTTTCCAACGAAATACTGGAGTAATTGTTGAGGTCGTTATAGAAGATACCCCAGCTTTTTATGCAAATGTTTTACCTGGTGATTTACTAATTAAGGTAGATGAAAATCCAGTTCATAACATTGAACATGCCACTAAAATATTAAAGAGCACCCCTGGACCTCAATCTATTTTGTCAGTAATTAGAAATGGTGAAGAAAAAGAAATAACCGTCACTTTTTAATACTTATGCAACGGGTGTGTATATACAAATGTAAATACTTTTATTGCACACCTTTTTAATTTTTATTTAGTCTGGATTTGGTCTGTACTGCATAATCTAGGTTTCTACATTACATAATCCCTGCCCTACTATATGACTCTAATTTAAAAACGAGTCAGTAAATTATTCTTGACTTTTATTTTCTACCTATCATAATGATAGGTATCAGATTGATAGGTGAGTAATGAATAAAAATGATCCACAAGGAATCGTAGAGTTCCCGTTAACGGAGAACAGTGCTAGGAAGATAATTAACGATTTAGCAGAAAACCACACCAACAGGATACGTTGGACAAAGCATGTTAAAGAAATGATGGCGGAGAGAGGGGTAACCTCCGGTCAAATATACACCCTGCTGAAAAGCAAACATGCTGTATTTCGGGAAGGCCCTTATCCTGAAGCCAATGGAGATTGGAAATTTAATTTAAAGGGATACGCAGCTGGAGAGCTACTAGAGCTCGTAGTTGCATTGAAGAATCATGATCATGATCCAAAGGCGAAATTAGTTACCGTTTGGATCAAGTAGGAGAAGAACCATGTATCACTATACAGAAAGCGGCTTATCAAATGTTTACTTAGTAAACGGTTTTACCGTTGAAGTAGAAGACGGTGAAGAGTTCACAAGTATTGATGATGCTCACGGATTACACAAAGCAATTGCTATGGCCATTGTTGACGGCAAGCGTCCAATGACCCATGAAGAGTTTAAGTTTTTGCGCATTGAGTTAAACCAATCTCAAAGCGCATTAGCTAAACGCTTTGGTGTTAATGAACAAACAATTGCGCGTTATGAGAAAGGCCAAACAAGCATTCCCCGTACAACAGATTTCTGTTTGAGACAGCTTTACACTGAAAGCTTAGATAGAAGCAGTTCTTTAGGTTATTTCCTAGAGTTACTTGCTGATGCCGAAGCACAAGCAGCTGCTGTTGAAATTCGTATGCAGGAAGTGGAAGACCATTGGGAAATTGCTGCGTAAATTATTATAAAAAGCCACTCAATCGAGTGGCTTTTTAACAAGGCTTTACTTTAATTTATTTAGAAAAGCCTGGCTCAATGAATTTGGAACAACAAAAACCCCCTCATTTCTTTTTCCATAAACTTTTATTTTCCAATCTTTCTGACCCATTTTTTGTAAGTAAGATAATGGAATAGTTAATCCAAAATGCTCTGTTGTTGAAACAGACAACTCTGAATTTACGATTGAATCAATTTTATTAAAAGAAAATGAATGTCCATCTTCACCTTTTGCTGAATGGTAAAAACCCCAGGTAGGAGATGTTGATGTTACATAAAGCTGAATAAATTTTAACTCACCTTTCTTCAATAGTGCCCTATATGAAATCTTTACAGGAAAAGTATCTGTAAATCCTTGCCTGCTTAGATACAGAGGGGTTTTTATCCACGTTTGATTTTTAAATGAATCATGCTCAACAGAAATGTTTTTTTCAATATTACTGCTGTTGTCAGGGATTGTAGTTGAGCAAGCAGATATTAAGCATATTAATGATGCTGTAATCAATTTCTTCATAAGTAATTCCTTTTGTTTTTGTTTTTATATATGCTTTGATATGACTGGTTTTTAAGGTCGTTTTGTATATACAAAGGTATTTACAATTATGTGTTTTGTGTGGTTAAATTGCAAGCAAAACAATAATAAGAACAAGGATTTTAGAATGAAGTATATAGAGCAATCTCTTTCTCAAAATGAAGTAATTCATGATGAATTTAAATTACATTGGTTTTCGCGAATTCCATTGGTCATTTTAATTATCTTGGTGTTGCCTAGTATTGGTATTTCACTTCCATTTGCTATTTATGAATATTTAAGACTTAGAAGTATTGAGCAAGGAGTAACTAATAAAAGAGTTATATTGAAAACAGGAATAATCTCTAGGAAAACAGAAGAAATGAAAATTGACGCTGTTGAAACAATAGAGATAGATCAATCAATTTTGGGTCGAATATTTGGTTTTGCTGATGTAAAACTAACAGGCAGAGGAATGGGAGCTTTAATATTTAAAAGCATTGATGAACCAATTGAAGTTAAAAAGGCAATTGAAGAGGTATTATGATTTATATTAATGTGTGCTCACTTTAAAGTGAACACTAGACCGTTCATTTTCTAATAGCTAATTCCCCTCTTTTGGTGTACGATTTAACATGTAAAATCAACTTTAAAACGTACACCTCTTATTTATGGCCAAAAATATCGCTTATATCCGTATTTCGGATGAATATAGACAGGACACTGAAACCCAGCTTAATGCAATCAAAGAATATGCTGAGAAGCATGGCTTTATTATTGATACCTGGATTGAAGAAAGTATATCTGGCTCTAAAACTAAAATATCAGATCGAAAGATTTCAAAAATCATTAATGAGCTTGATGAAGGTGATCGTTTATTTTGTACAGAGGTCTCTCGCCTTGGACGTGATAAACCTTTTTCAATTATCTCAATCATCAATGAAATAACAGAGGTTCATAAAGCAGAGCTTCACCTAGCCTACTCTGACCAATTTATATCAGCAGACAATGTTGAGAATGCGGAAATTTTATTTACGATAGTTGGAGCTTCATACGTTGCCCGCCAAGAAGCAATGCGTCGAAGTGAACGCGCTAAGGCTGCATGTAATCGTCGAACTGTTCAAGGCTTATCAAATGGCCGACCAAAAGGTTATTTAATTAAAAGCAAGCTAGATGAGCATGAGGACCATATTGTGCGAGCATTAAATGATGGAACAACCAAATCTCAGCTTGCTCGTGATCTTGAAGTTCGTAGAGCTACCCTAAATGATTGGTTAAAAATGAGAGAGCATTTACGTAGCTATTCAGTAAAGTTAGGCATGAACACAAGGTCTACCCTAGTAGAAATTAAAAAAGCATGTAATGAAAAGAATGTTACTTATGATCAAGTCATTGCTAGTGTATAGTGGGTTTGTGTAGGTACAAAGGTATCTACTTATTTGGGGATGGTTATGTCATACGATATGTGTAGTGCTTGCGATAAAAAAGCCATAGATGTTCGCACGGAAATTATAGAAAGAAGCGACTCAAAAATCACCAAATGGATTGTTTGTAGATGTGAAGATCACATCGATACAAATGTGGAAGAAATGAGAAGATTGTTACGACTTAGGCAAGAAGAGTTCAAAAAAAGATTAGCTAAATAACAAATTTATAGCTAACCTCTAGTATACCTTAAAAGATATATCTATTAAGTAATGATGGAAAAGGAAATACTAAACATATTTGAATCCAAAGCTGATGAAGCCTTTGATGAAATGTTTGATAGCTTACAGGCTTTATTGAGGCCTCATCTAAGCATAATGAAATTAACCTTCGATAATGGCAAGCTTAGACTTACAGCTGAAGACGAACTTAACCCTGTTTGCATTGATGTGTATTCTGCCTTTAAGCAAATAGTTGGTCGTTGTGGTGCTTTGGTTGGTGCAGCTGGTAAAACAGCTCAGCGAACTGTAATTATTAATGAGTTAGTATTGGCCAAGAATGATGGTGTTGATATCACCCCCGCTGTTGCTAACAATGTTTGTAAATCATTATTGGGTAGAGGTTGTTCCAAGAAAGTATTAGCAGAGCATTTTTCCCAAAAAAATCGAACAGCTGCTGATAAATCATTGTGCTTTTCTGATAAAAAACAGAAAGAAAGATTGGAAAAAGTAACTACCGGTTTAGATGACCAGGTTAAAACTTTAAAAGGCGCAATTAGAATTATTAGACTTAATAAATCTTTGAATTTTGTAAGCAGATGGAGCGGAGATATTTCTCTTCGTAGCGATAAGTAACAGAAAATATTGGTGTGAATAAAAATGAAAAGAAAGCAACAATTGAATGCTCTAGCAGCTGCCTGTGGCACTACATCCAAATGCCCTTATTGTGAAGTTGAACCAGAGAAAATTCCTAAGCGAAAAGCTAAATGTAAATCATGTAAAAAGCCTATTTACCCTAGAAAAGATCCTGTTTCAGGGGAGTCTCGTTTATACCGTGAAGGTGATTTGTTTTTACTAGAAGAATTAAAGGCTTTATCTGATGGTTGGTGGGAAGGCTGGTATAAAGAAAATAAAGGTGTGCTCAGCGCTCGAAAAGACCTGGCTAAAGAATGGAATATTGATGAAGTAGATGTTTCAGTAGGTGATGCTAAATGGAGAGATTCACACACTAGAATAGCCGAAGGAACCGAGAAAAAAGATTGGGATAAAGTTTATTGCAGTTACCAATCGATGCTTAGGCAGGTCCAGTCAGAAAAATCTGAAGCAAAAACTCCCCTGCCCGAATTAGTGGCAGCATTTATGATAACGGGTTATGGACGTACGGATAATTATGGTAGTAACACGATTGGCCGACCTCAATTTATGTTGATTGATCAGCTCACAACAAACCCAGATGAAGTTTACGATTTAATCAAAGACACTACCGCTGCTGAAAGCTACTCAAGGTTAATGGGCGTTACACTCGATACAATCATTAAGCGCTATAAGAATGAGCTTAAAGAAGAGGCAGAGATGGTTGAAGAAATGCGACGTATAGAAACCTCAAATTCATCTTCAACATCCCACTCTGAAAAAAAAGGATTCCCTAAATCTGTCCTGTTTCTTTTAGGCTTGATTGGGCTAAGTATCGCTATCGCTGCAATTCGATAAGGCCATTTAATAAGGTCTTTCTTATAATATATCTTAAGATATATATCTTTTAGGGTTTATTTACAAGGAATGTTGTGAGTCTCATCAAGTACATCAATAAAAAAATAAGAGTTAGTATTGTTTTCACTGGCAAGAGCAGGAAATGATAGGGTTAGAAACAATAATGTACTTTTTTTCATGATTTTTATTTTAGATTTTATCTAAAAACAACTGTCGTGTACATACTTTTGTATATACATTTTATTTGTATGCTCTTTCACCATGCTTATTTACAAATGTCCTTAAGATGCTCTGAGCAACAAGTTCGTTCCTCTGGCGTTTTGCTTTTTTATATAGACAGCCGATAGCTCTGGCCACGCCTCTCTCTTTTTTATATTTTCTTAAATCGGCAGCTTCTAAAAATTGCATCACCTCTTTAAATTTAACTTTTTGGTTTGCGCTAGATTTGGCTATTGCTAAAGAGATAATTGCTTGCTCTGATAGTTTTTTAATAGACATTTTGATTTCCTATTTTTAGTTAAGGTTCACTATATAAAGGCGAGCAGAGCTTAATAAGATAAATGCTTAAAGAATATATCTATTAGGGTTTGCTATAAGGTGGTCTTTCAAAATTTTACATTAAGCAGAGCGCTGACTCTTTTCGCTATCTCGTACGTATCGCATCGCTTTTAACAGCAATGCAGAAGGTTTAGCGTCTGCAATTTTATCTAATTCTTTTTGAGTGAATCTAGGTATTTTACCGTTAAAGTAGCTTTTGCTCTTGGCTGCTTTTGACATGTAATTTCCTTAGGGTACTGATACTAACTTAAGATCATTATAACAATACTTACAACAATTTTTGCACCAAATAATAGCGTCAAGCTCACACATATCTAGGGTTAATAAATGTATATACAAAGGTGGGTACATTTTCACTTGAAAACCCCTTGTATGTATAGACACATAAATTCAAAGTGCCATCTATCTAGGAAGCTGTCTAAGTCAATACTATTGGCTATAAGTACAAAGGTAGGTATCCCTGTTTTTTCGTCATATTCAATATTGATAATCTCTGCCTTTTTACCATCTGCTTGCTTAATACCATGAAGCTCTTTTAGGAATCTATTGGAGATAAATATATAACGATCTTCAATCTTAAGTTCCGGGTGAATGACGATGTCCGGGTATCTTTTTTGAGCAATTTTTTGTAGTTGTTTTGCTAGGCTCATCGTCACTAATCAATTCATAAATTCGTAAACAAAGTATAGATATTAATCCAAAAACAACTATACTACACTGTAAAAATATACAGTATTTATTTTATGAAAGTTTTACCTATTTACATCGATGCTGGAATTTCTGGATTTGAGTCACCTGCGGCTGAATATAAAGAGCTTGGCCTGTCTCTAGATGAGCTTTTAATTCAACACCCAAACGCAACATTCATAGGGCAGGCTTCTGGTGATTCCATGATAGAAGCAGGCATTTTTGATGGTGATTTACTGATTGTAGATCGCTCCCTTACTGCTAATAACGGCAACGTAATAGTTGCAAACTACAATGGAAATTTTGTCTGTAAGATTATAGATAAGTATCAAGCCAGGTTGCTTTCAGCATCTAAAGAGCATTGCCCGGTAAAAATTAAAGAAGGAGATGTTTTTCAGGTTGAAGGAGTTGTGACCGCGTCTCTTCGTTTCCACAATAAAGTTCCTGAGTTGGCCAATTGTACGCGCTAGTAGATGCTGTAAGTTTTTATGCTAGTGCTGAAAAGGTTTTTGACCCTAGCATTAGAGATAAGCCGGTCGTTGTGTTAACTAATAATCACCCATACACCTTTATATCCACTTTCTAACTATACACGTTTGACAAGGTGAGAATTACCCTTATTGTATCTACAGACTTAATGACTTGGATATCACCACATGGAAATCATATACGAGATCAAA
>NZ_NBOC01000026.1 GCF_002104455.1 Colwellia chukchiensis | reverse complement strand
AAATTTTGTCTAGCGACAATAGCACTGTGGAACCACCTGATCCCATTCCGAACTCAGCAGTGAAACGCAGTAGCGCCGATGGTAGTGTGGGAGTTCCCATGTGAGAGTAGGACATCGCTAGGCTTCTATTTAGTTTAGTATAGTCAAGAAGCGCCGATGGTAGTGTGGCTTATGTCACTGAGAAAGCCCATGTGAGAGCGAATCTGGACATTGCTAAGCTTAAATTTAGAATACCCAGCTTTTTGCTGGGTTTTCGACCCTGTGGAGGGGTTCCCGAGTGGCCAAAGGGATCAGACTGTAAATCTGACGGCTCCGCCTTCGGTGGTTCGAATCCACCTCCCTCCACCATCATTCTAAAAACCCGTAACTTGTGTTACGGGTTTTTTCGTTGTTCCGACAATATTGTTTGCATTATCGTGCTGGTCGAGCAATCACATTGCACTTACGCGAGCTATACTGTATTCTGCATCGCCGTTTGGCTTTAGTTCAAGCCCCATCAAAAAGAGTATTTTCTATGAGTTTTACCGATTTAGGTTTATCTGCCCCGATTCAACAAGCCATTGCTGAAAAAGGTTACGATACACCATCACCTATTCAAGCTCAGGCTATTCCCGCAGTACTGGCTGGTAGGGATGTTATGGCGGCTGCACAAACAGGCACAGGTAAAACCGCGGGCTTCACATTACCTATTCTTGAATTATTATCAAAAGGTCAGCCAGCAAAGGCCAATCAAGCGCGAACGCTGATCATAACACCTACCCGCGAACTAGCAGCGCAAATTGCTGAGAATGTTGAAATGTACAGCAAGCATTTAACTTTAAGGTCAACGGTGGTTTTTGGGGGAGTTAAAATTAACCCTCAAATGCAGCGTTTACGACAAGGTGTAGATATTCTTGTCGCGACGCCAGGCCGCTTGTTGGACTTATATAACCAAAACGCGATACGTTTTAGCCAATTAGAAGTCTTGGTACTCGACGAAGCTGATAGAATGTTAGATATGGGTTTTTTACGCGATATAAAAAAAATATTATCGCTATTACCTAAAGTAAGACAAAATTTACTGTTTTCAGCAACGTTTTCACCTGATATCCGTGAACTAGCTAAAGGCTTGGTTAACAACCCTGTTGAAATAACCGTTAGTCCTGAAAATACCACCGCCGAAACCGTGGAGCAGTTAGTTTACTCTGTTGATAAAAACAAAAAAACGCCCTTACTTACGCATTTAATTAAAAGCAATAATTGGCAGCAAGTGATCGTGTTTATGAAAACCAAACATGGTGCTAATAAATTAACGCGTCAACTGGAAAGCGCTGGTATCAATGCGGCGGCGATACATGGTAATAAAAGTCAGGGTGCGCGTACCAAAGCATTAGCGCAATTTAAAGATGGTGGTGTTAACGTGTTAGTGGCGACCGATATTGCGGCGCGCGGTATTGATATTGACCAATTACCACAAGTGGTGAATTATGATTTGCCGAACGTTTCTGAAGATTATGTTCATCGCATTGGTCGTACCGGACGTGCCGGTATGAGCGGTCATGCCGTTTCTTTAGTGTGTGCGGATGAAATAGACTTATTAAATGATGTGCAACATGTGATACAAAGCCATTTACCCAGAGCAATTGTTGCAGGCTTTGAGCCTGTGCATACCCTACCAGAGTCGCGAAAGCTTCGTCCGCTTAAGGCGAAAAAACCGAAAAAGCTCAAGAGCACAAAACCGGCGCGGGTTGAACATAGAGATGGTCAGCGTTCTGGTGATAATGCCCGTGGTCATAAACCGGTGGCAAAAAATAAGCGTCATAGTGGCAATCGCGGTCAGCAAAATCCTTATGCTAACAATACCGGCAAGGCTAAAGGTCATAGCGGTAACTAGACATTAGTTAGACTGCACTACTAATGACCTTATTTACGCGCTAATAACTTATCTAGGTTGTTGGCAAAGGCTTGGCGGTCACTTTGGCTTATTGGTGGCGCGCCGCCAGTTTCAATACCGCTAGCGCGTAAGGTATCCATAAAGTCACGCATATTAAGGCGTTGACGGATATTGCTTAGGGTGTAAAGCTCACCTCTGGGGTTTAAGGCTAGGCAGCCTTTTTCCACTACCTCGGCAGCGAGCGGAATATCTGCTGTGATCACTAAATCTTTCGGGGCGGCGCGTTTAACAATTTCATTGTCTGCGACATCAAAGCCAGTGCTCACTTGAACAAAGCTAATCATTTTCGATGGTGGTACTTTTAAATAATGATTAGCGATTAATATTGTTGGTGTTTGTGTCCGTTCTGCGGCTCTAAATAATATTTCTTTGATCACCACAGGACAGGCATCGGCATCAACCCAAATTTTCATGCTTACCTTGAATTGTTAACTAGGAATTTACCCCGACTAATGTACCTGCAAATGGCAGCTAATGTAAGTACTGTTATAGTAGTAGTTAGCTGTTATAAATTAATTTGGCATTATTTCAATTATCAGGAGAGCTCATGAAACAACCACAAAGAGACATCACGCTAAGGTTTTTGGCTGAGCCACAAGACGTTAACTTTGGCGGTAAGGTGCATGGTGGAGCGGTGATGAAATGGATAGATTTAGCTGCTTATGCTTGCGCTGCAGGTTGGAGCGGTCGTTATTGCGTAACCGCCTATGCTGGTGGTATTCGCTTTATTGCTCCGATTCATGTCGGCAGCTTAGTGGAGGTTGAAGCAAAAGTAATTTATACCGGTAATTCTTCAATGCATATCGCGTTAGAAGTCAATGCCTGTGATCCTAAGTCGTTAAATCGTCGGCTTACCACCCACTGTATTGTTATTATGGTGGCGGTTGACCAAAATGGTCAGTCAGAACGGATTCCAACTTGGGTACCCCAGACAGAAGCCGATAAAAAGCAGCATGATAGTGCGAAAAAACTTATGGAAATGCGCAAACAAATCGGCGAAGAAATGCAGATTTTTGTTGAATAACATTGCGACTTATAATTTAAAATTGATCAGGACTTAACGTGTTAGAGTCAGAACAAATTAAACAAATATTACGGCTAGATGATGCGCAGCGCGCCACTTACTTTATTAAAGAGGTGGTTAAGCAAAACCAGTTGTGGATTTTAAGCGATGAACATGGCTGTGTAATGCTCAATACCGAAGATGAAGACTGTGTTCCAGTTTGGCCAAACAAAGAGTTTGCACAAGCTTGGGTAACGGATGACTGGCAAGCCTGCCAACCTGAAGCGATATCGTTAAACAAAAGGTATAGCCGTTGGAGCCATGGCTTAGCTGATGATGAGCTGGCATTGGTGGTGTTTCCCAGCCAAGATGAACAAGGATTAGTGTTTTACCCAGATGAGCTTGAGCATGAACTTAAGCAGCAACAACAGTCGATTAAGAAGCGATAGGTGATCATGAGTTTTTCTTCTTTAGCCTTGGATAAAGCATTAACCGATGCCGTTAACGCGTTAGGCTATCAACAGCCAACTCCAATTCAGCAGCAGGCTATTCCGGCAATATTAGCCAATAAAGACATTATGGCAGGGGCGCAAACCGGTACCGGTAAAACCGCCGCTTTTGCCTTGCCAATATTGCAACGACTAAGTGAGCATATTCCATCAGCAAGACCAATTCGTGCCTTGGTATTAACCCCTACGCGCGAACTTGCCCAGCAGGTTTATAAAAGCTTTCTCCGTTATGCTGAAAATACCGATCTAAACATAGCGGTTGCTTATGGCGGTGTTAGCATTAAACCGCAAATAGCGGCAATAGTAAAAGGTGCAGATGTTTTAATCGCCACACCTGGTCGATTACTTGATCATATTATCAACGGCAGTGTTTTACTCATTGACCTTGAAACCATAGTGTTTGATGAAGCTGATCGTATGTTAGATATGGGCTTTAAAGATGAAATTGACCGTATTTTAAATCGCTTACCGCCAAAGCGGCAGACCTTGTTGTTTTCAGCTACCTTTGATGATGCAATTTTTAAGCTAAGTAAAACCTTGCTAAGTGATCCTGAACTTATTGAAGTGAGTGAACGCAACACCGCAGCCAGCCAAGTTGAACAAATTGTTTATACGGTTGATAGCGATCGCAAGCGCGAGTTAACCTCGTATTTAATCGGCTCGAAAAACTGGCAGCAAGTTTTAATATTCACCCGCACTAAGCAGGGCGCGGATGCACTGGCCAAAGAAATGTCAAAAGACGGTATAAAAACTCAGGCTATTCATGGCGATAAGTCTCAAGGTGCTCGTGATAAAGCCTTAGCCGAGTTTAAAGCCGGTAAAACTCGAGCGCTTGTTGCTACTGATGTTGCAGCACGTGGCATCGATATTCATGATTTACGGTATGTGATTAATTATGAGCTACCTTATGTTGCTGAAGACTATATTCACCGTATTGGTCGCACCGGTCGTGCAGGTAATGATGGTTTGGCGATATCTTTAATGAGCCCATCAGAAGCTTGGTTACTCGAAGCGGTTGAAAAAGTATTGGATACGCGCTTAATGCAACAGTGGTTGCCTGGTTATGAACCCGACTTAAGCAAAACCGAGCGCCCAGCACGAAAAAACACCTTAGGCCGGCAAAAGCGCCAAGGTCGACAACAAGCCTTTGGTGATAAAAGCAACGCTAAAGCACGCAAGTCGCGTCGGCGTTAAAAAACCATAGTCGATTAAAATTAGATGATGCTTGCTAGTGTCATGTTAATGTAACCGCCAAACTTGTGCAGACTGCGAGGTTCTTTTGCGTCGTGCGTCGCCATTGGCGATATTATCGATACTTTGTCGAATATCTTCATTAACGGTCGCCCACAAATAATAGCTATGCTCGGTAATACCACGCACAATCTCAGAGCAGTTGACTTGGTTAACCTTGTTATGCAGTAGCGAGGGTCTGGCGCTACCATTGTGACCTAAGCGATCAACATTGCCTTTGGTGTAGTCGGAAATATACATCGCCAAATCACCATTATTATAATAAACCGTTACTTGCCGTGCCATGCGATGTAAATTGACCATAGCTTGCTCACGTTCAAAAACTGTATCGTCAACATCAGGCGCACACATAAAAATATGTTGAAATAATTGCGGTAATTGCTTTTGATTATTCAGGTTTATTAAGGCGGCGAGGGCGTGTTGTAATACATAATTACCCATGGAATGGCACAGTAAGTGTAATTGTTGGCCACATTCTTTCAGCGCAGGGTTGCCATCATTGGGCCGTAAAGTCATCAAAAAATCGCGTAGTTTTAAAAAGCCACGAGCAACGGCAATGCTAGAGTCTTCGGCATCACTACGATCAGATAAGTAGGCTTTGTTTTTTATCATTTTGCCATTAGACGGCCAAGAAAACAGAAATACACTGGTATCTTTTAGCTCGTCTATGTGCTGCGACTGGCGGTTAAGCATTAATTCTAAAGCCATCGCAGAGGCTACCGCTTCATACCAGTCAACATTAAAGCCGTGGATAAAAACAACTAAATCACGCTTAGTTTCCATTTGTGCTTTTAACGCCTGAAAAGCCGTAGTGGAGGCTAATTCAGCTGTGCTTGCGGTAGTCGGATCTGCTGGCTCAGGGTAAGCCTGAATATGGTGCTTTTTTCTGAGCTTAGTTTCAATATATGCAGATAGTGCTTCACCATCGCCAATCCGGCTGGCAACTTTTTTATTTAGCAATTGTTGTATTTTACTTGCACTAACCTCTAGTGTGACACGGCCAAACCTGAGATTGTTTGAACGATCGCTGCTAAAGTCTTGGCCATAGCTACTAGGCGTCCAACGTTGGCCAATGTGATTTCTATTGGTGGCATAATACAGCGTTAAGGTAAGCATAAATACATCCTGTAGTGACGGAGCTTCTATCGACAATTGTAGCTAAGATTTTACCGCTCACAAGTACAGGCAAACCTTATCGTCGCTGGAAAGCCTTTAACACCTTACTGAATAAGCGAGTTTTGCCTTGGCGCAAATCCTCATCATTATAATTACCGTTAAGGATTTTGATGCGCATTGAATAGGTCGAACCATGCCCCCAAGGCCACCAAATCAGCGCTAATGCCGGTGTTTTATGGTTAGCCCTTCGCGTAAAAATTAATTGGTTTTTGTTAAGTTGTGCTAACTCAGCAAGTTCGGTGTGCAACACTTTAGGTGCTTTTTTAATATTACCTTTATGCCATTGCTCGCTAAATAACTGTTGCAGTACTTGCAGTACACGCACTTTTTTTTCCCATGAAAACTCAGTCAGTAGTGCCGAAAACTCTGCGTCCCAGCGCCACGTTAATTCGTTACCTAACGGTGTTGTTATCGAATTAAATATTGCCAGTTGTTGCTTGCTTAACATTCACGGCCTTTATTGACGGCGTTGTCAAAATTAAACTTTTCGATACATTGCTGACAAATACAAACTTTATTCGCCATTGCGCTAGGCACTTGCGCCAGTAAAGCTGGTTTGACCTCGTGGTTAACACACCAGCAAGGCGTGTTAGCATTAACGGCGCAGTGATTAGCTTGTTGGCATAATGGGCATAGCTGTGACTCTTGGCTAGACATCTAATGCTTAGCTCCGGTTATTTTATTGAAGCTTGAAAATATCATAATCTCTTGATCCGTAAAATATTGCGTGTAGATATTAATGACCTACTATCTATATTAATATACCAATAATTATCGCTGAGGTAGGTAAGGCGTGACAAAAAAATCGTATATTCTGGCGCTCGATCAAGGCACGACCAGTAGTCGCGCTATTATTTTTAGTGAAAAAGGCGAGTTTATTGCAAGTGCCGCAGAAACCTACCGACAAATTTATCCTCACGATGGTTGGGTAGAGCACGAGGCACAGGCCATTTGGCAAACCACAATCAACAGCGCTCGAGCGGTATTGGCCCGTGCTCAATTAGCCGCTAACGAGATATTAGCTCTAGGAATTAGTAACCAACGTGAAACCACTATCGTATGGGACAAAGACACAGGTAACGCCATATACAATGCCATAGTGTGGCAAGACCGACGTACGGCAAAATTCTGCGAAAAACTGCAACAAGACGCGAATATTGTTGCCAGCGTACATGCGAAAACCGGTTTATTACTCGATCCATACTTTTCTGCCAGTAAAATTGCATGGTTGTTAGATAATGTCGACGGCGCGCGTGAAAAAGCCGAAGCAGGGCAGCTGTGTTTTGGCACAGTCGACAGCTTTTTACTTTGGCACTTAACCGGCGGCAAAGAGTTTGCTACCGATGCGACCAACGCCTCACGCACCTTATTGTTTAATATCGTAGAGCAGTGTTGGGATGATGAGTTGTTAGCCCTGTTTAATATTCCCAAGCAGCTGCTGCCCGAGGTGAAAAACAGTGCTGATAACTTCGGCGTTACAAATGCCAAGCACTTTGGCGCTGAAATCGCCATTAATGCCCTGATAGGCGATCAACAGGCGGCGTTAGTAGGGCAAGCTTGTTTTGCCAAAGGTATGATGAAAGCAACCTACGGCACCGGGGGATTTGTCATGGTTAATACCGGCGCTAAACCGGTTTGGTCAAAACATAAAATGTTGACTACCTTAGCGTATCGCATCAATCATCAAAGTTGTTATGCCCTTGAGGGCAGTATTTTTATGGCCGGTGCCACCATGCAATGGTTGCGAGATGAGTTGCACTTGCTGACCGATGTTGCCAGCAGCCAAGCCCTAGCGCAATCGCTAGTCGGGGAGAATTCGGTGTATTTAGTGCCAGCGTTTACTGGCCTTGGCGCGCCGCATTGGCAGCCAGAGGCGCGTGGCGCTATCGTCGGCTTAAACCGTGATTCCGGCATTAAGGAAATTGTTAACGCAGCGCTGGCGTCGGTGGCATATCAAACACAAGACTTACTAATGGCTATGGCACAAGATGGCATTAAAACCACACAGCTACGGGTTGATGGCGGTATGGTGGTCAATGATTGGTTATTGCAGTTTCTTGCTGATATTTTAGCATTAACCATAGAGCGACCAAAAATTACCGAAACCAGCGCCTTAGGCGCAGCACTATTAGCCGGGCTGCAACACGGGCTATTTAGCAGCCTTGAACAAGCCGCACAGTCTTGGCAACTGCAAGCAAGTTATCGCCCAACCATGAGCGCAGCGAGTCGACAGCGTCATTATCAAGGTTGGTTAGCGGCATTGCAGCGAGTCAAAGATTAACTGTATAAATAAACAGTTAAAAGTGCTAGGCTAGCGCATATCTCAATTGCTGCGTGTTAGAGAATAGAGCCAGAGTCGTGAAATTATATATTGCTGAAAAGCCTAGCTTAGGGCGCGCCATTGCCGCCGCGCTGCCACAACCTCAAAAAAACCGCCAAGGCTATATTGAGTTGGCTAATGGTGACCTGGTGAGTTGGTGCATTGGTCACATTCTCGAGCAAGCCGACCCTGAGCATTATGACGCAGCGTTTAAAAAGTGGCAGATGGCACATTTGCCAATCGTACCTGAGCAATGGCAACTCAAACCGAAAACACAAACCCGCAGCCAATTAACAGTATTACGCAAGTTGGTTAAGCAAGCCGATGAAATTATTCATGCTGGCGATCCAGACCGCGAAGGACAACTACTGGTTGATGAAGTGATCGACTACTTAAACGTGCCGGCGCGCAAGCAGCAAAATGTTAAACGGTTGCTGGTGAGTGATCTTAACCGAGCCGCTGTGGCAAAATCTCTTAACAACTTACAAAGTAATCGATTATTTATGCCGCTATCTATTTCTGCCTTAGCCCGCTCTCGGGCCGATTGGCTTTATGGCATCAATTTAACGCGTGCCTATACCTTGCAAGGGCAAAAAGCTGGCTTTAATAGCGTGCTATCGGTTGGCAGGGTGCAAACACCGGTTTTAGGTTTAGTGGTGCGGCGACAACAAGAAATAGACAACTTTGTGGCGAAAAACTTCTACGAAGTGCATGCACATTTGCAAACTGAGCAACAGGCGCAGTTTATTGCAAAATGGCAACCTAGCGAGGCATGTCAACCTTATATGGATGCAGAATCGCGTGTGGTTAATCGCGCCTTAGCTGAAAATGTGGTGAGTCGCATTAACAATCAAAGCGCATATGTTAGCGCGGTTGAAGAGCAAGCAAAATCGCAAGCGGCGCCGTTACCTTATAGTTTATCGGCACTGCAAATAGATGCGGCAAAGCTGTATGCCTTCAATGCCAAGTTGGTGCTTGATGCTTGTCAGAGCTTGTATGAAAAACATCAATTGATCACTTATCCGCGCTCCGACTGTCGCTATTTACCTAGCGCCCACCATGGCGAAGGCAAAGGAATTATTGCCATGCTAGCGGGCATGGATGAAAGTTATGCGGCTTTTGCTCACGGGGCAAATAGCCAATTAAAAAGCAAAGCCTGGAATGATGCGAAAGTAACCGCCCATCACGCCATTATTCCAACCGCTAAGTCAGCCGCCACTGTGTCCTTAAATTCGTTTGAAAAGAAGCTGTATTTTTTGATTGTGCGGCAATATTTGGCGCAGTTTTATCCTGCCTACCAATATGATCAGTGTCGCGTTGAGATTGTCATTGCTGGTGGTAAATTTTTTGCCAATGCCAAAACCGAAAAAGTGCAAGGCTGGAAGGCGTTATTTCAACGAGCGAACAAAAAAACTGACCAGCCAGTGTCAAGGGCGTCAAGCGCAGAGTGTGCTAACGAGCAGCTCAGTAAGCAACGACTGCCTAAGCTAGTAGTAGGTGAACCCTTGTTGTGTTTATATGGCGAGTTAATCACCCGTTTGACTCAAGCCCCTAAACCTTTTACCGATGCCAGTTTATTAAGCGCCATGACCGGCATTGCTAAGTTTGTTAGTGATAGTAAGATCAAAAAACTGTTGCGAGAAAATGACGGCTTAGGCACAGAAGCTACCCGCGCTGGCATTATAGATCTGCTCTTTAAGCGCGACTATCTGCAACGTCAAGGCAAAAACATTCATGCCAGCGCCATTGGTTGTGCGCTAATTGAGGCACTCCCGATAGCGGCAACCTTACCGGATATGACTGCACATTGGGAAGCAACCCTGACCAAAATTAGTGAGAAAAAAAGTCGCTACCAAGACCTGATTGGCCCTTTAACAGCGACAATTGAGCAAATGATAGAGCAAGCAGGACAACAGTCTTTTGCCCAGCTGCCGAAAGTGCCCTTTAAGCGCAAAAGCAAAGCAAAAAAATATCGCCCCCGAAAAAAAGCCGCCGCATCATAAGGCAGCGACTAATGTGTGGTTTTAAGTGCTGGGTTAATTGTTATCTATAGGTTGTGCGGCTAATGTATCGGCAATGTAATTGTCGATCACTGTGGTTAACACAGTTAATGGCATAGCGCCGCTGCCAATTACCGCGTCATGAAACGCTTTAATATCATAAGCATCGCCTAAGGCCGTTTGTGCTTTTTCTCGTAAAGCTAATATTTTCAACATACCCGTCATGTAAGCGGTAGCTTGACCCGGCCAGACACTATAGCGACTAATAGCACCGGCAAAGCCGACATTTTCAATATGAAATTGATCCGCTTGATTATAACTCCAGCCCAAACTATGAATACCGGTATCAACCACCAAACGCGCGGCGCGCATGGCTTCAAATTGCAGGCGGCCTAAATCACCAATCACATCGTTAGCATACCAGTTCGCGTCTTTGGCCAGTCGCTCTGCGTATAACGCCCAACCTTCAATAAAGGAGGTAAAGTGGCTCTTTTTGCGAAAAAGCGGTAGGTCTAACTCATTGGCGAGCGCAATTTGTAAATGGTGGCCGGGCACAGCTTCATGATAGGCCAGCGTCGGCATGGTAGTGTATGCCGAGTTTTGTGAGGTATTGGCGTAAAACGCGCCGGGGCGAGCACCGTCATCAGAGCCTGCAATATAATATCCGCCTGATGTCCCCCCGACCACAATCACGTCCTGCTGCGGCAAGGTATTAAACAGCGTTGGTAGCTCGAGATAAGCATTAGCTATCAGGTTTTCATACACCGACTTGACTTGATTGGCCGGGATCAGCTCGGCGTCGCTATTCACGCGCGCATAAAGTTGCGCTAGGCTCTCATTTGCTGGATAGCCTAGTTGATCAAATAACAAGCGCATTTCAGCATGGATCCGCGCTAACTCGTCAATGCCTAATTGGTGAATTTGCGCCGCGCTTAATGTACTTGAGGTATAAAAGTTTAGGGTGAAATTATAAAAATCTGCGCCACCAGCAAATTGACCAAAACCAATTTCACTGGGTGCCTGCTCTGCAATTGCTAGCATTTTATTGGCCAAGCTTTGATAGGCGGGTATAACTTTTTGGCTAATAATAAGTTCAGCCTTGTTGCGTAAATTGGCTTTATCGGAGGCAGCGATCGAACTAATGGCAGAAACTTGATTATTAAAGGCTTGATAATAGCTAGTGGCGGTTGCTGCACTATTAGCAATATTGGCGACTGCGTTTTGGGAAAATGTCAGAGTAATAGCAGGCTCGATAATACCGGCGGCTTTGCGACTGTCTAATAAGATTTCAATTTGTGCAAAACGTCTCGCCAACTGATTTAGCAAGGTTAAATAAATTTCAGCTTGGCGTAGATCGCTGAAGGTAAATGCTTGCGTGAAAAAAGTTTCGGTACTGCCTGGCCAGCCAAAAAAGCCGTAGCTGGCCGGATATTGATAGTCTTTAAAGTTAATCCACTGAATTTTAGCGGTTAAGTCCGCGTGATAAACGTCATAAGAAATTTGCTGGCTTTGAGATAATGATGCCCGATCAAAGTTATTAAGTTGCTGTAATATTAGTTGGTAAACTTGCTTTGATTGCTCGTTATAAGCATCAGAAATATTGCTCAATTGCACATCGTTTGCATCAATTTCGTCGAATAAGCCATCAGAAATTAACGCATCACTGTCGCGCAAGCGCGTGATGTGATAAGCAGTAGCAAAAAAGTCATCGATGTTACTCACTTGCAGCTGTGTGCTAATGTCTGCCAATAAGGTTGTGGTATCAACTAACACATAATTATCAACCACCGGTAATGTAATGGTTGGCACGTTTGGTGTTTCTGCGGTGTCTTTATTACTTGAGCCGCCACAAGCGCTGATATGAAGGGCGATTAACGCCACCAGTAAATATTTTTGCATAAGCAATACCTAATAGATAAAGATTGGCAAGACGAGCAAATGCCTTGCCATAGTCATCTATTAAGCATATGTTATTTTAGCAAAATCACCTAGCTTACGGCGTTTTGATGTGTCGGATAAATGCGTTAACTTGCTAAGAGTGTAGTTGGGCTGGCGATAAACACTTTAAATGGTAATGGTGCCTCTAATGCACTATCGTCAATCGCTAAATGGCTAAAGCCAGACTGCTGAAAAAACGCTGTTAATTGCTCAGGGCTTAAGTCGTCTTGGCCTAAATTCAGTGCTTGATAATATGCTTTATTGGCTTCAGTATCACAATCTTGGGCATCGACGAACATCTGCATTGGCATACTTAATACCGTTATCGATTGCACTTTTGGGAAATGCTGGGCAATGGCGGTCAGTAAATACTTGGCAACACCTTGTTTACGGTAACTCGGTAAGACGCTGATGGCTTCAATTAAGATATGATCTTTGGCTTTGGTGTCGACCTTAGCTTGTAATACATCAACTAAGTCGGCGCTTATATTTTGTTTTTTAAAAAACAAACTTAATGGCACTTCCCAGTCGGTTACCCCTTGTTGTTGCAACAACTCACAGCTTTGCTCGGCACCGCGGTGTTTATTTAAGGTGATGATTTCAAGCTCTGCCTTGGCAATAACCTGATCATCGTCATTTTTCACATTTACTTCTTGTACAATTTGCCAGTCGAATGTACTTTTAATTTCTGCTTGCTTAAATTCTACGGTTAAATTCATTTTATGTCAGTGCTGATAACCTTGGCATTAAATGCCGTAGTTGTCAGTAACAGCCTTAAGTTATCGTTCAGTTAATTGCCGGTAGGCAGGCGCCTTTGCTAAGCGCGTTTATATCATTTGTGTGCAACAGACACCAGTTTTAGATAACTTTTCACGCGACTTAGCAACTCATGGCGAACACTTTATTATTGCACTATTACTTTCTGACCTTCATTAAGGCGCTCAGCACCGCGGATTGCTACCTTGTCGCCCGCGCGTAAATCACCTTCAATACTCACCCGCTCAGCAGTGCCTTGTTTGACCACCACAGGCAGCCGATGCACAGTATTGTCATCGGCTACTTTTACCACATAGGTGGCATCTTTGCGTAAAATTAATGCGTCGCGATGTACGGTTAAGCTTGGCGTTGCCGCTTGCGTTGGCACTGTTACTTTCACTAACTGTCCTGCCGCCCATACTTCGTTTAAGTGGTTAGGAATGTTAATGCGTACTTCAAAGGTTTGCGACTTAGCATCGGCACTGGGGATTAAGGCACTGATAGCCGCCTTAATCTGTTGTCCGCTGGCGCTGATGGCGAGTTCATGGCCTTTACGCACAAAACCAAGGTATTTAATCGGCACATATACGCGCACTTCCAGTTGTTCAGTATCCAAAATTTTCAGTAGCGTTTCACTGCGATTAACATCGCTGCCGGCACGCACTATGCGCTCAGTGATCACGCCATTAAAAGGGGCGGTGACAGTGGCTCTTTGTATTTGATCGGCAATTTGTTGCAATTTTAAATCAGCAATTTCAATATCTGTGCTTGCTAAGTCATATTGTGCTTGGGTTTGATCCAGTTGAAATTGTGAGGCTGAGTTGCTTTGTTTTAATTTTTTTAAACGTTGCACTTCTTGGTGCAAATAGCGCAAGTTGATTTGCGCGCGCTTTAATTGTGCTTGTTGTTCTAAATGCATTAATTTTAGTGGTGTTAGGTCCATTTTTACCAGCACATCACCTTGTTGTACTAAGCTGCCAGGCTCTGCGAGCCAAGCGATACGACCGTTAACACCTGCGGTAATGTCAAGGTGTGAGCGACTATGTAAGGTGGCCATTAACTCTGTGCTTGCCCCTAATTCCACTTGGGTTACTTGATCAACCATCACCGGCATGGCTGGCGCGCCATTGGCGGCTTGGCTGCTTTTGATCAGTAAAATACTAGCACTGAAGATAAACAGGACAAGCATTATTTTTTTCATATAAAACATAGCGATTTCCTTAGAGATTACTGGCTAATGGTGCCGGTTCGGGATTAAGTTTGGCAATATTATCACCGGCTTGGTCAGCATTAGGACTACCGGTAGACTTTGCCTCACCAAGGCGCAATAAGCTTGGAAATAGCACCAGTGTAAATACCGCGCTGATGGCCATACCGCCAACAATAACCGCGGCTAAACCGCGATAAATTTCACTACCTACACCAGGCACTAGCATTAACGGCAACATGCCAAACAAACTGGTTAGGGTACTCATATAAACCGGGCGGGCGCGAATTCTTACCGCTTGGGCAACGGCGCGGCGAGTGGGCAAGCCTAGTCGTTCGCCTTGGCGGGTTTGATCAACCAATAATATAGCATTGTTGACCACTAAGCCGAGCAAAATAATAAAGCCAATCATGGTCATTAAATCAAGCGATTGAAAGGTAAAAATATTTAACATATTCAGTGATAACACCCCACCGGCAACGGCCATGGGCATCACTAATAGCACCAATAAACTGTCTTTGGCTGATTTAAATAAAGCGGTCATCAGTAAAAATAAAATTACTAAGGCTAAGATAAAGTTTTTCAGCATGTCATTAATAGCTTTAGCCATTTCATTGGCGTTGCCACTGAGTAATATTGACGCATCGGGCGGTAGCAGTGCGTTCATTGACGGTAGCACCTTAGCGGTAATTAAGCTTAAGGCTTCTTCTAACGACATATCAGCAGGCGGTGATACTTGAATGCTGATGGTGCGCTTACCGTCTACTCGTCTCAGTCTTGTTGGTCCAGCGGTACGGGTGATTTCAGTCAACTCACCTATGGTTTGTACCCCAGCTAAAGGTGAATGAATCGCCATGGCAGCAAGCTCGTCAGGGGTTTGCCATTGGTTGCCGCGCAAAATAATATTGACTCTGTCATTGCCGTCAAAATACTCACCGACAAATAGGCCGCTGGTGTAGGCGCGAATGGCGTTGGCAACATCGCGGCGCGTTAAGCCGGCTTGCGAAATACGTTGATCATTCGGCACCAGTTTTAACTCAGGCTCAGATAAGCTTAATCCTGGGTTAGGAAACGCTGTGGTTGAACTCATGTGAGTATTAATGGCGTCGATACCGGCTTGTGCAACTGTCATTAGTCGCTCAATATCCGCGCCTTTAATATCAATATCTATGGTGCGACCATTACCCCCGCCTGAGACATTGATCATCGAGCCTCTAAACATAAACACTTGGGTATCAGGTAGGTTAGCCATAACCTTGCTTTTAACTTCTTGCATTAGCTCTTCAACGCGGGTTGGGTCATCGGCATAAATAAAGCCACCGGTAGAGCCAGAGCCGAAAGAATAAAAATTATAACTTTTAATTTTCGGTTGTTTTTCGCCCGATAAATACGGCGCTAGCCGCGCTTTGACTAAACTGGCAAACTCATGCTCAATAAAGTCAACATTGCCGCCCGGTGGCATATTAAGGCTATAAAAAAAGCCATCAATGGGCGCGCGCGGCATAAAGTCAGTTTTAGGCAGCATGAACAAGACGACTAACACAGAGCCGCCAAGTAAGGTGCCGATCCAGACAATACGTTTGACGCTAGAGTTGGTCAGGCGCATCACTAAACTGGTGAGTTTTTCCCAGTAATGGCTAAAGGGATCAGGGCGATCAGCCGTTTTTAAACAATATTTACTGGCAATAGGGATAATAGTTATTGCCGAGACTAAGGAGGCAATGACCGCAATTGACAAGGTTAGCGCTAGGTCAGAAAAAAGCTGTCCTTCGATACCTTTCATAAATAAAATCGGTAAAAATATTGCCACGCTGGTGGCGGTAGACGCAAACAGGGCGCCAGTAACTTGTAGCGCGCCTTGACGTACTGCTTTGCTATTTTCCATGCCTAAACTGCGCAACCTGACAATGTTTTCTTGGACGATAATGGCGGCATCGAGCACTAAACCCACCGAAAACGCTAAGCCCGCCAAGGAAATAACATTTAAACTGCGATCAAATGCCGCTAGCGCTATAAACGACACCATTAATGACACGGGAATCGTAGCGGCAATAATTAAGGTATTGCGTAAGCCGCGTAAAAATAGCCAAAGAATTATTAACGCCAATAATACCCCTAAACCTAAGTTATTCTGCACAAGTTTTAAGGCATTGCGAATATGTACTGAAGAGTCAAAACTGAGCTCAATCACTAAACCGGCCTCGCGCATTGGGCCCGCGTTAAGCTCTTTGATGGCAATATTAATGTCATCAAGTAACGCCACTGTGTTGGCATCGTTTTGGCGCTTTAAGGTGAAATAATAGGACGGTTGACCGCTGCGTAAATTAAAGCCAAAGCGGTCAACTAAGGTGTTTTCTACCGTCGCTACATCTTTTAAATAAATGGCTCTGTCACCACTAAAGCCAATGATCATATCGGTTAAGTTATCAACGTTGTATTGCCCGGAAAATCGTACTGTATATTGCCGGCGACCAACATTGGCAACACCAGCAGAGACATCACTGGCACGGGCAATAGTGGCACTAATGTCGGCAATTGATAGCCCTAAAGACGCGGCGCGCAGTGGGTCAAAAGTAATGCGTAGCTCTCGTGGGCGCGAACTGTTTAAATTAACTTGCCCCATGCCAGGAATTCGCGCAAAACGCGGCTTCACCACGTCTTCAATTAACTTTTGGTATTTACCTAGGTCTTCGTCAGGATTGTTGGGTAAGGTTTTGATCATTAACGAGGCGGTATTTGGACCACCACGCCCACCACCTGCGGAAACTACCGGCTCTATAGCATCTAACGGTAGCGGCGGCGCTTGATTAAGGTTGTTAATCACGTCGAGCATGGCGCGCTGCATATCAGCACCCACGTCAAAGGTCAGGGTGATATTGCCAAAACCGCGTTGAATATTAGTAGTAACCTTGGTTACCCCTTGGGTATTTTTTACTACGTTTTCAATTGGCTCAATTATTACCGATTCCATTTCCGCCGGTGCGGCACTACGCCAACCGGTTGAAATAGTGATTTGTGGCTGTTCAATATCTGGCGTTAATTGGATGGGGAGTTGGAAAACGCTCATCAGGCCAAACACCATCACTAATGCAACAATGACCAGTATAGCCGCGGGGTTTTTTAAGGCGTTGCGCGTTAAGTTCATGCAGGTATTCCAATATTTAAGGTCAACAAATTATAAATTGCTTAGCGTTGTTATGCGTTTAAGCTTAGGGCAAAGTGCTAAAAATTTGCGATAAAGCGCACTTTAGATACATTTAATTACATTTAGATACAAGCCATCATTGATAGCGGGACTGAAAAATAAAGCGGTTAACGCGTATAGTTATCGGCAAGCGACGCTTGTTAATAAAGTGGCACACTGGGGCTTTCAAGCAAATGTTGTTAACGTAACTCGCGTGAACTAGAGCAGCGTACATTAAAGTCGTAAAAATTATCTAGGCGTTGGCTATTACCACAACACTAATAACAGGCACTAATCACTCAGTAGCAACTTAGTGCCATAAGTGCCATAGTAATACTGTTGTTTCAGCACAACAGTACTTTGTCGGGCTAGTTTCTAACTTTAAGGAGAAATTATTATGACTAATGCAGTGCGCGCATCAGAAACCCCTTTCGCCGTTGCCGTATCAGAAGGCAAAACCTATGCTTGGTGCGCTTGTGGTAAAAGTAATAAACAGCCTTTTTGCGATGGCTCACATCAAGGCAGCGAATTTTCACCTGTGATGTTCTGTGCGCCCAGCACAAAAAAAGTGTTTTTTTGTGGCTGTAAACAAACGGCCTCACAACCGCTTTGTGATGGTAGCCATAAAACGTAATTCACCCGTTAAACGCTTGCTTTTAATTAAAAAAATATTAAGAATAAATGACACTTGAAAGCGTTATAGTTATATAGTTTTGCGTAAGGTAATGGGTAACAGCATGTATGAAAATAAAAGCAAGCCATTAGCATCGAAAAAAGCCTTTCAAAAACGCTTATTTTTTCATGTGTTGATTGCCATATTACTGGTGTTAATCACCCTGATCATCGGTATTTTAGGGCACATTTACTTTGACGACATGCAAGTTACTAACGCGTTTGTTGCCTCAATTACCTTAGTCAGCGGGTTGGGTTTGTCAATATTACCCGAAACTACCGCTGGGCAGGTGTTTGCCAGCATTTACGGCATGCTTTCTAGCTATATTTATGTGGCAACAAGCAGCATAGTACTAGCGCCTGTTTTTCACCGAATTTTACATAAATTTCATTTAGATGAGTCGTATTAGTCGCTGCAAAGTTGTGACAATAATAGCTACTAGCACTATTCAATTTCGAGCGACTTATAAAAAAATGTTGTCGTTATAAGGAGAGACTAATGCCCAGCAAAAAGCACAAGCGTAAAAGCTCTGTTCAACGTAGAATGAATAAAGTGAAGCCACCAGGATTGCTTACAAAACATGCAAAACTTTTTGTGCTTGTTGGCTGGTGCTTTATCTTATTTAGTATTTACCTGCTAGCTTTTAAAGCACACGACAATGCCATGTTTGGGGTGGCAATGTTGACGCTTATTTCTGGTGTTGTGTTAAGCATTTCTGCTCAGCTGGCGCTGAACAAAACCAAGCAAGGTAAAGTCAAAGCTAATGGCAGATCTCATTAACAGCTATGAGATAAAATCATCGTAATATCTAATCAAACTGCCAGCCGGTTTGGCTTGTGGTATTTTCTGAAGGAATAAGTATGGGCTACTGGTATTTAGCACTGGCTATTGTGTCTGAGGTTATTGGCACCTTAGCGTTAAAGCAATCAAACGGTTTTACAAATACAGCATCAAGCAGTGTTTGTATTATCGCTTACATTGCATCGTTTTACTTTTTAGCACTGGTATTAAAAACGGTTTCCGTGGGTATTGCCTATGCGATTTGGGCTGGCGTTGGCATAGTTTTAATTGCCGCAATAAGCGCTATTTTATTTGAAGAAACGCCCGATTTACCCGCCGTGCTCGGTATGGGGTTAATTTTGACGGGCGTTATTGTTATTAATGTTTTTTCAAAAACGGTAAGTCATTAAACCGCTTGCCCACAGGCTACACCACTGCTCCACGCGAACTGGAAGTTATAACCCCCTAGCCAACCGGTAACATCAATCACTTCACCAATAAAATATAAGCCTTGGGCTTTTTTTGCTTCGAAAGTTTTGGATGATAGTTCGTCGGTGTCAACGCCGCCTAAGGTGACTTCGGCGGTGCGGTAACCTTCAGTGCCATTGGGTTTTATTTGCCATTGGTGTAAGTATTGGCCGAGGTAGCTAACATCGTCATTACTGATTTGGTTAAGGGTTTTATCGCTAATGTGTTTGTGCTTTATCAAGCTGTCGATAAAGCGTTTAGGTAACACAGTACTGAGCATATTTTTTAAGGACTTTTGACCATGTAGCTCCCGCCACTGTCTGATAAGCTCTGTGATTGGGGTTTCTGGCAGTAAGTTAATGGTTACCGCTTGCCCTGAGCGCCAAAACGATGAAATTTGCAAAATAGCGGGGCCAGATAAACCGCGGTGAGTAAATAAAATGTTTTCTTTAAAACGGGTGCCGTCTTCACTGCTTACTTCGGTGGCAATGCTAATACCTGATAAACCGTCAAAGCGCTGTTTGTCGTGCTCGTGCAAGGTAAAGGGCACGAGTGCCGCCATGGTCGGTAATACATTTAAACCAAATTGTTCGGCAATTTTATAGCCAATGGGGCTAGCACCGAGCTTGGGCATAGTTAAGCCACCCGAGGCAACCACTAGCGATTCACATTGATAGCGCTCATTTGAGGTGATAACTTCATAGCCGGTGGCATTTTTATTAACCGAAAGCACTTCGCTGCGCAGGGCTATGTTGACTCCAGCCCATTCACATTCGGTCAGCAAAATATCGACTATGTCTTGCGCGCCATGATCGCAAAACAGTTGCCCTAAGGTTTTATGGTGATAATTCAGACCATGGCGGTCTACCAAGTCGATAAAGTCTTGTGCGCTATAACGGCTCAGGGCTGACTTGGCAAAATGGGGGTTGTGGCATAGGTAGTTTTCAGCTTTGGCGTTTTCATTGGTAAAATTACAACGACCGCCGCCAGAAATTAATATTTTTCGACCCGGCTTTTTGCCCATGTCTACGACGGTCACGGTGCGTCCTCGATAGCCAGCAGTAGCTGCAGCCATTAACCCTGCGGCACCGGCGCCAATAATAACAACATCAGAAAATATCAACGAAATAACCTAACTTATGCTTAATGTGTCGGCATTATACGTTAGATAGCGCAGTAGGGCGATAAGCTAACGGTAAGTTTTGCGGTGGGGCTATTCAGGGGCTTAGCGGCTTTGCAAGTAACGAAAAGCCCTAATACAGCAAATAACACTCGGCTTAGCGGCACTTGGTGTTATTTGCTGTTATATCTGGTGCTTATAACTGGTTAATAATGGTTTCAGCGTTACTGACTTCAAACTCTTTTGGTTTTTCAATGTTTAAGTTAGTCACCACGCCATTGTCGATGATCATAGAGTAACGCTGTGAACGAACGCCACCAAACGCAGCAGTGTCCATTGTTAAACCTAAGGCTTTGGTGTAGCTGCCATCGCCATCCGCTAACATCATTAAATTTTCGGCATTTTGTGCTTTACCCCAAGCGGCCATTACAAAAGCGTCATTAACTGAGACACAAATAATAGCGTCGACACCCTTAGCTTTGAGTTCATCAGCTGAAACCACATAGCCAGGTAAATGTGCCACAGAGCAGGTTGGGGTAAATGCGCCTGGTACGGCAAACATCACCACTTTTTTGTTGGCAAACAGCTTGGTGGTATCGTGATTGACGACTTCGCCGTCTTTGAGCTCTTGTAATTGTCCCGCTGGCATAGTTGCATTAATGGTGATCATAATTTTTCCTTATGTCGTGAGCGCTATGGATAAGTGAGTATTCATCATAACGCTATTTCAGCGTTAAATAGCATTTATTTTATGAAGTAATGCTGACTATTACTTCATAAAAACACCGTGATAGCCATTAAAATTAGCTCTCTAGCTCGCTTGTTGCAAGGTTTCACTAATACCTGCAACATGACTACTGACATCGTGGGCAATATTTTCGGCTAATTGTTGTGATTGGCTAACCTCATGGTCGACATGGCTCATGGCCGTTTCAAAGCTGATGAAGTGCTCTCGTTGTCGAGTAATTTGCGCTAAGGTATCTAAGGCCACTTCGGCGGAAACTTTTGCTTGTTCGGTGACTTCAATGGCTGTTTGCTGTAGTTGATCGGCAATACTTTGTTGATTTGCTGAGGCGGTTTCAATATCGATAATAGTCGACTGAATTGACGTGGTCGCACTTTGCAATTGTTCGAGTTTAGCGGAAATTTGCTGTAACGAGCTTTGGGTTTTGCCTGCTAACTGCCTAACTTCGTCAGCCACCACAGAAAATCCTCGCCCGTGTTCACCTGCGCGTGCCGCTTCAATTGCGGCATTTAATGCCAGTAAGTTAGTTTGATCAGCAATCGCGGCAATCACATCTACAATTGAGGTGACGCTGTGCACTGATTGTGACAGCGAGCTGATGGCGTTTTTACTTTGTTGTGCGGCAATATTGGTCGAGGCACTGGCTTTTAATACTTGACCAACATGGGCTTGACTGACTTCCATGGCTTGTTGCGTGGTTTGGGCATTGTCAACCACTTGCCCTGACAAGTCGTTAACAGTTTCCGTGGCTTGTCCGAGTGCGGCCATAATCTGGCGCGCACCTTGCACATGTTCACTGGTGCTGGCGGACGATTGATAGATATTTTGAACCTGGCACTCCATTGCAGTGAGTGCCTTAGCGACCAGATCCAGTTGATGGGCTTTTTCTCGGTCATCATGCGCGAGCTTATTGACCAGTTGATTAAAGCTTGTTGATATTTCACCTAGCTCTGTTTTGGCGGAAACGCCTTGAATATTATCAACTTTACCTTGCTCGACTAAAGCGACAAAGCTATCGCGTAATTTACGCAATGGTTTTAAAATCACCCTGTGCTGCAAGGCATAATTGGTGATTAAAAACAGCATTAAAAATGTCGTTAAGCCGATAACAATGAACATTAATTGCCGATTTAATTGTTTTTGCTCAGTTAGAATTGTGTTTTCGCCGGTTAGTATAAGTTGCTCTAAAGCTTCAACATCCGCCACTAATTGTTGCATGCCTTGTTGGCTATTGTGTTTAAAGGACGTGGTGTTGTTAAATTCTGTTAGGTACCTGTTTGCTAAGGAACTTAGCTCATTTATTGCCTCATCTGCTAAGTCTTCATTGTCTTCAACATCGGCAAAAAAATCATCGGAGTCAAACTCGGCATTAATCGCTAAAGCAGGTAATGCTTTTAGTTTACTGACTGCGGCGTTTAATTCATCGCTGATAGCCTTGATATGGTCGTGATTTGCCGTATCGGTGACAAAGTATTTTTCTCGGCTATGGATCAGCTCATTTATGACGTTTGTAATAAGGTGTAGTTGGCTTAAATAGTCAAGCTGCTGCTGTTGGTTTAATACGGCACTTTGCTGGGCATACTGGGTTAGCATAAAGCTGAGTGACAACATGCTTTGTTCGGCGTTGCGCAGCAGCGCTAATGGGTCGCCACTTAGCTTGCCTATGGCACGATATTTCGTGCTGATGTTATGGTCGAGTTTAGCAATATGCTGTGCAATATTAGCCGTTAATTTGGCGAGATTAAGTTGTTTGCTCTGCGCCTTGATCTGCAGCAATTGCTGTTGTGCTTGGGTGAGTAAAGTGGCATCGCCCGATTGCAGGTATTGGGCAATGGTGCGATAAAATGTCACTGTGGTGGCTGATTTAAGTGCTTGGTAATCGGCGAGTTGTACACGACTTGCGGTGAGTGAGGTACCAACGTGGTACATAGTGGTTAAAAAAACCGTGACAAATAAGCTCACGGCGATCACGGAAATTTTTGAAAAACTTGAAACTCGCACTGGCATCCTACCCTGTTATTAATGTTTCTAAACGATGGCGAATTTTCACGTTTTTGTATGACAGTGCGGTTACCGTTAGGTGACACTCATATGACAACTTTATGACTGGTGCAGGGTGAAGCAATGGTTAAGGGGCTGGCGAGAAGCGTTCTTCGATAGCCCTAGTTATTTTTCGGAATAGCTTGATTAACATAAACATCGAAGCGATTTTTTTTCATATTGATACTGGTTGAAGGGGCTTTACCGGCCAGTGGCGGTGCATAACTGGGGCGTTTTACCACCACACGGTATTTTGCTAGCGCTAAGGCTGGCGCTAATAAATGGTCAGCATCGAGATCTTCACCCACTAAGGATTGAAACACGCGCATTTCTTTTTTCACCGCGGCAGATTTTTCGCGATGTGGGTACATAGGGTCAAGATAAATTACATCCGGTTGCTGTGCTAAGTTCATGTCGGCAATGGATGAGGCATGTATTAACTGCATGCGCTCAGTAATATCGTTCACGTCGGTGCTAAGTTGGGCGCGTGCCAAGCCATCTTCAAGTAACGTAGCTACAATGGGCATACGCTCCATCATGGTAACATGACACCCTAAGGTGGCTAACACAAAGGCATCACGTCCTAAGCCGGCGGTGGCATCGAGCACATGCGGGGTAAAGCCATGCTTTAAACCCACCGCTTTTGCAATGTCTTGGCCACGTCCGCCGCCAAATTTGCGCCTATGTGCGGTGGCGCCGTCAACAAAATCAACGCAAATAGCGCCAAGTTTAGGCTCATCAAGTTTTTTCAACTCTAAGCGCTGTAAGTTCACTTGTAATACAAACTGTAAATGCGGGTGATTTTTTGCCGCGGCAATATCGCCGATATAATCGAGTTGCCATTGTTGGGCAATGCGCTTTGCTTTTGCTACGTCGATACTGTCGACATAAGCGATGGCAATATTATTGGCCATTGTTACTCACTATCATTGTTAATCTTCAATTTGAATATGATTGTCGCCCGTTGCATAAGCAAGTAAACGGCTTAATTGACTTAATGATAAGTCACCTTGTTGTTGCCAGTGATTAAAACTGGCTTGAATGGCATTTAAGCTTGATTTTGTTTGAATACCGCCAGTGATAATATCATGGGCGCGAAAATAGGCTTCTACATCGCGACTCAAAATAAAGGTGTCTTTACCTAAGGCGCGCAGTGCGTAAGGGCCGGTATTGCCGCCAAGGCGTTGGCCATGTTTTTTCAAATACGCCCATAAACCAATAATGTTGTCGCTAGGCCATTGCGCAATAAACTCAGCAAAGCTGTGCCCTTGTTGCTGTTGCTCAAATATCATTTGCGCGTTGGCTTTAATGGTTTTTACCTTGTTAAAATTGCGAATAATTTTTGGATCACTGGCTTTTCGCTCCAGCATTTCCTCTGGCATCATCAAAATTTTTTCGATATTAAAGTGGAAAAAACTTTCTTCAAAGTTTGGCCATTTATTTTCCACTACCCGCCAGACAAAGCCAGATTGAAAAATCTTTTTGCTGAATTCGGCTAAAAAGCGATCGTCAGTTAGCTTGGTTAAATGACTGTCTTGCTGGCTTGGACCCAGTAAAAGGTTAAGTTTACTGACGCCGCCTTTGCGGGCGGCGGCGCGTAAATAAATATCCTCTAGCGACTCTAATGCCATAACGTTAACCCGTGATGCCGCTGTGGCGTAATAACGCTTCTATTGCTGGCTCGCGACCACGGAAGGCTTTAAATAATTCACTCGGCTCTTTAGAACCGCCCATTTCTAGAATATTGGTTAAAAAGTCATGACCAACAGCTGAGTTGAAAATGCCTTCTTCTTCAAAGCGCGAAAAGGCATCGGCCGAAAGCACTTCTGCCCATTTATAGCTGTAATAGCCTGCGGCGTAACCGCCAGCAAAAATATGACCAAAACTGTGTTGAAAACGATTAAACTCAGGTGCTTTAATCACCGCGTAGTCATCACGAACTTGGTTGAGCACTTGCTGAATTTCATCACCTTTTTCAGGTGAATACTGGGCGTGCATTTTAAAGTCAAAGAGGCTGAACTCTAATTGACGGATCATTTGCATCGCCGATTGAAAATTTTTCGCCGCTAGCATTTTTTCGAGCATATCTTGTGGGAGCGGTGCGCCGGTTTGATAGTGTCCCGAAATAAAAGCCAGTGCTTCTGGCTGCCAACACCAATTTTCTAAAAATTGGCTGGGTAATTCCACGGCATCCCATGGCACGCCGTTAATACCGGCAACACCGGCGGCATTTATTTGTGTCAGCATGTGGTGAATACCGTGGCCAAATTCGTGGAATAAGGTCACTACTTCGTCATGGGTAAATAATGCCGGTTTGTCGCCAACAGGGCCATTAAAGTTACAGGTTAGATAGGCAACTGGGTATTGAATCTCGCCATTGGCTAACTCACGACGACCAACACAGTCATCCATCCAAGCGCCGCCGCGTTTTTGTGCTCGGGCGTAGAGATCAAAATAAAAGCTACCGCGCAAGTTTTTATTGCTGTCAAATACTTGATAAAACTTAACGTCTTTATGCCAAGTATCTATATCGTGACATTCGCTGATGGTTAAGCCAAACAAGCGTTGCACTACCTCAAATAAACCGGCAACGACTTTGTTTTCAGGAAAATAAGGGCGTAGCTCTTCATCTGAAATGGCATATCGTGCTTGTTTAAGTTTTTCACTGTAATAAGGTAAGTCCCACGCCTGTAATTGGGTTTGTTGATATTGTTCGCGGGCAAAATCGCTGACTTCTGCTAAGTCTTGCTGGCCTTGGGCTTTTGACTTTTGCGCTAGGTTTTCAAGAAAGCTTAATACTTCAGTGGTATTTTTAGCCATTTTAGTGGCTAGCGACATTTCGGCATAGTTGCTAAAACCCAGTAAATTAGCGAGCTCGTGACGTAAGGCCAAAATTTCAGTCATGATCGGGCTGTTATCAAATTCACCGCCATTAGGGCCAATTTCAGAAGCACGGGTCACATAAGCACGGTACATTTTTTCCCGTAGTGCTTGATTATCGCAATAGGTCATTACCGGTAAATAGCTTGGAATATCTAAGGTAAATACCCAGCCCGGCTTATCTTGTGATTGCGCCAAGGCTTTAGCTGCCTCTTTTGCACTGTCTGGCAAGCCGGTAAGCTCGGCTTCGTCGGTAATATTTACGCTAAAGGCATGCGTGGCGTCGAGCACATTATTACCAAAACTAGAGCTAAGCTCAGAGAGTCGGGTGGCAATTTCGCCGTAACGCTTTTGGTCTTGTGCATTGAGGGCGATACCCGAAAGCTTAAAGTCGCGCAGCGCGTTGGTGATCACTTTTTGTTGCGCTGTGCTTAATCGGTTAAATTCAGCACTGTCATGTAACTGTTGGTACGCCGCGAATAAGCCAGCGTGCTGACCGACAAAAGTGCCGTATTCCGACAATAACGGTAAGCATGATTCATACGCCTCGCGCAGTTCATCGCTGTTAACCACAGAGTTCATGTGTGAAACTGGCGACCACAATTTACTTAATACGTCATCTGCCTCATCAATTGGTGCCACTAAATTAGCCCAACTAAATTCAGTGTTGTTAGCTAGAACCTCGGCAATAGTGTTTTTACAATTGCTGATCGCGTGTTCAACGGCTGGCTTAATATGCTCTGGCTTAATTTTGGAAAATTGTGGTAACGGCGTAGTTTGTAATAAAGGATTGCTCATAAATGTCGCGTGTGTTGCTAAATGATGCTTTAGATGTAATGGCAAATGCCTCGATAATCAAGGTATAGAAGAATATTTGTCGATGGCAAAGCGCGAACTTGATCTCAGTGCTTGAATTTTCGCGTGTTAAGTCCAATATAGTTGAAGACAATCACACAGGAATTTAAATATGACACAACATTTTGATTATATCGCAATTGGTGCTGGCAGTGGCGGCATAGCGTCAGCCAATAGAGCCGCACGGTTAGGTAAAAAAGCGGCCGTTATTGAAGCTAAACATATTGGTGGTACTTGTGTGAATGTGGGTTGTGTGCCGAAAAAAGCCATGTGGTATGCCGGACAAATTGCAGATGCCTTACACTATGCCAACGACTACGGTTTTAAAGCGCCATTGCAAGCTTTTGATTGGTCTACTTTAGTGAAAAACCGCGAAGCCTATATTGAGCGGATTCATGCCGCGTACCAGCGTGGTTTTGCCAGTAATGAGGTTACCGTCATCAATGGTTTTGCTAAATTCGTGAATGAAAATACCCTTGAGGTAGATGGCACTTTATACACAGCGGATCATATTACTATTGCCACTGGTGGTCGCCCGACTCGACCTGATATTGAAGGGGCCGAGCACGGCATTGACTCAGACGGCTTTTTTGCGTTAACCGAGCAACCGAAAAAAGTGGCTGTGGTAGGTGCCGGCTATATTGCCGTTGAACTTGCCGGCGTTTTGCATGCTCTAGGTAGCGAGTCGCACTTATTGGTGCGTAAAGAAAAACCACTGCGCGGTTTTGACGATATGCTCAGCGATACTTTAGTGGAGCAAATGGCTAAACATGGCCCGACTTTACACACCATGAGTGTACCAACGCGGGTTGAAAAACACAGTGATGGACAGCTGACTATTCACTTAGAAAATGGCCATAGTGTTGGGCCGGTAGATTGTTTAATTTGGGCCATAGGCCGAGAGCCCGCCACAGATAATATTAATTTAGCGGCAGCAGGCGTTGAAACTGACGAGCGCGGCTTTATTACTACTGATAAATATCAAAATACTAAGGTGTCAGGTATTTATGCGGTTGGCGACAATACCGGCCGAGCACAACTTACGCCAGTCGCGGTTGCGGCAGGTCGGCGTTTATGTGAGCGACTGTTTAACAATAAGCCCTATGAGCATTTAGATTATTCTAACATTGCCACCGTAGTGTTTAGTCACCCAGTCATAGGTACCGTAGGTTTGACTGAGCTAGAAGCGATAGCCGAGTATGGCGCAGAGAATGTAAAAGTTTACAATTCACAGTTTACCGCTTTGTATCAAGCGATCACCCAAGATTATCGCGACCCAACGCGCATGAAGTTAGTATGCGTGGGTAAAGAAGAAAAGATTGTTGGTATTCATAGTATTGGCTTTGGCAGTGATGAATTATTACAAGGCTTTGCCGTGGCGATGAAAATGGGCGCCACTAAAGCTGACTTTGACAATACGGTAGCAATTCACCCCACGTCTGCAGAAGAGTTTGTGACTATGTAAGCAAGGCGGGGGTTGGTGCTGCTGTTAATCTATTGAAATATAAAATAATAATAGGGTACTGTGCGCTAACTCAGTATGAGTCAGCCAAGCTGACGTTATTGGGTTAGCCTACGGTTATAGCGCTATCTATCATCCTTGCTAGTTGGTTTAGCGCTTAATGTTATTTGTTAGGCAAAATTAAGAAGTTGAAATGAAAGCAAACCATTTAGGCGTGTTGATAACCACAGTGTTAATGTTAACTGTGCCTGTGCTTGCACAAACACACAATCACGAGCAACATAAAAGCCACCAACATCAAGATCATCATGACCATAATACCGCGGCATTGACCTTAGATAATGGCAAAAAATGGCCGATAGATGAAAGCCTACACTTGGGCATGAATAATATAAAGTCAGCGCTAGTGGCCAATATAGACGCGATACATTATGACAAGTTTTCGGCCTTGCAATACCAAGCTTTGGCTAAACAACTTGATCAACAATTACATTATTTGTTTGAACATTGTCAGCTGCCAGCCGATGCCGATGCGCAGTTGCATATTTTACTTGCCAAAGTGATGCGAGCCAGTGCTACCATGAAAAGTAATCAAGACCAGAAACAAGGCGCGGTGGCGGTAATTCAAGCATTACAAGATTATCCACGCTACTTTAACGACCCTCAATGGCAAGATTTAGTGCATTAACTTGCGCACTAGGGCGAATAAAGCTAGCGCTATGTTTTGCCCTTGTTCATTTCGGTTACTAGCTCGTTAGTAAAATAAAGATAGTGGCGGGCTACGCTGGAAAAACACAATCCATGTCGCTGCCTTTACCATCTCTTGGGTAATATCAACGCTTTGTAAAGTTGTTGGATGAAGCCCGTTTTTTTGAGTGTTAAATGATCAGCCATTAACTTGCTGCGCAGTAACACGCGTAACTGATAATTCAGGTATAACTATTGCTTGATATTGTAATTTTCACACGCAAGCAGCAGAAATAAATAGCTAAAAATAACGGACAATATAGTGCTAGCCCTTGTGCAATCTAGCTTATGTTTTTTTGTTATTTCTAGTTAGGATTTGACGGTAAAAATAGTTTAATAATTGTCTGGTAATGGCACAGTTTTCTGGTAATCTCTTAGCTTGCTTAATTTTATAGCTCGATTATTGACCAATAAAAATTAAGCCTAGATAATTATTTATCCACATTGTATAAAAAAAATAATAAAGATGTGAAAAGGATTTCTGCCTTACCTTTTTCCATTAAATACAACTAGTTAAATTATAAATACCGTTAAGGATGATAATTCTTAATGGCATTTTTTCGTGTTTTTCAACAAACTTATCCACAGGGATGGTAATTTTCGTGTGGTAAATTTCATGTAGTGCTAGAGAGAATTTGCCGATTATGGCATGCTTAGCGCATCTTTCTCCAAGTTAAAAAATTATCATGCCAACTGCTGACCAATCCCCACTCATTTTAGTCGATGGTTCTTCTTATTTATTCCGTGCCTATCACGTGCCATATTTACAAGCCTTGTCCACCGCTGATGGTCAACCTACCGGTGCTATAACCGGGGTGTTAAATATGATCAGAAGCCTAAAAAAAGACTACCCCAATGGCAATGTTGTTGTAGTTTTTGACGCTAAAGGTAAAACGTTTCGTAACGACATGTACGCCGAGTACAAAGCAAATCGTCCGCCTATGCCTGATGACTTACGCAGCCAAATTGCGCCTATTCATGACATTATTGCCGCCATGGGCTTACCTTTATTAGTCGTTGAGGGGGTTGAAGCGGATGATGTGATTGGCACTTTGTCGCACCAAGCAACCGCACTGGGTATCGAGACGGTGATCTCAACTGGCGATAAAGACATGGCGCAATTGGTAAACCCACATGTTCGGTTGATTAATACCATGACCAATGTGGAAATGGATGAAGCCGCAGTAATTGAAAAGTTTGGCGTGCGTCCTGATCAAATCATTGATTACCTCGCTTTAGTCGGCGACAAAGTTGATAATATTCCGGGCGTTGATAAGTGTGGTCCCAAAACCGCAGTAAAATGGCTTGCTAAATATCCAAGCTTGCAAGAAGTCATGGCGCATGCCAATGAAGTCAAGGGTAAGGTTGGTGAAAATTTACGCAGCGCACTAGCGCACTTACCACTGTCTTATGAGCTGGCCACCATCAAACTCGATGTAGAATTGGAGCAATCAGTTACTGAATTAAAGCCTGCTACAGCAGATACTGAAACCTTAAGAGCCTTGTATAAAAAATATGAGTTGCGACGTTTATTAGCCGATTTAGATAAAAACAGTGACAGCGACGAGCAAGACGCAGACGCACAAGACACAGCAGGGCAACAAAACAGTCCTGAAGTTGTTGCTGAATATGACATCATACGGGATCAAGCAAGCTTTAATACTTGGTTAGAAAAACTTAACGCTGCTAAGCTTTTTGCCTTTGATACTGAAACCACTAGCCTTGATTATATGCAGGCAAAACTGGTGGGTTTATCATTTTGCGTAGAAGTGGGTAAGGCCGCTTATGTTCCCTTAGCTCATGACTATGCCGATGCGCCTGAGCAGCTTGATCTAGACTGGGTATTGGCGGCACTTAAACCGTTACTAGAAAGTGATAGTGTGCTGAAAGTCGGGCAAAACCTTAAGTATGACGCCAATGTGCTGTCACATTATGGCATCGCTATGCAAGGTATTGCATTTGATACTATGCTGGAGTCGTATTGCCTGAACAGTGTTGCCACTCGGCATAATATGGACGCGTTAGCCGAAAAATATTTAGGGTATAAAACCGTACATTTTGAAGACATAGCCGGAAAAGGTGCAAAACAACTGACCTTTAATCAAATAGACATTGAAAAGGCAGGGCATTATGCCGCAGAAGACGCGGATATTACCTTACGCTTGCATCAAGCCATTTATCCACAACTGGCAAAAATCCCGTCACAACTATCAGTTTATAACGACATTGAAATACCGCTGTTACCTGTGCTAGCTCGCATGGAGCAAAATGGCGTGTTAATTGACTGTGATATGCTGGCTCAACAAAGCCAAACCATAGCGACACGATTATCAGAACTAGAAATAGAAGCGCACAATATTGCCGGAAAAAGCTTTAATTTAAGCTCACCCAAACAATTACAAGTAATTTTATTTGAAGAGCTAGAAATACCCGTAATTAAAAAAACGCCTAAAGGCGCACCTTCTACCGCAGAAGAAGTATTACAGGAATTAGCACTGGACTATCCTTTACCTAAGGTGATTCTAGAAAACCGTGGTTTAAGTAAACTTAAGTCTACTTATACAGATAAGCTGCCGCTATTAGTTCAGCCAAAAACCAATCGAGTGCATACCTCTTACCATCAAGCCGTAACGGCAACAGGGCGGTTATCATCAACAGATCCTAACCTGCAAAACATTCCGATTCGCAGTGAAGAAGGCCGCAAAATTCGTTTAGCTTTTATTGCACCGCCAGAGCATAAAATTGTTGCCATAGATTATTCACAAATAGAGCTGCGTATTATGGCGCACTTATCAGATGACCCTGGGTTAGTAAAAGCGTTTTCTGAAGGTAAAGATGTACATAAGGCGACTGCCGCTGAAATTTTTGCTGTACCACTTGATGAAGTGACCAGCGATCAGCGCCGAAGTGCTAAAGCGGTGAATTTTGGCTTGATTTACGGCATGTCGGCCTTTGGCTTGGCAAAACAGTTACATGTACCACGCCATACTGCACAAGCTTATATGGATAAATATTTTGAGCGTTATCCCAATGTTGCTAAATACATGGACGATACCCGTCAACAAGCGAGTGATGACGGGTATGTAGAAACTTTATTTGGTCGTCGGTTATATTTACCCGATATAAAAGCAAAGAACGCGATGCGTAAAAAGGCCGCTGAGCGAGCCGCTATTAATGCGCCTATGCAAGGTACGGCAGCGGACATTATCAAGAAGGCCATGCTAGATGTTGATGCTTGGATACAACAACAAAACGATGACAGAATAAAAATGACCATGCAGGTGCACGATGAATTAATATTTGAAATTCATCAAGATATCGTTGAAGAGACCACAGCAGCTATCGTCGAAATCATGAACAATACTGTCACTATGAGTGTGCCATTAATTGCTGAAGCCGGCGTGGGGGATAACTGGGAGCAGGCGCATTAGCAAAATTTAAGGCTAGCGCGACAATGCTTAGCAATTAAAAGGCTCCTACATGGAGCTTTTTTTACGGCAAAATTTGCGGGACTAAAGTATTGAGGGTCACTTTTATAGGCATAAATTATTAAAAATGTAAAAAAATTACATAATGGTCTTTACAAACTTAGAGCTGTTGCTCTATAATTGCCTTGTTCCTAAAGCGAACTCTTGTTGTAATAATTTGTATTTTAGAGCTTTCCTCATAGCTTTCAGGCCGGTAACTTTTGTTATCGGCTTTTTTTATCTCGAAATCAAGCTTTTGACATTTACTCATCAATCGTCCATGTTAAAAATAAATGTAATTTTATTACATAAAGTTGCATAGCTATGCAGTACCATGCATGCGACATTAAAATAGCAGCATGTTCGCAATACGCCTAATATCTGATTTTGATCAATAACCGCAGTTTTTAGCCTTGGTACACTGCACTCATTAACAATCAGCGGAGAATAACTATGGGATGTTGTGGTCAATGTGGTGGCGAAGCGCATGAGCCGGTAGCCGAGCAAGAACAAGCAGAAGAGTCATCAACGACTGAAGAAGAGTAAGTCAGTTGGTGCGAGTAAAAAGCAGCTATATTAGCTGCTTTTTTTTGGGCTAAGGGTTTGTAATAAACATTGATCAACCAATAACCGCGCGATTGCTCTGCTTAGCGCCGCCGAATTTGTGTGGTTTTTTCCTCAATACTGCACCGCTTTAGTTGGTGAACTTTTCTTCATGAGCAAGGTCAATAGCCGCCATAATATTCGTGTTAGTGTTGCCACTGTGCCGCTGAGTTGATAATGCTTTAGTTGGCAATTAAGATACCACTACATGAATGTTCACATTATTAAGGATTAGATTTTGAAAAAATGGCTGTTATTACCGCTAGTTATATCGCTATGGAGTTGTGAAAGTACCCAAACACAAAGCGCTAGCACGGCAAAAAATGCGTTGACTGGGGTTAGCTTTGTTGAGCAGGTGCCGAGTCAACCGGGTAAAACTGTAATTCCTTATCAAAAATATGTGCTTGATAATGGCTTAACGTTAATTCTCCATCAAGACAGCTCAGATCCCTTAGTACATGTTGATGTAACTTATCATGTTGGCTCTGCCCGTGAAGAGCTTGGTAAGTCAGGCTTTGCTCATTTTTTTGAGCATATGATGTTTCAGGGCTCAGAGCATGTAGCAGACGATGAGCACTTTAAAATAATTACCGAATCTGGGGGCACACTCAATGGCACCACGAACAGTGATCGCACCAACTATTTTCAAACCGTACCTGCGAATCAATTAGAGAAAGTGCTTTGGCTTGAAGCCGATCGCATGGGTTTTTTGCTTGATGCCGTCACTCAAGAAAAATTTGAGATACAGCGAGAAACGGTAAAAAATGAGCGTGGTCAAAGCTACGATAATCAACCCTATGGCTTATTACGAGAGCGTGTTGCTGAAGCCATGTATCCGCCGGGTCATCCATACTCTTGGCAAACTATCGGCTATATTGAAGATCTTAATCGCGTTAATGTTAACGATTTAAAAGCGTTCTTTTTACGCTGGTATGGTCCTAATAATGCCACGTTAACTATTGGCGGGGATATTGACGTAGCAGAAACGTTGGCGTTGGTGAAAAAATACTTTGCCAGTATTCCAAGCGGGCCTGCCGTGCACGCGCCCGAAAAACCCAGTTTTAGTCTTGTTGCTGATCGCTATATATCGATGGAAGATAATGTCCATTTACCCTTAGTGTATATGTCATATCCAACGGTTAGCATTCGTCATCAAGATGAAGCGCCGTTAGATATATTATCGAGCATTTTAGGGGCAGGCAAAACATCTATACTGTATAAAAACCTAGTGAAAAATCAGCTGGCGGTGCAGGCCTCGGTCAGCCACCCCTGTGCAGAATTAGCCTGTACCTTTAATTTATTTGCTTTGCCACACCCTGCTGCGGGTAAAAATTTAGCCGACATAGAAGCCGTGATTCGTGCTAGCTTGCGTGAGTTTGAGCAACGGGGCGTTGAAGATGATGATCTGATTAAAGCGAAAGCACAAATGGAAGCGAGTTTTGTTTTTGGCTTACAAAGTGTTGCCGGTAAAGTCAGTCAATTAGCAGCTAACGAAACCTTTACAGGTAACCCTAATTACATTGCAAAAGATATTACCCGCTACGCTGAGGTAACAAAAGCTGATGTGATGCGAGTTTACAAAAAATACCTTAAAGGTAAGCACGCGGTGATCATGAGCATAGTGCCCAAAGGTCAGCTCGCGTTAGCGGCAGCACCGGACAACTTTACTGTGCCGGCTCGTGTTATACCAGAGTCAAAGCCAACCTCTGCTGCGGATCTAAATATTCGCAAAGCGGTAGATAGCTTTGACCGCTCAGTCATGCCTAAAGCTGGGCCAAACAAGGCCGTTACTGTGCCTAGCATGTGGCGAGAAACCTTGAGCAACGGCATGAAAATTTTAGCTACAGAAAGTCACGAAACTCCCACCACCTCAATGCTATTGAAAATTCCCGCAGGACATTATTATCAAACGCAAGATAAAGCGGGTACGGCGGCTTTGTTAGCGGCAATGTTGAATGAGTCAACCCAAAAACGTAGTGGCGAAGATATGAGTAAAGCCTTACAGAAGTTAGGTGCTTCGGTCAGTATATCAGCGGGAAATCAGTACCTTAGCGTTAACATCAATGCCTTAACTAAGCATCTAGATGCCACGTTAGCCTTAGTTTATGAAAAGCTAACCGCACCGGCATTTTTGGCCACTGAGTTTGAGCGCAATAAAAATAATGCCATTCAAGCAGCCATCAATGCTAAAAAAGATGCCAGTTATTTAGCCGCCAGTGCATATCGACAATTGTTGCACCGCGATAACATTGCCGCCATGCCCAGTTCAGGCACTGCTGCCACCTTGGCAAATATTGAACTCGCCGACGTGCAAGCGTTTTATCAACAGCAGTTTAAGCCGAAAAATAGTCAAGTGATAGTGGTCTCTGATCTTGGCCGAGCGCAAGTTTTGGCGGCTCTCGCTCCCTTTAAAGCTATGACTGGGGCGGGCAAAGCTTTGACGCTTAATTTACCTGATGCAAAGACCCAAACCGGTGTCATTTATTTAGTTAATAAAGAGCAAGCAGCGCAATCGGCGATTCGCATTGGTAAGCGCTCACTTACTCAAGATATTACAGGTGAGTATTATCGAGCCTATTTAATGAACTTTCCGTTAGGGGGCGCTTTTAATAGTCGCATTAACTTAAATTTACGAGAAGACAAGGGTTATACCTATGGTGCCCGGTCCTATTTTCATGGTGACAAATTCTCGGGTGCATTTACCGCTAGTGCGCAAGTGCGTGCTGATGTTACGGCCCAAGCTATTGTTGAGTTTGTTAATGAAATTAAACGCTATGCAGAGCAAGGTATCAGTGATCAAGAATTGCGCTTTATGCGCAATGCCATTAATCAAAAAGATGCGTTAAAGTATGAAACCCCGCGCCGTAAGCTAGGCTTTTTAGCGCAAATATTAGAGCATGATCTTAGCGCTGATTTTGTGAAAAAACGCAGTGACATTGTTGCCAATATCAGTAAAGCAGAAATTAATGCCTTAGCGAAAAAGCACTTAGTGTTAAATGATATGTTTATCGTGGTGGTAGGTGACGCGAAAACCCTTAAACCGCAATTACAGGCGCTTGGTTATGAGGTAATAGATCACGAGTTATAAGTAAGAAGAAGCTAAAAGGCCACCCTTAGGTTAATGCCGATCGTTTAAGAAATAGTTGAACGATCTTGCAAGTATAAGATAATCCCCTCTGATATTTTCAGAGGGGATTTTTTTGTGCTTAATAATGAACTAGAGCTTGTTTATGAATCAGTTGAAGA
>NZ_NBOC01000025.1 GCF_002104455.1 Colwellia chukchiensis | reverse complement strand
GGTTTTCTTACTTGTACCGTTCTTACGATTAGGCTCGGGATCTGCTCCTAAGTGTTGTTCTAGCTCCGCTTTTAAAGCGGCTTCGGTTAATTGCTTGATAAGCGGTGTTAAAACACCATCTTCACCTGTTAAACCTTTACCAGATTGAAGTTCAGCTAATGCCTTGTTGAAGTCGAAAGATTGAGTCATGTGTCACTCCTATTTTATTAATAATACTGAAATGACACAGATTTCTAAACACTACCTTCGTGAAGAATAAATTTACCCTTCTTATTATTAGCCTTTTGGCGTTTAATTGTCTTAGTCAGGAAGTCAAATTATTTAAAAACTTTGGTGTTGACAACCCCATGTCTTATAACTTTGTTCGCACCATGGCCCAAGATCAGTATGGGTTTATGTGGTTTGGCTCTTCTGAGGGCTTAGACAGGTTTGATGGGCATCAAGTTGTCAGTTTTCATCATGATGCGTCTAAAACCAATTCTCTTAGCTCAGATGTTATCAGCCGTATTGTTATCGATAGTCGAGAAAAGCTTTGGGTCGGCACGTTTGGCGGGGGCATCAATTTATACCGCCCAGCAAGCCAAGATTTTATGCATTTTAGCAGTAAGAGCGCTGATCTAGCACTGAGTAACGATATTGTTAATGCCATTTTTGAAGATAGCCAGGGACAAATTTGGGTTGGTACTGAAAAGGGCATAAATTTAATAACGCAGCGCGCTGGACAATGGCAAGTAAAACAAATTGTTCAAGCCGCTGAGCATGAAAATGGTTTAACGCACAATACTATTCATGCCATTGCAGAGGTTAACGGCAATGAAATTTGGGTTGGCACGCATGGCGGGGGTATTTCTGTATTTGATCATAGCGGCAGTTTTAAGCGAGCAATCCACCTTGATAATATTGACTCAGAAAGTTACCAATTTATTAGTAGTCTACTTGTCGACAAGCAAAATAATGTTTGGATAGGCACCGTTGATAATGGTTTGTTTCGAGTCACGTTAGCTAATGCAGATGTGCAGCATTATACTTTTAATGCTAATCAAGAGTGCTCATTAACCAGTAATGCCATCACTAGTCTTTATCAAGACGCTGAACATGCCATTTGGATAGCGACCGATAACGGGCTATCAATTTATAATCATCAAACTCATGACTTTACTCGTTACCGTCATGCTGCCAATAATCCTTATAGTTTAAGTAACGACTTTATTATCACCTTTTTTGAAGATAATAATAAGATGATGTGGATAGGTACTTTTAGCGGCGTTAACCGTTGGGATCCTAATATGGCGACGTTTCGCCAATATAGCGCACAAACACAGCCACAGCTAAAAAACTTTAACATCACAAGCTTTGCTCAGATTGATGAGCAGCATATTATTTTCAGTGCCTATAGTGGCTGGATTTATCAATTATCCCTATCAGATCAAACGATTACTGCCACAGATTTTAGTGAACACTTCGCCGAATTTCGCGTAATGACCCTATTTGCCGATAATAACTTGTTATGGGTAGGCACTCGCTCGAATGGTCTTTTTATGGTTGATCTTACAACCCATGCTATTCGAGCGTTCCGTCATGATGAAAAAAATCCAGCGACGATTTCTGCCAATAGCATCACAGACATTATTAAAGATCAGCAGGGCAATATTTGGGTATCTACCTTTCATAAAGGTATTAATAAGCTCAATGCCGATGGCAGTTTTATTCGTTACCCTGCCAATGAAAACTTCCCAACACAGGGGCCAAGTAGTGATCATGTATTGCAACTTTTAGTCGATGATGAAGGCTTTATTTGGCTAGCAACGTTTGGTGGCGGGTTAAGTCGCTTTGAGCCGAGTCTAGAAAAGTTTCAGCATATTAACCACCAAGCGACAAATCCTAATAGTTTATCAAGCGATCTTAGCTGGACCATGGCATTTGATAGCGACAATAATCTGTGGGTAGGAACGCAAGCAGGTGGCCTTAATATTTTATCAGTCGAGGACAGAAAAAATGGTCAGTTCAATTTTAAACACCTAAATAGTAAAGATGGCATGAAAAGCATGACAGTTTATGGCATTACCCAGGATGATTATGGTGATATTTGGCTAAGTACGAGCAAAGGCATATCACGCTACTCTCCGCGAGATGGTCGCTTTAAACATTTTGATCTTACCCATGGTTTAGTTGACTTAGAGTTTACCCATTCCGCCATTTTTAAAGGCTTAGACCATACACTCTATTTTGGCTCAGGTAAGGGCTTTAATAGCATAATGCCTGGTAATGTTAATCAAAAACCACCTGCACCAAGCGTTAGGTTAACCAATATTGTTAAGGTAAATGAAGCTATGTCTTTGCCAACCGAGCTAGCCAAGTTAACGCACTTAACGCTTGCATATGACCATCAATTAATTACCTTTGAATATATTGGCTTAAATTACGCGAGCCCAGAGTCAACCCACTACCAATATCGGTTGCTAGGCTTTGATCAGCAATGGCTAGATGCGGGCAAATCTCGACGCGCAACTTATACCAATTTGCCGGCGGGTAATTATCGTTTGCAAATAAAAGCGGCCAATAGCGATAGTCTCTGGAGCGAACCAAGCCTAGAGCTCGATATAACTGTTAATCCAGCACCCTGGCAGACTTGGTGGGCCTATCTTTTATATACTGTACTGATTGCATTCACGATACTGATTTATTCGCGCTTTTTAAATCGTAAACTGATCCTTGAACAGCAGCAAAAGCTATATTTAGCGCAGCAGGTAAAAGAAAAAACTGATAAGTTTAAAACTCAAAATCTGGCATTAGCACAAGCTAATAAACAGCTAGAAAAAGCGGCTATCGTAGATAAAGTCACTGGCGTGAAAAGTCGGCGTTATTTAGATATTTATATTGAGCAAACGAGCCAACTTATGAAGCAAATGCACCAAAACTTACTGCCAGTGCAACGCGATCTATTACCTCGGCTTTATATTTTGATGGTTAAAGTGAGTGACTTTGCTGAGTTTAGTGATAGTCAATTGATTAATCTTACGGATTTACTGCTCTATACGCGTAATAGCGATGACTTAGTGATTCGTTGGTCTGATGATACTTTTGCCATTATCGGCTACGAAAAAGATAATAATGCGAGTGAGCTAGCCACAAGACTAGCAACGCGTTTTGCAGGCCTAGTTACCGATCTAAAGACAATTAATATGGCCTATGCATATTTCCCATTTAGTCGTGATAACCCGTTAGGTTTAAACTGGGATCAAATCAGTGTGCTTATTGAGCAGGCACTTGCGTTTGCAGAACAAGACCCACAACTAGCTTGGTTAGGTCTGTGTGGGCCTAAGTCAACATCATTCGATTATTTAGCCTTAATGCAAGCGAACAGCTTATCAAGCGTAAAAGCGCAGTTAGTGGTGAAATCAGGTTTGCTCTGAACTTGATGGTCGCTGCTCGGCTTGATATTGCTGTTGGAACTGTTTTGGGGTACAGGAAAACTGCTCTTTAAAGCAGCGTCCAAAGTAGGTTTGTGACGAAAAGCCTACATCTAAGGCAATGCGGCCAATTTGAGTGCCACTTTGTAGCAAGGCTTTGGCTTTTTTAAGGCGAAACTCTTTAATAAAGTTGTTGGGCGTGATGCCTAGCAAGGCTTTAATTTTTCGTTGTAGTTGGCGTTCACTCATGGTCATTTGTTCCGCTAACTGCATGATGTCTAAGTCTGTATTCATATACATTTTGGCGGTTACGGTTTCTAACTTTTCAATAAATTTAGCATCAAGTGAGCTGTCGTTGTCACTGCTCTGTGCTAATTCAGCAACATTATTAAAACTGTTCGCTTTTCTGCTGTTTTGTTGACCTTTTTGAAAATGACTTAAGTAGCTTTGCTGTAATTGTTCACGGCCGGTAATTAAATTACTGATGCGTGTGAGTAACTCTTGCTGGTTAAATGGCTTGCTTAAATACTCATCAGCTTGCAGGTCTAAACCATGTAAACGACTATCTAAGTCCGATCGGGCGGTTAATAGTATTACCGGTATATGGGCGGTCAACTCTTGACTTTTTAACTGCTCCAGCACTGTAAAACCATCGATACCTGTTAGCATAATGTCACAGACAATAAGATCAGGTAGGTACTCTTGCGCTAATGTTAAGCCTTGCTCGCCGCTATTGGCAAGTAGGCAATGATGGCTATGGTCGATTACCTGCTTGATGTGAACTTGCATATCGTAGTTATCTTCAATAACTAAAATAACCTTTTGGTGCTTACTACTTGAACTTTGATTAGCTTTTTGTTGCTCAAGTAATAGTGACGAAACTTCACTTTTCGAGATACTGCTTGGTGTTAACCTTTCTTCTTCAATTGCTGGTGCGCAGGGTATGGTGAGGGAAAACTTACTACCTTGGTTGTACTCGCTGACCACATTAATATGCCAATGGTGTGCTTTCACTAACTCATTAACCAGCGACAACCCAATACCGACACCAAAAACACCATGATTTTTTTCATCATCGGCCCTTTGAAAACGTTCAAATATTTTCGCTTGTGAGCTTGGCTTAATGCCAATGCCAGTGTCAATGATATCAAGGGTAAAATTATCGCCATCTTTAAAGGCAATGACCTGAATTTTACCGCCAGCTGGCGTATATTTAATGGCATTAGCAATTAAATTAAAGATAACTTTTTCAAACGCTTGCGCGTCACAATCAAGCCAAATATCTTTGGGGATTTCACAGCTCAATGCTAAGTTATTTTGTGATGCTAAGCGAGTAAATGAGTCGGCTGGCATCGCCATTAAGGTATGTAAGCGATAGGTTGACATAGTCAACTGTGGGTTGTCAGCCAATCGAGAAAGCTCTAGTAATTGCTCAACCATACGCACTAACCTTAATCCGTTGCGCTTAGCGGTTTGTAGCTCTTTGCCTTCTTTTTCAGAGTCGGCATTAAGTAAGTATTTATCTAAAATACCATTGATTATGGTCAGGGGAGTTCTAAATTCATGAGAAATATTCGCAATAAATTTATCTTTTAAATCCAAAGCTTGCTGCTCTGCACGTTTACGCGCAGTTAGGTTGATAAAGGTGATCACGACCAAAGGTTGCTGTTCTCGTTCAGCCCATTGTAATTCTGCTTGAACGGGAAACTTAGTGCCGTCTTTACGACTAGCGCTGCACTCTATTGAAATGCCATTATCTTTGCGCTGTAGCGTGTATATATTACTTTTAAAATCGAAAAAATAATGCATTTGATCATCGCTTGCAAAAAACTTGCTGACATTGCTAGCAATGATATCCGCTTCTAAGCACTGAAAAAGCTGCACTGCAGCAGGGTTTGCTGACAAAACAGTGCCGTCTGTGCTGGTGGTAAGTATGGCATTGCTTGAGGCATTGACGATAGCTTTCTCTTCACTGTTAAGCATGGCATCAGTTAAGCTTTGGTTTAGTTTAACCAGGGTTTGCTGTGCTAATTTTTGGCGTGCCACTAATTGTTGATTATTGTGGAGCAAAGCGTTTTTAGTGTAAATAAGGTGGGTCAATAATGAGAAGGCAATCGCTAACCAAATGGCCAGCAAAAATGTCTGTAACCATGATTCAATATGATAGTGTAATGCTAACTCATAACCAATGAAGTGCAAAATGATAGCGGTAAGTATTAGCGATATTAAGTACAGCTCAGGTGCACTTGTTACCGAGATGTCTTCCGTTTGAGTAGGCGGCTTTAAGGCGTTGTTGGCGGCAAAAATTACCGCGGCATAAGGTATTAGTATTAACAAGGTTAATACGTCATTGGGTAAAGAATATGGGATCCAATAATTGAAGTAGGCTAGGGCATTTTTTATTAAAATTGCAGCGGCGGCAAAGGCTAATAAACCGTACAGTTGTCGCCAATACTGATTATTAACATGGTAGCCGTTTATCGCAACGCGAATAAAAATCAGTGCCGAGATCAGTAAGTGAAATAGTTGTGCAGAAGCAACTTTATCAGCAATATTGTCTGTAAATTCAAAAGGCAGCAAAACCAAGTAACTAAAACAAGTTAAGGTGAAGAATACGGCAGCAAAAAGACTACCAAGCTGGCGGTTTTTTCTGCGCTCAGTAATATGGGGGTTAGCCTCTATGGCTAACAATATAAAAAAATAGCTACAGAGAGTGAAGAAATCCCGCAATAATGGTTTATATTCAATGACATTAAAGCTAAATAATAAATTTGCTAGTAGGGCTGTAAATAACGCTAAGGTAATGAACTGCCAAAACAGTTTTAGCGGGCGAATTTTTATCTGCAAATAACGACTAAAAACAAAGCTAAAACTGAGTACTTGAAGCAGTAATAAAGGCGCCGTTTTAAGCCAAGGTTGAACAACAGATAAAGCGGTATTAGATAACCCATAGGGCAACAAGGTTAGTGCAATGATCACGGCTAATAGTGTTTTGTTAGTTAATTGCAAATCTATACCCTAATGGTGGATGGTAGCAGCATTGATTAATGCTCTGCTTGCAAATCAGCAGGTGGTAGGCAGTATACCTGATGTTAATGTTTTGTGAATATCCGCTGATGTCAATTCTTGTTAGTGACCAATTAAGAACATCGCTATTTGAGCAGAATTGTTTACATTGGCTTTGTGGTTTATCGCCATGAACTTAGGCAAAACTATGTTTTAACAGGCACTGTAATAACAAGACTTGTCTCTAAATGCCGCGATAGCGAATAATGAAAAATTAACAGCTAATGACTCACATTACATAGACTCTTGCTCAAAGCATTGTTGTTTTAGCCATCGGCCTAGTTTTATAATATCGCCTTGTCTACTACGGTTTTTTTTGAACACAAAGTAGAAGCTATCACCGGTAAGCAATTCATGCATAGGAATGCGAACGAAATTTTGCTGGCGGTCTTGTGCGGTTATTAAGTAATGGTCGATTAGACTAATACCCAGATCATATCGCGTTGCCTCAGCCGCAAGCAATACATGGCTAAATTGGTTTATTTTGACGGTTTTAGGCAAGGTAAAACCGCCGTGTTGACACCAGCGTAACCAGTCTTGAGCAATACCATCACTCGAGTTTGAAGACTGCACTGATAATAGCGGGTGTGACCATAACGCCTCAGGCAGCGGCTTATCTCTGATTTGCTGCCAAAGTGCTTGCCCGCAAACAGGGTAAAGTTTTTCCGCGTAAAGAAATTGACTAACAAAATTTTCTTTGGGTGGCGTTACGGTAATAAAGCAATCAGCAAGTTGATCATTACACTCTGGCTCATCCGTTACCATATTTAAAGATAAAGTGATTTCAGGGTATTGCTTGTGAAAATCATCTAATCTCGGTATCAGCCATTTCACAGCCAATGAACTATATACGGCTAAACGTATATTTCCCGATTCGCCATGACGTATGTGTTGGCTGACATTGGCAATACTACCTAAGGCGCTGCTAATTTCTTTAAAGTAGTGTTCACCAGTTAGGGTTAACGAAAATGAGCGACCTTGGCGATTAAATAAGGGTTCACCTAAGTAGTCTTCAAGTAATCTGACTTGATGACTTACAGCACTTTGCGTGACATTGAGTGCGTCAGCCGCTTTTGAAAAACCATGCAGTCTCGCTACCGCTTCAAAGCATTGCAGTGCGCGTAAAGGAGGTAATTTCATTATTAGTTAAGCTCATAGTAAAGGTAATTTAATCATTATACATCATTATAAGGTTTGTATTATGCTAGCGGCCTAAGTTACTAGGGGTGAAAACCAAGGCGTAATTCTTTTCTACATTATTGGCTTACGGAGGATACCTACCATGCCCAAAATCTCTGTCGGCATTGCCATGATCTTACTCATTGTTGGGAATATGATTGCTGTTTTTTCTGACGCTTTAATAAAAACCTTGTCAGATGATGTGGCGGTTTTCCAATTTGTTTTTTTTCGCCAGTTAACCGCGGTATTGATCTTGCTGCCCTTTTGCCTATTTAGTCAGCAGCAAGGCTTTTTTCATGGCCTTAAATGGCATGTTCTGCGCGGGCATATTTGGTTGTGTGGTGCGATTTTTATGGTAATTGCTCTTAATGCTATGCCGCTAGCAACCGCGAATGCGATTTTTTACGCGGCGCCATTACTGATGCTGCCGTTAGCCATGATGCTATTTCAAGAGAAGTTAACTCGTCATAGTATATTGGTGGCGGTATTTGGTTTTATTGGGGTGTTAATTGTGGTTAAGCCTACGCAAATAAATTGGGCAGCCATTGCGGCATTGATAGTGGCATTAACCATGGCAGCCAATAATGTTTTGATCAGAAAAATTCCCAAGCATTTGAATGTTTTTCAAGTTTTACTGCTGACAAATGTCGTGGGTATGCCAGCTGCATTTGCTTTAGCATGGTGGGAAGGGCAGCCTTGGGACTGGAGCGCTATGTTAACAGCGACCGGCTCAACTACTTTTATTTTAATTTATGCTGGTATTTGTGTGTTAGTTTATCGTGCGGTTGATGCCAGTAAAATAGCGAGCGCTGAATATAGCGGTTTGTTAGGCGCGGTTGCAGTTGGCATATTATGGTTCGATGAAGTGCCAGATTTAAGTTTAGTTATTGGCACCGCGTTTATTATTTTCCCCTTGATGTGGTTAGCAAAAGTAGAAGCGAAGAAAAAGCGGCTATTAAAACAGTTTGACGCAGAGTTGTCTTAAGGAAAGTTCTGCTTTGGCGCCTAGCTAGATCGTAGGCGTCATTTCACATCAACACAACATTTATCTATAGCAAGAAACGTGGCAGCGGAAATTATGCGTAAATATTGCCATTGCGCTCAACTTCGGTCAGATAGATGCGCGTCATGAGTTCTAATTGGTGATAGTTAGGTAGCATGTGCTGACATAATTGATAAAAACTTTTGTTATGCTGTTTTTCTTTTATATGCGCCAGTTCATGCACTACAATCATTTGCAATAAGGCGGCTGGCGCTTTTTTAAACATAGCAGCAATGCGAATTTCATTTTTACTTTTTAGCTTACTGCCTTGTACGCGAGATACATAACTATGTAAGCCAAGTGCGTTATTGACTACATGAATTTTATCGTCGTACTTTACTTGGCTCAGTGGTGCTGATTTTTTTATAAATTGCTGTTTTATGTCGTTGCAATATTGGCGCAGCAATTTATCTGAGCTTATTGTATGAGGGTTTGGAAACTGTTGTAGCAAATAAGCTTTTAGTTTATTTGCTTTGATCAAAGCTAAGACTTGCTGTTGAGTCTCGCTGCTATAATGCGATAAATACGTTAATGGTGCGTTCATTTTCTTCAATTGTCTTATGGGTGTTTCAGCTCACGCTTATTTATTATATTGCTGGTAAAAGCTAATTAAGCCGGCGGTAGAGCTGTCATGAGCTTTGTTGATTTCTCCTGAGGACAATTCTGCCTGAATATTATTCGCTAAGCCTTTGCCTAGCTCTACGCCCCACTGATCAAAAGAGCAAATTTGCAAAATAATGCCTTGGACAAATATTTTATGTTCGTATAAAGCTATTAAACTGCCTAATGAGCGAGGTGATATGCGCTTCATTAAAATGCTATTAGTTGGGCGGTTACCTTTATGAACTTTATGTGGCGCTACTTTATTGATGTAGTCCTGTGTACGTCCTTTGGCCTTTAAGTCGGCACGCACTTGCGCTTCATCAACGCCTTGCATGAGTGCTTGTGTTTGCGCGAAAAAGTTTGCCATTAAGGTTTCATGGTGACCTTGCACTGGCGTCACGCTCTCAACCGAGCCAATAAAGTCGGCTGGCACAACATTATTGCTTTGGTGTAAATATTGATAAAAGGCATGTTGACCATTTATGCCTAGTTCACCCCAAATTGATGGCACGGTTGGGTAAGAAATTGAGTCGCCATGCCAAGTCACAGACTTGCCGTTACTTTCCATTTCTGCTTGCTGCAAATAAGCTGACAACATATGTAATGATTGATCATAGGGCAGAATAGCTTGCGATTGCGAGCCAAGAAAGGTGCAGTTCCAGACACTAAGTAAAGCTAATACAACAGGCGCGTTCTCGGTTAAGGGGGTTTGACAAAAGTGCTGATCAATTTCATAGGCGCCTTCTAGTAGTTCAATAAAACGCTGAAAACCTAGATCTATAGCAATCGGCAGCCCTATTGCAGACCACAAGGAAAAGCGACCGCCAACCCAGTCCCACATATCAAAAATATTGTCTTCTGCAATGCCAAACTCAGTAGCATTTTTTTTATTCGATGACACCGCAACAAAATGTTTGGCAATCGCCGATTGATCGAAAGATGCTGACACTAACCACTTCATGGCGGTTCTGGCATTGGTCATGGTTTCTGTGGTGGTGAAGGTTTTACTGGAAACAATAAACAGCACTTTTTCGGGGTTAAGCGGGCGCAGCACATTAGCGATTTGTGTGCCATCTACATTGGAGACATAATGCACATTAACACTGTTATCACTGTATTGCTCTAACGCTTCGGTCACCATTTGTGGTCCTAAGTTTGAACCACCAACGCCAATGTTAACCACGTCGGTAATGCGTTTTCCAGAGTAACCTTTCCATAGCCCTTGACGTACTTTTTCACTGAAGCTTTTCATTTTATCAAGCGCAAGTTGCACATCGAGATTGATATCTTTGCCGTCTAATATCAGTGGTTTTTTACTGCGATTTCGTAATGCGGTATGTAAAACGGCGCGATCCTCGGTGCGATTAATACGTTCGCCGCTAAACATTTTTTCACGCCAATGTTCTACATCACACTCTTTGGCTAGTTGCATCAACAAGTCCATGGTTGTTTGTGAAATCAAATTTTTTGAATAATCAACTAAAAATGGAGCAAGTTGGATAGAGAATTGTTGAAAGCGCTCTGGGTTTTGTTTGAACAACTCGCTCATGTGTTGTGATTTCATTTCAGATGCATGTAAAGCGAGTTTTTTCCAACTTGGTAATGAGGTTCTATCTGGCATTTTCTCTCCAAAAGCAGGGGGCGAGGTAAATTAGTAAAGCTTAACAAGTCTACGTTAATTATATATTACCTTTGTAGATAATAAAGGGGATATAACTTGGCGTGGCATGAAACAGTAAAAGTTATCTGGGGCAAGGCGCTGCTTAGTTGTTGTTTTAAGTGGTAGTGACACTGAATATACTATACACACTAAGCTACTCTCCTCTCTAGGGGGTAGTAGCCGCTTTAAAAATTGCAATTAAATTTGCCACAAATTGGGCATTGTTTTGTTTACTCACCGAGACTGTAATTCCGAACGGCGCAAAATGCAGTGTTTCAGCTAAGGTTGCTGCTGATAATTGCACGCGACTTAAGGTTAGTCGCTGTGCTGAAAGTTCTTTTTCAATCCGTGCTTGAATACTTTTTTTGATTAGGTGCTCTTTGGTCTCGATAAGATCTTTACAATAAGCTTGTCCCGCGTGGAGTAAATCCGCTCGCACCAAGCTACTGCTGACGTTATTAAATAAGCCTTCACTGCGTTGCGTGATCAGGGTTTGGGTTTCCGGCCAAAAATCATCATTAGATTCGTTATAGTGAGTCAGTAGCACATTGGTTTGTTGAAAGTGCTGTTCAACCACAGCTCTAAATAACACTTCTTTTGTTGAAAATTGTTTATGAATAGTAACCCGAGATACCCCAGCATAGCGGCTTACCATGGAAATATTGGCGGCACAATAGCCATATTGAAAAAAGCACTCCATTGCCGTTTGTAGAATTTTATCTCTGGTACTTTGCAAAATATATCCTAAGTAAAGTGGCTAATTGGAATATAGTAGCGCAAGAAACTATAACAAACAACAGCTTTACATTAGTTGTTAATGTGTAAAGCTGTGCTATAATTTCGGGACTTACCCTTGGGCATTTTAGTCAACGCCAGCTCGTTAAGCTCAGGCAGTGATTGAGGCTGACAAATACATTGGAGTTTATGTGAATCGAATACTTTTACTTGTGCTAGTTTTATTAATGCAAGCATGTTCTGAGCCTGAAGAGGTTTCAAAAGAAGTGGCACCTGTTGTGGTGCAGCTTTCAGCAGCCCGACTAACCCATTTAAGCAATAGCTATCAATTTCCCGCTACCGTATCCGCGGTGAAAAGTGTCGACTTAAAGTTTGAAGTTTCGGGGCGTTTAATTTATGAAAGCTTGACCGAAGGGAGTCAAGTTAAAAAAGGTCAGGTACTTGCAAAAATTGACCCCGCGCCGTTTCAACGCAAAGTTGACGAGAGCCGGATTCGCCATGAAGATGCCAAACGCAATTTAAAACGTATTAAAGACGTTTTTGAAAAAAATGTTGCCTCACAGCGCGATTATGATGACGCTAAGTCGCAATACTCATTAACGAAAATTGCACTAGCTAAGGCTGAGCAAGACTTAAGCTATTGCACTATAAGGGCACCGTTTGATGCGGTTATTGGCGCAAGATATATTGAGAATGATAGCTTGATCCGTGTCGGTGATACCTTAGCAAATTTACAAGACAGATCTAAACTGCATTTTACCTTTGAAGTACCCGAGCGTATTATGACCGCTAATGCCGGTAATCGTGATGTAAAAGCAACGGCTCATATTATTGGTCAAGAAGACAAAGTGTTTGATATTCATTATGTTGAACATAAAACCACCCCTGACCCTATCACACAAACTTATGGTGCCACCTTTGCCTTGCAAGGTGAAGCAACCAAGCTTTTTTACCAAGGCTCGCGCGCCATCGTAAACATTAAAGGCAATATTGCTCAAGCTCAGGCATTAGCCATTCCGTTAAGTGCCTTAGTGGGTGATCGCGATTCGGGATTTAGTGTTTGGCGTTTTGATGATACACAAAGTCGAATCAATAAAGTTGATGTCAAAGTAACTGACATTCAAGGCAACTATGCATTAATTGCCAAAGGCTTGAATGAAGGCGATAAAGTGGTGTCTGCCGCGGTCGGGCAAATGCGTGAAGGTTTAGCGGTACGAGAATATAAGGCAAGTTATTAATATGGATATTGCACGTTATTCACTCACTAAGCCAATTAATATTTGGCTAATGTCACTTTGTTTTATTATTGGTGGCATGTTGGCGATGAGTAAAATTGGTCGTTTAGAAGACCCTGCCTTTACCATCAAGCAAGCGGTTATTTTAACATATTACCCTGGCGCAAGTGCCGAGAAAGTTGAGAAAGAAGTCACTGAGCAGGTGGAAACCGCGCTGCAACAAATGTGGCAATTAGACACCCTAAGATCGGTTAGTAAGCCGGGTTTTTCACGCGTTACCATGGAGATAAAACCCAATATCGATGGTCCACATTTGCCACAAATTTGGGACGAATTACGTAAGCGTTTGCGTGATATACGCCACGAGTTACCTATAGGGGCTAGTGCGCCTATCGTTGTTGATGATTTTGGTGATGTTTATGGTATTTACTACGCGTTATCTGCCCCAGATTTTAGTGCAGAGCAAATGCGTGAATTTTCTCGTATTATTCGCCGTGAGGTACTCACGGTTGATGGTGTGGCGAAAGTTAAAATTGGTGGCATTTTAGAGGAAGAAATAGTCGCTAAAATTGACAGCTTTCAAATATCGGGCTTGGGGCTTTCATTTCCCGATATTCAACAAGTATTGGCGAATAACTTAAAACCGTTTAGTGGTGGCCGACTGTATGTAGGTGATAAACAAATCAGACTACCGGTTGAGAGCGCCACCAATAAAATAGAAGAAATTGAAAATCTTTCTATGGTGATCCCAGGTAAGAATGCCTCGATAAAAATAAAAGATATTGCGCAATTAAGTATTCAGCCGGTGGCTATACCTAAAGGCTTAAAACGTTTTAATGGTGAGAGTGCCATTACCTTAGCCATTTCCGCACAAAGTGACATTAACGTGGTTGATGTCGGAAAAAACATTGCCAATAAACTTGATGAAGTATTAGCCAACTTACCAGCAGGGATTGAAGTTGCAAATATTTATAACCAAGCGCAAGTGGTTGATGAGTCGGTTGATGGCTTTATTTTAAACCTTGAAGTATCGGTTGCTGTTGTTACCTTAGCACTGTGTTTATTTATGGGCTGGCGCTCAGGCATCGTCGTCGGTGGTACCTTATTGATCACAGTATTGGGTACGGTGTTAATCATGTGGCTTTATGACTTGCAGCTACAGCGTATTTCTCTCGGGGCTATGGTTATTGCCATGGGTATGTTAGTGGATAATGCCATTGTCGTTGCTGAAGGCATGATGCTGCGCATGGAAAAAGGTAAATCGGCAATGGAGTCGGCCAGCTATATTGTGAAAAGAACACAGTGGCCATTGCTTGGCGCCACCATTATTGGTATTGCGGCATTTTCAGGTATTGGTTTATCTGATGATGCCACCGGCGAGTTTTTATTCTCGCTTTTTGCTGTGGTATTAATTTCACTATTACTGAGTTGGATTTTGGCGGTGACATTAACGCCGTTGCTGGGTAAGTATTTTTACCAAGTGGGCAAAGAGCAACAAACAGCATCTGCGCCGTCTTTCTTTCATAGAGCTTATTTAACCGTGTTAGGCAAAGCCTTGCAGTGGCGCTATGTTACCTTAGCCTTGTTAGTAGTGATCACCTTAGGTGCGTACGCAAGTTTCGGTGCAATCAAGCAAGGCTTCTTTCCGCTTTCTAATACGCCGGTATTTTTTATTCATTATTGGGGGCCGCAAGACTCAGATATTCGCGCCACTGAAAAATATATGAAGCAAGGTGAACAGCTGATCCTTGATACCGACGGCATTGAGTCTTTGTCGACCTTTATTGGTGAAAGCTCCGAGCGCTTCACTTTAGTGTTTGGGCCTGAGTTACCCAATGAAAGTTATGGCTTGTTTTTAGTGCGCGCATTTGATGCCAGTGCGATTCCAGAATTGGCAAAAACTATTGCCATTAAGTTAAGAGAAGCTAACCCTAACAGCAGTTTTTACCCAGAAATTATGCAATTTGGCCCAGGAGCTGGCGCTAAAATTCAAGCACGCTTTTCTGGCCAAGACCCTGCGGTATTAAGGGACTTAGCTGAGCAAGCTAAAGCGATTTACTTTCAAGACGGTAAAATTCGCGATATCCGCGATGACTGGCGCGAAAAGGGCATAGTACTGGCACCAGAGTACGATGATATTGCCGCTGGTATTGCCGGTGTTTCTCGAAGCGACTTTAGCCAAGCGATCAAGTTTTATACCGATGGCTTGCAAATTGGGCAATTACAAGATGGTGATTATCTGTACCCGATAATTGCCCGCAACAGTAATGTTACGCTAGATAAATTAGCCAGCCTAAAAAATAGCTTAGTGTGGAGTAGCAGTCAGCGTAAGTATGTGCCATTTAAGCAAGTCAGTGGTGAAATGAATTATGCCACTGAAGAGCTGCTGATCAATCGCCGTGATAGAGTGCGTACCATTACCGTTAAAGCAGAGGCTGGCTATGGTGAAACCACAGGTGAAGCGTTTAATCGTACCTATCAGCAAGTAGAGGCTATTGCCTTACCAGAGGGCTATAAACTCGAGTGGGGTGGTGAGTATGAGTCATCGCGTAAAGCACAAGCAGCATTAGGACAAGGCTTGCCACTTGGCTTTTTAGTTATGTTTATTATCAGTGTGCTACTTTTTGGTCGCGCGCGGCAACCATTAATTATTTGGTTAATTGTGCCTATGGCTGTGGTGGGTGTGGTTGCCGGCTTGTTGTTGGCAGACTTACCCTTTGGATTTATGTCACTGCTTGGCTTTTTAAGCTTATTTGGCATGCTGATTAAAAATGCCATTGTCTTGTTAGAAGAAATCGACTTACAAATACAAGAAGGTAAAGCGCAGGCACAAGCGATTGTTGAAGCAAGTTTAAGCCGCTTACGCCCGGTGTCTTTGGCGGCAATTACCACTATTTTAGGGGTGATGCCCTTGATATTTGATCCTTTCTTTGCGGATATGTCAGTCACAATTATGGGGGGGTTAGCGTTTGCTACTATTTTAACTATGATAGCGGTACCTGTGTTGTACAGTATTTTTTATCGCATAAAAGTACAGTCGACGACAGTAAATAGTTAGCTTGTTTGGTAAGTAATTGATTTTAATTATAAATAAGGTGCTATGGAGCATAGGCTAAACTTAGTAATGCCGAGTTTATCCTAACTCGCTGGCAACATGTAGCAACAGTACATGACAATGCGTTTTGCTGATATAGCGCGTATTGTCATGGCACTTTTCTGGTGTTGAGTGCTGGTGATTTGCCGCGCTTTTTGTTGATTACCGGCGCTAAACTGTACTTGCTTATGCTAGCAATAATCGATTCGCCTGCGCGGCTAACTTTGCTCGGTTAATCCATAGTGAGCACTTTTTTTAAGGGCGTTAAGTGTGCTTCAAAGTGTCGCCATTGCTCAGTCGCGCTTTTGTAAATGGGCTGTCGAACTTGCTCTGAACTAGGGGTTTTTATGTTGCGTTTAGTTTTATGAAAATCTAGGCAAGATTGCTCAAACGCCAAGCCACAAAAATCAAGCATACGGCGCACTTGCGTCGCTAAATCGTCAACCACATCTTCATGCTTAACCGTTAATATAAAGCCCGGTAATACAGACTGCCAGTGTGCCATAAGCTTAAGATAGGCTTGATAATAGCGGCCGATATCTTCTAAGTCGTAACTAAACTCTTGGCCTTCGGCAAATAGCTGTTTATAACCACTAAAGCAACAAGCCATGGCTGAGCGTCTGGCGTCAATTATCTTGGCATTGGGTAAGATCAAGCGGATCAAGCCAATATGAAGAAAGTTATTTGGCATTTTGTCGATAAAAAACGCGCCACCTGCTCGGTATACTTGAGTTTCTTCAATAAATTGTTGCCCAAAGCGATGAAAGTAACTGGGCGCGAGTTCTTGTAATATTTTCGGATACTGGCTCGGCTTTTGTGCTTGATTACGACCGCGTAATCGTGCCGCTAACCCCAAAATATTATGCAACTCCATGGTGCCGTCAACTTGACTATGTGAGGCTAATATTTGCTCTAACAAGGTTGAGCCAGCGCGGGGTAATCCAACGATAAAAATGGGGGCAGGTGACGGGTAGCCTAAATTGCCGCGCTCTGCAAATAACTCTGGCGTGCAATACTGAATTTGTTCGTCCACCTGCTGTTCTATTTTGTTAATATCAAAACCATTGTGCTGATGTTGCAGTAAGTTGCCTTGCTGATAGGCCAAAAAGGCGCGTTTATATTGCTTGTTGTCTTCAAAGGCTTTGCCGGTGGCGAAATAAAGTTGTACTTTATCGGTTAGCGCTAAAGTTTTGCTGTTTTGTTGTGCCTGCATATGGGCAATTTCTTGCTCGCTAAAACGATAGGTTTTGGTGTTGGCTAAGCTCCAAAACGCATCACCATAGCTAGGGTTGATTTGGTAGGCCTTTTGGTAGGCCAGCACTGCTTTTTTTATTTCACCCTGTGCTTTTAACGCATGACCTAATTGTAGATGAAAAGCCGCTAATTGTGTTGCCGGCACTGTGTTGGGACTAGCCTGCGCTATAACATATTCAAATATGGTAATGGCTTGCGAGACCTCGCCCAAGCCCGTTAATGTATTAGCTTTTGCCACTAAGAAGCTTAAATTATTAGCTTGGCGTTGCAGTAGATTGTCTACTTGTATCAAGGCGCTTTTATATTTACCTAAGCGGATCAGCAAATTTAAGTAATGGGAACGCGCTTGGATATGCGTAGGTGACAACGCTAAGGCACTGGCTAATAAAAACTCGGCATCATCATACACTTTTAGTTCGATGCCAATTTCCGCCAGTAAGCACATGCCATCAATATGTTGCTTATTTTGTTGTAAAAAATTTCGGCAAATTAATTCTGCTTTTTGCCACTTTTGGTCATGCATTAACTCAGTTACCGCGAGTAAAGCTGGTGGTAGCTTTTTTAATTTCGCCAGTTGATTGGCGGCTTTTTGAATACCGCTTTGCTGCTTCGCCACTCGATATAACTCAATCAGCTCCTGCCAACTGGCCACTAAGCTTGGATTTAATTGCACTGCTTGCTCAAACGCTTGTTGCGCTTGCGATGGTTTATTTTGCGCTAAATGCAAATAGCCTTGTTCTTGGTAAGCGCGGGCATGAGTAGCATCGAGCTTTAGCAGCGCAGTTAAAGATGCTTGCGCTGAGGGCAAGTGCTGGCCATAACGTTGCGCTACCGCGAGTAAATACCATAATTCAACGTTTTGGTGCCGTGTTAGTGCGTGTTGCTGTAATTGTTGGCCTTGCTTGATGGCAGCGTCGAATTTTGCACTTTGAATTAATTGCTGTATTGATTTTAACTGTGCTTCAGTGGTGGCAGGTGCGGCTTTATTCAACGGCTTTGCTCCAGGGAAAATAGCGGGTTAGTGATTAATAAGCTTGTTATTTTTGCTTTATAGTAAGTAGATAACTGTAACAAGAAAAGCCACTTGATACACATAGCAAGTGGCTTTATCTATTGGCTGTTAGTACTAGGTTATGACTTAATAAAAGTCGTAAGAAAACCTAAAGCCTATAGTACGCGGACGATTAGAAACCACTTTCGGGGTATATTGTTGGGTATCAATATATAAAATGGCACTTTTATCGGTGACATTGTCAATAAATAACTCCGCTTTCCATTCGTCGTTGGTGACACCAACACTTAAGTTGGCTAATACATAGCTGTCTTGTACATAACGCCCGCCGGCAAAAACTTCGCCATTGCTGTCGAGGTAATTCACACCTGAGTATACCTCGGCTTCTTTTTCAATACTCAAGCCTGAGCCAGTACCATAAATTAAGTTAGTGGCATCTTCTATCATGTATGCGTCCATCGCCATACCTGCCAGTCTTTTGCCGGTATAACTTATGGAGCCGTTAACATAGCCTGTCATATCTTGTTTAAGGGGGAAGAAGTATTGAGCTTGCAGGTTACCCGAAAATTTTGCTGAATAAGGCAAGCGACTACCCACAGCAGGCGCTATGCCGTCTAGTTGCTCATTAATGCTGGTTAGCTCAGTGTCTAAAAAACTAAAGGCACCAGAAATCACTAAATTGTCGCTAGCAACCCAGCTAAAGTCGCCGTCAATCCCTTTAATTTTTGCATCACCGACGTTGTCAGTAAATACCAAGAAGCTGATATTGGTTGGATCATAACGCGAGGTTTGTAAATCAGAAATTTTTGAATAATAGGCGGTGGCATTAAAGCGCAAGCTTTGTTCAAACAGGGTCGATTTAAAGCCTAACTCTATGTTATCTAGGCTATCTGTTGTGGAGTAAACCGGAATGCGAAAACCTTCAAATGCGCCTTGTTGGTTTTTAGCTGCACCACCGCCAACGCGGTTTGTCACTGGTGGTCTAAAGCCTTCAGAATAGGAGGCAAAGACCATGACGTCTTGGTTTATCTGCCAATCAATTGCCGTTTTGATGATGGTATCATCGACGGTAAGTTTACCGTTACTGTCAAGTAAACTGGTGTCTAATTGGCCACTGGCAATAGCCGCTTGAATAGAGGCGGCTTCATCAGCGCCGAAAAACTCGGTTAATGCGGCATCGCTACCGTCGCCAAAGGCCCGTAGTCGGCCACTGACATCAGCGGTTGTCGTTGAGCCTTTATAAATGTCATCAATTTGGTACCAACGGGCACCCAAACTTGCCGTAACCGACTCACTGAGATCAAACTCTAACTGACCAAATACCGCAATTTGATCTATGGTATGAGTGACGTCATTAACAAAGCTAATTTCAGCAGGAAATGGGCCCCCGTTACTATTAATCCCTTCATTGCCGACTAGTGTTCTGGCTAAGTCAGGAAATTTATCGGTACTGGCGATTTTAAATTGGCCTACAGTTGACAAGTCTTGGGTGTCATAAAATAACCCTGCCGTTATGCGCCAGCGGTTTTCTGCCGAGGTATTCATACGCAGCTCATGGGTGGTACGCGAGGTGCTGGTTTGTTCTTTATAAAACTTGGTCGGGTCAAGACATTCTTGCTCTGACTCAGGAATGCCAGCGTAGTTACACACATAATAGGCGGAGAATGAGCCACCATTGGTATAGCCGGTGTAATCAATGTTGGAGTTGATATCTCGGTCTAAATAGCCACCGGTATAAACAATGTCAAGGTGCTCAAGTCGGCCCTCTAGCGTCCAAGTTGTTAAGCCAAAATCATCGTTGTTATTTTCTGGTGTAAAACGGTTGGTTGAGCTTTCACCTTCTAGGTTAGGGTCGTATGCAAAGACCCCTTCAGTATCAAGTGATTGCTGTGTATGTTGAACTAAAAGGTCCCACTCATCGTTAATTAGATAAGACAAGCCAAAACGCGCGCCAGCATAATGGGCGGTATTAAAGTTGTCTTCTACTAACATAGCGTTTTGTGGCGCGATCACAGGCACGTTTTTCGGATCCGCTAATACGCCTCCGGAAATACGACTAATGACCTCAGCACTGCCATTATAGCCACCTTGACCAGGCACATTGAGTATGTTGTCTATCCAACCACCTTGTAAGTCATTATAAGCGGCAACACGAACCGCGAGCGCATCGGTTAACGACATATTAAAATAGGCTTCAACTGAGTTACTCATATCGCCGCCTTTAGTTGAGCTAATACTGGTATCAAAACCTGCAGCAAAACCATCATGGGTTGGTTTATTGGTGATCAGGCGCACCGTACCCGATTGCGAGCTGGCGCCAAACAAGGTACCTTGTGGTCCCGGTAGCACTTCAATTCGTTCAACGTCTGTTGCATAGATATCTAAATTACGTCCTTGCATCGATACCGGCTGTTCGTCCAAATAAAAGGCAACTGAGGGCTGTAACGCTTGTACCGAAGACACAGAAATATTGGTTTGTGTGGTTGCTGCGCCACGAATGTAAATTTCATTTTGGCCAGGCCCTGTGCCTTGAAACACCACATTGGGCAAAAACTCTACGTATTGATCAAAATTTGCCACGCCCAGTTTTTCTAAACTATCACCCGTTAAAGCTGTCACGGTAACGGGAACTTCTTGAATGGATTCTGTGCGTTTTGTTGCCGTTACTTGGATTACTTCGATACTGGCTTTGTCTTTTTTTATACTTTCTTGCGCGTAAAGAGGGCCTGATGCCGCGATGGCTGTGATGACAGCACAATGCAGTTTAGTCAATTTCATATGAGTTTCCCAAAGGGTTTTTATAATTCGAGTTGATATTATTAGGGTGCTAATTATATTTGTTTTTAAGTAGCTTGACAACCAAAGAAAGTTTTACAAAAAAAATGCGCAAAGTTAAATATGTCAGCTATTAATTGATTTAGCGATGTATATGTTTACAGTCAAAAATATCCGGATATAATATCAATACAAATTACATTTGGGGGAATGACTTGCCTAATCACGCTAAAAGTCAATTGAATAAAAAGGTTTTTGTTAGCGCCTCATCGATCATCATTGCGTTATTAATTTATACTGCCGCGGTACCCGAGTTAGCACAACAAGTGTTTAGCGTTATACAAGCGAGCATTATCGAAAACGGCAGTTGGTTTTATGTGCTGACCGTTGCTTTTATTTTCTTTTTTGTTATTTTTGTCGGTTTCTCTCGTTACGGTGAAATACGTTTAGGGCCAGATCACGCCACACCTGATTATTCTATTGTGACTTGGTTATCTATGTTATTTGCCGCCGGTATGGGCATTGGCTTGATGTTTTTCGGAGTTGCCGAGCCTTTAATGCATTATTTATCGCCACCAACAGCTGAAAGTGGCACGGTTGAGGCCGTGCAAGAAGCGATGAAGATGACGTTTTTCCATTGGGGGCTGCATGCTTGGGCAATTTACGCGGTGGTGGCGCTTGTTTTAGCCTATTTTAGTTATCGCCATAATTTACCCTTGACGCTACGTTCAGCATTATATCCGCTAATTGGCGAAAAAATTTATCAATGGCCTGGGCATCTAGTTGATGTTTTTGCCGTTGTCAGCACGGTATTTGGTGTTGCCACGTCATTGGGCTTAGGTGCCTCACAGGTCAACTCAGGTTTTGGTTATTTGTTTGGCATTGACGTGTCGACAACCAATCAAATTATTATCATGTGTGGCATCACGGCATTAGCGGTGATCTCAGTATCTGCCGGTTTAGACAAAGGTATTAGACGGCTTTCTGAAGCTAATATGATTTTAGCCGTGACTTTATTGACTTTGATTTTTGTGCTTGGCCCTACCGTATTTTTATTACAGGCTTACTTGCAAAATATAGGTGAATATTTAGCGGATATTGTTCACAACACCTTTAATTTATTTGCTTATAAGAAAACCAATTGGATTGGCGGTTGGACTATATTTTACTGGGGCTGGTGGCTAGCTTGGGCACCATTTGTTGGCTTGTTTATTGCTCGCATCTCACGTGGACGCACCATTCGTGAATTTATTCTTGGCGTGATGTTAATACCCACTTTGTTCACTTTGTTGTGGATGACCATTTTTGGCAATAGCGCAATAGATTTAGTTTATAATCAGGGGGTTGTTGCTTTAGGAGAGATGGTCAGTCAAGACTCATCTGTGGCATTATTTGTATTTCTTGAAAACTTTCCATTTAACTCAGTATTATCATTTTTTAGTGTCTTAATGATAGTGATCTTCTTTGTGACATCGTGTGACTCTGGCGCTATGGTCGTTGATATGCTCAGCTCCCATGGTAGCAATGAAACCCCGTTATGGCAGCGCTTATACTGGGCAATAGGGATAGGAATAGTGGCGGCAATTTTATTGTTAGCTGGTGGACTAAACGCCTTACAAACCATGACGATTGCCAGTGCTTTGCCTTTTTCTATTGTTTTACTGATCGCGATAGTGGGTTTAGTGAAAGCATTAAAAGTAGAAGCTTTTAAGCAGGAAAGCCAACAAATTACTGAAATGCCACGCTCAGACAATGATCGTAATGACAATTGGCAATTGCGCTTAAAAAATATTGTTGATTACCCGAACAAAAGCAACGTCAATAAATTTATTAAGCAAACGGTATTACCCGCATTTGAATTGGTGTCAGAAGAGCTGGAAGCAAACCAAGTAAAAGTTGAAATTTCAGATAAAAATGGTGTCAGTTTGATCATAGATCATGGTGATGAGCAAAAGTTCATTTATCAGGTTTTAGCGAGAAAATATTTACAACCAGATTTTGTGAATGAGGGTGAAGATGATGAGCAAAGCTACTATCGTGCCGAGGTGCATTTAGCCGAAGGTGGCCAAGACTATGACATTATGGGTTGGTCAAAAACGGCGGTGATCAACAATTTGATTGATCAGTACCAAAAACATCTGCATTTTTTACATTTACTCAGATAATATTTAAAACGCCAGCTCTATCGATTAAGCTGGCGTTGTTATTTTTGACCAGACAAAATAGAGCGACGCAATCCGTTATGAAAGTCGTTGAACATAGCCGTTGCTATTGCGCTGGAGTAAGCGCGGCCTATATTCCCGTTTGGCAAAGTTACTTCAGCGGACTAGAGTGCGTAATGCCAGCGTGTAAAAAACCTTAATAATGCTAAAAACAACAAGGTAGCTAGCGATGAAACTTCCACAAATAGGACCAGCGTTTCTGGTTACGGCAGCATTTATTGGACCAGGCACGGTAATTACAGCCTCAATGGCTGGGGCTAACTACGGGCTGGCACTAGTCTGGGCGCTACTATTTGCTATGTTTGCCACAGTGGTGTTGCAGGAAATGGCGGCCAGACTTGGTATTGTTACTCAGCAAGGTTTAGGGGAAAACATTCGTCAGGCGATAACCCAACCTGTTATAAAAAACGTAATTATCGTTTTGGTGGTAAGTGCCATAGTGATTGGTAATGGAGCTTATCAAAGTGGCAATATATCAGGGGCAAGCTTAGGTTTAGTTGGCGTTGCCGAGCAGCTTGGTTACAACAAGCTAGATATGAGTACGCTATTTCCAATGCTGATTGGGTTGATAGCCTTTTTATTATTAATAACGGGTAGTTATAAAGTTATCGAACGTGCATTAATGTGCTTAGTCGCCTTAATGAGTTTTGCTTTTGTGGTAACGTTTTTATTAACTCAACCTCAGTGGTACCCGCTAGCTACTAGCTTTATTGCTTTTGAATTGCCATCTGGCGCAACGCTCACAGTTATTGCGTTAATTGGTACGACAGTAGTGCCGTATAATTTATTTTTACACGCGGCTACAGCGAGTCATAAATGGCACTCAGCGACAGATATTCCAGTAGCAAGGCGAGATCTTTTGTTGTCGATCCCGCTAGGAATATTAATCACAGTGGCGATTTTAGCAAGCGCAGCTTCGGCGTTTTTTGGTCAACAACTTAATTTAGAAAGTGCTGAAGACTTAGCGCCGGCATTACAGCCGCTTTTTGGTGACTCAGCAAGTATACTGCTTGGCTTAGGGCTATTTTCTGCAGGTATCACATCGGCAATTACCGCCCCCTTAGCAGCGGCGTTTGCACTTAGTGGGGTATTAAATCTTGATAAAAGCCTCAATGGCTTTGGCTTTAGATTAACTTGGCTGATTATTTTAGTGATTGGCGTTGTCGGCAGTAGCGTTGGTGTTAAACCTGTTGCTGTGATCTGGTTTGCTCAAATCGCTAATGGCATACTTTTGCCGGTGATCAGTGTATTTTTATTGTGGATTGTTAACAGTAAGGTTATGGCAAGCTATCGTAATAATGTTTGGCAAAATGTTGCGGCTATCAGTGTTATTGCCGTGACGTTATTACTGAGCGTGCGTAGCATATCAGCCGCATTGAACTTATGGTAATGTTTACTGAATGAACCTATAAACAAGTATTAAACTCTAGCGTCGGTTGATCTTTCAAGATGACTTTTACAGCGACATGTTTGGTATTTAGGTAAGGCAGAGCATGTAATGTGTAGCTAGCTACACGAACAGGTGATAACGCCTTATAAATTTCAAACAGATGCTGCCTTTAGGTTCATTTAAAACGAATGCAGGCTTTGTTGCTCGCATTTTAAATAACATAACTATTATTCAAAGCTCGTGCCGCGATTAAATCCGTTTTACATTGAATAAATTTTAACTCTGAAAGATCAACAATCTCTAGCTGAATCGAGCGAATTATTTATCTCCATTAAATGCAGCTTTTAGATTGTTAGCAAAAGCGACAAACTTCTCTTTGATGGTACGTTTAACTTCGATATTTAAAGAGCCTAACACGACCTTGCCTTCAATGGTGATCACAGGCGCTTGTCGATGTGCCATTGAGGGAGCTTTATTTTCAATGCTACTAATAATGCCGTAACTTGTACAAATCACGTTGATATTCTCTGGGATATAAATTTGATTGCTACCCAAGATACAATGTAATTTAATGGTAACATCTTGATGCTGAAAAACTGCATCGCTAAAGTCTAGCACTGCTTCCCCTAAGACATTATTCACCGTTATGGTTTTTGGCACAAGCCATTGGCCGCTGCGTTCAACACTGCCTAATATACTTTGGAGTTGTAAAGTATCTTCACCTGCTGCGTTGGTATAGCTTGGGGTAAATTGATGTTCCTTTTTCTGGCTATAGTTTTGATCGGCCTTTAGCGTTAAGTCAGCAACTAAGTCGACAATTTCCTGATGTGACTCGCTGTTCATTGCTTGGTCTAGGCGCCGCTCAAATGCCTGCGCGGAAATTACCCCATGACTATAATTATAAATTAGCTGATCAATAGTTTCTTCACGGACTTGTTCAATTGGGCGATCTTCAAGTATTACTGGCATGGTGCACTCCATTGGCTAAACGCTATTTTAATTTTCTTATTCTAAATATAGCAAAGATAAAGCAAAAAAATAAAAATTAATAAATAACAAATAGTTATATAAATTACTGTTTATTCAATGTGTCAAAGCTACTAAAATTTAGTGTATATGATTAAGAATTTATCGCTTTGCGTTAATGCTGTCCTAAGGCGTCGAAAATGGCAAAATAAAAAGCCCTTAGCTCGTACGAGTTAAGGGCTTTTTGATTATGTTTACATGTAAAAGTCTAGTGACTTAGAAACCACACTGTTTACCTTGGTTTTTCTCTTTTAGCCACGCATGTAACGGTGAGAAATAATCTAGGATCGCAGTAGCATCCATTTGCTCACTTCCGGTTAGCACTTTATAAGCTTCTTGCCACGGTTGACTTGAGCCCATTTCTAGCACGGTATTTAATGCCGCACCGGCATCTTTATTATTATAAATAGAGCAGCGGTGAATTGGGTCAGTATTACCAGCTATTTCACATAAGGCGCGATGAAATTCAAACTGTTGAATATGCGCTAAGAAGTAACGAGAGTAGGGTACGCCACCAGGTACATGGTATTTCGCACCAGGATCGAAAGCATCTTCATCTCGCGCAATAGGGGCGGCTACACCTTGATATTTTTCTCTTAACTCCCACCAAGCACTGTTATAGTTTGCAGGGGTAATTTCACCTGAATACACTTTCCAGCGCCACTGATCAACCATTAAACCAAACGGAATGAAAGCGACTTTATCTAACGCCATCTTCATTAATAGACCTATATCTTTTGAGGCATCTGGTATGGTATCAATTAAACCAATTTCTTTGAGGTATTTTGGTGTGACTGAAAGCGCTATGGTATCGCCAATGGCTTCGTGGAAGCCGTCGTTAGCACTGTCTTGATAGTATACCGGTTGGTTTTGGTATGCGCGTTGGTAGAAGTTGTGTCCAAGCTCATGGTGAATAACCGAAAACTCTTCACCTGTTCTTTGAATACACATTTTAATACGAATATCATCTTTTGCGTCTAAATCCCATGCCGAGGCATGACAAACGACGTCACGATCGGCGGGTTTAGTAAATAATGAACGCTGCCAAAATGTTTCAGGTAATGGTGCAAAGCCAAGTGAAGTAAAAAAGTTTTCTGCGCCTTTCACCATCTTGATATCGTCATAGTTATTAGCTGCAAGTTGTTGGGTAAGATCATAGCCAGGATCAGCATCTTTTGGCGCCACTAAGTCATAGATATTACCCCAAGATTGCGCCCACATATTGCCCAGTAAATGTGCAGGAATAGGTTGATCTTGTGGTACTTTATCTTCGCCGTAGGTTGCGCCTAGCTCGCTACGCACATAACAATGTAAATCTTCATATAGCGGCTTTACTTGTCCCCATAGTCGGTCTAATTCTTGGGCGAACTCATCAGCAGGCATATCATAATTTGAGCGCCACATTGCACCCAAGTCAGGGTAACCTAAGCCTTGAGCACCTTCGTTGGCTAACTCGGCTTGACGGACATATAAAGGTTTCATGTCTGGGCTAATGGTGCGCCAGCCTTGCCACATTTCAAGCAACTCATCGTAATCACGCGAGTTTGCCATTTTAGCGGTCATTTGACCTAAGCTTAATGTCTCACCTGCCTTAGTGGTATAGGTGCCTTTACCATAAAGGCTACTAAGCTCTGCACCAAGTTTTGCCAACTCTGCCGACTTAGCTGAATCTTGTGGTGCTGGCATCACTAGGCTTTGCTTTAAAATATTAAGCTTTCGACGTTGATCGTCATTAACATCAACCTGATCAAACTTGGCTGCTTGCATGGCAAAGCGAACCCCAGCTTCAGTTGATTTTTGATCCGCTGCGGCCGCTAGCGCCGCGGTGTCTTCAGTGATAAAGTTTGCATAAATCCATGCAGCACGGCTGCCTTCAAGGTTTAATTGTACTAGCTCTTTTTCGGTTGCCGCTAAAAAGTTCTCTGCATCTTGAGCTGTTAGGGCAATATTCTCACTGGCCACTGGCGCTTGCTCAATGGTATTTTTTTCACCATTGCAAGCACTTAAGCTCGCAGCAACTAATACTGCGATAGCGGTAAATTTAAATGTTGTTTTCATAAGTATCCGTCGTTATTTTTGTTAGTTCTACCTTAGCTAAGTTAAGAGCTTAAAATAGAATCTTAACCATTAGAAATAGGTCGGTTAATAGAACAGTTAGTGTAGAATGAGATGGCGCGGTTGGCAATACAAATGCTAGCTCGTTACTAAATTGCAATCTCAGTAGACAGGGGCTAATTCATTAAAGCAAAGGCAAAAAAAAAGCTCAGCCAAAAGGGCGGCTGAGCCATCATATAAAATATACAAGGGAAAGTATGAAATCTACATTAAAAAAATCACTTTTTGAAATGCCCGATTATAGTAGTCGTTATCCTTGTTTTTAACTGTGTTGTTTCTGTAATAAATTGTAATTTATCGCCTTGGTGTTACGGGGGAGCGTTTTTTTTCGATTGTGAGCCTATGCAGTGAAGCTATGTATAGTCAGCCAAGTTTTATTTATATCACAATATAACGACTTTACCCGCGTAAAGATTAATCCTAGTTGCGTTATTTAAAACGCTTGTTTAAACTGCTTGTATTAAATGTTTGCATAAACGAAAGCTAGGCCGTTATTTTCCTATGAGTACCAAAAATAAAATATTAGATTCAGCAGAGAGTTTATTTGCAGATAAAGGCTTTAATGGCACGTCGTTGCGTGAAATTACCAGTCAAGCTGAAGTTAACTTAGCCGCAGTAAATTATCATTTTGGCTCGAAAAAAGAGCTGATCAAAGCGGTTATGTCGCGCTACATGAATGAGCTATCACCACGGCTAGAAACGGCATTAACTCAAGTTTGTAATACCGAATCACCAAGCTTAATAGACGTGTTTTCTGCGTTTATTGAGCCATTATTGTCGCTGAATGACTTTAAAACAAAAGGCACCAGTAACTTTTTGCAGTTGTTAGGTCGTGGTTATACTGATAGTCAAGGTTTTTTACGATGGTTTTTAACAACCCAATATCCAGGTGTGATTGATAATTTTGTTTTGGCGGTGCAAAAAGCTTATCCAGAATTAAATGCCGAAGAGATGTTTTGGCGTTTACACTTTACGATGGGGACGGTCGTTTTTACTATGTCGTCGAGCGATGCCTTGATTGATATTGCAAAAAGTGATTTTGATCGCAATTTGCAAATTTCTGATGTCATTCGTAATGTCATTCCTTATGTTGCCGCCGGTGTTGGCGCACCTATGCCAAGTTCTGCTACAGCCTAAGTTTGTTGTTAACTTAGGCTCTCTCTTCTTATAGTAATGCCTGCTGAAAACTATTTTCTGGCGCAGTACTTAGTCGCTAAAATGACAATAGCGGCTTTGTTTATGTGGCTGATTTAGGTAAAGTAGCAAAAAATTTACGATCAGGTTGTTTTGTTATGGGCCCAATTATGCTTGATGTGCAAGGCACATCATTGTCGCAAGAAGATAAAGAAATCATTCAGCATCCTTTGGTTGGCGGTTTAATTTTTTTCTCTAGAAACTATCAATCACCAAGTCAAATTAGCCAACTCAGTCAACAAATACGCAACACAGCTAAAAAACCATTGTTAATTGCAGTGGATCATGAAGGTGGACGTGTACAAAGGTTTCGTCAAGGTTTTACGCTTATTCCTGCGATGGGAGCTTTATGGCATATGTCAGGTGAAAACATAACGTTAGCGCAGGAGCTTGCTCAACAGTGTGCTGTTTTGATGGCCTTGGAAGTTCAAGCGGTTGGAATTGATATTAGTTTTGCGCCGGTTCTTGATATTAATAATATTAGTGATGTGATTGGCGATCGGGCCTTTCATCAGCAACCTGAATATGTGGCAATACTTGCTGAGGCATTTATTACCGGTTTACATAGTGTTGGTATGAAAGCAACAGGTAAACATTTTCCGGGTCATGGTAGTGTAAAAGCAGACTCACATATCGATTTGCCTATAGATGAGCGCGATAGACAGGAAATTTTTCAACAAGATTTACACCCGTTTAAACACCTGATTAAAAACGGTAAGTTAGACGCACTAATGCCAGCCCATGTTATTTTTCCAGCAGTTGACAAGCTTGCAGTCGGATTTTCACACTATTGGTTACAAACCATTTTGCGAGAGCAGTTGGGCTTTAACGGCGTGATTTTTAGCGATGATTTGTCAATGCAAGGGGCGGCAAGTGTTGGCGGCTTTGTTGAGCGCGTTGAAGCGGCGCAGCAGGCGGGCTGCGATATGCTGTTGCTATGTAATAACCGTGCAGGCTGTATAGAGGTGCTAGAGCATGCCAATATCGCTAGCTCAGTAGCCAGTACGCGGCGTTTACAGACACTGTTAAAGGCTAATCAAGAGCCGGCAACAACTTGGTCAACGCTTAACGAACACCCCAGGTGGCAGCAAGCAGATAAAATATTGAGCTCATATCATATAAAATAGCTGCTAGCGCAATAATGACCCCAATAAATAACAATAATAATAATAAATATTTTGGACCATCATATGAAAATAACTCGATCGCTATTCATTCCACTTGCGCCGTTATTAGCGATAAGCTTTTATTTTATATTGCAATTATTCGCGGTCGATAATAAAGCCGCTATTGCAGCGGCGATCACATTATTAACGGTAATTTGGTGGGTGACGGAAGCCTTACCCATACCGGCAACCTCATTAGTGCCATTTGCACTTTTGCCGCTGTTTGGCATTGTAGATCATAAAACTGTGGCCTCAGCATTAGGAAGTCACGTCATATTATTATTGATGGGTGCGTTTATGCTTTCTAAAGCCATTGAGAAAAGTGGTGCTCATGAGCGAATGGCCGTTTATATGGTAAAGCTGGTTGGCGTTAGCAGTGGTCGGCGTATGGTGCTTGGTTTTATGTTGGCAAGCGCCTTTTTGAGTATGTGGATTTCAAATACCGCCACAACCCTTATTATGTTGCCGATAGCACTGGCGATTTTAAAGCACTTAGACAACCCAAACTTGAAGGTAGCGCTAATTCTAGGTATTGCTTATGCGGCGAATATTGGTGGTGTTGGCACGCCTATTGGCACACCGCCTAATGTTATTTTTATGGGCATTTATGAAGAGCAAACCGGTGTTGAATACGGCTTTTTACAGTGGATGAAAGTTGGCGTGCCTATCGTATTGTTGGCGGTGCCACTTATCGCATTTTGGTTGACTAGAAATGTCAAGCTTGAGCAAACGGTGCGCTTGCCTGTTTTAGGCGCATGGCGAGCAGAAGAAACCCGAACCTTATGGGTGTTTGGGCTAACGGCCTTGGCATGGATCACCCGGAAAGAGCCTTTCGGTGGCTGGAGCGAAGCCTTAGGTATTGAAATAGCAGGCGATAGTACCATTGCCTTATTCGCGGTACTGGTGATGTTTATAGTGCCCAATGGCAAAGGTTCTCGCTTGCTAGATTGGCAAAGTGCCCAAGCTATTCCTTGGGGCATGTTATTACTTTTTGCTGGTGGTATTGCCTTAGCTAAAGGCTTTGTCGCCTCTGGCTTAAGTGATTTGTTAGGGCAATGGTTAGCATCATTTGCCCGCCATTATCATGATCATTACCATATGTTTAGTGGTGACTTATTTAACCGAAATCACCAGTAATACCGCCACCGCGACTTTATTGATGCCAATACTTGCTGCCGCGGCGATTGCCTCGGGTTATGACCCTAAAGTGCTGATGGTGCCAGCGGCGATTTGTGCGAGCTGTGCCTTTATGTTACCCGTCGCAACAGCGCCTAATGCCATTGCCTATGGAACAGGTGAAATAGCAATTACCACTATGGTGCGAGAAGGTGCGGTGATGAGTTTTATTATTGCTTGTTTAGTGGGGATTATAACATTTTTGCTATTGTACTAAGCTAAAGCTAATTCAATTAAAAGCCAGTAACAACAGCAGATTTTGTTATTTACTGGCAATTAATTTAGCAGGGGTTACTAGGGCGTATTGATCTTTCAGGACTATTTTTACAGCCCTTTGATTGGCCTTTATACAAGTCTGAGCCTGTCAAGAGTAGTTATGCTACTCGCACCGGCGAAAACGTAGTAAAAATGCCAAACAAACGCTGTCCAATGGATTCGTTTGAAGGTGATTTGCTCTTTGTTACTCGTTACTTATTTGGCATAACCAAACGCCATACCGAGTGTTGCGATCAAATCACCTTCAATTAGAACAAAATTCAATCTCGATCTCGAAAGATCAATAGGCCCTAATCAAGCTTAAATGGTTCTATTCTTGAATAAGCTTGCCGTGACCACGGTTATTAAAGCTAAACTATAGCCTGCGAAAATTGCCACCATTACTTGTGGCATGGTAAAACCTAAAAACTGCCATTTAATGTCACCACAGTCACCTGTTGCTTCAAATAAGGCGGGTAACCATTGATGTAAGGGCGCCCATGAAGGAAAGTTTGGTGTAAATTCACAACTGAATAAAAATGACATGGTACTGGCTTGCATATCAACGTGCTCAAGTGCGATCAGCCCGCCCCAAATAGCACCCGTCCCCCATAAGCCATAAGCTATCAAGCGCATAATCGGCCATTGGCAAGTAAACGCGCCAACAACACCGGCTAGAAAAATCCCCCAAATTGCCGTGCGTTGGTAGACACACATAATACAAGGCTCTAGTCCCATACCATACTGAAAATATAGAGCCATTAACTCAAAACTTAAGGCACTCACAGCGAGCAGTTGCCAAGCGCGTGGCTTGAGTGCTAATTGACTTAAAAAATTCACAAAATTTTACCTATGTTGACGGTTAATAATTAATATTTTATCTCTGCTAACAATAATCAAAAAGCGCCACCAGGACGCTTTATTGAAACTATTTTAGCGACTAATACTAACCAAGTTTAGTGGCCACTTGGCTCAATACTCGCTGGGATTTCACTATGATGTTGAATAATATTGGCATCATAATACATTTGCGTGTACTTAGTTAACTGTCCTGTTGAAATCGCCAGTAAACCAACAATGGTTAACACTATGGTATACGGCAAAGCCATTATCACCATGCGGCCGTATGATAAGCGAATCAATGGCGCTAAGGCTGAGGTTAACAAGAATAAGAATGCGGCTTGACCGTTTGGTGTAGCAACACTTGGTAAGTTAGTACCAGTATTAATAGCAACAGCTAATAAATCGAATTGATCACGAGTGATCTGACCGGCAGCCAAGGCTTTAGTGATTTCTGTGATATAAACGGTACCAACAAAGACGTTATCACTCACCATAGATAAGAAGCCATTGGCTAAGTAAAACATCACCAACTGCATATTACCTTCGAAGGTTAATACCCAAGTAATAACTGGTGTAAACAAGCCTTGGTCAACAATAACGGCAACCACGGCAAAAAATACTGCAAGTAAGGCGGTAAAAGGTAAAGCTTCTTCAAAGGCGTGGCCAATTTGATGTTCTTCTGTAATGCCAGTAAAAGCAGTTGCAAGAATGATCACCGATAAACCTATCATACCAACAGGAGCCAAGTGCAGTGCTAAGCCTATGATCAACCAAATGGCAATAACACCTTGCATCACTAGCTTAACGTTATCTAGTTTGTTGCGTTTTTTGCTCTCTTCGATGTCAAACTCGTTTAAAATATTGTAAACGTTATCGGGTAATGCAACACCGTAGCCGAACCATTTTAGCTTCTCTAATAGAAAACAAGTTAATAAACCTGCAAAGAAAACAGGGATAGTAACTGGCGACATACGAATAGCAAACTCAACAAATTCCCAGCCAGCTTGTTGACCAATTACCAAGTTTTGAGGCTCACCAACAATAGTACATACACCACCTAATGCCGTACCTACACCGGCATGCATCATAAGGTTTCTTAAATAACCACGAAACTGCTCGAGATCAACACGAGAATATTCAGCTAGTTCATTATCACTAGTATGATCATGTTCAATATTCACTTCTTTACCAGAAGCGACTTTGTGATAAACAGAATAAAAACCGATAGCGACACTGATGATAACAGCGATAACGGTTAAGGCGTCTAAAAACGCCGATAAAAATGCGCCGGAGAAACAAAATAGCAAGGAAACGGCAACTTTAGAGCGAACTTTGGTTACTATTTTTGTAAATAAAAACAGTAACAAGTTTTTCATAAAGTAGATGCCGGCAACCATAAATATTAATAATAAAATGACTTCAAAGTTGAGGATCATTTCATGCATCACTTGACTTGGCGATGTCATGCCAATAGCCACGGCCTCAATGGCAAGTAAACCACCAGGTTGTAATGGGTAACATTTTAGCGCCATAGCAAGCGTAAATATAAACTCAATGACCAATGCCCAGCCCGCAATATAGGGGTCGACAAAAAAGAAAAGCAATGGGTTGATAACTAGAAATGAAAGAATTGCGAGTTTGTACCACTCTGGTGAGCTACCAAGAAAGTTTTTATAAAACGCACTCATAAATGATTGCTGCATAATGCACCTTTTAAGAATTAAGAGCTAGGGTTAGTGTTAATTTTGATGTAACTATTATTTTTATACAAATTAATGACTCAGAGCAGTTTAAGCGCAAACGTTAGCGTTGTAAATATGTCATGTTCAGCTTGCGTAACTTTACCTAAATTGACAGTAAATAAGCTCAATATTATTAATATAGATCAATGAATTGATTTACCATGTGCTAAGGAGAAGCTAGGTCTAATCAGCAGTCTGAAGTTAGTAGCAATTTTGTTTGCTGAACAGCTTAGTTGTGCGTTTTATTGATGTTAAATGAGATAAGCATCATGAAATAGCGCTAACACTTAAATAAAACTGACTTATGTTAAGCCTAAATACACTATTTTTGCCCATTAATGAGAGATTTACGCTAAACAAAAAATTTCACCCTGTGTAAAAATAACCCCTTTGGTGTATATGATCAAAATATCGGGCTTTGATAGCGCTTGTGTCAACTAATTGTTCTGGTACAATCAGTTTCAATTACAGTCAACTCTTCGTGATCTGGAGCCCCATGGTTATAAAAGCGCACAGTCCAGCAGGATTTGCCGAGCAGTATATTGTTGAATCTATTTGGAATGGTGGATTTCCGCCAGGTACGATTTTACCCGCAGAACGTGAACTATCAGAACTGATAGGTGTAACAAGAACCACATTAAGAGAAGTGTTACAACGGTTAGCACGCGATGGTTGGTTAACGATTAAGCATGGTAAACCCACTAAAGTGAATAACTTTTGGGAAACCTCAAGTCTTAATATTCTTGAAACACTGGCGCAATTAGATCAAGAAGGTATTCCAGATCTGGTTGATAATTTGATGTCGGCCCGTACCAATATCAGTGCGATTTATGTGCGTGGTGCAATAAAAAATAATCCAGAAAAAACCATAGAGCTATTATCTGCTTTTGTTGATGTAGAAGACAATGGCGAAGCTTTCGCTGAGTTTGATTACCAGCTGAACAAAGAATTGGTTGTTGCCTCAGGTAACTCAATTTACTTACTTATTTTAAACGGCTTTCGGGGCTTATATTCACGGTTAGGAAGTTTGTATTTTGCTCACCCAAGAGGGCGTGAAATTTCCCGTGCTTATTATAAGAAATTGATCGAATTAGCTAAAGCAGGGCAATTTGATGAGTCAGTTTTTGCTGTCAGAAAGTACGGTGTTGAATCAGGTAAACTGTGGCTTGAGTTAAAAGATGAAGTGTTAAAAGAATTGGCGGAGTAAACAACCACAATAATTAACACATACAAGACAACTAAGGCGTTGTCTTTTTTTTGTTTATATCTTGAGTGCCAGGGCAAAAGGCAATTATTTCATCGTCGCCGTGTTCATGGGCTTGCAGCAATTTTACCTCAAACTGCCACAAATAATATAAATGCTTTAATACTTCATCTTTTGAGCTCGCTAATGGCGTGCCTTGATGCGGAATATAACGTAAAGTTAATGAACGATCGCCACTTATATCGGCATTAACGACCTGAATGTTGGCTTCTAAATTACTGAGGTTGTATTGCTCAGATAGCATGGCACGCAGTTTTCGATATCCACTTTCGTTATGAATCGCGCCCACTTCAATATAGTTTTTATTACTGTCATCGTGTAAATGAAACAGCTTTAGATCGCGCATTAATTTAGGTGATAAAAATTGGCTGATAAAACTTTCATCTTTAAAGTTTGCCATAGCAAAGTGTATAGTATCCAGCCAATTGCTGCCGGCAATATCAGGAAACCAGGCTTTATCTTCTGCAGTAGGATTTTGACAAATGCGTTTAATATCAATAAACATGTTAAACCCAAGCGCGTAAGGGTTAATGCCTGTGTAGTAAGGACTATTGTATGGCACTTGCGCAACCACATTGGTATGGTGGTGCAGAAACTCCAGCATAAAATTGTCAGTCAATAACTTTTCATCATAGAGATGATTTAAAATAGTGTAATGCCAAAAACAGGCCCATCCTTCATTCATGACTTGTGTTTGTTTTTGCGGGTAAAAATACTGTGACACTTTTCGGACAATGCGCACCAACTCACGTTGCCAAGGTTTTAGTAATGGCGCATTTTTTTCAATAAAATATAAAATATTTTCTTGTGGCTCACGCGGAAAATTTGGCTTTGCTTTAGCGTGGTTTTTTTCATGGTCAGGAATGGTTCGCCACAGCATATTCACTTGTGATTGCAAATAAGACTCGCGCTCTTTTTGTTGTTTTAGCTCAGCCTCAAGCGATATTTTTTGCGGGCGCTTATAGCGATCAACACCGTGGTTCATTAAGGCATGACAAGCATCAAGACAAGATTCTACTTCGTCAATACCATGTTTATGCTCACAGTCAGCAATATACTTTTTCGCAAATAATAAGTAGTCAATGATCGAACTGGCGTCTGTCCATGATTGAAATAAATAGTTGCCTTTAAAAAATGAATTGTGACCATAGCAAGCATGTGCCATGACAAGTGCTTGCATGGCCATGGTGTTTTCTTCCATTAAATAGGCAATGCAGGGGTCTGAATTAATGACAATTTCATATGCTAGGCCCATCTGTCCACGTTTATAGGTTTGCTCGGTTTGAATAAACTTTTTGCCAAACGTCCAGTGATTATAACCAATCGGCATACCTATGCTGGCATAAGCATCCATCATTTGCTCAGCGGTGATCACTTCAATTTGATTTGGGTAAGTATCTAAGCGGTAATGCGCGGCAACGCGGGCAATTTCATTTTGATATTGCTCAAGCTTTTTAAAGGTCCAATCACTGCTGTCATCGAGTGTTGTAGCTTTTTTCATACTTACCTCCATGAATAAAAAATAATACCTAGGCTGTTTGCACACTTTTTTTCTGAAATAATGCGCGAAATACCGGGTATATATCCTCAACCGTTTTGATATGTTCAATGGAAAATGATTCATCATTATTGGCGAGGAGGGCATATTGTTGCCAGAGACTTTGATGAGCGCGTTGGGTGATTTCGATATAACTAAAGTATCGGGTTTTGGGTAATATTTGCTCGCGCATGAGTTGTAAACAATAGGGGGAGTCATCTGCCCAGTTATCACCATCAGAAGCTTGCGCGCCATAGATGTTCCAGTCCGGCTCTTGATAGCGTTTGTTGATAATATCTACCATTAATTCGAGCGCGCTTGATGCTATTGTGCCGCCGGTTTCTTGCGAATAAAAAAACTCATGTTCGTCTACTTCCTTAGCTTGGGTATGGTGGCGTATATACACCACGTCTATGGTTTCATAGTTGCGGGTTAAAAAGAGATATAAAAGTATATAAAAGCGTTTGGCAATGTCTTTCGTGGCTTGATCCATTGAACCAGAAACATCCATTAAGCAAAACATCACCGCTTTTGAAGTTGGCACGGCTTGTTTGGCATAATGACGAAAGCGTAAATCAAAAGAATCGATAAATGGCACTTTGGCGATATTGGCTTTTAATAACTCAATGGCCGCTTTTAATTTTTGCTTGGCACAAATGTTTTCATGCTTGTCTTGCTCAAGCGCGGCTAACTCTGCCTCAAGTTCGCTGAGTTGTCTGCGCTTGCTTGATGTCATGGCAATACGACGCGCGATTGAGCCTTGCAATGACTTGATAATGTCGATGTTAGCCGGCATGCCTTCTGCACAGTAGCCTGCGCGTACGGTTTTATAATTAATCACTTTATCGAGCTGGTTTTGTTGTAAGTTTGGCAGTTCTAAATCTTCAAAAAGTAGATTAAGGTACTCATCTTTAGAAATAGAAAAGACAAAATCATCACTGCCTTCACCGCTATCACTAGCATCGCCTTGACCGCCACCTTGGCCTTGCTGTTGCGGTGGTCGCGTAATGTGGTCACCACTTGAAAACTGATCATTGCCTGGGTGTACTCGGTCTTTAATGCCACCACTACCTTGGTGAAATATTGGCTCGCTTAGGTCTTTTTTGGTAATGCTAATATTTTCGCCACTGGAGACATCAGTGACGCCGCGGCTGTTGATGGCCTTATTTACCGACTTTTTAATTTGACTTTTATAACGCCTAATAAAGCGCTGTCGGTTGACAGTGCTTTTGTTTTTACTATTTAAACGTCGATCAATAAAATTTGTCATGGTGACTCCTGACTTAGCTAATGCGTATTGACTAAGTACTACTTAAGAAGATTTTCTAACCCGCAAATACCATTCAGACAATAGCCTTACTTGTTTTTTGGTGTAACCTTTTGTCATCATGCGGGCGACAAAGTCATCATGCTTTTGTTGATCATCGTTTGAAGTTTTGGTGTTAAAGGAAATGACTGGCAGTAAGTCTTCGGTGTTTGAAAACATTTTCTTTTCAATTACGGTGCGTAATTTCTCATAGCTAGTCCATAATGGGTTTTTGCCGTTGTTATTGGCTTTTGCCCGCAGTACGAAGTTAACGATTTCATTTCTAAAGTCTTTTGGATTACTAATCCCTGCCGGTTTCTCAATTTTTTCAAGCTCATTATTTAACGCTTCGCGGTCAAATAGCTGGCCAGTTTCCGCATCTCTGTATTCTTGATCTTGGATCCAAAAATCTGCGTAGGTGACATAGCGATCAAAGATATTTTGGCCATATTCAGAGTAGGACTCTAAATAGGCGGTTTGAATTTCTTTGCCAATAAACTCGATATACTGTGGTGATAAGTAACCTTTGATGAACTCTAAATAGCGTTCACTGGTTTCTTTGGGTAGTTGTTCTCGTTCGATTTGCTGTTCAAGCACATAAAATAAATGCACTGGGTTTGCGGCAACTTCTAAATGATCAAAGTTGAACACCCGTGAGAGAATTTTAAAGGCAAAGCGGGTGGAAAGCCCAGACATGCCTTCGTCGATACCAGCATAGTCTCTATATTCTTGATAGGACTTTGCTTTTGGGTCAGTATCTTTTAAGCTTTCGCCATCATAAACCCGCATTTTTGAGTAGATACTGGAGTTTTCCGGATCTTTTAGCCGTGATAAGACCGAAAATTGCGCGAGGGTTTCTAAGGTGTCTGGCGCACACTGAGCATTATTGAGCTCACTGTTTTTAAGTAGTTTTTGATATATTTTAACTTCTTCTGAAACCCGCATGCAGTAAGGCACTTTGACAATGTAAACCCGGTCTAAAAACGCTTCATTATTTTTATTGTTTCTAAAGCTTTGCCATTCAGACTCATTAGAGTGAGCTAATAAAACGCCATTAAAGGGCAGAGCGGAAAGCCCTTCTGTGGGGTTGTAATTACCCTCTTGTGTTGCGGTAAGTAGCGGATGTAGTACTTTAATGGGGGCTTTAAACATTTCGACAAACTCCATTAAGCCTTGATTGGCCCGACATAAAGCACCCGAGTAACTATATGCATCTGGATCATTTTGTGCAAAGTGTTCTAATTGCCGAATGTCGACTTTACCCACTAACGCGGAAATATCTTGATTATTGTCATCGCCTGGTTCAGTTTTCGCGATAGCAATTTGGTCTAAAATAGAAGGGTATACCTTAGTGACTGAAAACTTTGCGATATCGCCCTTAAATTCATGCAAACGTTTTGCCGCCCATGGCGACATGATAGTGCTGAGGTAACGCGCTGGAATATTGTACTCTTGTTGTAAAATTTTGCCGTCGGCATTAGCGTCAAATAAGCAAAATGGATGATCGTTTACCGGGCTGCGCTCGCCATTGGCACTGAGCACATAAATAGGCTCTTGTTGCATCAAGGCTTTTAATTTTTCTGCTAATGATGATTTACCGCCACCAACAGGACCAAGCAAATACAGAATTTGTTTTTGCTCTTCCAAGCCTTGAGAAGCATGCGTTAAATAAGACACAATTTGTTCAATGGCATCTTCCATACCATAGAAGTCTTTAAAAGCTGGGTATCTGGCAATAACACGGTTTGAAAATATGCGACTTAGACGCGGCTCTTGTGAGGTATCTATCATTTCTGGCTCGCCGATGGCTTTCAAAAGCCGTTGGGCGGCACTTGCATATGCCATGGGATCTTCACGGCAGACGTTGAGGAAATCTTGAATTGAATAGCACTCTTCTTGTGCTTCATCGTAGCGAGATTGAAAATGTTGAAAGATACTCATAACCGCCTCCGAAATATAAGTCTTGTTGGTCAGGCCAATAAACCTGCGTAGCTAAATATGTGTTTTCATTATCCTTAACCTACTTGTTAGTAGACCGTTATTTTAGCCATTCTATTGATAAGTTTAGATGTTAATTATTTAAAGCGGTAAAAAATAGTGCAGATAAATTGTAACTATGGTCTTAAGCACCTAAGTTATATAACTGAAATAAATTAATTTTTTTAAAGCGTGGCCGCTAAATGTCTCTGCAAAGCAGAGCATTGCAGCTGCGGAGTTAGCTAAAGGGAATTATTCAAAAAGCGTCGAGATTTCCATCTTATTATCTTTTATATAAACGCGGCTTTGAAGGGAGTTTTTTGCGTGCGTTAAGGGCTTTTGGGGCTGTAAACTAGAAAAGAAAAAGGTCATCCATAGGGATTAATGCCGATCGTTTAAGAAATAGTTGAACGATCTTGCAAGTATAAGATAATCCCCTCTGATATTTTCAGAGGGGATTTTTTTGTGCTTAATAATGAACTAGAGCTTGTTTATGAATCAGTTGAAGA
>NZ_NBOC01000024.1 GCF_002104455.1 Colwellia chukchiensis | reverse complement strand
AAATGGACAATGCCAATCCATAATTGGAACCTGACACTGTCACAATTAGCCATCCACTTCGAAGGTAGGTTAGATGGCGTATTAGATATTTAGCAATTTAGGCTGACACAGAATTCTGAACGCCCTCGATGAAAACGAACCAAATGATGGTCTAGCCTACGAAAAATTACTAGAGATTGATGTGATTTTTGTCGCAAGCAATGGTCACCCAGCACTAGAGCTTGTAAACCCTACCTTAAGCGATCTTGCCAAGTATCATTGGTTATTTCCAGGTGCAGGGGGCCCTCCTTTTCAGAAGCTCAGAGCAGCTTTTAAACGAACTGACACACAATTACCTGAAGATGTCTCAACAATAGCGAATAGACAAGTTATCTTCTCATTACTCGATGAGGGTATGTATTTGGCAGCAATTCCTTACCACCCTAGCTGCCTAGAGAGAAACTTAACAGACCTCAATATAATCAACGTTAATATTGAAAGAATCAGTTGGCCTATTCACCTGATTAGGCGAGAGCACACTATTTTGTCGCCGGCTTTGTTAGCCTTTATAGCCCAGATTAAAAATATCGTGGCTCAGTCGACCTGAGTATGGAGTTAAACGAAATCACCTTTGATGCCTCATTAATTCACTATACACTGCTTTTGTTCGGCAGCTTTGTGGCGACACTTACTGGCTCTCTTTTAGGCATTGGAGGTGGCTTTATTATTTTAGGTTTACTTTCCAGCCTATTTCCTATATCTGTTATGATCCCTTTACTTGCTGCAGTGCTAGCTTGCATAGATCTAAACAGAGCCATTGCATTTAAAGCTCACCTTCAAGTTACCATTTTCCATAGTTTCTTTATCGGTTGTGTCGTTGGCGTGATAGGTGGTGCCATTTTATTTGTATCATTACCTGAAAAATTAATAGGTACTGGCTTAGGTCTATTAATTCTTTTATCGTTAGTAAAACCAAGTTACAGGGTTAACTGGACATTTAAATATCCATTTGTTTGGGTTGGCACCATACATGCTTTTTTATCTTCGATGTTTGGCTATGGCGGCTTACTGCAAGCCGTTTTAATAAGAAAACGTCTGGGGAACCTGCAAATTACCGCCACTTTAGCCACCTGTTTTTTGATGCTAGAACTACTGAAGGTTAGCTCCTATGCCATTGCTGGCTTTGATTATCAGCCCTACATTGGAGTAATTATCGCCTCCGCTTTCGGAGCAATACCCGCTTCAATCTTAGGTAAAAAATTAGCACATCGGGTTAGTCATAAACTCTATCGCACAGTGCAAAAAATAATAATCATACTTATTGCCAGTAATATTTTATTCCGAGTTTGGACTTAACTTGCGCTTAATAACATCATCAGTAATGCCGAGCATCGAGCACTAATGAGATCTACAACATATCGCATTTTATAATTTTTACGCAACGTCGATGACAAATTTTTGCAAAAAACCAATTTACTGATTTAACGCAATACGCAGCACCGCTATTGGTAATAACGCCGTAAAATTTCTATGAAAGCCTTAGCAGTATTAGATATTGGAAGTCGTCGACGTGTAATAATCCCGACACGGCGACTAATTATTGGTGATGATAGCTCTCGATACGCTAGGTTTAACGCTTGAACTTGTTGTTTATAAAGGGCGGGAATTGCACTGATGCCTAAGTCGGTCGCAACCATTTGAACGACTGTTGCCAATTGATTGGTTTCCAAGGCGACGTTTAAGCCTATATTCTCACGAGCAAGCTCGCGCTCCATGAGCAACCTAATACTTGACGGGCGCTTCAACGTAATAAAAGGATAGTTAACTAAGTTTGACCAAGTGATTTTCTTTATGCTCACTAACGGATGTCTGCGAGGATAAACCGCAATAAATCGATCAACAAAGAGTGTTTCAAAGTTAAGGTCTTCAGTCGCATCTGGATCAAAGCTGATGGCAAACTCCACCTTTCCGGCTTGTACCATCTCTACAGCATCTTCTGCAATAACATCATGAACCTTCACTTTAATAGCGGGGTAGTATTGATGAAAAGACAGCAAATGTTGTGGCAATTGTGTGCTAGCAAAGGATGGCATAGCAGCAAGAGACAAAATACCACGCTGCGATAAAAATAGCTCTCTAAGCTCAATAAATGCGTTGTCAAAGTCAGAAAGCAGTCGTTTAGCAACCGGTAGAAAAAGCTCTCCCTCAGGAGTCAAAGCTAAGGTTCTAGTTGACCTTGTTAATAACCTTCCCCCTATGCTTTCTTCCAGATTTTTGATGGTAGTACTTAAAGCCGGTTGTGAAATATGCAATAACTCACTCGCCTCGACGAAGCTCTTGACTTCGATAACCGCCAGAAAAGCTCTAATTTGTTTAATGGTTACATTCATACATATTAATAAAAAAATACTATTAATCATTAATATTAATTAATTTTACAAATACTGGCAATTATTTAATGCTAAGAGTCTCAGTGACTAAAACAGAAGGGTTTCTCGACTTAGATTTAATTGAGTAAAGAAATACAAAATGACATGACAGGACTTAATAAAGTAGTGCAAAGTTATCAAGACGCAATGGCGGGCTTAGTTGATGGTATGACCATTATCTCAGGAGGCTTTGGTTTATGTGGCATCCCTGAAAACTTAATTGCAGAAATAAAGCGTAAAGGAACCAAAAGTTTGACACTTGTTTCTAACAATTGTGGTGTTGATGACTTTGGCTTAGGTGTATTACTACCCGAGCGACAAATTAAAAAAATAATTGCCTCTTATGTTGGCGAAAATGCTGAGTTTGAAAGACAAATGATGTCTGGTGAATTAGAAGTTGAGTTAACACCACAAGGTACTTTAGCGGAAAAAATGCGTGCTGGCGGCGCTGGAATCCCAGCTTTCTATACTGCCACAGGTGTTGGCACTTTGGTTGCGGCAGGTAAAACTGAGCGCCAATTCAATGATAGAGACTATATTTTAGAACAGGCCATCACCGGTGATTTTGCCATCATCAAGGCTTGGAAAGCTGATAGATTTGGCAACTTAGTTTATAGGAAGACTGCAAGAAACTTCAATCCGATGGCGGCAACGGCAGGTAAAATTACCGTTGCTGAGGTGGAAGAATTAGTTGAGCCAGGAGCCCTTGACCCTGATGAAATTCACACCCCTGGCATTTATGTTAATCGAGTTATTCAAGGCACCTTTGAAAAGCGCATTGAACAGCGCACCACTAGAGCTTCAGGAGAATCATAATGGCCTTATCAAGAGAGCAAATCGCCCAACGTGTTGCCCGTGAAATGAGAGACGGCTATTACGTTAACCTAGGTATAGGCATCCCAACTCTTGTCGCTAATTATATACCGGAAGATATCGCGGTGATGTTGCACTCAGAAAATGGGCTACTAGGTATGGGACAGTTTCCAAGCGAAGCAGAGCTAGATGCAGATCTTATCAATGCAGGTAAACAAACAGTGACCATGACAACGGGAGCATCAATATTTGACTCAGCAGAATCTTTCGCCATGATCCGCGGTGGTCATGTTGATTTGACGGTATTAGGCGCATTTGAAGTCGATGTTAATGGCAACATTGCCTCGTATATGATACCAGGTAAACTAATCAAAGGTATGGGCGGTGCGATGGACTTAGTTGCAGGCGCTGACAATATTATAGTCACCATGACCCATGCCTCAAAACATGGTGAGTCTAAATTGTTAACTCAGTGTTCGTTACCACTCACCGGCAAAGGTTGCATTAAAAAAGTGCTTACTGACTTAGCATTGATAGAGATTAAAAATGGTAAATTTCACCTGTTAGAACGTGCCCCTGGTGTTACGGTAGATGAAATCATTAAACTCACTCAAGGAGAGTTAGTGGTGCCAAAGTTTGTACCTGAGATGAGGTTCTGATAACTAAACTTAAATAAAAACGCACATGATTACTCAGGCCATACTGACGACCCCCAAATTAAGTAGCGCCAACAAACAAATATAATAGCTAAACGAAAGCTTAGATAAATAAAAAAGGCTGATTCTTGACGAATCAGCCTTTCAGTATTGATTAAGTTTAGTGGTGCGGTTGGGGGGACTTGAACCCCCACGACCTAAGTCACTAGCCCCTCAAGCTAGCGCGTCTACCAATTCCGCCACAACCGCGCATAACTAAACTTTTATTGTTTATTAATTTGGTACGTCGCTATCTTTTTCGGCCGCTATGTTGTCGCTAGCCGGAACATCTGCATTATCCGTTTTTGGCTCTATGCTTTCTGTTGGAATCGCATCAACAGCGGGAGCAACCTGCCCTGCTGGCGTATTGATATTATCCCATTCATCAGTAGCTTTCACGCGATTTGCCGTTAAGTTACCTAATATTAAGCTGATAGCGAAAAAAGCTATAGCCAAATAAGTTGTTGATTTAGTTAAAAAGTTACCAGAACCACTGGAACCAAAAATGGTTGCCGATGAACCCGCGCCAAACGATGCGCCCATATCAGCACCTTTACCATGTTGAATTAGCACTAGGCCAATTAAACATAAGGCAACGATCAAATACACTACAATTAACACTTGATACAACATTTTTTTATCCCTTTGCTGCCGAGCAAATTACGTTAAATTCTTCGGCTTTTAAACTAGCACCGCCGATTAATCCACCATCGATATCAGCTTGTGCAAATAATTGTTCACAGTTTTTTGCATTAACGCTACCACCATACAACAATGGTACTTTAACTGCGATACTTTCATCAATTTTCGCTATATATTCGCGAATAAATTGATGGGTTTCTTGGGCCATTTCTGGCGATGCTGTTTTACCTGTACCTATTGCCCATACTGGCTCATAGGCGATAACAACATCAGTAAATTTTTCAATACCAACTCGCTCAATCACAGGTTGTAGTTGCGCTGCCAATACTTGTTCGGTTTGTTCATTGGCACGCTCACTTTCGCTTTCGCCTATACATAAAATAGGCGTTAGACCAGCATTTAAAGCGGCTGCAACTTTTTCTGCAACAAGTTCGCTTGACTCATTATAAATACTGCGGCGCTCTGAATGACCAACAATGACATAGCTTACCCCAACCTCTTGCAGCATAGCTGTTGACACTTCACCGGTAAACGCGCCTTGTGCGTTCTCATTAAGGTTTTGTGCACCTAGCTGAATTGATGTCGACAGATTAAGCGCTGAGCTAGCCTGACTAAACGCCGCTAAGTAAGGAAAGCTCGGACATACAACCACGGCAACATTGTCATTTAAGGTAACCTTATTTAATTCTGAAACCATAGTGCTGACTAATGCTAAACCGCCATTCATTTTCCAGTTAGCTGCAACGATTGCGCGTCTATTCATTTTTCATTCCTAAATCAAAGCGGCGAGATATTAACTAACCTGCCGACAAGATACAAGTATTTCGCATCATATCTTGTTTAATTGCTTAATTATTGTGCTGCAAGGTCAGCTTTTTCGACCCGATATTAACAGGCAAGCTTTACCGCCTCGGCAATTTCATTGGCTAAAGCACTCACTTCCTCATGATCCGGTCCTTCAACCATTACCCTAATTAAAGGCTCAGTGCCTGATTTTCTCAGTAGTACGCGACCACGGCCCGCCAATCTAGCTTCAACGCTTGTAACGCTAGCTTTAACATCAGCATGGGTTAACGGGTCATTATCACCAGCAAATCTAACATTCACTAATACTTGTGGTAGCTTTTTCATGCCTTGGCGTAAATCAAACAACGATTTGCCAGTGTGACAAAGTGCTGTTAACACATTTAAGGCAGCAATAATACCATCGCCAGTGGAAGTATGTTTTAAGTTAATGACATGACCTGAGTTTTCAGCGCCTAACTGCCAACCTTTTTGCTTAAGCAATTCCATCACGTATCGATCGCCTACTTTACTGCGTGCAAAGGGTACGTCTATCTCAGCCAGTGCAAGCTCTAAGCCCATATTGCTCATTAATGTACCCACTACGCCACCTTCCATGGTGCCGTTATGTAAGTCATTACAGGCGATAACATAAACAGACTCATCGCCATCAACAACATAACCGGTATGATCTACCATCATTAAGCGATCACCATCACCATCTAGCGCAATACCTAAGTCTGCTTGATGTTCAACTACTGCCGCACTAATTGCCGCCATCGACGTAGCGCCACATTCATGATTAATGTTAGTGCCATTAGGAGAGGTGCCAATTTCAATCACTTGTGCGCCTAGCTCACGAAATACGTTGGGGGCAATATGATAGGTGGCGCCGTGGGCACAATCCACCACGATTTTCATACCATTTAAAGAGTACTGGCTTGGAAAGTTACTTTTACAAAACTCAATATATCGCCCGGCGGCATCTTCAATACGGTTCGCTTTACCCAAATGAGCTGACTCAACACAGCCCATGTCTTTATCTAACTCAGCTTCAATGGCTAACTCAACCTCGTCTGGTAGTTTTTGGCCATCTTGGGAGAAAAACTTAATACCATTATCATAAAATGGGTTATGTGACGCACTAATAACAATACCGGCTTCAGCACGGAAGGTTTTCGTTAAATAGGCAATACCTGGTGTTGGCATAGGGCCTAATAAACCAATGTTAATTCCTGCGGCAGAAAAGCCTGCTTCTAATGCCGACTCTAACATATAACCTGAAATACGCGTGTCTTTACCAATTAATACTTTTTTTGTACCTTGAGCGGCTAGTACGCGTCCGGCGGCATAGCCTAATTTCATAACAAATTGTGGCGTGATTGGGTATTGCCCCACTAAACCACGAATTCCATCGGTACCAAAATATTTTCTTACTGACATTTTTTTCTCCCTTTTGTTGAGCACAGGTGTTAATTTTAAAGACTAAGCGACTATTGGTATTGGTTAACCGCTTGCAATACCTTGAGCGCATCGACGGTGGCTTGTACATCGTGTACGCGAATAATATCTGCCCCTTGTTGAGCAGCAATAACAGCAGCACTAACGCTGCCCGCTAGCCGTTGGCTAACCTCTCTATTTAATAAATTACCTATCATGGATTTACGCGATAACCCCGCGAGAATTGGCAGTGAAAACTCACGAAAACGTGACATATTAGCCAGTAAATGATAATTGTGCGCCACTGTTTTGCCAAAACCAAAACCTGGATCTAAAATCAATCGCTCTCGGCCAATACCCGCCTCTACACAGGCATCAATACGCTGCTGAAAAAACGCCATGATATCACCAACAACGTCCGTATATTGTGGCTGAACTTGCATACTGCGTGGCAAGCCTTGCATGTGCATCAAGCAAATCGGAATGTTACTGTTAGCCACGGCCGCTAAACACCCGTCATTTTGTAACGCCCGTACGTCATTGATCAAGTCAGCGCCAGCTGCAATTGCCGCACGCATGACACAGGCTTTACTGGTGTCAATGGACACTAAAACCTGAAAATTTTGTTTAATGGCTGTTAAAATAGGAATAACGCGTGCTAATTCTTCTTCATCGCTAACACTGGCAGCACCGGGCCTAGTGGACTCACCGCCGATGTCTATAATCGTTGCACCATCTGCTATCATGCGGCTAACTTGCGCCATGGCTGGCGCTAATTGGCTAAATTGACCACCGTCTGAAAACGAATCGGGGGTAATATTGAGGATCCCCATTACCTGTGGGCTTGACAAGTCTAGTGTAGAATTTACACCCTTAAGTTGCTTAGTCACGACATTCTCTTGTTTACGTTGTAAAAATATGAATCTTAAATTGCACCAAAAAGAAAGCCTCAATAATGACTAAATCAACAGATTTAAATTATTGAGGCTGTTAGTTACGCTCGGTTACTCACTTGCTAATTATTTAGCAGGGGCATCTGAGGCGTCACTGTTATTGGTACTATCAGCTGATGATTTATTGTCATCATCTTTTTTAACTGACGGCTTATTAACATCACTGTTGCTGCCTGAACTGCCGTCTGAACTAGAGGCATCAAAATCTGCCGGTGGGCGCACTTTAACTCGATTCATCAAGTCATCAACTTGCAAAGCATCTATAGTTTCATATTCCATTAGCGCATCTTTCATGGCATGCAATATATCTTCGTTTTCTTTTAAGATTTTTTCTGCACGCTCATAATTTCGATTAACAAAGGCTTTGATTTCTTCATCAATTGCACGCGCGGTTTCGTCCGACATATTTAGCGATTTCGAAGAGGTTCGTCCTAAAAACACTTCACCTTCTTCTTCAGCAAACAACATCGGGCCTAATTTTTCAGAAAAACCCCATTGCGTCACCATCTTACGGGCAAGCTGGGTGGCACGTTCAATATCATTAGAGGCGCCGGTCGAGACTTTATCAAACCCGTATATCATTTCTTCGGCAATACGGCCGCCGTATAACGAGGAAATATTACTTTCTAAATGCTGTTTACTATGGCTAAACCTGTCTTGCTCAGGTAAATACATAGTCACACCTAAGGCTCTACCACGCGGCATAATACTGACTTTATAAACTGGGTCATGATCTGGCACTAAACGGCCAACAATGGCATGCCCTGCTTCATGATAAGCAGTCATTTCTTTTTCAGACTCTGTCATCACCATAGAGCGGCGCTCTGAGCCCATCATGATTTTATCTTTCGCTTTTTCAAATTCAGCCATACCAACCACACGACGAGCTGAACGGGCTGCAAATAACGCGGCTTCGTTGACTAAGTTAGCCAAGTCTGCACCGGAAAACCCAGGGGTACCACGAGCAATAACCGAGGCTTTCACATCGTCACCTAATGGCACTTTGCGCATGTGAACTTTAAGAATTTGTTCACGACCACGAATATCGGGTAAACCTACCGTCACTTGACGGTCAAAACGCCCTGGACGTAATAATGCAGGGTCTAGCACATCTGGGCGGTTAGTCGCAGCAATCACGATTACCCCTTCGTTACCTTCAAAACCATCCATTTCAACTAGCATTTGGTTCAGGGTTTGTTCACGCTCATCGTGACCACCACCCATACCGGCACCACGTTGGCGACCTACGGCATCGATTTCATCAATAAAGATGATACAAGGCGCTGACTTTTTCGCTTGCTCGAACATGTCACGTACCCGAGAGGCACCAACACCGACAAACATTTCAACAAAGTCTGAGCCTGAAATGGTAAAAAACGGCACTTTGGCTTCACCAGCAATGGCTTTTGCTAATAAGGTTTTACCTGTACCAGGTTGGCCTACCATTAATACACCTGACGGTATACGACCGCCAAGCTTTTGAAAGCGAGATGGATCTTTTAAGTAATCGACTAATTCTGATACTTCTTCTTTAGCTTCATCACAACCGGCAACATCAGCAAAAGTGGTTTTAATTTGGTCTTCGCCTAATAAACGCGCTTTAGATTTACCAAAACTCATCGCACCTTTACCGCCACCACCTTGCATTTGGCGCATAAAGAATATCCAGACCCCGATCAATAAAATCATCGGGAACCAAGAAACAAATATGGTCATTAAAAAGCTTGGTTCTTCAGGTAACTCGCCTGACGCATTTACACCTTGCTTGACCAAGTCATTGATTAAATCACGATCGTAACCACCTGGGATAACCGTAACAAAGTTTTCACCGCTGCGTTTAATACCATTGATAACGCCATTTCTATCAACGTCTACTTTTCTAATTTGCCCTTGACGGACATCTTGAATAAACTGTGTGTAATCTAGTTGCTGATCTTGGCCGCTTCCAGGGGTAAAGCTCTGAAAAACAGACATAAGCACAACTGCTATAACTAACCATAAAATAAGATTTTTCGCCATATCGCTCAACTTAATGACCTCTTGCTAATGTTCAAAATGGTGCGATGAAATAATTCCACCTAATTTACTACAATTTAAAGCCCGTCGCCACTAGATAAACTTCACGTGAGCGGGCACGCGATGATTCTGGTTTACGTGTTTTAACGGTTTTAAACGTCGCTCGAGCCTCTTTAACAAACTGCTCAAAGCCTTCTCCTTGAAACACTTTCACAACAAAAGCGCCATTTTTCTTTAATACTTGCTTACACATATCTAGCGCTAATTCCACTAAATACATGCTTCTTGCCGCGTCTGCGGCATCATTACCGGTAAAATTTGCTGCCATATCTGACATCACAACATCAATATTTTTACCATTAATACGGGTTAACAACGCGTCAAGCACCGCATCTTCACGAAAATCTCCTTGTAAAAACTCTACACCTGCAATCGGGTCCATGGCTAAAATATCACAAGCAACTACTTGCCCTTGTTCGCCGACAACCTTAGTGGCATATTCTGACCATCCGCCAGGGGCGGCACCTAAATCAACCACCTTCATGCCTGGCTTTAGCAGCTGATCTTTTTTGTTAATTTCTTCTAGTTTAAAAACTGCACGCGAGCGCAGCCCTAGTTTTTGTGCTTTTTTTACATATTCATCGTCAAAGTGCTCTTTTAGCCAACGAGCACTACTGGCACTGACCTTTTTTTTACTCATTCAATTCACTTAAATCTTGTGCTATTAACCTGATAATAACCATTAAGGTTTCGATAACTTTATTCACCACTAAAATAAGGTCTAGGCTATTTTACCAAAAACAAGCCAGAAAAGTACGTTAAAAGGCGAACACTTGCTAAACAATATTAGTATTACAAACTAGATGGAGGTAAAATAGCGATAATTCAAGCTAACTTGTAACGAAAATTGTTAATGAACTTAAATAAAAAACAAACTCAATATCTAAAGGGCTTAGCACATAGCCTTAAACCCGTTGTATTACTTGGTAATAACGGCCTAACGGAAGCGGTAGTTGCCGAAATAGACTTTGCCTTAAATCATCATGAATTGATCAAAGTTAAAATTCCAACTGATGACAGAGAAACCAAGGCGCTTATTGTCGACGCGATTTGTCGCGAAACTAATGCGATAAAAGTACAAGTAATAGGGAAAACCTTAGTATTGTACCGCGAAAGCCCAGAAAAAAAGATCAGAATCCCTAAGATTTAATCTCTTCACGACCTGAGCACTGTAGCTTTTACTGCTCTTTTGGATACCTAGATACATTAGAAAAAACTAATATACAATTGTACTAAACTCACTTAAAATAAGCGGTGATTTAAATCCGCGATTTTAGGAGTGTAAAGATGATTTTATCGGTAGCTGAATTAGTGGCACAAGCTAAAAAATCTGTGCAATGTGTCAGTGCAGCACAAGCTTTCGCCCGCAAAGATGCCACTTTTATAGATGTCAGAGAAGCAAGCGAAGTTGCCACATCGCCGGTTGCTAATTCATTGGCTATTCCGCGCGGTGTTTTAGAAATGAATATCGCTAAACATTGTGCAGATGCCAACATGGAAATTTATCTCCATTGTGCATCAGGTGGCCGAGCAGCTTTAGCCGCAGAGCAACTGCAACGTATCGGCTATAGCAATGTTAAAGCGATCAGCTGCGCCCATAACCAAGTATGTCAAGCACAGCAGACCCTTTAAAGCTGTTGGCTTTTGAAAATTTAATAACCATTAAAAAAACGCACTTACCTTTAGGTTAAGTGCGTTTTCATTTGTTCGCTATTTACTGTTGAGTTACACCAATTAAGGCTAACTACAGGCTAAATATGCTCCACCGCAATGATCTCATATTCAACCACACCACCTGGCGTAGTGATCTCTATTTCTGTATCAACTTCTTTACCAATTAGGCCACGCGCCATAGGTGAGTTAAGTGAGATGCGACCAGTTTTAAAATCGGCTTCATCGTCACCAACAATTTTGTAGGTGACTTCAACGTCAGTTTCAATGTTGAGTAAGGTTACCGTGGCACCAAAAATAACTTTGCCAGTATTTGGTATCTTAGTTACGTCGATGATTTGCGCGTTACTTAACCTACCCTCAATATCTTGAATACGTCCTTCACAAAAACCTTGCTCTTCTTTGGCCGCGTGATATTCAGCATTTTCTTTTAAATCACCGTGCTCACGCGCTTCTGCAATATCTTTAACAATACGTGGACGTTTTTCTGTTTTTAAAAACTTTAGTTCTTCTTTTAACTGCTCTGCACCAAGCAATGTCATTGGATATTTAGTCATTTTTCTCTTCTTTGTATAACAAGAAAGGTGGTTTACCTTTGCGACTTATAGTCGGTAACCACCTTGATAAAAAACTCATCGGCTTAGGCCTAGCTTGGGAGCAACTAAAAAGTGCTCCCAGCAAGCATCAGCTTTACTTACAACGTTGATGTAACTCTTGAATTGAGTTTACTACATTGCGGTCATCTGCAGCATGCGATTGGCAAGCAGCAAATGCAGCGTTCAATGTTGTAGTATAAGCAACTTTGTAACGTAAAGCACCACCGCGCAACACTTTAGAGTCTTCTATCGCTTTGCGGCCTTCGGTCGTGTTGATAATGTAGCTATATTCGCCATTTTTAATTCTATCTAGAATGTGTGGGCGCCCTTCATGTACTTTGTTCACCAAGCGACAAGGAATGTTAGCTTCACCTAACATGACAGCAGTACCATGAGTCGCATCTAATTCATAACCTAATGCTACCATTTGTTTTGCTAACTCAACCACGCGTCCTTTATCGCTATTACGCACCGAGATTAAGGCACGACCATCTTTAGGCACTGAAACACCCGCGCCTAAGTTCGCTTTCGCATAGGCTTCTTCAAAGGTATCTCCAACGCCCATGACTTCACCTGTTGAGCGCATTTCTGGCCCGACAAGTGGATCACTACCATGGAACTTGTTAAATGGAATAACCACTTCTTTAACGGAGAAATAAGGTGGAATAACTTCTTTAACAATACCTTGCTCTTTTAGCGATTTTCCGGCCATAACACGAGCGCCTACTTTGGCAAGCGGTACCGCAGTTGCTTTTGACACAAATGGAATGGTACGAGCAGCACGTGGATTAACCTCAATTAAATACACTTTGCCGTCTTTAACCGCCATTTGGGTATTCATTAAGCCGTTTACCCCCAACTCAAACGCGAGGTCGGTTACTTGCTTGCGCATCACATCTTGCACTTCTTGGCTCAAACTGTAGGCTGGCAATGAACAAGCCGAATCACCTGAGTGCACACCTGCTTGCTCAATATGTTGCATTATACCGCCAACAACAACATCAGTGCCGTCTGACACTAGGTCAATATCCACTTCAATGGCATCATCTAAGAAATGATCCAGTAACACAGGCGAGTCATTTGAGACACTCACGGCCTCGGTCATGTAACGTCGTAAGTCATCTAAGTCATAGACAATTTCCATGGCACGACCGCCCAGTACATAGGATGGACGAACCACTAATGGAAAACCTATGGCTTCTGCTTTCGCCATGGCTTCATCTAGCGAGGTTACTGTCGCGTTTTCAGGTTGTAATAAACCTAAACGATCAACGGCCTGTTGAAAACGTTCTCTATCTTCGGCGCGGTCAATGGCATCTGGTGAGGTACCAATAATCGGCACACCAGCCGCTTCTAGGGCGCGGGCTAATTTAAGCGGCGTTTGTCCACCATATTGCACGATAACGCCCTTTGGCTTTTCAATACGAACGATTTCCAGCACATCTTCAAAGGTGATGGACTCAAAATATAAACGATCTGAAGTATCGTAATCGGTTGAAACGGTTTCAGGGTTACAGTTCACCATGATAGTTTCGTACCCGTCTTCTCTTAGCGCTAAAGCCGCGTGTACACAACAGTAATCAAATTCAATACCTTGGCCGATACGGTTTGGGCCACCACCAAGTATCATGATCGATTCTTTATCAGTTGGGTTTGCTTCACACTCTTCATCGTAAGTTGAATACATATAAGCTGTGTCTGAGCTAAATTCCGCTGCACAGGTATCAACTCGTTTGTAAACAGGAAAGATGTCGGCATTATGGCGTTTTTTGCGCACTTCGGCTTCGGCAACACCAATTAAAGCGGCTAAGCGAGAATCGGCAAATCCTTTACGTTTTAATTGTCGTAAATAGGCTGGCGTCAGTACTTTTAAGCCACCTTCAGCGACTTTTGCTTCTTCGAGCACTATATCTTCTATTTGCACTAAGAACCAACGATCAATTTTGGTTAGGCGGAAAATATCATCAACCGATAAGCCTAAACGAAAGGCATCGGCAATATACCAAATACGATCAGAGCCCGCTTCTTGCAACTCGTGCATAATTTTAGTTTTAGCGCCTGGCTGCGTAACATCAACCATAGGGTCAAAGCCACTTACACCAACTTCTAAGCCGCGTAAGGCTTTTTGTAATGATTCTTGTTGGTTACGGCCAATCGACATCACCTCACCGACTGATTTCATTTGCGTGGTCAGGCGATCTTCTGCGCCGGCAAATTTCTCAAAGTTAAAGCGTGGTATTTTTGTTACCACATAATCAATGGTGGGCTCAAATGAAGCTGGTGTTGCGCCACCCGTTATATCGTTTGATAATTCATCAAGGGTATAACCGACCGCCAGTTTTGCGGCAATTTTTGCAATGGGGAAACCGGTTGCTTTTGATGCTAAAGCTGATGAGCGTGAAACCCGTGGGTTCATTTCAATGATCACCATACGGCCAGTATTAGGACAAATGCCAAACTGCACGTTGGAGCCACCGGTTTCAACACCAATTTCGCGTAATACCGCAATCGAGGCATTACGCATAATTTGATATTCTTTATCAGTTAAGGTTTGCGCAGGCGCAACGGTAATAGAATCACCCGTATGAATGCCCATAGGGTCGAAATTTTCAATCGAACATATAATGATACAGTTATCATTTTTGTCACGCACCACTTCCATTTCGTACTCTTTCCAGCCGATCAGAGATTCGTCAATCAATAATTCTGAAGTTGGCGACAGATCTAAACCTCGAGTACAGATTTCGGTAAATTCTTCACGGTTATAGGCAATACCGCCGCCGCTCCCCCCCATAGTAAATGATGGGCGAATAATACAGGGAAAACCTATCCGCTTAGAAGTTTCGTGCGCTTCTTCTAACGAATGCACGATTTCAGCGCGCGGTGTTTCTAAGCCAATTGCTTTCATGGCTTTATCAAAACGACTGCGATCTTCTGCTTTGTCAATGGCATCAGCAGTAGCGCCAATCATTTCAACGTTAAACTCTTTTAATACCCCTTGCGCTTCTAGCTCTAGCGCACAGTTTAAGGCCGTTTGCCCACCCATGGTAGGTAACACTGCACAAGGACGTTCTTTTTCAATAATTTTGCGCACCACTTCCCAATGAATAGGTTCAATGTAAGTGGCATCTGCCATTTCTGGATCTGTCATTATGGTGGCAGGGTTTGAGTTAACTAATATAACTCGGTAGCCTTCTTCACGCAGCGCTTTACAGGCTTGTGCGCCAGAGTAATCAAACTCACATGCTTGACCAATAACAATCGGGCCAGCGCCTAAGATCAAGATAGTTTTTAAATCAGTACGTTTTGCCATTATATAATCTCTCTTTTCTTGTCTTGGAACTAGGCTTGTTTAGCCGCTGCAATTAAGTCAATAAACTGGTCAAATAATGGTGCGGCATCGGCCGGACCAGGGCTAGCTTCTGGGTGACCTTGGAAGCTAAATGCTGGTTTATCGGTACGTTTGATACCTTGAATAGAACCGTCAAATAATGACTTATGAGTCACAGCAAGATTTGCTGGCATGTTAGTTTCATCTACTGCAAAGCCATGGTTTTGAGCAGTGATCATTACAACATTGCGGGCAAAGTCTTTCACCGGGTGGTTACCACCATGGTGACCAAATTTCATTTTCATGGTTTTTGCGCCACTGGCTAAGGCAAGTAATTGGTGACCTAAACAAATACCAAATACCGGAATATCTGTCGTTAAAAATGTTTTAATGGCGCTAATGGCGTAATCACAGGGTTCAGGGTCGCCTGGACCATTAGATAAGAAAATACCGTCTGGGTTCATTGCTAACACATCGGCCGCTGGTGTTTGTGCTGGTACGACGGTTAATTTACAGCCACGGTCCACTAACATACGCAAAATGTTACGCTTCACGCCAAAGTCATAAGCAACCACATGAAACGGTAGTTTTTCTGGTTGGTCGGCTAAACAGGTATGCCCTTGCCCCAACTGCCAACTACCTTGCGTCCACTGATAGGCTTCTTGGGTAGACACCACTTTGGCTAAATCCATACCCTTAAGGCCAGGAAACGCTTGTGCTTGCGTCAGTGCTTTCGCTGCTTCTTGCTCTTCGTTGGCTAGGTCACCTGCCAGAATGCAACCATTTTGTGCGCCTTTTTCTCTTAGAATTCTCGTTAATTTTCGGGTGTCAATATTAGCAATGCCTAAGATATTTTTTGCTTTTAAATAATCACTTAAACTTTGTTCACTACGAAAGTTACTTGCCAGTAGAGGTAAGTCTCGTATCACTAAACCTTTTGCCCAAATAGCATCAGACTCTTCATCTTCGCTATTAGTGCCTGTGTTGCCTATATGTGGATAAGTTAGGGTAACAATTTGCTCTGCATATGAGGGATCTGTCAGAATTTCTTGGTAGCCAGTCATTGAGGTATTAAATACTACCTCTCCAACGGCCGCCCCTTCTGCACCAATAGCGGTGCCCTTAAATACAGTGCCGTCTTCAAGCACTAACATGGCAGATTTAGTCAATTTGACCTCCGTTAAGAAGAAAGAATGTAAAAGGTAAAATAACGCGTTGGTTACCATTACCGAAAAAAGCGATACGCACAAAAAATGCCAAAAACTTTAGCCCGTTCATCATGAACCGTAAATTTTTGACAAAATCCACTTATTTTACGCTTCAAACCATCCTTCGTCTAGTTATAATTGTAAAAAACTATCTACTTTTAACGTAATTGATACCAAAGCATCAAAAGTAGCACTCATCTATTGAAAAAACGCAGTAAAAGGCTAACCAATTAGTCAACTTTTAGTATTTTACTGCTCGGGTAAAGTTAATCTTTTAAACCCAGTACATCTTGCATATCATAAAAACCTGCTTCTGCTTCACTTAACCAAAATGCTGCACGCATGGCGCCAAGTGCAAAAGTCATTCGAGAGCTGGCTTTATGGGTGAGTTCAATTCGCTCACCAAGGTCGGCAAAGTATGCGGTATGCTCACCAACGATATCGCCAGCGCGAATCGTGGCAAAACCTATGGTATTGCCATCTCGTTCATCAGTAATTCCTTCTCGACCATAAACGGCTACTTTATTTAAGTCTCGACCTAAGGTATCAGCAATAACTTGACCCATTTTCATCGCCGTGCCGGAAGGCGCATCTTTTTTAAATCTGTGGTGCGCTTCAAAAATTTCTATATCAGTATAGTCACCAATCGCTTTAGCGGTAACTTCAAGTAGCTTAAATAATAAGTTGACGCCAACACTGGTATTGGGTGCTAATATCACTGGCATAGTTTTAGCGGCGGTTTGAATGATTTCAATTTGCGGCTCAGAAAAACCCGTAGTGCCAATTACTAACGCTTTTTTATGTTGCTGGCACCACTTAAGGTGTTCAAGTGTCGATTCAATGGCGGTAAAATCAATTAAAACATCAGCGGCAGCTAATGCTTGAAGGTCGGTGCTGGTTTGCTTACCTATCGCGCCGATACCGGCTAACTCGCCAAGATCAAAGTCTTCAAATGACGAGCCTTTACGAACACTGCCACCGACAAGCTCAATCGACTTATGCTCGACAGCCGCTTGTATTAAATTACGCCCCATTCGGCCGCTACACCCTAAAATGGCAACTTTTACTTTCATGATTATTAGTTCCTACTTGTCATTTTATCTGAACTGTTATTGACAATATTAAAAGCGATAGCTAAATCCTGCGATTGACTTAGCTCTTGCGAGACAACGGTAAATATTTTCCATTGTCCGTCAGACAAGGTTAAATTGTAAAAGGCTGAAAATTCGGTAAAAACTTCATCGCTCGGGCCAATAAACTGCCAATCAACACAGGCTAACACTAAGTGCTTACTCAGCTGACTAAAGCTAGCCTTTAAGGTCGAAAAGTGTGAAATTTCGGCCTGCTTTAAAACGGTAAATATGTCAGTAAACTCGTGCTTAAATGCTTCGCTATTGTTAATTAATACGGTTTTATCCGGGGTATGTAAAGTAACAGGCATGTGATAACAGCGCTGAGCCATGGCAATATCTCGTTGCTCAAACGCGACCAGATAAGCTTGAAAGAACTGCTCAATCTTGGCTTTATCCATAGCGATAATAGTACTCCAACATTTTTCCAATAAACATCACAGAAAACACCCCGCTAACTAAATTAAGCTTATAAAAAAGCCCTCAATCGAGGGCTCTTAAAATTACAACGCTATTAGCTGACAATCGCTAATAACTCAACTTCGAAAACTAAAGTTGCATACGGAGGAATTGCACCTTGTGAACCACGCTCACCGTACGCTAAGTTGTAAGGTACATATAAGCGCCACTTAGAACCTTCGGTCATTAACTGTAGCGCTTCAGTCCAACCAGCAATAACGCCACCTACTGGGAATTCTGCAGGTTGACCACGATCAACAGAGCTATCAAAGATATCGCCATTAATAAAGGTACCGTGGTAATGAGTGCGTACGGTACTCGCAGCAGTTGGCTTATCACCGTCACCTGTTGCTAATACTTCGTATTGTAAACCCGATTCAGTCACTGTTACTTCTTCACGCTTGGCGTTTTCTGCTAAGAAGGCTTCACCTTCTGCTGATTTTTCTTTCGCTTGCGCTTGCTCTAGCTCTTGTAATTTTTTCGATACAATCGCAAAGGCTTCGTTAAGTGCTTCATCCGATACTTGGCTAGCAGTATTGGCAATAGCATCAGCTAAACCCGCTTGTACAGCTGTTACGTCAAAATCTTTAAAAGGGTTATTGCGCAACTGATCACCTAATTGACGACCTACACCGTAACTTACGCGTTGTTCGATTGTTTCAAATTTATTTTCAGACATTATTTAATCTTCACATTTATTTATACGATAAAAATTCGCGGTAGAATACCATAAAGTTAGCCTTCGCTGTAGTGCTAGCATGGCGAATTTTGTTATTTATTATACTTTTTATTTTTAGGACTCATTCTCGGCACTGGTTGACAACTTAGCTGCTTTGCTCAATGTTTAGCTGCGGATAGCTTGTAGCAATTTGCTCATAACATTGCTTTAACACCGGTGCCGATAGGTTAAGTTGCTGCACTAAAGTTAACGGGTAGGCAACCAAAACATCGAATTCAGATAAGCTAGCTGCTTTTAAATCACGCTGCATTGATGTTTCACTACTATCGGGTAGTCGGGCAAGAAAACTCAAAGTTTCTTTAATATTTTTTTCACTTAGCTTTACCCCAACAGCACGGGCGATATCAGCATATTCATTAACAATGCGTTCTAATAAAAAACTAAGATGACTTTGTGCGCGAATTTCACCTAAGGTTAAGTTTTTGGCGGCCGCTAGTGCCCCCCAAGCCGCCACGAAAATATATTTTCGCCATAAGGCTAGTTGCATATCGCGAGTAACACCAACGCTGATACCGGCTAGCTGCAAGCGCTTGGCTATTGCACTTAGTTGTTCTGTGTCAGCCGTTGTGGCCACTTTGCTACAAACCCCTAGGGTAATATGAGGCTTGGCGCCAGTATGGTGAATAGTGCCATCGGCAGTTTTTTCGGCGATAATTTTTGCTAAACCACCATAGATATTGGCTAAGTCAATACCTTGTACCTGCATTACATCAACAGCATTTACACCATTTAATAATGGAATAACACGCGTATGTTTTGCGATTAAAGGCTTTATTTGTGCCAGTGCTGACACTAATTGATAAGATTTTACAGATAAAAAAATCACATCAGCAGCCATTGGTAAGCACGCTTGTTTTAGCTTGTCTGGCGCTATAACATTCACCTTAGCAAGTTGGGTGTCACCTTCGATACTTTTTATCGTTAACCCAGAGCGCTGCATAATTTGCAACTGTTTGCCACGCGCAACAAATGTGACGTTTTCACCATGCTGGGCTAGCCTGCCACCAAAATAGCCACCAACCGCGCCGCAACCAACAATAACAAAATGCATCTCTGAACCTTTTCCACCATAAAGTAATGCTGAAGTTTATCACGACATCAAAGCAATGTTCAGCCGCTATGCTTTAATTTAACGCAGTGACTCGGTTAAATAACGCATAAAAGCTTTACTCGCTTGAGAAACATAATGGCTTTTCTTCCACGCTAAGCTCAGTTTAAAAGCAATTTTAGGTTGAAACGATACCGCGGTAAGCTCAGGCTCTGATGCTAAAATGCGTGACAAACAAGTGGTAATGCCAAGCTGATTTTTCAACAACGATTTTTGCAACTCAGTCAGGTTAGTCTCCATACGAATATCTAAGCTTAACTGGTGCTTTTTCGCATAGTGACTCACCACTTCTCGTAAATAGTAGCCTTGATGAAACAGTATCAAAGGTTGCTGACAAAACTCAGCCAACGATAAGGAGTTTTGCTTGGCAAACGGGTGTGAATTTGCCATACCAGCCACCACTTCTTCATTGATCAACTCAGTGTATCGCAGCTGTGGGTTTTCTAAATCACCGCGAATTAACGCCAAATCTAACTCTCCGTTAAGCAACATTTGCTCAAGCGCCGCGGTACCTTGGTCAATGACTTGGATTTTGATATGCGGGTATTTTTGCTTAAACTCACTTAATACCTTAGGAAAGTAATACGACCCCATCATGGCAGAAACGCCAAAGCGAATACTCCCTCGTGCTAAGTCTTTTAACTCTTTCAGTTCCAACTCAACTTGCTTTGCTTGGTTTAATAACTGTTTTGCTAATGTAAACAGCACCTTGCCTTCCGCGGTAAGCAAGGCATTTTTTTCCGCACGATTAATTAACTTTAACCCCACTTCCTGCTCTAATTTTTGCATCGCAATAGTTAATGCTGGCTGCGCAATACCAATTTTCTCAGCGGCGCGGGTAAAACTCCCAAGCATCGCTAACTGCGAAAAATATTCTAATCGTTTTAAGTTCACCCTTACACCATATGTAAATTATATAAAAACTATAAAAACTATATATTATATTTATCGCAAAATGAAAGCTAGAGTATCAAGTAGATTATGGCAGCGCAGAAATAAGCCACATAGTCGGTAACTAAAACGCTTTAAAAATACCCATTGAGTGAGAAAGACGATGAATACAAACGTAAAGCAAATTGAAAATGAAATTAAATTAAACTCACATGGTTTCTCAGTTACGCCATTTGCCGCCAATCCACGCTTACAAGTCGTAAAATTAAGCTCAGAAACGGTAAAAGGCTTTATCGAACAAGCATTGCCTTTTGGTGTACAAGCCATAGAGTATAAACCGTTTTTACGCTTTCATGTCGCGGATATACTCAATAAATTGACCCAAGACACATTAGGCCCGCTACTCCTTGCTACCATTAAAAACCGAGCAACCGGTGGCTTTATGTTGCAATGCGAACCAGTAACCATTGAATATCAACCACTTGAGTTCAATATTTTACTCTCCACTGCCGTCTCGCACCTGATAGGTGTTCCAAACCTAGACGCCATGTACGGCAAATTTTATGCGCGCTTTAGCGTTAAAAATGAAGATAACAGTGATAGCTATTTGCGCCAAGCACATCGCCGCATGGAATTGCATAATGACGGCACCTATGTAAAAGAGCGCACTGACTGGGTATTAATGCAAAAAATCGCCGAGAAAAATATGACAGGTGGTGACTCGTTATTATTGCATGTTGATGACTGGCAAGATTTAGAAAAGTTTTACCACCACCCGTTGGGTAAAGAAGATATACAATGGACATCACCTGCAAGTAAAAATATTCCCTACAAAATTCAGCATCCGGTATTTTTTGAAACAGATGAAAACGGCCGACCTAAAATGCTCTTTATTGACCAATTTGCCGAGCCGCTCAATATGGAACAAGGCCGGTATTTATATGAAATGGGTTCATCGCTTGAGTCAGAGCAAAATACCTTTAATGTTCGGGTGCCAGTGGGGAGTATGTTGGTGATCAATAACCATGCGTGGCTACATGGCCGCGATAAGTTTGTTGCTGATAAAGGTCTATATCGCGAATTATTGCGCCAACGTGGTGCTTATTATGAAAACGCAAAATTAACACAGTAACACTTGGGAATACTTTATGTGCTATGACTACATTATCATCGGTGGCGGCATTGTTGGCGTATCAACCGCATGGCAATTACAACAACGCTACCCTGATAAAAAAATATTATTATTGGAAAAAGAAAACCAATTTGCCGCTCATCAAACCGGTCATAATAGCGGCGTTATTCATGCGGGTGTCTACTATGAGCCAGGGAGCTTAAAAGCTAAGTTTTGTCGAGAAGGCGTTCAAGCAACCATTGACTTCTGTCAGCAACATGGTATCGCTTTTGAGCAGTGTGGAAAGTTACTGGTGGCAACCAATAACCTTGAACTTAAGCGCATGCAGGCTTTATTTAAACGATGCCAGGACAATGGTTTAGATGTGGAACTATTAGATCAGCAGCAACTAAAGATCCGTGAACCTAATATTCGCGGACTTGGTGCTATTTTTGTAAAAACCACAGGCATAGTTGATTACCAGTTAATTACCACAAAAATGGCCGAAGTTTATCGGTCATTAGGCGGCGAATATCGACTCAATACCCAAGTTACTGCGCTAAAAGAGTGCCCAAATAATGTCACTGTAACGACAAACAATGGCTCATTCTCAAGCCAATATTTAATCACTTGCTCTGGGTTAATGGCGGATCGCGTGGTGAAAATGCTCAATATCGACATTGACTTTCAAATTGTGCCATTTCGTGGTGAGTACTATCAATTACCCGCCAATAAAAACGCGATTGTCAATCACCTAATCTACCCGATTCCAGATCCTGACTTACCGTTTTTAGGCGTACATTTAACGCGCATGATTGATGGTAGTGTCACTGTAGGCCCTAATGCTGTGTTAGGTTTTAAGCGTGAAGGTTATGGTAAAATCAATGTCAGCTTTACCGATATAAAAGACATGGTAATGTTCCCAGGGTTTTGGCGTGTTTTAAGAAAAAATTTACGCTCAGGCCTGAGCGAATTAAAAAACTCACTGTTTAAAAGTGGCTATTTAGCGTTAGTGCAAAAATATTGTCCTGAAATAACACTCGAAGACCTTAAACCATACCCAGCAGGTATTAGAGCACAAGCCGTGATGAATGACGGTAGCCTAGTGCATGACTTTTTATTTGCTAATAGCGCTCGCACCATCAATGTTTGCAACGCCCCTTCACCGGCCGCAACTTCGGCGATTCCAATTGGTAATTACCTTATTGATAAAATCGATCAGCACTTTAGCTAAGAGCAAAAGCTAATCGCTCATTTAATACTCGTATTAGTTTTTACATCAAATTCAATTACAAACAAAGCAGCAGAACCTGCTGCTTTGGCTAACTTGGCTTTGACAATAAGCTAGCAACTTGTGGTTTTAGGCTAGCAATCAACGCCGTATAGCCCTTAGATAAGTCCTCAACCTAATATGTGTTCCAATTTAGCCACAGCAAACAAAGGCAATAAGCCGGGTTTTAAATAACGGCGACTGTCATAACGGCACACAAAAAAACTTCTAGACGTCTAGATTGACATTTAATTAAAGCAAATTATAATCACCTTCCCCATAGACTTTCCATGTAAATTAGTTATTGTTTAACCAGTATAATAACTAATAATAAAGATCCTATTCATGAGCACTAATACGATTCAACCCCGCCAATCATCAAACAGCCAAAGCCAAGCGCACGCCAGTTTAAAAAGTTTATTACCTTTTGCGGTTTTTTTAGCGCTATTTCTCGGTACTGGCATAGTGCTCACGTTACAAGGGGTTGACTTTGCGTTTTATCAATTGCCCGCCAGCATTGCGATTATTCCGGCAATATTGATCGCTATATATATGGGACGAGACAGTGTTAACGACAAAATTAGTCAGTTTATACAAGGCGCTGGTCATCAAAATATTATTACCATGTGTATAATTTATTTATTAGCGGGCGCATTTGCTGCGGTTGCCAAAGCCACTGGCAGCGTTGATGCCAGTGTACAACTGGGGCTGTCGCTTTTTCCTGATTATTTTTTATTGCTTGGTTTATTTTTAGTGGCGGCTTTTCTTGCTACCGCTATGGGCACGTCAATGGGCACCATTGCCGCCATTGCTCCTATCGCTCTTGGTTTTATAGAGTCGGCTAATATTGATGCTAGCTTAGTTGCTGGCTGTATTATATCAGGGGCAATATTTGGTGATAATTTATCGATTATCTCAGATACCACAATCGCCTCTACCCGCAGCCAAGGTGCCCACATGAAAGATAAGTTTCGCGTTAACTTTAAGTTCGCGATACCGGCTGCACTGATTTGCTTAGCCATGATTGCGGCCAATGGCGTCAGCATTAACCATGAAGTCAACCAAGACATAGATGTTATTGGCTTCTTGCCCTACATTGTTATTTTAGCGTTAGCCCTGTCTGGGATGAATGTTTTTATGGTCTTAATGATAGGTATAATTTTAGCCGCTGCCATAGGTATGATTAACCATGGTTATCAAGTAGCAACTTGGGTCAGTGATATCAACCAAGGTTTTGCCAGTATGCAAGATATCTTTATTTTATCACTGTTTATTGGCGGTTTAAGTGAGTTAGTAAAACGCCAAGGTGGCTTAACGGCGCTGACTAAGCGTATTGAGCGATTAACCGAAAAGGTGAGTCCAAACAATAAAAAACGCGCGGCCGGCATTGGCATTGGCGCACTGGCATTTTGTTGTAATTTTTTTACCGCCAACAATACCGTCTCAATTATTGTCGCAGGCGAAACGGCAAAGAATTTAGCGCAAGAGGGTAAACTGAGCCCTGCCCACTCGGCAAGCTTATTAGATATATATGCCTGTATCAACCAAGGTTTATTACCTTATGGCGCACAAGCATTGTTGTTAGGTGCAAGCTTAAAAATTTCACCGTTAGCCGTTGTAGCAAATGCTTACTACCCAATGATTTTATTTGTGGTCGCCTGTTTTGCTTTTTGGCGGATCACTAAATAATAAGCCGAAACTTCAGGTTAAGTCGCAGTTTGGCAATTGAGATTGCTCGTTATTGACTGACACTTGTATCCCTGCAACCGTTTGCCATTAGCCTAAATTTTGCGCTTTACTGGCAAGCTTAGGTTATTTATCGCCAATGTCTTTGCCGGTCTTTAATTTGTAGATCAGGTGTATGCCACCTAAAAGCATCACCATAGCGCAAAATGCCCAAAAGTAGCTGCCTACGAGCAAAGCACTGACCAAGCTTAAAAGTGCGATAATAACGATAAAAAACTGAGTAAACATAATAATCTTCCCTAGTTAAGTGTTTGATGCAAATCATCATTGCATTGTTGCACAAAAAAGATACGCAAAAAAATCCATTATTTTTGTCACACCATATGAACAATACTGTGCTTAGCGATAAAGCGCCTAAAAGTAGCGTAACTTGCGTTATGCCAATAACTTCTCGGTAACCGCTCTACATTTTTATCTGCTTTGCTCTAATAACGCAAGCTTTTGCCAAGTCATTACCACTTAACTTTTACTCAGGTTTTTAACTGCAGCCAAGATAAACTCAGCCTCTTAAATCACCTTAAAATGATAAAGAGGCTTATTGGCATACAGAGTGCAAAATAAAAGCTATTGATTATGGCAACTAATGGCTTTCGCTTGTTTAAAAAGCGGCAAAGAGTTGGAAAGGTGCGCCGTTAATTGTTTAATACGGGTTTCATTTGAAGGGTGAGTAGACATAAACTCTGGGGGCGAGCTTTTAGAAACCTTCGCCATATTTCGCCATAGCGTGATACTGGCTTCGGGATCAAAACCAGCCCGAGCCATTAAGTCTTGACCCACAATATCCGCTTCGCTTTCATGACTACGACCATATGGCATTAACACACCATATTGTACCCCTAATCCTAAGCCTGCCATCACCATATTGCGACTCTCAATATTTTGGCTTTCAAGTAAAACATTAACTAATGACAGGCCCATTTGGCTCACTTGGTTTGACGATAATCGCTCATTTGAGTGCCCCTCAATCACATGTGCTACCTCATGACCAATAATGGCAGCAAGTTGGTTTTGATCTTCAGCTACCGCTAATATACCAGCATAAACGCCAATTTTACCGCCTGGTAGCGCAAAAGCGTTCACTTGCTCTGAGTCAAACACCACCACTTCCCATGTGCCATCATGAGCCGATTTTGGCACTTGGCTTGTGATGGCGCTCGCCACACACTGTACATATTGATTCAGTGCTGGCGACTGACTAATTTTCTCATTTGCTTTCATTTCTTCAAAAGACGTGCTGCCCATCACACTTAGCTCGCTCTCCGACATCATCATTAATTGCGAACGACCTGTCGATGACTTGGTGCAGCCAGTTAAAATAATTAATGCTAAGCCAATGATTAACTTATGTTTCATGTAAAATCCTAGAATTATCTATCGGAAAATAACCGTAAAAGATTGTGTTTTACAACCCTTTAGCTATTTCTTAACTTCTGATTGAGTACGCTAACAAAAACGCTATACTCGCCGTTGCTTTAATTTAAAAGCTATTCTAAATAAAGAGAATATAAAGTGCTATGCTAATTAATGCTGAATTAGCTTAGCGACAAAAACCTATGGAACTTCGGTCTTTAGTCAAACGGTTTTACTGATTTAATCAGCGTTTCTATACCTTTACTAACACCATAAATATCTTCAGGATAAAAACCCAGTGTGACATGAAAGTCTTTGGGTTTTAACAACACATTTTGTCGAATATATTGCCCTTCACTTGATGACGCCACAACAAAGTAACTGGTTTTATCCCCCTTACCAACGCGACCTAAGCCATACAAGTGCACTTGAAATTTTGTGAACATTTTTAATCGATCTTTGTTAACTGTTTGATATTCATAAGGGTTAATTAATGTAACATGAAAACTGTGATGATCACGCATTGCTTGGTGACTGCGATAAAGCGCAAACTGCTCTGCGCCAAGTTGAGTTTTTAATTGCGTTAAATACAGGCTTAACTCTGCCGCAGGCACTGTACCCCCTAAATAGCGCAAGCCTGTGCTATCTTCGAGCTCAATGATGTCAAGCGTCAAAGTCTTATCTGCTTGTGGGCTATCTGCTGGCAAATGTTGTTTTTGGGCCATTGCTCGCGCTAACGGGGATAAATTTTCTTTCTTAGCAGACTCGGTTTTCGTTGTTGACCAGTCGTCACTTTGCTGCGCATTACTTAACGCTATGGTGTGCTTTGCTAGTAATAGCTGTTCGGGTAATGCCACAACAGCCTGACTTGCCGTTGCTGGTTTAGCCATCAACCAATGTAAGCCAGTCATCATGAACAGTATTGCCACGGTAGCACTTAGTTGGGGTATTTTTATCAACAAGGGGATCAGCATGGTCTTCTCTACATCAGTAAGCACGAATTAGACTATTAAGCTTAACAGTTTGCAGCGTTACTGCTAATGAAAAGTTGATGCGCCATGATAAGTGCTTAGAAACGCCCCTGACATTTGCTGACTTTTATCGATATACTGGCTTACTATAGCCGCTAGCTTAACAAGGTTAAACTTACCCATTTTAATGGTAGAACAGGAGCTTACTTTACTGAATGACTTTTTCCATTAGTCCAGAAACATTTAATTATATTGCTATTTCATTGGCCCGTTACAAATGGCAGTTGCTGTTATGGAGTGTATTTTTATTGTTATTGTTTGTTGCTTTACAAAGCCAAATACAACACCAAACTCCAGGAGCCTTGGTGTGGCTGGCTATTTTGATCCTTTTTATTGCCATAGAAAGCTTAGTGATTGCCGCCTTTATGTTTTTCTTTCAGGTACTGCCGTCGAGTCGTGAAGAAAACCGCAGTTGGTATAAGTTTTACCGATTTATAGAATGGTGTGAGACTTTGCTGTTTACCCTTTTATTACCGCTACCGCTGGTGCTATTTATTTATGCCTACCTTCGCTTAGGTCTTGGTTAAGAGGGCGTTATTAGCTAGGCTCACGCACAAAGGTGAACTTTATGCGTGAGCCAAAACAAAATTAACGACTACAACCTTGATAAAGCACTACTTTTCAAAGCATGGCTTTGGTAGTCACGAGTGTAAGCTAGTCCTAGTGCGCAAAATGTTTCGGCGTTGCCAAACTAGCCTTTAAAGCACTGCTGCTATCAATGGCTCACATTACCAGCACATCAATCGCCAGCGATTAAATCTAAGTAAGCTTGCTCAGTAAGCACGCTAACGCCTTTATCTTCTGCCGCTTTGATCTTGGTTTCGCCTACTTTTTCACCGGTTACTAAATAAGTGGTTTTACCCGTCACTGATTTTGCCACTTTAGCACCCAAGGACTTTGCTTGTTTTTCCATATCACCGCGCGAACCTTGCTGCATTGCACCGGTAAAAACAATTACCGTACCAGCGATTGGCGAACTAGACTCAACTTGCGCTGATGCTTTTGGTGTTGCCGCTAAATTGAAACCGAGTTGATAAACCTTAAAAAACTCTGCTTTAATATTAGCCAGTCCTTCAACAATGGCTTCAGCACTTAACTGAGCAAAGCCGTCAATTTTTACCAGCTCGGCTGCGGTTAAATCAAATAACGCTGTAATACTATGGTGTTGCAGTAAGTTTTCACAGTTACCTGCGCCTAAGCGGCTAACACCAAAGGCAGATAAAAATCGCCAGTCTTCGATTTCAATCTCGCGGCTTGCTTTAAGTTGATCGAATAAGTTTTGCGCGGTTTTATCGCCAAAACCAAAACTTGCAAACTGGTGTACTTGCAGCTGGTATATTTCATGAATATGTTTAATGCCGTAATGGCTCAGCTTTTCAATGACTTTTGGACCAAAGCCATCATTATTGCCTAAGGTTTTAAAAAAATGAATCAGGGTGTTTTCGGTTTGTGCCGGACAGTCGCTCTTGTTCGGGCAAATAAGGTGATCAGACTCCCAAAGCAAATGCGAGTTACAACTTGGGCATTGCTCGGGCAGCTGTGGCTTTGCTTCTTTAATCACTTTTTCAATTTTGGGGATCACTAAACCACTGCGCACTAATTGCACAACGGCGCCAGGGCCTATCCGTTTTGATTTAACCATGTTGTAATGATGAACGGTTACGCGACTGATAGTGGCTCCGCTTAGTTTAGTGGGCACAAGTTCGGCAACAGGTGATATGCGCCCTGTTCTTGAGGTTTGCGGAATAATGTTAACGACTTCGACCTCGGCTGACTCTTCATTAACTTTATAGGCGATTTGCCAACGATGATTTTTTCTGGTCGCCCCCATATGGGCTTTAATTTCGCTGTGGGTGGCTTCCAAAATAACGCCATCAATATCAAAGTCTACCGCTTGCCACATTTGCGCAATAATGTCGTCAAAATGCTCAATAATATCGCTGTAATGCGCAGTTTTATTAACAAGCAAAGCGAACGGATAAAACACACAAGCACCGTCATCAATGGCTTTTTGTACGTTCTCATCAACTTTCTTTTCAGCAATGATCGCCGCTTGAATATTTCTAGAGTTTTCAAAAAACTCGCTTAACTCTTCATCAAAATAGCTTTTTTTAATGACGATTTCACCTGGCCCTAAGCCTCGCTCACCTTTGGCTGCAACTTTTAAACCTCTAGCGAAGGCTCGACTGATATCTTGACCTCGGTAGCCATCACCACGGGTATACAGGGTTTTACCATCATCATAGGCGGCATAACCGTCAAGTTTTGGTGTAACACGCAGTTCAATATCAGCCTTCGCAATGTTGAGCTCTTGTGCGGCTTTTAAAATTCGTTTCAACCATTTTTCTATATCCGTTAAGGTGTAGGCTTTTTCCGTCGACAACATACGCTCGGGTAGCTCGACGGTTTTCGCGGTTGCTAACACTTCAGGCTCAACCGTATGAAGATAAACATGCTGCGGATTTATGTCACTAAGCATGGCAATATATAAATCATATTGCGCGTCAGTTAGTACGGGTAGCCCTGCACGATATAGGGCATTTGCGGTACTTAATACTTGTACCAACTCTGCTTCATCTAATGCCGATTTGGCAAACAAGGCACTCAGTTGTTCAACATTTTGTTGCGCATCTACTTGCTGTAAAACGGTTAATTGCTCAGGGGTAAAATTGACGGCTAACATCTGGCCTATCCTTAATAGTAACATCTGCTAAAACCGATTAGGCCTGTTCTTCAGACCTTAGTCAGTGATTAGCATTATCGACAAAATCCGCGCTAAGATTAAAGGTCTTTGTGGTTACGCCCCATGCTTAACCTCAAAGACGATATGGTGGACTAGCTGCGTGAAGTTTAAAATGAGCTAATACGATTTTTACGTTCAAACTCGCGTATACGCCCCATGTAATGTTGCTCGGTTTGTTTGGTCATGACGCTGCGTTTATCATCTAGTAGCTGGCCACCAAATTCAACCGCAAGTTGTTTGGCGGCATTTAACATTTGCTCAAACACCTCAAAGGCATCGCCAGCATTGGGCAAGGTCATAAAAAGTGTCACACCTTGGGTACTAAAGTTTTCAATATCATCTAGATCAAAGGTACCCGGATTGCGAATATTCGCTAGGCTAAAAGTTACTTTACCGTTACCGGCGTTGTCTTGATGGCGATGAAAAATATTCATGTCGCCATATTTCATTCCTAAGGTCAGCAAGCTAGGCAATAGCGCCGCACCTGAAATGGTCAGGCCCTCTGGCATCACCACCGAAAGCACCAATACTTGCTGCTCTGGCTCAGTTACCTCTTGTTGTTCGTTAGCGGTAGCAGACATAGTTGGCATGTCTTTTATTGCTTGCTCTTCAAAGTCAATTTCCATCTGTTTGCGTTTAACTGCCGCTTGACGATCGTTTGCTTTACGCAAATCTGGTTTTGCTTGTGTTACCGGCTGTTGATAAACAGGCTCTGTTTTAGCGGCAGGCTTACTTGACTTGGTTTGCGCACTATTAGCGTCGGTAGACGATTTTGTCACCTTAGCTTGCTGCGTTGTCACGGCTGCATCATCATTATCGGCATCAGATAAGGCTTGTTGTTTTAAATGCTCTGGCACAGTGTCGTCATCATTCAGTAAAGCACCAAAGTTTAGCCCTTGTTGATGAACTTGTTTATCCAATTGAGCGTCAGCTGTACCTCGCGCTTGGCTTGTTAGCGAATTTTCATCAACATTGCTGCTATTTGTTAAAACCTCTTCATGTTGAGGATTAATGCCAATGACTTTAACTTTACTGACGCCATCTTGATCAAAGCCTGAGCCATCAAACCCTCTTGGCTCTGGGGTTATTGGCTCTTCTTTAGCCTTTAGTTTATACGGATTTTTCTGTTTTCTTATGGTCCAATACCCATGAATGAAAATAGCTGCTATCACAAGCGCACTGATAATAATGAGTGTATTTCTGATGTTATCTTCCATTACTTAGCCTATTTTTATACTTCTACCATGGCAACAGCTTCGTCAATATCAACCGCTACCATACGTGAAACCCCAGGTTCAAACATAGTAACGCCAGTTAAGTGTGACGCCATCTCCATCGCGATTTTATTATGACTGATATAAATAAATTGCACTGTTTGCGACATTTCTCGAACTAAATTACAAAACCGGCTAACATTTGCGTCATCTAAAGGAGCGTCCACTTCATCAAGTAAACAAAATGGTGCCGGATTCAAGCGAAAAATTGCGAACACTAATGATAATGCGGTCAGCGCTTTTTCTCCACCTGATAATAGGTGAATTGAGCTATTTTTTTTGCCCGGCGGCCTCGCCATGATAGCAACGCCGGTTTCTAATAAGTCGTCACCGGTCAGCGTTAAGTAGGCTTGACCACCCCCGAACACTTTTGGAAACAAGGCTTGTAAATCTTTATTAACCTGATCAAAGGTTAACTTAAATTTATGCCGACTCTCTTTGTCAATTTTAGCTATCACGGCCTCTAATGTTGTGATGGCGTTATTAAGATCTTGATCTTGTTGGTCAAGGTAACTTTTTCGCTGGTATTGGCTTTCATATTCTTCAATAGCGGCTAAATTTATCGCCCCTAGCTGTTGAATATCTTTTGCTAGTTTGACCAAATGCGCTTGCCAATGTGATGTCTTCGCTTGAGCTGGCATCGCCTTAACCACATGTTCAATATCTTGTTGTAACTCGCTTAGCACTTCTAGCGCACTTTCAGCCCGTAATTTAAAACCTTCGCTGTCCAGTTGTAAACGTGCTAGCTGCTCTTTCAAGCTGGCTATTTTTGCTTGGCAACTTTTATAATTACGCTCTAATTCCGCTAACTGGGTTTGACTGTCATTAAGCTGTTGTTGATTATGCTGCAACTTATCGTTAATAGCTCCTAAGTTATCGAGCCATTGTGGTAATTGCGCTTCAAATGCTTTGAGTGGCGCCGAGTTTTCATTATCCAGTTGTTGATTATTATTAAGTCTTTCAGTTAGCAAGTTAATATTTTTTTGATTAACGGCAATATTTTGCTCCGCTTGTTGGCGTTGACTTTTCAATTGTTCAATCGCCAAGCTCAATTGATGCCGTTGTTGGTACAGGTTTTGACTGCGCGTTTGCGTATCGGCGATGGTTTGCTGAATTTGCTGCTGTTGTTGCGCTAACTGGTCAATATTGTGCTCAGCGTTTGTTTGCAATGGTGCTAACGCTGCTTGATATTCTGCTAATTTTGTTTGCGCTCGTTTGTCACGCTCTTGCAGTTGCGCAATTTGCTCACTTAAACTTTTATCTTGCGCTTGCTGGTGGGCCACATTTTGCACTAACGATAGTAAACTTTGCTCAAGCTTATGAATATCTTGTGTTTTACTATCAAGCTGGTCCTGCGCGCTATTTTTATCAGCACTGAATTGCTTCAGGCTTTGCTGAGCTATGTTTAGTTGCTGTGTTAATTCTTGCTGGCGGGTTTGTAATTGTGCAAGTTCACTTTGCGCTGCATCACATTGGCGTTGCAAACTGAGATAATCATAGCCCTGCTCTCTTTTGCCCTTAGATAACATATGGTGACTTAACCATGTGCCGTCTGGACAGATAACACTTTCTCCTGCCTGCAAATGACTCAGTTGCTGCTTGGCGTCTCGATAGTTATCTGCAATATGAATGCGGTTAAAGTATGCCGTTAAGGCACTTACTCCCGAGACTTTACTTGCTAATGTTTTATTTTTTATCGCCACCGATGTACTCATTATTGGCTTTTGATTGCGACACGGTGAGGGGAGCTGTTGATAAACAAAGCACAAATTATCCGCGGCTAAATTGCCGTTAACATCAGCATCAGGCAAGCTATTAAGCAGGTGCCCTGCCAGATAATGCGATAAAACCAACTCAACCGCTAGCTCCCAACCTTCAGTAACTTTTAGTTGAGTCTGCAAATTAACAACACTTTTGATGCCCTGTTCCTGAAACCATGTTGCTTGTTTTTCACTCCATGGTGAACGATCGTTAAGCGCTAGCTGTGATCGCGCTAACGCTTGCTGTTTTACGCTTAATTGCGCCTCAACAATAGCCAGTTCTTGGTTTAGCTGCTGTGTTGTTGCTTGCAATTTAGCTAGTTGTGAGTTGAGTTTTGCAACTTGATACTGTAACTGTTGCACGGCTTTTTGCGCTTCGCACTTAGCTTGCTCTAGCACTTTTGTTTCTGCTGGCTCAGCTAAAATCAGTAACGCCCGTTGCTCGCTTAGCGCTATAATTTGCTCGTTCAACTGTTCAGTAATGGTTTGCTGCTGGGTAATTTTGGCTTGCAAGCCTTGTTTCTGCTGTTGCAATTCATGGCTTTTTTGCTGGGCTAGTTGCCATTGTCGCTGCAACTGTTGTTGCTGATCTGTTTGCTGAGTTAACTCGGTTTGGCACTGTGTTAAATCACGCTCGAGTATTTGCAACTGGGGTTGCTGTTGAGCTAGTTGCTGATTGTACTTTTGCAGCTGCTCTTGCTCTGACGCGATCAAACCTTGGGCGTTAAGTAATTGCTGCTGAGTCTGTTGATTTTCACTTGCTGTTTTTTTTGCTTGCGCTTGCAAGTATTTTACTTGCTGTTCGGCGCGGGCAATTTCTTGCGTCAAATTAAGCTTTTGCTGCTGTAACGCTTGATTACTATCGTTACACGCTAAAATCTTGGCTTTTAATGCAAGCATTTGCACATCATAGCCACTAAGCTGAGTGTTATAACCTGCTATTTTTTCGGCTAAACTGGCAATGCTTGCTTGATGCTCTTGATATTGCTGTTGGTATTTTTGCCAGCGTAACACCGCCAACTCTGCTTTGTATTTGCGCTCTTGTTGCTTTAAGTCTCGAAAGCGTTTGGCAGCTTCTGCTTGTTGGTGTAGCTTGTCTATTTGTACATCTAGCTCTGCGCGAATATCACTTAAACGGGCTAAGTTCTCACGGGTATGCCGGATTCTATTTTCAGTTTCTTTACGGCGTTCTTTGTATTTGGAAATGCCGGCGGCTTCTTCAATAAATATGCGAAGCTCTTGCGGTTTTGATTCAATTAACCGAGAAATCGTACCTTGTTCGATAATCGCGTAACTGCGCGGTCCTAAACCTGTACCTAAGAAAATTTCACTAATGTCTTTACGACGACATTTGCTGCCATTTAAAAAGTAACTATTAGTCCCTTCACGATTAACCAAGCGACGCACCGATACTTGGCTGCGATCTGCCATCTGACCTTGTATCTTGCCCTGCGCGTTATCAAACACGAGCTCAACACTGGCTTGACCTATAGGTTTTCGTGACGCCGCGCCATTAAAAATAACATCGGTCATGGCTTCACCACGCAAGTTTTTAGCCGAGCTTTCTCCTAACACCCAACGCACGGCGTCAATAATATTAGACTTACCACAACCGTTAGGGCCCACAATCGCGGTCATTTGTTGCTCAAATGCCACCGTGGTAGGATCAACGAAAGATTTAAAGCCTGCTAATTTTATATGCTTAAGTCGCATTAAATGAAAAAACCTACCCTAGCTGCAATGACTATTTTTTGTGCTAATACCGCGTAAAGGGCGAGCCAATGCAAGTAAATGAATAAAAACCAACGCAATGGCGGCAACTGTAACAGAGATTGATGTATTTTGTAACATCACAACCCTGTTCATATTTTGCCGAGCACCCTATAATCGAACTTTGTATATCAATTAGTTAGGTTAATAAAACACCAATGTATACTCAACAAAAATCGCCTCTTGCTAAAGGGGGTGCCGGTTACTTTATCAAAGGCTTTGAATTGATCCGCACACCGGGTATTCGTCGATTTGTTTTTATTCCGCTGACCGTCAATTTACTGCTATTTAGCTTTGCCTTTTATTACCTTTTTATTCAGTTGGAGCATTATATGCACTTATTTGAGGATTGGTTAGGCAACTCCTTTGCTTGGTTAAGCTCTGTGGTATGGCCATTAGCCATTATCTTTATATTGATAATTTTCTCTTTTATATTTAGCTCAGTCGCCAATTGGCTTGCGGCACCATTTAATGGTCTACTGTCAGAAAAAATAGAGGCATTATTATTAAAGCAACCATTAGATAACGGTGGTGCTTTAGATGTCATTAAAGATACCCCGCGTACTTTAAGTCGCGAGTTTAGTAAGCTGACTTATTACTTACCCCGAGCTGTTGGCTTCTTTTTACTGTATTGGATATTACCTGTCATTGGTCAAGTATTGTGGTTTTTATTCCTTGCCTGGATGATGGCGGTGCAATATAAAGATTACCCGTTTGATAACCATAAAATTAGCTTTATACAAATGCGCAATGCCTTAAAGCAACGCCAAGGCCTAAGTTACAGTTTTGGTATTAGTACCGCGATATTCTCTATGATTCCCATTATTAATTTAATTGTAATGCCGGTGGCTATTTGTGGTGCGACCGCGCTATGGGTCGATCACTATCGAGATGATTTTGTTGACCGTGCATAGAAATCAAATAACAATCAACAACTTAACAATATTTAAACGCTTAGTGCAAACAGTAAACTAATATTGCAATATTTTTACTCAGCTCTGTTGCCACAATAATCGCTGCTTGGTAATTAAGCGGGTAATATTTGACAGCGAATCGCGCAAAGCGCAAACTAAAAACATATAAGTCATTGCGATGACTTTTCAGACTTGATAACTGATTAATTTATAAGTGTGGGTTGTTCACGATATCAAGATAAGGCGATAAAAATTTAAAAGGATCTGCGATGCAAGCACAAGGCTTAATAACAAAAAGCGCATTATTATCTGTCAGTTTATTACTGTTAATAACAAGTGTCAGTGCATTTTCAGCAAACATTGATCAGGACCGCGTTGATATTCCGGTAACAGAAGACGCTCGCATATTTGCGCAGTTTAATGAGCAAACACCTGCAGTGCTGAATTATTTTACCACTGAAACTGAGGCTAACGTCATCGCCTTTTATCAAAAACACTATGGTGAGCCAAAGCAACGTGAGCGTAAACGTGGTCGCTTAACCTTGCGTTATCAACAAGACTCTTTGAAAATTCGTGTGGTTATCTCTCAACAAAACCAACTGCGTCAAGTGGACGTGATGGTTGAAAAAGCTCTGAGTTCGTAATTATGTTTGCAGCCAGTGCTATAACAAGCTGGCATGTAAAAAAATAAGAGCTACTTAAACATGCCAGTGCCAGCTAATGCTGGTGGCCAAAAAAAACATCGCAATTGCGATGTTTTTTGTTTTCCTAATCAGCACGGAATTATTTTACTAAAATATCATCTACTGTGCCTTGCGCCAGTGGATGATAACCAGGGCGCGCCTTACGATAAACGGCTTGCGCCCATTCTTTACCTGATGCTGATTTTGCTAACTCTTTGTACAACGGGACGATTAACTTACGACGACCAATTGATTCTAAGTATTCTGCCATAGCAGGATAAACTGCATCATAACCCGAGCGTAGTGCTAATAAATACCACGCATGTGCTACTTCAGCGTTGCTGCTTAAGGTTAAGTTAAATGCTTTATCTAGTAACGCCATTCGCGCATTGGAAATGTTTAATGGCAAGTTATTAATAAAATGCAACCACTCATGTATGGTCCAATTTTGCGTAGGTATTTGTGCCAACTGCAACTGATCTTGACCCCATTTAGCAATATAGTCATTAATTTTAATAAAGGCGTCAGAGCGAGGCTTAGGTGTAAAGCTTGGTAAACCTTGCTCATAAATCCACTCATTTAACTCTGCATCACTGACAATATTAGCGTACTTGTGCGTTAAGTGTTGCTTTAAGTAACTGACAAACTTTTTGGTGCCGATACTTTCAAAGGCATGATCATCGAAATATTGCATAATGAAGCGGTCGAACTTATCACGACCAAATTTTTCTTCTAAGTACAATAGGAATAATTGTCCTTTGGTATAAGGGACACCAGAAAAAGCTTCATCAGGATCACGACCATTAAGATCTATGTACAACTGAGTATCACCTGGTGCAAGTTCGGCAATTTCATAACTTAAATTTTGGGCATCGAGGGCACGCTCCATAACCGCTCTATCAACACCAAATACCGCTTCCATGATCCGGTTTTCAACATAACTGGTAAAACCTTCGTTTAACCAGAGATCACGCCAACTTTCATTGGTGACTAAATTACCAGACCAAGAATGCGCTAGCTCATGGGCAATAAGGTTAACTAAACTTTTGTCACCCGCAACCACGGTCGGGGTAATAAATGATAACCTCGGGTTTTCCATACCACCAAAAGGAAAACTCGGCGGTAATATCAATAGATCGTAACGGCCCCAACGATAGGCACCAAAAAGCTTTTCCGTTTCATCGATCATTAACTGGGTATCGTCAAACTCAGCAACCGCACGGTCTAAAATATAGGGTTCAGCGTAGATACCGGTTTGCTTGCTCATGGCTTTAAACTTTAAGTCACCAACAGCAATAGCGATTAAATAAGCTGGGATCGGCTGCGGCATAGAAAATAAATAATCACCGTCGCGCTCAGTATCTGGCACATTGTTAGCGCTCATTACCGCGAGTAAATCATCTGAGGTTTTAATGCGGGCATCATACGTCATTCGCACACTCGGGGTGTCTTGAATAGGGATCCAAGAGCGGGCGTGAATCGCTTGGTTTTGGCTAAACATAAAGGGCTTGTCTTTGCCCGCTGTTTGCTCAGGTGATAACCACTGCAAGCCTGAGGCTTGCGGCAATGAGTTATAGTAAATACGCAACGTAGGCGTTTGAAAAGGCGTGTTAATGGTTAATTTAGCACCCATTACGTCATCACGAGGGGCGAGCTTAAAAGCTAACTTTTGCCATTGGCCGTTAACATTTTTTGCCATAACACGATGAATATCTAAATCGCGAGTGTCTAAATGCACCTGAGCGGCATTATCGCTGAGCCAATTTAGCGACAACTCAGCAAAACCGGTTAACGATTTATTGGCAAAATCAACGTCTAAATCTAAATATAAATGACTGACTTTAACTTGTTGATAGTTGGCATAGGTTAATGTATCTGCGACTTCGGCAGTGGCGGTTGCCGACCATGAAAACTGCACCAGCGTGCAGATAATGACGGCGATACGAATAAATAATTTCATAAATTTTACCCTAAACAAAAGAGGCCTGTAGATTACAGCGAATCAACAGGCCTCTTCAAGTGCTATTTAGGATATAACAGCAAAGTGTAATAAATATCGTGCTAAATCAATAAAATCCTGGTGCTAGGGTTGCTCCATACGAACCACAACCCGGCGGTTTTTGCTACGCCCAATCAAGGTTTCATTAGAGGCAACATGGCGCCTTTCGCCATAGCCATTCGCTTCAATGCGACTCGCGTCGATACCATTTTTAACAAAAAGATCACGCACTTTATTCGCTCGTCGCTCTGACATTTTCAAGTTGGTATTTCGGCCACCATAACTATCTGAGTAGCCGTCAACCAATACCAACTCTAAGTTGGGATCAAGTGCGAGATACTCGACAATCATATCCATACGTTTTTGAGATGCTTTAGTTAGTTTGTCCGAGCCAAATTGGTAGTTAAGCACAGTATAGGCAATATCTTCAAAATTAAAATTCAGCAAGTTGGCTACACAAGTAACAAATGCTTGATATGCTTTCTGAAAGCGTGCAGTTGACAAGCCCACACTAATTTTATCGCTAGCACTATACCAATCATCATAATAGAAAGTAGGGCTCATGCCCTGCTCTAACTCACTAAGCATATGCCATGCCATTTTCTTAGGCAGACTGGGTGAGAACTGTTTATGTAACTTCATATCCGCGAGTACGCGCCCAGCCTTACCCGGTCGCCAATTAGGCGCTTCTGAGCGAACTTCAGCTAAAGCGTAGCTGTCAGGAAGTCGCATCATCTCCAACTCAAATTCCATATTCATCTTACGACTTGCCGAGCTATAAAACTTAGCAGCACCATAACGGGGAATTTGATGAGTTAATGTGCATTGCAATCGGGAGTCATCCGTTAATTGCCAAGTAGAGTTTTCAATATCGGCACGATATTGCTTTACGCCGGCATTTGATTGAGCGCTCAATAATAATAAGATGACAGGGATAAGAGTTTTTTTCATAACATTAGCTTTCAAGTCTATGATGCAAAGTTTACTAGCGACACCTTTTATTATCGACAACATCAGCAATAACTTTAACAGTTATCTAAAGAATTCCATAAATTAATTTCATTGCCTTAACTTTCGATGATGCCTTGCGCTAACATTTCTGCGATAATCTTGGCATTATTTCTTTAAGAAGATAGCTGTTTCCTTTATGTCTGACAATATAACGAGTGAAAACGCTCAAACGCCATTACTCTCTCAACGTTTTCGTGGCTATTTCCCTGTAGTTATTGATGTTGAAACCGCAGGCTTTAATGCACAAACCGACGCCTTATTAGAAATTGCTGCCACCACGCTGAGCTTAGATGAAAATACCGGCCAATTCAGTTTAGACGAAACAATACAATTTAATGTTGAGCCATTTGAAGGTGCCAACTTAGAGCCTGCAGCACTAGAGTTTACCGGCATAGATCCTAGCAACCCACTGCGCGGCGCCGTTGATGAGAAGAAGGCCTTAACTGAAACCTTTAAACTGATCCGCAAAAAAATGAAAGCAGCAGGTTGTCAACGCGCGATCATGGTGGCGCATAATGCAGCTTTTGATCTTGCTTTTGTCAATGCCGCCATCGCACGCTGCGCCATTAAACGCTCTCCTTTTCATCCTTTTGTAAGTTTTGACACCGCCACCTTATCGGGCTTGGCGTTAGGTCAAACGGTTTTAGCAAAAGCCTGCACTGCCGCTAACATAGAGTTTAATAATAACGAAGCGCACTCTGCCTTGTATGACACAGAAAAAACAGCAGAGTTATTTTGCTATATTGTCAATAAGTGGCAGCAACTCGGTGGTTGGCCATTAGCTATTGATGATGACAATAACACCGCTAGCATTTAAAACTTGGTTTTGCTTTTTCGGCGATTACTTTTCCTTAAGAGTAAATTTCTCAGGGCGATAATCATCATACAAAATGCTAAGAAATGACTTATCGCGAGACTGGTTTTTAACAGCAATAATATAGCGACTGCGACATAAATATAGGGTAAGTATTCATACAGAAACTCGGGTAATATGTTGTTATTTTTAGCTGTTTTGTGACGATCGACTCGACGATGGCTCGAACGTGTGACTAAGGTAATGCAAGCTGCAGCATAAAATAACCCTGCCGAGATAAATACCACCCAAGTTTCATAAAACGCCAATAAATATGCACTCACTAAAAAGTAAGCGTATGGCAGGTTTTCATAAATGAACTTGGGAAAAAACATTCGCAATCCTTTTACCTTTTCTCAATATTGCATACAACTCCATATACTTAGTCAATAATAGCCATAAATGAATCTTTTACAACGGCTTTCGCTTGTCCTGACTAAATTAAAGGCAAAAAAAAACCGCAAAATGCGGTTTTTTATCAGCAAATAACTAAGCGATTAAAGCTTATCTGCGTTATCTGTTAGGTACGAAGCAACGCCTTCTGTTGTTGCTGTCATGCCTTTGTCACCTTTGTTCCAGCCCGCTGGACAAACTTCGCCATGCTCTTGGTGAAATTGTAGTGCATCAACCATACGGATCATTTCATCAACGTTACGACCTAAAGGTAAATCGTTAACCACTTGGTGGCGAACAACACCGTCTTCATCAATTAAGAATGAACCACGAAATGCAACGCCCGCTTCTGGGTGTTCAACATCATAGGCTTGACAAATTTCATGTTTAACATCCGCCACTAAAGTGTACTGAACTGGACCAATACCACCTTCGTTGACCGGCGTGTTACGCCATGCGTTATGAGAAAATTGTGAATCGATTGATACACCAATAACTTCAACACCGCGACTTTTGAACTCTTCCATGCGGTGATCAAATGCTAACAACTCTGAAGGACATACAAAAGTAAAATCAAGAGGATAGAAGAAAACTACCGCTTTTTTACCTTTAATTGTTTCGGCAAGGTTAAAGCTATCTACAATCTCACCTGAGCCTAACACTGCTGCTGCGGTAAAGTCTGGTGCTGCACGACCTACTAATACACTCATTATATTCTCCATTTTTTAAAATAAATATTTGAGTTTGCTGAACTTGCATATGCAAGAGACGCGATAAATCAAAAGCTCAGCATAACTCACGTTATTCGATGTTAACTCCACCTAGTATGGTGGCGATAAATGAAAATTCAATAGCAATTAAGAACTTTCTTCTGAGCCGTACTTAGCGGCGGTTTCAGTGATCAAGGTTTGCAATTCACCTTGCTGATACATTTCCATAATAATGTCACAGCCACCTACTAATTCACCATCAACCCATAGCTGCGGGAATGTTGGCCAATCGGCATACTTAGGAAGCTCTGCTCGAATGTCTGGGTTTTGTAAAATATCTACATAAGCAAACTTCTCGCCACATGCCATTAATGCTTGTGACGCTTGTGACGAAAAACCACAACTAGGTAGCTTTGGTGAGCCCTTCATGTAGAGAAGAATGCTGTTTTCACTGATTTGTTCTTTAATACGATCTATGGTTTCCATAATGCCCTCAAAAATTAATACTTATTGTCTTTTACCCTGCCAATAAAACAGCGCAAACACACAAGACAATAATTACTAATGCATAAAAAATTATATATTAAAACATATTAGCCTTGATAAAACCTATAGCAATACCTATATAAGTGGGTAAACTAAGTAAACTTTAATACCCGAGTAGTTTACTAGGTTTTAGAAAAAAACAAACTACTTCTTTAAATTTACATTAAGATTAAATTTTTATAATCACTATCTGGAGAATATAATGGCTATAGAGTTACCCGCACTACCATATGCAATGGACGCACTAGCACCTCACATTTCGCAAGAAACTTTAGAGTTTCACTATGGTAAGCACCACAACACCTATGTGGTTAAATTAAACGGTCTTATTGAAGGTACTGATTTTGAAGGTAAGTCTTTAGAAGATATCGTTAAATCATCATCAGGTGGTGTTTTCAATAATGCCGCGCAAATTTGGAACCATACGTTTTACTGGCATAGCTTAAGCCCAAATGGTGGTGGTGAGCCGACTGGCGCACTTGCCGATGCTATCAATGCTAGCTTTGGTTCATTTGCTGAGTTTAAAGCTAAATTTACTGACAGCGCTGTTAATAACTTTGGCTCTAGCTGGACTTGGTTAGTGAAAAATGCCGACGGCAGCTTAGCGATCGTTAATACCTCAAACGCGGCAACGCCATTGACTGATGAAGGTGTTACCCCACTACTAACCGTAGATTTATGGGAACATGCTTACTATATTGATTACCGCAACCTTCGCCCAAGCTACATGGAAGCTTTCTGGGCATTGGCTAACTGGGAGTTTGCCTCTGCAAACTTTGCTTAAGTTATAGCGTATTTAGTATCTGACGTTAGTATCAAACAAAAAGGTCATCCCTATGGATTAATGCCGTTCGGATAAGGATCATTCCTTATATCGCAACGGATATCGGCTCGGAATATAAAGCACCGAACGTGGAAACGTTCGGTGCTTTCTTTTATCTGGAAGTATGAAGTGTTTTATATCTGCT
>NZ_NBOC01000023.1 GCF_002104455.1 Colwellia chukchiensis | reverse complement strand
AGCTTCTGTTACGGTATAGCCTTGTTCAGTGACCAGTTTTACTGCTTCTTCTCTGAACTCATCTGTATAATTTCTTGGTTTTCTTCTTTGCGTCATTTTCACACCTTTATTAATGGATTAATTATCCATCATAAAAGTGTGCGGTTCTATTTAATCAGATCATGTGCTGTTAATCCGGCGATAGTGATCAGTTTTATAGCAGGTTATACTTAGGGTCTGATGAACTTTCAGGATTAAAGTTTATTCAATTTAAAACGGAATTAAACGCGGCGCGCGCTTTGAATAATCGTTATGCTATTTAACAAGCGAGCAACAAAGGGTAGATTCGTTTTAAATGAAGCTAAGGGCGGCACTTGTTTGCAATTTATACGGCGTGATCACCCGTTCGTGTAGTTAGCTACACGTCACATGCTCTGCCTTGCCTAAATACCCAACAAGTCGCTGTAAAAGTAATCTTGAAAGAACAATAGACCCTAGTGTTGGATATCTAAAATTGAAATTAAAGGAATTAAGATGATAAAGAAAATAACATGCTTATTGTTAGCAACCCTGATTAGCGCATGCGCAAGCAATACGCCAACAAAAAACGGTGCCTCGCAGTGGGACTTTGATCATCGGGTGCAGTTTAAACAAACCGCGTTAGAGGACGGTAAACATCATCTACAAGTTATTGCCAAGCAAGATACTGAGTTTAGTAAGCTAGCGACGTTTTTGATGCGTCAATCGCTGCGCATTTGTCAAAGTTATGGTTTTAAAATCGAGGTGCTAGCAGGGGTTGAGCGCTTTGATGATAAGTTGTCATTTCCCAATATGATCATGCCGTCTTTATCGGCCAATATTGAATGTCCGCAATGATAAACAGCATTAAAGCGACATTAAAAAAGGGCAACTTAGTTTAAGTTGCCCTTTTTCGTAGTTTTGTTTCCGCCTAGCTATGACAAAGAGTCTTTGCCGCTAGGGGAAGCGTTTATACCAAGCTAATTGGTATGTACTCTGTGGTCATCGCTTCGGTTGGTGGAGTGAATTTTGTTAAATCAATGCCGTCTACAGCGTTTTTGTATTCATCCATGGTTGGGAAACGACCCAAGATGGTTGAAAGTACCACTAACGGTGTTGAGCCAAGTAAAGATTCACCTTTTTTCTCCGCGGTATCGGCAACCACACGGCCTTGGAATAAACGGGTTGAGGTGGCTATAACGGTATCACCAGGTTCGGCTTTTTCTTGGTTACCCATACATAAGTTACAGCCAGGGCGTTCTAAGTACATGATGTTTTCGTACTTAGTACGAGCTTCGCTTTTCGGGTTAGCATCGTCAAATTCAAAACCTGAGTATTTTTTCAGAATATCCCAATCACCTTCTGCCTTTAACTCATCAACTATGTTGTAAGTAGGTGGCGCAACCACTAATGGCACCTTAAATGATACGCTACCGTTTTGCTGTTCAATGTTACGTAACATTTGCGCAATAATTTGCATGTCGCCTTTGTGTACCATACAAGAGCCAACAAAGCCTAAGTCAACCGGCTTGTCTTTGTAGTATGAGACAGGACGAATCACATCATGGGTGTAACGCTTTGAAGCATCTTCGTTGTTAACGTCAGGGTCAGCAATCATAGGCTGGTCAATCACATCTAAGTCAACCACCACTTCTGCGTAATAGTTAGCGGCGTCATCTGGAGCCAGGGCAGGGTTAGTGCCTGATTTAACCTCGTCAATGCGCTTATCAGCTAAGTTGATCAGGTGCTTAAGTGTACCTGCTTGGTTGTCCATACCCTTGTTGATCATGATTTGGATACGGCTTTTCGCTAACTCAATCGACTTGATTAAGGTTTCGTCATTTGAAATACAGATTGACGCTTTGGCTTTCATTTCTGCAGACCAGTCGGTAAAGGTAAAGGCTTGGTCTGCTAATAAGGTACCAATATGTACTTCAATGATACGGCCTTGGAATACGTTCTCGCCACCAAACTGTTTCAGCATTTGAGCTTGGGTAGCATGGACTACGTCACGAAAATCCATGTGGCTGTGCATCTTGCCTTTAAAGGTAACTTTAACAGACTCAGGGATTGGCATGGCAGCTTCACCTGTGGCCAATGCTAAGGCGACAGTACCTGAGTCAGCGCCAAAGGCTACCCCTTTAGACATCCGCGTGTGTGAGTCACCACCAATAATAATAGCGCGATCATCCACGGTAATATCATTAAGTACTTTATGAATAACGTCCGTCATGGCAGGGTATTCGCCTTTGGGATCACGCGCTGTGATCAGGCCAAATTTATTCATAAAGCTCATTAGCTTAGGAATATTTGCTTTGGCTTTACTGTCCCATACCGATGCTGTGTGACAGCCTGATTGATAAGCGCCGTCAACGGTGGGTGATATGGTAGATGCCGCCATGGCTTCAAGTTCTTGACAGGTCATCGGGCCTGTGGTGTCTTGCGAACCGACGATATTAACGCGAACCCGTACATCAGAGCCGGCATGTAAAGGGGTTTCTGACGCAACACCAACTGCATTATTGTTGAAGATCTTTTCAACCGCCGTTAAGCCTTGGCCAGCATGAGAAATTTCTTTCGAAGCGGCATATACTGGCTTTAATGGCACGCCAAGTGTTTCTGCGGCAAAAGTTTGTAACTTCTTACCAAATACTACCGCGTAAGAGCCACCGGCTTTCATAAATTCAACTTTTTGTGGTGTAAACGCGGACGCAATATCAACCAATTCTTTATCGCCGTTGTAAAGCTTCTTCGCTTTAGTGTCGATGGTTAATACGGTGCCGGTGGCCACTGAGTAGGCTTCTTCTAGCACTGGATCGCCATTGTCATCCAAGACAGTATTGCCGTTGGCATCGACTTTTTTAACCCAGTTTTTAAGATCAAGACCGATGCCGCCAGTAACATCTACTGTCGTTAAGAAGATAGGTGAAATACCGTTAGTGCCAGCAACAACAGGGGCAATGTTAATGAAAGGTACATAAGGGCTGGCTTGTTTACCGGCCCAAAGCGCGACGTTGTTAACACCTGACATACGAGAAGAGCCAACGCCCATGGTACCTTTTTCAGCGATCAGCATGACTTTTGCGTGCGGATGTTTCGCTTGTAGTGCTTGAATTTCTTGCTGAGCTTCTGGTGATATCATGCATTTGCCGTGTAATTCACGGTCAGCACGCGAGTGCGCTTGGTTACCCGGTGATAGTAAATCGGTAGAAATATCGCCTTCGCCGGCGATGTAGGTAACCACTTCAATTTTTTCTTCAATATCGGGTAGTTTAGTAAAAAATTCAGCGTTAGCGTAACTTTCAAGAATTGCTTTGGCGATGGCATTGCCGGCTTTAAAAGCCGCTTCAAGGCGCGCGGTGTCGGCGTCGTATAAAAATACTTGCGTTTTTAATACTTCTGCTGCGGTATTGGCAACGCTAGTGTCATCTGATAAGGCTAAATCAAGTAGCACTTCAATCGAAGGGCCACCTTTCATGTGAGATAATAATTCAAAGGCGAAATCAGGCGTAATTTCAGCTACTTGGCTTTCACCTAATATGATTGCTTTGAGGAATTTAGCCTTTTCGCCGGCAGCACTGGTGGTGCCTGGTAAGGTATTGTAAATAAAAAAGTGCAGAGAATCTTGACGATAAGGGTTCTCTAGATCTTTAATTTGTTCAATGATTTCAGCTAATAGCTCGGCGCTATCAATTGGCTTAGGCGCTAAACCTAGCTCATTTTTTCGATTTTCAATTTCTGCTATATATTCTAAATACAGGCTCATTTGATTCTCTCTTTTTAGCTACAAGATGCTAATAAATGATCATTAGCTAGGATAAATTTGTCGGGTATTTTACCTGAATTTTTAATGACTATGAATCAATTGCTAACATAAATACTATTCACTGTGCCTATACCGGTTAGAAACCTCAGTTATATTTATTATCAGGTGGCAGTTTAGCCTGGCGTATTCGTAAAACTCCTCCGTGGTTATCATTCTCTTTTTTGCTCAGTGTTGGTTGTAAGTTACTGCCTTGTCTAAACGAGCGACTGCTACACTATGTTGTTGATCTTTAAACAGTATCAATTACATTGATAGTAGGGATAACTATGGTGATTATCGTGATAGTTCAATTAATCGACTTATTAACGTATAATCTGTGCCGAAATTTCTTAATCTCAGACGCTTAATCAAAAACTTTAAATTATTTAATCTCAGATACTTAACAAACTTAATTGCCGCTAATCTAGTTAGCTAAATGAAAAAATTAAGGTTAGCTATCGCTTGTCACAGAGGTGAACCCATGCTTCAAGAATATCGTAAACATGTCGAAGAACGCGCTGCAGAAGGCATTGTGCCTAAACCATTAGATGCCGAACAAACCGCTGCTTTGGTAGAGTTAGTAAAAGCCCCGCCTGCCGGTGAAGAAGCGTTTTTAATTGACTTATTAACTAACCGTATTCCAGCGGGTGTTGATGATGCCGCCTATGTGAAAGCGGGTTTTTTAGCGGCTATTGCCAAAGGTGAAGCTAACTCACCTATTTTGACGCCTGAGCATGCGACAAAATTACTCGGTACCATGCTCGGCGGCTACAATATTCAGCCTATGATCGACCTACTAGATCATGACAGCTTAGCGGATACTGCTGCACAAGGTTTATCGCACACTTTATTGATGTTTGATGCCTTTCATGATGTGCAAGAAAAAGCCGAAGCAGGTAATGTTGCAGCAAAGCAAGTTATGCAATCTTGGGCTGATGCCGAGTGGTTTACTTCAAGAGAAAAAGTTGCCGATAAAATTACCGTAAAAGTATTTAAAGTGACAGGTGAAACTAACACCGATGACTTGTCACCAGCCCCCGATGCTTGGTCGCGCCCTGATATTCCTTTGCACGCAAAAGCGATGTTAAAAATTGAGCGTGATGGTATCACCCCAGACGAAGATGGTGTGGTTGGGCCAATAAAGCAAATTGAAGCACTCCAAGCCGATGGCATTCCGTTAGCTTATGTGGGAGATGTTGTTGGTACCGGCTCTTCTCGTAAATCTGCAACGAACTCAGTTCTATGGTTTATGGGCGATGACATTCCTTATATTCCTAATAAGCGCAGTGGTGGTGTTTGTTTAGGCGGTAAAATTGCCCCCATTTTTTATAACACTATGGAAGACTCAGGCGCTTTACCCATAGAGTTAGACGTACAAAAAATGCACATGGGTGATGTTATCGACATTTACCCTTACCAAGGCGTGGTCAAAAATTCTGCAGGAGAAGTGATTGCAGAGTTCGAATTAAGCCCAGTGTTATTGGATGAAGTAAGAGCCGGCGGTCGTATTCCATTGATCATAGGTCGTGGTTTAACCGGTCGTGCCCGTGAAGCATTAGGTTTAGGTGCAACTGACCTATTTGCTTCGCCAATTGCGCCAGAAGCATCGACTAAAGGCTTTACATTAGCGCAAAAAATGGTTGGTAAGGCCTGTGGTGTTGACGGAGTTCGTGCTGGTCAATACTGCGAGCCTAAAATGACCACAGTGGGCTCGCAAGATACCACAGGACCTATGACCCGTGACGAGCTGAAAGATTTAGCCTGTTTAGGATTTTCAGCAGATTTAACTATGCAATCATTCTGTCATACCTCGGCATACCCTAAGCCTGTTGACGTTGTGACACATCATACCTTACCTGACTTTATGATGAATCGTGGCGGGGTGTCATTACGCCCAGGTGATGGTGTTATTCATTCGTGGTTAAACCGTATGTTATTGCCAGATACCGTAGGTACCGGTGGTGACTCTCACACGCGCTTCCCGTTAGGCATCTCTTTCCCTGCGGGCTCAGGCTTGGTTGCTTTTGCGGCGGCCACCGGTGTGATGCCATTGGATATGCCCGAGTCGGTATTGATACGCTTTAAAGGGGAAATGCAACCTGGCATCACATTGCGTGACCTAGTACATGCTATTCCTTACTATGGTATTAAAAATGGCTTATTAACAGTTGAAAAAGCAGGCAAAATTAATGAATTTTCCGGTCGAGTGCTTGAAATTGAAGGCCTTAAAGGCTTAACCGTTGAGCAAGCCTTTGAATTATCAGACGCCTCAGCGGAACGTTCTGCCGCAGGTTGTACCATTAAACTTGAAGAAGAGTCGGTGGCTGAGTACTTAAACTCTAACATTGTCATGCTTAAATGGATGATCAGTGAAGGTTACGGTGATGTTCGCACTATTACGCGTCGTATTAAAGCCATGGAAGCATGGTTAGCGAACCCGTCGTTAATGTCAGCCGACAAAGATGCAGAGTACGCGCATATTCTAGAAATCGACTTAGCGGAAATAACCGAGCCGATTGTTTGTTGTCCTAACGACCCTGATGATGCCAAACTCTTGTCTGATGTTGCCAATACCCAAATCGATGAAGTTTTTATCGGCTCGTGTATGACTAACATAGGTCATTTTCGCGCTGCGGGTAAGTTAATTGAAAAATTTGGTAAAACCTTACCGACGCGTTTATGGGTGGCACCACCGACTAAAATGGATAGAGATCAACTCACGGCAGAAGGCTATTACAGCATATATGGCAAAGCCGGTGCCCGCATGGAAACACCAGGCTGTTCATTATGTATGGGTAACCAAGCACGAGTTGAAGAGAAATCGACGGTATTGTCAACGTCAACGCGTAACTTCCCTAACCGTTTAGGCAATGGGGCTAATGTATTTTTAACATCAGCAGAGTTGGCCGGTGTTGGCGCTATCTTAGGGAGAATTCCAACAGTTGACGAGTATATGCAGTATGCCTCAGAAATTAACGCTACTGCTGCCGATACTTACCGTTACTTGAACTTTCATCAAATGGAAAGTTATACCAAAAAAGCCGACAATGTGATTTTACAAGTAGAAGCCTAAACGTCGGCTTATCAGCTGGATAATTAACAGCGTTATTTATCCAGCGGTAACCTCGACGATGTCGGCCGTCAGTAACCCCCAACAAGTCAGATTTGGGCGTTGCTGGCGGCTGTGCTTAACTATCAGCCTATCACTTGCACATGGCACTTTTCTTTTGCCTGCCAACTTAAAGCTCTAACATCAAAGCTTCCCTTTCATTGCTCCGTCAGCTTAGCGTTAACGTTTTGCATATGACGTCGAAAATTTTTCTCAAACTTACTTTCACCACAATTAAAGTACTGCGTTGATGAGCCCTCAGTTAACCCAAAAGCGCTTAAATCCTGTGTTATCGAGCAGACACCATTATCGCCTTTGCTCATCACGATACCTGCGCCGAGTTTTTTCGTGCTTTGTTCACGCGCTTTAATGGCATCTTTTAGTGGCACCGAGTGCGGAACCCGCGTTGGATGCGGGTTAAATATTGATGGCGATAGTGTGTTTTTCGGCGGTTGGCTAAGCTTAGTGGCTGAATTTTGCTTCAGGGTTTGGCGCAAAGTCTGCAACTGGCTAAAAGCACTGAGTTTGTTAACCTCAGTGGTGGGCTTAGAGATGGCCTGCGCTTTGCTGACCGGCTGCTTTTCAATATCAAGTGTTGGTACGATAATCTCTGCAGCTTTAGCGCTAAGTGCGTGACTTTGCTTTATGGCTTCAGTCGGCGCTGGCGGTGATGCATTTTGTGTTGCTTGCATGTCAAAAGTATTTGCTTTTTCAGCGGCGCGTTTAGGGGCATGATACAGGTAGCTATTAATGGCAACTTTTTTGGGGCTATCATGGCTGCTTGACTGTTTGTTCGTCTTTGTAAGTAAGATAAACGCTAGCATTAGCGCATGCAAAAGCAAAGATAAAATAACCGCAGTGTAACGTCCGTTTGGCACAATATCATCAGTAATAACTAGGTAATGGTATGGGCTATAGATGCCAAATTTTCGCTTAAGTTCCATTCAACTCTAGGCTACAACCTATATATACTCGCGTATTTTTATCGCCGATATTGTATTAGTGTTTATGATCAAAAATTTAAGCCTAAATACACAACAACATGGTGATTGTTCGAGAAAAAATGCGCGCAATATGTCTGTATCAAGGGGTAAAAAAGATAAAGTAAACTTGATATAGGTAAGTGTTAAAGCGCGAGATTTTGCTACAATAAAAGGGCAGGGTGACAGATGAGCAACAGCTCTGACGTGCTTAAATTCATTGCATAGATTTGCAGTAATGATTAACGCAATCGGCCGTAATATAATCACTTTTCAGGCCCAATATTAGCACCAAGCAGTGTGCGCTTTAAGAGGTAGCTATGGAATATCAATTTATAGATGACCCCATAACCGGTGTGGCAAGTGCAAAGTTTTCACTTGAGCATGAGGTTATTGGTCCTTGGTTAGAGGTTGAAGTGGGCACAAATGCTGAAAAGCTAGCTCAGTTACTGACGGCATTGGCTGATATAGAACAAGAAAAACAATCAGAAATTATGATCACCGGCAGCGAGTATAGTGTTATTTTTAATCGCGGTGACGTGACGGTGCAAACCAACGCCAGCATGAACGGCGTTGAAGTGCTGCCTGAGGCATTGCTAGAAGATGATATTGACTTTGATCAGCAAGACTCCTCAACTTGTGGTCGCGAAGACTTTCGAGAGTTACTCTTATCATGGGCTAAGTTTGTTAATAAGCATTAGCCGACGATAGCCAAAAGTAATATGGCTGACATTTTTTGATATCTTTGCTGATCACTAGTGCCAGCTAAACGCTGTAACTAAGTTAGTGCTTGGCTAACTTCAAACGCTAAGTTACTCTTAATGCATTAAAATTTGTCATAGCTAAAGACAATTCATTAGCGATTACTCGAGAGTCAATCATGAGTGCTGTTGTAGAGAATAATAATAAATCCTCAAGACGTATGATCCCACTACGTTATGTTTTAACCCCTATTGCCATTATAGTTGCTGCGGTTATCGGCTTGATTATTTTTGCAGTTTTATCACCTAAACCCGCGAAAAAGCCGGTCATTATTAAGCCTCCTTTAGTGGAAGTGCAAGAGATCGCTCGAGCCAATCTAAGCTTTACTATTGCCAGCCAAGGTAATCTTGTACCACGCACACAAACCCAGATAGTTTCAGAGGTTGCAGGGCAAATCGATACAGTAAATGAAAAATTTCAAGTGGGTGGCTTCTTTAGTAAAGGCGAGGTGTTGTTGCAAATTAATGACAGTCGTTATCAAGTTGCGCTGTTGCAGGCACAAGCACGTTTAGAGGCGGCAAAAGCGCTGTTAGTTGAAGAGCAAGCACGAAAAAAACAAGCAGAAGACGAGTGGCGTTTAACGGGTAGAGCGTTATCTGAGGCGCCTATATTGGCAATACGCGTACCGCAACTACAAAAAGCACAAGCCGATGTTAATGCCGCGAAGGCTGATGTGCTTGACGCCAAGGTTAAATTGGCGCGAACGCATATCACAGCGCCTTATGACGCGATAATTAAAGCGCAACAAGTCGACATTGGTCAATATGTTAATGCCGGCTCTGTGCTAGCCACGTTATTTGCGGTTGATTATGCCGAGGTGAGGTTGCCGATCAAGCAGCGCGATGTTGAGTTTTTAACCTTACCAAAAATCAATCAACCCCCTGCCGCGTTATCAAATATCGATATTTATTACCATATTGGCGGCAAAGAATATCACTGGCCTGCAAGCTTGAGCCGTTATGAAGGGGAAGTGGACAGCCGCAGCCGAGTGCACTATGTGGTGGCAGAAATTAACGATCCGTATGGTATTTTTTCAGCAAATAAATCGCAAGAATTACGCATAGGTACTTTTGTGAAAGCCAAAATTACCGGTAAAGAGGTAACCGATATTGTTACGCTCCCTCGTGAAGCCTTGCATGGTGCTAATCAGCTGTACTTGATTGATGAAAATAACCGATTAAAAATACAAAAAATCAATATTTTACGACATGATGCCGAGCATGTTTACAGTTATGACCAATTTGCGCCAGGGCTGAGGTTAGTGACAACACAACTACAAACACCCGTCGATGGCATGGCGTTGCGGGTTGTGGGAGAGCTGGTAGACAACCAAACGCAGGATGAGCCAAACTCTCTAGCGGCAGAAAATGCACAGGGTAATGCACTATGAGTGACGCGTTAACGCCTCAACCAACAGAAAAATTTACCGGCATTATTGCTTGGTTTACCCATAACAGTGTCGCAGCCAATCTACTGATGTTGTTCATCTTAGTGGCGGGCTTTTTTTCCTATCAGGGCATTAATAAAAAAATGTTTCCTGAATTTAATCCTAATAGCATTCAAGTGCTAGTACCGCACTTAGGTGCCGCGCCAGAAGAAGTGGAACAAGCGGTAATTCTCAAAGTTGAAGAGTCACTAGAAGATATTGAAGGCATTAAGCGCATTACCTCAACCGCGCGGGAAGGGGTTGGTATAGTCACAATTGAGCTGCAGTCTGGTTATTCAATGTCTGAGAAGCTTGATGAAGTGCAAATGCAGGTCGATGCCATTACCACGTTTCCAGAGCAAGCCGAAAAACCTATCATCACCAAACAAGAATTTAAAGGTCAAGTGATGTGGCTTTCGGTTAGTGGCCCTATGGCGCGTGGCGCTCGGCAAGTGATGGCGCAAAATATTCGTGATGAGATCATGGCGCTACCCAATGTTAATAGCGCTGAAATTGTCGGTAGTCGAGATTATGAAATTGCCATTGAAGTGAGTGAAGATAAGCTACTGCAATACCAATTAAGTTTTGATGAAATTACACAAGCGGTACGCAGCGCCTCTATTGATATGCCAGGTGGCACAATTAAAACCCGCGCCGGTGATATTTTATTGCGTACCCAAGGCCAAGCCTATACCGGCAAAGAATTTAGTGATTTAGCACTACGCACAGCGCCAGACGGCACACGGCTGGTGCTGTCAGATATAGCTGAAATTAAAGATGGTTTTGTTGAGCGTGAAGACTTTGCCACTTTTGATGATGAGAATACCTCTAGCATTATGGTGCAATCTACCGGTGATCAAAATGATCTTGCGATTGCAGCGCAAGTGCGAGCATATGTCGAAGCAAAAAATCAGCAGCTACCCAGTGGCGCAAAATTAACGGTATGGGGTGATAGCTCTTATTACCTTGCCGAACGTTTAGATATGATGATCAGTAATATGATGCTAGGGGCGTTTTTAGTTTTTATCATTTTAGCCTTGTTTTTACGGATCAAAATTGCGTTTTGGGTGATGTTGGGTATTCCTATCAGCTTTTTTGGTGCTTTATTAATGATGCCCTTGCTTGGGGAATGGTCGGTATCAATTAATATGCTGAGTTTGTTTGCCTTTATTATGGTGCTAGGTATTGTAGTCGATGATGCCATAGTGATAGGCGAAAGTGCTTATGCAGAAGTGGAAAAAAGCGGTCACTCGCGCGAAAGCGTTATTCGTGGCACGTTACGAGTGGCCATGCCAGCAACCTTTGGCGTTTTAACCACCATAGCCGCGTTTACACCTTTATTGTTTATCGATGCGACTTTCGCGGCATTTTTCCGCTCAATATCCATAGTGGTAAGTTTCTGCTTAGTGTTTTCTTTAATTGAGTCGAAATGGATATTACCCGCCCATTTAGCTCACATGAAATATGTGCCCTTAGATATCGCCAAGGCAAACTTTTTAGAGCGCTTTCAAATGCGTTTTAAAGCAGGGCTAGATAATTTTATTCTAACTGTCTACAAGCCCTTGGTGGAAAAGGCGTTACGTGCACGTTATAACACGATGGCGATTTTTGTGGCACTATTAATCTTGTCGGTAAGTTTAATTGCCGGTGCCTTTGTGAAGCTAGAAGTGTTTCCGAATATTCCCAGTGACTTTATTCAAGGTAGTATTACCATGGTTGATGGCAGTGCCGCGCAGCAGCGTAATAAAGCCATAGCCCAGGTTGAGCAAGCGGTTAAGAATGTCGCAAAAAACAATCCTTATCAAGGGCTAAGCTTTGTTAAGCACAAAATGGTTTTTACTAATGGTAATAGCAAAGCAACCATTATTTTAGAGTTAGTGAAACCAGAGCAACGTGAGCTTGATGCCTATCAAATTGAAAAGCTATGGCGAGATGAAATAGGCGAAATACCCGGCGTGAAAGAGTTACGCTTTTTTGCGGGAACAAATGCTGGCGGTGGTGCGGCAATAGAGTTTCAGCTGACAGGGCAAAATGATCACGAGCTAGAAGCCGCGGCAGAAGACATTCAAGCACAATTGAATCGTTATGATGGCGTTTATGATGTCAGGCATTCATTTAGTCGTGGCAGTCAAGAAATCAAGTTAAGTATTAAGCCCGAAGCCGAAGTGCTAGGCTTAACTTTAGCGGCTTTAGCTAAACAAGTCAGACAAGCGTTTTATGGCGATGAAGCGCAGCGCATTCAGCGTGGTCGTGATGAATTAAAAGTGATGGTACGTTATCCTGAAGCAAGCCGTTTATCGGTTTCAGACCTAGAAAACATGTGGATTAGAACCCCAAGTGGTGAGCAAGTGCCATTTTATCAAGTGGCTGATATTGCCATAGGACAAGGATTTTCTACCATCACCCGCATTAATAAGCAGCGCTCGATCACCATTTCCGCTGATATAGATAGTGAAAAAGTTGAATCGCGTAAAGTGGTCAGCGAAATGAATCAAACGCACATTCCTGAAATATTAGCCGATTACCCCAGTGTTAACTATGGGGTTGAAGGGGCTAGTAAGGAGCAAGCTGATTTTCTGGCTCAGCTTGGCTATGCTGCCATAGGTGCATTGTTTTTAATTTATGGTTTAATCGCCATTCCCACTAAATCATATAGCCAACCTCTAGTGATCATGTCAGTAATTCCATTTGGCATTATTGGCGCCATTATTGGCCATTGGTTGTTAGGGCATACCATTAATATGATGTCGATGTTTGGCTTTATTGCGCTAACGGGAGTCGTGGTAAACGATAGCTTGATCATGGTGGACTTTATTAATAAAGCGAAAGGCTCAGGGCGCAGTATGTTCGATGTCGTCAGTGCTGCCGGTTGCCAAAGGTTTCGGGCGATATTATTGACCTCGTTAACGACCTTTTTTGGTATTTTTCCCCTCTATTTTGAGCAAAGCTTACAAGCGCAGTTTATTATTCCTATGGCGATTTCCTTGGGATTTGGTATTGTTTTTGCCACAGTGATCACACTGTTTTTGATCCCTGCGCTGTATTTGATCAAAGAAGATATCGCCAATTTACTGCGTCACTCAGGCAAGTTAGCCGGCGACGCCAAACCTCATTAAATAACGAGAATAAACGGTGTTGAATAGAAACGTTGTGTTAAAAAATATAGCCGCGCCTGGTTGGGCTTTAATGAATGCATTCATATTGCTGGTGCTTGTGTTGAGTCAAGCGGTGCATGCCCAGTCTGGCACTTGGCAACGGATAGATCTTAATAACAAAGCGTCATTGCGGGGTAGTGCTGTTTATCAAAATTCACTTTGGGTAACAGGCAGTAATAATACCGTGTTTGTTAGTCAAGATGCGGGTAAAACATGGCACGATAGATCAGTAAGCGCTGAAATCACGACAGACTTTCGTGATATAGCGCTATTTGATCACAACCATGCCATTGTCATGGGCGCAGGTACAGGCCCGCAATCGGTTTTGTATCAAACCCTAGATGCTGGCAAAACTTGGCAGCGCTTACTCTTAAATGCGGCAAAGTCGGGTTTTTTTAATGCCATAGCGTTTTGGGATAAAAATACCGGGCTGTTATTGGGCGACCCAGTAGATGGCTATTATGTGATTAAAAAAACTCAAGATGGTGGCAAAACCTGGCGGAGAATAGCATTAGATAAACTGCCAACAATAGCTGACAATGAGGCAGCGTTTGCGGCTAGCGGTAACACGCTGATCACTGGCGCTAATGGTCAAGCTTGGTTAACTACCGGTGGCTTTGCGGCCTCGGTTTATTACAGCAATGATTGGGGGGAAAGTTGGCGCCGACAAGCCGTGCCATTATTTCGAGCAACGGCCACTGCCGGCGGTTATGCGCTTGCTTTGAATCAACGCCAACAGGTGTTTGTGCTTGGCGGCGACTACCAACAAAGAGCGCAGCAATATCAAAATATCGCGGTTTATGCGCAACAACAGTGGCAGCCAGTTGACGCCGGCCTACGGGGATTGCGCACCGCAATGGCCTGCAATAACAGCGTTTGTATTATCAGTGGTAGAACGGGGAGTGATATCTCTTTTGATCAAGGCCAGCATTGGCAAGCGTTTGACGATGCCAGCGCCGCGAAAACACAAGCTGGCTTTTATACACTTGCCAGTAGTGAGCACGTGATTTTAGCGGCAGGTGAACAAGGTAAAGTGGCGCTTTATGTTAATGAATAAAGCCCCTAGCTTACCAACCTAAGCTACTGAGCCAACTGAGAATTTCTTTGCTTAAGCCACTTTTCGGATAATAAGCGGTAATTTGATTGTTGATTTGCTTTTGTCGGTAGTCAACTTTCATGCTTCTTTTCGCTGCAGCTAAGCGTTGCTTGGCTTGCATTAACACTAAGCGGTTATCACGTTGTAAGTAAAGATCTAATAACGGGTAGTTAGCTGCAGCAACGTGCTGGCTTAGCTTAGCGCTCGCTGCCGTGGTTGGCATATAGCTACTGAGTAACACCATAGCCGCTGGCGGCTGCACTATGCCTTGTTGATAGATGTCGAGCAAAATAGCGCTGTGATTGCCTTCAGCAACAATGACAATGACCCCAGGGTAGTTTTGTGCTTTGTTTAAAACGGCGTGCATTATCGCGGCTAGCTTTTTGCTGTAACTGGCGAGCTTTTCGCGGTTTTCATCTTGGCGCTCCGTTGCCGTTAATGCCTGAGACGGGTAATTTTGCGGCTGATGAGGTGGATGTAAGGTTATGGTTGTCCAACCAAGACCTGGTAAGTTTTGCTGCAATTGCGTGAGGGCATTTGGCGACACAATACCCTGTTGCCAATCTGGAATTAGTACCATCACACCTTGGTTAATCGCCGTAGTGTGCTCTTTGATTAAGGTGATATATTTTTCATCTCCCACCAATAAAGGCGTTACTGCCTCTGATGTTAAGAAGTGCTCAATGTCTTGTTGCTGTAAGTTAAATGCGTCTAGTGGTGGCTCAATGATCACTTGGTGACTATGATCATCCGCTTGTTTGTTAGTATCGCTAGGTTGCTTATTTGCATTAGGGGCAGGGGTTTCGCCAGTTTGTTGCTGGGCGTTGCTACTTTGCAATGGGTTATCGTTAGCCAATATTTTAGGGCTATGGATTAAGAGCAGCAGTAAGCTAAAAAAATAGCAAATATAAATCGGCGTGTTTTTATCGGGCATAGACAGTTATTCTCTTGATAATGGCGCAACGTGCAATGACGCTAAAAGCAGTTAAGTTGTTATCGACCTTAACCCTTTTTTCATGAGTAACCCTCATTAGAGGCTGTTAACCCGGAAAGGTCAATAGACCTTAGTCAAAAGGGCAAGGCCTAGAAAATATGATTGCTTGCCCCGATACCGGATGCTTTATTTGTAGTGTATGCGCGTGTAATTGTAAACGACTACTGGCGGTCAGTGCCTGTGCGTGAGCGTATAGTCGGTCACCAAGTATTGGGTGCCCGAGTGCCAGCATATGCACCCGTAGTTGATGCGAGCGGCCAGTAACTGGGGTTAACTCCAGCAAACTGGTGCAGTAGTCATCGATATTTTCGTCATAACTTAAAACTTTGTAGTGAGTCAACGCGGGTTTGCCATGCTCATGGTCTACTTTTTGTTTGGGGCGATTTGGCCAGTCACATATCAAAGGCTGTTCAACGCTGCCAGTTAATGGCGTTACTTTGCCAAATACTCGCGCAATATAGTGTTTTTGTGTTTGGCGTTTTTCAAATTGCTGGCTAATAGCGACATGTGCCGGCTTATTTAACGCCATTAAAATAATGCCAGAGGTTGCCATGTCTAAGCGGTGCACAACCGTTGCAGTTGGCAATACTTTTAAGACCCTATTTTGTAAGCAGTCTTGATGCTCTGGTAATCGACCGGGCACAGTTAGCAAACCACTGGGCTTGTTCAGTACGACCAAATCAGCGTCTTGATAAACAATATCAAGATAAGGCTGTAATGGTGGCTGATAGATAAAGTCTGGATTAGCACCCATATTTTTGTCCTTTGCTTCAATAACTCTTGGCGCAGTTGCTAGCACGATAGTGATAACACTGAGCGCAAGAGTATAGGGTTAAGGGGGATTGAATGCTCACTGCCCTAGCTACTAACCACAATTAACCGCACGGCTTCAAAATTTAGTTGGGCTTTATCAATGTATTCTGCCAAGGCATTTTTTTGCATTAAAATAAAGTCAATTTCTTGCTGACGGACGCTGGGATTAATGGCCTTAAGCGCTGTTAAGCGTTGATACTCTTCGTCCATCGCAGCTTGCATAGCAGACAGGGCTTTTTGCTGTATGCTAGCAATTTGTTGCTCAGCATGCTGCTCTGCTTTGGCGACTAATGGCGCAACCTGTGATCTGAGCGCTTTGACTAATTGCAAGGCTACCTGTTTTTTAACGGGTGTTAATTGCTGATCTAAAACTGCTTCACTGACTTTATCGGCTAAGTCGTTGCCATTTTTGTCAACTAAAATACGCACCGGCGTTGTCGGCAAGTAGCGGCCTAATTGCAACTTACTCGGAGCGATAGCGGCTAAGGTAAATATACATTCTATAAAAAATGTGCCCGCAGGTAGCGCAGGATTTTTCAAGATACCAATACTGGCATTACCTATGTCATCCGAGAGTACTAAATCCATGGCGCCACGCACCATAGGGTGATCCCAAGTGAGTAATTGGTAGTTTTCCACTGCCAAGGCGGTTTCACGATTAAAGGTAATGGTCGTGCCATCTTCAGGTAAACACGGAAAATTGCTATTGAGCATATGTTCTGTCGGTTGCAAGGCGATAGCATTGTCGGCTTTATCATCTTGCGCAATACCAAACACATCTAGCAATTGAAACATAAATTGTGGCAAATGAATTTGTTGATCAAGTTTGGCAATTTTTGTTACCAAAGCTTGCGCTTTGCCTTGTCCAGAAGAATGCAGTTCAAGTAACTTATCGCGACCAGATTCTAAGTCTTGCTTAATGCTCAGGTGTTTATCATGACTTTGCGCCAATAAATTTTCTGCGTCGGCAGAATCCCAGTTCGCGGTTAACGCAAGTTGCAACAGGCTATCACCAAACGCTTGGAACACTGCATGGCCGGTAATGCAGGTGTGCTCAAAGGCATTTAAGGCGTGTTTATACCACTTAAACAACAAGCTTTGTGCTGAGTCTTGAAAGTAAGGTACATGTATACGTATGGTTTGCGTTTGACCAATTCGGTCTAATCGGCCAATACGTTGTTCAAGTAGATCGGGGTTGCGTGGTAAATCAAATAACACCAAATGATGGGCAAATTGAAAGTTGCGTCCTTCACTGCCGATTTCTGAGCACAATAAAACTTGTGCACTGTCTTCGTCCTGCGCAAAGTAAGCAGCGGCGCGATCACGCTCAAAAATACTGAGCCCTTCATGGAAAACCGCGGCACGCATGCCTGCTTTAACTCTTAACGCTGTTTCTAAGTCGATGGCGGTTTGTGCATGAGCACAAATCACTAACACTTTGGCTTTTTTTAATGATTGCAATAGCTCAATTAAGTAGTCAACTCTTGGGTCTAGGTCATACCATGCATCATGACTATCTAAGCTATATAAAACTTCAGGGGTAAATATAAGCTTGGCTTGTGCTTGTGTGCTTAAGTCTTCAGCGGTATTGGAAAGTAACAGCTCATTGATGGTGTCTTGATAGGCATCTGGCATGAGTAAAGGCGTGGCATGTAACTCACGATCTGGAAAGCCTTTAATGGTATTACGACTATTGCGAAATAAAATACGACCGGTACCGTGGCGATCTAGTAGTTGTTGTAAAATATGTTGGCGCGCGGTTGCTTGTTCGCTGTGTTCATGATGATTTAATGCCGTAATATGAGCACTGTCGCTGCTTGCCTGTAATAAATTAGCTATGGTTGTGATTTGCGCTTTGCTTAGCGCTTGGTCAGTTACTAAAGTATTTGCGGCATCTGCGACTTCGCTATAGTGCTGTTCTTCTTCGGTAAATTTGTCGTAATCAAAGAAGCGATCGGGGTCGAGTAAACGCAAACGAGCAAAGTGTCCCTCATGACCTAGTTGATCGGGTGTTGCCGTGAGTAGTAACACACCTGGAATGTGTTGAGCTAATTGCTCAATACATTGGTACTCTAGGCTAGCATTGTCTTTTTGCCAGCTTAAATGGTGGGCTTCATCAACCACCATTAAATCCCATTCTTCATCGATCATAGCCTCATACCAGCGCGGGTTATTAGTGACAAAGTCTAGGTTCACAAGCACCAGTTGCTCAGTGCTAAATGGATTTATACTGTCACTATCATGGGCGGTTTCTTGACAACGACTTTCATCAAAGATACTAAATTGCAAATTAAAACGTCTGAGCATTTCTACTAACCACTGGTGCATTAGTGACTCAGGGACAATAATTAATACGCGCGCGGCACGGCCAGTGACAAGTTGCTGGTGAATGATCAAGCCAGCCTCTATGGTTTTACCTAACCCCACTTCATCTGCCAGTAGCACACGAGGCGCAAAGCGACTGCCAACTTCTTCAGCAATATACAATTGATGCGGTATTAAGCTAACGCGACCGCCACACAGCCCCATTAATTCTGACTGTTGTTGTTGGTACTGATGATGAAGACAATCTTTGCGTAGTCGAAACCAGTCTAACCGATCAACTTGTCCGTTTAGTAGGCGGTCATGGGGTTTATTAAACTTGATGAAATGATCTATCATCACTTCTTTTAACGAACAACTTTCGCCAGTATCGTTGCGAGTACCAGTATAAGTAAGTAAGTGGTTGCTTTCTTGAACAGACTCAACCGTTAAAGTCCAGCCTTCATGGCTAGGGATGGTATCGCCAGCATTAAACGTGACTCGCGTCAGTGGTGCATTATCTATGGCATATTGTCTAGCATCCCCTGTGGCGGTAAATACGATAGTAACAAAGCGACCTTCAACAGCGGTTACTGTACCTAACCCTTGTTCTGACTCACTATCACTAATCCAGCGTTGTCCGGGGTAAAATGACATAGAAAAAACTCCAACTTAATAATTCGCGTAATCATGACACGGCAAAAAAAGGGCGCTATAGTATCGTTAATCATAGAAGTGATCATTAAATAATTCCGCAAAAGCTGATTTTTTTAGTGAAAATAACATCACCTTGGCGGGTTATCGTTTTTTCGTTAAAGAGAAAAGCGCTGCGATAATTTTCAACGCAAGGAAGCCGTTTTATATGATTGAGTACCCAAGCCAAGTAATAGCAAATCATCAGCAGTCAAAACAGTGGCAATTGTGGCGCCAGATCTTGATAGTGCTACTATTGATTCTGATGATATATTCAGGGGCTGCGCAAGCTTTAAGCACTGCTGACAGTAAAGCAAGACTATCTCAGGTGGTATTGGCCACTGGTACGCACTACTCGCCTTTTATTGACAGTAGGTTGCCAAACGGGGGCTGGTCAAGTGCGATTGTAAAGGCGGTATTTCAACAGCTAAATATTACCTTGACCATCAAGCCGTTACCTTGGTCTCGGGTGCTGGCCAGCACTGAAATGAATCATGTTGATGGTGCCTTTCCCTATATCAGTACTGAACAGCGACATAATGACTTTTATTATTCTGAGCCTATAAATTATGTACCGATCAAAATAATCGCTCAGCAAAATGTCAAGGCAACAACCGTTTCAGATCTTAAAGTTTACACCTTTTGTTTGCCCTATGGCTTTAGTTCAGCACAGGACTTTTTAGCCATAGTTACGGACAAAAATACCACGCATGCACCCACCACACGCGATTGCTTAGACAAGGTGCTTAGTGGTTGGGCCGATGTGGTGTTAGTAAACCAATACAATAGCATACTGCAAAATAAACAATATCAATCGCTAAAGGTGTTACCCATGTCTGTTGCACAAGAGCCGCTACATTTTATTGTTGCGAAAAGCCATCCTGATGCGCATAACCTGATTCGCTTGTTTAACCAAGGGTTACAGAGCATTAAGCAAAACCAAGTGTTAGATAGCATCAACCAAGCCTATTTGCGATTACTGGCGAGTAAAGAAAAATCAATGGCTAAACATTAACAGATGACCGCTCAAATAACGGTCAATAATAGACCGAAAAGATACTTGCTTGCGAGGTAATAAGCTGTCAAAGTGGTGTTAAGGTGGTGCTATAAAAAGGAGTTAAATCGCTTAGTTTACTGATAATCGCATCATAGATACGGATAAAAATATCTGGTGCGCTAAGTAGTTATCAATTTTTTTGGCTTCTAGCAGCTAATTTGAAAATTGCTGTAGAGCCTTCACTTGGTAAAGGACGATAATATGGCAACAGAAAAAACAATTTATGTTTTAGACACCAATATTTTATTACACGAACCTTTCGCTTTTCTCTCTTTCAAAGAACACGACGTCGTCATCCCTATGACAGTATTAGAAGAGTTAGACTCTATAAAAGATCGACAAAAAGATGTTAGTCGAGATGCACGAGTCGCCATTCGAGCCCTAGAAGACACCCTAGCCAATGCCACGCCAGAGCAAATAGTTGCTGGGGTTAAACTGCCACAAAATGACGAGTTACACCCGAGTGGTTGTTTAGCCATCATCAATGATTACGCCTTAGCCGAGAGTAAAGTAAAATTATCGTTTAATGAAAACGACAACCGCATTATTAATAGCGCCATCTATTTACAAGGAAAACACCCCAAAAACAAAGTGGTGTTAGTCACCAAAGATATCAATATGCGCTTAAAAGCCAAAGGCGCAGGTTTGGCTTATGTTGAAGATTACCGAACCGATCAGCTCATTGACGATATTCAATTTTTAACTAAGGGCTATCATCAATTTAGTGGTGACTTTTGGCAGCATGTACAAGAATGTGAAAGTGAAACTCAAGGCCGCAACACCACGCACTATATCAAGCACCAAGTGCTACCCAATCGCTATATGAATGAATATTTAATTGATGAAGGCGAGCACTTTGCCGGTAAAGTAACCGGTTGGGATGAGGAAAAGTTTGCTATCACGGATTTAAGTCGCGAACGATTGATGGCAAAGCAAGCTTGGGGTATTCATCCTAAAAATATCTACCAAGGTATGGCCATGGACGCGCTATTAGACCCGAGTATTGATTTAGTTATACTCACTGGTCCTGCCGGTTGTGGTAAAACAGGTATTACTGCAAGCTTTTTTTCAATATTTGTGCAGACCTATCTACAGACCTTATTCTTACTGAAGAAATTGAGCATTTATAACAGGCTAAGATCTAATCTCTCTAACATGTCATTAAGTGTGACTTAAAGAATAGAACCATTAATCAATAAATATAAATAACGGATTTAACCTGCAAGAAGGCACAAACAAAAATAATAAAGCTAAGGTAAATCTAAAATGCTAATTAATGAAAATCGTTCTCAAAGGAGAACTAAAATGAATAATCCAAGTGAAAATAGAAATCCAAGAGTGTTAGATACATCGGCACTAGTTCATGATCCAAAGTCATTGCTCGCTTACAGTGAAGATGTATACATCTGTCTAACAGTTCTAGAAGAATTAGATAACTTAAAAGAGAGAACTAATAAATCGGTAAGTGCGGATGCTCGTGTATGTATCCGTATGCTTGAAGACATTATAAACGGGCACAGTGCAGAAGAAATGGAAGCAGGTATTCCACTGCCTTCTACTGAAACAGCTAAAAGAGGCAAGTTGTTCATTGGTATTGATACTCAATTGGACATGGCAAAAGAGTTAAAGCACACGATTGGTAGCGATGCTGATAACAGAATAATTAACTATGCACTGCATCTTCAGAAAGAGTTAGATAAAGACGTTACCATCGTTAGCCGCGACATCAATATGCGATTAAAAGCTCGAACTGTTGGTGTTATGGCTGAAGATGTATCCGTTGATAATCAAATCGCAGATATAGATTTGCTTTATACAGGCGTACAAGCTTTTGAGGGTGATCTTTTTGATCGAATTGAATCAGATAAAGATTTCAAAGTCTCAGGAGAGGTTTATACATTCCCAATCAGCTTGTTCAACGATGAAGTTCAGCCAAACATGTATTGGTACGATGAAGCCGGACACATTGGCCGGATTTCAGAAGTGACTGATACTGAGGTATACACAAAGTTATTGCCTCGTAAGCAAGAAAAGGTATGGGGCATATTGCCAAAAAATCAGCGTCAAGCGGTAGCTTTAAGCCAATTAACAGACCCTTACTATGACTTAAATATCATCCTTGGCCCTGCTGGCTCCGGAAAAACTTTTTTGGCAGTTGCTTCGGCGCTGCATCAAGTATTGGAGTTGAAAAAGTACAAAAAAATCGTTGTGGTACGCTCTAGAGACTTCATGGACGACGATCCCGGATTTCTTCCGGGGGATTTAACTGAAAAATCGATGCCTCTTCTGGCAGGCATTACCGATGCATTAATTTCAATGCATTCAGATGATAATCATGAAACAAATATTCATGCAACAGTTGAGCATGTGATCGAAAAAGCCAATATAGAATTTACTAGTATGGCTTACTTTCGAGGCCGTTCAATAGACGATGCTGTTTTAATCATTGATGAAGCTCAAAATATGACACGCGCTCAAATTAAAGGGATGCTTAGTAGGGGAGGTAAAAATTGTCGTACAATTGTACTTGGTAACCTTGCCCAGATTGATGATAAGTTTGTAACACCTGCTTCGTCTGGTGCAAGTGCGGCTGTTAATGTGTATCGTCATTATGAAAAAGGATCAGTGCTGATCTTTGATGAAGTCGAGCGTAGTAGCTTGGCTGAATTCACTGAAAAGAACATGTAGGCATCAAACGACAATTCACATTTCCTTATAATATTGCGACAATAGCCACTGCTTTTTGCAGTGGCTTTTCAGAGAAGCCCGTTCCCACGAAAATAGGACGAAATGGATTTACTCTGAACTAAAAGATTAAATATTCACATAAAAACTGAGTGACATAGGTGCGTGGCCTAGCGTTGCCGTTTTTTGGTGTATTGATGTCTTTTAATAAAGAAGACCTGCTAGTAAATATAAAAAGGCAGGCAAAACGATTATCTAAATTATTAACTATTCCCCTTGGACAGGCGCAAGAAGGGGCAGCTATTTGTCTTTACGGCTGTGACAGTTACAGTGATTTACTAGTAAAAATAAAAGCTGAATCTTTTGACAACCCATTGATAGCACTGTCTGCGCTCTCACCAAACTCGGAAATATTTTTAGTAAAAATATTAGCTAGCCACTTAGATAGCATTATTGGAAATTTTGAAAAAAAATTTCCCGGCTCCAATATAAATGAAGAAATGGTCGTATCCCTATTTGGGCTTAGCTTTTCAGAGTTCAAACTCAAAATATCTACCTAAAGTTGTACAAATACGTAAGTTGTCATTTTGTTTTTTGGCGATATTATAAGATGAAGGCTGAACGGACAGCCTACGCCTACGCATGTTTTTCGGCTGAAGAATGTGAACAGTGAAGCGGAGCATCCGAAAAGTTTGGTTATTTGAACAATAAATAAAGCAATGTGTTGGTAGGCCATTGTTTATTGAGAAGTTGTTTGGAGAACTAAATGATCTCGCTATATCAATTAAAAAATAAGTTAAATAAACAAGCTAAAGACTTCGCATTACTTTTTGAGTTACCAGATTTATATGCACAAGGACTTTGGAGTAGAGGTGTCTATAGCTGTGCTCACTTTACACAAGCGCATGAGCGTCTGCATGAAGCTTTTGATACCCACAATCTTAATTCAATTCTAGAACACGAATCATTTAAATACTTGATGATCAATGAATACGATGATTCGGAAATCATTGAATCACTTCATCAGGAAATCACCTCAATGGCATCTGAAATTGAAAGCTTGATGCTGGTAGATATCGAAACTTTAGAGTTAGTTTCAGTGATATACCAAGTATTAGGGTTACCTGAAGATTCCAAGTTTATTGTAAATACAGGAGCTGACTTCCGCTTAGAGTGGCGACCATACTTTGATGCCTTTGATGATCCGTTGATAGTTCAATATGCAGATTTAAAAGTTCATGGTTGTTATTTCAGGCTCATCGCTTCAAAGTTTCCGTTTGAAAAGCTTTCCTTGGATAACATTAAAAAATACATGTACATCAATCATGTAAACCATGATGGTGAATTCGAAGGCTGTATATCCGGCGGAAATAGCTTTTCGAAACATGAACATTGGCTGATGTTGACACTCGAACTATTCAACAGCGGCAAAGTAAATAAGGCTCAGTTCAATCCATCAACTTTCAAAATCGAAGGTATGCGCTATTTGGTATATGGCTTCCCACTGATTCCTTCCTTTACATCTGATTGGTACAAACCTGATTTATGTCTACGAGTCAAAAATCTAGATGGCGATCAGAAGTTCATTGTTCGTATTGATCAGCAGACTCTTGTTTTTAATGCTCGACGTGTTGATACCAATTTTTTTAACACTATCGATTATGAAAAATACATTTCATTGTATCAATCTAGTGTTCTGTCACATTTTGATGCTGACAAGAATTTACTAGAAGTCGATGGGGTTAAATATCTAAGCTTTTTCCGCCCGTTTTGCACAGAAGACAGGGAGGAAGCACAAGCATGAGACCTAGAGTAAAACTAACTAACGCCACACTTATCTCAATTCAACCTATTACAGAGGAAACAGTTGAACAGGTGCTTTACGCTACCTTTGCAGAGGATAATGAAAGCGGTAAAAAAGGTGAGGCTTTGTTCACTACAAAAATTATGGAATTCAATGGTCTCGAATATAGAACCTTTGGCGCTGATTTTTATACCTTAGATGCTGACCCAAAAGAGTTCGATGTAAGTGTATTTGAGTTCAATTTAATGCATGAGTGTATGTACTCTCCTCAGGAACTTTTAGAACTTCGGGAAATTCTCCCAACTGGCTATTAATTGGGAGTTAACAAATGGATAAAACCTATTTGAAAGATGCCTGCATAGTATCTGTCTATGACTATAAAGAATTTGAAAAACAATTTCTCGGCGAGTTTTTATCAGGAGTTGTTATTGACGATGAAACATTCAGGTTTAGGCCATTTGAGCAAATCGTGACTTCAAAGATTGTTAGCAAATCTGATGTCGAGGATAAATTAGAAATAACCACACATAATGGGAGTTATTATGTGATTGATGCTGACCATAAGTTAATTGATATTTCGTTTGTTGAACTGGTTGTTATGAGAGCAGGAGCTTATTCAGCAGATCGAGTTTTAGAAATGAGGGAACAACTAAAGTCTCGAAATAAAATTCATTAAATAACGAAAATAAGGAGTCTAGAATGACTTCAACAAATTCAATATTCGATCAGATTAGTAATTTTACGTAATAGCTAGCTTTTTAGTGATAGCAATAAAGTGAAGCTTCCAATTCATATTCCTTGATTCGGAAGCTTCACAATTGATGAAAATTGAATTAGCGGGATAACTCCTCAATTTTCTTTTTGGAGAACCAGCGATATAAAACAGGCAAAACAAACAATGTGAGTAATGTTGCTGTTATCAAACCACCAACTATAACACTTGCCAGTGGTCGTTGTATTTCAGCTCCTACACCATTTGACATTAACATCGGTATTAAACCTAATGCAGATGTTATTGCTGTCATAAGAACAGGTCTTAAACGCGAAGTTGCTCCTTCAAATACTGCTTGGGCAACATCCAAGCCATCCCTAATTCGTTGGTTTATACTCTCAACCATTACTACACCGTTTAGCACAGCGACACCAAATAGGGTAATAAAGCCTACTGAGCTTGGCACAGATAAGTACTGACCAGATAGATACAAAGAGAATATTCCGCCGATCACCGCTAAAGGAACATTTACTAATATCAGCATTGCTTGTCCAACAGAGCCAAAAGCAAAATAGAGTAACAATGCAATCAGGGCCAGTGATAGAGGTACAACAATAGCTAATCGATTTTGAGCACGTTGCTGACTTTCAAATTGACCACCTATTGCAACAGAGTAACCAGCAGGCAAATCAACCTTTTCTGCGATGACTTTTCTAATGTCGGTAACAACACTACCCATGTCTCTATTTTGCACGTTGGCTTGGATAACAACACGCCTTTGCACGTCGTCTCTTCTCACTTGTGGTGGGCCAGATTCAAAGGAGACAGTTGCTACATCACCAAGACGAACCCAAGCCCCTGTTGGAGACTGAATGCGAATATCAGAAATAGCTTCTTTATTACTACGATATTCTTTTTCTATACGCACATATATATCATAACGCTCATTACCGTTGATGATTTGTCCTGCTTCAATACCACCAATGCCATCTCGCACAATTTCCATAACATCACTGACAGAAAGGCCAAAGCGAGAAAGCTCTTGTCTGTTAGGCTTTACAACTAACTGAGCTTCACCAGCGATTTGTTCAAGAGCGACATCTCTAGCGCCTTCAACGTCTTTGATTGCCAATTCAATTTCCTGTCCTTTAGCTGCCAATATGTCTAGATTTGGGCCAAAAAGTTTTATCGCTAATTGTGCTTTTACACCAGATAATAGTTCGTCAACTCGTGTCGCAATAGGTTGAGAAAAGTTGAGTAAAAGACCCGGAAACTCTTCTAAAGAACGTTCCATTTTATTTTGCAGTTCATAGCGATTCGAGGCAGTGGTCCATTCGGCGACTGGCTTTAAACCTATATAAATTTCAATATTATTAACAGGCTCAGGATCACCTCCGATTTCGGCTCGTCCTATTCGGCTAAGCGCATAGGTTACTTCAGGAAATGCCATCAATTTATCCTCCAAGATAGGTGCGACACTTAATGCTGTATCCAAGCTTGAAGAAGGAGCGAGTGTAACCCTTAAGTTAATTGTACCTTCTTCCAGTTCTGGAACGAACTCTGTGCCAATATAAGGCACGATTGAAAATGCAGACACAACCATTATTAAGGATGCTGATACAATTAATTTGGTGTGTTTAAGTGCGAACTTAAGCCCTTTTCTATAAAGGTTATTTAATGGTTTAAGTACAAAGCTTTCTCTCTCCTTCACTCCTTTTTTGAACATATAAGTAGCAAGTGCAGGAACGATAAATAAAGCAACTACAATGGCCGAAATAATAGCCAAAATGATACTAACAGCCATCGGTTGGAAGAGTTTGGCTTCTACGCCTTCAAAGCTAAACAAAGGTAAGAACACTACCAAAATGACAGATGCAGCAAAAAAGACAGGTCTTGCAACTTCTTTCCCTGCTTGTTTTAGTCGTAATTTAATTCCATGATCGTCTTGCTCTACAGCATGTGGATCAATATCAGAACTTGGTACGCGTTCTTGCACATTTTGTTTATGAGTAGCGTCTGGTCGGTTTAAATGTTTAAACATGTTTTCAACCATCACAACCGAGCCATCGACCAGCATACCAATTGCTACCGCAATGCCACCTAGCGACATAAGGTTTGCCGATATACCCCACCAAGCCATTATCATCAGCGCAATGCCTATTGAAATAGGGATCGAAATAAGGACAAGAAAAGTCGCTCTTAAATTCATTAAGAAAAGTGCTAGTACGATACAAATAAAGATAAAGGCAAGTGAGAGTGCATTTACTACGGTACTGACTGCTTTTTCGATTAAATCAGCTTGATCATAGAAGGGTTCGAAGCGAACACCGTTAGGTAACGCCTGATTGATCAAAGGGATTCTTGCGTTAATACCATCAATGGTTGCTTTTGTATTTGAACCCATACGTTTTAGCACAATGCCTGATACGACTTCACCCAAGTTTTCAACCTTTCCATCTGCTGTTTTTCGGGTCATAGTGACCGCACCTTGTCGAATCTCATTGCCTAATTCGACTTTGGCGATATCGGAAACTGTCACGACTGTACCATCAACGGTTTTTACAGGTACTTGCTTAATGTTGCTAATGCCTGCTTCACCACTTTCGAACCAGCCTGTTCCTCGGATGACAAGTTGCTCTTGCCCTCGATTCATATACCAACCGCCAACGTTGGCATTGTTACTATCAAGCGACTTAACGATATCTTCTTGTGATAATTTATATGCAAGGAGCTTAGATGGATCTACGTTAACTTGATACTGTCTAACGTTTCCGCCGAAAGATAAGACGTCGGTGACACCATCGACTGGCATAATGAGCAATTTAATTATCCAATCATTTAAACTTCTTAATGCCATTGAGTCATATCCTGCGTCTTTATCTGACACGAGCAAGTATTGAAATACTTGTCCTAGCCCAGACGTATTTGGTCCCATTTCAGGTGTACCTACACCGTCAGGTATCAACTCTTTTGCTGCTTGAAGCCGTTCAAAGACGAGCTGCCGAGCAAAATAGATATCAGTCCCTTCTTTAAAGACGACAGTAACGCCAGACAACCCTGTTTTGGAAATTGAACGTACTTGTTCAACATCGGGTAACGCATACATGACCGCCTCAATCGGATAAGTAATGAGTTGTTCCACTTCTTCTGCTGCAAGCCCCGGCGCTTCCGTGTTAACAGCGACTTGAACATTGGTTACATCTGGGAAAGCATCTAAGTTCAGTTTGGGGATCACCATTATTGCGCCAACAATAGTGGCAAATAAGGCAATCAGTATAAGAAGCCTGTTATTGACAGACCAATCTATAATTTTATTAAACATAGCGGCTCTCCCTAATGGTTATGCGGATCAAATCCGCCTTTAGCTATTTCAGAAGCAACAAAAAACGCTCCTTGAGTTACCACACGAGTACCACTTTCTAAACCAAAAATTTCTCTGAAATTACCTAGTGCACGACCTAACTCAACCTCTTTCGCTTTGAATTCACCGGGATGATCCTCAACAAATACGGTCCAGTCTCCGTCCGCACTTCTAATTAAAGCTTCTTCTGGAACAGCCATCACTTTATGCTGAGTAGCAAATTGAAAATATACTTTAACAAACATGCCTGAATGGAGGTTGTCATCGGCATTATTAACACCTAGGCGAATGATTCGAGTTCTAGTGATGGGATCAATCGTGTGGGCTTCCTGAATAACTTTTGCCTTGTAATCCTCACCTTCTAATTTGACTATTGCCGGAGAATTGATCGATAGATTGAGCTTTTTATTAGGTGAGACTTTAGCTTCAACCCATAGTTGATTTTCATCAGCTAAAAGCATGATAGTATCACCAGCATCGGTTCGTTGGCCTTGGATGAAATCATCTTGTAAAACCACCCCTTCTCGTTGAGCTATTAGCGAGTATTGACCGAAAGTAGTGATGTCTTTATTTGATATATCTTTTATCGCTTTTTCAGTTAACCCTAGTGCGATAAGTTTTCCGTATGTGGCGTTAAATGTGGTTTGAGCCTGAAGTAAACGACTTTCACTTACTGTTTTGTTACCTAATTTCTTTACTCGCTGCCATTCAGTTGACGCAATCAAGTAATCAGCTTGAGCTTGAGCCATTGCTTCACTAAATAGGGTTACTAGCTTTTGTCCCTTTTCAACATGTTCACCGAGCGCAGCATGTCTGCTAATTATCACTGACTCGGTACGAGGAGAAACAACATAACTATTATAACCATCTGCTTTCACCTCTCCGGGGGCATAGATAGTACTGAATTGATAGTCCGGTCTAATGCTTTGAACTTGTATATTGGCAAGCGACATTTTTTGAGGGCTTAGAGTAATACCTTCTTCATGTTCCTCTTCGGTTTCTATATTTTCGCTCTCATGGTCGTGACCATGTTCGTCATGTTCTGTGCCTTTTTCAGAATGGTTGCCTTCATTTTCCTGATGGTCTTCTTCAGTATGACTTTCACTATCATGGTTATGCTCATCTTTGAGAGTTGTTGGGGGTTTAGAGTGTTCGTCATGATCGGAGCCTTTCTTAGAATGTTTTCCTTCACTTTCCGAGTGTTCGTGGTTATGTTCGTTTTGTTTTTCTTTTGACTGTATCTTTTCAGGGGTATTAGTATCCAATTGTTGAGCGTACAATTCGCCGCTTAACGTTCCCCCTAACAAAAGTCCGCTAATTACTATTGCTAATATTTTTTTGCTAAATAATGTATTCATTTTTTTACCTATATTCTTTTAAAGGTTAAGATTTTTAATGGCAGTTTTTGACTAATTAAATCTTAAACTTAGATAATTGACCCATGCTCCAAATGAAGGCTATTTCAGAGAGTCTAAATTGTTTTTCTAGTTGAATGCCTGAGTGCAATCCATCAGCTCTTTGGCTCAACGCTATTAGATAGTCTGAAGTATTGATGTCTCCAGCCTCCCAACGAGCGTTTAGCAACCTCGCGCTATTATCAATTCGGTTTTGCATAAGGTTTTGCCATCGCTGATAGTATTTTTTACTGATCATGAGGGATTCATAGTTGGCCTGAGCTTCAAAAGAGCGTTTTCGATAAATGGATTGGAAATAAGCTTCCGCAGCAACGGCTTCTGAATATGCCGCTTTAGTAGCATCGGAATAGTTATTTCTGATATTCAAAGGCATAGAGAATGTTAAGCCAACGATATTATCGTCACTATTTTTTCCTGCGCTAATCCCTATGGTGGGATTAGCTTTATTCTCTATGGTTGTTAGTTGTGCTTTAGCTTGTTGCTCTTTCCATTTTGCTTTAGCCAATTGTACTTGGGGGTGTTGTTCAATCCATTCAGCTTTGTATGAATAGTTTTCAACATCGAAATCAATAGAGATTTTACTGGCTAACTCTGGTGTCCAATCAGGCAGCAGCTCTTTAACTTTAACCTCAGCATTTTTTAGCTCTATTTGATATTCAGCTATTTCACTAAAAACTTGAGACAAGTTTAAGTAAACCAGCTCAGCATCTAGAGGCTCAAGTATTCCCGCCTTTTGTTTGTCTTCCACAATACTAAGTAAGGTTTGCAGTTGACTTTCTCTCTCCGTAAATAGCTGTGCAGTATCTTTCGCTGATTGCCAATTTGTCAAAGCAATTAACGCATCGGCCTTTTTTGAATCGATTAAATTCAATAAGTGCTGCTGGCTGGCATAAAGAGTTATCTCGCCAATTGACGTATTGGCAGAGCGTTTATCCCAAAAATCAATGGTCTGACTCAAACCGATTGAATAGTTATTAAAATCACCTTCTTTCTCAAAACTTGCGTCAAGCTCAGGGTTATATATTGCCTGAGTTAAGCTTTTTGCATGATGATTGCTTGCGATTAACAACTCTCTTGCTTCAATTATTTCGGGATCTTTATTTATTTGTGTGTCTAACCACGACTCACTTTTTTGCTTGCTGTAAGCGGCATATGAAATACTTACAAGCAGGCAGAATGACAGGCAAGTGCCTGTATTTTTTATATATTTATACATAAGACTTCTTAAATTTTAAGTGTTAATCATCTCTCATTTACCGATTTTTAATCGATAAATGGACGGATATAAATTTAGAAATTTAAGAAATAGGAGGGCGTAATATAGCGTCTAAAAATTCTTTTGTTTGACCGAATTGATAAGGTATTAGGTTGTTGTTATATAACTTTGTTGCACTATTTGAATTGCTAATTAATATCCAAGATAAGTGGTTGCCGCTACAATGACCACAATGATGACAATCCTTGATATCATGAGGTTCATCATCAGCGTTTTCATTTAAAATATCGCGATCATCTTTATGGTCATGTTGAGTTTGCAGGTGCTCTACATCGATTTGATGATTCTCAGAAGTTGCAGACGCAATAGAGCTTATCGATTGTAGAACAATCGAAAGAACTAATATTATCCTTAAAGCAACAGTGAAATTCAAAATAGACACCCATAAAATTGTGAGATAAAACTATAACAAGAAGCGACAGTTGAGACTAGCTCTATGTTTCTTTTTCATGCTCATCTCTGCAAGTTTCTTTGGGAAACTCAAACTCAATGGTTGTATGAGACAAATGATATTCTGAAAGTTCAATTGCGATAGTTTGTTTTAATGCCACGAGTTCATTCACACTTGAGTTTTTAGATAACTCCAAATGAGCTGTTAGTACATGACTTTCTCCGTCTAACGACCAAAAGTGCATGTGATGAACCCCATTAACTTCAGGTAATTTAATTAAAGTTTGTTTGATATTCTGTTGAGTTTCTTCATCTGGAGCGGCTTGAAGAAACAAAACAAGTGTAGATTTTAGATTTCTGAAAACATTAAATAAAATAAATAATGTAAAACCAATTGATAGCAGTGGGTCTAGTATTGGCAGTTCTACAAATAACAACACAATTGAAACAATTAGAACGGCGACCCAACCCAGAACATCTTCCAGTAAGTGCCAAGTTAGTACTTTTTCATTTAAAGTTTCCCCAGCTTTTAATTTGAATACGGCATACCCATTTACGGCAACACCGAGTATCGCAAGCCCTAACATTCCTTCAACTACAGGCATTTCAGGGTTGGTTAGCCTTGGAATTGCTTCAAACAACACCCAAATTGAGCCAATTACTAATACAACGCCATTTACCAATGCCCCGAACAGTGTAAGTCGGCGGTAACCATAGCTGTATTTATCTGGCGCTGCTTTGTTTGAAAAACGACTTAATATCCATGCAAAGCCAATCGATAAACTATCTCCTAAGTCATGCACCGCATCAGCCATAATAGCGGTACTGTTGGTGAGCCAACCACCAATAAATTCGATGATCGTAAAGGTAACATTGAGAAAAAATGCCCAACCAATCCTGTCGTCTGTTCCATGTTGATGACTATGACTATGCATTTTGTACCTCCAGCGCTTTATTTTTTCTTAGATTAGTGACATTGAAATTTATTAGGTGGCGGATCACTTTTTGATACATCCAGCGTTTGACTCCAGACAAGTTAGTGCCTTTTTCAAGGTAAAACTCATCAGGGGAATTATAAAGTCCGAAATCGTCGTGAATCCCTTCTTTTTGAATATATGTGTCGGTTCCGCGCCAATCTGTATCTGGTGATGAAAAACATTTTGTTGCAACACCATAACCACAGAAATTGTCTTTTATTTGATTAAACTTTTGCTGTATTGAAGTGAGATATTGATTATCTAAAATAAAGCCCTCTAAATTGATCCAACGTCCTTCAAAGTAAACTTCAACCCAACTGTGAATAATGTATTTGGGCGCTAACCAAAAGACATAGGTAGGAATAGCTCCTTTTTGTAATTGCTGATCTATTGTAAACCCGTGAAATCGGCACTGAATTCCTAATCCACGTAATAAGGCCATTAAAAGGTTGCCCTTAGTGTTACATTGCCCGTATCCGTCAGATAAAACTTCACTTGCGGAAATATCGTCGCTTTCGTTATAGCCAAATAGTATTTCGTCTTTTACAAACTGATAAGCGGTGCCAATCTTGTTGTAGTCATCAAGCTCATGCCATTTTCGATCTGTTATTAATGATTGGATAATGGGGTGTTCAAAGTTAACTATCTCGGTTTTTTCTAGATATTCTTGATTCATAAAGGCTTCCTTACTTTGAATTACAGCAGGTTGATTGTTTATTTTTATCTGATACTTCAGATGTATATTGAGCCGATACTAATTCTCGTTTGGCATCCGTTAATATCATGTAAGCAACTCGAAGAATTAACATTGAAATGATGCTACCAATAACAATATCAGGCCAGCGCTGTTCTAGCACCATGACAAGTATGCCAGCGAATACGACACCAAGGTTTGCGATCACATCATTAGTTGAAAATATCCAGCTAGCCCTCATATGCACTTCATCATTATTGTGCTTTCGTATAAGCATCAAACAAATGACATTAGCGATTAAAGCCACAGAACCAACTCCAATCATAAACCAAGAATGAGGCTCACTTTCTCCAACTAGTCGTCTAGCTATATCGAGAAGAATTAGAACTCCTAACCCCAATTGGAAATAACCACTTACTAATGCTGCATTAGCTTTATGTTCGATTGACTTCCCCACGGCATATAAGGCAATGGCATAGACGATAGCATCAGCTAGCATATCTAACGAATCAGCAATTAATGCGGTTGATTCAGATAACCAACCTAAACCAATTTCAAATACAAACATTGTGGCATTTATAGCTAAAAGCCAATAAAGCACTGTTTTTTGTTGGTCATCTTTTAATTCTACTTCACAGCCACAACCGCTCATTTTTTAACTCCGCCATACTTGTATAATTCAAGTGTAAAACCTATAGTAACTATAGGGTCAAGTTTAAAAAGAAAATATTATGAAAATAGGTGAATTATCGAAAACATCCGGCTGTTCTATACAAACTATTAGATACTATGAAAAAGAAGGATTACTTTCTGAACCAGAGCGTACAGAAGGTAACTTCAGATTGTATGACGTTACCGTTTTGAAGCAATTAGAATTCGTAAAACATTGTCGCAGTCTCGATATCTCTCTTATTGATATTAAACGTCTTATCGACCTAAAAAATAAACCAGAAGAAAGTTGCTCAAGTGTAAATGCGCTGATTGCGCAACAATTAGCTTTGGTAAATAAACGCATGAAAGAATTAAAAGCCTTAAAAAACGAATTACAACAAATGGCTAGTACGTGTAATTCTGATAATACCATTGAAGGGTGTGGGATAATTAAGTCATTAGATAGCTAAAGTGATGTATAAAAGACTCTTTTTTAACTCACCTTGATTATTGATACAGACTAATTAATAGTTATTTTCTTACCCACACGAACAGATTTTAGTTCCCCTGCAAACTCCTTTTCAACTAGCAATAGCGATTTATCGTTTGTATCGTGAGCACCTAATGCGACCATTTTGAGTTTACGGGACATTAAATTTATGTCATTAAGGACGTATTATTTATCAATAAGCGAGCATACTCCTTCGCTGTATATCATACCTTTGACGGGGATGTATATGCATTACAAGATAAACTAGTTGGACTTATAGATGTTCCAATCATGTGCAACGGTTTAACTTTTGACTACTACTTTTGACTACTATACTAACAGTCAAACGAGATTATTAATGTTACATGTTCCCCTTTGAAAAATTGACGATAGTCAAATATTCATAAATGTTTACATGACATCAATTTACTTATTCGAAAATTTGTATTAGCATAGACATGTATATTTTTATGAGAATTTTATGTCTAAAGCATTTTCAAAAGTCTTAGTGATAACGCTTATGCTGTTTGCCTTTGTAGGGCAAGCATTTGCGTATTCTGCTATGCCTTGCGAAATGTCATCAGGTTCTCATGAATCACACATGAACATGAACATGGATCATGGTGATATGAATAAAAGCAGTAATGGTCAATCAGAAGATTGTTGTGACGTTGAATGTATTTGTCCTGCAAATGCTTGCTCATCTACGACAGTCCTAAATTCCAGTGTTGACTCGACAGATATTCAAATATTGAGTGAATCTGTAGCTGCTATGCAATCTAAACAACCTCATTCAATTTCCACTTCCCTTTATCGTCCACCAATTTTTGCCTAATACAGGATTAGTGCGTCCAAATTTCGCACACATGTAATTAATTTTTCTGTTAGTCAATATAGCGTCGTAGCGCTATAGCTATTTTCCAGCGACGTCTGGGGGCAAAAATGATCAATAAGTATTTAAAAATAGCAGTTGTAATGCTGCTTTCACCTGCGTTTGCAAACGCTAATGAACATAAGCATGCACACAATAACGACGTAACACCTTTGGAGTTAATCGTTTATAAAACCCCAACTTGTGGGTGTTGTAAAAAATGGATAACTCATATTGAAGACAAAGGGATCGTTGCGCATTCCAAAGATTTCCTAAACATCGACAACATCAAAACTAAGCATGGTATCAAACCTAATTACCGTTCATGCCACACGGCAGTGAGTAGAAATGGATTTGCCTTTGAAGGTCATGTACCCGCTAAGTTTATTCAGCAGTTCTTATCAGAAGAGCACCCGAATGCGATTGGGCTTTCAGTTCCAGCAATGCCAGTTGGCTCTCCCGGTATGGAAGTCGGTGACCGCTTTATGCCATACAACGTGTTAATTCTATTTAAAGATGGAACGAGCAAAGTGTACGCAAAAATTAAGAAATACGAGGAGCAATTCTAATGAAATTGAACGCTTCAAACCTTACTTCACTTTCAACTGCACTAATACTCGGATTATCCGTATTCTCAGCTCAAGCTGAGAAAGTGGTGTCACTCGAACAAGCTATCACTTTAGCTCAGCAAAATGATCCTTGGCTTCATGGTAGCCGATTGAAACAAAGTGCGGTTGAAAATAGAAGTATCGCTTCAGGTACTTTGCCTGACCCGAAAGTATCGCTAGGGATAATGAATTTACCAACAGATACTTGGGATTTAGATCAGGAAGGAATGACTCAGCTAAAGGTTGGTGTTTCTCAAATGTTTCCGAGAGGAGATAGTCTAGAGATCAAACAAGACCAGTTAAAAATCGAGTCTACGAAATTTCCACTGCTACGCGAGAATCGTAAAGCGAAGTTGAAAAGCCAAGTGTCACAGCTTTGGTTAGATGCCTACTTAGCCCAACAAACCATTAAATTGATTGAAGCGGATTGGGCGCTTTTTGAGCAGATGGCGGAAGTGGCTAAAGCTAGCTACTCAAACGTTGTTGGTAAAACCAGACAGCAAGATGTTATTCGTGCTCAATTGGAAATCGTACAGTTAGATGACAGATTAACTTCGCAAAAGCAGAAACTAGAAACGACAATCGCTCGCCTTAATGAGTGGCTTCATATTTACGATGCTGACCGATTGAATGAATCATTCAACTTTGACGCGCAACCACTAGAGTTTAGCGTCTCAAAAGAATTGCCTTCGATTCGATTGAATAATCCAACAGTCCTAAAAGCATCTAATTACTCAAGAAATCTATTGGCTCAGGAACTTGCTAATCATCCAGCAATACTTGCAATTGATGTGAAACGCAAAGCTTCAGAAAAAGGTGTTGAATTGGCTAAACAGCAATATGAGCCGCAATGGGGGGTTAATGCGAGCTATGCCTATCGTGACAATATGCCGTCTGGTGATAGTCGAGCTGACCTATTTTCTGTTGGGGTAACGTTTGATTTGCCGTTGTTCACAGAGAATAGGCAAGATAAGCAAGTTGCAGCTTCTATTGCTGATTCAGAAGCTGTAAAAACCGAGAAATTATTGCTAACAAAACAAATGATCAGTGCGGTGGAAAAGGAGCTTAGACAGCTTAAACGTTTATCTGACAGGCAGTCTATCTATCAAAAACAACTTCTCAAACAAACTCATGACCAAGCGGAAGCATCATTGACGGCCTACACCAATGATGATGGTGATTTTGCCGAAGTTGTTCGAGCAAGAATCGCAGAATTGAATGCCAGAATATCAGCCTTAAAAATTGATGTTGACGCACTTAAAACAGTTGCTCGCATCAACTATTTCTTTTCGTACTCTCAAACTAACTCAAATGCTGAGCATAAGCCAATGCACACTTCGCACAGAATGAATCAGCACTTATCCAATCAGCAATTTGGAGAAAAATAATGTCAACGAATACAAAAACAATTATTGCCATCATCATTGGGGCAGCAATAGGTGCTGGAGCATTAAGTTTATATCAAGGTACAGGTTCAAGCGGTAATGGCAATGAAGCTACATCAGGAGAGAAAAAACCGCTGTATTGGGTTGCACCGATGGATTCTAATTACCGCCGTGACAAGCCCGGTAAGTCGCCTATGGGTATGGATTTAATTCCTGTGTATGAAGAAGAATCATCTGGTGATGACTTTGGCCCCGGAGCCGTAAAAATCGCGCCTCATGTAGTGAATAATCTTGGGGTTCGCACTGCTCCTGTTGAGCTTAAAAATATGCATACTGAAATATCAACCGTAGGTTACGTTCAATATGATGAAGATAAGCTAATTCACATCCACCCACGTGTTGATGGTTGGATTGAAAAGCTCTACGTCAAAGCAACAGGTAATCCTGTAGAGAAAGGGCAACCTCTTTACACGCTTTATTCTCCTCAGTTAGTTAACGCGCAAGAAGAACTATTAATAGCTATAAAGCGCGATAATAGTTCTTTAATTGCGGCGGCCAAAGATCGGCTTAAAGCGTTACAGCTTTCAGCAGACTTTATTCAAAAACTTGAAAAGACACGAAAGGTTCAGCAAACCATCACCTTCTACTCCCCTCAGGCAGGTGTTGTTGATGGTTTGAAGGTTAGAGAAGGTTTTTATGTAAAGCCGGGAAACACCTTATTAAGCATTGGTCAGCTAGATCAAGTTTGGGTTGAAGCAGAAGTGTTTGAACGTGACGCAGCCTTAATTAAAGAGGGACTTCCTGTATCAATGACACTTGACTATTTACCCGGTGAGGACTGGGCAGGTGTCGTTGATTATGTCTATCCAACATTGAACAGTAAAACACGCACACTCAGAGTGAGACTGAAGTTTGACAACCCAGACTATCAATTAAAACCAAACATGTTTGCACAAGTCTCTATTCACGCTAATCAAGCTGATAGCACCATACTCGTGCCTAAAGAAGCCGTTATTAGAACAGGTAAACAAGACAGAGTAGTACTTGCGTTAGGTGATGGGCAATTTAAATCTATTGAAGTGACTATTGGCCGGGTTGATATCGACAGCATCGAAATATTAGACGGCTTAAATGACGATGATGTTGTGGTGACATCAGCTCAATTCTTGATTGATTCTGAATCAAGTAAAAGCTCTGACTTTAAACGAATGACTCATGATGAAGTACCGAACTCTGTTTGGATGCAAGGTGATGTTAATAGTGTTATGGCTGGGCACCGCATGGTTAATATCAGTCACGGCCCCGCTGAAGCTTGGGATTGGCCTGAGATGGTTATGGATTTTACTGTGGCTGAAAAAGTCGATATTGACTCTTTAAAGTCTGGTCAATCTTTACATTTTGAGGTGAGTAAAACCGAAGATGGTGGATATGAAATTACTGGAGTTCATATCATGAGTGAGTCTGCTGATATGAGTGAAGAAGTATCTTTTGCAACAGTATCAGGTCTAATCAATACGATTGATATTGATACACGGATTCTAAATATTAGCCGAGGCCCAATAGGTAAATGGGATAGACCTGCTGCGACGATGGATTTTATCGTCGCGGACAAAATAGAAATAGTTGATTTCAACGTTGGTGATAACGTCATTTTCACTTTCGAGGTGAAAGATAATTTGGTTATCACTGAAATCTCTCTTGAATCAGATGAGCAACATAAGCATGAACCAAAAAGTGCTGTTGACCATTCAAATCATTAAGTTAGGAGATAAATAATGATTGAATCAATTATTAGGTGGTCGATAGGTAATCGCTTTTTCGTCATCTTAGCTACCTTAATTTTGATTGGTGGTGGGTTATTCTCAATTAAAAATACACCAGTTGATGCATTACCAGATCTTTCTGATGTTCAAGTGATAATTAAGACGAATTATCCCGGTCAGGCACCACAAGTAGTGCAAGATCAAGTTACTTACCCTTTAACAACAGCAATGCTGTCAGTTCCGGGGGCTGTTACTGTTCGGGGATATTCATTTTTTGGAGACTCCTTTGTTTATGTCATCTTTGATGAAGACACCGATTTATATTGGGCAAGGAGCAGAGTACTTGAGTATTTAAGTCAAGTAGCCCCTTCGCTACCCGCTACCGCACGTCCACAACTAGGACCTGACGCCACAGGCGTTGGCTGGGTTTATTTATATTCCCTTGTAGACAAAACGGGCAGCTTGGATATTAGCCAATTGCGTAGTATTCAAGATTGGTTCTTAAAATATGAATTGCAAACTGTACCCGGAGTTTCTGAGGTTGCTGCTGTAGGTGGCATGGTTAAACAATATCAAATACAAGTCGATCCCGATAAATTAAGAGCCTACGGTATACCACTTAGTCACATTCAAATGGCACTTAAACGTGGTAACCAAGAAACAGGTGCCTCAGTTGTTGAAATGGCGGAAGCAGAGTACATGGTTACCGCAACTGGCTATATCAAAAGTATTTCCGACATAGAGTTGATCCCTCTTGGTGTTAACGCACAAGGAACCCCGCTTACCATTGGCGATGTGGCGGAAGTCAACCTAGGTCCACAAATGAGGCGAGGCATCGCTGAACTAAATGGTGAAGGAGAAGTCGTTGGTGGTGTTGTTGTTATGCGCTTTGGCGAAAACGCACAAAAAACAATTGATGGTGTTAAAGCTAAATTAGAAGAGTTAAAAAAAGGGCTGCCTGAAGGAGTTGAAATAGTCACGGTTTATGACCGTTCTGGCCTAATTGGAGAGGCGGTAGAAAATCTTTGGGGTAAATTACTCGAAGAGCTTGCGGTCGTTGCAATTGTATGTGTTGCATTTCTATTTCATTTGCGCTCATCGATTGTAGCAGTTGTTACTTTACCTATTGGCATCTTAGCGTCATTTATCATCATGCATATGCAAGGAATTAATGCCAACATTATGTCATTAGGTGGCATTGCTATTGCTATTGGCGCGATGACAGATGGTGCGATCGTGATGATTGAAAATATGCATAAGCATATGGAGAAAACACCACTAACAGATGAAAATCGTTGGCAAATAGTCTCGAAAGCTGCAAGTGAAGTAGGTCCTGCACTATTTTTTAGTTTGCTCATCATTACAGTCTCATTCTTGCCTGTATTTATTTTGGAAGCGCAAGAAGGAAGAATGTTCTCTCCTCTTGCTTACACAAAAACATATGCAATGGCCGCATCAGCAGGCTTAGCGATAACATTAGTGCCTGTTTTAATGGGGTATTTTATTCGAGGAAAAATTGTTTCAGAAAAGAAAAACCCTTTAAACAGACTGCTAATTGCTATCTACATGCCTGTTTTAAAGCAAGTTATGAAGTTTCCTAAATCGACAATAGTAGCAGCAATATTAGTGACGATTGTTGGTTTTTGGCCTGTCGATAAAATCGGTAGTGAATTTATACCTCCTTTAGACGAAGGCGATCTTATGTATATGCCGACCACCTATCCGGGAATTTCTATTGGTAAGGCAAGAGAAATTCTACAGCAGACAGACAAGCTAATTAAAACAGTGCCAGAAGTTGAAACTGTTTTCGGTAAAGTTGGACGAGCTGAAACTGCAACTGATCCCGCGCCTTTAACTATGATTGAGACCTTCATTCAGTTGAAGCCTCAAGAAGAGTGGCGTGAGGGAGTTACAACAGAATCTCTAAAAGCTGAGTTTGATAAGTTGGTTAAGTTTCCGGGCTTGACGAATGCTTGGGTTATGCCAATCAAAACTCGTATTGATATGTTGGCAACAGGTATTAAAACGCCAGTAGGTATTAAAGTAGCAGGAGCTGATTTAAATACGATTCAAGAGATAGGGCAACAAATAGAGCAATTGTTACCAGAGGTGACAGGGACAGCTTCAGTTTATTCTGAACGAGTTGCAGGTGGACGATATATTAAAGTTGATATTTCGCGTGAAAAGGCAAGCCGTTTTGGATTAAATATCGATGACGTGCAGCAAGTAGTGTCAACTGCTATTGGAGGGATGAATGTCACTCAAACTATTGAAGGGCAAGAGCGTTACCCTGTCAACTTGCGATACCCACAAGATTATCGAGACTCTCCGGAACAGTTATCACGATTACCCGTTGTCACTCCTAATGGGCAACGTATCGCTTTAGGTGACGTAGCTGAAATAAAAGTAGAAGTAGGTCCTCCGGGGATTAAAAGCGAAAATGCTCGTATTAATGGCTGGACATTCATTGATATAGAGGGCGTTGATGTTGGTACTTATGTTGAAAGTGCAAAAAAACACTTAGCCAACAACCTAATATTACCAGCAGGATATTCAATTACGTGGGCTGGCCAATATGAATATATGGAAAGAGCGAAGGCCAAGCTAACTTATGTTGTTCCATTGACGCTCGCCATAATTGTTATTTTGCTTTATTTGAATTTCAGAGCGTTTAGTGAGGTTGCGATCATCATAGTGACCTTGCCAATGGCGATGATCGGTGGCTTATGGCTGATGTATTTAGAAGGCTTTAACTTCTCTGTAGCTGTTGGTGTAGGCTTTATTGCGCTGGCTGGTGTTGCTGTTGAGATAGGTGTGATAATGCTGGTTTATCTCAATCAAGCACTCGCTGAACTGAAGGAAAAAGCCGAGGAGCGAGCAGAACTTATTTCAGATGATGCTTACCAAGATGCATTATTGCACGGTGCAGGCTTACGAGTGCGCCCTGTTATGATGACGGTTGCCACAATCATTATCGGTTTAATGCCTATTTTATATGGTACAGGTACAGGCTCTGAGGTAATGAGTCGTATTGCAGCACCTATGGTAGGCGGAATGACAAGTGCTGTTTTGTTAACACTAATTGTGCTTCCAGCCATTTATTCAATCGTTAAAAAGCCTGAAGTAAATGCCTTTAACAAGGAGCTTTCTAAGGCGGAGCTAAAAAGTAATGCTTAGCGAAGTTAAGAAAACCATAAATAGCAATTTCAATAAACTAAAATAGAGGTAAATATGAAAAAATTAATTAAATTTTTAACCGTAATCAGTGTCGTTTTTAGTAGTGCGGTATTTGCGCATGTGCATCTTGAAAAAAGTGTGCCTGCTGATAATGCAATGCTAATGAACCCTCCAGAAGAGTTAACTTTGGTGTTCACCAAAGAGGTACGGGTTATAAAAGTTTCGTTGACCAATAAACAAGGCGAAGAGTTTAAATTTGGATTCGAGCCTTCTAAAGCCGCTACTAGCAAATTTACATGGAAACTACCTAAGTTAGCTCCTACAAACTATATCGTTGATGTGACCTTCTTAGGTAACGATGGTCATAAAATGAAACATAGCTTCGGCTTTATGGTTCACTAAAATAAGGCGGTGTGATTGATATGGAAATGTATATCTGGAATACAGTCATTGTACTGTCTAAAATTGTATTTTACGTCGGCTTTGCCTGTATTGCTGGTTATACATTTTTCAGGCAAATATTTGAGAATAATGAATCTCATACTAATGCTGTAATAGCGAATTTAACGTGGACAAGAACTTATATAGTTATGGCTTTGATCGCTAATATTACTTGGTTCTTTGCCAGTACTGGTGCAATGGCAGAAGAGGGAATTCAGGGGGCGATAGACGCTGATATGTTGGCTATTATGTGGGACTCCTCTGTCGGCACTGGAGCTTTGCTTCGAGCGCTTGGGCTAGTTACCGCAATAATCGCTTTAGCTTTAAGGTTCAAACTCGCTGTGAACTCGTACTTAAAACAAAGCGCTTTAATGTTGAGTTTATTAATCCTTGCATACTCATTCACGTTACTGGGTCATATTTCTGAGTTAGGCACAATTGAAAAAGGCTTGCTTATTTTGCATGTGCTCGTTATGGCATGGTGGTTTGGGGCGTTATTGCCACTAAAACAGGCTTGCCATCAGCTAAGTTATGCAGAACTTCATTTGCTGATGGAAAGCTTTGGCAAACAAGCAAGTTTTACAGTGAGCCTATTGTTGGTAGCAGGCCTCTGGCTCGTGATTCAATTGGTCGGAAGTCTTGATGCACTAATAAGCTCAAGTTACGGACAAACACTGTTGTTTAAATTGGCCCTTGTAGTGTCTATTTTGGCACTTGCTGCTAAACATAAACTAATACTCGTTCCACAACTTAAAAATAGTCAAGGCAGAGAGGCTTTATCTAAATCTATCTCGATAGAAATGGTAGTAGCTTTTGCCATTTTATCTGTAACGGCTGGGCTTACTAGTGTTGTTGGCCCTGCAAATTAAAACCTAAAAGAGAGAATGAAAATGAAAACAATAAATATATTACTCGTTTTATTAATGACGTTTAGTTTCGCAGCAAACGCTCATGGTGATAAGAACAAAGACAAAGGTTTGTTTAAAGGTATAGATACCCCTGCCGCAAAAGTTGTTTTGGCATTTCATCAAGCACTTGAAACTGGCAATCAAAAACAGGCTAGAGCGCAGTTAGCGGATGATGTCACCATTTTCGAGGGAGGCCGCGTTGAAAGGAGCGCTGATGAATATGCTCATCATCATATGTTGTCGGATATGAAGTATTTAGCAGCGATGAAGAGCGACACACTTGAACATCAAGTAACGATTCTTGGAAATACCGCTATATCTGCTTCGCGCAGTCATACTAAAGGTACTTACAAAGGTAAAGAGCGCGATTATCAAGGCATGGAAACGATGGTGCTGGAAAAACAAAATGGTGAATGGAAGATTAAGCACATTCATTGGTCACATTAATTTATTGGTTAAATAACGGAGTACAAAATGAGAATTAAAAATCCATTACATCAAGTTTCTACGCCACGTAGACGCTTTGTACAAGGTGTAATTGCTGGCGGTGTATTAGCTGCTTTTCCAAGTGTTCTTCATGCAGCTTCATCTTTGATTGCTGGAACTTCAACAGGTACTGCGCCCGAACTAAGTGGAGAAGTAATAGATTTAGTGATAGATGAGTCACCCGTAAACTTCACAGGTGTTGTAAGAATGGCTACAACAATCAATGGCTCAATACCAGCTCCTACCTTGCGCCTCAGAGAAGGTGATGACGTTACTATCAGGGTAACTAATAAATTATCAGTGCCGAGTTCAATTCATTGGCATGGGATCATTCTTCCGTATCAAATGGATGGTGTACCGGGCATTAGCTTTAAAGGCATTATGCCTGGCGAAACCTTTGTTTATAAATTTAAGTTACAACAAAGCGGTACTTATTGGTATCACTCACACAGTGGCTTTCAAGAAATGACCGGTATGTATGGGGCGTTAATTATTGAGCCAAGAGAAAAGGATATTATTAGTGCTGACAATGAGCATGTCATCCTATTGTCTGATTGGACTGATGATGATCCTATGGAGTTATTCCGTAAATTAAAAATTCAGGGGGATGTGTTTAACTTTAATCAGCCCACTGTACCTGAGTTTTTTGATGACATAGCAACAAGCGGCGTTGCTAATGCACTTCAACGACGTGAAATGTGGAACCAGATGCGAATGAGTCCAACCGATTTAGCTGATTTATCGGCTTCGGCAATGACCTATTTAATGAATGGTACTGCGCCAATGGCTAATTGGCGTGGGCTGTTTAAAGCGGGCGAAAAAGTACGTTTAAGATTTATTAATGGCTCAAGTAACACCTTTTTTGATGTACGTATCCCAGAGTTAAAATTAACTGTGGTACAAGCAGATGGACAAAATGTTGAACCCGTTACCGTAGATGAGTTTCGCTTTGGTCCAGGTGAAACCTACGATGTGCTTGTCGAGCCTAAAAATGACGCATACACAATTTTTGCACAAAGCATGGACCGCTCAGGTTATGCCAAAGGGACTTTGTCTGTCGCTGCTAATATTGATGCGCCAGTGCCTGCACTTGACCCAGTTGAGTGGTTAGCAATGCGGGATATGATGGGCAATATGGATCACTCTGCTATGCCTGGAATGGATCACAGCGCTATGGGCCACGCTAGCATGGACAAAACCAGTATGGATCAGGGGGCAATGGATCATAGCACAATGGACCACGGTGCAATGGCAATGGATCATAGCACAATGGACCACGGTGCAATGGCAATGGACCATAGTAAGCATAATATGGGTAAAAACCCACTGGCTGTTCCAAGTCAGAAAGTTCGCCACGCTAAAACAGAATATGGCGCCTCAATTGATATGCGCGTTGATACGCCACGCACAAACTTAGACGATCCTGGTATTGGGCTGCGCAATAACGGCCGTCGAGTTTTAACACTTGCAGATTTACGCTCTCTTGATGGCATAGTTGACCACCAAGCACCCGAAGCCGAAATTGAGCTGCATTTAACCGGCAACATGGAACGCTACAGCTGGTCTTTTGATGGCTTAGAGTTTGGTAAAAGTACCCCTGTGCATATGAAGCATAATCAGCGGGTACGAGTTATTTTACAAAACGATACCATGATGACACACCCTATGCATTTACATGGTATGTGGAGCGACTTGGAGAACGATCAAGGCGATGTGTTAGTTCGCCGCCATACCATAATGGTACAGCCCGCCCAAAGAATTAGCTTTTTAACTACGCCACATGATCTTGGTCGTTGGGCTTGGCATTGTCATTTACTGTTTCATATGGATGCAGGTATGTTTAGAGAGGTGGTTGTATCATGAGAAATTTAACCTTATCAACAGTACTTACTAGTGCACTATTAATTAGCGCACCGTTATTGAGCCTGAATGTGTTTGCTCAAACTGAAATGGGCGACATGTCTGGCGATATGGCGGGCGATAAAATGCAGCCGCAAGGCGGCGATGCCCCTAAAAATGCTCGCGATCCACACGCTTATGCTAATGGCACAACCTTAACGCAAGGGCCATATGCTTTAGCAGATGGCGAGCGCTTAACCCTTGCAGATGAGTATAAGTTTTACGCTATTTTAGGTGATCGCCTTGAGTATAACGAACAAGCCGATGCTGCTGTTTTCGATTTACAAGCTTGGTACGGCACCACCTTTAATCGATTAGTGATAAAAACCGAGGGCGATGTTAGTTATGGCAAGCTTGAAGAAAATCAAACTGATATTTTATGGGGTCATGCAATTTCGGCTTATTGGGATACGCAAGTCGGTATTCGCTACGATTATTATAAAGAAGGCAAAAACCGTCAATGGTTAGCGTTTGGTATTCAAGGCTTAGCACCTTATTGGTTTGAGCTTGATATGACAGCGTATGTAGGTGAGAGCGGCAATACAGCATTTACAGCAGAAGCTGAATATGAGCTGCTTTTAACACAAAGGCTCATTATACAGCCTCGTGCTGAAATAACATTTTATGGTAAAGACGATGAACAAAATGAGCTAGGCAGTGGGCTATCTAGTACTGCTATTGGCGTTAGGGTTCGTTATGAATTTACTCGCCAATTTGCACCTTATGTAGGTGTAGAGTGGACTAATAAATTTGGTAGCACAGCAGATTACGCCAAGCTAAACGAGCAGAGCAGCAACGATACTGAGTTTGTTGCCGGTTTAAGATTTTGGTTTTAATACGAAGAAATAACTACATTGATTTAATGAGAGCTACCGCAATTATATTGATGGTAGCTTTTCATTTTGTCTGGGATTTAAACTATTTTGGTTATATTAGAACAGACATACCTAACGGCTTTTTCTGGAAAGAGCTAAGAGCAATAATTGTAAGTTTGTTCTTGTTTTCTGTTGGTGCCAGTCTGGTTTATTCCTATCAAGGTGGTATATCAGCGAAGAAATTAGCTTGGCGAACGGTTAAGATATCTAGTGCTGCGTTACTAGTGACTTTATCCTCACTATTTACCTTGCCAGAACATTGGATTTACTTTGGTATTTTACACTTCATAGCAGTTGCAACACTTCTATTAGTTTGGTTGGTGGGGAAACCTAAACTTGCTTTGCTGCTATCTTTATTTATTTTTAGCGCATACATAGCGATAGAAATACCGTGGAATTGGCCTTTTAGCTATATTGAACAATATATTTCAAAACATCCTAGTGACTTGGTTACTCTTTTTCCTTGGTTGGCTTTGCCCTTGCTCGGTATCTGGGCTGCAAATTTCCGAATCTTTCGTCTGGCTCCCGCCAATCAACATGCGATAAACCCTTATTTGACATTGCTTAGTCAACACTCTTTACTGATTTATTTACTTCACCAACCTTTGCTTTTTGCTGGCTTTAGCGCTATCGAATGGATCAATTGTAAGCGTCCGGTGATCAGCACCTAGCTAAGCTTTACATTCCAAGGTAGCAGAGCTTCAACATCAACATTTTGATCACTGAGTTGTTCAAGACAATAAGCAACATAGTCGAAAGGAGTTAAACCATT
>NZ_NBOC01000022.1 GCF_002104455.1 Colwellia chukchiensis | reverse complement strand
GGTTTTCTTACTTGTACCGTTCTTACGATTAGGCTCGGGATCTGCTCCTAAGTGTTGTTCTAGCTCCGCTTTTAAAGCGGCTTCGGTTAATTGCTTGATAAGCGGTGTTAAAACACCATCTTCACCTGTTAAACCTTTACCAGATTGAAGTTCAGCTAATGCTTTGTTGAAGTCGAAAGATTGAGTCATGTGTCACTCCTATTTTATTAATAATACTGAAATGACAAAGATTTCTAAACACTACCTGGAAAACTGGTCGATTTTATTAGGTAACTCACCTACTGTATTTTCTGATGCTTGATAATAATTTTTTAGATAAACAAATAAATAATCAGCTAGCTTTCCTGCAAATTGTGTTTGCCTTCTTAATACACCTACCTTGTCATCTCGATAATACTCTATAAAAGCCTTGATAATTTCAGCCCATTGAGAAAACTCTGCTGTTGGACTCACCTGATATCCAATATAATAATCATCTTTCAATTAGCCACTATCGACCATTCCATGTGGTTCCACCGACCCTTCCGACTTGATGAGTGGTTGTTATATTGTGTTGACAGCCCTTCGGCCAGCAGCGGTAGAGGCTTAGTTAGAGGGCAAATATTTAACCAAGCGGGGGTTTTAGTTGCCTCTACTATGCAAGAAGGGGTTATGCGTCAGCGTTAACCTTGGCCTGTTGCCAGTCGTAACCGCTCGGGTGCTGAAACACCCGCAAACCAAACAGGGGGGCCGCGGCGTACAGGTGGTCAAATATATCCGCTTGAATGGCTTCGTAGTTGATCCACTTTTTGTCATTGCTAAAGCAATATAACTCGATGGGCAAGCCTACTTCTGTTGCGGGTAATTGCCTAACCATGCAGGTCATATTTTTTTGCACTTTCGGGTGTTGTTGTAAATACGCGGTGATATAGGCCCTAAAGGTACCAATATTGGTGAGTTGTCGACTATTAATGGTGGCAACGGTTAGCTCTGAATTTGGCTCTGAATCAGTTTTTTGTGCTTGTATTTCTGCTAGTTTTTTCTCAAGGTAATCGCTAAGCAGTTGCACAGATTTTAACTCGTCAAGTTGCGCCTGATTGTAGAACTTAATACTACTGACATCTATGATGATGGCGCGTTTAATTCTGCGACCATCAGAGCTAAACATGCCACGCCAGTTTTTAAATGAGCCGCTCGTTAAGGCATAGGTGGGTACTGTGGTGACAGTTTTATCAAAGTTTCTGACTTTGACGGTGTTGATACCTATTTCAATAACATCACCATCAGCGCCATATTTAGGCAGCTCAATCCAGTCCCCCGGCGCCACCATTCTATTGGCGGAAATTTGTATGCTAGCCACTAAACCTTTGATGGTGTCTTGAAACACTAAAATTAGTACCGCGGTTAAGGCGCCTAAACCACTTAATAAGTATAACGGTGACCGGTCTAACAATAATGAGATGGCTAAGATGGCCGCCACTAAATAAATGGCTAGCTTGATCACTTGTAATGTTGAATTTAGCGGTAAATAGCGTTCGCTGGCGGTTTGTTGATAAAGGGTATTGATGACATTCAGTATCGCACTTATGCTGCGCGCCACTTGAAAACATAACGCAATTCTTACCACGAGTATGAGCAATACTGAGATCGCGGCGTCAGCGTCTAAAAATATCGGTGTTAATAATAGCACTAACACCGAAGGGACTAATGTGGCGGCGCGGGTAAATACTTGGCTTTCAAAAAGCTGATCATCCCAAGTATTCTTGGAGTTACGAATTATCTTATCAATAACCGATAGCACAGTGTTTTTAGTGATATAAAAACCAATGGCCGCTATGGTTAAGATCAGTAGTACACCAATACAATTAGCTGCTAATGTCAGATAACTGGCATGAATACCTTGCTCACTTAACCATGATGTAATAATTGCCTGCATTAGTTATCCTTGTTTGCTTGTGCTTCGAGTTCGAGCAAGGTTTGATCTTTATCTAGCCAAAGTTGGTTGACCCATTTTTGAAACTGGATTTTATACGCACGATCATTAACATAGTCGCCTTGGAGTGATTCATCAATGTCTTGTGTTTTGATGACAATGTTTACGCGTGTTATCTTTCCAGCGATAAAATCAAAAAAATTCGGATCACCGTCCGGGTAGTAAATGGTGACGTCTAGCACTTTACTGAGGTTACCTTTCATGGCTTGTAATACAAAGCCAATGCCTCCAGCTTTAGGCTTTAACAGTTTTTTAAACGGCGAGTTTTGTTGTTGGTGCTTTGCCGTTGTAAAGCGCGTGCCTTCAATAAAGTTCATGACACTGACCGGCTTATGCTTGAATTTCTCGCAAGCCTTTTTGGTGGTTTCTATATCTTTGCCTTTAAGGTGAGGGTTGCGCTTAAGAAAATGTTGGCTATATCGCTTCATAAACGGAAAGTCGAGCGCCCACCATGCTAGACCTAAAAATGGCACATAGATTAATTCTTTTTTCAAAAAGAATTTCAGAAATGGAATTTTGCCATGTAACACCCGCTGTAAAACTAAGATATCAATCCAACTTTGATGGTTGCTAATGACTAAATACCAGTCATTCATTTTTAATTGCTCAAGGCCGGTGACTGAAATTTTTGTTTTGGTGAATAATTTTTGATTAAAGGTGTTTAAAAATACCCAGTTGCTGGCCATTTGATCCAGTAAATAGCTAAAGATTTTTTGCCAAAAAGGTAACGGAATTAAGGCCTTTAATAATGAGAACACCAATATGGGGATCAGCCAAAGCAAAGTATTGCAGAGGTAAAATAGCAGCGTAAGACAGGCAATGATAGGACTAGGTAAAAAATTTAACATAGTTGCGACCCAAAAATTAGTATCAAAAATGCATCAGCTAAAACAAGTGACATTAACTGAATTAACAAGCAAACTTTTTAATCTGCGTATAATAGCAAGATTAAGGTATTTGTTAATCTTAAAGTTTGCATAGCAAGGTGCTGAGTAAAAAAATGAGTTAGTACTTATGTGTGAAGATATACTAAATCGTGATGAAAGTCACAAAAGTGCCAGTTATGAGGTAAATATCACACGATGTTTTTGTTGTTAGATATACGCAGTATATGCTTAGTCAATAATTCAAGATGGATAAAAACGCATCATTAAATTATTGAGCGGCAAAATAAGCGAGTAGTTTTCAGTATTAGCTTAGCAAAATAATGAGTTAAGCATTTTTATGCAATAAAGCATTAAAAAATAGCAAACAAGTCTATGGTTAATGGAAAAATTTATTGCCAAAGGGTTACTTTTCAAGGCAAGCTAAGGCACTTAAATAATGAGGGGATATCATGAAATTTAATCGCGTGGTGATAAAGGTTGGTAGTGCCTTGGTTTCACCTGAAGGTCAAGGGTGTAGTGGTAAATATTTACTTTCAATCGCGCGCTTTATCAGCCAATGCCAACAAGCAGGCAAAGAAATTATTTTAGTCTCCTCTGGCAGTGTTTCGGCGGGTAGAGGTTTGATTGCTCACGGCTCGCCCAACCCCTCGATACCCACCAAACAAGCGATGGCTGCGGTTGGTCAAATGCAGATGATGGCCAATTGGCAGCGCTTTTTTGACGTTCCTTGTAGTCAATTATTGATCACCCATGGCGATTTAAAAGATCGACAACGCTACATGAATATCAAAAACACCATTAGAATATTACTGCAAAATGGTGTCATTCCCATCGTTAATGAAAATGATACCGTGGCAACCGAAGAGTTAAAGGTGGGGGATAATGATAATTTAGCGGCGTTAGTTGCGTTAGTAAGTGATGCTGATAGCTTATTTATTTTAAGCGATGTTGATGGGGTGTTTGAACAAGACCCACGGCTAAACCCAAATGCTCAGTTGATACCAGAAATTGCAAAAATCGATGCGAGTATTTATGCCTTAGCAGGGGCAACCAATAACCATATCGCCACGGGCGGCATGAAAACCAAAATCCAAGCGGCTGAAAAAGCGGTTGAAAATGGTATCGACACTTATATTTTAAATGGTCGCCGTGACCCAGTATTTGCAGCAATACTGCGGGGCGAGAACCCTGGTACCCACTTTCTTGCCCAGCAAGGTGCGACGCGCGCGCGCAAACATTGGTTAAAGCACACCCTAAAAAGTAGTGGTAAAGTCTATTTAGATGCTGGTGCTGTTAATGCACTCATACAGCAAGGAGCTTCGTTATTGCCGTCTGGGGTAATAAAGCTTGCGGGTAGCTTTAATGTTGGCGATTGTATTGATATTTATGATGGTAATTCCCAGCAAGGTATCGCAAAAGGTATCTGTCAGTATAGCTATCGTGATCTTGAGCGTATTAAAGGCGTGAAAAGTGATGAAATATCAACCATATTAGGTTGTTGCCCCAGCAAAGTTGTTATTCACCGCGACGATATGGTGATGCTGCAATCGAGTAACTCATAAAAAGCTAGGATAAAAGACATGTTCGATATAGTAAAAAGTGCGCACTTAGCCAAGCAGGCGTCATTAACGGTAGCGCAGTTGTCTAGCCATGAAAAAAATGCGCTGTTGCTAAATATTGCTGATGCCATCGTTGCCAATGGTGCAATGATTTTGGCGGAAAATAACAAAGATATTTTGGCGGGTAAAGCCAAAGGCTTAACTGACGCTATGCTTGATAGGTTATTGCTAACAGAGCAAAGAGTGCAAGATATCGCAGACGCAATTCGAGAAATTGCCCGTTTAGAAGATCCTGTTGGTCATATTGATAACATGGTGCTACGACCGAACGGTATGCAAGTAGGTAAAATGCGTATCCCGCTTGGGGTGATTGCCATGATTTATGAAGCCCGCCCCAATGTTACCGCTGAGGCCGCTGCTTTATGTTTAAAGTCTGGAAATGCCGTAATTTTACGCGGCGGCTCTGAAGCTATTCATAGTAATCTTGCTATAGCAAAATGCTTGCATCAGGTACTAGCGCAGGCTGATATTGATAAAAATATCATCACGGTGATTCCGGATACCCGTCGTGAGGTGATTGAGCAGCTATTAAGGCAGCGCCAGAGCATTGACTTAGTGATCCCGCGTGGCGGCGAAGGTTTAATTCGCTATGTCAGCGAAAATAGTCAAATCCCTGTTATTCAGCACTTTAAAGGCGTATGCCATTTATTTATTGATAAATATGCCGATACCACCAAGGCGATTAATATTTTGCTTAACGGCAAAACTCAACGCCCGAGCGCCTGTAATGCGCTAGAAACGTTACTGGTACATGCGGATATTGCAACAAGTCTCATGCCAAAAATTGCCGAAGCATTGCAGGTAGCGCAGGTCAAAGTTCATGCGTGTCAGCAAAGTTTGCCTTATTTTAGCCATGCTACATTAGCTACAGAGCAAGATTATCAAGCGGAATATTTAGCAGCAGAAATAGCAATAAAAATTGTCGATAATTTTGCGCAAGCATTGGCGCATATCCAATGTTATAGCTCAGATCATACCGAAATTATTGTCACGCAAGATACCAGTCGCAGCCAACGCTTTGTTCGCACAATTAATTCATCGGTGGTGATGGTCAATGCGTCTTCGCGTTTTTCGGATGGCGGAGAGTTAGGGCTAGGCTCAGAAATCGGTATATCCACCAGTAAGCTCCATGCCTATGGCCCGATGGGATTAACCGCGCTAACCACAGAAAAATTTGTTGTTATCGGCGATGGACAAGTCAGAGTTTAAGCTTATGGTTAATACGCGCATTTATCGCTAAGTAATATTGATAATGCGCGCCATATTGATCATATAACCAACCAAGTGACACCAATGTTTGAAAAAACCGACATGCGTTCGACGGTTATGAGCTTGGATAATAAAAAAACGGTATTGACTCAATAGAGCCAATACCGCCTGTGATGTGACTTGGTGCAAACCATAGTCGTGCAATGCTAACGCATAGGTTTACGGTTAGGCGTTTGCTTCTACAATGCGCTTCATGTCGGTCATATAACCACGCAACTCTTTACCTATAGCCTCAACACCATGACTGCGTATTGCTTCGTTTACTTCAATTAAGCGCGCATTATCGACACCGTTTGACGTATTTTTTAAGCCTTCGCCTAAATCTTCTAATGTCAGCTTGCTTGCAAACTCTTCGAGTAAAGGCACTGCTGCGTGCGAGAATAGGTAATTACCATACTCTGCGGTATCAGAAATAACCACGTTCATTTCATACAACATGTTGCGGGCAATGGTATTGGCAATGAGTGGCGTTTCATGCAGCGATTCGTAATAAGCCGAAGCGTCAATAATGCCTGAATCTACCATAGCGTCAAACGCTAGCTCAACACCGGCTTTGACCATAGCAACCACAAATATGCCTTTGTCGTAGTACTCTTGTTCGGTAATTTCAATGTCACATGCCGGCGCTTTTTCAAATGAGGTTTCGGCCGTTTGTTCGCGCCATTTTAACAAGTTAGCATCGCCATTCGCCCAGTCAGCCATCATACCTTCAGAAAAGCGCCCTTCGATAATATCGTCCATATGCTTTTGGAATAACGGACGTAAAATCTCTTTTAACTCTAGCGACATGTCAAAGGCTCTAATTTTCGCTGGGTTAGATAAACGGTCCATCATGTTGGTGATACCGCCGTACTTTAAGCCCTCAGTTACACATTCAATGCCGTATTGTAAAAGCTTGCGGGCATAACCGGCATCAACGCCTTGTGCCACTAATTGTTTGTGACCTAAAATGGCGGCAGTTTGCAACATGCCGCAAAGAATGGTTTGCTCGCCCATTAAATCTGACTTCACTTCAGCGATAAATGATGACGCTAAAACACCCGCGCGGTCGCCACCTGTAGCTGAAGCGTAGGCTTTAGCGATAGCCCAACCGTTGCCTTGTGGATCATTCTCAGGGTGCACTGCGATCAACGTAGGTACGCCAAAGCCACGCTTGTACTCTTCGCGTACTTCAGTGCCAGGACATTTAGGCGCCACCATCACCACGGTAATATCAGGGCGGATTTGCATACCTTCTTCAACAATGTTGAAGCCATGCGAATAGGCTAACGTCGCGCCTTCTTTCATTAACGGCATTACCGCATTAACTGCAGAAGTGTGTTGCTTGTCTGGGGTTAGGTTTAAAACAAGATCGGCTTGAGGAATTAACTCTTGATAGTTACCAACCGTAAAGCCGTTTTCTGTCGCCCATTGATATGATTGGCGCTTTTCTGCGATGGCGGCATCACGCAAGGCGTAAGAAATATTCAAGCCCGAGTCGCGCATGTTGAGTCCTTGGTTTAAGCCTTGTGCGCCACAGCCGACAATAACAATATTCCAATCTTTGATAAAATTACAGCCGTCGCTGAATTCTTCTCGCTTCATAAAGCGACATTGACCCAATTGCGCTAATTTTTCACGCAAGCTTAATGTATTGAAATAGTTAGCCATCGTTTTTCTCCTGCACTTGGTGCTGCCAAGTAAATTAGTTAATAGTCTGTATTTTGACCTTGCAGCCATCTTAACGAAAATACTCTGTTGCTTAAAATGATATATTTGCATTGTAGTGTTGCGTATTTCGCAATAAACTGCAGATCAGATTAATCTCAATGAGCAAGGGTTATGGAGTTAAAATCGTTACGCATGTTTATAGACTTAGCAAAATCATTACATTTTGCTAAAACCGCAGAACAACATCATGTCAGTCCTTCTACGCTAAGCCGCGCTGTACAGCGACTTGAGCAGGAATTGGGTAGTGCCTTGTTACATCGAGATAATCGCACTGTGGTGCTCAGTGAAGCCGGTAAGCAGTTTTATCAATATGCTGAACAACAACTGGAGCAGTGGCAATTATTGCAGTTGTCGCTGCATCAAAAGCAGGCAGAATTACAAGGGAAACTGCGTATTTACTGCTCTGTAACCGCCGCTTATAGCCACCTGCCACCATTATTAGAGCGCTTTCGTCAACAGCATCCACTAGTAGAAATAATGCTAACCACAGGTGATGCTGCCGATGCGCTAGAGCAAGTAGAAAAGCAAGCAGTAGACTTTGCCATTGCGGCAAAGCCCGAGCAATTATCGCGTATTTTTAGTTTTCATCATTTAGCCACTATTCCGCTTGCGGTGATCGCGCCGACTATGGTTTGTCAGGTGCAGCAACAAATTCAACAAGACTTTGTTTGGTCAGAGGTACCCATTATTTTGCCTGAGCATGGCCCAGCGCGAAAACGCTTTGAATATTGGTATCGGAAAAAACAACAAGGCAAAGCTAATATTTATGCCACGGTTTCTGGTCATGAAGCGTTAGTGAGCATGGTGGCGCTGGGCTGCGGCGTCGGCATAGTGCCACAAGTGGTGGTGGAAAATAGCCCAGTGAAAGACAGAGTACAATATTTAACCGAGGTGGGTGCCATTGAGCCGTTCGAGCTTGGTGTGTGTTGCCTAAACCAAAGTAAAGACCAACCTTTGATTCAAGCTTTTATTGCCGCCATTACGCCGTAGCAACTGAGTCAGTTAAGTGCCGCAAAATTCTGTCCATAGCTCGGTACGACAAGGCTTCAATTAAATGCTTATGTTCGATATTTTCAAGCATTTCCATATCGGCAAGGGTGCGGGCAATTTTCAATATTTTATGATGCGCACGGGTTGATAAGTTTAGCTTCTCTATCGCTAACTCCAAAAAATCATTGTCGTCAGGTGTCAGCGCGCAATAACGTCTAACTTCTGCGCTAGTAAGTTGCGCATTGGCTTTACCTTGGCGCTTGATTTGTAATTGGTGGCAGCGACTTACCCGCTGTTGAATGGTATGACTTGATTCACCTTTTTCATTGGCATTGGCCCACATTCCCTTGGGTAATCTCGTGACCTCAATTTGAATATCAATACGGTCTAAAAAGGGGCCAGATAAACGGTTAAGGTAACGTAAAACCTGCTCTGGCGTACTACGCCTGTCATTATAAAATCCCGTTGGGCTTGGGTTCATGGCCGCGACTAGTTGAAATTGTGCTGGAAAGGTTTGTTTAACTAAAGCGCGAGAAATTGTGACCTCGCCTGACTCCATAGGCTCACGCAATACATCCAGAACCTTGCGCTCAAACTCGGGTAACTCATCAAGGAATAACACGCCATTATGAGCTAAGGAAATTTCTCCCGGTTGTGGATGACTGCCACCGCCGACTAGGGCTGCAGAAGAAGCGGTATGGTGTGGAGCGCGAAATGGACGTGTCAGCCAAGTGTCTGGACGAATATCTTGGTGACAAATGGATTGTATGGCGGCACTTGATAACGCCTCTTGTTCAGTCATTGCCGGTAAAATGCCAGGTAAGCGGCTTGCTAACATAGTTTTGCCAGTACCCGGTGGCCCGATAAACAGTAAGTTGTGCCTGCCACTGGCGGCAATTTCTAAGGCACGTTTTGCTAATGGCTGCCCTATTACATCTGCAATATCATGCTCGCATGCGGCTTGGTAGTTGGGTAAGGGCTTATTGGCGACTAACGGCAAGGTTTGTTGCTGCAAAAAGTGCGGAAATAGTTGCTGCAAATGCGACAAGCTTAATATTTTAACATCATGTACCCAGCTTGCTTGCTCAGCGTTCGGGCTAGGTAATACAAGGGTGCGCGTACTGGCTTTACACGCCATCGCTAGCGGTATTTCGCCAATGATTGCGCGTAACTCACCCGATAATGCCAATTCACCGGCAAATTCATATTGCTGTAAATCGTTACTGGGAATTTGCTCCGCGGCGGCAAGGATACCTACGGCAATAGGCAGATCAAAACGCCCGCCCTCTTTCGGTAGGTCTGCTGGCGCTAAATTCACTGTGATGCGTTTGGCAGGAAACTCATAGCCACAATTGATAATGGCACTTCGGACGCGGTCTTTCGCTTCACGGACGGACGTTTCTGGCAAGCCGACAATATTAAAGGCAGGTAAACCATTGGCTAAGTGCACCTCTACGGTCACTAACGGTGATTCGAGCCCGATGCGCGCTCGACTGTAAACACAGGCTAAAGTCATAAAAGTCCATTTTTATCATGCTTTAGGCAAGTGTAGTAAAGTTATTGTAGTTGCGCGAAAATTAACCGCATGATTTTGCCAAAATTAAATTACCGCTTTGCTAAAAAAACGCTTGCACTTGCGCTTAGAGCTATGGTACTAATTTAAATAGGTTGGCAACAACACTGACACAGCAATTAAGCAATAACCAAGAAATTACAAAAAATTTATCAATATGAAAAACTTTAGCCTAGTTATTATTAACATTCTCATCGTGGTGATTATTAAATCGTCGCGGGGGCATTTGTTGAGCTAAAGAAAAGTAAAAAGTCTTATTAACACAAACCCCCCGCTCCGCAAGGACCGGGGGGTTTGTCGTTATGGCACCTGATTAAACTGCAACAAACGCATTAACATTATTGACATTGGGAGAATACGGATTAATTACATCAAAACCGGCATAGCCAAGAAGCAGACCGCTAATGCACAAGATGTGATTGAAACGTAAACAAAAACATGGCAACAGAAAAAAAATTTACTGGCGGAGATTTATTATTTAACGTCCTTGAGCAGCATGGCGTTGAACATGTTTTTGGCTATCCAGGTGGCGCAATCATGCCAATTTACGATGCCTTATATGAAAGCAATGTTGAACATTTTCTTTGTCGACATGAGCAAGGAGCGGCATTTTCCGCTGTTGGCTACGCCAGAGCATCAGGTAAAGTGGGGGTGTGCTTTGCAACTTCTGGGCCTGGTGCCACAAACTTGATCACAGGTTTGGCTGATGCGTTAGCCGATTCAATTCCTGTCGTCGCCATAACTGGGCAAGTGGCAACGGCAGCCATGGGCTCAGATGCCTTCCAAGAAATTGATATTTTTGGTTTGTCGTTGGCTTGTACTAAGCATTCTTTTCAAGTGACCAATATTGATGACTTGGCAAAAGTGCTACATCAAGCCTTTGCGATAGCCCTTGAGGGCAGGCAAGGGCCAGTGTTAGTGGATATTCCCAAAGACATTCAATTAGCCCAAGTTAATGGTTGTTTAGAACACTTAGCTAAATTAAAAAATAAGGTGAAGTTACCGCCAGCGAATGTTGGCAGTGCCATTGCGCTATTAAGTCAAGCAAAGCAACCGATACTATATGTCGGTGGTGGCGTTGGCATGGCTAATGCCATAGACGAGTTAAGAAGTTTTGCACAGATAACCGCATTGCCGAGTGTTTCCACCTTAAAAGGCTTAGGCGCTATCGACCCTAAAGACTCAAATTATTTGGGAATGCTAGGCATGCATGGCACTAAGGCCGCTAATTTAGCGGTACAAGAGTGTGATTTATTGATTGCGGTTGGTGCGCGTTTTGATGACCGTGTCACCGGTAAGTTAAATGAGTTTGCCCCGCATGCCAAGGTGATCCACTTTGATATAGATACCGCCGAAATTAACAAACGCCGCGCTGTTGATGCCGCCATATTAGGCGACTTAAAGGTGAATTTACCCGCCTTAGCAGTCCCGTTGTCGATTGCGCCATGGCAAGCAAAGTGTCAGCAAATGGCTAATGATTACGCTTGGGATTATAACCACCCGGGTGAAACGATATTTGCGCCGGCAGTTTTGAAAGAAATAAGCGAGCAAATGCCGAAAAATACCTGTGTCACAACAGATGTAGGGCAACATCAAATGTGGGCTGCACAACATATGCGCTTTGATGATCCCAGTAACTTTTTAACCAGTGGTGGCATGGGCACTATGGGCTTTGGCATTCCAGCGGCAATTGGCGCGCAAGTGAGTCGACCTAGAGATTGTATCATTGCGGTGTCAGGTGATGGCTCGTTTATGATGAACGTACAAGAGCTTTCTACCATTAAGCGATTTCAATTGCCGGTGAAAATTGTGCTAATCGATAATGCCAAATTAGGTATGGTGCGCCAGTGGCAAGACTTATTCTTTAATGGCCGGTTAAGTGAAACCGACTTAGCGGACAACCCTGACTTTATTATGTTAGCCAATGCTTTTGATATTAAAGCAAAAACTGTTACCGAAAAGTCACAAGTTAGTGCTGCAATTGCGGCAATGTTTGATCACCAAGGACCTTACTTATTGCGGGTAAAAATCAATGCCCAAGATAATGTATGGCCATTAGTACCACCGAATACCGCCAATGATAAAATGATGGAGAACAGCTAAATGAACAATTACCAACTAACAATCAAGGCGGATGACAAGCAAGTGGTACTAGAGCGTATTTTACAAGTTACTCGCTACCGCGGCTTTTTAATCAATGGCATTTCCGCCAAGGTTAATACAGGCACCAACATAGGCACCATTGAATTGATGGTAAGCAGCGAACGTTCAATCGGACTTTTAGTGGATCAAATTAATAAACTGATCGACATCAAAGAAGTCAGGGTAGACAATAGTGTATCGCAGCAGTGCATTGCATAATGCTTGATTCAACGCGACGAGCTTAATTAAGACATATAATCCGTCAATCGTGCAGCCAATGCAGGATTGCAACGTAAAATTTTTAGGAACAGAAAATGGCAAAAGTCAACGCAGAATTAATTTGGTTTAATGGTCAACTCATGCCGTGGCAAAATGCGACGGTACATGTAATGAGTCACGCTCTCCACTATGGCTCTTCAGTGTTTGAAGGTATCCGTGCCTATAATACGCATAAAGGTACCTGTATTTTTCGTTTAGAAGAGCATATCAAGCGCCTATTCGATTCGGCGAAAATTTACCGCATGAACATACCGTTCACGCAAGCGCAAGTGATTCAAGCCTGTAAAGATGCAGTCGTGAAAAACAATTTACAGTCCGCCTATTTGCGCCCGTTAGCATTTTTAGGGGATATCGGTATGGGACTTCGTCCACCAATTGATGCTCAGGCTGATGTGATGGTTGCTGCCTTTAGTTGGGAAGCTTATTTAGGTGCTGATGCTGTTGAAAACGGTGTTGAAGTTGGTGTATCAAGTTGGAATAGATTGGCGCCTAACACTATGCCAACTACGGCGAAAGCTGGCGGTAATTACTTGTCTTCACAATTAATTTCCACGGAAGCGGCTCGTCATGGTTATGCAGAAGGTGTCGCTTTAGATGTTAATAACATGGTCAGTGAAGGCGCGGGTCAAAATTTATTTATTATTCGCAATGGCGTGATTTATACCCCGCCAGGTACAGCGTCAATCTTACAAGGCTTAACCCGTGATACGGTATTTTTCCTTGCTAAACAACTGGGTTATGAAGTTAGAGAAGAGTCTATTTCTCGTGAATCTTTATATGTTTGTGATGAGTTTTTCATGTGTGGTACCGCGACCGAAGTGGTGCCGGTGAAGTCAGTCGACGGTATTGCGGTCGGCAATGGTACGCGAGGCCCAATCACTAAAGCGTTACAAGAAGCGTTTTTTGGTATTTTTGATGGCACGACCAAAGTGCCAGCAAACTGGTTAGATAAAGTCGAATAACTCAATTATAACGACTGCCCTATTCAGTGCTCGCTGAGTTCCACCCCCGCACAAATATTTGTCGGGGGCTGGATTAAATTGCAGCGAGCCTTAATCGTGAAAAGGTTTGTACTGTCAAGGAAGTAATTTGGTCAGTAAGCCGACGATGATTATTTTCAAAGTGCATTGAGCATCCGTGCTTTAACAGTGTACTTTTAAAATAATGTGATATCACCGGAGTTAAAAATTACTGTTGTGCCCTGTATTTGCCAAACCAACGGCTACGGCATATGCACAAGGTATGGACTCACGATAAAACATAATACGCACTTACTTCTCAGCCACAGATAGCAAAATAGGACTAAAGTCATGCCAAAATTAAGATCAGCAACTTCGACACAAGGGCGCAACATGGCGGGAGCCCGCGCGCTTTGGCGTGCCACCGGCATGACAGATGGAGACTTTGGCAAGCCGATTATTGCTGTGGTGAACTCGTTTACCCAGTTTGTGCCTGGGCATGTGCATTTAAAAGATATGGGGCAATTGGTGGCGGGTGCCATTGAAGAGGCGGGTGGTGTTGCAAAAGAGTTTAATACTATCGCGGTTGATGACGGTATCGCCATGGGCCATAGCGGTATGCTGTATAGCCTACCTTCGCGTGATCTAATTGCCGACTCGGTTGAGTATATGGTCAATGCCCATTGTGCTGACGCTATGGTGTGTATTTCTAATTGCGATAAAATTACCCCAGGCATGTTAATGGCGGCAATGCGCTTAAACATCCCAGTAATATTTGTTTCGGGTGGACCAATGGAAGCGGGTAAAACAAAGCTTTCCGATCAAATCATCAAGCTAGATTTGGTTGACGCTATGATCCAAGGGGCTGACCCAAAAGTCTCTGATGCACAATCAGAGCAAGTGGAACGTTCAGCCTGTCCTACTTGTGGCTCGTGTTCGGGTATGTTTACCGCTAACTCAATGAACTGTTTAGCGGAAGCCTTAGGTTTAGCGTTGCCGGGTAATGGTTCAATGCTCGCTACCCATGCCGACCGTGAGCAACTATTTTTAAACGCAGGTAAAGAAATCGTTAATTTAACCAAGCGTTATTATCAAGATAATGACGAGTCAGCCTTACCCCGCAATATTGCGTGTAAAGATGCATTACACAATGCCATGTGTTTAGACATTGCCATGGGCGGCTCAACCAATACCATTTTGCATTTGCTGGCAACTGCACAAGAAGCGGAGATTGATTACACCATGGAAGACATGGATAAATTATCGCGTATCGTGCCACAGTTATGTAAAGTTGCGCCGTCAACACCTGAATACCACATGGAAGATGTTCATCGCGCCGGTGGTGTTATTGCTATTTTAGGTGAGTTAGCGCGCGCCAAGCTTTTAAAAACCGATGTACCTAACGTCTTAGGCACCACACTAGCGGATGTTATCGCTAAATATGACATTACCTTAACTGATGACGAAGACGTAAAAAAATTCTATCGTGCCGGTCCTGCAGGCATACGCACCACCAAAGCCTTTAGTCAAGATTGCCGTTGGGATACCTTAGACGATGACAGAGCCAATGGCTGTATTCGTAGCATTGATAATGCCTTTTCAACCGAAGGTGGCTTAGCTGTACTGTCGGGTAATATTGCGCCGGATGGTTGTGTGGTGAAAACCGCAGGTGTTAGCGACGATAATTTAACCTTTACGGGGCCTGCTCATATTTTTGAAAGCCAAGACGCCGCGGTTGAGGGGATTTTAGCGGGTAAAGTGGTTGCTGGTGAAGTGGTGGTGATCCGTTATGAAGGCCCTAAAGGTGGCCCGGGCATGCAGGAAATGCTTTACCCAACCACGTATTTAAAGTCGATGGGCTTAGGTAAGGCTTGTGCGTTATTAACCGATGGTCGTTTCTCTGGTGGTACCTCAGGTTTGTCGATTGGTCATGTTTCGCCAGAAGCGGCCAGTGGTGGTAATATCGCGCTTGTGGAACAGGGGGATATTATTCATATCGACATTCCTAACCGCGCTATTGCCCTTGAAATCAGTGCCGAAGAACTGGCCCAACGCCGCAAAGCCATGAACGCCAAAGGTAAACAGGCGTGGCAACCCATAGATCGCGTACGCCCTATCAGCTACGCATTAAAAAATTATGCCATGTTAGCCACCAGTGCAGATAAAGGTGCGGTGCGTAATCGTGCTTTACTCGACGGTAATTTTAATGGTGGTGATAATGACTGATGCCGAGCAAGCTGCCTTAGTGCATGCACAAGCCATGCAGGGGCAAGGTCTTGATTACTTACGTCGTATCTTATTAGCACCGGTTTATGATGTGGCTGTAGAAAGCGCGTTAACCCCGTTAACTAAGTTGTCGTCACGTTTAGGCAATCAAATATTTTTAAAGCGTGAAGATCAGCAGCCAGTGCACTCGTTTAAGTTGCGTGGCGCTTATAATAAATTGGTCAATTTACCTGAGCAGCAATGCTTGCATGGCGTGATTGCCGCGTCGGCGGGTAATCATGCACAAGGCTTAGCGTTAGCAGCGCATAAGTTAGGCATTAAAGCGACCATAGTGATGCCTATCACTACCCCGGATATTAAAGTTGATAATGTCAGACGTTATGGCGCCGATGTGCGCTTAGTGGGTAAAAGCTTTAATGAGGCGCAACAAGCCTGTGCCGAGTTCGCGCTCGCAGAAAATAAAACCATTATTCACCCGTTTGATGATGTGGATGTTATTGCCGGTCAAGGCACAGTTGCCAAAGAGTTGTTGCAGCAACATCCACACACTGAGGTGGTATTTATTCCAGTCGGTGGTGGTGGGTTATTGGCGGGAATGGCGGTATACCTAAAGCAATTAAAGCCGAGTATTAAAGTCATAGGTGTGGAAGCGCAAGACTCTGCTTGCCTAAAAGCCGCGCTCAGCGCAGGTCAACCGGTTGATTTAGCACAGGTAGGTTTGTTTGCTGACGGTGTCGCGGTAAAGCGTATTGGCGAGCACACATTTGAATTAATCCAGCATTATTGTGACGATGTGATCACGGTATCAACCGATGAAATATGCGCCTCAATTAAAGATATTTTTGAGCAAACTCGCGTGATTTCAGAGCCGGCTGGCGCATTATCATTAGCAGGCTTGCAAAAATATTGTCAAACCAGTGCGGGTGATGAGTCTTTAGTGGCGATTCTATCGGGCGCTAATATGAATTTTCACACTTTGCGTTATATTTCGGAGCGTTGTGAGTTAGGCGAGCAAAAAGAAGCGGTATTTGCAGTGCAAATTCCGGAGCAAAAAGGCAGTTTTAGAAAGTTTTGCCAAGCGCTAGCCGGTCGCGTGATCACAGAGTTTAATTATCGTTATGTTGATAAGCCTGATGCCTCAGCCGCGATAAACAATGCCAATGTTTTTGTTGGCGTACGCTTAGGCTCAGATCTAAATGACAGAGCGAAACTCAGCGAAAGCTTGCAAACACAAGGCTATCAATTAGCTGATTTTACCGAAAATGAGCTTGCCAAGCTGCATGTTCGCTACATGATCGGTGGTAAAAACGCTTTATCGTCTCAAGAGCGTATTTTTCGCTTTCAATTTCCAGAGTATCCGGGCGCATTAGAAAAGTTCTTAGATACCCTAGGTGAACATTGGAATATTACGTTATTTCACTATCGCAATCACGGTGCGGCGTTTGGTCAGGTACTTGCTGGCTTTGAAGTCAAACCAAGCCAAGAAGCTAATTTCTTCAGTCATTTAAAAGCACTAGGCTACGAGTGGCAGGAAGAAACAGATAACCAAGCTTATCAAACCTTTTTAAGTTGATGGTTGCAGTAACAATAGCAGCGTAGCGCTGCTATTGTTACGTTTTGCTAGTCGCGCTAAGCTAAGGTGGCAATTACCGCCAGTTCAACCCCGCACAGCACGCAGTTAAAATAACACTTGCACCACGTCAAGCAATCGGCATAATTATTCGCCTAGTGCGAGCTTATAATCTTTCTTTTGAGATCAGGCGAGTCATCGCGCTTAATAAACAACGTAGCCAAGGTAGAGCCATGCTACTTTAGCAGTTAGCATATTTTAGTTTATGTCGACCGCGCTTGCATTCTAGCTAAGGTTGACAATGAGGTTGTGAAAAGGATAACTATGATTTTTTTGTCGAAAAAAGACGACTGGTTTGGCAACATTCGCGGTGATCTGCTTGCGGGTATAGTTGTTGCGTTGGCACTAGTACCAGAGGCCATTGCCTTTTCTATTATTGCTGGTGTTGACCCGAAAGTGGGCTTGTATGCCTCGTTTTGCATTGCCACTATTATTGCTATTGTTGGTGGTCGTCCCGGCATGATATCTGCGGCAACCGGTGCCATGGCACTTTTGATGATCACCTTAGTTAAAGAGCACGGCTTAGAGTACTTACTAGCGGCGACGTTATTAACCGGTGTTTTGCAAATACTCGCGGGTTATTTAAAGCTCGGCAGTTTAATGCGTTTTGTCTCACGCTCAGTGGTAACTGGTTTTGTCAACGCGTTAGCGATTCTGATTTTTCTAGCGCAGCTGCCGGAGTTAACTAATGTGACTTGGCATGTTTATGCTATGACCGCGGCTGGTTTAGGCATTATTTATTTATTTCCGTATCTTCCGGTATTAGGTAAAAACATACCTTCACCGCTAGTGTGTATCGTTTCACTGACTATTTTATCGCAAATCATAGGGTTAGAGATCAGAACCGTTGGCGATATGGGTGAATTACCCGACACCTTACCAATTTTTTTATGGCCTGATGTACCTTTAACCTTAACCACACTGTGGATCATTTTACCTTATGCCATAGGCTTAGCGATTGTTGGTTTGCTCGAGTCTATGATGACTGCCACCATAGTGGATGACTTAACCGATACTAAAAGTGATCGCAATCGTGAATGTAAGGGCCAAGGTATTGCTAATATTGGTGCTGGCTTAATGGGCGGTATGGCGGGTTGTGCCATGATAGGGCAATCAATTATAAATATTAAATCCGGTGGTCGTGGTCGTTTATCTACCCTCACCGCCGGCATATTTTTGCTGATTTTAGTGGTATTTTTAGGAGAGTGGTTAAAACAAATTCCTATGGCAGCGTTAGTCGCTGTGATGATCATGGTTTCCATTGGTACGTTTTCATGGAGCTCAATCCGCGATATAAAAAGCCATCCGTTATCCAGTAGTGTGGTGATGGTAGCAACCGTGATTGTGGTGGTGAGCACACATAACTTAGCATTAGGGGTTTTTGTCGGTGTGTTACTGTCTGCGTTATTCTTTGCCAATAAAATCAGTCGCTTTATGGTTGTTAAACACAGCATAAGTGCAGAAAAAGAGCGACTTTATCAGGTTACTGGGCAAATATTTTTTGCTTCGGCGGATAAGTTTGTTGATGCCTTTGATTTTCATGAAGTGGTGAATAAAGTTGCCATTGATTTGTCACATGCGCATTTTTGGGATATCAGCGCTGTCGGCGCCTTGGATAAAGTAGTGATTAAGTTTCGACGAGATGGTGCTGAAGTAGAGATTATCGGCATGAACGATGCGACTAAAACGGTGATTGATAAGTTTGCGGTGCATAACGATCCTGCGGCAGTAGAAAAAATGATGACCGGGCATTAAGGAAAAGCTATGACAAAAATAATTGCATGTATTGATGACTCAAAAATGGCGCAATCAGTATGCGACACCGCAATTTGGGCGGCCGTACGTTTACAAAAGCAAATCATGTTACTAAACACCATTGAAAAAGATCAGCAAGCTGGTAGTGACGACTTAACCGGCGCTATCGGCTTAGGAGCGCGCTCTAGCTTGTTGGGTAAATTGACGGCTGTTGATGAGCAACGCGCTAAAGCCGCCATTGCAAAAAGTGATAAGATATTAGCCGCAGCTTTAGCAAGAGCAACCGCAGCTGGTGTAGATAACGTGGTTACCAAACAACGACATGGTGACTTTATTGAGGCGCTCAGTGCCTTAGAGCAAGAAGCGCGCTTAATAGTTATTGGTCGGGCAGGACAAGATCATCAAAGTGAGCTCAGCGCCATAGGCTCTCATATAGAGCGCATTGTGCGTCAAGTTGATAATTCAATCGTGATTGCCCCCGAGCATTTTCAAGCGCCAACAGATTTTATGTTAGCTTATGATGGTCGACAGGTTGCCGATGAAGCATTACAGCGCATTATAGATGGTGGCTTACTTCAAGGTATTCGTTGTCATTTAGTGACGATAAAAAATAACGCAAAAGACCAAGAAGCAAAATTTGAGCAAGCGAAAAGTCGCTTAGTACAAGCTGGTTTTGAGGTAGTCGCGCGTTATCTGGATGGCGAAATTTATCCGCAGCTAATACAGTACCAACAAAACAATGCCATTGACCTTATAGTCATGGGGGCATTTGCTCATTCGAAAGTTAGACAGTTTTTTCTCGGCAGTAATACCATGCGCATGATTGAAAACTGCCAAACCCCTTTGATTGTGCTCAAGTGATGGCTAAACGCACAGGGTTTATTGTGCGTTTAATTTCGCTTCTAAGCTGGCAATTTGTGCTTCCAGTTCAACGAGTTTAGCGCGGGTTTTAATTAACACTTGTGTTTGTACATCAAATTCTTCACGGGTAACCACATCCAATTGTGATAGTTTGCGTTGTAACACAACTTTTGTTTTATCTTCCATATCGGCAGCAAAATCTTTTAAACCGGCCGGTAGTGAGTCGGTCACTTGCTTTGCAATATCTTCAATTTTTTTCGCGTTTATCATCTCTGTTGCCATAGTGGTTTTGCAATTTCGCTATTGTAAGCACTATTGCCCATAAGATCGAGAATAAAGCACAGAAGAAATTGCCACGCGAGGTGCAAAGTAGGTGTTGTCTTGATTTAAAGCAGGTAAAATTAGCACTCAATGATTTTATACCCTAAGTGAGTTTTAAAGCCGCAATGAAGTTAAATCCAGGCCAAAGTGAAGCAAAAAAATATGTCAGTGGACCCTGCTTAGTATTAGCGGGTGCTGGTAGTGGTAAAACCGGGGTGATTTGTCAAAAGATTGCCTACTTAATTGAAAAATGTGGTTATAAAGCCAAACATATTGCTGCGGTCACTTTTACCAATAAAGCCGCCCGTGAAATGAAAGAGCGGGTGGTAAAAATGCTGGATAAGTCGCTAACCCGAGGCTTAACCGTGTGTACGTTTCACTCGTTAGGGCTAGATATTATTCGGCGCGAAGTGAAAACCTTAGGTTATAAACCCGGTTTTACCTTGTTTGACGACCAAGACAGTTTAGCGTTATTAAAAGAGCTGACCCAAGAGCAGCTTGATGGCGATAAAGATTTGTTAAATCAGCTGCAAATGATGATTTCTAACTGGAAAAATGACCTGCTATTACCCGAGGCTGCCATTGCGCAAGCTAGCGATGGCGATAGTCGCTTATATGCCCAGTTTTATGGCTTGTACCAACAACATATGAAGGCCTATAACGCGCTAGACTTTGACGATTTAATTTTAATTCCAACCTTGTTAATGCGCAATTACCCTGAAGTGAGAGCCCGTTGGCAGCAAAAAATTCAGTATATGTTGGTGGACGAATATCAAGATACTAATGCTAGCCAGTACGAACTGGTGAAATTAATTACTGGCGAAAAAGGCCTGTTGACTGTGGTGGGTGATGATGACCAATCTATCTATTCTTGGCGCGGCGCCAAACCGCAAAACTTAGTGTTACTCGGGCAAGACTACCCGAATTTGAAACTGATCAAGCTAGAGCAAAATTATCGCTCTAGTGGGCGCATTTTAAAATGTGCCAATATTTTAATTGCAAATAATCCTCACGTTTATGACAAAGCCTTATTTAGCGAGCTTAATTACGGTGTTGAGCTGCGGGTGTTACAAACGAAAAATGAAGAGCACGAAGTTGAGCGGGTAGTCGGTGAATTAATCGGTCATCGATTTTTAAACAAAAGCAAATATAAAGACTACGCCATTTTGTATCGCGGTAATCACCAGTCACGGCTACTGGAAAAAGCCTTAATGACTAACCGTATTCCCTATAAAATCAATGGTGGTACCTCGTTTTTTTCGCGTGCTGAAATCAAAGACATGATGGCGTTTTTACGGGTGTTAGTGAACCCAGATGATGACAATGCCTTTTTGCGAATTGTTAATGTGCCACGTCGCGAAATAGGGCCAACAACGTTAGAAAAACTTGGCAGCTATGCCAATATGCGACAAATTAGTATGTTTGCTGCTAGCTTTGAATTGGGTTTAGAGCAGCATTTAACCGGTCGAGGTTTGCATAGCGTACAAAAATTTACTCACTGGCTGGTGGCAACGGCTGATCATGCTGAGCGTGGTGAAACCGCTGAAGTGCTAAGGGCTATGGTTCGAGAGATCAATTACGAAGATTGGCTGTACGATACCTCGCCCAGCGCCAAAGCGGCAGAAATGCGCATGAAAAACGTTACTCAGTTATTTAGTTGGGTTACGCAAATGCTAGCGGGCGATGGTGATGAAGAGCCGATGACTTTAGCGCAAGTCGTGACGCGCTTAACGCTGCGTGACATGATGGAACGTAATGAGGATGAAGAAGATACCGATCAAGTGCAGTTAATGACGCTCCATGCCTCCAAAGGGTTAGAGTTTCCTTATGTTTTTTTGATTGGCATGGAAGAAGGTTTACTGCCACATCAAACCAGTATTGATGAAGGTAACGTTGAAGAAGAGCGCCGCTTAGCCTATGTTGGCATAACCCGTGCACAAAAAGAGTTAATATTCACTTACGCCCGAGAGCGCCGCCAGTTTGGTGAAGTAGCGCGCACGGAAGCCAGTCGTTTTTTACATGAATTACCGCAAGACGATTTAAGCTGGGAATTAACGCAAAACAAACAAAGTTTAGAGAAAAAACAAGCGGCGGCAAAAATGGGTGTGGCAAACTTACGCGCTATGCTCAAACAAAAAAAATAATAGCCGTTCTAGAGGCAGTAAGCTAAATGCATGTTGTACTTAGATTATCTGATTGAATAGTATTTAAGAACGTTTTATATTAGAGCAGTAAGCAAGGTAACATATTACTACGCAAAGGAAGTCACAATGCATAAATGGCATGCAATATGAGTAAGCGTTCAGCGACCGAAAAAATGTTACTCACCTTGAGTGCTATTGCAGCGGTTAGCATCTCGCCATTTGTTTATTTTCGATGGCTTGACGGCGACTTGGTGATGGCGTTTATTGATGCCATGTTAATTTTGGTATTAATGATATTTTTTCTCCTAGTTTATCGAACCGGTAAAGTCAGCACGGCAAAATTCTTGTTAGCCAGTGCCCTTACCGTGGCGATTGTAGCGATTGTGGCTATTCGGGGTCAGTCGCATTTATTATGGTTATACCCCTGTATGATCGCCTTCTACTACATTTTACCGCCACGCCCTGCCGGCATTATTTGTTTTGTTGGTATTACCCTTATTGCCATAGTGTTATTCCCCAGTACTAGCGTGCTAGGACTTTTTACTATTATTTTCACGTTATTTTTAACCGCGCTGTTTTCCTATGTTATTTTTGAAAGTTACAGTAAAACTAATGAAAAACTGACCTTATTGGCAGATATCGACCCACTAACCTCTGCTGGCAATCGTCGCGCTTTAGATCGACAGTTGGGTAAAATTCTAGCCGATCAACAACGCGCAGCCTCTGCTGTGTCTTTGTTATTATTAGACTTAGATCACTTTAAAAAAATCAATGACCAAAATGGCCATGCCAAAGGTGATATTGTGTTAGTGCAATTGGTGGAACTAATACAAAAATACACCCGTTCGCTTGATGATATTTATCGTTATGGTGGCGAGGAATTTATTATTATTCCTTTACAAGTGACCTTGCAAGAAGCCGCGCAGTTAGCAGAAAATTTGCGAAAGTTAATTGCAGAGACTAAATTTGCTAACACCATTACTTTAACTGTTTCTATTGGTGTTGCTCAGTATCGCACCGGCGAAACGGCAGAGTCATGGATCAGCCGTGCCGATGCGGCGCTATATAAAGCTAAAGACGGTGGCCGTAATCGCGTCATCACGGAAACAGACTTGGCAACCGCCGTTACGATCAATAACGGCGAGGTGTCCGTTTAAGGATGCCCTTGCTGATTATTCTTTAATGAGCTTAATCGCGTGCTGGTGTTGCAAATGTAAGCCATTAAAAAATTTCAACAAGGTTTCATCACTACAACTACGGTAGTGTTTATGCTCAACCTTGCGAAAAAAAGCGCTGAGCTCATGCTTGCTTAAGGTTAGGTCAGCCGCTGCCAGCACGGCAATAATATCGTCGGCTTTTAGTGCCAGAGCAATTTTGACTTTGTTAAAAATGCTATTGTTATTGATGGTTTGTTGCAACTGTGCTTGTGCGCCGTCTTTAACACCACGCTGCTCAATGATCAAACCGTCAAGAAAACTCGCTAAAACGTTATCCGGAACTCGTCTAAAGGCTGGATCGCCATTTTTCAACAGAAATTGGCTAATCGCTTCGTCGCTTTGTGGGCACTGTGCCAGCTGAAAAATGGCGGCTAGTTGTTCATTGCTGAGGGCAAAGATATAACGAACGTGTTGTAAAACTTCGTTGTTGGTCATGTTTATTCCTGTGACTAAAAATTTCGCTAAAGTATAGCTGGCAGGCTGAGTTGCTGCGTAACGGTTTAAATAAGGTGCGCTTATTAACTCAAGCCTATGGTCAAGCAAATGGCAAGCGTGGCAAGTACTACCAGCTTTTTCATTTGCTTATTGTGTTGCACTTGTTGCTGCTGTATCTGCTGTAAGCTTGTCAGTTGCTGGCGCTGTGCCGCGCGATTGGTTTTCAGGTAATCGTAGACTAGGTCTGGGATCTCAGGCAGTTTTTCATTCCAATAAGGCAGGTTACCTTTAATTTTAGTAAACACAGCTTTAATACCCATTTGCTCTTTTACCCAGTTTTCAAGAAATGGTTTAGCGGTTTGCCACAAGTCTAAAGCTGGGTAAAGTTGGCGGCCTAAACCCTCAATATAGAGTAAAGTTTTCTGTAATAGCACCAGTTGTGGCTGTACTTGCATATTAAAGCGACGGGCGGTATTAAACAAATTTACCAACACTTGGCCAAAAGATATTTCGGCTAGTGGTTTGTTAAAAATGGGCTCACAAACGCTGCGAATGGCAAACTCAAATTCGTCTACGCAAGTGTCACTAGGCACCCAGCCAGAATCTACATGCAGTTGCGCTACTTTACGGTAGTCGCGGTTAAAAAAGGCGACAAAGTTTTCTGCTAAGTAACGCTTATCTTCACGATTTAAGGTACCGACAATGCCGCAATCAATGGCGATCCAGGTGGGATCGGCAGGATTGCTAGCATCAACAAAAACATTGCCTGGGTGCATATCGGCATGAAAGAAGCTATCTCGAAATACTTGCGTGAAAAATACTTCCACACCGCGCTCGGCCAGCAGTTTCATATCGACATTTTGTTCATGTAAGGCGGAAATATCGCCTACACCAATCCCGTAGATGCGCTCCATGACCATAACATTTTTTGAGCAGAATTTGCTGTAAACTTCAGGTACATAAAGTACTTTGTCTATCGCATTACCTTGGCTAAAGTTACGTTTAAGTTGAATGGCATTCGCTGCTTCACGATGTAAATCTAACTCTTCTAAAATGGTTTTTTCATATTCAGCCACCACTTCTACGGGTCGTAGACGCTTGCCATCAGGCAACCAACGTGCAATAAGCTTGGCAAAGCGGGCCATAATTTTAATATCTGCTAGGATGGTGTTGGCAATTTTAGGCCTTAGCACCTTGATCACGACTTGTTGTTCATCGCCATCTTGACATAGTGTCGCGGTATGAACTTGGGCGATTGACGCCGACGCTAACGGGTTTTGCTGGAAGTCTTTAAAATGGTGCGCGAACACTTCATCACCAAGGGCAGCGGTAATAATGGCTTCGGCTTCTGCTCCCGAAAATGCCGGCACTTTATCTTGTAATAAATTTAATTCGTTGGCGAAATCATCGGCCAGTAAGTCTCGGCGTGTCGACAGCATTTGACCAAACTTAACAAAAACTGGCCCTAAAGACTCAATGGCTAAGCGAAATCGTTGGGCTTTGGTTTTGTCTTTATGTTTATTGCCTAGCCAAAATAATGAATGGCGAGCGATTTTTACATACCAAGGTAAGTACTTTTTCGGTACCAACTCATCTAACCCAAACTGAAGAAATGTTTTGACGATTTTATATAAACGTTTGCTACTCACCGCAGGGCCTTATGATAGATGATTTTGTTACTTATTAAGCGCGTCAAGTCGTTGCTGTAATGCGTGCAGCTTTGCTGTTACTTGCTCAACATCACGACTAAAGTACGCTAATTCGCCAGCCGTTACCAGCAAGCGTTGTTCATGCACTAGCCATTCGCTGGCGTCGGCTTGAATTTGTGTGCGGGCAAAGTTAATCTTTTCTCTCAGGCTTCGGCCCACTCGCCCTAATTGATAAGTAGGCATATCACCTATCCGTTTAGCTATCTCGCTTTGCCAGTCAATGTCGAGTGTTTGGGCAATTTCAGCAAAGCGTTGCGCGACCTTTAGATCGCCTTGTATATCGAGTTGATCATTTTTTATTAAGTCGGTGAGTTGTTGGTTTTTATTGAACGCAAGCAAGGTACTGACGCTGGTGCGTATACAGCAATGATAGTGTTCGTCACTGCTGGTGACGTGCACTTTTTCATGACTGATGGTAAAACTTAACGGCATGTTCAGTTCGGTGAGTTGCACCGTTAAAGTTTTCCCCGATAACGGTCGTAATGCCCGCGTACCCTGCATGTTATAACGCAGTAATTGGTTGATCAGGGTTTCGAGTGCCGCGCTTAACGCTTGGGCAAATAGCAATGGCTCACCGAGAACTTTTTGCATAGCTTAAAACTTATAGCCTTTATGTAATGCCACCACACCACCTGTTAAGTTTTTGAAGCTCGTTTGTTCAAAGCCCGCTTGCTCCATCATGCTTTTTAAGGTTTCTTGGTCGGGGTGCATACGAATCGACTCCGCTAAATATTGATAGCTGTCACCGTCTTTGGCAACTATCTCGCCCATTTTAGGTAAGATATTAAAAGAGTAAAAGTCGTATGCTTTATTAACCAGTTCATGCTCAGGCTTTGAGAATTCTAATACTAATAAGCGACCACCAGGTTTTAACACCCGATACATAGAACGTAATGCCATGTCTTTATCGGTGACATTGCGTAAGCCAAACGCGATTGTGATAACGTCAAAGGTATTATCTTCAAACGGTAAGTATTGGGCGTTAGCTTGCACATATTCAATGTTTTGCACTAAGCCTTTATCGCGTAATTTATCTCGACCTACATTAAGCATAGAGCTGTTAATATCAGCTAAAATCACTTTACCTTCACGGCCAACAAGTTGAGAAAATTTTGCCGTTAAATCGCCAGTACCACCAGCAAGATCAAGCACTTTGTTGCCGGGGCGCACGCCACTGGCATCGATAGTAAAACGTTTCCATAACCGATGAATGCCAAACGACATTAAATCATTCATGATGTCGTATTGTTGCGCTACTGAGTGAAACACATTGGCAACTTTTGACTCTTTTTCATGTTTGTCAACGGTTTGAAAGCCAAAATGGGTGGTACTTTCATCGTTACGTTCAGTGTGAGAGGCTGGGTTTTGATCGTGTGCAGACATCATAGTTTCGCTATTAACTAAAGTTGGGGCTAGTTTAGCGCATTTTTTGTAATTTATTAACACTTGAGATCAAGCCAGTGTCGATAAAGCTTAGCCGATGGTCATATTTTTGCGCGTAAGCCGATATTGCGCATTACGCGTTTGAATATTGCTCTCGGTTTGCTAGCCAACGTTGGATTAAGGCATTAGCTTGTGCTGGATATTGTTGCCAAATTTGGCGTGCTTGCTGCTGCACTTGTGGGATCAGATGTGCATCACGCTCTAAGTCAGCAATTTTTAAATCAGCCAAGCCGGTTTGTTTGGTGCCGAGTAATTCACCCGGACCGCGAATTTCCAGATCTTGTTGGGCGATCACAAAGCCATCATTGCTGGTTCTCAGTACCTTTAAACGCTTAGTCGCGGTTTTCGATAACGGTGCTTTGTACATTAATACGCAATGTGAGGCCACGGAGCCACGGCCAACGCGACCGCGTAATTGATGCAATTGCGCTAGCCCTAAGCGTTCAGGGTTTTCAATCACCATTAAACTGGCATTAGGCACATCAACGCCGACTTCAATCACTGTGGTGGCAACCAGTAAATCCAGTTGCGCGTGTTTAAATTGCTCCATTACCGCTTGTTTTTCATCGGCTTTCATTCGACCATGCACTAAACCGACATTGAGCTCAGGCAATTGTGCTTGTAAATACACGGCGGTATCTTCTGCAGCTTGGCATTCAAGCACTTCAGATTCGTCAATCAAGGTGCAAACCCAATAAGCTTGACGGTTATCCGAGATGCAGCCTTGGCGAATGCGCTCAATAACTTCATCACGACGACTATCGGGCAATGCTATTGTGGTAATTGGTGTGCGCCCAGGGGGTAACTCGTCAATCACTGAGGTGTCTAAGTCTGCATAGGCGGTCATGGCCAGCGTGCGCGGAATCGGGGTTGCGGTCATAATTAATTGATGTGGGTAATTACCTTGGAATGCACCTTTTTCGCGCAGTGACAGGCGTTGATGGACACCAAACCTGTGTTGCTCGTCAATGATGATCAGGGCGAGCTTATGAAAAACCACTTGCTCTTGAAAGAGCGCGTGAGTGCCGATGACCATTTGCATACTGCCGCTTGCTATCTCTACTAAGGCTTCACGTCGGGCTTTAGCTTTAGTTTTACCGGCGAGCCAGCCAACTGAGATATCAAGAGCTTGAAACCACTTTTGAAAATTAATGGCGTGTTGCTCAGCTAAAATTTCCGTTGGTGCCATTAAAGCAACTTGAAAACCTTGCCCGATAGCGGTTAATGCCGCTAATGCCGCTACTAAGGTTTTCCCTGAGCCGACATCCCCTTGTACTAAGCGCATCATGGGCATGGCTTTCGCTAAGTCGGTGCGTATTTCTGCACTGACCTTGGCTTGTGCTTGGGTCGGAGAAAATGGTAATAACGACAAAAATCGTTGCTCTAGTTGTTTATCTATTGCTAACGGCACCGCAGGGTGATGATCACTGGCGGCGCGTAATTTCAACATACTGAGGTTATGGGCTAGCAACTCTTCTGTGATCAGGCGCAGCTGTGCAGGATGCTTGCCGGCTTCCATTAAACTGACACAGGTATCGGGTGGCGGTCTGTGGATCAGTGTTAAGGCGTCCGCTAAGCTGTAGTTTGGTTGGCAAATATCACTGGGTAATAACTCTTCAACCTGACCGCGCTGTAAACGCGTTAATGCTTGCTGGGTTAAATTGCGCAGGGAAATTTGCCGTAAGCCGTCTGTGCTTGGATAGACGGGCGTTAAGGTTTCTTCTTCAGGGGAGAGCGGTTTATCTTGTGCAAGAGTTTTATATTCTGGATGAACAATTTCAAAGCCACGCATACCGCGAGTGATCTCACCATAACAGCGAATAGCAAGGCCAATACTGAGCTGGTTTTTTTGGTTAGCAGAAAAGTGAAAAAAGCGCAGCTTGATACTGGCGGTACCATCATTGACGGTCACCAGTAACATTCTGCGTTTACCTTGAATAACCTCACTATGGGTTATTTCGCCAATGATATTGGTGTAAATACCGGGCATAAGATCACGCACTGCGGTAATTCGCGTGCGATCTTCATAACGCAGTGGTAAGTGAAACAGCAAGTCTTGTAGCGTGTTTACTCCGACTTTGGCGAGCTTAGTGGCCATACCGGGACCAACGCCTTTTAAGCTGGTGACCGGTACTTGCGCTAAATTTGTTATCGCTGCCATTTCACGAGACACCGCAAATTTCCTTGCTGTAGATGGATTTAAAACCGTTGTTTATTCGTTATCAATATTTTGCCAAGCATCTTGGGTCATTTGCATTTGTTGCCACCATTGTTCAGAGGCGACAATTTGGCCATCTTGGTCAATTTCTGGGTAAGGTAAGCCTTTTCGCTGACAGGCTTTGGCAAAAATGGGGTGACCGCCTTCAAATAATATCCGTTGCCGACGTTGTTGGCTGATCCTTGGTTGTTGGTACATGCCGGCTGCTTGGCGCTGACGTTGTGCTTCATATAACACCACAGAACAGGCGACAGACACATTTAATGATTGCACCATACCTACCATAGGAATAATGATGTCTTGATCTGCCATGTCGAGGGCTTGTTGTGAAGCACCAAACTTTTCTTGTCCTAAAATTATCGCTGTTGGCTGGGTATAATCGATTTCTCGAAAATCTACTGCGCTGGCAGATAAATTAGTAACTAGTACCTGCATACCTTGCTGTTTTAAGGTATCTATAGCGTCTTTAGTGTTAGTGTAATTATGGACATCAAGCCAATTTTGGCTGCCGGCCGCGCTGCCACCTGAAACACGCATGGTTTCATTTTTCCATACCGCGTGGACATCGCTAACCCCAACGGCATCTGCGGTGCGCACCACCGCCGCTAAGTTGTGATTTTTGTGTACACCCTCCATACATACGGTTAAATCAGGCTGGCGCTGATCTAGCATGGCGTTAATTCGTTCTAGTCTTTCCGGGCTCATAATGGCTTCTAAAGTCGCTTTAAATATCGGCAAACGTGTGTTTACAGTGAGTTGTTTTGCTATAGTGCTGGCTTAGCTGTAGTTGGGTAGCTCCATAATGCCATCTATTTCAATGGCAACATCTTTCGGTAATCGTGCCACTTGTACCGCAGCGCGCGCCGGGTAAGGTTGCTGAAAATATTGGCTCATGACTTCATTTACTGTGGCAAAGTTTTCCAAGTCTTGTAAAAAAATATTCAATTTTACCATATCGTTAATTGTACCGCCGGCCGCTTCACAAACCGCCACCAAGTTTTTAAAAACTTGCTGGGTTTGCTCAGCAAAGTCGGCTGAAACTATCTCCATAGTGGCAGGCACTAAGGGTATTTGGCCAGAAAGGTAAACCGTGTTATTTACTTTGACGGCTTGGCTATAAGTACCAATAGCACTGGGGGCATGTTCAGTGTTGATGATGGTTTTCATAAATTTTCCTAAATAGATTTATTTGTTGCGAATAACCCGTTGTACGTCGGGCATGACTTTAATTTTTCGAATAATATCGGCTAGGTGGATCCGGTTGCGACAGGTAATTTCCATATCGATTAAATACAGTCCGGAGTCTTTTTCGCCAGAGTTAAGTGAATGGACATTAGAGCCGCAGCGAGCAATAACATTGGTTAATGCTGCAAGCGCACCTTTGTGGTTGAGTATGTCAATACGTAATTTGGCGATAAAGTCGCGATCAATGTCGGTATCCCAGCGCACTGGAAATAAACTACCTTGCTCGTGGCCTTTGTTATTGCGACAGCCATGCTGGTGTACCATTAAGCCTTTCCCTGGGCTTAAATAGGCCAAGATAGAGTCACCAGGAATAGGTCGACAACACTTACCGTAGCTAACCATCATACCTTCCGTACCCTTGATGGGCATTTTGCTTTTCGCGCTGGTGACAGTAAGCTCAGTTTCATCATTAAACTCGTCTTTTAAACGCTTCGCTATACCGATACTCAGTGCATTACCCAGACCAATATTAATCAATAATTCTTCAATGGATTTATTGCCGGTATCTTGGACTACTTGCGTAAGCTTTTCTTGGCAAATATCTTCGAGCTTAGTTGAACCTAGGGCATGGCTAAGCAATCGCCTGCCAAGGGCGAGTGATTCGGTTTTTTCTTGCGAGCGCAAATAGGTGCGAATTTGCAGTCGTGCTTTAGAGGTGACCACAAAATTGAGCCAAGTGGCGTTAGGTCTAGCTGCGGTGGAGGTGATCACTTCAATGGTTTGTCCGGAGTCAAGCGGTTGGCTTAACGGGAAAGGCTTACGATCAACCTTAACGCCGACACACGAGTTGCCAACATCGGTATGCACCGCATAAGCAAAGTCAACGGCAGTTGCGCCCATGGGTAGCTCAATAATGCGGCCGTCGGGCGTAAAGACATAAATTTCTTCTGGAAATAAATCTGATTTGACGTTTTCGATAAACTCATACGAACTGCCGGCACTTTGTTGCAGTTCAAGTAAACTTTGCATCCAGCGTCTGGCTTTCATTTGCGCTGTGGTACCGGAGTCGTCACCGTCTTGCTTATATAGCCAATGGGCGGCAACGCCTCTATCCGCCATTTGATCCATGTCGTGGGTGCGAATTTGAATTTCAACCGGAATACCGTGTGGGCCAATTAACGACGTATGCAATGATTGATAGCCGTTAGTTTTAGGAATGGCAATATAATCTTTAAAGCGCGTTTCAATGGGTTTATATAAATTATGTGCAGCGCCTAATGCCCGATAACAGTCATCGATCTTATCACCTACGATAATTCTAAACGCATAAATATCCATTACCTCGTTGAACATAAGCTCTTTATTAAGCATTTTGCGATAGATGGAATAAAGGTGTTTTTCGCGGCCAATAACTTGGGCTTTTAAGCCATTTTCCGCTAAACGACGGGTGATTTCTTCTTGAATATTATTGACAATTTCTTTGCGGTTACCGCGGGCTTGTTTAATGGCAGACTTTAGCGCCCGTGCGCGCATCGGATAAAGGGCTTCAAAACCTAAAACTTCCAATTCATTTTTTACATCATGGATACCAAGGCGATTGGCGATGGGTGCGTAAATTTCTAGAGTTTCACGAGCAATACGGCGACGTTTATCAGGTCGCAGCGATCCTAAGGTGCGCATATTGTGGGTGCGATCGGCTAGCTTGATCAAAATCACGCGAATATCTTGCACCATGGCTAAGATCATTTTGCGGAAGTTTTCCGCCTGCATTTCTTCTTTGTTATCAAACTTTAGTTTATCAAGCTTACTGACCCCTTCCACAAGTTCTGCCACAGTATGACCGAACAGCTCGGCTAACTCGTCTTTAGTTGCGGGGGTATCTTCAATCACATCATGCAACAAGGCGGCCATTAAGGTTTCATGGTCAAGATTCATTCGAGCAAGGTTGAGCGCCACCGCAACTGGGTGGGTAATGTAAGGTTCGCCACTCGAGCGCATTTGGCCGTCGTGTGCGGCACGGGCAAAAATATACGCCTGCTTAAGCAGGTCAACCTGTACTTTTGATAAATAACTTGAAACTAGTTCTTTTAATGGTTCAAAAAGGTACACCCAGTTTTTCCTTGATGATTAATCGTTGGTTAGCTTTGATTGATAAGTTTAGGATACGATTATTTTCTGGCTATGCCAATGTTTATGCATCCTAGCGGCTTAAAAACTCAGAAGTTTGTCATTTTCACGCTGAAAAGCGAATACTTGCACCAGCTTAATTAGGGCAGTAAATAAAAAACGCGTAAATTACGATGGGGTAATTTACGCGTTTTCACTGTACTTACTCGTTTAAACCACAGTTATTAAGCTTGATTGCCACCAACGATGGCAGCGACTGCGGCTAATTCTGCAGAGTCTTGTTGTACTTGTTCATGGCGATCTGAGCTGTCCATGACTTCGGTAGTAATTAAGCCAGCTTCGATTTCACGCAAAGCCAATACTGTTGGTTTGTCATTTTCAATTTCTACCAATGGATCTTTTCCGCCCGTGGCAATTTGACGAGCACGACGAGATGCGATTAACACCAAGTCAAAACGGTTGCCGACTTTTTCTACGGCATCTTCAACAGTTACGCGAGCCATGTGGTCACTCCAACAATTAAATTTATAAAATAGTGGCGTAGTTTACTTGATCCTCATAGCAGTACGCAAGCGCTCTAGGCTAATAAATCTGCAAATAAATCGCTATATTGGCACGCTTGCTGGCTACGCTTTAAGCGTTGATTATTGACGATAGTGGTTAAATCAGCCAAGGCTTGCTCAAAGTCATCATTGATGATGATGTAGTCGAACTCTTGATAATGTGAGCACTCAGCCTGTGCCTGCGCCATACGTTCTTGGATCACCGCATCGCTATCTTGACCGCGACTGCGCAACCTTTGCTCTAGTGCTTGCTTAGAAGGCGGGCAAATAAAGATGGAGGTCACTTCGGGTTTTTTCATTCTCACTTGCTGTGCACCTTGCCAGTCGATATCAAGAAAGACATCAATACCTTGGGCAAGTTGTTGATCTATAGCCTGCTCACTGGTGCCATAATAATTACCAAAGACCTCGGCATATTCATAAAACTGGTTGTCACTGATAGCTTGTTGAAATTGTGCTTTATTAACAAAGTGATAATGCTGACCGTCGACTTCGCCTGGGCGTGGCGCGCGCGTGGTATGTGAAACCGATACTTGCATTGGTCTTGACGATGTTTGCTTTAGTAAAGCAGAAATTAAACTTGATTTACCGGCACCACTGGGCGCGGATAAGATAAAAAGGTTGCCTTTAGTTGTCACAATGTATCCTTTATTTAGCTGCGGGTTATTCGCTAAAGCAGTCGCTGTTATTAATCATCAATATTAGGGCGCGCACTATACCTAAATTTTGTTAATTTTCCCAACAATAGTATAGCGATAAATGGCCTATTAACAATTTAGTCAAATAAAATAAAGGGCAATAAAAGTGTGAGACAAGAGGTAAGGTGCACAAACGATAGGCGTAAAAAAGCGGCTCATTGCGTTAATATCAATTAAGAGCCGCTAGCGTCAATCAAAGCGAGTGGCATTGCCCTAGCCTTGATTAAATATCATCCAATTTACAGTACTTTGGCGATCGATTTTGCCAAATAGTCGACATTACTCTTAGCAATACCCGCAATACTGATACGGCTTGAGCCAACCATATAGATACTATATTCACTTTGTAATTGCTGTACTTGTTCAGGCGTTATCCCCAAGAAAGAAAACATGCCTTTTTGGCGTGGAATAAAGCTAAAATCACGGCTGACACCGTTTTCAACTAGTTTGTCGACTAACAGTTGGCGGTTGCCGTTGATTCGATCACGCATGGTTTTTAGCTCTTGGTGCCATTGCGTGCGTAATTCATCGGAATGTAAAATTGTTTCAACTACAGCCGCACCATGGGCTGGTGGCATTGAATAAATACAGCGGATAACACTTAGCAGTACAGAATTGGCAATATCAGCACTTGCTGCGTTTTCAGCTATGATAGTACAAGCGCCTATTCGCTCACGATATAAACCAAAGTTTTTTGAGCAAGAGCTACAGACAATCATTTCTTTTACGCTGTCAGCCATTAAACGTAAACCGTATGCATCTTGGTCTAGCCCTTCGCCAAAGCCTTGATAAGCCATATCAATTAACGGTAAAAAGCCAACATCTTTGGCAACTTCCGCGACTTGCTGCCATTGCTCGTTAGTTAAATCCATACCACTGGGATTATGACAACAGGCATGCAATAACACGGTATCATCTGGCTTAACCGTTTTTAAAGCGGCAAGCATGCCGTCAAAATCTAGGGTTTTATTTTCGTAATCGTAATAGGGATAAGTTTTGACGTTTAATCCGGCCGCTTGAAAAACACCACTGTGATTTGCCCAAGTTGGGTTACTTACCCAAATAGTCGCGCCGGTTTTGCAAGAGCTGATAAACTCAGCGGCAACACGCAAGGCACCTGTGCCGCCTGGCGCGGAAACAGTGCGTGCACGATTTTCTAATAAAACTTTGTGATGACCAAAAATTAACTTCGCCATTTCTTCGTTAAAAAGTGCCGAACCCGTTGGGCCGATATAGACTTTAGAGTCTTCGGTATCGAGTCGATGTTTTTCCGCACTTTTTACACAATCCAAAACAGCGGTATGACCCGCTTCATTTTTGTAGACACCAACGCCTAAATCAATTTTATTAGGATTCGCATCTTCACGATATTTAGCCAACAAACCTAAAATAGGATCGGCAGGCAGTGCCGTTAAACTACCAAACATTATGGGGGTACCTTTTACCAAGAGAGGAATTTTTCATGCTCGAACAACGCGAGTGATGCCAGCGCATTAATCCCTGTGATTAAAGGCCAAGCATAACGGCTATCAGGCTAAAATTAAAGCATAAAAAGTAAAAAAATATGGCGTATTTGCTTCGACAAAGCCACACTGGTTGCCCAGTTCGGCAGATTTTTTAAATACGGGGTAAAAATATGCGGTAAGTGTGAACTTAGCCAGTGTTAAGCTCAGCATTACGCTGGCTAAGGTTTACTAATAAAATAGCATAACTTTCAAATAAACTGAGCTTATAGTGTGTTTGAAATTGCGGCAACAAAGCCAATAATTGCGCCAAAAAATCCGCCCCAAACCACTAACCAACCCAAATGTTCTTGAATCATTTTTTGCACGATTTCTTTGACAATTTGTGGCGTTAGCTCATTCAGGCGTTGGGTGATAATGTCACTGACTTTTTCACGCATGCTAGCCATAATATTGGGTTGCTCTAACTCTTCACGCAACATGGTATTAAACTCATCGCTTTCGCTAATTTCGATGACCGAGGCGCGCATTTTCTCGATAAAAGGTTCACGCATGGGTTGCAGTGCCTCGCTACCCCCCATCATGGCTAACATACTGCCAAATGATGACTGCTCAACAACGCTGACTAAGTTGTCAAATGCGGGCGATAAATCGATTTTGTTGATCACAGGTGTCAGGTCGATGGTGGTTGCAGCGTTATCATTACCCTTGAGAAAACGGTCAATGTTTGCTTCGGTAAAAAATTGCTCCATCATGAGTGCCCGAATCGCGACTTTGAAATCTTCAAAACGCGCAGGAATAACACCCGAGCCATACAAAAAAGGTACGCGCTCAAATAGCATATGAATAGCCAACCAATTAGTTATTGCGCCTGAAAGCGCAAATAAGCCAACCGTAAAAATAATATTATTATCACTTAGGTAGCCAATAATAATAGCGCTAAGTGCCAAGAAATTCGTGAGAAAACTCTTATTCACAAAAACTCCAACTATAAAATAAGAACCGTGATTTTTAGTGTGATATTCGTTATGGTAACAATTGCTTAGAGCGACGCCAATCATTCATTTTGCCGGCGCTGTTGTCGCTGATAAATTTAAGCAACTATTGAGTTATATTGTTATAAACTGGTGCGTAAAGCGATAATAATAAAGGGATACCATGAAATTTAGAACTCTGTCTTTAAAAACTATTGTGTTAACCAGTGTTTTTAGCCTGTCATATGGCGGATTGGTTAATGCTGAGCAAAATGTACAAGCACAAATGATGGCAAAAATTGCCGCAGACAACGCCAAGCAAAAAAAAGACGAATGGCGCACCGTAGCACTTGAGAATATGGTGCTGTTAACGCTACCCCATGGTGAGGTGGTAATTGAACTGGCGCCACAGTTTTCACCTAAACATGTGCAGCAATTTAGCCGGTTAATTCAGTCTGGACATTATGACGGTAACAAATTTTATCGGGTGATTGATGGCTTTGTGGCGCAAGCGGGCCCAGAATATAATAGCCGCGTTGACAGGCAAGTGCCTTTATTAGCGCTTGAAGGTGAGTGGGCAACAGACAAGGATTGGTCGTTTACGTTAGTGCAAAGCCCCGACCTTTTTGCTGAGCAAACGGGCTTTAAAGATGGTTTTGCCATTGCGCACAATGTCAGTGAACAAAAAGCGTGGTTAGCGCATTGCCCAGGTGTTGTTGCTATGGCGCGTGGTAATGATGCGGACTCTGGCTCAAGTCACTTTTATATTACGATCGGGCAAGCACCTCGATATTTAGATCGTATTATGAGTATTTTTGGTCGTGTTATTTATGGTATGCAACATGTGCAAGCCTTAACCCGCACCGCTGCGATTGAGGGTGATAAAGCCGTCGACAGCCAGCAGCATACCCCGATAGTTTCAATGAAAATGATGTCGGATGTTGCGCCGGAAAAACAAATTCATTTACAGGTTAAAAATACCGATAGTGCACTTTTTGCCACTAAGTTAGCTGAGCGCTTAGCCCGCAAGAGTGCGTTTTTCTTTAAACAGCCTCCGCAAGTGTTAGATGTTTGTCAAACCCCAGTTTTAACCCGTCGTATTGACGGTTAATTTTACTAGGATATGTTGATTTTTCGAGATGTGTTTTACAGCGACTTGACAATATCGTCCGTGCTTATTTCTGGCGCTGGCGATATTGTGCCTTCATTTTACGCCCCTTTCGGTATAACGCGGGTCGCAGCGCTCGGCGTAACCGAGGAAATAGGTAAGATAGCGTAGTTAACCAACCACTGACTCTGGGTAAGGAAATTTCGATTTGCTCACCACGAGCGCAACAAATTATTGCCTCGGCTACTTGCTCAGCGCTGCTCATGGGCTGAGAGAAAACAATGTCTTCTACTTGCTCAAGTTCAGACATAATAAAGCCGGTATCAATCGGTCCGGGCGATACCAGTGCAACACTAATTTCGCTGGCCATTAATTCATCGGCTAGCGAGTAAGTAAAAGCTCGCAAACCTGCTTTTGTTGCCGCATAAGTCGCCGCGCCTTGTAATGGCGTTCTGCCGGCCAGTGAGCCGACATTGACAATAGCGCCAGCACCAAGTGCGCGTACATGAGGTAATACTAAGCGGCTTAATTGGATCGGTGCTCTAAGGTTAACATCAACCATTTTCGCTAGCTCATTGGCTTGGTTTTTCTCAACATCACCACGTTGATGAAAGCCGGCATTGTTTATTAATACATCAATGCGGCCAAAGGCCTCAATTGCTGTTTGCACCAGCAACTCATTAGCTTTTGCATCGGCTATGTCCATAGCCACATTGATCACAGGGGTGATGGCGCTTAATTCGGCGGTTATTTTATCTAAACCAGCTTGGCCACGCGCCACTAACACTAGGTGTGCACCGAGTTGAGCAAAGGCCCTTGCAGTGGCTGCCCCAACACCCGTTGAGGCGCCGGTAATGATGACAGTTTTGCCGTTAAAGTTATGAATGCCCATAAACCATACCTCATAGGGTAACCGTGTGCGGTAACTTGTGGTTATTTTATTACAGGTTAGCATGTAAACAATTTGTTAAATAGATGAATAAAGAGTAATAATTTCATAGAATAGCGATACTATATGAAAGGGAACTAACATGAAAATAGCAAACTTAATTGCGACAGCGCTGATCAGCTTGACACTCTCAGCGTGTATCGCTACCCAAACCCAACAAGAGTCAAGCGCGCAAAGTGCCGCGACTGGGGACAATAACAATAAAGTATTTAAACAAAATTATCTTTTTAAAGAGCTAAGTAACGGCTTACGGGTGTTGATTGTAAAAACAGATTACCCTGATTTAGTGTCGGTACAAATTCCGGTATCGGTTGGCTCGCGAGATGAAGATCAAGTGGGTAAAACCGGCTTTGCGCACTTTTTTGAACATATGATGTTTAAAGGCTCAACGCGATACCCACAAGCGGTATATGCTGATTTATTTAAAAATGCTGGCGTTGATAATGGTGCCTACACCACCAATGACTATACCAATTACCATTTAGACTTTTCAAAAGATCACTTAGCAAGCGTTTTAGAAATTCAAGCAGATCACTTTAAAAACTTAACCTATACTGCGGCGCAATTTAAAACCGAAGCACTGACGGTTAAAGGCGAGTATTTAAAAAATAATGCCAACCCAATACGAAAGCTGTTAGCAGCGGTGCGTAATGAGGCGTTTGAAAGTCATACTTATAAGCACACCACCATGGGCTTTTTTGAAGACGTAGAAGCCATGCCTGAGCAATTAGCTTATGGTGAAAAATTCTTTCAACAGTTTTATAAACCCGAGTATGTTTCTTTAATTATTGTTGGTGACGTTGACCCTACGCAAACCTTAGCTTTGGTAGAGCAACATTGGGGCGATTGGCAACGTGGTGATTTTGTTAATCAGATAGCGCCAGAGCCAAAACAGCAAACCGCCAAATATGTACACGAACAATTTGCTGGTATGCCGGGGCATTGGCTATTGGTGTCATATAAAGGGACTGATTGGCAACCGACGAAAAAAGATCGCGCGGCTCTTGATTTGATCTCTGAACTTTATTTTTCTAAAAATTCCGCCTTGTATCAAGAGCTAGTGGTTGATAAACAATTGGCTAGTCAGATGTTTAGTTATAACCCAGCCACTAAAGACGTTGGCTTGCGCCATGTTTTTGTGAAAGTAAATAAAGAGCAAGACTTGCTGACGGTGCGTGACGCAATTAATCAAACTTATGCTAAGGCACGCACCAGCTTAGTGGCGGTAGAAAAACTTGATAAATTAAAATCAAACTTAAAATATAGCTTTATTAATAGCTTAGACTCTTCAGAGGCGATTGCAGCAACATTAGCAAGCTATATGCATTTTAACCGTGATCCCGAAACCATTAATTATCTTTATAACAGCTTTGACAAGGTAAGCGCAGCAGATATTTTGACTGTGGCAAATAAGTATTTTGTGGATGAAAACCGCACCACAGCCACCTTATCGGCATTACATGAAATCACTGGCTTTAGTGAAGAAGTGAGCTTAAACGCTGCGGTAACGCAGTTAAAAATGCAACAACAAGCTGTCAATAAACCCTACTATACCCTATTAGACCACAGCAGCAATTCACCGTTAATAGACGTTAACTTTTTGTTTTATACCGGCGCTGCGGCTGATCCTGTTGGGAAAAAAGGCTTGGCGGCGCTTACGGCCAGTATGTTGACAAAAGGCGGTTCAAAAACTCGCAGTTATCAAGCAATACAACAAGGTTTATATCCGATTGCTGGGCAGTTTTCTGCGCAAGTTGATAAAGAAATGATCTCGTTTACCGGCCGCGTTCATCAAGATAATGCAAAGTCGTGGTATCAGCTGATCAGCGAGCAATTATTAAATCCGGGTTGGCGAGAAGATGACTTTAAACGATTGAAAAAAGAATTAATCGATAGTATTAATGCTGACTTAAAGTCTTCGAATGACGAAGAATTAGGTAAAGAGGTTTTGTATCAGCAACTTTATCAAGGCCATGCTTATCAGCACTATAATCATGGTGCGGTTGCAGATTTAAACGCGATTACGCTTGCCGATGTAAAACAATTTTATGCCACACAATTCACCCAAGCCAAATTGCATTTGGGTATTACGGGCGCTATGCCAAGTGATGTTAAAGCACAGTTGCTAAGTGATTTAGCCCGCTTGCCACGCGGCGATGAAAAACGCTTAAGCATAGCCAAAGCGCCAACATTACAAGGTCGCCATGCCACGATTGTAGAAAAGAGCGCGCAATCAACCGCGGTGTCTTTTGGTTTTCCAATTGACACTATACGCAATCATCAAGACTGGCCCGCCTTGTGGCTAGTGCGCTCTTACTTTGGTGAACACAGAAGCTCAAATAGTTATTTATATCAACAAATACGCCAAGACCGCGGCATGAACTACGGTGATTATGCCTACATTGAGTATTTTCCCCGTGGTATGTTTCAAACTAAACCTGATGCGAACTTAGGGCGGTCAAGCCAAATATTCCAAGTATGGTTACGCCCCTTGCGCTCAAATAATGATGCCCATTTTGCCACTCGAGCAGCAGTGTATGAGCTAGAGCAATTGATTAAAAACGGCATGAGCGAAAAAGACTTTCAAGCGACCCGCAATTATTTAATTAATTATGCGCCGCAACTAGTCGCTAGCCAAGACAAGCAATTAGGCTATGCGCTAGATAGTGCCTTTTATCAAACCGACGAATTTGTTCGTTATGTGCGTGGGCAATTAGCGAAATTGACTTTAGCTGATGTTAATCGTGTTATTAAAGACAACTTGCAAACGGATAACATGCACTATGTTTTTGTTTCTGGTGACGGTGAGGACATGAAACAACGCTTATTAAACGAGCAAATTTCACCGTTAAAATACAACGCTGAAAAACCAGCGGCGTTATTAGCGACCGATAAAATTATTGAAAGCTATAAACTTAAGCTGCCAAGCGACAATGTTAAAGTGCTTGCGGTTGAAGAAGTCTTTAACTAACGAAACAATTGATAAACTAGCGAAAACACCATTCACGCAGTGGTGTTTTCGCGGCCAATAAGCTGGGCTTTGTTCGCTGCGACTGCCACTAAATGCGCGATTACTCCTGTACTATGTTGTTAATTTCTATTGCCGTTAGCGCAACACATATTCAGTAACTGACGTTAACAGCATACTGATTATTTATTAACGGCTCTTATTTCCAGCACTTATCAAGTGCATCAGCCATAGTAAATTCGGTTGTAATCACGCCTCGATTGATATTTATGGTGAGAAATTTTTACTGCTATTAAAATTGACAATAAGCCGTGATTGCTTGCTACAATCACGCTTCTCGTTCATCAACCATTCATTTTTCCCTTGGTATGATGTAAATAAAGCTATTTCTTTTGAGGACATAGGTCATGCGGTTCAAAAAATCTATTATCAGTTTAGTTGTTGCATCTATAGTGTTAACCGGTTGCGCTAGTACCAATAAAGGCAAAGGTGCCGCCATAGGTGCTGTTGCGGGTGCGGTGTTAGGTAAATCAACCAGTAATCATAAAAATAAACGCGCTGTTTGGGGTGCTGCCATTGGTGCGATTGCCGGTGCCGCGATTGGTGATTATATGGATCAGCAAGAACAAGAGTTTCGTCAGGAGCTATCTGGCTCTGGCATTGACGTGGTGCGCGAAGGTGATAATTTACGCCTGATCATGCCGGCTAATATTACTTTTGCTACTGGTCAAGCTTATATAAGTTCGGGCTTTTATGCCACGCTTGACGATATTGCCCGCGTGCTCAATAAGTATGAAAAAACCTTATTAAGCATTGAAGGCCATACGGATAGCCAAGGTGGCGTGGCGTTTAACCAAAATTTATCCGAACAACGCGCCGCCAGTGTTAAGCAATATTTAACCAATCAAGCTATTTTAGCAAATCGTTTACAAACGGTTGGTTATGGTAAATCACGACCCATTGCCGATAATGCCACCGCCAATGGCCGAGCATTAAATCGCCGTGTTGAAATTCAAATTATTCCTAAGCAAGGGTAAGTGGCGAGCTTTATTAGCACAAGGTAATAGCCAGAGCTGTACGTTATTGCAAGTGCACAGGTAATGCGTATGTAGTGCCGCTTTTACCGTATGATTAATGTTATCAATACCATGCCTTGGCGTGGTATTTTTGTCTCAGGGCCATAAACCCAAATAACGTCGCGGCTAGCATAGCAATACAATTGGCTATATTATTGCGTTGTAAGCCAGTGGCATTAGCACAACTTTTTTTGACTAATAAGATCACAGAATAACGATGAAAACAAAACTAATTACTCGACCCGGCTATGAAATGTTGCAGCAAGAGTTAAATAAACTTTGGCGTGAAGAGCGACCCGAAACCACGCGTAAAGTTTCGTGGGCTGCCAGTTTAGGTGATCGTAGTGAAAATGCAGACTATCAATACAACAAAAAACGGCTTCGCGAAATAGACCGGCGAGTACGTTACTTACGGAAAATACTCGAAGAATTAAAAATTGTCGATTACGGTCCGCAGCAAGAAGGTAAAGTGTTTTTTGGCGCTTGGGTCAGCCTAGAAAACGACGATAATGAAACCCTTAAATTTCGCATTGTTGGCCCAGAAGAAATTTATGGTCGTAACGATTACTCGTCAATCGACTCGCCAATTGCGCGTGCCTGCCTGCAAAAAGAAGTAGACGATGAAGTGGTGGTGCAAACGCCAAATGGCGAGAAAGTTTGGTATGTATGTGATATTCAGTATGAAAAATAGGGTGATAGCGCTGAATTTAAGCCTAAACAGGCCAGTGCTCATCACTTATGGAGATAATTAGTAGTAGCTAGAAATAACACATAAATTGATTTAACTGTCGCTATCTAAATATTTATTCTCTTTGCTTATGAAAATGCTTGGCGCGGAACGCATCAAGGCTAACCATATTAAATCGAGCGTTAACTTTTAGCTCGTTCAAAGAAATAACAAGGACAGTCGCTTATATTTGAATAATACAAAATGCTGAACTAAGGTTAATATCTAATCAAAATTCAGGGATGTTATTATGACAACAGCGAGAAAGCAGTTAATTAGTTTAGTCGATACCCCTTATTATCATTGTATTTCTCGTTGTGTACGCCGTGCTTTTTTGTGTGGTGAAGATAAAAATACAGGTCAGAACTTTGACCACAGGAAAGGCTGGATAGAAGAAAAACTACTTAGCCTAACTCAAGTGTTTGCTATTGATGTATGCGCTTACGCTGTGATGAGTAACCACACCCATACCGTATTATTTATTGACGAAGACACCGCTAAAGGTTGGTCAAGTAAAGAAGTGCTTGAACGCTGGCATCAATTATTCAAAGGCACATTACTCACACAGCAATATTGTTGCGGTGATGAAATTCCCGACTACTTAATGACCTCATTGCTTGAAACAGTTGAGGTATATCGCAACCGTTTAATGGATATCAGCTGGTTTATGCGCCTACTCAACCAAAGTATTGCTACAAAAGCCAACCAAGAAGATAACTGTACAGGGCATTTTTGGGAAGGACGTTTTAAATCTCAAGCGTTATTAGATGAAGCCGCCCTTGCTGCTTGTATGGCCTATGTTGATTTAAACCCCGTTAGAGCCAATGTAGCCACAACACCAGAAAGCTCAGAGAATACCAGTGTAAAACAACGCGTAATATCAGCTAAAAAAGCTCAACAACCAAAATTGTTGTTGCCTTTTATTGGCAACCCACGCCAATCGATGCCCAAGGGCTTACCGTTTGAGCTCAAAGACTACCTTGAACTAATTGAGCTAACAGGGCGCTGTATTCGAGAAGACAAAACAGGGTATATTGATAAACACCAACCAGCACTGCTAACAAGGTTAAATATAATGCCTGAAAACTGGTTAACGTTAAGTAAAGATTTTAGAAAGCTCTTTCATGGTGCTGTAGGTCATAGCGATGTATTAACTGACTATTGTGAACATAAAGGGTTGAAGCGACGAGCCAATGTTAACCGTTGTACTAAATTGTTAGCATAGTATTAAGCAAAATTTGTAGTACAACCACTCAAGTCCCACCAACACATCAAGCCTGATGTAGTAGTTCTGCCTAGAAAACAGTGTTTTTCTATTTTGACTGTAACTTTGGTAAAGTTTTTTTAAATAAAGACGATATTCTTAATCATTGAGTTTATTTTAAGCTGTTTATTAGCTTGCATGCTGGCTTTGTTGTAGGTAATTTATAAGCGAGTGTCCTAATTAATTTTACCGTTTGAGCTTAAAGACTATCTTGAACTAATTGAGCTAACAGGGCGCTGTATTCGAGAAGACAAAACAGGGTATATTGATAAACACCAACCAGCACTGCTAACAAGGTTAAATATAATGCCTGAAAACTGGTTAACGTTAAGTAAAGATTTTAGAAAGCTCTTTCATGGTGCTGTAGGTCATAGCGATGTATTAACTGACTATTGTGAACATAAAGGGTTGAAGCGACGAGCCATTGTTGCAAATAAGTTAATAATAACGTAGTGTTTATGGTGATTTTTTTTATAGCTATATGAATATTATAGAATTAACGATCAAATCAAACTTTAAATTTTTAAAATAATAACAGGGTGTGATTCATGTTTAAGAAATCTATTTTATCATCTGTAATTTTCATCTCACTTGCGACTTGCTCTCAAAATGCTTTTTCAAGAACCTATGAGATGCCTGATAATTGTGAACTTGATGGAAATACAGCTTATGACTTTTCTATTTCTAATCTAGAAGAGCAAATTCAGTTTGGGTATGATATCTATAATGATCCAAGTGCAAGCTCTGGGGATATTAGTGCTCATCAAGGGTGGATTGAACAAATTTCTGAATTAATTAATTCATTTGACTCTGTTAAAGTTTCAGCCCCCAAACATGTATTAAGAGGGCAAACATTTAGAGCTAAAGGCGAAGCATTTCTAGATCCTTATGTAAACATAAAGTTTAGTAACTCAGAAAAGGGTTACGTTGGCACTGATAAAACAAATTTAGAGACCAATGCATATAAAAACATGTCATTCTCAAATACATATGGGATAGGCTTAGTTTGGGCGCACAGAGCGAGTGGCTTGTGTTCATCACAGCAAGTTTGGGTTCAATTTTCACCAGATATTACTATTAATTCCGCCTCCGACTCTTCTGGAGCAATTTCTGCTTCAATTTCTTATGATGTGGACAAATATTCGAAGGCAGCAAAAAATCCTTCAACCAATGTCCGGGTAGAGCTAAAAGCCACAAGTGAAATTTACGGGTCTGTATCAACTAAATATATTTATAGCTCTATATTAGACAACAATATTAACTTAAGTGTCTTTCCTTCAGCTGGTGGTGGTCCCTACTTAGTTCAAGCGACAGTGAGTGATGGCACATATTCTAAGAGCTATACATACGGAACAATATTTATTTCAGGCCCATCAAGCCCGCCGTGCCAGTCGTGCCAGCCTCTATAAAGGAGAATAGTATGAAAAATTCTATCAAGTTTTGTATGATTTCTCTTTTATTAACAAGTTTTAGCAGTTTTTCAGCTCAGGATGATGACTACAAAATTGGGCTGTCGGTTGGTTCCCCTGCTTTAGCAAACATTGTAATCCATAAAGAGATTAAAGGACTAAAATTTCAATTGTCTGGTGGTTACTGGGGAGATAAAGTTAGTGGTATAGAGGTTGGGACTAGCTTCTATAACAACCCTGATAACTTTATATCAAATGCAAATATTGTTTTAGGATATAGTAGACAAGAAAACTCAAAACTAAAAGAGTGGAGTTATGCGGGGATCACGACACGATTGGAGAAAAATGGTTTTTTTATTGAGCCGGGGCTTTCATTCGGTAGTGGAGATTACAGTTCGCCACAACTTTTAATACAAGCTGGCTATTTATGGTAAATGTGACTGAATCTTTGTAAATAATATTGCCTAATGAAGAATATTACACTGTTTATTCAGCAAAAGTAATAATAAGCTAATAAAGGAAAAGTAAAGGTGGTCAAGCTTTATTGACCACCTTTTTATCTTTAGCTCATCTAAAAATTCCAACTCAACGCAAATCATCTAAAGTAACAGGAGGGTAAAGCTAATGAAATGCCCCATATGATGAGTTTTAAAACAGTTAGGCGATATATAATCTATCTAGAAAACGAGGTGAGGAATCGATGATAGAAGTAAATGAATATCTTTCTTTCACAGAGGAAAAAAACTTCGACCATTGTATAGCGAAGGTGACTATATAAACGGTGATAAATTCCATATGTAAAACATTAGTAATTATAAGAGCTGCTTAAGGAGTTAGAAATGAACAGAGCTATACTTTTTGTTGCTTGTTTATTATCGGTTTCAGGGTGTGCATCTAATCAGTTTGCAGATACAACTCTGAAAGATGCAAAAAGAAATATTGAAAAACGAGAACAAGCTCTACCTGATGATTTAAAGACAGGAAATGGAAACATTGATGATATTAAAAAAGGAGCCAAACACGCAACGAATGAAGGTATATTCAAACTATTCCTTTCATTGTTCGGTAGTGTTTAGAAATCTGTGTCATTTCAGTATTATTAAGAAAATAGGAGTGACACATGACTCAATCTTTCGACTTCAACAAAGCACTAGCTGAACTTCAATCTGGTAAAGGTTTAACAGGTGAGGATGGTGTTTTAACACCGCTCATCAAGCAATTAACCGAAGCTGCTTTAAAAGCGGTCTTCGAATTCAATCATAAATCGATTCAAGGCCGTTTTCCAATTTCTTATTGGCATCGTCCATTTTTTTGATGCTTGCTCAATGGCTAGGTAAATAACTTTTCTTGCAGAATCATCATGAAATAAATGGGATCGGTTAAATTTAAACGCCGCTCTTGAGTCTATGAGCTATAGTTAGTCTGAAAATGGACTTAAAGGAATATCGCAATGGCAAGGTTGCCAAGAGTCGAGTTAATTGGCATACCCCAAGTTCTCCTTAAAAGCATGGACCTGCACCGAGCTCTTTGAAAACATAACAGAATACTAGGTAATCGCCTCAGCAATATCCGCCTACAACATGCGCGTTAAATCACCAAAAATACAAAGTAATTCAATTAGTTATAAAGGTGGCGCCCGAAAAGCACTTTATGTCGCAATTTCATTAACAGACGTTATCAAGCCACCCTTAAGCTATTAAGAATTCGCCATTTGGCTATAAAATTAATTGTTGTAGTGATAACGCTTGCTGGCGTTCAGCGTTTATTGCCAGCAGTAATTCTGCGGTGGCAATGGCGTCGTTGAGGGCGTTGTGGGCGTAATGATCGGGCAAGTGGTATTTTGCTCGTAGCGCAGCCAGTCGCAATTGCGAAGGGTCGTACGCTACGGCGCTTTTATCAAGCATTTTTTTAGCGACTACTAAGGTGTCAATTATCGGCAAGGGTGGCGCCATGCCATAAAGCTCTAAGCAAGCTTGTCGTAAAAATTGTCGTTCAATGCGGGCAAAATGCACTAACATCACTTTACCGGCTAAACGTTCTAGTAGTTGTGCTATCACATCGGCTAAGGGTTGGCCTTGGTCTTTTTGGTCGTCGGTAATTTGGTGAATAGTGACATTGTCGGCTTGTAAACTGCCCTGGGTATGAATTATAGCGTGATAACTGCTGGCTAATTTTATTTGCTGTTGTGTTACGTCAACACAGCCAACACTGAGTAATTTGTCTTTTACCGCATCAAGGCCGGTGGTTTCAAAGTCAACGGCTAATATCTCAATATCTTCAAACGGTGTATCAAGCGCCGGAAACGGTTGTGATAAAAATGTGCGCAACGGCCCGGCAGGTGCGCTTTTTAACATGCGCTTACGTTGGGCTTCATAACCGATAAAAGAGCGAAAGAGAAAATGATGTTCAAGCATAATGTACACAAACCACTAAAAAGTTGATTGACGACTGTCTTGTAAGGTTTTGATCACTTTAAAGGCGTCTTTTAAGTGTTCACGCTCGAGTTTAGATAATTCTTTTGGCGACAAATAATTATTGGGTTGTTGGCCCTGTTGTAATTTATTGGCTTGATGTGTCATGCGTAACATGCTTAAAAACTCATAGGCGGCGATTAAATTTGCGGCTGAGGCTCTGGTTAATGATGGAGTGCCGGCGGCTAGTTTAAGTCGCTCTATGGTGTTAACACAGGCAATGCCTTCTGACAGGGCATAAATTCTTGCTAAATCAACAATCGGGGCAATGCCGTTGTGTTTAATGTCGAGTGTGGCTTTATTTTCGCCGTCTTGAATGAGTACAAAGTCGCGAAAAAAACCTAAAGGAGGGCGTAAATTTAAGGCATTTTTCGTTAAATGGGCAATAAACAAGGTGCTTAATTGGGTTGCTTTGAGCATTTTTTCTCGCACTTGCTCTAGTAAGTGGCTATCGCCATAGACAGTGCTTAAGTCAAAAAATATACTGCAATGCATTAACGCCTTGGGCTCAGGGTTATGTATCCACTGGGTAAAATACTGGTGCCATTTGGCTTGTGTTTGGCACCACTTTGGGTTGGTGGCCATAACATTACCCGGGCAATAGACAAAGCCGCAGGCGGCGAGACCGTCGCAGACAAAGGTTGCTAAGTCTTTAAACCAATATTCGTGCTCTGGCTTTAAGTCGTTTGAGATGATCAAGGCATTGTCTTGATCTGAGTGCACAAATTGCTCTTGTCGCGCTTGTGAGCCGGCCGCTAGCCAAGCAAAAGGCACTGGCGCTGGGCCTAATAGCTTTTCTGCCATTTCAATCAGGCGAATGGTAAACGCCATGGTAATGGCGCTAATACTTTTGCCGACATGATCGGCTGTGGTGCCGAGTTTGGCCATGCGAATTTGCAGTTTTGGGATCATATGACTGATCTCACTAAGCTCAGCAACGGTTTTCGCTTTGTGAATAACGCTGGTAATGTTGACCGCATTTTGTCCTTCGTTATTCATTAAGTCGGTCACGGTAACCATGCCAACTAGCTTGGTATTTTGCATGACCGGCAAGTGGTGAATATGCTGCTGTGTCATGATCAACAAGGCATCATACGCGGTACTTTTAATGTCGATTGTGGTCATGTTGTCAGTCATGATGGCACTAACCGGTTGTTCTGTGGCTAAGCCTTGTGCCACACAACGGCGACGAATGTCTTTATCTGTGACTATGCCTAATGGCTGACCTTGGTCAACAATTACTAAGCAGGAGAAGTTTTCTTCGGTCATCAAAATAGCGGCTTGTTTAATGCTAGTGCTTGAGCTAACACTCACCACAGGGCTGTGATAAAACTTTTCTACAGTACTATTAAGTAAAGAAGAGTTAACTATGGCATCTTCATTCACTTGTAGCATTTTTTTACTCAGGCGTTGCTCAGCTGTGTGTTGAAAAAACGCCAACACGTCAGGGTAGTGCTTGACGATTTTATGGAATGTTGGGTAATGAATGCTGTACAGTAAGGTGTCTTCTTCAGCGCATACCTTAATATTATCTTGAGGCTCATGACAAAAAACAGTACAAATATCGCCTTCGCCATATTTAGCTAATAGCTCATCATTTTCACTGGCGTAACTTAGCGCCCCTTTACGCAAAATGTAAAGGTTATGCTCAGATACACCACGCGGTGGTAATACTTGACCTCGGCGCACATAGCAAATACTGATTTCTTTAACCACTTGTTCAATGATCTGACTCGGCAATAGCTCCATCGCTGGAAGGGCGTGGATAAAGTCAGAGATTTCAGTTAGTGCAGAGTCCATGCAATGTCTCGTCTAGCAGTAGTTACTGTATTTAGGGCAATTATCTTTATTAAGTCAACCGATTCGCCTGTGTTCTAGACTAAAGTTTAATATCAGGGCTGAAAAAAGGTTGCTAGTGTGTATTTTAGAGTAGGTTAAGTATTCATTGCCGTCAGCTTAGTTCAAAACGTCAACCAATGAATAGTCAATCCCTCGGATAACAACAGGTGAAATAAGCTAGGCTCAGGAAACTTTGCTTGGTTAAAGCGTATAAAAATCATAAAACGCTGTGGCTATTAGCTGTAATGGCCATAATTGCTAGGAGAGAATGATGGAAGGTAATAAAACATATTGGCAGGAAAATCTGCGCTTAATATACATATGTCTGGCCATTTGGTTTGTGGTGTCATTTGGCTTTGGTTTGATCTTGGTTGAACCGTTAAATGCCATACGGTTAGGCGGTTATAAACTTGGTTTCTGGTTTGCTCAACAAGGCTCTATTTATACCTTTGTGGGTCTTATCTTTTGGTATACCAAGAAAATGAACGATCTTGATAAAAAATATAATGTGGAGGAGTCATAATGGATGAGTTAAAAATCTATACCTATATCGCTGTATTTGGCTCTTTTGCGCTCTATTTTGGTATTGCTTGGTGGGCGCGTGCCGGCTCAACCAGTGACTTTTATGTGGCTGGTGGCGGTGTCACGCCAATGCAAAATGGTATGGCGATTGGTGCCGACTGGATGAGTGCTGCTTCGTTTATTTCTATGGCGGGGATGATTTCCTTTTTAGGCTATGGCGGCTCGGTTTTCCTGATGGGCTGGACCGGCGGTTATGTTTTATTGGCTATGCTGTTAGCGCCTTATATGCGTAAACACGGTAAGTTTACCGTGCCTGAGTTTATTTATGATCGTTATTACTCTAAAACGGCGCGTATTGTTGCGGTTGTGTGTTTAATCATCGCCTCATTAACTTATATCATAGGGCAAATGAAAGGCGTTGGTGTTGCTTTCTCGCGCTTTTTAGAAGTGGATTACGACCTAGGTTTATACATAGGTATGTTCGTGGTTTGGGTGTATGCGGTTCTTGGTGGTATGAAAGGCATAACCTATACGCAAATTGCTCAATACTGCGTGTTGATTTTTGCCTACACCATTCCGGCGGTATTTATTTCGCTACAATTAACCGGCAACCCAATCCCACAACTGGGCTTAGGCTCAACCTTAGCTGACGGTAGCGGGATGTACTTGCTTGATAAGCTGGATATGGTGGTAACTGACCTTGGCTTTAAAGAGTACACCACAGACAACATGGGCGGCACGGTGAACATGTTTGCTTATACCATGTCGCTAATGATAGGTACTGCAGGTTTACCGCATGTAATTATGCGCTTTTTCACCGTACCTTCGGTTAAAGCGGCGCGTCAATCAGCCGGGTATGCGTTGGTGTTTATTGCCTTACTTTATACAGTAGCCCCTGCTGTTGGCGCGATGGCACGATTAAACTTAATGCACACCATAGAGCCAGTTGCCGGTCAACACATGGACTATGCTGAGCGTCCACAATGGTTTAAAGATTGGGAAACCACAGGCTTGTTGCAATTTGAAGATAAAAATGGTGACGGCAAAGTGCAATACTCAGCTGATCAAGCCAGCAATGAAATGGTTAAAGTAGACCGTGACATTATGGTATTGGCTAACCCTGCGATTGCTAACTTACCTAACTGGGTGATTGCCTTAGTGGCAGCTGGCGGTTTGGCAGCGGCATTATCGACCGCGGCAGGTTTATTATTGGCTATATCTTCGTCTATTTCTCATGACTTAATGAAAGGGATACTGACCCCAGATATGTCAGAGAAAAATGAGCTGCTGGCGGGGCGTGTGGTGATGACCTTGTCGATTATTGTTGCTGGTTGGTTGGGGCTAAATCCGCCTGGCTTTGCGGCTGGTACGGTGGCACTGGCCTTTGGCTTAGCCGCATCGTCAATTTTCCCAGCGTTAATGATGGGGATATTTGCCAAGAAAATGAGTGGTAAGGCTGCGGTTTGGGGAATGATTTCGGGTATTGGTGTCACTATGCTGTATGTGTTCCAGCATAAAGGTATTATGTTTATTCCTGGCACGTCATTCTTAGGTGGCATGGGCGAGAACTGGTTCTTTGGTATCTCACCGAATGCCTTTGGCTCAGTGGGTGCTTTAGTGAACTTTATTGTTGCCTTTGTGGTGTTAAAAGTAACAGGTCCAGCGCCTAGCCATATTCAAGAAATGGTCGATAACTTCCGCACACCACATGGTGGTGTTGCAGCAGCGCACGATCACTAACTCGGTGTTAACTTATTGATAATACCGACAGAAAAAGGCCCCTTATCTGGTAATGCCGATCGTTTAAGAAATAGTTGAACGATCTTGCAAGTATAAGATAATCCCCTCTGATATTTTCAGAGGGGATTTTTTTGTGCTTAATAATGAACTAGAGCTTGTTTATGAATCAGTTGAAG
>NZ_NBOC01000021.1 GCF_002104455.1 Colwellia chukchiensis | reverse complement strand
ATTAAGCTGTTTTTTTGTTATGCACTTCCCGAAGAAAGGATAACTAGGTAAAATCAACATTAATGTGAGTGTCCACACAAATTGCATGATAACTAATTGTTAAAGAGCGTTAACTCAAAGAGTTAACCGGTAAGAATCTCATTCGCTCTGTACCGTAAAGTAATTCGTAGCTGCAGACCTTGCCTGAAGCGAGATGCGCATTATACGCAACTGAGTTTTAAAAGCAACATTTTTATGAATTTATTTTAAAAGCTTTTGCAACTTTCAAAACCATACTTCTTAAAACGTTAAGTTAACCAATTTGGTCGAAACCGCGCTAGATAACCTATTAAAACCACCTCTTCGACTTGTCCCGAAGAAGTGGAGCGCATTTTAGAGATTTATCTGCCCCCGTCAACCGCTAAATGCAATTAAATTGCAAAAACAGGTTCGTTTGCTTTTTAATTGAACTAATCGAGCTTTTAATAGACTAAATTACTGGCTATAACCTTAGTTATAGTTAAATTGGCTATTAAATTTTAATCTAGAATGTCAGAAAAAAAGAGAAGATATTAAGTAACTAATACTCTATATTGTTCTAGACATAAAAATAATAATGAAATGGTAATGCTTTTTTAGATTACCTTAATACAGAGAGCAAAACCGATGAGAAAGATTTTCCTTGTGTTAATGCTTGTTGGACTTAGTAAAGTTGTTGTCGCAAAGGATATCGCCGAATATAAACAGGAACGTTTAATAGCAAAAATATTAAATCAACAAGTGAAAAAGCATAGAACTGTGCAAAGTAGTGTCTATTCAATTCTTGCGCGCTATCCTGAGAAAGTCGACGCCGTAATGACGGTAGCCTTGGCTCGTTATCCTGATGAATACCGGCAAATATTAATAGGAGCGTTAACTGCCGAGCCAAGTTTAGCCTCTGACGTAATAAAAAATGCTATTAAAGCGAACGTTGCTCCCAGTAGTGAGCTGGTTAAAATTGCTATTGAAGCTGAACCCGCTTACGCACAAGAAATCGTTAATACTGCAGTACAGTTCAGCCCGAATGAAATTGAAAATATTGTCAGGGTAGCAATACGTACTGAGCCTTACGATACGATTAATATTGTAAACAATACGGCTGCCACTCACCCAAATAAAATTTTAAATATTTTGACTGCAGCTTTCACTGCGATACCTGAGCAAGCCAGCAATATCGTTAAAGGCATACTTGCCCTGTTCCCAAACCAAGCGGATACTGTTGTTAAGACGGCGGTTGCACAGAGTAATGATAGTCAAAGTAATCATATTGTTACCGCGGCGATTGACTCTGGTGTTGATAAAGATACTGCCATTGCAGCGGCTATTGCAGGCGGTGCAAAAAAAGAAAGCTTAGCTAAACTCCATAACGACTACTAAGGCATAAAAAAAGCCCAATTTATTGTTGGGCTTTAAGATTGGGCTTTAAAAACCGTCAACTAATTTTAGGACGGGACATAACCTATTATGCTGGTTAGCTCAATGAGTTTTGCTCACGCTCGATAGCTCGATAGGCGATATCGGTTCTATACTCCATACCTGACCACGATATTTGCTGAAGTAACTGGTATGCTGACTTCTGTGCTAAGGTTACATTTTCAGCCATAGCGGTCGCACACAACACTCGCCCACCTGCCGTAACAACAGCTCCTGCTTTATCGGCAGTGCCTGCATGAAATATTTTTCGATCGCTTTCAGTATTTAATTCTAACCCTGAAATAATATCACCTTTAGGATAACTATTAGGGTAGCCTGCCGCCGCCATTACAACACCGACCGCCGGTCTAGGATCAAAGTCAATACTAGCTTTATCTAATTCGCCTCGACACGCCATTAAACAAAGTTCAACTAAATCTGAGTTAAGGCGCATCATTATGGGTTGAGTTTCTGGATCACCAAAGCGACAGTTATACTCAATCACTTTTGGGGTACCGTCACTTGCTATCATTAACCCGGCGTATAAAAAGCCAGTATAAGGTGCGCCTTCTTTTGCCATTCCCTCAACGGTTGGCATGATCACTTCATTCATCGCCCGTTGATGAATCTCAGCAGTAACGACAGGTGCGGGAGAGTATGCGCCCATGCCGCCGGTATTAGGTCCTTTATCACCGTTATATGCTCGTTTATGATCTTGGCTGGTTGCAAAGGCTAAAACATTTTTACCATCAACCATTACAATAAAGCTGGCTTCCTCGCCTTCTAAGAATTCTTCAATCACCACACGATGACCAGCGTCGCCAAACGCGTTCCCCGCAAGCATATCTTTAATCGCGGCTTCAGCTTCTTCATTGCTCATGGCAACTATAACGCCTTTACCTGCAGCTAAGCCATCGGCTTTAACCACAATTGGTGCACCTTGCTCGCGAACATAATCAATTGCTGGCTCGATTTCAGTGAAGGTTTGATAGCTTCCAGTCGGGATATTATTTCTCGCTAAAAAGTCTTTAGTAAATGATTTAGAGCCTTCTAGTTGCGCTGCTTTCGCACTTGGACCAAATATCATTAAACCTTCAGCTTGAAACGCATCGACAACACCATCAACAAGGGGTTGCTCTGGTCCAACAATAGTCAATGCAATATCTTTGCGCTTAGCAAACTCAACTAAGGCAGCAATATCATTAACTGCAATAGCAACATTTTCTAATTTCTCTTCGCTTGCCGTGCCGGCATTGCCAGGAGCAACAAAAACCTTTGTTACTGAAGAAGATTGTGCAGCTTTCCACGCTAACGCGTGTTCACGTCCACCGCTACCAATGACCAAAACATTCATTTACTTACATTCCTAATATTTGAAAATTGCTACAAGCTAATGCAATTAACTTGTAGCGTTTGCTTATGTTATTTGACGAATTTCAATGTCATACGATCACTTTCGCCAATTGCCATGTATTTAGCTTTATCTTTTTCTCCTAGCGCTAGAGAAGGTGGTAAAGTCCAAACACCTTTTGGATGATTCGCTTTATCTTTACTGTTGGCGTTTATTTCACTACTGGCGACAAAACGAAAACCCGCGGCTTCTGCTTGAGCAATAGTTTTACTTTGCGAGACATAACCCTTAGCTTTACTGGCGTCTGCACCTTCTGGCAATCTATGCTCAACAACACCTAATACTCCCCCTTTCTTCAACGCCTTATAGGCGTCTTTGAACACTTGTTCTACACCGGCATCTTGCCAGTTATGTAAATTGCGAAAGGTTAACACTAAATCAGCACTGCCAGCTGGCGCTAGCTCACTTGCTTGGCGTGGTACGAAGTCAGTTAAGATAACTTCACTAAACACGGCATTGCCAGCAAGTTTTTTTTCTAATTTTTTGCGTGAGTTGCTGTAATAATTATCTGCGCCCGTATCAGGGTAATGAGCGCCATACAGCTTACCTTTACCTTTAAGCGCTGGTGCTAAAATTTCCGTATACCAACCGCCACCTGGGGTGATCTCAACTACTGTCATCTCTGGCTGAAAGCCAAAAAATGTCAGCGTTTCAAGTGGGTGACGATAAACATCACGCGCCTTATTGGCTGACGAACGGTGATCTCCTGCAATCGCCTGTTCAAGTGAGCTAGGCGGATGCGCATTAACTAGGCCGGCACACAGTAAAGTTGCGGCCATGATTGATGTGGTGAGAGCTTTTCTAATGATGTTAGTGTTTTTATACATTGTTATCTTCCATTAACGGTCAACATTGAGTACCTATTTATAGCAGAATTTTTGCTGAGATTCAGCGCAATTACCATAATCTTATCAATGAAAAGCCCCTGTTAAACCAAGTTAGCAATGTTAGACGATGACATGCTTATTGCGTTGGCAACTTACACTACGTTTGAGCCATAAAAAATGCCCAGTTGCTATCTCATTCATGACAACCTAGCTGGGCATTAATTTATAAATGGTTATTATTAATGACGAAAGTGACGCATGCCAGTAAAGACCATAGCAATGTTATGCTCGTCTGCAGCGGCAATGACTTCATCATCACGCATCGAACCACCGGGCTGTATAACCGCGGTTATCCCTGCTTGCGCGGCGGCATCTAAACCATCGCGAAATGGGAAGAATGCATCTGAAGCCATGACAGAGCCTGCAACCTCTAAGTTTTCATCAGCGGCTTTAATACCAGCAACTTTTGCTGAATAAACGCGGCTCATTTGCCCTGCGCCAACACCAATAGTCATACTATTTTTCACATAAACAATAGCGTTTGATTTCACATATTTTGCCACTTTCCAGCAAAATTGTAAGTCACGCATTTCAGCTTCGGTCGGTTGGCGTTTAGTGACGACTTTTAAATCATCAGCACTGACTTTACCTTGGTCACGATCTTGTACTAGTAAACCACCGTTAACCCGTTTGAAATCAAGCCCTGTGGTTTGCGTTGACCATTGACCAGACACGAGTAAGCGTACATTCGGCTTAGCCGCAACAATTTCTGCTGCCGCCGCTGAAATACTCGGCGCGATAATCACCTCAACAAATTGGCGCGAGACAATGGCTTCAGCCGTTTCAGCGTCTAATTCACGGTTAAATGCAATGATGCCACCAAACGCCGAAGTAGGGTCAGTTTTAAAGGCGCTCTCATAGGCCGCTAAAATATTCTCACCAATAGCTACACCACATGGGTTGGCGTGTTTAACAATAACACAGGCCGCTTCGTCGAATTCTTTTACGCACTCTAGCGCCGCATCAGTATCGGCAATATTATTGTATGATAAGGCTTTACCTTGAATTTGCTTGGCTGTCGAGACCGAGGCCTCTTCTGGATTTGCTTCCACGTAAAACGCCGCATCTTGGTGTGAGTTTTCACCGTAACGTAGATCTTGCGCTTTTATAAATTGGCTATTAAAAGTGCGAGGAAATTTATGCTTTGTTTCGCTAGCTGATGCTTTACTGCCATGCGCCGGCAACATTTTACCAAAGTAATTTGCAATCATACCGTCATAAGCGGCTGTGTGTTCATACGCCGCAATGGCAAGGTCAAAACGTGTTTGATACTGCAATGAATCATTGTTCTCTGCCATTTCAGCAAGTACACGATCATAATCATGGGCATTAACCACAATAGTAACGTCTCGGTGATTTTTCGCTGCCGCACGCACCATGGTCGGCCCGCCGATATCAATATTTTCAATCGCGTTAGCTAATGAACAGTTTTCATCAGCAACGGCATCAGCAAACGGATAAAGGTTGACCACAACCAAATCAATAGCATTGATATTATTTTCAGCCATTACCGCTTCATCCATATCACGGCGCGCTAAAATACCCCCATGTACTTTCGGGTGTAGGGTTTTTACTCGTCCATCCATAATTTCTGGATGACCGGTATAGTCAGACACTTCAGTAACTTCAATGCCGTTTTCAGCCAATAGTTTAGCGGTACCACCTGTTGATAACAGCTCAATACCTTTATTTGATAACGAGCGGGCAAATTCAACAATACCGGTTTTGTCTGAAACACTTAATAGTGCGCGTTTGATGGGGCGTGGTGTATCCATGATTTTTCTATAGACCTATAATGTAAAGGGTTGTCTGGCTAATAATTTATATATGCGAAATATTAAAACACAAATAAAAGTTGACTACTTGGATAACTTTTATCTTTTCTAAAACAAAAAAGCACCCGAGGGTGCTTTTAGTTGACAGGCCAACCTGTCGTACTGCTTAGTTCATGCCGTATTTTTTTAACTTTTTACGTAATGTACCGCGGTTAATGCCTAATAAGTTTGCTGCACGGGTTTGGTTACCACGCGTATATTGCATGACTTCTTCAAGCATTGGCGCTTCAATTTCTGAAAGTACAAGGTCGTACATATCATCAACGTCATTACCGTTTAACTGCGACAAGTAGTTTTTAATGGCTACTTTCGCTTGGGTACGCAAAGGCGAGGCCTTGGTTTGAGTTTGTAAATCACCGGTAATAAATGGAGAGGAAATATTTTGTTCAAACATAAAGTTCAGACTCTTTCTAAAGTTAAATTATCAAAATACATAGTTAATGCCTCAAGTTGTTCTGCAACAGACTCAAGCCCATTAAAAATAGAGCGAAACGACTTTCCTTGTTCATGCGTTTGCATGTACCAAGAAACATGTTTACGGGCAAAGCGTACACCCATAAAGTCACCGTAAAATTTGTGTAATTCCCTTACATGCCCAATTAAAATTGAGCGAACTTCATCCGTAGATGGCGCAGGCAAATGCCTACCCGTTTTCAAAAAATGATTAATTTCTCGAAAAATCCAAGGTCTCCCTTGAGCACCACGACCAACCATAATGGCGTCAGCCCCAGTGTAATTCAGCACTTGTTCCGCTTTTTCCGCACAAGTAATATCGCCATTAGCGACAACAGGTATTTTAACCGCTTGCTTAATGGCTTTTATGGTGTCGTACTCGGCATCGCCTTTATAAAAGTCATTGCGAGTACGGCCATGCACAGCAAGTGATTGAATACCGTTATGCTGAGCAATATTGGCTATTTCAATACCATTGCGAGTGTTTTCACACCAGCCAGTTCGAATTTTCAACGTTACTGGAATCGCAACCGCATTAACCACAGCGCTCACTATTTGCTCAACTAATTTCGGTTCTTTCAATAACGCTGAACCTGCTAACTTTTTGTTGACCTTTTTTGCTGGGCAGCCCATATTGATATCAATAATTTGCGCGCCATTATCAGCATTAAACTTAGCAGCAAAAGCTAACTCTTCAGGATCCGAACCAGCAATTTGTACCGACCGTATACCTGCTTCGTCACTATGTAACATCCGACGCTGAGATTTGCCCGTATTCCACACCTTAGGATTAGATGACATCATTTCAGATACCGCTAAGCCAGCCCCCATTTGACAACATAATTGCCGAAATGGTTGATCAGTAATTCCTGCCATGGGCGCAAGCATGGTATTGCTTGCTAAAGTGTATGGACCTATCTTCACGCTGTTGTTTTTTTGAGCTACTAGTCAAAAGGGCGCTAAGTTTACGCGTTTTTTTTCAGATTGAAAAGGATATAAATTGAACAAAACGCGCTTTTTTTCACGTTTTTTATATTGACATTTTATAAAGTGTTGATGCGAGCAGAATTCGTACAATTTGATAACAAAAGCTGCTCATTTTTTAAGAGATTTAGCCGTGCTTATTTGCGTGTGCCAGACAATCGCACCCATTCGTCTTGCACAGTCACTGGCTCCATATCGCAAAACTCACCATAGATTGTTTGCAATTGCTGTGCTTGCTCCTCCAATACGCCTGATAATGCTAGTTTGCCCTTACTGGCCACATACTCGATGATCACCGGCGCCAATTCGCGTAAAGGGCCAGCCAAAATATTCGCCACCACCACATCCGCTTTAAATGTCGGCTGATCTTTAGGTAGAAATAGCGCTAAACGGTCTGCACAGTCATTACGCTTGGCATTTTCCAAACTCGCTTGTAAAGCTTGTGGATCAATATCAATACCAATCACCTTTGCCGCGCCTAGTTTAAGGGCCGCTAAAGACAATATTCCCGAGCCACAGCCAAAATCAACCACAGTTTTCCCCTTGAGATCTAAACTATCTAGCCAAGTTAAACATAATGCGGTGGTTGGGTGCGTGCCGGTACCAAATGCCAAACCTGGGTCAAGCATGACATTAACCGCATCGGGATCAGGCACTTCACGCCAACTCGGACAAATCCACAAACGCTGGCCAAACTTCATCGGATGGAAATTATCCATCCATTCTCGTTCCCAGTCTTTGTCTTCCAGTTGTTCAAGCTTATAGGCCATGTTCGACTTATCTGGATGTATACTTTTTAAATAACTCAGTACTTTGTCCATGTCATGACTAGCGTCAAACAAGCCCATCACTACGGTATTATTCCAGTAAACAATTTCATCACCAGGTAAGGGTTCATATATTGGGGTATCTTGCGCATCAATAAAGGTAACCGCTTGGGCACCACACGCGCTGAGCCATTCGCTATATTTTTCTGCATTATCTTCATTGGCACTTAGTCTGAGTTGGATCCAGGGCATGCTTACTCTCGTATAAGTTTTTTTGCTAGTTTATCACTCTCGCACGCGACAAAATAGCCAATTTAGCCATATACTCAAGTAATACCTTGCACAGTTTTATAATTAAAGACCACTAACGCATTAGTCATCATGCAAGTTAAATTGGTCTTTGGACTAGTTATGTTAAAAATAATAATGTTTCTGATAAGTGCGATCTCATTGGCGCTACAAGCCCAAAGCTTGCACATTGTCAGTGAAGAAGTGCCACCGCTACAAATGTTCGATGCGCAACAGCAACCAACCGGTGTCATGGTGGATATTGTTAATACTATGCTTGAGCGAGCTGAGTTAAAATCTGCCATCAAGCTATACCCATGGGCTCGCAGCTACCAACTGGCATTGACTAATAAAAATACCGTTATTTTTTCACTATTACGCGATCCAACACGAGAGGCTAAATTTCAATGGATTGGTCAGCTTTATACACTTAATTCTTACTTAGCCACCAAAAAAATTAGCCCCGCGGCAACTCTGCAAACCATTTCTGATGCAAAAGCATATCGCGTCGGGACGATTCGTGGCGATTTAGCGGAACATTACTTAATTGAGCAAGGTTTCACGACTGGCAAAAATCTATTTATCAGTAGCAAATACCCCATACTGTGGGAGCTGCTTTTTAGCGGCCGTATTGACGCTGTATTTACCAATGATTTGCTTTGGCGCTATGAGGTAGAATCGATTGGTCGTGACCCAAATAAATTACAGCTTAGCGTACAAGTACCAAACTTTTCGGATAAGCTATATATTGCAGCTAGCTTAAGCACAGATAAAAAGATTGTCACTGCATTAAAGCGAGCACTGGAATCAATGAAGGCAGATGGCAGCTATCAGGCTATTTTAGCAAAGTGGCAACTTTAGTTAGCTTCTAATCCCTTTACAATAATCAGCGGTAATTATCACTATCAGACTAGCGACCAGATAAACTTTATTGGATCTGGTAAACTGGCGCTTCGACTGCGTATTTAAAAGGATATAAAATGTTAGATCTTTTACCTGATTTATTTGATGCTCATGCCGAGCAATTGTCTCTAGCTCGCGCCATTTTCAATGACTATGGGGGTAATACCATTTTTCATGGCGAGATAGTGACCGTTTGTTGTTATAACGATAACTCAAAGGTCAAAGAGCTTGTCGCCACTGATGGCACCAATAAAGTTTTAGTCATTGATGGTAAAGCCAGTATGAGACGAGCGCTACTGGGTGACATGCTCGCCGAACAAGCCGTAGAAAATGGCTGGCAAGGCATAGTCGTTAATGGCTGTATTCGAGATGCTGGTACGATTGCAACACTCCCTATTGCCATAAAGGCGCTAGGCTGTTGTCCCATAAAAACAGAAAAGCTTGGACAAGGTGAAATAAACACTATTGTCAGCTTTGCCGACCTAAGTTTTAATCCAGGTCAATATATTTATGGTGATAGTAATGGCTTAGCGGTAAGTAAAGCACTATTATCGATTTAACCACTAACGCCTTAGCCAAAGGGTAACTGAGGCTAACATTAAAGTAAGAGTTTGCGTGTTATCACAATGAAGTATTTTCCAATTTTTTTAGACGCCAAAGATATTAATGCCATGATAATAGGCGGCGGCGAAGTCGCAGCGCGTAAAATAGAGTTATTGTTAAAGTCGACAACCCAAATTAGCATAATGGCTGCATCGCTCAACCCAAGCGTTGAGCGCTTGGTACGGTCACATCAATTAACTTGGTTATCACATAATTATCAAGCAGGTCACCTAGGTGATTGTAATTTAGTCATTGCCGCTACCGATAGCCGAGAAGTTAATAGCGCCATTGCCGCAGAAAGCAATCAACTTAAGCTATTGACTAATGTAGTTGATCAGCCTGAGCTTTGTAATTATATAACCCCAGCGATTATTGATCGAAATCCGATGATAATTGCCATGTCTAGCTCAGGCAGCGCGCCCATATTATTACGCATGTTACGCGAACAAATTGAGAAAACCTTACCCTATGGCTATGGCAAGCTAGCTGATTTTTCGTTTAAATTTAGAGAGCATGTCAAAGCGCGCATCAAAAGTATGCGAGAGCGGCGTACATTTTGGGAGCGCACCTTAAGAGGCCCTATTGGTCAGGCTATTTTAGCTGGCGAGCGCACCGCAGCTGAGCAAGAATTGATCGCCAGTTTACAAACACAAACACCGTCTGCGCGAGGTGAGATTGTTTTTATTCACACCGGCAATGGCAACCCAGATCACTTAACACTCAATGCGCATAGAGAAATGCAATTTGCTGATGCGGTATTTTACGACCAGGCGGTTAATCAAGACATCATTGAGTATATTAGACGTGATGCGAGCAAGTTTCCGCAACAGGTTGCATCAGAAGTATTAATTAATGTGCAACACGCACTAGAGCTCGCAGAGCAAGGTGATAAAGTCATCTACTTACTCCATGGTGAGCTCAATCTTCCTGAAAACAAAGCCTTAGCGGCAAGCAGCATTGTTATCAAACACCTCTACAGTGGCCGCTAGCATTGCGGCCAATAAGATTTCAATATCACCGAAAAGGACTTCACCACAAAGCCCCTGACATTTACTCGTGAAAACAATACCAATAATCCCCCTATACGGATTCGTAGTTCGCCCCTAAAGCTAATCAGCACTGCAAAGCGCAGCCTTGTTGAGATACATTAACAATGTATTCGGTGAAAATATAGACAAAAACAAATAAGTGTAATAATGTCTATTGTGTGCAATTAATAGACTTTGAGCCTATGATTAACAGGACGTTAAACGTTTTTAATTTCACTCTATTTAAGGTAAATGTCTGATAAAAGGGAATGTAGTAGATGCCTAATAATAAAAATGCCAAACAAGAAACAGACAATGTCGCGCCAGTTGATGAACTAACACAGTTAAGACAAATCGTATTTGGTGTTGCAGAGCAAGAATTAAGCCAGCAAATAGCCACCACGCACGCCAGTTTAGAGCAAGCATTAAAACAGCAGCAGCTGGACTTTAATGAACGCTTAGCAAAAATGCAGGATAATATTGTTCAGCAAATTGACAAGCTAGAGCAAAAACTGCTTCATGTCGACAAAAGTCACGAACAGACTGAAGCTATCATGCAAAAAGATCCTGCCGATTTAAGCTCTGAACATGAAATGTTCGCCACCACCACACAGCAAGACTTTAAACAGATAGAACAAGCTTTAGACCACGAAAGCCAAACACTCTCACAAACCTTTAACCAGCAATTAGAGCAATTAAAAACCCACCTTGACGCGGTATCAAAAGAGCTTAGCTCCTCAAAAACAGATCGGAAAACACTTGCAAAATTACTTGCAACTATGGCGACTAATTTAGAAGACGACGCTATCTAATGCCAAGCGAAGCAGCACAAAACCCAAAAGATCCTGCTCAACAACTAGAAACAGTTCGACGCTTGATCTTAGGTAAGGATAACAGCAGAGTAACGCAAAGCATTGAAAAAGATGCACGCCGCATCGTCTCAAATGTCGTTACGGAAGCCCTGCACGACCGACAAAAGCAAGATCACTCGGTTGATAAAGTATTACAACCTTTAATTGAGCAGTCGGTCAAGCAATCAGTTGCCAATAATAGTGAGCAAATGGTCAGTGCCTTATATCCTTTAGTGGGTAGCTTAGTGAGGAAATCAGTCGCGGCTTTTCTCAGTGACTTCATGGAAAAAACCAATCAACTGCTGGAAAACAGCCTGACTATCAAAGGGCTGAAGTGGCGCCTAAAGGCCCGGCAAAGTGGTGTTAGTTATGCACAATATGTGGCTGCCCAGACATTTGTTTATCGTGTTGAGCATGTTTTTCTAATTCATCGAGAAACAGGATTACTACTGCACTCCATTGCCTTAGAAAATGAAAATAACAGCAATGCAGATATTGTTTCTGCCATGTTGACCGCCATAAACGACTTTGTCGCCGACTCGTTTTTAAATGATGAAGCAGGACAAAAAGAACAGTTGCAAGAGATCAGCACTGATAACTTTAATTTAATCATCAAACCCGGTCCGAGTGCTTTTGTTGTTGCAGCCGTTAGTGGGCAACCTCCACAACGGCTCAGCGATCAATTACAAGTGGTTGTAGAAAATATTCACCAGTTGTTTTTTGACGAATTAAATAACTTTTCAGGCGATAATAGCGCCTTTGCTAGTAGCGATGCCTTGCTGCGTGATTGTCTCTTATCAGAGCAAAAAAGCACGGGTAGTGATAAAAAGAAACCTCCATTATTTGCTTGGGCGATAGTAATGTTTGTCGTCATCCTTGCGGGTTATCAAGCAATTGACTGGCTAAAAAAAAATCAATTGCAGCAACAGGTTATGCTCATTGAGCAACAAGCAGGCATTATTGTTAAACAGTTAAAAATCAATCAATTAGATGATGTTAGTCTAGATATTTGGCGTGATCCCGATGCCATTGATATTCAACAATGGCTACGCAACAATGGCATAAATGAGCAAAATTTCAAGGTGACTGAGCGCCGTTTTTATTCTCTTGATGACGCGATATTACGCGCACGGGCCAGTCGTATCCTCAGTGCCTACCCGGATATTATCGCGCACTGGCAGGAACAACAGTTAGTGCTCAGTGGCAGTTTAGACTATTTACAAACCGAGCAATTAGTCCAACGCTTAAAAAGTGCTGGCTTTGACACTGACACTAACTTGACGATAACCAAATTACAGCCTCCCTCTACAAAACCGCTAGTAGAGGCGTTGTCAATCAAGCAACAACTTTTTGATGAGCTTGTTGGACGAATTGCCACAATCCAGCTTAGCTTTGCAGTTGCAAGTGAGTCTATTGAACCGCAAATGCAAACCAGACTACAGAAACTTTATGATTATTTACAACAGCTTGAGCCGTTAGCAAAATCTCTTAAGATTAATTATGGGCTATTAATCTTAGGCAGCAGCGACAGCAGTGGCAGTCAAGCTCACAACAATATTATCAGCATTAAACGCGCCAATAATGTCGCCGCATTGTTACAGCAAAAAGGCATTGCAAAAGAGAAGATATTTGTTGCGGGTATTGGCACAGTCGATATTGCCAGTATTAGCCATGCGACTAGATCCGTTATGTTCAATGTCATGTATACTTATCAAGATGGGCATGTAATCAGATAAATCCACAAACAGTTGGCGTGAATCACGCACAACATATAACAATAAGTGGAGCACATAGGAGTGAAGCTTTGATACAAAAAAAAATCTGTTTATTAGGGGCTTCAAGCGTTGGTAAAACAAGTTTAGTCAAACAATTTGTTGACGGCATTTTTAATGAAAAGTACCTAACCACCATAGGTGTAAAAGTTGATCGAAAAACCTTGTCGATTGCCAATACAGAGCTCAACTTTATGCTTTGGGACATGGAAGGCAATGACAGCTATAACGTTTTTCAAGAGCGTTATTTGCGTGGTGCCGCAGGTTATATCATAGTGGTCGATCAAACACGCGCCTCCTCACTCCATGAGGGTATTGATATTCACACTTTAGCACGACAAGTAACAACCTGCCCTGCGATTCTCGCGGTCAATAAGAATGACCTTCCAGCCACTTGGCACTTTGATGATAGTGAGTACGAGAATTATAAACGCTTGTTCGACTTAAATTTTTCTACCAGTGCTAAAACCGGATCCAATGTTGAAGAAATGTTTTCAGCATTGGCAAGCTTATTACTACGGCTTGAAAAAAATGACATCACTTCTTAATACGCTTGCCAATGCGTTAGAACAAATTGTACTGGAAGTTACCGACATTGAGGCAAGCACAGTGCTCTGGCTTGATGGTGATAGCGATTGGGCAAATGAAATTTTTCCAGAAGCTAAAAGCCAATCAGCATTTACCATCAGTCAAGAAAGCGCCTTTTTATTCGACTTTCTTATTGATGCAAAAGCAATATGGCAGCAACAAGATAATAAAAAATTACGCTCAGGCTTATGGACCGAAGTCACAACTCAAGGTGTGGAATTACACTTAGAAGCCATCGCTATCAAACAGGCGAGCCGTAACCTGTTAGTGATTTGTAATCAACACGAAAGCTTTAATATTCAACAACAAACGAAACAAGTAGCCCGTGAAGTATTACTGTCATACGATAGACTTTTTTTAAAAAGTGAATACTTACACACACGGCTGTTGTCGATTTTAAATCAGCCAAGTGCCGAGAATAGTCAGATTTTAACTGCTACGGCAAAAATTATAGAAAACGCTGAATTTGCCGTTATCGTTGCCAGCTATGACTTTAACACCAGCATTGAAAATGCTGCTGCACTGCGCCTTTTTAGCCAAGACAAGCCGTTACATAAGACTCAAAGTCGCCCGATAGATATCATCTTAACCTTGATGAAAAATCAATTACCTGAATATCAGCGATTACTGTCTACCCATTCAAGCTGGAACGGCGAGCTGTGCTGGATACTACCGCCATCAACCTTAAAGTGGTTGAAAATAGGTTTTCATCCAGTAAAAAACAAGCTCAATGACGTAGAAAACTGGATAATATTTGCTAACGATATTAGCACTATGAAGCATTTAATTCAGCGTAATGAACAACTTGCGCTGCAAGACATGTTAACAAAACTGCCCAACCGTTTTGCTTTTTGGCAAATGTTGGAAAAACATATCGCCACCAAATGTGCCTTTTATTTATTATATATCGATATCAATGACTTTAGGCGACACAATGAGTTTTATGGCCATGATGAAGGTGACAAGCTGCTTATTGAGCTCAGTAAGCGCATAAGAGTGGGCGCTAAAGCCACTGACTATTTTGCCCGTGTAGGCGGTGATGAGTTTGCCATTATAATTAACAATATTGATAGCAAACAGGCATGCACTCAGGTCATAGATCGGCTGCTTACCCAGCTTGCTAGACCCTTTTATACCGAGCAGGGCGAACATTATAACGTCACCATCAGTATAGGCGCAGCTTGTTGTCCGATTGATGCTGTTAGTGCTGAAGAGTTAATGAAAATAGCAGACCTCAGTGCCTACAGCGGTAAAAATAAAAAACAAAACGCCATTCAATTTTATTCAACGTCGTTAAGAAAAGCCTCGTTTTCCGCCATTCAAATTGAACGAGAACTTAGACAAGCCATCAAGCACCAAGAGTTTGAACTCTATTTACAACCTATTATCGATGTCAAAACCAACCACATCAATAAAGCCGAAGCTCTGCTGCGCTGGCACCACCCCAAGCAAGGCTTAATCAGCCCTGAGCACTTTATTACCATTGCTGAGAAAACTGGCTTAATTATTAATATTGGCGAATGGGTTATTGAGCGCACTTGCCAAATCGCAAAACAAATCAGTGAGCTAGGGGTTAACCTTAAAATATCTATGAACCTTTCCCCTAGCCAAGTTGCTGATGATAATTTATATAACCACCTGACCCAGTGTATTGAACAAACACAAATTGATGCCAGTTTATTAGAATTAGAAATCACCGAAGGCGTCTTGGTTGATGATTATATAGTAGCTGAGCAATTATTGAAAAAAGTCAGGGCGTTAGGCATTAGTATCTCGGTAGATGACTTTGGTACAGGCTATAGCTCTCTTGTGTATTTAAAAAAATTACCGCTCGACTTTCTTAAAATAGACCGCACTTTTATCAAAGAGATCGTCACCGACGAACACGATAAAGCCATAGTACGAGCGGTTATTGGCATGGCCCATACCTTAAATTTATGTGTTATCGCTGAAGGTGTAGAAACAGAAGAACAATTAAGCTTTTTAGTGAATAATGCTTGCAACTCTGTGCAAGGCTTCATTTTTAGCCGACCAATACAGCTACAAAGTTTTATCACGCTGCTACAACAGCAAAACCAGCACAAATAATTACCACATTGCTAATAAGGACAGTACTGTAGTACTGAGCTACATTACTGAGCTAAATAACAAAGGTTACCTATCGCTGCGCGCATTGAAAGCGACTAGTAGGCTATTTTCTTGCCAACAATTGCACTGTGCTTGTCGCGCGCTCTAAAAATGCGCCTTCACAATAAGCCAAGTAATACAACCACAATCGTTTAAATTGCTCGTCATACCCTAGTTGATTCAACTCGGGCCAAGCCTTTAAAAAAGCATCACGCCAATGGGCTAAGGTTTTTGCATAGTCTAGCCCGATATCGCGAATTGACTCAGTCACTAAATCACTATATTGAGTTAAATGCGTTGTTAACACAGTAACCGATGGTAAAAAGCCACCTGGAAATATGTAGCGTTGAATAAAGTCGACATTGTTTTTGTAATAATCAAAGCGCTGATCCGCTATGGTGATCGACTGAATCAGCATCTTACCACCCGACTTTAATCGCGCATTACACTGCTTAAAGAAATTCGGCAAGTATGCAAACCCTACGGCTTCAATCATCTCAATTGATACCAGTTTGTCATATTGGCCGGTTAAATCTCGATAATCTTTTTTTAGAAGCGTTATTTTATCGGCTAAGCCCAGTTGCTCAATGCGCTGTTTTGCATAGTCATATTGGGCATCAGAAATAGTTGTCGTCGTCACTTGGCAGCCAAAATGCCGTGCAGCATAAATCGCTAACCCTCCCCAGCCGGTGCCAATTTCCAACAAATGATCGCTGGGTTTTAACGCTAAACTTTGACATATAGTTGCAAGTTTATGTTGTTGCGCTTGGGCTAAACTTGCCTGTTTATCTGGATAAATCGCAGATGAATACATCATTTCTGGGTCGAGAAAACGAGTATACAGTTCATTACCTAAGTCATAATGTGCAAGAATATTTTTTTTTGCGCCTTGTTGGTTGTTGCGATTACCACGGTGCAATAACGCATATTTTAGCTTCACAAACCAAGATTTTTGTCGCTCAAGTACATCTGTTTGCTGCTGAGCACGCGCAAAAATACGAATAACCTTGGTTAAATTTGGACTGGTCCACTTACCCGCTATATAAGCTTCAGCTACACCTATACTACCGCCTTTAACAAAATCTCGATAAACACTGGCATCATGAATATTAATTTGCGCAAGTAAGCCATTGCTTTTTGCAAGCTCAGGAAATAAAAAGCGTTGCTCATTTTCAATCAATTCAAGCTGACCGTAAGGCAATTGTGAAAAAACCGAAAAGACGATCTTTTTGCAGCGTATATCCAACCAGTTTTCTGACTTTTTTATCAGTAATTCAGTCGTTTGCTCCACCACTTTACTCCTATTAAGTTTCTGCTCACTTTGGCTTTTCAGCGGGTCCTTTTTGATAACCAAGAAAAGGCACCCGTTTAAGAAACAGCTTTAACGCTTGCCAATAGATTGCCAAGACAATTTTTAATGTCATCACTGGCAGACTACACCAGAGTTGCCATAAGTTTTTTTTGCTAAAAACCTTTTTCTCTAAACGCATAGTGGCAGCAAATACTTTTTGCTCATTATTTGCATTAGTGTTTGCCACAGGGTTACCCCCTTTACTATGATTCTCAATATCAATTAACAGAGTCGAGCTCGTTGCCATTGGTGGCTTGATGCGCCAACGATAGCGCATATTTAAATCCATAAACGGTGATACTTGAAAATTTTTATCACTGTAATGCAAGGCTAAACCGGGCTTGCTATTTGGCTTGGCTATGGGCACCAAATAGTAATGCCGTTCGTTCCACGGCGTATTACTCACTTCGGCTAGCATGTACTGACAAACATCATCCTTGTCATAGCAAAAATAAAAATTCGCCGGACTAAAGTAAAACCCGAAACAGCGTACCTGCACCAGCATAGTGATACGCTTAATGTCGTGCTGTGCATAGTCATTAATAGCCGACGATTGTTTTTCTTGCCTCAATAACAGCTCGACTTTATCCTTAATACGTTGCTTAAGGTCATTTGGTTCACCCCGTAAGTAATCACTTGCTTTAAATCGCAACAAATTGAACCATGAAAAGCCAAAAATGCCGATTGAGCCACGCTTTTCAGACAGCCCATCAACATCAAGTGCCAGCATATAAAGTTGATAGTTAAAGTAATGCGCCCTCGGGCTAAAGCGCCGGTGGCTGATTTGGCCGTGGTAAATAAAGTGCTCGCCACTTGCCTTAGTATTCATGATGCTGTGGCTCATCGACATTTAGCAAGCAACCAAAGCGTTTGGCAACATCAACGGCACTGCGCACGCCGTCTTCATGAAAGCCGCTATACCAGTATGCGCCGACAAAGTGGCTGTGTTGTATGCCACATATTTTTGAACGTTGCTGCTGGGCATCAATAGCCTGAGGAGAAAAAACAGGGTGGTGGTAGGTAAACTCTCGCAGTATTTTATTGGCGATAATAGCTGAACGCTGATTTAAGGTCACACAAAACGTGGTTGGTGTTGTTAAACCTTGTAATATATTCATGTTGTAAGTAACGCTGGCCGGCGTGGTTCGACTTGCGCTAAGTTGATAATTCCAACTCGCCCAAGCTTGCCGCCGTTTAGGTAACAACCCGGTGTCAGTATGCAACACGACTGAGTTTTCACGGTAAGGTATCGCTCCTAATATCGATTGTTCTTGCGCAGTGGCATCGGCCAATAGCGCCAAAGCTTGGTCAGAGTGGCAGGCTAAAACAACATCATCAAATGTTTGCCGGTCACCGTTAGCAAAATGTAATTGCACTTGACCATTTTCACGGGTGATCGCTTTTATATCGCTATTAAGATGAATGTTATCAGCAAATGGCTGGCACAGCGGAGCTAAATAACTTCTCGAGCCCCCTGGAATAACATACCATTGCGGGCGATCCGCAATATTAAGCAAACCATGATGATGAAAAAATTGCACAAAAAACTGAAATTGCAGCTGCTCCATATCAGCCAATGAAGCAGACCAAATTGCAGCGGCCATTGGTAAAATATAATGCTCGGCAAAGTAACGGCTAAAGCGATTTTCTTGTAAAAATCCAGCTAAGGTTAAAGATTCATTATAATTTTTGTGTTGATAATAATGTTTGCAGCGTTTATTAAAGCGTAATATTTCTTTTAATAGCCACCAAAACTTAGGGTTTAGCAAATTTCGCCGTTGCGCAAATAAGGTATTAAGATTGTGACCATTATATTCAAGGCCAGTGTTGTTATTGCGCACAGAAAAACTCATTTCGGTTTCTTGTTTACCCATACCAATTTCTGCCAATAACGCCAAAAAATTTGGGTAGGTTTTGTTGTTAAAAACAATAAAGCCGGTATCAATAGCATAAGTTTTTTCATCAAGGTCAACATCAACGGTGGCGGTATGGCCACCAATACGATCCGACTTCTCAAAAACACTCACTTGGTGCTGCTTAGACAATAAATAAGCCGCTGTTAAACCGGAAATACCTGTGCCGATAATTGCAATACGTTTCATGATTTATGGCTCCTTAACACAATAGCTTGCCACATCACATTTGGCAGTAAGGCCAAGAGTTTCATTAACCAGGTTAAGCGTTTTGGAAAGTGTAAGTACGACTTACGTTGACAAACACCATGATAAATTCGCCAAGCGGCTTGCTCGCTGGTCATAATAAATGGCATGGCAAAATTATTTTTATCGGTTAACGGCGTTTTGATAAAACCCGGGTGAACTAAAGTAACGGCAATTTCTGCTGCCTTTAAGTCGAGTGCTAAACTTTTCGCCAAATAGTCAACGCCGGCTTTTGAAGCGCCATAGGCCTCAGCCCGTGGAAAAGGTAATAAAGTGGCACTGGAGCTGATAAAAACCACTTGCCCACCGCGGGCAACTTTAGGTAAAAAGCTAGCGAGTAAATAACCAAGCGCCTGTAAGTTGGTGCTAATAACATCGCTAAACAGCGCACTATCAAAGGCTTTAACATCATCAATATAGCGACAGTCTCCGGCATTGAGCATCAAAATATCAATTTGTTCAATGTGGATAATATGATTCGCCGCCGCAATAACTTGCGCGGGTGCTGTAACATCAAAAACCAGTGGTAATACCTTCGAATCATTATCCGCTAATAGCTTTAGCTTAGCTTCATTGCGGCCACAGGCAATGACACGATAGCCTTGCTTCAGGTATTGCTTTAATAACGACTCACCTATACCTGAAGTCGCGCCAGTGATCAAAATAGTCGGTTGAGTTTTGTTCATTGGCTGGCCCGTTTTTTTAACCAGCTGATGAGTCCACCAACGATAGGTAGCTGCTCATACAGCATAGCCCCTAAATCTAAGTAGTCGCGATGATAAAGTACGCGTTCACCCTGACCTTTAATATGAGAGCAGCCTTGAATATGGACAAGTCTTTCTGCATTTAAGCGTGGATGCTGATAGCTCATTTGCCAATAAACACTTGCTTCATTAGCTTGCGCTATCACATTATCTATGCGGAACTGGCAAAAGCTTAGCCGTTGAAAAAGTTTAGCAAAATATTGCTGCAAATCGGCTAACCCGCGGAGTTGATGCATAGGATCAATAAACACAATATCTTGATGATAGATCTCAGCAAGCAAATCTAAATCACCAACATTAAGTTGTTGATACTTTTCTACAAAGTTACTTAACCAAGCTTGCTGCTTAACGGCCGACTTAGGGTTTTCTGATACAGCTGATGATTTGCGGACCTGCGTTGACATAAAACCTCTTTAGCTATACAAAAGTTAGGGTTGTCGGTAACGCTAACGATAAAATGCCAGTGCTGCCAACCTTGCTTCTTTATGCTCTACAACCGCCGGCCAGTAACAAGCTAAGTTTTCTTTCGCAAGGTATTGATGCGGAAAGTGAATGTGCTTGTCAGGTATTTGCGCCAGCTCTGGTAAATACTTACGAATAAACTCACCCTTTGGATCAAACCTTTCACTTTGTCTGATCGGGTTAAATACCCGAAAATAAGGTTGAGCATCGCAGCCGGTACTAGCCGCCCATTGCCAACCGCCGTTATTGGCAGCTAAGTCACCATCAATAAGCTGCTGCATAAAGTATTTTTCACCCCAACGCCAATCAATCAGTAAATGCTTGGTGAGAAAACTCGCCACCACCATGCGCAAGCGATTATGCATCCAACCGGTTTGGTTAAGCTGCCTCATGGCGGCATCAACCAGCGGGTAGCCCGTTCTGCCCTGACACCAGGCTTGAAATAGCTCAGGGTTATTAGGCCACTTAACATCTTGGTATTTAGGATTAAAGCATTGGTGCTTACAAAGCGCTGGCTGATGAAAAATCAAATGCCGATAGAATTCACGCCAAATCAACTCATTGAGCCAACTAAACTCGGCGCTGTCGCTGGCCACTAAAATATCGGGAAAACGCTGCATTAGTAACACTAGCAAATACCTCGGGCTAATCGCACCTATAGCTAAATAAGGTGATAACCCTGAGGTCGCTTTGATGGCGGGAAAGTCTCGCTGCTGAGCATAACTTGCTATTTTCTGTTGAAAAAATATCGGCAGCAACTCTTGTTCGACTGTACTTGCTAACGGCCAAGCATCTGAAATACCAGTACCAGCAATGGCGGCTGACATTGGCGTGCTGCTTGGTTTGCTATCTTGCGATGCAGCTAACGGGCTAGGTTTGCCAAGATAATTAACGCCCTGTTGACGAACGATTGCTAACCAAGCGCGTTTAAAAGGGGTAAAAACTTTATACATTTCACCACTTTTATTTAGCACCTTGCCCTTTTCAACAATAACATCGCTTTCAAACAACTTCAGTGAAATGCCAACATCAAGACAAGCCTTATCACGCTGGCGTTCATTAAATTCAACTTCTTGGTTTGCCAGCACGTCTTTAATATTATGTTGCTGACAGTATTGTTGCAAATACGTTATTTGCTCGGCAAAATCATCACAATGCACCACCTCTAGCTCTATATTCAGCGCCAGTAACTGCTCAGCCAGCGCATTAACATGGCGCTTGATAAAGTCTATTTTAATGGCCGACCAGTCATGCGCTCGCCATTGTTTTTCACTGACGAAAAAAATTGCTTTTTTGCTTGTTGCCGGTTGTTGTTGCTCAAGAAAATACGCCAAGGCTGCATTGTCGTGAGTCCTTAAATCGTTACGAAACCACAGTATCATATTAGTAGCCATACCTTAGCTTTAGTGCCTCAGGGTACGGGTTTAAATAAGCTTGCTGCGCTAGGTAGTCATTCGGGTGCGCTAACAAATAATGATTAATTAAGGTCAACGGCACCATCAAAGGCACTAACGCATTTCGGTAGGCGTCAACTTGCGCCGATAATTCTTTTCGCTGTTCTTTATTTAAGTATTTCGAGAAATAACCTTGAATATGAGACAGGGTATTAGCGTGGTTTTTACGCGTGGCGGGCTTGGTTAACGCGGTCATTAAGCCGGCAATATATTGCGCCGCCATGTCATCAACCGCAAGGTCAGCGCGTGCCAATAGCCGCCCTAAGTTTTTATAGGCCACTAAGTCATGACTCATTAAGGTATACTTGTATTGCGCATGAAAACTGGTCAGCTTGTGCTTACTGATGCCAGATTCAACAACGGCTTGCCAATGACGATAGGCGTAGACTCTCGCAACAAAATTTTCCCGCAAAATAGGATCATTTAACCGGCCATTTTCTTCACAAGGTAAGAGCGGATTGGCTTTCATAATTTCCCGAGAAAATACGCCAATGCCTTTTGCTTGCAGTGGGTCACCGCTAGGAGAATACACTTTCACTCGTTCCATACCACAACTTGGACTTTTGGCGCAAAACACATAACCACTGAGATTCGCCGAAAAAGACGCGACTTTTTTACCGTAGGCTTTAATTTCACGGGTAACATCACCCGAACCGTCGGGGCGCGCAACTTTGATCAGCTCTTGGTCTTTTATCAAACGAATGGTGGGTCTAGGAATTGGCAAGCCTACTGCAACTTCAGGGCAATAAGCTTTATAGGTCACATGTTGTCCTAGCTCTTTGATACAAAAATTAGACGGCTTATTACTGGCATCAAAGCGCACTTTCTCGCCGATCAAGCAGGCACTAATGCCAATTACAATATCTTCTTTTGCAAATTTTTTTGTCATAGTCATCCCTACTAATAAATAAATGAACCGATTGGGTTTAACATTTTATTGATGCCTTGAGTAAAATGCAGCGCATCATTAACCACGGTATAACACAAGCAACCTGCTTCAGTTGCAGGCTGATGTTGATGGCGCTGGTCGAGCATAATAAAGTCTCCGGGCACATACTCACCTGCGGCATCAGCAAAACTACCCGCTAATAATAACGTTAACTCAAAACCTTTATGTGTGTGTTCAGGAATTGAACCACCTGCAGCTATGTGCAATAAGCTAGTATGAATTTTTCCTTCGTCGAGCTGGACACGCGCCCGAGATAACTTGCCAATTTGAGCTATTTTGCCTAAAGACATGTTACGCAAGGCATTCGGGAGTTGATACTGCGTACCTTTAAAACTCATAGTAACGGGTGCTGCTGTGCGCTGGGTGCTTGCCAGCGCATCGCTGGCTGTAATTTGCGCTATCATGTCATCTAAATGAGCGGATGCAGGCGGGTAAGACTGACGCTGATCATCAATGAATAGTTTATCAGTCGCTTGTTGCTCAAAACTCATTTCCGCCACTTGCTCCGTCAGCAAGTCGATATGCTGCTGACAAATTGAACAAAAGTCGGCATGAATGGCAACGCCTGCCGCTAGTGATGCCGGCAAATCACCCTCAACAAAACTTTTCAACAATTCAAATTTAGGGTGATGTTTAATCATTATTTTCTCCAAGCTTTGTCTTAAGCTTACCTAGGGCAAGGCGAAGTCGCGACTTTATTGTGCCTAGCGGTAAGTTAAGATGTGTGGCAAGCTGCTCTTGTGACATCTCCAAAAAGTAAAAGCCTTTAACAACTTGCTGCTGACTCTCTGGCAGTGTTGCTAATACGCCTTGCAAATTACGATTTTGCAAATGATCCTTAAACGACTCTTCTTCGCTGCTTAAGGGTTCTGCTAATGGCCAAATGTCATCACTGAGGTTATCTTCTTTATTGGCTTTCATTTTACGCAAAAAATCAAAAGTAACGTTACGCATTATGGTGTAAACCCAAGTAGTTACTGCCCCTTTGCTGTCATCAAATAAGTGCGCTTTGCGCCAAACTTTACTCATGGTATCTTGCACCACTTCACTCGCTAACGCTTCACTGTTAAGTTTACCGTAAGCTATGGCATGTATTTTCGGCGCAAAAAAGCGAAATAGCGCGGTAAAAGCCGCTTTATCTCTGTCTAGTGCTATTGCGTTAAGCCATTGACAAAGTTGGGAGTGATTGATTTCGTTAGTCATACTACTAGATCTAACAGCAGATTGACGACTTAGCAACCTTGAATCCATTGCCAGCATAATTATTATCCAAACTTTTAATTCTCTATTGAGATACGTTTAGCTATCGCTAGTCGATCACATTATTTTGAAAAATGATTGAGCTTTAAGCATCAGATAAAATAATATTGTATAAAAATTGCGTCGCTGCACTGTATGAGTCTGACTGCAAAAAACAAGTTTTGTCGTTTAACGCTATCGGCAGTAACTCCAACCAACGCGACACCACCCAACGACCAGATTCAAAGTGGCATTGCTGATACAAGGCGCTTAACTGCTGCGTATCGTGAAAAATCTCTGCTAATGCCGTTGATAAGGGTCTGGTTATATTATCTAAATCAATACAAGGCCAGTGCGTTTTTATACAGACATCACCATGATGCAATTGACTTTCATCTTGGGTCAGATTGCTAATATCAACTAAAGATTTACAGCGCACATCTATAATCAGCAAGCCATCATCGCCTTGATGAAAGTTAATAATTTCCACCCAACTTCCCGTGACTGGTGACGTTAACTGGCTTTGTTGCGGTTTCGGCAAAATAACAAAGCCCGATGCTTTCATGGCTAATGACACCATTTTTAAATACCGCGCCTCAAAAATTCGCAAGCGGGTTAGCCCTTGCGGTAAAAGTAGTAAGGCTAGCGGAAAAACAGGTAAGTTAATCATTGTCATAAAAGTCCCCTGCAAGTCATGATCAGTTCATGATGGTTATACGCAATAAAAATCAACCGCGATCAAAAAAAAGCCCCCTAAAACCAACTTTGATAAGTAGGGGGCAAAGACACACAGCATTAAACCGTTAACTTATGTCAATGTATTTCACCCATCAAGTGACTAATTTCGCCAGCCTGATGACAGCGTTTTTGAGGAAACTCTTTATCAAAAAACAAGGTGATTTCGGCAACGATAATACCCAATTTTTTCATTTTTGTGCGGTTAAACAGCCGATACTCGTCGACTTGATACATCCAATCATCCAGTGAAAACAGCATACTTGTGCCATCAGTGGCAATATTGAGCTGATATTGCCACTGAAAAGCAAAGCCCATTTGTTGTCCCTGCGCCTGACCAACAACATCTTCGGCACTACCTTGATACTGACCATCAGCTAACTTGGTTAAGTGCCAATTTCGATAGCTGATCTCGCCATCATTAAAATAAAACACCTCTTTTAACAGCCCTTGTTCGCCTTGCCACTGCCCGTCCAGCTCGACACAAAAACGGCGAATAACATTGTCACGATAATCTTGCACCATGCCCCAAGCAATCAACTTACCTGAAAAATATTGCTTAATATCGAGCTTAGGAGCAGTTTGCCTATAGTCTTGCAGGCCAACAGTGCAGCTTGATAACAATAAAACCAACATTATGGCGATACTCAATTTTTCAAGACATTTCATATCCCCCCTCCTAAAAGCTGCTGACGTAATCTTGCTTCACTGGTGTTTTTATCCAGCCAAATACCTAAAAATAGCTTGGCAAAAGTCGGGCTCTTGATAGCGGCTATTTTTTGTTGATTGAAATAAAACACGGTTATCTCGCCTTGACTGAGCAAACTGAGCTGGTCACCGGCTTGAATATCGGGCCAAATACGCGCTAACTTGGTTAAGTAACCACGATAAATGTCTTTATCCACCTGTAAGTGTTGCCACTGCGCCTCGGTATTAGCCACTAATTCTTGGTTACTTATCGCTCGTAAATAGCGAATTTTAAATAAGATACATTGACAGGCACTGCTAAAAGGCACTTTAGCATCAGAGGTCAACAACTGACTTTCATAAATATCCCAAAACAGCACTGATAGCTTAGCTTTACCGAGTAATTGAAAATTTTCGCCCGCTGGATAATTGGCACCTTGGCCGTTAAGCTGTGTGTCTAACTCACTGACACCACAAAAACTCGGCTGCTGAGTACTTTCCGCCGGCAAGGCCTTATTGGCGATTGTGCTTGTGCTAACGCAACAAACTGTAATTACGAGCAAAGCACCGGTGATGGTTTTAAGACGCATTACCCAGCTCCACCGATTGCAAACCGCGACTAAGCGCAAAAAATGCGACCATCATAGGTCCCCACAATGCCGATAATATCAAATAACTCGTCGCCAACGATGGCCCGAAAGTAACTACACCAGCCTTTGCTCCAACAAGGTAGCTTAACGGAGCAAACAAGGCTGCTACCATAAATTGCAAACCAACTGATTTCGCCAAAAAGGCCAAGCTTTGCCTTATGGTGCTTGCAAAACAAAACCAAAGTACTATCAGCCAATAAGGTAAGTAATGCGTGTTTGGAAAAATAAACATACCGCTATAAACCAAGCCCAAATCCATCAGTATCCCCATTGAGGCAATAATGAATATCAATAACCACTCGCTTTTTTGCACTCGGCTAACAAACAGCTGTAAGCCGAGCAGCAGTATGGCTATCGGAATAAATAAATTGCCAATAAACACCAAGCCAAACCAGGCGAGGTTAAAGCAAATTAAATTCCACAGTTTAGACTTTGTCACCATCAAGGCACCGTATTAACACTTTGCTAGGTTATACGCAGCGATGGCTTATCTGGATTAATTTAATCGGATTATTTTTTGATCTTAGAGAAAATAAGTAACGTATGAACAAATAACTTCTTGCTAGTTAGCCATGGCAAAAATTGGGAGATATTATGCAACGCCAACAGGTACTCATACTTGGTGCCAACAGCACCATAGCCCAGGCATTAGTTACAGAGTTGCTCAATGCAGCCGAGCCGGTGCATATTACCCTTATCAGCAGAGATTTATCCGCATATGAACAGCAAAACTCAGCACGCTTGACGAAAATACTCCTGAGCGATTATCAAGAATCCAGTATCGAAAAAGCCGTTTTAACACTAACTCAGACAACGGCGCCAACATTTAGTCAGGTTTATATTTTTCATGGCTTATTACATAACGAGACCGTTAGCCCTGAAAAGCGTATTGAAGATTTTAGTGCTAAATCCTTTACTACGATTTTATCGGCAAACACTGTTACACCGCTATTATGGATAAAAGCATTAACACCCATCATCACAGGTGATCAACCCTGTAAATTAGTGGTATTTAGTGCCCGCGTCGGCAGTATTGCCGATAACCGCTTAGGTGGCTGGTATAGCTACCGAGCCTCAAAAGCAGCGCTAAATATGATGCTTAAAAATGTCGCTATTGAATTTTCAAGACGAGCGAAAAATATCAAGGTCATTGCATTTCACCCTGGTACCACAAACACTGGGCTATCGAAGCCGTTTCAAAAAAATGTTGCGAAGGGAAAACTGTTTACAGCGCAATTTGTTGCTCAACAAGTGATAAAAATCGTTGCAAAACAAGTACTAAATCACAAGTTAAGCTTTTTAGATTGGCAAGGAAAAAACATCAACTGGTAATAAAGCGTTAGCAATAGTCATTTGACTATTGCCAACCAAACTTCCACTGGGCGGGTTGCTTTAAATCACGCCAGTTGATGGTATATTCTCGGTTATTAATCACCGCCGTGATGATACATTTCATAACATTGTTATTCTCATCAAAGGCAACTTTTGTGACAACAAAATGTTTTTCACGATTTTCAACTTGGGTTTTGGTCCACTTGCTGCCTAACAATACTTTAGGGTTAACGCGGTTCATTTTTCCGCCATTAAAAGCTTGCTAACTTTAGCCACAAAACGATCAAATGTTGCTTGCTGTTCAAAATCAACATTATAGCGACCATGAAACAAAAAGGTTAAGGTCAGATCTTTATAAGCAAGAAAACAGGTATAACCGTCAAAGTCATGCCAAGCCTTAATACCTTCATAATGATAACTTTCTTGAATTTTTTCACCTTCACGGGTAACAAGGTTAAAAATATGCAATAAATCTTTTAAATCTAAGGCATTGCTTTTATTTAAGTTCATGGCTTCCTCTGACAGTAACGAGTGTGCAGCAAAAATGCCTGGCTTTAGCCATAACATCTTTGCACTTAGCGTTAAGTAAGTACGAACAATTGACGCAGCAAGTTCAATTATTGGTGCTTTATTTTTTCCGTTTGCTAGCACAGATATTAAAGCTGGCATGTTACGCTGTTTTACAACATGCCAGCAAGATCATAGTAAACTTAAGCCAGAATTTTGGCGCAAATGATAGCCAATATTGCTGCACTTATAACCACTGAATAGCGATTACCACACAGCAATAACCACGCCCAGGTTATTGATAAGCCCCTTGTGCATAAATTAATTCATAACTATGGCTATAAATCTCCAGAATATTGCCAAAGGGATCTTCCATATAAATCATGCGATACGGCTTTTCGTACGGATAATAGTAGCGTGGTTTCGCCATGCGCTTCTTACCGCCAGCAGCAACAATTTTCTCCGCCAACTCTTCAAGGTTAGGGTCTTGCACACAAAAGTGAAAAATGCCGGTTTTCCAATACTCAAAGTTATTTTCAGGGCTTTGTTGATTGGGAAATTCAAACAACTCGACGCCGATACGATCACCGGTCGACAGATGGGCAATTTTAAATTTTTGCCAATTAGCACCAAAGACATCGGTACACATAGCACCGATGGCACTCTGATCTTCAATAATTTCTGTTGGCGGCATAATTAAATACCAACCTAATACCTGAGTATAAAACTCAACCGCTTGCTCTAGGTTAGGAACGGATAGGCCAATATGTGAAAATGATCTGGGATATGCTTTACTCATGATTTGAATAACCTCGTTGTTAGCTTATTGCTTAATGTCATGGACAAAGTATAAGCCAGGCTATAAATTATAAAAAATTATCAATAATTATAGATATGAGTACATATTGTTATGATTAATCTGGTCTGGCTAAAAACCTTTTGCACACTAGTCGACGTCGGTCACTTTACCAAAACCGCCGAGCAGCTATTTATGACCCAATCAGGTGTCAGCCAACAGGTGAAAAAGCTAGAACAACAACTCAAGACAACACTGCTGATCCGCGAAGGTAAGACCTTTTCACTCACCGAAGCCGGCTTAAAGCTATACCAACAAGGGCAACACTTACTCGGTCGTTGCGCCGAAATTGAAAAGTCGCTGCTACTAGACGACCCTTATATTGGCGCAGTAAAAATGGCCAGCCCCGGCAGCATAGGCTTAAAGCTTTACCCGCATTTACTTAATTTACAACAACAGTACAACGCGTTAGCCATTGACTATCGTTTTGCGCCCAACAAAAGTATTGAGCAAGATTTGCTGGCTCGTCAGCTTGACTTGGCTATTGTTACCGAACAGATCAGCGCGGAAAATATTAGTAGCGAAAAAATAGCGGAAGAGCCACTGGTGCTGGTCACGGCGAATAAGATCAAAACAATTACTTGGTCAACATTAACCACACTTGGCTTTATTGGTCATCCAGATGCACCGCACCATGCTGGAGCCTTACTGAGTAAAAATTTTGCTGAATTTGAACACGTTAAGCAATTTAAAGCACAGGGTTTTTGTAATCAAATCAGCTTAATACTTGAGCCGGTGAGTCGTGGCTTGGGATTTACGGTTTTGCCCTTACATGCCGCTAAAGCGTTTGCAAAGCCCGAGCAAATACGTTGGCACCAGCTGCCGCAAGCAGTACATGAAAATTTATACCTTTGCCAAAATCGGCTGGCCTTTACCAGCAAGCGCAAGCAATTTGTCAAAAGCGCTATAATGGATTTTATTACTTAATTGCTAGCCACCGCTAAGCAAGCACCCCTTAGTGTCGCCAGTTGCGATAAGCCATTTTCTCTACAATAACGAGACTGTTTTAAAACGAATAACTTAACAATCACCGCTATACTCAACGTCATCAGTAACCTTAGGTTTGCTACCAGATATGCTTACAGCTTTTATTAAACAGCAGGCATTGCCTGCATCATTTAAAGACACGGCGCTGCGCTATTATCAACCACTGGCCGCGCATATATTTAGCCAGTTTAAAAAAAATGCAGGGGTTTATTTTGTCGGTATTAATGGCTGCCAAGGCAGTGGCAAGTCAACCTTAAGCGATTTTCTTGCTGCGTATTTAACCGCCACCTATGCCGTTAATGTAGTGGTGATGTCGCTAGATGATTTTTATTTTAGCAGCGCGCAACGTCAGCAACTGGCTAATGACATTCAACCATTATTAGCCACCCGAGGCGTACCCGGTACGCATGATATTGGCGCACTAAAGCGCGTGTTACACCAGTTAAAAACTCAGCAAACCGGCTTTGCCATACCTAGATTTAACAAAGCAACCGATGAGCCATTTGCTAAAACGCAATGGCCAAGAGTCACACAAGCAACGGATATCGTGCTACTAGAGGGCTGGTGCTGGGGCGTTCGCCCAGAAACTGAGCAAGCCCTTAACTGCCCTGTCAATGAGCTAGAACGACAACATGATAGCAAAGGCATTTGGCGCAAGTTTGTTAATCAACAGCTCAAGGAACAATACCAGCCGCTCTACCCCTTGATGGATTTTTGGTTAGTATTGCAAGCCCCTAGTTTTGATTGTGTTTATCAGTGGCGCTTAGAGCAAGAGCAAAAGTTACAAGCCGCATTTAGTGATCAAACACAGAGCAAGATAATGAGTGAGGCTGAGCTATTAGGTTTTATACAATATTTTCAACGACTCAGTATGCATGCCTTAGATACTATTACCCAATCTGCCGACTTAGTGTTTTACTTAGATAGGGCAAGAAAAATCTGTCAACAACGCTTTGTTAATCATCAGCAATAACAGCAGGCGTTATCAGCTAAACATGCCTGAGGGCAAAAATCGAAATATGCTTTATTAAGCTGACCTTGATTATCGCAACTTAGTTTTCAAGGCGGTGATTATTGTCAACTAATAGCGAAATTCGCCATCGCTTAGTTCTTACCTAGTGCTTAGTTAGTTATTGCCTGGTGCGTTTTTTGCCGACATCAAGTCACCTAATCAGCGCCAGCATGCAGCTTAGCGGCTTGCTGAACGCTGCTAGGCAGTTAGTTTGCTGCGACTGGTATAGTACTTGCTCTACGCTTAAGCAATCACACTCAAGTAAAGGATTGAGCCATGCAGCAACAAGAATTTTCATTGATTAAGCGTTATTTTGTCGGTGTTATTGCCATCAGCATTTGGTCATTATTGCTGTGGCAACATTTTCACCAAGGCGTGCCCGTGCATTACTTTTTACAACGTGCTGATATGCCGGCACTGTCAAATTGGTGGGGCGCGTTATTACTGCCAGTTTTAGCTTGGCTTGCCATGACCCGAGTTGAAAAACGCCTGTTTACTGGACCAGCTCAAAGCAGCTCCCGAGTATTTAAACAAATATTAGGCGGATTTGTTATGGCGTTAGCGTATGGCGCGGTTTTATCGCTGGCGTTCACTCAGGGTAATCAAGCACTTTCCTCAGTCATGTTGCCAGCGATACTAGTTTTTGCCTTGTTTTTTAAAGTCTATCAAGCCGAGTATGTATTCGGTCTTATTCTTGGTATGTGCATCACCTTTGGCGCTGTGTTACCCACATTTTTTGCTAGCCTGATCGCCCTAGCCTCGGCCTTGGTGTATTTTTTACTGCGATTTATTATCAGGAAAATAGGTCATGTTTTGGCCGCAAGTTCAAAGCAATCACAAAACAATAGCAACTAGCTAAGTGTGCTTAGTACCCCCTGACTAGCCATGCACGTTAGGGGGTGTTTGTTGCCTCAAGTAACAAAGACTAAATCATACTAGTTGACGTCTGATAGCGGCGTTGTAGCGGTTTTATATTTTTCAAACCACGCCAGCGTGTGCTCTATTTTAGTGATCATGCGTGAAGGTCTGGCGGCAATACCATGATAAGACTCAGGCACTTTCACTAATACCGTGTCTATTTTTCTTAATTTTAACGCTTGGTAATACTGCTCGGTTTCTGCCATCGGCGTGCGTAAGTCTTTCTCGCCGGTCATAAGCATGGTCGGGGTATTAACATTAGCAACTAACGACATTGGCGAGCGCTGCCAATAATGCTCAACATGCTCCCATGGCATACCCGGAAACTGAGTTGGTATTTGCCCTAAGCCACTATCGGCGGTTAATACCTTACTTAACCAGTTAATGACTGGCTTAACCACCACAGCGGCAGAAAAACGATCAGTTAAACCAATGGCATAGGCCGTTGCTATACCACCGGCTGAGCCACCGGCGATAAATAAATTATCTTGGTCAATAAAACCTTGCTCAAGCATGGCATTGACGCCTGAGTCATGGTCGGCAAAGTCTTCTGTCGAGCTATATTTATATTTCAGCAACATGGCAAAACGCTCACCGTAGGAACTACTGCCACGGTAGTTGTTGTAAAACACTACATAGCCTTGAGCAGCAAAACGCTGTAACTCGGCTGAAAAATGTGGGCCATAGGCTAAGTGCGGGCCACCATGAATTTCTAAAATCAGTGGGTATTTTTTCTTCGGATCAAAGTTAGGCGGGGTGATATACCAACCTTGAATAGGTTCACCATCAAAGGCCGACTTATAATTAAGCTCATGCACTTGCCCTAAGGTTTTATGGGCTAGTAGGTCGTCATTTAATTGAGTTAACACCTGTGCTTTATTGGCACTTTTGATAACAGCGACATCGGCTGGGCGCAATGGATTGCCAGCGGTAAAGGCCATAACACCATTACTTGACGCGGTAAAGCTGCCACTAATGTAAGGCCGCCCCAACGTGGTACCCGACAGGGTATCAGTTAAGTCGTTAATTTTACCTTTAGTGGTTATGGTGGCTAACTTTCGCTTACCAAAATCATCATAGCTAAACGCTAAACGGCTATTAGAAAGCCATTGCGGATCACGCACCGAGCGATCAAAGTCTTTGGTGATGACGTTCACTTGCTTGCTTTGCCAATCCATAATGTGCAATTTAGCATTACGATACGGGTTTAAGGCATTAGAGCCTGATAAGAATGCGAGTTTCTTACCATTTTGAGAAAACACTGGCTGGTATTCTTTACCAGGCGTTGAGGTCAGCTCGGTTAACTCACCCGTTGCCACTTGCAATTGGTATAAATTGCCTTCTAGGCGCTGGTACTCCCAGTCTTTTTCTCGGTTAGCAGAAAACACAATCGCAGTACTGTCACGCGTCCAAGCCAATGTACCACGGTGATGAAAATTGTCATGGGTTAATTGACGCGGCGTTCCACCTTCACTGGGTAGTATAAAAAGTTGCTGGTAACCCGGCGTTACCAATCCTTTGCCGTCAGCTTGATAATAAGCTTGGTCAATCACCACCACCGGCTTGTTCCACTTAGCACCCTTAGGTTTTTTCGGCATCTTAGCAATCACCGTCGGCTCTGCTTTGACTTTTTGGCTAAAAGCTAACCACTTGCCGTTGGGCGACCAAGTTAAATTTGATACCTTGGTTTGCAACTGGCTAAGCAAAGCGGTTTTGTTTTCGTCAAGGTAATGTACATGAATTTGATAGCTACCGGTTAAGTTACTCACAAAGGCAATTTTTTTGCCATCAGCAGACCAACGCGGTTGCGAGTATTGTTTATCATCAGAAAACAAGGGTACTTGCTGTTGCGACTTAACATCAATTAACCACAGGTTAGTATTTTTGCCATCGGTCATAATGTCGTTGGAATTTCGCACATAAACAATCTGAGAACCATCCGGTGAAATTTGCACATCACTGGCATATTCTAATGAAAAGATATCTTCGGCAGTAAATAGCTCATCAGCAAAAACAGCAAGTGATGAAATAGCTAACACCAAAACCATGAAAAAACGAGATAGTAAACACATAGTTACACCCTAACTGCAAAGTGAGCTTCAATTGACCCACAGCTTAATTATTTATATTGCTGATTGTATAGTAGCTAACTGTTAATAACACCTTGCGCTGAGTGATTCTATCTCACATATGGGTGTGTTAACCGCAAAAGCTCAACATAACAAGGTCGAATGACTGTTGCGCGCGCTAAAGAACACCGAGTCAAAATAACTCTCAAAGCTTGCTGCTCCTTGAGCAAGTACCATCTTGATATCATGATAATTAGTGCGCTTCATTATCAGGCTAATTTTTATAGCGCCCAATAAAATCAATAATATCGCTTTTTAAACCACAAAAACTGCAGTGAAGATTTCTGCGCTATACTTGGTTACATTTCAACCAGAAGGAGCTGTTCAGTGGACGAAAACGAATATTTATCAAAGAGAATTGATGCCCAAATTCAGTGGTATGATAGAAAAAGCCAACATGCTCAACGAATATTTAAAGCCCTTCGAGGCTTTGAAATTGTTGCCGCCGCCTCAATTCCTTTACTAACAGCTACTGCCGAGCCTCTTGACAATACAGTTACCTTATTTGTCGTTGGTATCATTGGCGTATTAATTGTTATCACATCCGCCATAACCAGCCTCAATCAATATCAAGAGAACTGGATAGAATATCGCACAACTTGCGAAACCCTAAAACACGAAAAATACCTTTTTGCCACCAAAACCTCCCCCTATCATGGTCAAGATGCTTTTCCTAAGTTTGTACAACGTGCCGAGGGGTTAATTTCAAAAGAAAACAGCAACTGGTCACAATACACACAGGCTAATAGTCAAGAGGTTACCCCAGCGAAGCAGTAAATAAAATAACTAGGACATCGCTATGGCACTTCCAAACAAACAAAATAACGAACAAGCTCAGCATTGTGAACGCGTACTACAAGCAATTAATAATAATGACGACAATGAGCTTAAGGAACTATTGGCTACAGGTGCAATAGGCGAGTGTATTGACCGCGAAGGGAATACCCCTGTGATGTTAGCTGCGCGTAACAACAATCAACAAACCTTGGCGATATTATTAAGCCAAGATGTCAATCTAGATCGTTTGAGCTACGATGATTACTCTGCGCTAATTTATGCAACCATGTATCATCACTATGCTATTTGTAAACAACTTATTGATGCTGGTGCCAATGTCAATTTACAAAACTCAGCCGGCAAAACCGCACTCATGTATGCAGTAAAAGTTAACAATGTAGAGATTGTACAATTACTCATAGCACATGGCGCAGATGCGAAAATTGTTGATAATAATTTGCAATTTCCGAGTGATTATCTTTATTCAGACTACACAACACCCCGCAGTCGAAAGTGTAAAAAATTAATAAAAAAAGCCGAAGGCAACAGCAAATATTTCACAACAAAGATTAATAAATTCAAGCGTTATATGGCAGGAACTCACAATAGCTTTGTTGAATCCAAAGATCTTTCTGCGAGCCTTAAATTCTCTGTTTATGATGCCTTTGATAAAGTGCCTCATTTGTTTTCATTACTTGCCTATGTTGGCTATATATTCATTCCTCTTTGGTATATCGCCAATAGTTTATTAATGATGTTTACCACTAAGAAGCTTCAGCTGTACGAGATTAATGATATTAGCTTTAAGGATGCTGATATTGCCTTTGTAAAATCAATATTAAAAGTAAGCAATGTTTTACCGACGCTAAAACCGACAAACGCAAACGACGCCATTAGTCGTAAAGCGTCAATTTTCACGCAGTGGCTTTTTACCATAGTGATCACGATAGCGCTAATGCTTGGTTGGCAGGCCAGAATTAATGCGCCTGATGTAGAGCTGAGTTATTTAGTGAGTATAATAAGCTTGTTGGTTATTGTTGCGATTGATATCGCAAGGCGCTATGTGCTTTTGCAATTAGTCACCAAAAGACTTTACCTTGAACAACAGAGTCGAGATAAAAAAGCGCACGATATAGTTGAAAGTATCAGCGCTGGTGACACTGCCGACCCCGTAGATTTTGCGGTATACCTGCGACCATTTAAATCAACGGGAAAATTACACAATAAGCAAACCGGGATAGAAATTGAAACAGCTCTAGCATTAGTTTTTCCCGATGAATTACCTATTATATCGTTAGGAGAGCCTGGTGAGCATATTGGCACTTGCCGTGTAAAAACGGACGAAGAAAAGTGGCAAGCAATTGTGGCTACCATGTTATTAAAAGCCAAGTTAATTATACTGCTGCCTTCTATGAACGAAGGAACATTATGGGAAATTAATCATATTATTGAGCGCGGCTACCTTGATAAAACAATTTTTTTGATGCTGCCAAAACGAGATGAAAATGATGAAAAATCAGCAGCTCGTTGGCATAAGTTAATGACCCATTTAATGTCATTAGGCTTACAGTTACCGAGTCAGCAAAGCTATGGCTTAATCTTTACCCTAAATACCAATGGTCAGCTCAAAAGCCACATGCCCTTTAACCCACCGCCTCAGTATCAAGACCAAGCGGTACATCAAGAATATATAGATACCGCCATGAGAAGTATTGATATGAATTGACCTGACAACCTAGCAGCACCGCTAATGCAAAGTACTAATTAAGCGCTAGCAAAATAAGCAATGGCTTAACAGAGCGACTGCTGATCTTTTTTACTCATTTTACTGACTACTAATTGATAAGAATTATCGATCATGCGCTCGATTTCACCTTGCGGAATTGAGCCGTCAAGAATAACCGTATTCCACTGCGCCTTATTCATGTGATAACCTGGAATGACCGCAGTAAAAATATCTCTAAGTATCACGGCTTCGTCAGGATCACACTTTAAATTTAGACAATAATGCCCCGCCATTTTTCCCTCAGTACCTTTTTCATTGCCTTTGCCTAAAGCTAAAGTAGCAAACATTTTATCTTTGACTTTAAAAACACTCACCTGGGGGCCAAAAGGAAAATATTCGCTAGTGGCCATTTTTGCCAGTAAATAGTGCTTGGCTTGTATGTTATCCATAATGTCAATATTGTGCGCTTAGTTGAACTAACGATAAGCCTATGCGCTTTATAAATTTACGCAAGCTAAATCATCTTAGGTTACTGAAATCGCCACTAATATTTTCCTAAATGACAAACAGCAACCCGCTTATTGCAGCCAGCTTGCTTTTGTTTAGCTTAAAATATATGCGCTATAACATTAAACAAGGGGCGCTAGCCTGTCTCAGCTAGCGCATCCGTATTTAGCGATAAGACACCACAGTAGGAATGGTAAGAATATTTTTTCCAGCTCGCTTTAGACCGTAAAATATAGCTAAAAATAGCCCAATAACAATTGTAAGACTGATCAAAGAATGCAGCGGCTGCGCAAAGAACACCGCCAATTGATAGCAGGCGGTTGCGGTTAAATAAGCTAAAGTAAAGCTCCAAAGCGCAGCAAACATCGCCCACGATGTACCCACTTCATTTTTTATCGCCCCCATAGCAGCCGCACATGGCGTATAGAGCAAAATAAATAATAAATAACAAAATGCGCCAATTTTGCCGGCAAATGCCGCTTGCATTATGGTGAGGGTAGTTTCGGCAACGCCTTGCTCTTGGGCAGCAACTTCAATACTTGACACGTCGCCAATGTCAGTACCTAACGGGTCATCTGGCGCTATGCCCTGCAGGTTGTCGCCGATACTGGCCACCGCTTGTTGCCACAATAGCGTTAAAGATTCAGGTACTGCAGACTCCTCAGCTGCCGGTGAATATAGGCTATTAAACGTTGCCACTAAGGCTTCTTTGGCAAACAGGCCAGTAATAATACCCACGCTAGCTTGCCAGTTATCTTCTTTGACCCCCATCGGCGCCAACAAAGGGGTGACAACTTGCGCCGTTTTACTGAGTAAGGAGTCTTGACTGTCATGATGACCAAACTCGCCGTCTGTGCCTAACGAATTGAAAAAGTTTAAAATACAGACCACTAACACTATGGTTTTACCCGCGCCTAACACAAATGAGCGCGTGCGCTGCCAAACTCGCTGCGCTATAAAGCTAATTTTGGGCCATTCATATAGAGGTAACTCCATAATATTTATTGAATTTTTGCCCATTAATATGGTTTTCTTTAGCATCAAGCCAGTAAACACCGCCGCGGCGATGCCAATCAAATACAGTAAGAACACAAGATTTTGCCCAGATTCAGGGAAAAACGCGGCAGCAAACAAGGCATATACGGGTAAACGTGCGCCACAAGACATAAATGGCGACATCATAATAGTGGTGATGCGTTCGCGTTCATTATCTAGAATGCGCGCTGACATTACCGCCGGCACAGTGCAGCCAAAGCCAACAATTAGCGGCACAAATGCTTTGCCAGGTAAGCCAATTTTTTGCATGGCGCTGTCAACCACAAAGGCGGCGCGCGCTAAATAGCCACTGCTTTCTAACAGTGACAAGCCAATAAACAAGCAGGCGATCACAGGAATAAAGGTAGCCACAGTTTGAAGACCTAAGCCAATACCAGTTAAAATCGTGTTCAGCCACGCAGGTAGATTAACGCCACTTAAAAAGTGTTGTGGGTAATCTACAAATATCGCGCCGGCTAAAATATCAAAAAAATCGATAAAAGCACTGCCTACATTGATGGCAAACATAAACAGTAAGTACATCATCAGTAAAAATATCGGCACTCCGAGCACCGGATGCAACAGCCAACGATCTAACTTATCACTCATTAACGTCTTATTGCTTAGCGTATCAGTGACGTCGAGTAAAAGTTGATGAATAAAGTCATAGCGAGCTTGCATAACAGCAATGGCCGCTGTGTCTGTGGTTTGACAAGCGTTTGCATTAGCACACGCTTGCCGCTCTAATGTAAGCGCTCCCCCTTGAAAACTCTTAAGCTCGCTCGGTAAGGTAATTAGCGTTTGTTGCACAGACGCTTTAGGCAAGGTCACTAAGGCTGCTTTGACAGCCTGCCCGGCATTTTTGCTCAGTGCCTGCTCTGCGACCACTGGGCAACCTAAAGCCGTTGATAGTTTAGCTATATCTAGCTGAGCAGCTTCTTTACGATCGACTTTGGTTAATACCACTAGCATAGGTAAGCCAAGCTCAACGAGCTGGGTGGTTAAATAAAGTTGGCGCTTTAGTTGCGTGGCATCAACCACATTGATCAGACAATCGGGTGAATGTTGTTGCAGGAAATCTTGACTGATGGATAAATCTTTACTCTGCTGCCTACGCGGTGCCAAGGTGCTAATACCGGGTAAATCAGTTAACAATGTTTGCTGCTGGTTCAACTGACAATGTTGCTGTTTAGCCGCAACTGTTACCCCGCTCCAATTGCCGGTTTTTTGCTTTGCTCCGGCTAAGGCATTAAACAATGTGCTTTTACCTGAGTTGGCAAAGCCCACCAAAACCAAATGTTGTTGACTCATGCTGGCACCAACTCAATGTTAATTTGTTGGGCAATGGCGAGCGGTAAGCACATTTTTGTGCCATGTAAATAAAAAGCTAAAGGCCCGTTAAACGGTGCTTTATGCGCTAACGAGATAACACTTTGCAGTGCAAATCCTTGGGCAATTAATTGCGCACTTAACGCAAAGTCGCTCGGCAAAAGGCTAATACGAGCCTGCTGATGCAAGCTTAATTCGGATAAAGTCATAACTACACTGTAAATGATAATGATTATCATTTGATTGTACTAAAATATAAACTCAGCAACAAGATTATAGCGCCGCAATTTTAACTTTTTTTGATCTCATCACTGTTCTGCTTTATTAGCGTGTTGAACTTTCGAGATTGAACTTTGTTCGAATTGAATGTGATTTAATCGTGGCACTCGCATGAAGCTTGGTTATTCCAAATAAATAACGGATAACAAAGAGCAAATCACGCTCAATCAAATTGCTGTAAAAATAGTCCTGAACGATCAACACGCCCTTATCAGTCAGTGATGACACTAAAGTAAAATCGCGCACCGCCAATCACGAGCAACGCCTGGATATTAGAACGACTAGCACGACCTATGCGAAACGCCTACCCCCGCTGATCGGCCAACAATGGCGAATAAATGATGACAAATTCACAGACACTGGCACAATAGCGCAGTAATAATAAAAAAGGATCTCCAATGAAAGCGATATTTGCTCTGTTACTTATCGGGTTTAGCACCCTAAGTTTCGCCGTTGAGCAGGCTGAAGAAATTTTTAAACAGTTGGCACCGTCACTTTATCAAATCCGCTTAATTGACAAAGCCAGTGGTGAAAAGTCCTCTATTGGCTCAGGGTTTCAAATTAGTAGCGATGGCCTGATTGCCACTAATTACCATGTTATCTCAGGTTTTGCGCGCCATCCCCATAAATACACCATTGAATATTTAGATCATAACGGCAACAAAGCGCCACTGAGTTTAAAAAGTGTCGATGTTATTAATGACTTAGCCATAGTGCAGCGTGATGTTACAAAGCCAATGCCGTTTTTTCATATCGCCCAGCACGCCCCCACCAAAGGCGAAGAGCTGTATTCGTTAGGTAATCCACATGATTTAGGCATGATAGTGGTACCCGGCACCTATAATGGCTTAAAAAATGAGTCGTTTAATGACCGTATCCACTTTACTGGCTCGGTCAATTCAGGCATGAGTGGTGGCCCTGTGGTGAATAAAAACACCGAAGTGGTGGGCATTAATGTGGCTACCTCGGGTAACCAAATTGGCTTTTTAGTACCACACGATAAGCTATTAGCGCTCTACCAAGCGTATCAACACCAAGCGCCCGAGAATATTGAGCAACAAATGGCGACTCAGCTAATGCAAAATCAGCAAAAGCTTATGAGTACTATTTTGAGCAGTGACTGGCAACTTAAGCAGCTAGGTCGTGGTGTAATTCCCACCATAGATGTGCCGTTTATTCGTTGTTGGGGCGAGTCAAACTCAGATAAAACTGACGCACAAATTATGGCTGCGGTGGCTAATTGTGACTTGGATGAAAATACCTATATCTCGGGCGACTTTTTTACCGGCTCACTTGAAATGGAATATCGCTATATGGAGTCTGATAAAATAGGCAGCACTAAGTTTTATCATATTTTTGAACGCCAATTAAACCAAGTGGCACCGGGCAATAAAGCCGGTAAAGATGATGTCACTGAATATCAATGTCACCATGATCTAGTCATGCCAAGCAATGGCAATATGAAAAACAAAGCGGTATTTTGCACCCGCGCTTATAAAAGCTTTCCTGAACTTTATGACGTGCTCTACATTGCCATATCAGTGGATCATGAGCAATATGCGCTACTGAGCCATTTTACAATCTCCGGTGTTGCACAAGACACCTCATTGGCATTTTTAGCTAAGTTTATGGAGTCAGTGTCATGGAAATAATTATTGAAGAAATCAGTCAAGGCCACAAATTATTAGGTCGCCATAAATTCTCCAACACTGAGATCACTATTGGCCGTGGCTACCATAACGACATTATTGTCAGCGATCCGCATGTCTGCAGCGAGCATTTGCAATTGCGCTTTAATGGCGAGCATTGGTTAATTAGCGATCTTGACTCTGTTAATGGCAGTTACCTAGAAGATAGCAAGGCGAATGTCGTTGAACACCAAGTTCGTTCGGGTGATATTATTACCATAGGTAAAAGCCAAATTCGCTTGGTTTTTCCAACTCATCCTGTTGCGGCTAGCATCGCCATTAGTCCGTTTGAAAGCTTAATAAACTTGGCGCGTCACCCATTTATTTTAGCGCTAAGTATTTGTTTATTTGCGGTTATTGCCGGTTGGATCATTAACTTAAACAATGTCAAAGAAGTCACTTTAACGCAAATGTTAGTGCCCACTATAGGCTTAACACTTGGCTTTGTTTTATGGCCGGCTGGTATTGCCTTAGTGTCACATTTAACTAAGCATGAAGCGCGTTTTTGGACACAAGTCGGCATTAGCTTTATCTTTTTTAATTTAATGTGGCTTAGCGATATTTTCGAAAACATTGTCCATTTTAATACCTCAAGCAATTTTTCTCTGATATGGCTTATTGCCATTATTCCGTTAGCCTTGGCATTTTGCTTATTTTGGCTAAATTGCTATGTTGGTTTTCATATGAGCCTAATGCGTAGAAACCTTGTATCACTCGCTTTAGTGGTATTGTTATTTGGCGGCAGTTTTGTTATTCAAATGAGTAAACAACCTGACTTTAACCCACGCCCACAATTTAACACCACCATAATGTCACCAGTATTTTTATTCGCCTCCAGTAGCAATATTGAGCGCTTTGTCAGTGACAGTAGCAAGCTATTTCAACAAGCAACGCAGGTCGCTCAGGAAAGTAAAGAATAAACTTTTAAGTTAAGCGGAATCAAAACAAAAAAGCCTGAATTTTTTATTCAGGCTTTTTAATGCGTCAGTCTTTATCCAAGGTGGTGTTATGGTTTAGCTATAAAACCAACGGCTTGGTAAACCGCTGCTAACACTTTTGCAGCATGTGCCGAGGCTTTTTCGGCCCCTTCACGCATAACCTTATTTAAGAAGGCTTCGTCGTTACGGTAGGCATGGTAACGTTCTTGAATGGGTGTTAATAATGCCACCACAGCCTCTGCAACATCGCCTTTTAAGTGGCCATACATTTTATCTTCATAGGCAGGTACCAGCTCTGCAACCGATTTGCCACTAGCGCTAGATAACAAAGACAGTAAATTCGACACGCCGGGCTTTTCAGCTATATCAAAGTAAATATTGGCTTGTTCGTCAGAGTCAGTGACGGCGCGTTTGATTTTCTTGGTAATTTTTTTAGTATCTTCTAATAAGCCAATAAAGTTACCTGGGTTGGTGTCTGACTTAGACATTTTTTTCGTTGGCTCTTGCAAGCTCATGACGCGGGCACCAAATTCTGGAATATAGGGCTCGGGTACCACAAACGTATCGCCGTGTAAGTTATTAAAACGGGTGGCAATATCACGGGCTAACTCTAAATGTTGTTTTTGATCATCACCGACCGGCACTTGGCTGGCACCATAAAGTAAAATATCAGCCGCCATTAACACCGGATAAGTAAATAAACCAGAGTTCATATTCACTTCCGCTTTTTGTGACTTATCTTTATATTGGGTCATGCGATTTAGCTCACCCATTTGCGTATAGCAATTAAGCACCCAGCTTAACTGGGCATGCTCTGGCACCTGCGACTGAATAAAAATGGTGCTTTTTTCCGGGTCAACGCCACAAGCTAAATATAAAGCTAAACCGTCTAGGGTTGCCTTGCGTAAGTCTTCTGGCTTAGGGCGAACGGTGATCGCATGTTGATCCGCCAACATATAAAAACATTGATGGCTGTCTTGCATATTTACCCATTGCTGAACTGCGCCTAAATAATTACCAATAGTTAACTCGCCTGAGGGCTGGCAGCCACTTAATACAATAGGTTTACTCATGTGTTGTCCTTCAACTTTTCTTTATTATTTCAATTTAATTAATTATTTTACTGTTGCCAATTCTGCGCGCATGTCATCGATGGCTACTTTATAGTCTGGCTTTGAAAAAATTGCTGAACCGGCGACAAACATATCGGCACCTGCTTGGGCAATTTCGGCAATATTATCCGCTTTTACGCCACCATCAACTTGCAAGCGGATATCAAAACCACTGGCATCAATTTTTTCACGCACTAGGCGCAGCTTGTCTAAAGTGCTTGGAATAAACGATTGACCACCAAAGCCTGGGTTAACCGACATTAATAAAATAACGTCAAGTTTATCCATGACAAAGTCTAAAACCTGCAGTGGTGTTGCTGGGTTTAAAACTAAGCCGGCCTTACAGCCGTGATCTTTAATCAATTGCAAGCTTCTATCGATATGATCGCTGGCTTCTGGATGAAAGGTAATAATATCAGCGCCGGCTTTGGCAAAGTCTGGAATAAGACGGTCAACGGGTTTTACCATCAAATGCACATCAATAGGTGCGCTAATGCCATAATCGCGCAACGATTGGCAAATCATAGGACCAAACGTTAGGTTAGGTACAAAGTGATTGTCCATAACATCAAAATGAACCACATCAGCACCAGCGCTGATGACCTTAGCGACGTCTTCACCCAAACGAGCAAAGTCTGCGGATAAAATTGATGGCGCAATTAAAAAATCAGACATAGTGAACCCCTTGATAAAATCTGCGCTACTTTACCTTAATTACGGCAATTTTGCGACTGAGATCATGCACAAATATCGCTCCAAACCGCTAATTATGCCCACACTCAGCATCTTGCTTTAGTTTTTAACCGCGAGTACTGCGCACTAATCTTGTACATTAAGATATTATTTTGCACCAAATCCGCGCAAATTCATGGTTTTTGTACTAAGCGCCAGCCAACACAAAACTCCATAAACTCATGATTTTGTTAGTTAAAATAAAAACACTTCACTCAGGCATTGTCTTTGCAATAGCCAAGATAATTTTAAAAACTGACTGGAGTTACTATGCAGCAAACTAAGATCTCATTATCTATTTCAATGTTACTTATCACCGCAAGTTTGACCACAAGCTCAGCGCATGCCATAGCGGGCTTATCGGCTAATGCCACCGTGAGCAATAATTACTTATGGCGCGGAGTTACGCAAACAAACAATGCCGCTGCCATATCAGGCGGCATTGATTATCAGCACAGTTCAGGCTTTGCCGTTGGTACTTGGGCGTCAAATGCCGACTGGGCACAGAACATGAGTTACGAGCTAGATGTTTATGCCAGTTACAGCAATAGCTTGGATAATGGTCTTGGTTATAATCTGGGTTACATCTATTACGCGTATGATAGCGATGCCGAGTCAGATTTTAGTGAGCTAAACCTGTCACTGTCTTATGATGCGTATAGCATTAGCTATCATACCTTAGTGAGTTCTGACGCTGATGGCAGTTTTGGTGATGACAGCTACCTGTCAGCAGATGCGGCCTTTGACATTGCCCCGGAGCTGACACTGGCATTTCACCTTGGTTATTATGACTTTGACGCCGGTGGCGATTATCGAGATTACGGAGTCAGCTTATCTAAGGGAGGATTTAGCTTTGGCCTATTTGACACTGACCTTGACGGTGCAGATGGCGAGTTAAATGTCGTTATCAGCTACAGTACTAACATCGACTTATAACAACACGCCAAGGGCAGACGTTAATAGCGTTAACAAGTACTGCCAGCACTTATGCTGGCAGTTTCACTTGGGGTTGACGATGGTTAAGCTGCTGGCACATAGCGACTAAGTCGGCATGAATGCCGCCCGCGGTAACGTCCCTGCCCGCGCCAGGGCCACGAATGATCAGGGCATTATCTTGATACCACTGGCTGTTAATTTGAAAAACATTATCGCACGGTGTTAATTGTGTAAACGCGTGCTGCTCACTTAACTGCTCTAAGCTAACTTTAGCGACGATTTTATCGTTTTTATTAATAAAGCGCGCGACATAACGGATAGCACAGCCTTTAGCTTTGGCCCGTTGCAGGTGTTGTAAAAATAGCTCATCAAGCTCTGTGCTACGTTGTAAAAATTCAGCCAAGGGAATATCGCATAACGACTCTGGCACTAAATTTTGACATTCAATATCTTGCAAAGATAAGGATACGCCAGCCGCACGCGCTAATATTAACAACTTTCGTTGAACATCACGTCCAGATAAATCCTCTCGCGGATCGGGCTCAGTGATGCCCTCAGCCAAGGCTTGTGCTAACAGCTGAGAAAATGGGCTTTCACCATCATAATACTGAAACAACCAAGACAGTGTGCCGGAAAATATACCAGATATTTCGGTAATTTCATCACCACTATCTAGCAATTCTTTTATGGTGCGATTAATAGGTAAACCCGCACCAACCGTGGCATTACCCAACCAAAGGCTGGTATTTTTTTCTGCCGTTGCCAATAATTGTTGATAATTGTCAGTGCTCGAAGACGCGGCCCACTTATTGGCACTGATCACATGAATACCATGGGCAAAAAAGTCATGGTACAAGTTGCTAAATGCCTCACTGGCAGTGATATCAACAACGATTAACTCATCATAAGGATGCTTAGATAACCAACGAAGTAAGTGTGTACTATCACAAACTTGTGCCTGTTGCTGATAATCTTGATAAGCATTACTCAGATCAATGCCGTCTGTGTTGATCAAGGCTTTAGTGCGACCAGCTAATGCCACTAAGTGTACGTTATCTAAGCCCGTCACTCGTGCAAGTTGCTTAGGTAACATAGTTAAAAAACGTTGACCGATATTACCGACACCCGCCACCACCAAGGCAATATTTTTTGCGTCTTTGGTCATTCGCGTATGCACCGTATTGAGCAGCTCAGTGGTGCATGGCTCAGCCAATATTGCGATATAACTATGTTTGTTACTGGCCGGCTGAAAATGTAGCACCTTTTGTTGACGTAAAGCCTTTTTAAAACGGGCCCGCATATCGCCTTGCGTGGCAACGCTATGACCTACCACGGCAATCATAGCCACCGGCTGGAAGGAAACCTGATTACCATAACTGGCTAACCATTGGCTTAAGGCTTTTTGTTGCCGCTGTGGGATCAACAAATAGCCTTGCTCTAGATTGTAGCAAATGGGGGCAAACTCCTGCACCGCTCGTTGCCCTGAGTCACCATAAAAACTGTTTGAGCAGGCTAAAATTAAGTCGTTCAACTCGGTTACCGCGAGTTCTTGCTTAGCAATGTGACCAAAATGACCTATTTCGCTACCGCTGATATCGGCGGCAAAACTACTAGCAACATGCAGGTGGCTATTATGCTGTGTTAACGGCTGCAGGGTTTTAGCGTGCAGTACCGGATTACCTAAGCGTCCTAACTCTCTTGCAACCGCATTTGGCAGGCGATGTAATTTGCGCGCTTGTGGCACCTTTCTGGGATCGGCACTGTAAATACCATCCACATCTGTCCACAAGGTAACATGCCGTGCTTTGCTTAATGCCGCCATGATGGTCGCAGAATAATCACTACCGTTACGCCCTAATGTACAGCTTTGGTTGTCTTTATTGCGAGCAATATAGCCGGTGACAATTAACAGGCTATTTCGCTTTTGTAAGGCAGCAAATGCGCGGCCACTCTCGGCATAATCTATAACGCTTGCTTTTTCATCCGCCAACAATAAGAACTCTCTGGCATCTAACATATAGCTAGGACAAACACTTTCATTGAGCAATGCCGATAACAGTCGCGCCGACCAAACTTCGCCATAGGCTAATAAATCGTTTTTAAAACGGTCTGGGTTAGCGAGTAATTGCTGGCTAATAACTTGCACATCGCTCGCTAATTGCTCACTTAATCTAGCGGCGGTACTGGCATTAAGTAATGCCTCGATTAAACTTTTTTGCTCACCAGCGAGCGCGCGAAGTGCTTGGTTAAATTGCTCGCGCAATGTTTTGCTTGGCTCACTCTCGACACCGGTTACAAGACTTTCAGATTGCTGAACCGCATAGCTTAGGCTAAGTTGGTGCAGGTGAAATAAAGCATTGGTGGTTGTGCCATTAGCGGAAACAACAATAATATCGTTGAGCTGACAATGCTCTCGAATAATATTCATCACACGTTCTATGCAAGTCGCTGTCGCTAAACTACTGCCACCAAATTTATGGATATTACCGGCCAATTTTGCCAAGTGGTTTTTTGCTGCGTGGCGGAGCACGGCACTATTTTCATCATTCATTTTGCTGTCGCTGTGTCGTTTATGTCATTACAAGTTTTTGTTGTAGGCAAAACTAAGTGGCTATTAACGCCTGTTGTATTGCCTGCTAGAGCAGCTCTATATAGCCTGACTGGCGGCTAAGGCTTGGCTTAGATCGGCGATTAAATCATTAACATCTTCAATACCCACCGAAAGTCGCACTAAGGATGCCGTTATGCCAGCAACAAGTTGTGCCTCTACTTCCATACCGGCATGGGTCATAGTCGCGGGATGACTGATCAAACTTTCTACGCCGCCCAGAGATTGCGCCAGTGTAAACAATTGCAACTTTTCAAATAAAACTTTCACTGCCGCCTCGCCACCTTTGAGTTTGAAGCTCATCATGGCGCCAAAGTCATATTGTTGCTGTTTGGCCAGTTGATGTTGCGGATGATCACTTAAGCCTGGAAAATACACCTGCTCAACCGCGGGGTGATTGGCCAGAAATTCGGCCACCGCATTGGCGTTAACTTGATGTTGTTGCATGCGCAGTGGCAAGGTTTTTAAACCACGCAAGGCTAAGTAGCTGTCAAAAGCTGAACCGGTAATGCCGATGCAATTTGCCCACCAAGCAAGTTGCTCACCTAAGGCTTGCGTTTTAGTCACTAACACGCCGCCGACCATATCGCTATGGCCATTGATATATTTGGTGGTTGAGTGAAAAACAATATCAGCACCAAGTCGTAACGGTTGCTGTAACACTGGCGATAGAAAGGTGTTATCTACGGCAACCAAAGCGCCAACCGCATGGGCTTGAGCAGTTACGTTAGCAATATCAACCAAACGCAATAGTGGGTTACTAGGCGACTCGATTAAGACAATTTTAGGCTGAGTAGCCAATGCTTGCGTCAAAGCCTGTGGGTCATTTTGATCAACTACCACTAATTTAAAAAGACCACGCTTTGCCAAATGCGTAAATAGTCGAAAGCTGCCGCCATAACAATCATGTGGGATCACTATAGTGTCAGTCGTGTCTAACAACTGACAAAGCAAATGCACGGCTGCCATGCCAGTACTGGTAACAACACCAACAGCGCCCTGCTCTAAATCAGCAATGGCTTGCGCAAATGTCGCTCGCGTTGGGTTACCGGTGCGAGAATAATCAAATGCGCCTTTTTCGTTGAAACCTTTTAACCCATAGGTACTTGAAAGATGAATGGCGGGAATAACCGCGCCATGATGTTGGTCGCTATTAATGCCCGCTCGCACAGCGATAGTGGCCGCTTTTTTCTCGCTCATATGTGCTCCAATATAAACACGTTTCAATTTAGATGTTTGGACGTCTATCAATCTAAACGCTTTATTAGTTGTGGTCAAGAACTTTAGACATCTAAACTTCTACACTTTCGTTATTGACTCGCGCCCCACAACCAGTAAAATCTACCAGTACGTATAAATCTATTGCCAATGGCAAATTTAATGATTTATCACAACTTATAGAGCATAGAGGAATATTCATGGCAGAGTGGAATGGCGAGTATATTAACCCTTACGCCGAACACGGGAAGAAAAGTGAACAAGTAAAAAAGATCACCGTGTCTATCCCCTTACGTGTGCTGAAAGTGCTAACCGATGAAAGAACGCGTCGTCAGGTTAATAACCTACGTCATGCGACTAACAGCGAACTATTATGTGAAGCATTTTTGCATGCTTTTACTGGTCAACCTTTGCCAGACGATGGTGATTTAGCGAAAGACAACACACAAAAACTTCCAGCAAGTGTTCGTAAAGCCTTAGCTGCACAAGGTATTACCGACTTTAGTGAATACGAAGCTGAAATTGAAGATTAACTTTTAATTTTTATGAAGCAAAAAGGCGCTATTAAGCGCCTTTTTTATCGTCAAACTTTTACCGCTGAGCGCTAATTTTTAACTAGCCGCTGTAACTTATAACGTCTCGCTATCCCCTAACCGTTATAGTCTTCTGGCATCGCCAAAGCCGCAACGCCTGAATCTACCGCTGCTTGTGCAACAGCCTTAGCCACAACCGAGCGTAAACGTGAGTCCATTGGTTTAGGAATGATGTAGTCTTTGCCAAAGCTCAAACTTTTACTACCACTGGCTTTTAGCACTTCTTCGGGCACACTCTCTTTCGCTATACTGCGAATAGCATGGACAGCGGCAATTTTCATTTCATCATTTATGGTACGCGCTCGCACGTCTAAGGCGCCACGGAAAATAAACGGAAAACACAATACGTTATTCACTTGGTTTGGATAATCAGAGCGACCAGTAGCAATAATTAAATCATCACGCGCTGCTAGGGCGATCTCAGGGCGTATTTCTGGATCAGGGTTTGAACAAGCAAAAATCACTGGTTTGGCTGCCATCAGCTTAACATGCTCAGCCGATAAGACGTTTGGCCCTGATACACCAACAAAAACGTCAGCACCGTCTATGGCTTCTTCTAAGGTGCGTTTGTCGGTGTTATTGGCAAATAACTTTTTGTATTCATTCAGATCATCGCGGCGGGTATGAATGACACCTTTAGTATCTAGCATGTAGATTTTTTCACGTTGTGCACCACATTTGATCAATAGCTCCATACAAGCAATAGCCGCCGCGCCAGCGCCCATACAGACGATATTGGCATGACGCAGTTCTTTGCCTTGAATTTCCAAAGCATTGATCATACCTGCGGCAGTAACAATCGCCGTGCCATGTTGATCATCATGAAAAACAGGAACCTTGCAGCGTTCAATTAAGGCTTTTTCTATGGCAAAACATTCAGGGGCTTTTATATCTTCAAGATTAATGCCGCCAAAGCTGTCGGCAATATTGGCCACGGTATTTACAAAGTCTTCAACCGTTTTATTTTTCACTTCAATATCAAAGGAGTTAATGCCGGCAAAACGTTTGAATAATAGTGCTTTACCTTCCATAACAGGTTTAGCCGCCATAGGACCTAAATTACCTAGGCCTAAAATAGCAGTGCCATTAGTGATCACCGCCACAGTATTGCCTTTACCGGTATACTTATAAACATCATCTGGATTATCAGCAATGGCGCGAACAGGCTCCGCAACACCAGGACTATAGGCGAGCGAAAGATCATAACTCGTTTCTGCTGGTGTGGTTAATTCAACACTGATTTTTCCAGGCGTTGGGTGTGCGTGATAATCTAGTGCTTGTTGGCGAAAATCTGTCATGTCTATTCCTAATTTATGAGACTAATGCGTGAGTTTGTTATTTTGATAACAATTCATGATGGTTATGTTCATTATCATTGATTTATATGTTATTGCAACCTGCTTGATGATTTCAAGCACTTTTATATATATTAATTCGCTACAAGCTATACATAATATAGTCTTATACGAACGTCGTTACACATAAATCAGCTGAATAATCAGCATAATTTAGCCACTTTACATATAAAAACAACACGAATAATTAGAAATCTGAACATATAGACGCTATTGAAACATCGATAGCTTATAGGCATTATTTTTCTGCTATTTTAACTTTGCTTTGAATCATTTCATCATCATAAGCAAACCTAGCGCTGATATAACTCAAAACCAGCGAAAATAGCCACAAAAAAACCACCTAAAAGGTGGTTTTTTTTAAAAGCAGAAACAATGGATTGTTATTCGTCAAACGGATTAACTAAAATCATAGTTTCAATGCGATCAGGACCGGTAGAAATAATATCAACCGGTACACCTGTCACAGCTTCAATGCGCTTAATATAAGCAATAGCATTAGCAGGTAACTCTGCTAAAGAAGTGGCGCCAACCGTGCTTTCACTCCAACCAGGCATTTCTTCATAAACTGGCGTAATTTTATCGTAACCTTCAGCAGCAGTTGGTGGTACAGTAACTATTTCGCCAGTTTCTGTTTTATAACCGACACATATTTTCAACGTCGATAGACCGTCTAATACATCAAGCTTAGTTAAACAAAAACCCGTAATACTGTTAATTTGTACTGCACGGTGCATGGCAACTGCATCAAACCAACCACAACGACGCTCACGCCCTGTCGTCGCACCAAACTCATGCCCGACAGTACCTAAATGATGACCAATTTCGTCATTTAGCTCAGTAGGGAACGGCCCAGAGCCAACGCGTGTGGTATACGCTTTAGTAATACCTAGCACATAATCTAAGTGCAACGGCCCGAAACCACTACCCGTTGCCACACCACCTACAGTAGTGTTAGATGACGTAACGTAAGGGTATGTACCGTGGTCGATATCAAGTAATGTACCTTGCGCACCTTCAAACATGATAGCGTCGCCCGCTTTGCGTGCTTGGTCAAGAATTTCCGAAATATCGGCAACCATGCCTTTGATGATATCGGCAACCGCCATGGCATCAGCCAGCACTTCTTCATAGCTTACTGGTTCAGCTTGGTAGTAGTTGGTTAAGACAAAATTATGATATTCCATAATTTCTTTTAACTTAGCCGCGAATGACTCTGTGCAAAATAAATCGCCTACGCGTAAACCACGACGCGCGACTTTATCTTCATAAGCCGGGCCAATACCGCGACCCGTTGTGCCGATGGCTTTGCTTCCGCGCGCTGTTTCACGCGCCGCATCTAAGGCATTATGATAAGGAAGAATTAATGGACAGGCATCACTGATCAGTAAGCGTTCACGGACAGGTACTCCGCGTGCTTCTAACATAGCCATTTCTTTCATTAGGGCTTTAGGACAAAGAACCACACCGTTACCAATTAAGCATTTTACGTTATCACGCAATACGCCTGATGGAATTAGATGTAACACGGTTTTTTCACCGTTAATGACTAATGTATGGCCCGCGTTGTGGCCACCTTGATAGCGCACTACATATTTGGCTTTATCAGTAAGTAAGTCAACGACTTTACCTTTACCTTCGTCACCCCATTGGGTGCCTAGAACTACGACGTTTTTACCCATGCTCACATATTGGTAAGAAAATTAGGCGGGGATTCTACCAAATTACGATATTGAGTCCAAGTAATTATTGTTTATTTTTAATGCAATCACAGAAAATCATCTTGTTATATGTGCTCGATATTTTAATAAGCACTGTATTAACAACATGATGCCGAAAATCTTGTTAATTGATCAGCCATAATAATACTAAACCGATTAATAATATTAGTGTGCCCATATAACGTATGGCACTGATCGGCTCATTCGCCAACTTCAAAACATAGTTACGCCATTTATTCGGAAATAGCGCCGGCATTAGCCCTTCGATAATGAGTGCTATTGCAAGGGCCGTCAGTAATGTAGTTGTCATGCTTGCTCCTTAATATTTTACCAACGCTTCGTAAGCGTCCGGTGATCAGCACCTAGCTAAGCTTTACATTCCAAGGTAGCAGAGCTTCAACATCAACATTTTGATCACTGAGTTGTTCAAGACAATAAGCAACATAGTCGAAAGGAGTTAAACCAT
>NZ_NBOC01000020.1 GCF_002104455.1 Colwellia chukchiensis | reverse complement strand
GTTTTACTGCTTCTTCTCTGAACTCATCTGTATAATTTCTTGGTTTTCTTCTTTGCGTCATTTTCACACCTTTATTAATGGATTAATTATCCTTCATAAAAGTGTGCGGTTCTATTTAATCAGATCATTATTCATAGGTGTGATGTCGGGTAACACTAAAACGATTTAGCATATGATGTACGATATAAATGGCACTCAAACTAACAATTACTGCCACACAAACTGAGCTAAATCGATACAAAGCACTGTAAATGAGATCTTGCCCTGGCCCTAACGACTGACCAAATAAAATGCCAAAGGTGGTTAAAACGCCAAATCCAACACCCGGCGCACCACCACTTAAAATATGAAAGCGACTAAAAATAAAAGACAACGACCATAGCAATAGCACAGGAAATAATAAAAAGTCGCTATGGGTATACAATAGTAGTTGTGCCAGTAGTGCCGCATTACAGCCAATCAAAGTGCCGATAATACGCTGCCAACTTGCAATGCCAGCCGCTTTCCAACATAGCGAAAATAAAATAATAACAGAGGCAGCTTGCGCAGATATGGAGTCTTGTAGATCCAACACTTGAAACACCACAAATGACATGGTCGCCACCAGACTACAAAGTAACACTTCATGGCGCACACTTTCAGCACTTTTACTGGGCATCACCCGAATAGCTCGGCGACTAACATCAGGGAACAAACCATGCATCAATAACGCAATCAGCACGGTTAAACCAATCGCGAAGATATTACTAAAAATTAACGGATAAATACTGTTACCGCCCGTAACATAACTGGCAAAGTGCAATTGAATGGATAAACTGACAGCGCCCATAGCGCCAAATAAAAACGCTGCCCCCGTACTCATTTGATAAAACAAGATAACAAATGCCGCCAATGCACACAGTGTCATCAACACAGGTAAGTGAGCAAACAAGCCTTGTACCAGCAAAACCACAGTCGCACTATAGGCGGCACTGGCAATAAACTGTCGTATTATTGCCCAATTAATCGTCGGCACTAAGCCTAAGAGCAACATAGGGTACACTGTAAAAAAAATGCCGTTAGGCCACTGCATTAATTTACTCAGCGTAAAACCCAGTGTACAGCCTCCGGCAATACGCAGCGCTTGACGTAAGCCATTGTTATCGAGTTGAGGAGGCGGGTTTATTTTTTGACTCATAACGGCCACTAATAAATATAATGTAGCCAGCTAATAAAGCGTATTTGCATGCTAGCTAACACCTGACCTAGGCTGGAGTTAGGCAGTAACTGCACTGTTGCCCGAGCACCACTTGGCATGGTTTGTAACAACTCAGGATTATGAGTTAACGCTAAGTGAATACGCTGGCGTTGCGCTTCGCGTACCCAACGATTACTGGTATCTGTACTACTAAGCAAACCATTGGCATTTAATTGCCCTTCACTAACCCCAGCTTCAAAGCTCATTATTTTTGCATCAAAAACTTGACCGGGCAGACTATCAAACACTACTTTGGCTAAGCTACCCGGCTGCATATTTAACAATGACTTTTCTCGAAAGTCCGCAACTAGGTCAGCATTATTTGCGACAATAGCCAGCAAAGGACTGCCACGCAAGGCATACGCACCTTCAAGCAATTGCAAGTTAGTGACCACACCATCAACGCGCGAGCGCACCTGCGTACGCGATAAATTAAGTTGTGCTTGCGCCAATAGATTTTCTGCATGACGTAACGCCAAATTGTGTTTGCCGACTTCACCACGGGCTAACATGGCCTCGTCAAGTTGTGCTTGCAACGCCGTAACACTGGCTTTACTGGCAACGAAACTGGCCCGAATATTCTCTAATTTTTGTTCCGATAAGGAGTCTTGTTGGTATAATTTTTCGCCACGCGTTTTTAGTAGCTCTTGCTCATGCTGTTTGGCCAACGCAGCACTAATTTGTGCTTGCAACGCTTTAATTTTAGTGTCTATTTGTTGATTTTGTAAACTTGCCTCAGCAACCGCTAACTCCGCTTGCTCACGCGCTAACAAATAGCTGCTATTGTCGATTTCAAATAATAAGTCGCCAATTTTCACCGGCTGATTATTAACCACTAAAACCTGAGTAACGCGACCACTAATTTGCGGGGCTACTTGTACAACGGGATGAAAAACCCGTGCTTGTGGTGTTACTGGCAGCCAAATATCGGCAATGATGTAATAGATAAAAGCGAGAATAAATCCAGTAAGTGAAAGCCTCACATAGCGAGCAAATTTTTGTTCTGGCGTCATTCTTATCCTTAGTCATTTGAAAATGTTGATGTTAACTGGCGGCGGTAACTCTACCAACCGAACATTATAAAGCACAGTGTAAACTACTGCGCTGAAAATGCGTGATACTACTGTGACTAAATACCCAGAACTAGCAGTGTTTTAACAATGTTTCTGCCCGTTATTTTGACTGGAAGTGCTGGCACCACTGTAAAAACTTTTCAGCCGGTAACGCTGGTGAGTAATTGTAACCTTGCAGAATATTGCAACCTAAATGTTTTAATTCCTTAGCTTGTTCTTCCGTCTCCACGCCTTCAGCAACCGATCGTAAATTTAAATGTTTAGCCAAATACAATGACGCCTTAACCGCCGTATAGCTTTTAGGGTCAACAAACATATTACGAACAAAAAATTGATCGACTTTTAACTCTCTAAACGGACTAGTGATCAGTTGCAACATTGATGACGAACCGGTACCAAAGTCATCTATTGAGATTTCAACACCTTTAATTCGCAGTCGACTCATAGTTTCCAGCGCCTTGCCTAGATGGTTACAAATTTCAGTTTCAGTAATTTCTAAGGTAAGGTATTTAGCTGGCAGTTGATAATGATTTAAAATTTCAAATACCCGGTCGGCAAAGTTAAGATCTGTTAAATCTAGCGGGGAAACATTTACTGATATGCGATACTGCGTCCCCTGCTGGTGCCAACTTACACAAGTTGCAATGGCTAAATCCAATATCGTAAGCGTCAGCTTGTTGATTAAACCAAGCTTAGTTAATTTTTTGAGAAATGCATCGGGTGATAAAACCCCTATTTTAGGATGTTGCCAACGCACTAACGCTTCGGCACCGCAGATCTGGTTATTAGTAGCATTAATATGTGGTTGAAAAAACGGCACAAATTGACCATATTGCAAGCCATTGATTATCTCCTGATCACTGGCTTGATAGCTGACGTTAAATTGGTCAACTTTTTTTTCTTCTAATTGCTCCAATTGTGTAAACAAGCTCTCTAAAGATTTATAATTGATAGGCTTTTTTAGGCTTAATACATTCAATAAGCCATAAGTATCCGCCATTTTGATTACCGAAGATAAAACCTCAGTTTCTGCCACACTAGTAATCACAATTTGGCTATTTAGCTTTTGTTGCGATACCTTTCGCAAAAACTCTATACCATCCATTTTTGGCATATTGAGGTCACAAAAAATCAAATCAGGCTTATGAATATGATTTAAGTGGCTCAGTGCTTCTTGACCATTGGCAGCACGTTGAACACTAGCATGAGTCAATTTTTCTAAAAATCGCGTCATAAGCTGCACCTGAAATCGATCATCTTCTATGATCAGAACTTTTTTAATATTCAAACGTCATTCCTTGTAGCTTTATTATATTGGCACTGTTAAAAATTTTTCACCTTGTACCTAATAAATTATCACTCGCAGATGGCCACTGTATCAGCTCTTTAATATCTAATTGCGCAACTAATATCTGACAATTACGCCGATAGGCTGCGGTATTAAATTTTGATGTGCTGACCAAGCGACATTTTAGTGCTAAACGAGACACCTCTTGCTTACTCCACCCTGCAGGCCAAGCCTTAGTTAAACAAAAAATTAACATACTAGCGACCTCTTCATCTAAGGCATTAAGCTCTTGAGCTTTTATTAATTTTTCCAAGGCCATACCATAACTTTTATTATGCAATAAATTTTTACTTGCCGTTTTCAAGTTTGAAATTTGCGCACTTATCCGCTCAACTTGTTCGCACCAGCGTGCCAAATATCGCCTAAAAGCTTGATGCTCAATGGTTGTGCTATCGCGATTAAACTCGCGCGCGAGCACTTGCATTGTTGCTTGGTAGGCGTCAATGTTGTTAAACATCAAGTACACTTTTGCGAGCTCAATTTGCTCATTAACACTAGCTGGCTGCGACTTTGCTTTTTTAATATACTGCTGATATTCATCAAAATATGCTATTGCTTTAGTAATAGCGCCACCAAGACCGCTAGCACGCGCCATTAAGAGTAATTCAAACCTTTTATATTCTTTAAAGTCAAATCGATTACGCCAACTCTGACATTGTAACGTAAAACGATTTAGGTATTTTTGTTTGTCTTTTGTATCGGCAAACTGACTTCTATCCAAAGTTAATTGGGCAGCAAAATGATGCAATGCCAGTGTTTCTCGAAACGAATTACTAGCCTCCTTTAACGCTCCTGCTGCCCCCTGATACGCTGTTTTCAAATCAAACTGCGCCATCGCAATATGCGCTTTCATAAGATGACGGACAATGTGTTTAGGTGATTTAGCGACTGATTCCACTATTTTTTTCAGTGCTAATTCAAATAAGGCTTGTTTAAATAATACCTCCGCTGATAATTGTAATGCTGCTGTGCAGGTGATTGGGTCTTTTTCCAGCGGCTTTAATACTGTCTCACACAATTTAAATTGCTTTTGTTTAAAGGCAATTTGCGCTAACTCTAGCTGAATTAGGGAGCTTTCAGGGGCGTCATTTATCGATATTAAAACATTTCTCGCGTCATCTAATTTATTGAGCGCAATGAGCGCACGAGCTTTCAATAATAGCGCACTATTGGTCATTTCTGTCGCGCTATCTACCGCGTCCTCAGCTAACTTGATAGCATGATTAAAATCACCACCTGCATAGGTAGTTAGCACCTGACTTATCATACGTTTTCTGCGAATAATTTTGGGTAGGCGTTGCTGCAACGTAAGGAAATTAACCGGCTTTACCAGAAAACCATCTGGCTTGAGATCAGCAAAACCTCGCACTACTTCAGTCGATGCATTCCCGGTAACTATGACTATTGCGCAATCTGCCGGCAACAATTTTCGATAGATCATTTCATCTAATAATTGGTGGCCATTGGTATGACTGCCTAAGTTATAATCACAAAGCACGAGCTGAAACGACTCTGTTTGACAAAAATCCAAGGCTGTTGAGGCGTCTTTAGCCAACAAGATTTGCTCAGGGTTAAGGCCTAGTTTTAATAACATAGTTTTTGATGCGACGCGGTATATTTGACAGTCATCAATCACCAATACGGGCCGTTGGTTATGAAACTCTTTCATCTTGTTTTGACTTAAAACCTCATTAGCGTCAATTTATAGCCTTATCTGCTATATTTTTCTTGAAAGTACATTATAAAAAAATATACTGGTTGACCATCAGTATACTTGAGCACTCCATAAAATTGTACAGATTACATTTTATTGTAATATAACTGTAATAATTTCATTGACAAATTAATGTTAGACTACACTTGCACCATTCGTGCTATACAATTGATAAATTTATGCTTTTTATATTTAATGAGAAATTAACAAAGATGGCTTTGCTGCTAATGCGATCATTGAAAATTTTACAATTTTGGGGTCGTACCATAGCGGCGGCCTTGACGCTTTTCGTGCTTACTAGTACTTTTTTACTGACCTCAGCCGCTAAAGCGAGTCAGCAAGTAGCAAAGCAAAATGATACGACGATAGCATCTAAAGCTGTAATCGTCGGTATTCCGACAATGCTGCAGTCATCAATGGAAGCTGACCCTGAGCTTTTTCAAACAGAAACCCTGATCCTAAGTCAAATGCGTAATTTTTCCATCAGCTTTTGGCGCAACTGGGGTGAAACGTTTGGCTATCAAGTGAGTTTCAAAGATGTACCATACATGGACCCTTTACCGGCACTGATGCGTGATGAAATTCAAATTGTAGCTATGGGTACCTACACTGAATCTTATGCTGACAAGGTCTATTTCAGCTTACCTTATCTTGAAATTCCAAGTGCTCTTTATCGAGCTGCGGGTGAGATATCGACACCAAAAACAATCGCTATACACGCCCCTAAGGGTGCTTACATTCCCCTGATTGAGCAGCAAAAATCGCTACGTACCTATAGCGAAGACCTCAATACCTTGCTTGATGAAAATACACACTTTGATTTCTTGTATTCGTGGCAACCAAAACGCTTTAAGCAAAATTTAATAAAGCGTCAATTACGCGACCAATACCAGCGTATTGACCATGGTAATTTAGCACTGAGCATCCGCTCAATCGTATCACGCAAAAACCGAGCATTGATGCGAGACATTAATGAGGGCCTTCGTCGAATGGATAGGCAAGCCGCGACAGAGCTATGGTATAGCGTAGTACCTACGGACAAAGAGCAACAGTACCTTAGGTTGATACTTGGCCATCATTTGCCAGAAATATCGTTACCATTGCAAGAGTATGTTATCGATTATCCGGTCCTCAAATACGGTACGCTAAAACAAGGTTATCCGCCTTATCAAATAATTCAAAATAACCAAATATTAGGTCTTAGTGAAGATTTGTTTAGGCTGATAAGTTTATATACTGGTGTAGAGTTTCAGCCTGTTACCTATCCTAGCTTTCAACAACAGTTGCATGCGCTTCAGCGCCAAGAAATATCGATATTAGCGACAGTCAATAAATCACAACAGCGCGAAGAAGCCTTGTTATTTACCAGTGCAATCGATAATGCCAGCACCGTACTGGTAAGCAAAAAAAATAATAATATCAGAAGCTTAGAAGGTTTAGGTACACAGCGCCTTGTGGTTATTCGCAGTTTTTTAATTACTGACATCATTAAGGAGAAGTTCCCTAATAGCAATTTTGTGTATGTTGATACAGTGCCTGATGCATTAAAAGCTTTAGCTACAGGGCGCGCAGACGCTTTTGTCGGTAACACCTTAAATACTGAGCATCTACTCAAACGATTCAATTACACCCAGTTCCAATTGCAACATATTGAACTAGATGACGCAGCAACAAAATTTCATATGGCGGTGGAAAAAACAAACGCGCCTTTACAGCAGCTACTTAATATCGGTTTAAATAGTATCGATGAGCAACAACTACAACAGTTGCAGTTCAAATGGCATGGTCATATTACACCGGTGCGAAACAACCACCAGCAAATCGATAAATTAAATGCTAAAAGCCTTATAACCCAAGTAATTACCGTACTTATTATCTGTCTGTTGCTTATGCTTTTCTTGGTTTTTAAGTACTACAGGTTTAAAGCTGATATTCGCATCTCGTTAAACCAAGCGCAAAAATCACAGCAATTGGCAGAGCGTTCAGAGCAAGCGAAAAGTGAGTTTTTAGCACGCATGAGTCATGAAATACGCACACCAATGAATGGTGTGCTTGGTATGGCTGAAGCATTGTCGTTCACTAGCCTTGATGAAACTCAACAAGATCTACTTAACACCTTAAACCGCTCAGCAAATAATTTGATGGCGCTATTAAATGATGTGCTTGATTTTTCGAAATTAGAAGCTGGAAAATTTACCTTAGAAAACATACCTATGAACCTGAGTACCTTGGCAAAAGATGTGCTCGATAGTTTCTCCTTTCAGCTCAATCAAAAAGGCTTAGAGTCATTCCTAACCTTAGACAATAGTTTACATTCAAGTTACTACGGCGATCCAACACGCTGTCAGCAAGTGCTCAATAATTTAATTTCTAATGCGATAAAATTTACTGAGACCGGACACATAGAATTAAGCATAACGCGACTAGACTATGACCAGTTGATTAAAGACGAAAGTCAACACTGGCATAAGATAAAAATTGAAGTTAGAGATACGGGCATAGGTATTGCAGCTGAGCGGCAAAATATTTTGTTTGAAGCATTTTCGCAAGCAGAAGGCAGCACTACCCGCCATTTTGGCGGCTCAGGGCTAGGCCTAAACATCTGCAAGGAAATAGTCGACGCTATGGGTGGCGATATTTATGTATCATCTATCCCTAACCGTGGCAGCTTATTCACTATTATTGTTGCGCTGCGTTTAAGCCAAGAACCCGCCGACACATTAAGCAATACTGCCCCTACCTCTATTGCGACAGCAAACCAAACGGTTGACATTGAGCACCTGAAAGTCTTAGTCGCAGAAGACAACGAGATTAATCGAAAGGTGCTGATTGGTCAAATTCAACGTTTAGGACCTAGCGTTGACAGTGCAGAAGACGGGGAACAGGCCTATAGCATGTTCCAACAAAAAGATTATGATATTGTACTTTCTGACTGTCATATGCCTCACATGGATGGCTTTACCCTAGCCTCGCTTATCAATACCGAACGTCAAAGTAAACGCCCAATTTTATTAGCCATTACAGCTGATGCCATGAGTGACGCTGCACAAAAATGTTTAGATTCAGGCTTTGACGATTACCTTTCCAAACCGTGCCAAATTGCGACTTTACACACCAAACTGATCGAAGCTTGCCAGAGCCTCACCAAGCTTCACGCATCGCGCCACGACAGCAAAGTCGATGGCGTCACACTTGTCAAACAAAACCTCGTTAATGAAGTAAAGACGAACGCTCGACCCGATCAACTCCTAAATCGTGCTTATATACTAGAGCTTAGTGGTGGTGACTATGAGTTGGTTTTCGAAGTTTTACAAGCTTACAAAGAAACTAGCGTCAATGACTGTACCGAGCTTTTATCCGCCTATGATAATTTTAGCGATAAAAAAGTAACTGATTTAGCACATCGCATAAAAGGCAGCCTGCGCTACCTAGGTGCCGACTTGTTAGTGAAACACACTGAAAATATCGAGCTTATTGCCATGAACGGAGCAACACCTGAGCTCGACGCTTTAATCAATGATTTAACACTCGGCATTAAAGTATTAACTGAGGAAGTTACACAGTGGTGTGATGAAATTAGCGCTAAAACTTAAGCTAATGACCCGTGTTAGAACGCTGGGAGGAGGTGTAATCAGACAAAAAAAAGGCCCCTCAAAAGAGGAGCGTCAAAAAACAATAATAAAACAAAACCGAGGGGAGAATCTCTTGCTAAGTAAGAGCGTTATAACTCGCATTAGTTCAAATTGATTATTGATTATTTTTGACATCGCCACCCAGAAAACACTAATCCCTTGTTTTAAATATAAAAATATTTTTATTTTGTTGTTATATTTTTTCAAGACCTCGCTGCTTAGCAATGATATTTAATATTTTTGTCAATTTTTTCGCTAAAAATCCTGTCACTACTTTCGGATTTTGCTGCAACAAATTTAATTCTGACTCCGTAATGGCGAGATAACAATCCTGAGCATGCAAACTCTGATCATAGATTAGTACATCGTCCGCTAAAAATAGGGGCTTTGCGCGCGCTGCTATTTGGCGTTGCTGGGCAAATTCAGTATGGCTTTGCAGCATAAATTTGATCTGAATAAGGTTTGCTTCATCGCCGTACCAATTAGCGGTCATGGTATGAAAATTTAGCTGTGCACTCAGCTTATTACTGATGGCGGCAATCTTGTTGAGTTGTGCCTGTAAATCTTCACTCACCACGATACTAATAGGCAGTGCGTCGTTCATCATATCCATTAATTCTACTACCTTAATTAAATTCTTATCATGCTAGCTCGTTGGCTTGCGGTTAGAGGCGAGCTAATCTAATGACTTGTTTCATTACCATCATCATCAAAAAGTAGCCTAGGTATTGCGCGCTGAGAAAAATCAGCATTTTTGGCCAAAAGGCAGTTTCTGGGCTAAAAAAGCTTAAAGCAAATATGGCCGGCGCCGTGATCAAGCGATAACCGGGCAAAGTGCTGTCAATAAAGGTGTAATGATAGCCAAAGGCCAACAAACCAAGCAGCACACCAATAACCCCAGCGCCTTGGGCTAAACGATAATTAATCTTCAACAATACCATAGCGCTCCATATTTATCGTGCTGCTTAGTGTTGGCATAAGTTAGCCTATTGGCGCACGGTAACCATAGCAAGATTTTTAGCTTACAAACTATTAACATGCTTGAATTTGAAACTCTAACCGTTACTATAGCTAGCCAATCGCTAACCTAGAATACTAACATGCAAAAATTAATGCCAGTGCTTAGCTTTGCTATAGCTTTATTGAGTTTTTCAAGTACCGCCGAGACAATAAAAGTTGCCTCGTGGAATATCGCTTGGCTTGGCTCTCATGAATACAATCAACGACAAGCAACCGATTACCAAAAATTAGCCCGCTATGCGCGTGAGTTAGATGCTGACGTTATTGCCTTGCAAGAAGTTGAAAGCGCAAAATGGGCAAAAAAAGTGTTTGGTGATGAGTATGATTACTTTTTTACCACTAAAGATTGGGTGCAACGCGTTGGTGTTGCGGTAAGAAAAACAAGCGGCTTGCAAGCAAAGGCGGTTGAATACAAAGCGCTAGATCAAGGCTTAGCTCGCCGCGGTATGGATGTCACGCTCAGTAAAAATGGTAAAAGTGTACGTTTACTCGCGGTACACATGAAATCTGGTTGTTTTCATCAACCTCTGGATCAAGCCAGCATTGCAAAAATGCCCAACAATGATGACAAACAGGCGTATGCAAAAACGGCCTGTGCTGAGCTAGCTAAGCAAGCAATTCCGTTAGAAGCCTGGGTTGATGCCCGCGCCAGCGAAGGGGTGCCATTTCTATTAGTGGGTGACTTTAACCGTCGCTTTGTTAACGATATCGCACTCAACTATAGTGAAGTGCAAGGCTTATGGCAGGCCATAGATGACCAAGGTGCAGAAGCGCTTTGGGCACCAACCATACACGCCGAGTCAAAGTGCTGGGATGGTAAGTACAAAGATTATATCGATCATATTATTTTTGATCCGAAAGCCAAGCGCCAGTACGTCGACAACTCATTTGCTCAGTTGGTATTTGATGGCAAATATAGCAAGCATTTGAGTCAAACCTTGAGCGATCACTGCCCTATTTCGGTACAACTGACGCTGTAACGGGGCATAGCCATGAGTAGTCAATCAAGCCCTCGCAATGAATGTGTGATTTTACTGCATGGCTTGGCTCGCTCGGCTCACTCTATGGATAAAATGGCGCAACGCTTATCAGAGCATGGCTATAAAGTATTAAATATTGATTATCCATCACGCGCTTACCCCATTGAACAATTAGCCGAACAAACCATCAGTGAAGCGCTCCAGCAATGCGCTAATATGCCGGTTAGCTTTGTTACCCACTCCATGGGAGGCATTTTAGTGCGACAGTTTCTTAGCAAGCACAGTATTGCAAACTTGAATCGAGTCGTCATGTTGGGCCCGCCTAATAAAGGCACTGAAGTCGTAGACAAGCTCTGCCACTTACCCGGCTTTCATTTGATCAATGGCGATGCTGGTATGCAGCTAGGCACTGGAGCTTTAAGCGTGCCAAATCAATTGGGTAAGGCAAATTTTGATGTGGGTATTATCGCTGGCACACAAAGTATTAATTTGCTGCTATCGTCACTGATCCCCGATGTTGATGATGGTAAAGTCTCGGTTGAAAACACCAAAATAGAGGGCATGAATGACCACATTACTTTGCCCACGACTCATGTATTTATGATGCGTAATAACGCGGTTATCGAGCAAGTGATTTACTACCTTCAACAGGGAAAGTTTCAACACTAATACTTTTGCTTTCAATCCGCTATTGCCTGCTCAGCGGTAATATGGCCGCTAAATTTACGCCATATTGAGCCTGCGTTAACAATAACAACAGAAAACTTTCGCGAGTAACCAGACACCACCACCGTATATGACAATTTAATGACTCTGCAAATAAACACTGGTAATCGACCAAGATTTTAGTATGGTGTTAAAGAGCTTCTGCAGTATTTAATGAATCTGGGGTGGGATCAAGATGAAATTAATGAACCGATTAACGCTAATAACCGTCGTATTATCCAGTGCTTTATCAAGCTTTACCTTTGCCAGTGACATGAAAATCACCGCAAAATCACAAATTATATCACCCGACAGTAAACTACACACCTACAGTGGTGACGTCAGAATCGCGTTTGCAAACGGTAATTTAGCGACTAAATCCAGTCAAGCAAGTTTTCAAAAAGATAAAACCGTTATGGAAGGCGACGTGGAAATTATTCTCAGTAATGCCATAGCCAAAACCCAGCGCGTGACCTTTATCCCTGCACAGCAAGGCATTATTGCCAAAATGGATAAAGTCACTTTTACATATAAATAAACGTGCACTGGCAAAGGGTTACTTTTCGATAACCACCTTGTCGTGCTGATCTATGATCATAGTAACGCTTTGGGCTGGGCCGCTTTGAAAGTCAACACTGGCAGAATAACCGATAAGGTCATCGGCACTTTTTTGATGTGGGTTTTTACTTTTTGTTGCTTTGGCTACTACCACCACGCGCTCAGCTTGCTGTAAGGTTAAATGGGGCAGCAAATACATACTTTGGTGTAGCGCAATTTCACTGGGCAGTTGTGACAACTTACCTTTAAAATTAGCCAAAGGTAAGCGCGTTCCTGGCTTAGTCGCGTAAACATACAACACCCAGTCGTCTGCATCTTCGGGCATTAAGTCGCTGGCAATATCAAGTTGCACATGAATGCTTCGACTAGCTTGTTTTGTTACCTTAGTTTCCGCTTGCGTTAAATTGGGCATTAATAAACACACCAATAAAGCGCTTGTTAGTAGTAATATTTTTCTCATCGTCAGCACCTTAGCTCGCCATTAGCTTAGTCCGATAATTAAGGGGAAATTTAGACTTATAGTTGTACCATTGCCCTATTTAGCAGTGCAAGTAACTGACAGCTGATGAGTAACAAATTGACCATAAAGCTGACCTAGCGCAATAGATCAAATATTTTTAAAGCCGGCACTGATAACAAGTGCCATTAATCGACTTCTTACCCTGCTTGCTCATCATCATTAGATTTGATCAAGCCGCGCAGGCGATCACGGTATTTATCGCGCGCCAACGCTTGCATATCAGTGACCGTATCGCTTTCATCGACAATTTCACGCCCTAGCAAGGTTTCTATGGCATCTTCTAGCGTGACTACACCTGACGTTTGACCGTATTCATCTTCAACTAAGTACATATGCACATGGTATTTAATGAATAAATCAAGCAGTTGCTGTACGGGTAGCTTTTCTGAGACTGCGGTTAGTTCGGTAACAAAATTTCGTATTGGCTCAGCACCTTGGCCATTACGCTCTGCTTCGTATAAATCACCTTTGATCACTTTACCAACATTATCATCGATATTAGCGCCGTAAACCGGCATACGGGTAAATTGACTGGTTTTAGGATGATTTAATGCCTCAGTTACTGTCATATCTTGATGTAACATATGCACTACTGTGCGTGGCGTAAACACATCGGCTGTGCGTAACTCACGCAAGTTCAGCATATTAGATAAATATTCATTTTCTTGCGAAAACAGGCTGCCATCTTTATGGCCTAATGAGGCTAGTGCTATGATTTCTTCTCGGGTTATTTCGCTGGCTTTATCTTGTTTAAAGGTGCGTGTTAAACGTGTTGATAACCATACCAAGGGATAAACAATACGTACCAACCAAGCAATAATATGTGCCGATGGTACCGCCAAATTACGCCAAAAAGTTGCCCCTAAGGTTTTTGGGATAATTTCTGAAAAATACAAAATAACCAAGGTAAGCAATACAGCTATTAGGGTTTCCCATTTTTCACCAAAAACACGTATTGCTTGTGCACCCACACCTGCAGCGCCCATAGTATGGGCAAAAGTATTTAAAATTAAAATACTGGCCAACGACTCTTCAAGGCGGGTTTTAACTTTTGCTAATACAGCGCCCGATTTGGGCTTTTCGGTTTGGGTTTGCTCAACATAACTCGGCGTTATTGAGAGTAAAACGGCTTCGAGTACCGAGCACAAAAAAGATACACCAATGGCAATTGCTAAATAGATTAAAAGTAACGTCACGCGTTTATTCCATATCAGGGAGAAATAGATTTCCTGATGTATAGCATACCACAATGTCAGCCATTTCTAGGCCTTTGTCTGCGCTAGTTTTAACGTTTGTATAAAAATCCATCAAAAACGCTTCATTTATTGCAAGCAACAAAGTTTAAGGTTGTGCCAGTAGTTTTAAAGCTTTTAACTCCGTGCGTTCAATTTCTTGGGCATAAATTGCGGTCGGATTTTCAGCAATATCTGTGTACAACACCACTTTACTATCAGTAACTTGAATACCATAACCCGCTGACGTTAGATAAATGCCACCCGCATAACGGCCCGAGGTGCTCAGCCAATTATCCTTGTTGTCATTGAGCCAAGACTTAAGTAACTGATATTGAGCACTTTCGGCATTCAACACCACTCTAGCTTTACTGTCAGTACTTAAATACACGGTGATTTCTTGGTCAAGTGGCACCTCCACCGTTTTAGTACAAGCCATAATGGTAAACAGTAACAAAGTAAGCAGAAAATATTTTTTCATCGTTGGACCTATATCTATAGTTAGTGAAATTATCACGCCACGTTAAGGCATTTAATTTGCTCAAGCTAAAATTTTACTTTTGTGACATTTTACACTTTTGCGCAATTATTTTTTTGATAAGCCTCAATGTTCGCCATAATAATGTGCCACGCTTAAGCAAGCAATTGCTAAGTTTACTTCTGCTGCTAAGCTGTATTTAACTGGCCAATACGGCTTTCACCATGCTAAATATTAGCGTTTTACCACAAGTTACGACAGGAACAACGATGAACCATTACATTGACGGCTTTGTTTTACCTATTTCGCGCAAAGCCTTGAGCAATTATCAAAAGCTAGTTGAAGCCGTCGGGGCGATCTGGTTAGAACATGGCGCATTGGAATACAGGGAGTACCTCGGTGATGATTTAACCTTGGCCGGCACGCGTTCATTTGCTGAACTTGTGGCGGCAACACAGGATGATGTCCTGATATTTGGCTGGGTGGTATTTCCTTCACGCGCCGCGCGCGATGCCATCAACGCCAAAGTTGCCGCGGATCCAAGAATGACCGACTTAATCACAGCATCACAAACGGGTTTTGATGCTAAGCAGATGGCCTATGGTGGTTTTCAACCGCTCGTGCAATACCCTAACAACAAAGACAACGACCAATAGCGCCCACTACCATCGATTACAGCTTGTTCGAGCTAACTTTTGTATGCTCAAACAAGCCCTTTTAGCAAACGCCGAACCTCAAGCGAGAATCAGGATAAATTACGCATACTGAGCGAATTAATTATCCTTAAGCTTAATGCAGCGCTGAGTTAGCCAAAAATCAACAAGGCATTGCGCTTAATCTATTAATAAATATTGAAAGGTGGCGAGCAGTTTTTCGGCAATGTAATCATCTTCATGGCCCACTAAGCTTAATTTAGATAGTCCCACCGACTTAACACACGTCGTGTATATCTCGCTTTCGGTTTTAGTACTCGCATCTGTCACTCCATCTTGCAATAAAACCTCTTTATCGGTGCCACAACCATTTTTTTGCTGCCAAAACGCTATGGTATCGTCGACCGATGCAATATTGCCATTGCTACGACCACTGTAAGGTACATCACGATCTGACTGGCTATGCAGGTGATGAACCGCGACAGGTGTTGCAGTTGCACAATTTTCAAAATTACCGCGGTATTGCCCCGCCAGGGAGATTATTGCTGTTAAGCGCTCCGGCATTTGACAAGCTAACTTATAAGCCATAAAACCACCCGCCGAATAACCAAAGATAAACACCTTGCTGTCAGTAAAGCTGTACTGACTTTCAATATCATCAATTAACGCGCTCAGATAATCGATATCTTTACTGCTTGTTAAGCTGTTGTTAGTGCTATCCCACTGGTAATCTGAGCCATTACCTTCTGGGGCGATACTGACCAAATTAAATTGCTCGGCAATATGTTTGGCATTAAAAATATTAGCGACTTTTGTCGGTTTGCCTGGCGCACCGTGTAAGAATATCGCAACACCGGCATACTGGTTTTGGCTTGCAGGCGCAAAGGTAATAGCGGCTCTGCCATCAATCACAGCACAGGATTGACTATCATCTATTATACTTTGTCCACACTGGTTGGCAGGCGGCACACTAGGCGCTGCAACGTTATGGCTTTCACTAGTACCTCCGCCGCCACACGCCATTAATGTCCCGCAAAGTAACATACTCAAGGTTAAGTGTTTGGTTTTCGTCAGTTTATTGTTATACATAATTTATCCTCTTTATAAAGCAGTAAACAGCTTGTTAAAGTGGATAAAAAAGAGCAATAATGAGTCAGTAATGAAAAAGTAATGGTTTTATAATGGTAATAAAAACAAAGGTTAACACTCAGTAATGGTCTTCGAATTTGGCACTTTTAATCTCAATATACAAGACTGTTCACTGACGCATAACGGGCAAACAATTGCCATAGAGCCGAAAATATTTGCCTTGCTGTGCTTTTTTTGCCAAAACCCGCAACGAGCAATTTCACGCGATGAACTTATTGAAAAAGTATGGCAGGGACGCATTGTCAGTAATGCTGCCATAAACCGAGCTGTTGGCGAGCTAAGAAAAATTATTGAAACCGATGTTAAAGCGCCACACTATATTGTCACCATTAATAAGGTCGGCTACCGCTTTAATGCCGAGCTTAAGCCGCAAACTAACAACCCAGACGTTTCGCTACCTAGTGCAAACCTAGCGAACACGGACCACAAAAATGTCAAACACTACGGGATATATTTCGCGGTTATCGCGCTGATGATACTGGCAGCGTTTTTTTACCAATCAACTAAGCGCCATAGCAACCCAGATCTCAGCTTTGAACTGTCGCCAGCAACACCATTAACCACCTTAAAAGGCAGTGCTTTTAAGCCACAGCTATTTAGTAATGGCGCTGCGATTTTTCTGCATCGTGATAGCAAAAACAACAATGTGCAATTGTGGTTACAAACCGCCAATGCCGCTGCCCAACAATTAACCCACGACAGCTTTTATTACACTTATGCAATATTTAAAGATGCTAACACCATTCTGGCAACACGTTTTGATAACTTAAACGCCAGAAATTGCCAAATCATCGAAATCAATATCGCCAGTGGAGAAATTAAAGCAGTGGCAAGTTGCGCTAAAAGAGCTGTGACTTACTTGGCGTTTGACGCTAACGCCCGCAAACTGTACTTTAACTATCGCGACAGCGTATCGCAGCCATTCGCTATTCGCAGTTTGCAATTAGATACCGGCCGTATTCAACAGTTAACCCACGCCAATCCCGCCGGTAATGCCCGTGGCGACTATTTGTTTGCGTTATCAGCAAACGCTGAGCAAATGGCAATATTAGAATATCAACAAGACGCCAGCGCGCTACTGAAAATTACCAATATTAATAAACCCACGCAAGTTGCGCGTTATCAAGCATTTGAAGGCGTTAGTGCCATTAGCTGGTTGAACCATCAAACTGTATTAATCACCACTTATGATGGCGTCATTGCTTATGATTTTATTGAAGATAAAAGCAACTACCTGATACAGGGGAACAACATATCACAAGCGACTTACGCGCCTACGCTAGCGCTTTTATCCTATGTAAAGTTTGATGTTACGCGCAACCTTTATCAGCGCTCATTCTCAAACACAGACCAAGAGCATGCAATCACGCACTCAGCCTATGCTAACTTTTTACCAAGCTATGCCAATCATTCTAATGCGCTTGTTTATTTTTCAACGGACGCAGGACGCGTTGATTTTCAGCACTTAGATCACGCCGGCAAAATATCACCATTGAATTTTCCTGAGCCAATTAAGCACTTTGGTAACTTAGTGTGGTCGCACGACGATAGCACTATTTTTGCCAGCGTAAACTCTAAGCTTTTTCAGTACTCAATGGCCAGTGCGAAGTGGCAAATGATAGCAACCAATTTACAAAGCATTCATTATATAGGCGTGATCGATGAGCAGCGCTTAGTGTTAAGCAGCGATGACAGTGGTGACTGGCAGCTTTGGCAGCTCGACTTAACATCAGCTAAAGCAACGCAACTCACTAAAAATGGTGGCTATAGCGCAAACTACCATGGCCGCACAAAAAGCTTACTGCTAAGCAAATATAGTCAAGCCGGCTTATTTTCTTTTGACTTGGCCAGTAAAACTGAAGTCAAACTGATAGAGCACTTTAAAATTACCGACTGGAATAAATGGCAAATTCGCGGCGATAATATTTATTATTGGCAGCAGAATGCGCTAATCAAGCAAAGTATAAACCGTGAGCAATCATCAATAATTTGGCAAGATACTGACTCTCCGCCAGCGCACTTTAGTATTAACTTTGATGCGACTAAAATCGCCTACAGTGTTACCGAGCAAGAAAAGTCAACCATTTGGAAAAACACAATAAAACAACAAGGCAATCATTAAAAATCAACAAAAAGCTCATGTTAATTCACAGTTGCAGGTTCACATTAACAGCAATAGCCCTTAAAATAAGCCCAGCGATTAGGTCGAGGTTGATATGCAAAAAAACAGTGCTAGGATATTAGCGTTATTATTGATGATGGTGGCCTTTATTGGTCAAACCATGACCTTTAATAGCAGCATTCCCTGTCAATCGTCAGCCAATACACAGCTCAGCACGCTTAATGAGTCGCTAAAACAAAACGACCCTAGCGCACTGACCATTGAAAATAACGAAGACTGCTGTGGCTTTACCTGCTGCGACCTCGATTGCAGTTGCTATGCTAATAGTTGCGCGTCATTAATATTTTTTACATTTAATGCACGCACTCTAAAAGCACTTTCCTTAACTGACGCTATTGCCAGCCCTTATGAGGCGTCAATCAAACTTTTCATTAACTCGCCCTACCGCCCTCCTATTTTTATTACTTAGAAATATTTATTTACCCAAAACTATAATTATCGATTTCTCGTGCGCCAGTACAACACTTTTAGCTGACGCGCAAAAACTACTCTAAGGCATAAAAATGTTTAAAAAAACCTTTGCCACCGCATTAGCCATCTTATTGATTCCTGGCTTAGCTTATGGCGATGAAAATAAAAATGAGCACGCACATGATCACCAAGAACAAGAACATCATGCGCATAGCGATGACGCAATAGAAAGAATCCAAGTCAGGGCTTCACGATTAGGCCGTATTGTCACCGAATCAGCAACGCGAACAGAAATTATTAACGGCGAAGAAATTCAAGAAAAAGCCATTATGCGACCGGGCAATATTTCCATGTTAGTCGCCGAAACAGGCGGTGTTAGAGTACAAACCACCTCTCCTGCTTTAGGTAGCGCAAATATTCGCCTACAAGGACTTTATGGACGCTATACACAATTATTAAGTGACGGCTTGCCATTATACGGCGGGCAAACCGCCTCAATTGGTTTATTACAAATTCCACCCACTGACCTTGCCAATGTTGAGATTATCAAGGGTGCGGCGTCTTCACTGTATGGCGGCTCAGCGCTAGGTGGCGTTATCAATCTGATCTCACGCACGCCTACCGATGAGTTTACCGGCGAAGTATTGGTTAATGCCACCTCTAAAGATGGTCAAGATATTACTTCTTATTTTGCTGCGCCAATAAACAATCAATTAAGCGCGTCTGTAACCGCGGGTATTCACCACCAAGCACAGCAAGATTTAGATGCCGACGGTTGGCTGGATATGGCGGGTTATGAAAGAGGCAGTGTTCGACCTCGTTTTTATTGGCAAAATGACTCAGGTGCAAACCTCTATTTAACGCTGGGCGCCATGAAAGAGCAACGTCAAGGCGGCACACGAGCAGGGGCAACTTTGCCAGATGGCAGTGAATTTGTTCAAAACCAAAATACCCGCAGAACTGATATTGGCTTTATTTATGATCAACCATTTGCCGATGTACTCAACCTCAATGTTCGAGGCTCAGCCATGAACCAAGACCACGAACATCAATTTGGCGCCGTGCGCGAAGACGACAGCCACCAAAGTTACCTGCTTGAATCCAGTGTTTCTGGCTATAGTGATGAAACCGCTTGGTTACTTGGCGTAGCATTGCAGTCTGAAAAATACCACGCCACTGACTTTGCTGAGTTTAATTATTCATATCAGGTACCTGGGCTATTTTCACAGCTAGATTATGAAGCAAGTGACAATATCTCGCTGTCTATGAGCGCCCGTGCCGATTGGCATAGTGAATACGGTACCCAAGTCAGCCCACGAGTATCGGTATTATATCGACCAGAAAACTGGACCTTTAGAGGCGCATACGGCAAAGGCTTTTTTGCCCCAACGCCCTTTATTGAAGACATTGATGAAACCGGCTTATCGCGCCTAGCACCGCTAGAAAACCTTGAAGAAGAGCGAGCAACTACAGCGTCAATCGACATGAGTTACCTAGTCGGCGACTTAGAGTCCAGTGTTACCTTATTTGCTTCCGACATTGAAAATGTTACAGAATTAGCCTTAATCGATCAGCCTGAGGCCTATTTTGGCAAACAAGTACGCCTTGTTAATGCGACTGGCGAAAGTAAAATTCGCGGTGCTGAATTATTGCTTCGCTACCGCTGGCACGATATCAAGTTTACCGGCAGTTACCTTTACACGGATGCCACTAAAGCCAGCGACTCTGGCTTTAATCGCTTGCCAATAGCGCTGACACCACAACATAGTGCCGGCTTAGTAGTAATGTGGGAAGAACATGGCAGCCACCTAGTTGGCTTTGAAGCCTACTATACTGGCACACAACAACTTGAAAACAATCCCTATCGACAGCGTAGCGAGCCTTATTGGCATTTGGGGCTATTGGGACAAATCACCCTAGGTAAAGTGAGCTATTTTATCAATGCTGAGAACTTGTTGAATGTACGCCAAACCAAACAAGACCCGTTAGTATTACCCGAGCAGGCACCAAGCGGTCGTTGGACGACCGATATTTGGTCTAGAAATGATGGCTTTACCGTCAATGCCGGCATTCGCTTTCAATTTGGTAGTTAGCACCTAGCGAAACTTAAACCTTTGATTATAATAAATTGATCAATAAGGCCACCTAAAGCTTAGGTGGCCTTATTGCTGCGTTAGTGCTGATATCTAAGTTATAAACCACTCATTTCTTTATTGACAGCATAAATTTCATGCCAATGATTTTTAAAGACTTTATCGTAATTAGATTGAAAAGCTTTATAACTGCCTTTGCCATATATTTCCTCAAAGTGTTTTACAAACTCCCAATCCTCATCCATTTCAGCCCACGCATCGAAAGATGAAAGGCCCATTAAATGCCGATCACTTTTATTGCCCTGAATAAACATATTCTCCATGACTGCCCAATATTTAACTTTGCCAATCTTATCGAGCGTTTTTTTCACTTGCGACATTAAATATTTAATTACCGCCGGCTCTTGGTTTTGAGCAACCGTTAAGTATCTGGCGGTAAATTTATCAGGATCGTCGGCTTTCGCATCCAAATTATTTATTACCAAGCCGTCCATAACTCGCCAAATTTCACTTTCATGGTAAGCGGTTATATAGGGGTTAATATTCTCGGCCCAATCTTGATCATGCTTTTTATCATCGGCACGGGCGTCTAGTTCAGAAAAGCTCACTGGCCCCATTACCCAAATCAACTGATTGGCATTTGGACCATAAACAATATTATATATTTTGGTTTTAAGGGGGGCTTTGACATGATACTTCTTAATATGAGCTCGCATATTTTCAGTGAACTTTTCTGCATGCTCGTTATCGATAGAAAACCGAAATGTATCCCATTGAGCATAGCTTTTAGCGTCTTCGGCGATTGCCGACAGTGTGAAGAAAACCATCACAATTAGTGTTGATATTTTTTTCATAATAGTACCTTGTTGTATACTATTACAGCGTTAAACCAAGTGATCTAACGCAGAAGTCAATAATATGAATTGAAAACAATGCCAGTATAGTCAAGAATTTTTACCTTGCCTAATTCGTGTTCAAGCAAATAGCTGAGAGAAATTATCATCGCTTTATTTAGGTGACCAAAATCACTATGTCACTGCAGGCGACTAAAAAAGGTATTATTGCCTATTGACGAAGAGAAGGCTCATATGTGTTATGTGCTTACTTTTGAAACCATTTATCAATATCTTTAGGGTTAGATTTGACAAACTTTCGAATAAATATGGCAACAATAAGATAAAAGATCACCATGAAAATTGAGCCACCTAATGTAATATTATCGAAAGCCCCCTGAGGATAAAGGCTTGCAGTAGCTCCAACGCCAAACATTATGAAAATACTCCAAAAAGCTACTTTTTGATTATGACTCATAAATCCACTCCATCGAAAAACACATAGACATAAAATAACGTTGGGTATGCTAAAGAATAACGTTGGGTGTCCTAATATTTAATAAACTTGTAAGAAGTACTGATTTTCACCAACCCTCCAAGTGAGAACCAACTTCCTCACCCCTTTCTGCTTCTGATTTAGCAAGATAGCGTAACCGATTGTTTTCGTCCTTTAAACTTATCCGGTGAAAAAATATGCATAGACCCAAATAAGATAGCCAAAAGAATATTAGGAGGCCAACAAACAATAGCGTTTTTTCAGGTAAATCTAAACCACCTCTAAAGAAGGTGATTGGCATACCTATTAGTGCAACAAGCCAATAGTGCAACAAGCCAAAAAATATGTAGAAATGACTTTTTCGCCGCTACCTTTAATATTCTCATATTATAAAAAGACAACTCAGTTCCCTCTGGCACTTTTAACGAATGATATGGACTCCCTTACCAAACGGCATCTATGTGCCATATTGAAAGGTGTTAAAACGTTCAGTTAAAGGAGAGTCCATAAGCCTTTAATTAAAGCTGTTGACATTGATTTAGCCAAGTTAGTTTTTAGTATTCACGGTATTGACCAACATGACAAGTGTGAATTTCGCAAAACAGTTAAGCGAAACAAGCTGTTAGCCTAAATAACAAAGCAAGTATTTTAAGGACAATACATTATATAAATAACTCCGCCAATCAAAGACAATGATATAAATTTTGCTTCTCTATAAATTTATTAAGCTAATCTAGCTTGTAAAGAAACAAAACAGTCAATTTTACCCACACGAATATCAGCGAGACGTTGCTTAGGAATTTCAATCTATTTAGTTTGGTGATTTCAGTGGAATATTAACGCTTGCTGTCGATGTCCACTAATCCATTGTCTACCTGTGTGGGCAGCAAAAGCATTAAGCTCTGCTAGAAAAAACGTTGGGTATCCTAATATTTCTTGTAGTTTAGGCGCTTTACTAAGTTAAAAGAAACCGCCTAAGTTCTTGGTCTTGACGCATTATGTGTAATATGAAAATTTTTCCGTTCTCAAATTTATAGAAGATTCGACAAGGGTTTACTACAACCTCTCGATAACTTAACGCCGGAATTTCAACAGGCACTTTTCCTGACTCCGAGTGACTTGCTACTCGCTCTATTTTCGAAAAAATAGTATTGACTAGTTTCTCAGCTGCAAATTGGTTTGATACCGAGATGTAATCTGCGATGTCATTAAGCTCATTTAATGCTGGAACCATCCAAACTATTTCAGCCATTTTTTCATTTGATCTTTAGCTGACTGGTTTGAAAGTACATGGCCTTCCCGTATAGCTTTTTCACCAAGAGCAATTCCCTCTAAAATAGCCATGCGTTTTTGCATCATTTCAAAGTCATCTACATCGACTAAATACGCTGACGGTTGTCCATGCTCTGTGATTAGTACTGGCTCTTTAGATGTGTTGAGTTCTGCTAAGATTTTTGTAGCTTGTCTCTTTAAGGTTGTAACTAATTCGACTCTCATGACAATCACCTTGGAAGTTAAAGTGCTACTATAGAATCACTACAACTCGGGGATTCAATAGTAAAGCTAACGGTAATTATCTAGACGTCTTAGTAATGTCCGCCTACAACATGCGCTTTAAAGCGACAAAAACACAAAACAATTCAATATTTTATCAAGGTAATGCCTGAACAAAAGTACTTTACGGCACAAATTTCATTAAAAGACGCTATCAAGCCCCTGTGGATCTTCGAATATTTCAAGAATGAGTGATCAGGGATGATAAACCCTATAGACAAGCAAGTGAATTTATTTATGGCTTTTCGTGTCAAACATCATGAGAAAATTGCTCTTATATCTATAAATAACGAGAATATTACTATCCGATGTTGGAGTTGAGCCAGATATTCATTTAACTTGCCTTTTTATTCAAGCGTCGATTTAAATCTTGCTAGATGGGTGATGAATTAAATCAAATCTGACAGTCGCAAAAGCCACCACAGCGGTCATTCACGTGAGTGTCTTTTTATGACTTTAAAGTGTGCCGATTGCAGTCGATTTTCAAAAGCTAACTTTACATAGATAGTTAATGATTCAATGAAGAATAGTAACCACCTTCACCCTTCATTTAAGATGGTAAAGTTTATTCTTTAACGTAACATGTATTTTTATGTTTTTATGCCCTTTAAACCTCATTTTGGTGCCTTTAAGCACCCAAATAACGAAGTTTTAAGTCATTGATATTAAGGTGTTTTTATTGGTGGCTTTTTTGTGTATTGATGATAATCTTCTCGAATTATCACTTGGAGGGCAATTATGCTAACAACGAACAAAACCTTTATCGACCACGACTTTTCTAACCAAGACCTCAAAGATATGCACTTTAAGCAGTGTAATTTCTATAACTGTAACTTTAATAGGTCTGATCTAACGGATATCAAATTTATTGAGTGCAACTTTGTCGAGCAAGGTGTCGATGATGGGTGTCGATTTGATTATGCCAACTTACGAGATGCCAGCTTTAAGGGGTGTAGATTATCTATGTCTAGTTTTATCGGAGCGAATTGCTTAGGTATTGAATTCAGGGAATGTGACTTGAAAGGTGCTAATTTTTCTAAAGTGAGTTTTGAAAATAAAATATCACGTAATGCATACTTTTGCTCGGCATACATCACTGGTTGTAATTTATCTTATGCAAACTTTGCTGGAGTACGCATTGAGAAATGTGACTTATTTGAAAACCGCTGGAGTGGTGCAAATCTTCAAGGTGCTTCACTTACAAATTCAGACTTAAGCCGAAGTGAGTTTTCAGAAGATGCTTGGGAGCAATTCCAAATGCAAGGCTGCGACTTAACACATACAGAATTAAATGGTCTCAACATTCGAAGAGTAAGGCTTGATGGGGTTAAAATTTGTGATTGGCAACAAGAGCAACTGCTAGATAGCTTAGGAGTTATCATATTACCAAGCTAAATAGGCAAACTATTAACTTAAATTTAAGCCTATTAGCTCCTTATGGAGTTAATATTATAAATTGTTCTATACATGTTTTCTAATATCTCAAAGAATACATCAAGTGATAGAAGGTCAATGACAGCAAAGAGCTTAAAGTTCACAATAGACCATACTTAGTTCTCCTTTAATAACGGAGAACTATCATGTTTACTTTAACCGTTTATAAACCATCAGAGCCTTGGAATAAAAACAAAATTGTTGGACAGAAATTACCGCTTAAGCTGCAACAAATTTGGGCAATTCGAATCAGGCTTGAATTAGTAAATAATATAAGAGATCTTGCTCTTTTTAACCTTGCTATTGATAGTAAGTTAAGAGGATGCGATTTAGTAACTCTAAAAATAAGAGATATTGCTCACGGAAAAACTATTCAGTCGAGGGCTATTATTGTTCAACAAAAGACAGGATTACCAGTTCAATTTGAACTTACCGAAAACACTCGTAATTCAGTTCAAAGTTTAATTACAAATTTTCAACTAAGCTCAAATGATTATTTATTCAAATCTCGTATTCATTCATCAGAACACCTATCAACACGTCAGTATGGAAGGATTGTTGATGCTTGGGTTTCCATGATTGGTTTAGATCAAACCCAATATGGAACTCATACGATGAGAAGAACGAAGCCATCATTGATATACAAAAAAACTAAAAATTTACGAGCGTGCCAATTGTTGCTAGGTCATCGAAAGCTTGAAAGCACTGTCAGGTATTTAGGGATAGAGGTAGATGATGCTCTTGAGATTTCAGAAAGTATCGATTCTTAATAATATGCCAGTTCTACATTTAGGAACTGGCATCTACGCCACCACAGCGGTCATTCACGTGAGTGTCTTTTTATGACTTTAAAGTGTGCCGATTGCAGTCGATTTTCAAAAGCTAACTTTACATAGATAGTTAATGATTCAATGAAGAATAGTAACCACCTTCACCCTTCATTTAAGATGGTAAAGTTTATTCTTTAACGTAACATGTATTTTTATGTTTTTATGCCCTTTAAACCTCATTTTGGTGCCTTTAAGCACCCAAATAACGAAGTTTTAAGTCATTGATATTAAGGTGTTTTTATTGGTGGCTTTTTTGTGTATTGATGATAATCTTCTCGAATTATCACTTGGAGGGCAATTATGCTAACAACGAACAAAACCTTTATCGACCACGACTTTTCTAACCAAGACCTCAAAGATATGCACTTTAAGCAGTGTAATTTCTATAACTGTAACTTTAATAGGTCTGATCTAACGGATATCAAATTTATTGAGTGCAACTTTGTCGAGCAAGGTGTCGATGATGGGTGTCGATTTGATTATGCCAACTTACGAGATGCCAGCTTTAAGGGGTGTAGATTATCTATGTCTAGTTTTATCGGAGCGAATTGCTTAGGTATTGAATTCAGGGAATGTGACTTGAAAGGTGCTAATTTTTCTAAAGTGAGTTTTGAAAATAAAATATCACGTAATGCATACTTTTGCTCGGCATACATCACTGGTTGTAATTTATCTTATGCAAACTTTGCTGGAGTACGCATTGAGAAATGTGACTTATTTGAAAACCGCTGGAGTGGTGCAAATCTTCAAGGTGCTTCACTTACAAATTCAGACTTAAGCCGAAGTGAGTTTTCAGAAGATGCTTGGGAGCAATTCCAAATGCAAGGCTGCGACTTAACACATACAGAATTAAATGGTCTCAACATTCGAAGAGTAAGGCTTGATGGGGTTAAAATTTGTGATTGGCAACAAGAGCAACTGCTAGATAGCTTAGGAGTTATCATATTACCAAGCTAAATAGGCAAACTATTAACTTAAATTTAAGCCTATTAGCTCCTTATGGAGTTAATATTATAAATTGTTCTATACATGTTTTCTAATATCTCAAAGAATACATCAAGTGATAGAAGGTCAATGACAGCAAAGAGCTTATTGCGGTCTGTTAGGTTTTGTAAAGCTGTGATATTTATTAAAGTACTAATTCAAGCTGCTCTTGTTTGTCCCATGTTGTATAAACCTTTGCCATTAAAAAGTCTTGTAAACCTTGTGTCTTTTTGAAGATGAATGGTGGAATATCTGCTTTGAACCCTGCTTGATGCAGACTACTTAGTACCTTTCCTCGGCTAGCATTGTTTAGAGCTGACCAACGTTCAATACAGGTGTAATTCGCTAGAAACTGGGCAATTGAAGCACCAGCAATCATATGTTTGTTTTTGGTGCTCGGTAGCTCTACAAGCACGCCTTGTTTAGCTAACATTAGTACTTGGTTACGAGGAATGCATAAAATGTTTTTAGCGCGTGTTAATGAAATTGAATGCTCATTTTTTAAATATGTAGTTTCTAGGTGATTGGCAATTACTTTTTCGTTTATTGATATTGCCTCAACTAGTGTTTCAGCAGCGGAATTAATGTGAATCGGTAATTCATATAAGTAGATTTGCATGATGAAATCATCAGTTGTCATGGTGAACGTTTTCATCAGGTCAGTTGGACTAGTTAGTGGTGTTGTGTTTGCAATATTTTCAGAGTTTATTTTTACTGATTGCTTAATAAAGTCAGTAGTATCAATGAAACTAAACCGTCCACGACCTACGGGTGCTAATGATGAAATCGACGGGATTTTAAATATCCTTCTCGTTAGCTCTAAACTACAGCCTGTCATTTGAGAAAAACCATGCTGGTCGAGTTGATGTATAAGGCTAATATCAGCAGCTTTCATGCTTAAATCTGTTACCGAGTTATTTCGAGCATTGCAGCTAGTAAATTGATGAGAAGGAAGAAAATTGGTTAAAGGCGATACATTGCAAAGGCTTGGCTTTATAGCGTTTACCAGCCAGTTCAGGTGCAGCTTTTGCTGCAACGTTATTAGTGGATAGAAAACTGCGTTACTACCAAAAACTTCATAATCACTTCTCACATGCGCCATTGAATGACACCAATCCTCAATAACATTTCTGTCAGTTAACATGTCATATGCTTGGGTAGACAGTTTGGTCCAGTCAACGTTACACTTTGGTAGCTGCTTAATACCGTGATGTACAGAGTCGTATGGTCTTAAAGCTCTCATACAAGCAGTTAAGAGATCTTCTAAAAAATCGGCTTGCGCTTGTCCATTTAAGCGATAGAAATGAAGTACATGATCAGGAGCAACTTGTTGTTCTTGTTGATGAGCAATTTCAGCCCAAGATGCAAAACAATTACTGCACCCATATTCTAATAGTTCTTGATCCCACTTGAATTTTTCACCACAACAGCAATGAGTCATTAACTTCAAATTATGCTTCGGGCAGTGTGTGATCGGATATAGTTGCCATTGAGTATTGGTTAAACTTTTCTCAGCTAGGCATGATGGACACACATGAGGGTGTGTATCCATCATTGGTTTTACGCCTATCCGGTTTGATTGTGATTTCGTTTCAGCGATATGTATCGGTGAAAACACCGACACATCTTCTATATCAACTAATTTTTTTACAAAGTCCAAAAGGCTAGCATCACTGCTTTCGATACAAATGTTTTTATCACCCTTATGCTCAGTAAAAAGACGTTTTACACTGTCATAATCATTGGCACTAGATAATCTAACGATAAAACTTCGAATGCTCTCTAAAGGCTTTGGAGCAAGACTAGTCATTAGTTCCACTATGCTTTCTCCTTGCCTTTATTTTTGGACTTTCCTTTGCCCTTTAGTAGTAGCTTTGTGAGGCCAACTTCAACTTGGGCTAATGTTGCAGAAAAAGGATTAAACAATAGTTCAGTATCTTCTGGCTGAAACTCGACATAAGCTTTTGCTAGAACCTCCTGTGTGATTGCCTTCGTGCTACCAGCAATTTCTATGGCTTCCATGAATAATGGCGTTAAAAAACCAAACAAACCTCCTGTTGCTGCAAAAAGGCGCTTAAGCATACCTTCTGATGTTAGGTTAACCTCACACTCAAGAATTACTTGATACTGCTTAACGAGAGATTTCCAGTGTTCAGTACCTACTTCATACGGCGCTAGAACATGGAGGCGACGATTTCGACGAAACAGTTGTCTTTCATGTTTGAATCGAGTTTTTCCTGTCAACAATGACTTACTGCTTTCCATACCTACACACACTACTGGAATTCTAGTATCAGTCATGATGGTTTTAATTGCGTCAGCCGCATGTTGAATTGATATACTTGAGGACTCTCGTGTTAAGTGTTGAGTTTCATCAATAATAATCAGTTCAGTTTTCGCTGCGATTAATCGCGATACCAATCTACCTTGTATATTCTCCTCGGTTCCTGAAATAGTCTTTAGCTCAGTTAGGTTTCTTAACAATCGAGATACCATCACTTTCGACGTAGCCTTTTCGGGCAAACTTGCATAGAGCACAGGAACAATTTTCTGACCATCTTCAATATATCGCGGGGATTCTTCAACATATTGCTCTGATAACCACGACTTACCGCTCCCAGATTCACCAATAAATGACATTGATTGAACACATTTAGTACCACGAGTTGCCCGGCAGCGGTCAAACTTCTGCTTGATAATAGTAATGTCTGGCGTTTTAATTTTTCGCTCTAAAAACACCAAGGAATCATCAAGTAGTTCACAATCATTTGCCGCCTGTAATTTAGTCATATCGATAGTCTCCTTATTCATCATCAACTCCAAATCCATCTGTTGCATTTCGTTCTGTTTCGGTAATAGTGCTAGTTGCTGCATGGTCTTCCTCTAGTTCTTTAGTGGTATTTTCAATAATTTCTGAATCTTGAATTAAGGTGTCAGATTCAACATGAGTGCCGTTGATACGACGAACACGGTTTTGAGCCTGAGCTTGTCTTGCTGACATCGGGACGGGTGCATTAGCACTATCAATTTGTTTAGTTTGTGATTTCAAAAAACTAAATCCTTGGTCGCGTTTTACATCATCAACATTAGGAACTTCAATCATGATCCCATCACTGATTACCGTAATTGCAGAAGCATCAAAGTCATCAATTAACACCTCCATTTTGCATGAACGGCTGCCAGAGTTTTTTAATTTACGAGTGATAATTTCTTTTAGCTCATGACTATGAAAGCGTTGACCTCTATGGGCTATACCACCAGAAACTGAACAAGTTAATGTTTTTGCATTACCGCGAAGCATTAATCGGTCATCGAAATCAGCTAGCGTGATAACTTCTTCTTCATCAATATGGTTATTCCACATTTCATAGGGTGTAAATCCATTGATGCCGCGATTACCTGTGTGGTGATAAACATTTTGAATATAGTCTTCGAACATCAGCATAAATTCACTAACACTGAGTTTTGCAGCTTGCTTCAATGTTTGTTCTGTAACTTTCACTTCACTTTTCTTACCAAGATAGCCATCTAAATTTTTGAAAAAAGCTTGGCGCATAGTGCCTATAGCCCGCTCCACATGGGGCTTTTCGTCGGCTCTTCTAGAACGACATCTCACGATATCTGAACCTATAGCGTTAAGAAACTTTGCAGTCATCTCAGCTCGATAACCCGCACCATTATCAAATACATAGCAAAGACCAATACCTGACATGGGATTTTTCTCTGGATCGTCTTTAAGGCGCATAGAGTGAGCTAGTGAATGAATAACAGCCGCGGCAGATTCTTTTGTATGACCTACTTGTACTGCATACCCTAAAATTGCACGACTAAAGACATCCATAACAAGAAAAATTGTGACTTTGCCAGCGTATGTACCGTCTTCATTAAGTAAGCCAATATTTATTTCACAAGCATCACACTCAATGCGTTCAAGAGGGAATGAAGTCTTATAGACTTTAAGTGCAGCACGATTCTCATTTTCAGCATACTTCTTACCATAACGAGCTAAGTCCACTTCATATTTAGACAAGCCTTTGATGTAGCGTCTAAAGGTTGAAAGTGACGGAATAGAAAAACCTTCCAATTCTCGCTTACCTTTTGCAAACGCTATCTGAAGCTGTTTGTAAGCAAACACCACCGTTGGGCGACTCGTTTTCAGATAATGTTTTTTGATAACTTTATCCATCACTTCTTGAACTTCATCTACAACGCGAAAGCCTTGATCTTCTTTTAACGCCACCTGAAGGCGCATATCTTTGCCATCGATTAAATAACGTGAAAACCAAGCATGCACTGTTTTCCATGCAGGTTTTTTGGGGTGCTGTTTTTGTATTTTTTTAAATACAGAATCAACGACTCTCTCTGGAACTCCCGCGGTACAAGGATTTTCAACTTGGTCAAATGCTTCACAGTAAGCTAAGCGTCTATCATGCTCTTTTTGCTGTTTTTTGGTTAAGCTAACCACGCAACGTAAGTGAACGGGTGCAGCCATCAAATGAAGTTTTTTCTCATTGGCTGCGGCTTTTAACTCTAACGTTGGGTAGTGTCGATGTTCACCGTTAGCAAATTTAACCAAAGTGACTTCTTGGTTGGCAAATTGAACAATACCGTGGCGGCCAGCAAGTTTAATTGACTGACCATTGCTAAGGTTAATTGATTGGTCGCTAGTAAGTGAGATTGCAGTATTCATAATTAATGTACTCCTAATGTAAGTTGGGTTTTTTCTGTCAGTGACTCTTTATAATCAAAAATAAATTTTTGATGCCCTAGTAGAGCCAGAGTCTGTTTTTTGGGGTAACCAAGTGATTTCATGTGTTGACTGAGTTCACCAAAAGTTGGGTTTGTACCGACAGCGCATATCACGCCATCCATACAAATGTGATCAATACTTAAACGATGGTAGTGATGTATTTTCTGTAAATTAGCTACTTGTTCTCCCTGATATACATCCTCATCAGTGATGTAGGAAAGAGGTGCTTTACCTGCTTCTGAAAAACAAAGGCGCAGATGATTAAAACGCTCAACTGCACGCTTACCTTTTGTGAAAATTGCAGGTTTCGTTTCTACGTTTTTTGGCCCCTTAGTTGTGTCAACTTCAGTATCAGGGGTATAAAAACGAGTAACGCCTTTATCATCTATATAGCGATACTCTTTGGGCTGGGTCTTATAGCTCAAGACATCCAAGTCGTATTCAAAGTTTCGTTGAGCCATTGACTCCAGATGGGACTCTCCCCATTTGTACTCCCCGCCATCTTTGTATGATTTACTCAGGCGAATCTGTCTGTCCGAGCGCCAGTTATGCATTACTCGTTGTGCCATTTTTATTACCTCATTTGTGAATTTTGAGCACAAGAATCCCCTAAGCGGATTTCTCGCTAAATTTTTCTGTACAGTTATGTAAATTTTCTTAAAAAAAGCGTGCAAAAGTCCGTAGATAAAAAGTGTTTTTCATCTAAATTCTTTCTTTAAAAATTAAAGAAGCTGTTAACTAAGCACGCTGTTCGGCTAGAATCTAAGCCTTGTCGGTAGTTCGGTATTATCAATAAATGACAATATCTTTGGAGACATCAAAATACGTGAAAACTTAAATGTAATTGATTGTATTAACCTTGAACTATGACGCTTATTAATTTTATTGTGTTTTAAGTTAAAACAAATTCTTCGTTTTGCTTTATCGAAACAATGTTTTTTGATTAACAATTAAATATCCTCCGCGTCAGTAGCCATGTAGATGAAGCAAAGTTTAGGGGGGTAAAAACACTACGTCAACACCTGAAAACTTGAAACGCACCACGCGTTGCGATAAGGTTGTAAAAAAACACTCCAGACTCCTTATGAAAAGTACTGTCAAAAATATTCAGATAATTACACTAAACGGCAAGTTTTTTCGCGAGGGTGTGAAAAAGTTAGTTGAAGTTGCAAAAAAGGCAAAAAAGAGAGAGCATTTTATTATTCAATTAAGAGATATTGTTAAAAATGAACGTGGTTCGTATCTAGATTTATCAAAAATTGCGAGAGTAAACGTAGTAAATAGCAAACCAACAGACTTTCTTAAAAAAGATGATGTTTTAATTGCACTAAAAGGGGTGGAAAAAAAAGCATTCCTTTTAAAAGAAGTTCCTTATAAAGCAATCGCAACGAATCATTTTTTGATTTTAAGATCCCCCAATAGTCAAAAAATAATGCCGGAGTTTATTGAATATATTCTAAATTCAAAAGAAAGCCAGAAATGGCTGTATGTAAACGCTGGCGGTTCGTACAGCAGCACATTAAATAAGAAAACTTTATCAAACTTACCTTTTCCTGATCTTTCTATTGAAGACCAACGAAAAATAATTGCACTTAATGATGAGTCCAAAGAAGAAAAAAAATTGCTTCTAGACTTGATTGAAAATAGGGAGCAGCAAGTTCAAGCGTTTGCCACGAAGATTATTAAGGCAGGAAATTAGTATGTTAGAAAAAATCATAATTGATATTGTACAAAACTATAAATTTACCAAATTAAAGGCTTTCATTGGTGATATTGAAAAAAGAGATTTTTTTCTGTTCGTATTATTTTGTCGATTGATTAATAAATCTCAAGACTCTGTCGTATTTAAATTTGCAGAAATTAATAGTGCTGCTCCCCTTTCTTTTGAAACTTTGATAGATGATATTTCAAGCGCAATAATCGATGAAAAGCAACAAAGCGGTATTAGACAAGCTGTAGAAGTATTTTTAAGTACAACCTATCAACTATCCAGAAAAGCCTTACCAAAAGGCATGTTCGCAACATTAACAAAATTAGAACAAAACGAAATAGATAATGGGTTGCGTTTTACTTTCTCTGATATTCTTGCTCCTGATGACAACACACTTTTCTTTAAACTGTTGAGTGAAATAAAACTATCTTTAGTAGGAGATATTAAATCAGCTATTGATGAAATATTAGCAATAAGCTCTCTTAATGCAGTTGATTTTCTCACAACTTTTGATGCCATCGAAGTTTACAGTAGAGTATTAACTCGCCTACAGGCAACCAACGTGTCTATGCAATTTGAAGAAGGTTTTCAGTATGAAGAAATTCCATCTGATTTTATGGACCTGATCTTTGAAATAGCTGATTTAGATAGCTCAAACAGCATTTACGCCCCTTTTGAAATCACCGCAGAGCAAAGCCTATATGCTGCTCTAGAATATCCAGACAAAGAAATTCGAATTGAATCTATGGGGCAATCAACACATCATTTATTGCGAAAGTTTGCACTTGCTCAAGCTAAAAATATTCATTGTTCATATACTTACTGTTTATCAAATAATTCTACCGTTAAAAAGAATTATTACGATACATCCATTTGTTTATTACAACCTAAAATGCAAGTGGATAAAATTACAGACACCACTATTGAACAGTCAGAAAGAAAGCATGTCACTTATAAAGAACATTTATACATTAAACATATGATTGAATGCTTAAACCCCTATGGTAAGGGGTATATGGTGATGGGAAAAGGTCCATTATTTAGAAGAAAAGAAAAAGAAGAGAGAAAGCTTTTAATTGAAAATAATTGGGTAGATGCCGTTATCACATTACCCTCAAAGCTAATGACGTTTTGCCCAATACCATTGGTATTGCTTGTCATTAATAAAGGCAAATACACTAATGACGTATTGTTTATTAATGCCTCGGAATTTCAAAAAGAAGGTGGTAATCGTTCAACCATTGACAATATAGATAAACTTGCACAGGAATTTAAGAGCAGGCCATTATATAGCCCTATCAGCTTTACCGTTTCGAATCACGATATTGCTGAAAACAATTATTCGATCAATAGCCTTAACTATTTAACCAATGAAGAGACTCAGCAGTACAACCTTCACGAATTATCAATTACTAGAAAAAATTTATTAGAAAAACTAAATGAAAAGCACAGTAAGATTGAAAAGCTTTTAGATGCTGAGAATTAAAGGTTGTTATTGAATTACCTTTTCTTACGTTTCATACTGATTTGCTCAAAGTAATATCTTCGAGCTAGGTCTGAATCGCTATGATTATTCAAAACATTCAACAGTTCATCCAGCGTGATATCTTCAGGTATTAGCTCATGAGTGCTTTTGTGAAAATTAAAGCAGAGTTGTTGGCCATGTGACTTCAACATTCAATTTAGCCTTTAGTTATCAGTAATAATAATTATATTAGCTCAAATTTTAAAATTAATTTGCTGATTGAATTATTCTGCTATTAATGCAATACAAATAACTAGAGGTCGCAAAATCAATGGTATAGCTGATATTAAACCTTATAGAGATAAGTTAATAGAAGCATTTGAAGAAACACTTTTACTAAGCTGAAGTTTACAGAATTATTTATGAACACAGAATTAAGATATGCAACATAACGATAATAAAAAAACAATGAGAGTTTACCATTTTACGACTTGTGAAATTGCTAAGTTAATTCTACAAGGGAAAAGGTTAAAGCTGTCAGATATAAGAAATTTGAATGACCCTTTTGACTTTCATGTTTTTAAACATCGTAATGAAGTTGATCTAGGTGCGTGGAACAATACTATTAATCAGCTTGCTCCAAAATTCGGAACAATTAGTTTCTCAGCTAATAATACTAATCCAGTACAATGGTCACATTATGCAGAATCCCACAAAGGTATATGTTTAGGGTTTGATGTCATTACATCAGCTTTAAAGAAAGTCAGGTACTTTAGTAATCGCATTAAGTTTCCTTTAAGGCCAAAAGAAAAAGATATAATGAAAGCGTTTATTACTAAATATAAGCACTGGCAATATGAAGAGGAATACAGGGCTTTAGTCCCTAAAAAAGAGTCAGATGCCGATGGAAATTTTTACTTAAATTTTAATCATGAGATAGAACTTAAAGAAGTAGCTATTGGCTATAAGTCTGATATAACCAATAAAGAATTAATACCCTACATCCGCGACAATGACGTTAATGTTTATAAAGCATTTCCAGATGAGAATAAATTTGAAATGAAATTACTACAAGTTTAATTATTTTGTAATTCAATTATATAGGCATATTTACCAGCAGGCTGGGCAGCGTATTCTGGTATAACTGGCCAAGTGCCAACAGCGGAGTGGGCATTTTGGTGCAGCGCCACTAGATTTTCAGACCGGAGATGTTGCCTAGTTAAACCAGCATGTAGTGCCAACATCAATGCTATTTTCTGCTCAAAGTTCAATAAAACCTAAGAACGTAACTTAAAATATAAATCACTTCAGAAAATAATAGGCTGGAGTTTGTATATTTATAATCTAGTTATTCACATGTATGTTTTTCTGAAGGATATTTTCACCTTGATACATTGACCTAAATTCATTATTTAGGGTGCATCAAAATGAAAAAACATTTTCAACTAAGTATTAAGCTGAATTTATTCGGATTAGACGTGAAAATAGGGCTGACTGTTTTTAATATAAGCTTTGCAAAATCATTCATGATTAGCTGGGAAAATATTATTGATACAGTTATCTTTATCTTTGATTATTTGAGCTAATAGATTCATAAGAAAATTTGTTTGCTTGGTGGCTTAGACGGTTCCATCTAAGACCTTCAAACTTAATCTCAAAGCAATTTTTTATGCTTGTTAGGTTATCCTTAATTCTAACAAACAAGTCATATGAGTTGCTCTAAACCATCAGAAAAGAAATGTTCCAACATCATAGAAATAAGAGGGATCGGAGGCGCTTGAGAGTTATTCTCATTTTTCTTTTCTAAGTTTAGAATCCAAAGCCTCGCACTCGCGGGGCTTGCTGTTTTTCAATGGGGTTATCTGAAGATTGTTTTGGCGTGATTCAACCTAACCTATTTTAATCAGTTTGTTTTGAGCTATGATTATAATAATGGTGAATAGGAGAGATAAAATGGGTTATCAATTTAAAGTCGGCAAAAATCATGAAATACCTTTGCCAGATGACATCTGTGATCAGCTTGATGTCAAAATAAATGATATTTTAATTTGTGAAGTAGATGCGAATAAATCATCAATCTCAATGAAAAAACACAGTAATCAGGCACTTTCTGATGATGAAGTCGTTTCATCAGGAAATTTGACTCGCGTAATCTATTACGATCTAGAACAAGAAGATATTGCCGACTAAAATTTTGAGTAGTTAAAGCAGTCAGCCATTATCTTTCATTATAGTTTTTAATCTAAAAGTTTATTGGCTAACGTTTTTTTTGGGTGCTTTGAAGCCAAAGGGATACTTCATGTTTCTTAAATAAAATCCGCATTAATAGTTTGTTTTATATGGTGTTTTGTTGTTTTTCTTTGTTGGCGATACTTTTTGATAAATAGAAGTGAGCTACTTAATAGCTCTTAATTTTAATCAAAAGGAATACTTAAAATGTTTAATTCTAAAAAAATTGTTTGCATACAACACTTTGGCTTTGCATTTAGCAATAACAGTAACGCTACATTAATAGCAACTAGTAAAATTCAACATATAGTAATGCTACATTAGCAGTGTTACTTTATTTCGAAACTAATTTTAGTTTGAATCCAAAGCTTCGTACTCGCGGGGCTTTGCTTTTCTGGCTTAGGTGGCTTTATTTTTGGCTGCTTTTGAAGCCAAAGGGATGGGAGTAAGTGGATGCATATTATCGAAACGGTGAATAAATGTAGCGTGACTAATTTTATTCAAGAAGCTGAAAATTTATAGTTTATGACAACTTTCACAATAAAAAAGCACCTGATTTGGATGCTTTTTATTATTGTTATATTATACTTCTGCTGTTTAATGTTAAGGCCTAGGTTTAATCTTTGGCGAGATACCTAAGCTTTTTCATTTCTTTTTATTATCCTCCTTTGATTTTTTGTATTTAAAATAAGCTGTAAAGGAACCAGCTAATGCAATAATCATATATATGATCAAGTTGTATTCGTTCATAGTATATCCTGTTGTCTATTGGGATAAGATTATTAAACTACGGTACTTTATTCTCAGCAATAAAAAAGTGGTTATTCCTTATAATAGTAGGGGGATGTTTTATAATTTTACTTACAGGGCCTTATTTATCTACTAGTAAGCCTATAAAGTAAATTTCGGTCATGGAGTGTCTCCTAGTTACCTATTTGTAAAATGTGTAACACTACTACTGGGGAGTGGCTATTATTAGTAGTGCTAACTAATTAAAAAAGTAATAGAGTCAAATGTTTTGAAATACTCATATTTACTTCATTAATGTTGTTAATGACTATTAAGCCGCGCCGTCGTGGGGGTTTTATGGTGATAAAGCAAAGATTTTTTGATAGATAGTTATATGTTTAAACTTGTTATATATTACTGTTATCTAGGAATAAAGCCTTTGGTAAAGGAGTTACTTTGGTCAATTTGTCTCAAAAAGAAGTTGCATTACAAAAACTACAAGATGTAGCTAATAAATTTAAGGATAAAGAATGTAGCATTCATTTCGCAAATGAAGCAAAAACAAGACTTTTAGTTATAGATGAAGTTTTGAAAGTGTTAGGTTGGAATTCTGACGAATTTAACCCTGAAACACATACATCGACTAATGGCTATATAGATTATTTACTTAAATATAATAACGCCCCAAAGTTAGTTGTTGAAGCTAAGAAATTAGGTTTAACATTTTGCACTCCTACCAGTAGAAAGCCAACCCACCACGAATATACCGTTTCATATTTTAAACAAGCATTTAAATCTTTGCTTACTGAGACAATTAAGCAGGCATCTTCATATTGTTATGATAGCTCAGTGGTACATGCGGTTATAACAAATGGTGCAGAATGGATGGTACTACAGCTAATACCCAAACCGGGGAAAACTATAGACAGCATGAAAGGTGTCTATTTTGGCAATATTTTTACTGATAATTTTTACTTTGACCTTTTTTATGAACTTCTTTCCAAAGAGCATGTTGTTTCAGGTAATTTAGAAAGTTATTTAAGTGAAATAAATTATGTCCCATCACCTGTTTGTAAAATCCTTAAATCTGATTTTGGTAACTTAAAATGGCGTACGTATGAAAAAGAAAGGTACTTGGATGAGTTTTACCGTACCTTTTTTGATGAAATCACAAATAGCAATCAAAAGAAAATGCTTGAGTATTGCTTTGTTAGCGACTCAAAGCTTGACCAATATCGCGGTGACTTAAAGCGGATTTTAAGAGATACGCCACCAAACTTTCTTCCTTTAGGTACGGAGGATATGGAGCCGGGAGAAGGCGCTGCTTCAATAATTGAAGAAAAAGGTTCTGGTAAAGTTGTATTAATAACAGGATCTGTTGGGTGTGGTAAAACGACTTTAGTAAAAAAAGTCCTAAACGAAACTAAACAGTTTCATAAAACGACAACCGTCCCTATCCTCGTTGATCTTATTAACGATGTATCTCGAAATGTAAGGCAAGCAAAAGATGTAATCTTTAAACGAATCAACGAAAGCTTTATCAATGAATTTCCAGAAATACATCACCTTGATTCACTTAAAAGTACCTATCGGGCTGAGCTTAACGCTCTAAAAAATGGTGCTTATAAAAGTGTTTTTGAACGCGAACCAGAAAAGTATATTGAAAAAGAAGCTGAAGAGTTACAGCGTCTAAAAAGTGATAATGAAAATTTTGTTATACGTTCGTTAAAAAACCAAACAAGCCAAAATAGTAGTGTAATTCTAATCATTGATAATGTTGATCGGGCTTCAGAAGATTTTCAAGAAGAAACATATGTAATTGCGCATAAGTTATCCAAAGAGTCTGGAGCTACAGTCATAATAACAATGCGTGAATTTACATACTTTAAGAATAAGGATAAAGGTTGGCTAGATGTTCGTAGTGGTGACAGAGTTATTCATTTAAAGGCACCTGATTTTAGCAAATTAATAGCTAAACGTATTAAATATATAGAAAATCATTTTGATGACGATTTTAGAACTAAAGAATGGCGAAGAAATTACAACTATAATGAATTTAAAAGTTTCTGTGTTAAATATGCCTCAGTAGTTAGACTTAGTTTACAACAAGGTTTATCTGGCCAACGAGTATTAGAAACTCTTTCGTGTATATCTTGGCATAACATAAGGCTTTTTCATGACTTACTTAGGCAAATTCATAAGCAATTAGGTTCATCTGTAAGTGGCTGGAAATATGAAGAAGTGATCGCGGCGTTGATGGTTAGTCAAGAAGATGGTCAGGCTAGCATTTTACCAAACCTCTTCATACCTTATCAAAATGTAAATCAAGCTTATTATTTGAAATTAAGGATTTTATTATTTCTTAATTATTCGCTGAAGCCAAATGAAAGAACTCATGGTATTCCACTAAATAGAATTGTATGTTTCACACAGATGTATGGCTACAGAGGGAGTTGGTCTATTGCTGTAGTGGAAGAGTGTGTTAGACAAAGGCTTGTCGAGTGTGTTGAGATTCCTACTGATGGTGATGATGTTGTAAGTTTCAATATCACTGATGGAGAAACATTTAAAATTTCGCCATTAGGATCAATAATTTTGCAGGAAATTTTAAGTGAACAAATTTATTTATCTCTATTAGCTCCTGATCTACCATTTCATGATATCGAATCTTATAAGAAAATAAAGCAGGAATATGCCGAAGTCTTGACATATATGGGGGATAGTACACAAAATGAAATTCTTAAAGATGGTATTGATCTGCTTTCTACTTCGAAATTACCTAAAGAGTTAGGTTGGTATTTATCAGAACAATATAAATTAGAAAATATTACTTCGGTTGGGGCTAATGCTTTATCTGAAATCCGACTTACAGAAGATAAACTACAAAGCTTTATTTATTCAATAAAATCTCGACAAAAAACGCTAACGCCAAAAATAAACAATCCAAATCAATATACATTCGAATTACCAGAGTTTTCAGATACGATATCAGCAGCACCAACAATAAATAATAGAGATACATCAATTGAAGTTGAATTGATTAAAGAAATATTACCTGAAAAGCTAGATAATCTAAAAGTTGATAAGTCCGAGTTTGTTCCTCTCGTACTTTGTGCATTAGTAGTCAGAAAGTTGATAGGTTTTGAGAGTAGCTTTGGTGTTGATATCACACAAACTATAAATGATCACCTAGTTGATGAAGGTAATAAAAAAGAGTCAACTAATGTATCTCGTTCATTGAGATCCACAAAGTTTAAACTATTACCTTGGCTTCTTATCAGAGAAGATTTACATCCTAAATTTAAGTCGTTTTCTCTAAATGACAACTGGCAGAGTTATTGGCGAAAATACTTTAATGAAGAGCCTAAAATTTAATTTTAAGAAACTTTGTTATCAAAGCTAGCGGAAGATGGTTTTGACAAATTATAAATGGGTTATAATTCAACTAACTGTTATTGGTCGCAAAGGTGCATGATGAGCAAATCTACTATTGAATCAAATCAAGCGATAAAAAATGTTCGAGAAGCAATTGCTAACAACCGCATTGACAACCTCCCTATCAATAAAGCTCTTGTCGATAGAGTAACCAAAGCATGCGAAAATAATGAAAAACTTGATTTTGAAAAGCTTATTGATGAGTTCGTAACATCAAAGTAGATTATAGAGATATCCCATACAGTTTATTAGGCCGCTTAATGTAGAGCACTATTAATTAAAAAATACAATACTGTGGTCAGGTTGATTAGCCACTACATACAGCCTCACGGCACTCAATTGTTGAGGGTTGCTTACCCGCTTGTATCAAATCATCTAAGGTTATTTTTCTGTAGGCATATTGATTCTCGTCCCATCGAAAATAGACACAATCAAAATGTAATCGATAACCATATGACTTTTTCATCTGGAGTAACTTTCACTGATTAGTTATATTAATTTTAGTTGAAAAACAAAATATTGGATTAAAAAGCAAACGGAATTTAATTATGGCAAGACGCTACAGAAGAAAGTCTCACTCATCTCAAATCATTAATGATTCAATTTATGCAAGCTCTAGGCTTCCGTGGTGGGGAGCATTGACGTTAGGGCTAGCAACATTCACTTTTTTTTACTTCATCGCGCCAGCTTGGGTGATGTCTTCTATTGATGAACAACTTTCTCGACCTATAACTGAAGGGTTAAAAATGGTACTTATAAGAAGAGTTCACTGGCTAGAATATCTTGGAATAGTAAGCGGAATTGTTGGGTTGTTTTTTACTTTTCGTAATTACTTCATAAGCGCATATGCACGTTCTGGAGAAAGATCTGTAGTTAATATTTTAAGTCGAATAATTGGTAGGAGTATTGATTAATTTATGTATGATAATTACGAAAAAAGGTTATGCCTTTTTCTAGATATACTAGGTTTTTCCTCACTTGTAAAAACTATGGAATGTAGCACCGTTCATGAAGTAGTGAGTGATATAAAGCACACGCTTAAGTCGAATAAAGAATTCATGAGTAAGATTGGTAGCGAACCAATAGCTACAACTTTTAGCGACTGTATTGTTTTGTCCATAGCAACAAAAGAGTCTTACGTTGAAAGTGCAGCAAACATTTTAGTTACCGCAACCGTTAGAATGTTGCAAGATACCTATTTGAACCAAAGTATTGCACTACGTGGTGGAATGTCATACGGGGAATTGTACCATGCAAGAGATGCTGTATTCGGCCCAGCAATGATTCGAGCATACGAGCTAGAAAGTCAATTTGCTGATTGGCCCAGAGTCATTTTTGATAAAACCGTGATCGATCATCTATCTAATAAGGGCGGTTTGCTTAGCATTGGTTTCACAGATTATGGAGACGGTTTTTGGGGGGTAGACTGTTTAAATCGAGTGGAAGATATATTAAATGTTGAGGTACACAATTTATTTGATAGTGATGTTGCAAGAGCAGCTCTAGAAAAGCTTTGTCAAATTAGAGACATCACTCAAAACAAATTAACAGGGAGCTACGGAAACCCTAAAGTATATTCAAAGTATTTAAAGTTGGATGCTCGTATTTACTCACTAATGAAAAAATTTGGACAAGTACCAGCACTTTTCGAGTAAAAGAACAAAGATTTATCGGTAAAGGAAAATCAATTGCAATGGACATTTTGAACAATAGGGAAATAGCTACTGGTATTTGGGCTATAGTTTTTTTGATCTGGGCTTTTACGATAAAAAACGTAAGAGCGTTATTTAGGCAGATCGTCGAAATATTTTTTAGTAGATTTATTATTGTCTCTTTTATTTTGATGGCTGTATATACTTTGGCTATGATCGCTGCCATTGATTCATTTGGTCTCTGGGAAAGTCATCAAATAAAAAACGTAATTTTTTGGTTTTTCTCTGCTGCTTCTTATTCTTTTTTTCAGATTACTAAGGCTTCTGATGAGCCGTATTATTTTAGTAAAGCAATCAAAGACAACCTTAAAATTATTGTAGTAATTCAATTTGTCTTAAGTGTTTATACATTTAGCCTTTGGGTAGAGTTAATTTTTATTCCATTAATGGTAGTAATTGGTGGAATGATTGCTGTTAGCCAACAAAAAGAAGAGCATAAAATAGTTGAACAACTTTTGACTAAGTTAACTGAAGCTATTGGATTATTTATAGTTATTTTTACAGTTTATAAGCTCATTACCGCTTTTGGTGAACTTGGACAACTTAAAACTATTTACGATCTAATTATTCCTACAGCACTATCACTTTTATTGCTTCCATTTTTATATTTACTAGCAGTATTTAACAACTACCAAAGCATTTTTGTAAGGTTAGGATTATTTATAAAAGACCCTCAACTACTCAAGTATGCAAAGTTAACTTCTATTAGAAAATGCCATCTTAGATTTGCCAAATTAGTAAGATGGGCAAACAATGTCGCTTGTTTAGACATTAAATCTAAAGCAGATATTAATTCCTCATTTGATAACCTGTTTCAGCAGATAAAAGACGAGAAAAACCCTCCTTTTATACCTTTAGAACAGGGTTGGTCGCCATACATTGCAAAAGATTACCTAATAGATTTAAATCTAGAGACAGGGTTATATAAGAATATTTATGATGATACTTGGCACGCATCCTCAAGGTATCTTGAGATTGGAACTGGTATATTACCGAACAACATTGCGTATTATATTGAAGGTGGTAGGGTATCAGCGAAGCAACTTACTTTAAAACTTAATGTTAATGAAATAGATGATCTCGACAAATCGCATGAAACCTTTTTAGAACTTGCTTCAACATTATTTGAACTAGCTATGGGATGTGTAATTCCTGATGATGCTTATTTAGCGCTGGCTTCTGGAAAAAGTATTGAAAAAAACATCGGGAATCAACTCCTTTCTATTTCAAAAACGGATTGGCATAAAGATGGTAAATACGATTACATATTGAAATTGCAAACTATGTAGTAATTGTTTTGGATATCGAAGAGGAGCTGATTGATTATGTCTTTTGAAGATAAGGTAATTAAAATCAGAGAAAAAATAAAGTCCTTTACTCATGAATCATTAGTTAGCTACTTTATTCGATATTTACACTACAAACCTGATAATGAACACTCTGCCGAGCGTAGACCTTGGATTGCCTTTTTAGCTTTGGAGTGGGCTTTAGAGTTAACTCCTCGTAGTAATCCCAAAATAGCCTCAGATAAACAAGCTCAACAAATTCTTGAAGATATTTGGAATATCCAATCTGATGCGTCAGATATCACTAATAATAAAAACTTTAGAATGGTTCTCCGAAAAATGATCATTCCTCAATTAAGGTTTCAAACACACCCGATACAACACCTTTATTTCTTATTTCGATTTTATTCAATGCTAATGCAGCCATCAGCCAGCTCATTGCCCAAAGAGGACTTCAACAGAATCACAGGTATTGAATTTGAGCGTTTCTTATTGTTTTCAGCATTGCTCCAATTGGTTTTTACATGGAATCACTCGCCCGTAATTAAGTATCAAGAACTTGTGGAATATATGTGCCCTTATTTTAGCTTTAGGGAATTAAAAAAATTACTGAATCTCGTTGGAGGGAATGTTTACGAAATAGAGTCATTAATTAAACAAAAGCGCCTACTAAATAGAACAATAAGGCGGGATGAGTATTTTGAAGAACCATTTTTGATTCAAAAGCCTGTATTAATTATACCTGATGGAATTACAACTCCTCATTCTACGGTGCTTAGTATTGGTATTTCAGAGTTTATATTGAGGATTCTTAAACAAGCAGATCCAAGTAGATTTAAAGATAAATTCACCTCATCATTTGAACGGTATTTGGAAGAGCTATTGATTGAGTTTAAGCATAGATTTTTCACAGAAACTAACATCAAATCTATTTACAAGGAAAATAAGTTAGAAGGTAAAGTAGTTGACTTTATTGTTATTGAAAAAGACAAAACACTATTAATTGATGCTAAAGGTGCGGAACCTAAAAGCCGAGTATTGATTACGGATAACCCTCGTATCTTAAGAGATCAAATCAGGGATATTCACCTAAAAGGCGTAGAACAAGTATCACAATGTATTCAACTTTTGGACTCAGTAAAAAACGATAGTATTAAAGAATATGAAAATCGGCATGCACTGATTGTTACTCACCAAAATTACTATATTGGTGATTGTTGTGATTTGCTAGAATATTTGCTCCCAGAGCACAGCCAAAAGCTAAAAAAAACTATCAACAATATGCTTCCACCTGAGAACATTCATTTCTGTGCTATCGAAGACTTAGAAGGTATAGTTCATATTTGCAATGAAGCTAACACCTCTATGTGTGATTTTCTTTCTTTTTGTGCCAAGGAGCAAAAATTTCCAGAGACTCGAAAATTTGATATGCATCAACATATCTTGGAGTTTGCAGCAATGCATAAACTAGGAAATACCTCTCCGATAGGCTCAACTGCATCTAAGGATGCCAAAGATAAGATATTTGAAGGATTGATTGATATGATGAAAGGCAATCAAACGTATTGGAACAAAGGCTGGATTAAGAATCAGAAAGTACTAGCAGGCTTTGCTTTTGGAAAAATGTTATTTTAGATTTTAGCCTTCTCTTATTTCAGCCATGACAGACGGATTAACTAAGTAATGGAATTCAGTGATTGTTAATCTCAAACATTATGCGTAGTCACAAATTCTCATTTGTTGACACCATTCTCATTATTTATGACACCTCCACACCCCCATAACCACACTCATTTGATTTAAATCAAGCTTATTAGTGTAAATACTTTACAATTATAGAGCTGATGCTCTATAATCTCTTTGTTCTCGTTAGAACGCCTGTTGTATTAATTTTGAATTATAGCTTCCCCAAAGCTAACTACGCCGATGGCCACTTTAGCCATCGGTTTTTTTATGGCTATTTTTTACGTCGATGAGCACGAGCTGGTGTTGAAATTACTCATAACCACTACCGCTGCTAACCAATATTGGCATTAGCTTATGTTCAACACTATGCCTTAGCCCTGCGATTAAATAGTAAATTGCCCTAAACTGCACTTATGCTCAGAATTAGTGAAATTAAGTGACCATTTTCAGGTCTATTGTTTAGCGCTAGCTATCACGATATATTGCAAGCAGCGTTGTTTGTATGCACCCACTAAGGAGTACCTATGCCTGAATATAAAAAGTCTAGCGCCGCTATTGCTGCCTTATCGGCTGAGCAATATCGTGTCACCCAAGAAAATGGAACTGAGCGACCTTGGACTGGCGAGTTACTAGAAAACACCGCCCCAGGTATTTATGTGGATATTGTTTCTGGCGAGCCTTTATTTGCCTCTAGCACTAAATTTGATGCCGGTTGTGGTTGGCCAAGTTTTACCCAGCCAATTTCTAACGACAACGTGCAAGAGTTAACTGATCAATCACATGGTATGCTTCGTACCGAAGTACGCTCTACACACGGTGATAGCCATTTAGGTCATGTTTTTAATGACGGCCCGGTTGCGCAAGGTGGTTTACGTTATTGTATAAATTCTGCATCGCTGAAGTTTATCCATCGTGATGATATGGTTGCAGCAGGTTATCAAGATTATTTAAGCTATGTAGAGGAGTAAACTATGACCATAGAACGCGCGGTATTGGCTGGTGGTTGCTTTTGGGGCATGCAAGAGCTGATTCGGCAATTGCCTGGGGTCATCAAAACGTGTGCCGGCTATTCAGGTGGCGATACTGAAAATGCCACTTATCAAAATCATGGCGATCACGCTGAAGCGTTAGAAATATATTTTGATAGCAGCGAAATCAGCTACCGCAAAATTCTTGCTTATTTCTTCCAAATTCATGATCCAACAACTGAAAATCGGCAGGGTAATGATCATGGCCGCGCTTATCGTTCCGCAATTTATTACACCAGCGATGCACAAAAAGCCATGGCTGAAAAAACCATTACAGATGTTGAAGCGTCAGGGCTTTGGCCAGGTAAAGTGGTTACCGAAGTAGCGCCAGTGGGCGATTTTTGGCCCGCAGAAGTAGAACATCAAGATTATTTACAGCGTGTGCCTCACGGCTACACTTGCCACTTCCCGCGCCCTGATTGGCAATTGCCAGAGTCATAATATCAATGTGAAAGCCGTAAGCTTTCAAAGCAAAAAACGCCGCAACATTTGCGGCGTTTTTATTAGCAAATAATAACCATTATGCGTCGCTGCTATCAAGCTCATCGCTTACGGCGGCATTATCTTGATCTTGAAACCACTGACAAATAATCGCATCTGCTTGCACAGCACCTGTGCGTTTAAGTGATGAAAATGCCTGTACTTTTATATCGGCATTGAGTGTAGCTAGCTGTTTTTTTACCGCTAATACTTGCGCGCTGACTTTCCCTTGTGACAACTTATCACTTTTTGTTAATAGCGCTAACACAGGTAAGTCACTGTCTGCCGCCCATTGAATAAGGTCCATATCCAAATCTTTTAACGGGTGCCTTATATCCATTAAGATCACTAAACCTTTTAAGCACTCACGTTTTTCTAAATACTCTCCTAGCGCTTTTTGCCATTTTTTCTTCATTTCCATCGGCACTTTGGCAAAGCCATAGCCAGGTAAGTCCACTAAACGTTTGTTTTCGGCAATTTCGAAAATATTAATCAACTGTGTGCGGCCCGGTGTTTTACTGGTACGCGCTAAGCTTTTTTGATTAGTTAGGGTATTTAACGCGCTTGACTTACCGGCGTTTGAACGACCAGCAAAAGCCACTTCAATACCGCTATCAGCGGGTAAACGACGAATATCGGGTGCGCTAATGGTAAAAGTCGCTTTGTTAAGGTGAATGGCTGTAGTAGACAAGATTTAGATCCAAGCTAGTAATAAAAACCGCATTATATCGTTTTTTGACATTAAAGATGCAATTGTATTAAATATTAAGCAACTTTTTTTCGCTAAAACCCCCTCTAAAGTCCATTATTGGTGTATGATGTCGGCAATTTTTTTCGGCTTATTGAATCAATTCAATAAAAATACAAAAAGCATGTTGAGAGTTTTGTTATGAAACACATTTTAATTTCGCTAGTTTTAACCCTATTTGGTATTAATATCGCTGTCGCGGCATCAGGCGATGCTAGCGCAGGTAAAACTAAAGCGGCTACTTGTGCTGCCTGTCATGGTGCCAATGGTATCGGCGCGGCCGACAACTTTCCTAACCTAGCCGGTCAACATGCAGATTATATTGTTAAACAATTAAAAGCGTTTAAAAATGGAGATCGTAACGATGCGTTAATGGCGCCTATGGCCGCCGGTCTTCCTGAGCAAGACATGGCAGACGTTGCCGCCTACTTTGCCAGTTTACCGCGTGACGGTGCTAGCCCAGAGGCAGCTGCGACTGACACGGGTAGCCCAGCAACAGCCGCACCAGCAGCATATGTACCAGACCCTGCTGCAGGCAAAAGCCTTTATGAATTAGGTGACGCGTCTCGCAGTATTGCGGCTTGTATCGATTGTCACGGAAAAGAAGGTCACAGTGAAGTATTGATCTACCCTAACCTGGCTAATCAGCATCCTGAATATATTGCCAAGCAATTACATAACTTTAAAAATAAAGCGCGTACTAACTACGCCATGAACCAATTTGCTGGTGCTATGACCGAAGATGATATTGCTGACATGGCGGCGTATTTTGCCGACCCAGCCGCAGTAGCGCACATAAAGTCACGTAAAGTTGCGCCAAGTGCAGCGATCACTGATGAAGTGATTGCCGGTAAAGCAAAAGCCGCAACTTGTGCCGCATGTCACGGTAACGATGGCAACAGCCCAGTTGCCATTTATCCAAAACTTGCTGGACAAAATGCGCAATACCTAGTTAAACAACTGCAAGAATTTAAATCAGGTGCGCGTAAAGACCCTGTTATGGCGCCTATGGCCGCCGCACTAAGTGATCAAGACATGCAAGAGATTGCCAGTTACTTTGCTGCACAAAAGCTTGTCACTGCCGACTTACCTAGCTCAGATATTGGTAAGAAAATTTACTTTGGTGGTGATGTCAGCATTAAAGGCAAAGTCACGGCTTGTGTTGCCTGTCATGGCGTGAACGGTAAAGGTATGCCTAACGCTGGCTTTCCAGCTATTGCAGGACAAAACGAAGCTTACCTAAAAGCCCAACTATTAAAGTTCAAACAAGGGCAACGTGATAATGACTACAACACTATGATGCAAAGCGTGACCTCAAGCTTATCAGCCAGTGATATTGATGAATTAGCAAAATACATGGCGGCAATGAAGTAATCAGCGCCCTGTAGTTGCAATAGCTAAGACAAAAACCAAAAAGCAGCGATCGTCGCTGCTTTTTTACTTCTAAATGGCCATCTAATTACGCACGATTTCATTGATTTTTTAACGCCAATATTTCACATTTACTAAATTCGTGTAGAATGCCAAAGTTATAATAATCGCAACCGCGAACAAGTTAACCTTTCTTTTTCGTATCAATGACAAGCAGAGACCAAGCTAATGAAAAAATTTATCATGACTGTTTTATTCGGATTAAGCGCAGTAACCACTGCCCAAGCGGTTGAAGGTAATGCCGCTGCAGGTGAAAATAAAGCCGCTATGTGTGCTGCGTGTCATGGTGCTGACGGTAACAGCCCAGTTACCATGTACCCTAAATTAGCAGGACAAAGTGCAACTTACTTAGCAAAGCAATTAACTGAATTTAAATTGGCAATGACCACAGGTGGCAAGTCTGGTCGTGTCGACCCTGTTATGGGTGGTATGGCCATGGGCCTTAGTGAACAAGATATCGCCGATTTAGCGGCATTTTATGCCAGCAAAACAATTAACGCAGGTAACGGTAGCGACAATGCCTTGGGTAAAAAGCTTTACTTAGGCGGCAATGCTGCGATGCAAGTCACTGCCTGTGTTGCTTGCCATGGTATTAACGGGAAAGGCATGGAAAGTGCGGGTTTTCCTGCCCTTGCTAGCCAAAACGTAGAATACTTAGCAAGTCAGTTAAAAAAATTCCGCGACGGCTCACGTAATAATGACCTTAATGCTATGATGCAAGGCGTTGCTGCTAACCTTTCTGATGAAGAAATAGATGCACTAGCCCAGTACATATCATCGTTAAAATAAGCGCTTAATTTTGAAGTATTATGCATAATTTAGGGAAGCCAATTGGCTTCCCTAGCGGTAATAAATATCAAAATGCTAAAAAGCGTATTTAAAGGCAACCGTCCACATGTCTGTACCATCATAATTTTCATATGAAGCTTCAACACGGGTATTAGCGTTTAGTTTTTTACCCAAACCTGCGCCTAAACCTAACTCCCAGCTGTCATCACTCGCAGAGCCATAAAATGAACTCGCTTTTACTTCTAAGTTGGCATATGAAGGCATAACATAGGCATAAAAGCCACTGTTGTGGTTATACTGACCACGCACTGATAGTGCGATAAAACGTGTCACTTCCACTGTAATAGCACCACCAACGCCTGGCACCTTGTCGTCATCAATACCTGTACCTAAGCGCAGCTCTGGCATAAATGAGAATTCGCTGCCTGTTTCAGCAAACTCGTAACCCACTGCGCCGTATATCACGCCAAACTTAATATCATCTTCAGACAAGTTTGCATAGCCGCCTCCGGCTGACCAGTTTGCCGAAGCGCTTAGCGGCAAGGTTAAAAACGCCAACGCCATTAACGATTTTTTAAACACCATAATCTCCTTTTATTTAGTCATAAGAATTCACGTCGAATGCTAGCAACCCCGCTTCGGTTAATCAATCTGTTCGCCAACTTAACAGTGCTAAAGTGAGGATAAACGTACAATAAAGCTAATTTTGAGTGCAAACACAGTAAACACAAGTAAAGGCATGATATTCACGCTACACTAGCCCAACGCTTAGCACGCCTTTTTAATTGCCCAAATACCTTGAGATATTAAACCATGATAGAAATTATTACACCGCAACACTTTACTACTGTGCCATGGAAAAACGGCAAAGGAGAAACACTTGAGCTGGCCATCAACCCTGGTGGAAGCTTAGATAATTTTCAATGGCGCTTAAGCATGGCCACGGTCAGCGAAGATGGGGTGTTTTCCAACTTCTCTGGCTACACGCGTAATTTAGTGCTGATTGATGGTAACGGCATCAACTTGCAGCATGATGACAATAAAATAGATCGCTTAACGCAGTTGCTTGATGTTGCCACATTTGACGGTGGCGCGAAAACCGTTGCCAATTTACCTGCCGGTGAGATCACTGATTTTAATGTTATTACCGATAGTGCCAGCGTTAACGCTAAGGTAAATTGTCAACCTAACGCCACCGACATTACGCTTGCCGCCAGTGAGATCTGCTTTATTTATAGTTTATTTAATCCGGTAACGTTAACGGCTTTATCGCCAAATAACCCCAACACAGCGCTAAAAACTGTCGCCGCCGGTGAGCTGATCAAAATCACCAACCTTAACAAAAACAGTATGCAAATTAGCGGCGATCACTTAATTGTGGTTTATTTGAATACGGCGTCAGTTGACTAACATGATAGTGCAACACGCATGCGGTAGTTAGTCGCTTAAAAATACCCTTTTAACTATAAAGTATGATTTTTTGCTCATGCTGACGTAGGCTAATAAGGTAATTAATTTAAGGATATTGTCATGACCATCAGGCGTATTATCATTTTATCAAGTCTACTTGTATTACTATCACCTTGGGCCCATGCTGAGTTTTCACGTCAGTTACCTATAGATGAAAAAAATACCACTAGCCACAGCACCAAAGTCAATGGTAAGTCGTTTGACTATACCGCCACCACCGGCACACAACCAGTTTGGGATGAGCAAGGCAAACCGATTGCCAGCTTATTTTATACTTATTATCAACGCTCAAAAGTAAAAAACAGAGCCGCTCGCCCGCTTTTGATCTCATTTAATGGCGGCCCGGGTTCCGCATCCGTATGGATGCATGTGGCCTATACCGGCCCGAAAGTGCTCAATGTTGACAGCGAAGGCTTTCCTCTACAGCCTTATGGTGTCAAAACCAATGAGTTTTCTATTCTAGACACTGCCGATATCGTTTTTGTTAACCCGGTCAACACTGGCTATTCTCGCGTTTTACCTGACGCTGACGGCAAAATGCCTTCAAAAGAGCAGCAGCAAAAAATGTTTTTTGGTGTTAACGCCGATGTAAAATACTTAGCGGAGTGGATCAACACCTTTGTCAGTCGCAATAATCGTTGGCAGTCGCCAAAATACTTAATTGGTGAAAGTTACGGTACCACGCGTGTTTCTGGCTTAGCATTAGAGTTACAAGCAAGACAATGGATGTACCTAAACGGGGTGATTTTAGTCTCGCCTACCGATATTGGTATCAAACGTGACGGTCCAGTTAAAGCCGCTAATCGCCTACCCTACTTTGCGGCAACCGCTTGGTATCACAAGGCACTAAGCAGCGAGTTGCAAAACCGCGACTTGTTAGAAATTTTACCTGAAGTTGAGCAATTTACGCTCGAGCAATACTTACCCGCCCTCGCCAAAGGTGGCTTTATCAGTGCGGAAGAAAAGCAGCGCATTGCACAACAAGTGGCACACTATTCAGGTTTATCGGTGCAAACTGTTTTGGCCAATAACTTAGATATTGAAGCCTCATATTTTTGGAAAGAAATTCTTCGTCATCGCGAACAAACTGTAGGTCGCTTAGACTCACGCTACTTAGGCATAGATGAGAAAGTTTCGGGCAGTCGCCCTGACTATAACGCCGAGCTCACTTCTTGGTTGCATAGCTTTACTCCTGCCATCAATTATTACTTGCGTGAAGAGCTTAATTATAAAACCGACATCAAATACAACATGTTTGGTAATGTGCATCCGTGGGATAGAAGCAAAAATAAAACTGGCGAAAATTTACGTCTAGCCATGGCGCAAAACCCGTACCTTAATGTCATGGTACAAGCCGGTTATTATGATGGTGCAACGAATTACTTCGATGCAAAATATACACTATGGCAGCTTGACCCAAGCGGTAAAATGCGTGATCGCTTATCGTTTAAAGGCTATCGCAGCGGACACATGATGTACTTACGCTATCAAGACCTAGAAGCCTCTAATCAGGATATTCGTGACTTTATGCAGGCAACTTTGCCCAATAAAACCACGCCAGCAAAATATCACAGCAAACACTAAGTGATGCTAACGACATGAAAAAGGCCACCTAAGGGTTAATGCCGTTCGGATAAGGATCATTCCTTATATCGCAACGGATATCGGCTCGGAATATAAAGCACCGAACGTGGAAACGTTCGGTGCTTTCTTTTATCTGGAAGTATGAAGTGTTTTATATCTGC
>NZ_NBOC01000002.1 GCF_002104455.1 Colwellia chukchiensis | reverse complement strand
GAGCAGATATAAAACACTTCATACTTCCAGATAAAAGAAAGCACCGAACGTTTCCACGTTCGGTGCTTTATATTCCGAGCCGATATCCGTTGCGATATAAGGAATGATCCTTATCCGAACGGCATTAACTCAATGAGTGGCTTTATATGCATTTAAATACTGTCTAGCGAGAAAACTGACTAGCCTTAAATATCGGGAAACAGTCAAGTGAGAGGTTACTGGCCTTTAACTTCTGATAAACCATTAAATACCGCTTTATCACCCAAAAATTCTTCAATACGTAGCAACTGATTGTATTTAGCAACACGGTCTGAGCGACATAGCGAACCGGTTTTAATTTGTCCTGCCGCTGTACCTACCGCTAAATCAGCAATGGTTGCATCTTCAGTTTCACCACTGCGATGTGAAATAACGGCAGTAAAGCCGGCATCTTTTGCCATTTTAATGGCGGCAAGCGTTTCTGTTAATGAACCAATTTGGTTAAATTTGATCAAGATAGAGTTGCCAATACCTTGCTCAATACCGCGGGCTAAAATTTTGGTGTTCGTCACAAATAGGTCGTCACCAACAATTTGCACTTTATCGCCAATAAGATCGGTTTGGTATTTAAAACCATCCCAGTCTGACTCGTCTAAACCATCTTCAATTGACACTATCGGGTATTGCTCACACAGACTCGCTAAGAAGTCTGAGAATTCATTAGCGGTAAATTGCTTACCTTCGCCAGTCAGGTCATAAATACCTTTTTCCGCGTTGTAAAACTCAGAGGCCGCACAATCAAGCGCAAGCGTTACATCTTTCCCTAATTCATAACCAGCATCTGCTGTCGCGACTTTAATTACCGCTAGCGCTTCCGCGTTTGATGCTAGGTTTGGCGCAAAGCCGCCTTCATCACCAACGGCTGTGCTCATGCCTTTTGACGATAATACTTTTTTCAAAGCATGGAATATTTCAGCGCCCATTCGTAAGGCTTCAGAAAAGCTTTTTGCACCAACTGGTTGGATCATAAACTCTTGAATATCCACATTGTTATCAGCATGCTCACCACCATTAATGATATTCATCATAGGTAAAGGTAATGAGTATTGACCCGAGGTACCGTTCAGATCAGCTATATGTTCAAATAACTGTACTTTTTTCTCCATTGCTGCCGCTTTCGCGTTCGCGAGCGACACTGCAAGAATAGCATTGGCACCAAAGTTTTCTTTGTTTTCCGTGCCATCTAAGTCAATCATGATTTGGTCAATATTCGCTTGCTCAAGGGCATTTTTACCTATCAGCGCTTTAGCAATATCATTATTAACGGCAGCAACGGCTTTTAATACGCCTTTGCCTAAGTAACGGCCTTTATCACCGTCACGTAATTCTAGAGCTTCACGAGAGCCGGTTGATGCGCCAGAAGGAGCAGCTGCGCGTCCCCATGCGCCAGAGGCTAAATAAACGTCGGCTTCTACGGTTGGGTTACCACGAGAATCCATGATTTCGCGAGCGATTATTTTACTGATGTTCGACATTATGTTCCCTATTCCTTATTTACTGCCATTGGCAGGCTATAAACGATAAATTAAAAAGTTAAATTCAGTGATTTTCTTAGCGGTTAACCGGAATCAAAACTCACGGCAACTAAAAACAAAACCGCAGCAATAAGCTACGGTTTTGGTCAATACTTGTTAACGGGTTTGTTGCTTTTGATGCGCAAAGGCGGCAGCAATAAAGCCCGTAAACAGTGGGTGGCCATCGCGAGGTGTCGAGTTAAACTCAGGATGAAATTGCCCAGCAATAAACCAAGGGTGATCGGGATTTTCAATCACCTCGACTAAACTCTTATCGGTAGATAAACCCGAGAACACTAACCCTGCTTGGCTTAATTGTTCACGGTAGTTATTATTTACCTCAAAACGATGACGGTGTCTTTCATAAATGGTTTCACTACCATAAACGTCATAAGCTTTAGTACCTTTTAAGATATGACACAGCTGTGAGCCTAAGCGCATCGTGCCGCCTAAATCAGAATCGGCACTGCGATATTCAATTTTACCTTCATCATCTAGCCATTCATTAATTAAACCCACGACAGGGTGCGCTGTTTCAGCGTCGAACTCTGTGCTGTGAGCGTCACTTAAACCAGCAACATTACGCGCATAATCGATTAAGGCTACTTGCATTCCTAAACAAATACCTAAATAGGGTATTTTGTTTTCACGGGCATATTGCGCGGTTAATATTTTACCTTCAACTCCACGCTCGCCAAAACCACCAGGGACTAATATAGCGTCAAGGCCGTCAAAAACTTCAACCCCTTTCGATTCAACATCTTGTGAGTCAATATAGCGTATTTTAACTTTTATTTGGTTTTGAATACCGGCATGCTTTAAGGCTTCATTGACCGACTTGTAAGCATCGGGTAACTCAGTATATTTACCCACCATACCAATGACTACTTCACCCGATGGGTTCGCTTCTTTATATAGTACCTGCTCCCAATCGGACAAGTCTGCTTCTGGAACATCAAGGCCAAAACGATTAACCACTAACTCATCCGCACCTTGAGCCTTAAGGAGCGCCGGCACTTTGTAGATGGAGTCAACATCGCGCATCGAAATAACGGCTTTATTCTCAACGTTAGTAAATAACGAAATTTTAGTACGCTCGTTGGCTGGGATTGCACGCTCGCTTCGACAAACAAGAATATCAGGAAAAATACCAATCGAGCGTAATTCTTTAACCGAGTGCTGTGTTGGCTTAGTCTTAATTTCACCAGCGGCGGCAATATAAGGCACTAAGGTTAAATGCATAAACATTGCTCGTTCACGCCCTAGTTCAACACCTAATTGACGAATTGCTTCTAAGAATGGTTGCGACTCAATATCACCAACAGTGCCGCCAATTTCTACCATGGCGATATCATAGCCTTCTGCCCCTTCAATGACGCGACGCTTAATATCATTGGTAATATGTGGGATCACTTGAATGGTAGCACCGAGAAATTCACCTTTGCGCTCACGAGCCAGAATATCTTGATAGATACGACCGGTAGTGAAGTTATTGCGTTTGGTCATTTTGGTGCGAATAAAACGCTCATAGTGGCCTAAGTCAAGATCTGTCTCTGCTCCGTCTTCGGTAACAAACACTTCACCATGCTGAATTGGGCTCATCGTCCCTGGATCCACATTAATATAAGGGTCAAGCTTTAGCATGGTAACTTTTAAACCACGTGCTTCGAGAATTGCCGCCAATGATGCTGCAGCAATACCTTTACCAAGAGACGATACAACGCCGCCAGTAACAAAAATATATCTAGTTGTCATGCGATACCCAGAGTCAGGAAAAACAGAAATTTTGCACTAAATTAAGTTAGTTTTTGATAAACCAATCAATTTAGTAGGACGGGAAAACATTATACTTAAAAGCCATGTTAACGACAATATCAATGTCGCATCTAGTTGCACATAATTTACAATCAAAACAGATTTTAGCCGACAATGGTATTTATCTGTAGAAAAAACCAGTAGACTACAGGCTTTGTTAAACCGTTTTCGTTACCTATTTACATGTCCCAATTAAATTACATGTCCCAATTAAAAAATGTTTTTCACGCCATAGATGCCATCAACCAAGCGGATACCAACACCACAGTTGTTGACGGTGTTAGCCACCCTAAAGAATTGTTATATGGTCAATATATGTCGGCTTGCCTCGACACCTACTGGCCAAATGCCAGCGAGCAGTTAAAAATTGCCGCTCGTGCCCAACATGTAAAACGTTGGCAATTAAAGCGCGCTGACTTTCCTAGTGGCAAATCAGGCTACCTTGCTTGGCGCAAAGCCTTAGGGATTTATCACGGCGCTACCGCAAAAGCGGTTATGTTAGAGCACGGCTACAGTGAAGAAGATGCCAATGCCACTGCTCGCATTATCCGAAAAGAAAACTTAAAGTCTGATCCTGATACGCAAACCTTGGAAGATGTCGCTTGCTTAGTATTTTTACAATATTACTTCGAAGCATTTGCTGCCAAGCACAAAGAAGAAAAAATCATTCGCATTCTGCAATTAACTTGGCGAAAAATGTCTACCCAAGGTCAAGAAATTGCGTTGAGTTTATCGCTACCAACACAAACCGGTAAATTAATAGCTCAAGCCTTAGCCTAACCTTGATTTATCAGGCGTTATCATGGGCGCAAGTTATTCTCTCGCTGAGCTTGTGCCCGCTTTGTTTTCGCTGAAATTGGCGCATTATTGCCATCTGAGATAGGTAAGCGCCAGAGAAAGATAAAAGGCCATAGCACTAAGCCGACAACGAGCAGTTTCAGCCATAGTGCTGGCAGAACATAGCAGGACCAAGCTACCGCAATTATCATAGAGCTAAGGGCAATTATTTTCGCACGCTTTGGAATACTGCGTGACTGCTGCCAATGGTAAATCATAGGTCCAAAAACTTTATTGGCCAATAACATTTTATGCATACGCGGTGACGACTTTGCAAAACAAGCCGCAGCCACCAGTAAAAACGGTGTGGTAGGTAGCAAAGGTAAAAAAGCACCAATAAAGGCCAAGGCGACAAAAAACACCCCCGCTATTTTTAATAACATTTTTAACCTCATAGTACGTTGTGCACAAATAAAAAGCGTCATCGTTAGTAAAAGATGATACTAACATAGACCACACGGCTTTACTCAAGTACTAAAGGTTTTCCCGATAAGCTGCCGCGCCACTTTTGTCGACCTTTTACTAACAGCAGCTCGCCATATTGGCCATGTTTAATACTGCTATCAATGGCAATAACTTTGCCCTGATATCGCGTTGTGACCTGTGACTGGGAAGTATGCCCTACCACTAAGTGCTCTACGTCAAAGTGCTTAAGTAAGAGCGCGATTTCTGCTGCACTGGCGCCTTTATCGCTTTCGCTGCCTTTAAAATAGCCCCGATACCAAATAGGCCCATTGCGCTTGTGCAGGTACTCACTCCAACCACTTCTGGGCGTCGTTAACTCAGCTTTAACAAGGTTGGCTTTAAAAACTTGATTTATCGCTTGTAATGAACGTTGTTCAGTCACTAACGATGGATGAAAACCACCATGGGTAAATAACATATTATTAATTTTCACCAGTACGGCTTTGGTGCGCAACCAATCGCCTAGCACAGTACCTTTACCATAGAGCTGTTGATAAGCGATATTTAAACGCTTGCTGACGTGTAGATATTTGTCATGTACATAACGCAGGTCACCGTTTAGCACCATTACCTCATGATTACCCAATAATAAGTGAAGTTTACCGCCGGCTTGCTCTGCTTCTTGCTCAAGACGATACAAAAACCATAAGATTTCGGTAACTTTATCTCCACGGTCAAATACATCACCTGTGATAACAAAATGGCCATTGCCAAACGACCAATGCCCTTGCTGATCAACAATGTTGTTATTTTTTAATAAGCGTAACATCAGTTGATATTGGCCATGAAAATCACTGCTAGCAGCAACGGAAAAATCACCTTGATATTCAAGTACTGTCTGCTCTAAAAAATGGCTGCGATCTAATGTCACCGGCTCTTGACAATAGGCCAGTACCAGAGGCAAAGTTTGCGGGTCAAAATATTGCGTTACTTTTTCACCGTTACATACCCATAACGCGGTTAGCTTATCGTTATCTTTAAAGACAAACGGCCCATCATTAAGATCTGATACCAGCGCCTGAATTGGCTGGCTGTCGGCGGCCAAAACGGATAATGGCTGTTGCTGTGCCTTTATCGACTTACTTGCCACCGTTAACGTTACGGCATTTGCAGCAGCGGCACAGGCCAAAAGCACAAACAAAGTAACTAAGGTGACGCTATTTTTATTGAAAAGCATACGCTCTCCAGAACTGAGGTTTTGAAAAGGTAAACTTCGTTTAATCGCGAAGTTTAACGTGTTGGCGCTTTCCCGTTACGGAAAACCGCCATATGTATAAATGTGCACTTCCATGTGCTTAAGTTGGTTGAATTAAGTGCTCATGTTAAAACTTAACTTCAGCACCAGCATAAAAGAAACGCCCCATGCCACCGCCATACTCACTGTCATAATTACCACGACCACCCAAAATAAACGCGCCATTTTCATCAAAAAGGTTGTTAACACCAGCAAACATGCGTAACTCGGCGCCATTTGATAGGTCTGTCGCGTAAGAAACTGACAAGCTATGTTTAATATAGGAGCTGATTTTATAAAATGCCGGATCTTCAGGATTCTCAACACATGACGCCTCACCGGCTAAACATGCGGCTTCATTTTCAAGAAAAATTCCCCCTTCGCCAGCTTCATCTAATGCGCCATAGTAGCTTTCTTTTCGATCTAAGCTGTCAATAACACGACCTTTAAACTTAGTGCTCCAGCGAATGCGCCATGCATCATCGTAATACCAAGTAAATGACACTGACGCCTTGTCCGCAAAAATACCGTTTTCTAAGTCGCCAACGTAGTGGTTAGTTTGCGTGCCATCATTGGTCTGAAAGGTTTTTGAATGCTCAATAACATGGGTGTAATCTAACTTAACTTTTAAGTCCCCCATATCGCCTAGGTTGTAGTCATAAGCTGCAGCAATGTCATAACCACGAGTTTGCACTTGATCGACATTGTAAGAACGTTGCAGTATTTCAATAATGTTACCTTCACTGTCACGGGTAATGTCATTACAAAAATTATTCTCTGGGCCAAATGCCAGTTCAGAGTTATAACATTGCTCAATAATGTCGGCATTATCAATTTGGGCAATAGCATCATCAATCTTAATATTATAATAATCTATGGCTAGGCGAAAACCGGTTAAAAATTCTGGTGCGATAGAAATACCTAAGGTATAGGTATCGGCGGTTTCTTCGCTTAGCTCAGTATTACCGGTATTAGGTGAGTAACTATTGTTAGCATCTTCAAAGACAAAATTGGCATCTTCTGCTATTAATGCGGCAATGGCGGGTTCTAATCGACAATTATCATGCCCGGTACTGGTTGATGTTGCACTCACACCATCACAAATATCGTCAAAGCTGTCATAGTCTCCACGCGGCGGCGACAATAATTCGGTAATTGTCGGTGCTCGTTGTGCACGTGAGTAATTTGCGCGCAACATATAACCTTCCACTACTTCCCAGGTTACGCCGGTTTTATAACTTTTAACTAAGTCTGAGCCTGACCAACTGTAATCAGCAACACGCGCCGAAAGTTCTGCGGTGAGGTGCTTCGCTAATGGTTGATCTTTTAACAGCGGTACGGCCGCCTCGGCAAACGCCTCTGTGACCTTAACTTCGCCATAAAATGCCGGTACCACATTGAAGGTAATGCCGCCATATTGCTGCTCAGCACTGGTTTGAAGATCTTGCTTGTCTTTGCGGTACTCAACGCCAAATACCGTTGCTACCGGCCCTGCGGGCATGTCAAATAAGTCTCCTGCGATATAGCCGAGCACATTTATTTGTTCTATCTCTGTGCTTATGGTTGGGTTTGAGCGAATATAATCTGCCGCTTCTGGGGTAATTGCGCCTTCACCAAACAAGTTTAGCGGAACACAACCCGCCGCTCTAGCGGCCTCATCTTTACATTGAATTGTGCCATCAGCTAATTTCTCCGCTTGTAAAGCGGCATTAACTCTGATGGTGTTTAATTCGTTATAACGGGTTTGATCTTGTGTTGTACGCCCATAACCTAACGAAAGATCCCAGTCCCAGTCACCGTCAAATATTGTCCCTTGCAAACCCGCCCACGAGCGAAGTGTGGTGCGCTTATTATCGGTTTGAATTTCACCCACCTCGCCAAAACGTCGGTCCCAATAGATGCGATCTTTATATAAGCCACTATTGGCAATTTCATCAGGTACAAACGGATTATCAATTGGAATATAACCCGGCCTTACCCGCCCTGGAGCGCCGGTTTCTGGATCTATGGTTAATGCATAAGCACTTTCATATTCATCTTCTGGTGACTTATTATTAAGGGATTTATTTTCACTGTACTGCACCTGAAAGTTAGCTTGAATATCATTAGGTAGTTGATAGTCAAATTTGAACGCCGCCGACGCAGCTTGATCTGGCACTTTTAACATCACGTACTGCGCTGAGTTTATTCCAAACTTTTCTTCATTACCTTTCCAGTCATCTCGCAATGTTTGCCCGTCATACCAAAACTGAGTGTCGTTGCGACTTGACTCACCAAATACGCCGCCTAAAGTGCCATCACTTCTGTTACGCCAGTCGGCTTTAGTAATATCTCGCATACATTGGAAACCATTTTCAGTCAGCATTTGATTACACATTTGCTTAGCATCGTAACGATAAGCATCTTCTTGTTGCGCGCGTTTTCGATCATAAAAGCTAAGGCCTCGCTGCTTTTCGAAACTGGAGCTGAAATACATATAACCTAAGCCATCAGCAAACTCGGTGCCATAATCTAAATCAATAGAGTACTCTTCACCACCGCCTTTAGCGCTTTCACCTGCCCTGACTTTAAACTCAAAACCTTCTTTGTCTTGTTGGGTAATAATATTAACCACACCTGCAACTGCATCTGAGCCATAGGCGGCAGAAGCGCCACCAGTGATCACTTCCACACGCTCTACCATACCCGAGGGAATGGTACTTAAACTGACATAATTACCACTGTAACTGTTTGAAACGGTACGACGTCCATCAATCAAGGTGAGTGTTCGGCTGGTACCTAAATCACGCAAGTTTATAGTCGATAACCCTGTTGCCGAAACATTAGACTGACTATTAGAGTTACTTACGCCTTCTGAGATTTGTGGCAACTCTTCAACTAGCATTTCAGATAGCGAACCTAAGCCAGTATCCTCAATGGCATCTTTGCTCATCACTGCTAATGGAGTCGCGACACTAAAACTATCACGGCGCAAACGTGAGCCAGTTACCGTGATTCTTTCTTCAGCATCTTTTTTCCCGACAGTTTCGCGTTCTGTCGATGCGATTGTCGATTTTTCAATTGCTTGCAGTGCTTGGGCATTTTCTGCCAAAGTACTGGGTATAAAAGTGGTTGCAGCACTAAAGATAGTACTTTGAATTGCTATGGTGAGAAGTTTCTTATTCATCTCGGCTCCCGTATTTCATGTTTTATTTTTTTAATTTGTCTGCATAACCTGTTAATTAAACGACATTAACATTGATTTTTTATGCCTTGGTTCACCAGTGTTTGCCCGAGTTAGCGATAACACACAGCTAAAGTTTTCCAGGCAAACTTTGTTTTATGAAATATCACCACTAACTACAATCTGCGCTAGCTCGTTTCTATATCTATTTAACATCTACCTACATATTAATATTTATATTCAATGACTTACGGTTAATCCTTGCTAGTTTTTCTCGACAATTAATATTTTGATTATTGACACCTTATGACGATTAAAAACATGAATTTGATTGTACAAACTGCCGCAAATGGTTATGCTTAAATTCACAGTATTGTTAGCCATATCGCTAGCTCTCATCGCTTGCTTTAGCCATTTTAAATTATCAGGACCGCTATTTTTTAATGAAGTATGAGCAACCCTTCTCCATTGCTAATTACCAAATTCAACCACTAGAATATGCCATTCAGTTGGCTGATGGCGAAAAGCAATCACTGCAACCAAAGTTTGTTGAAGTCTTGTGCTATTTAGCCGAGCAATATCCACGAATTATTCCTCGAAGTGAGCTCATTGACGCCGTTTGGGCGGGAAATAGTTATGTGGGTGAAAAAGCCTTAACCAATGCCATTTGGCATTTAAGACAAAGCTTAAAAGATGATAACAATGAAGTCATTGAGACCATACGCAAAGTGGGCTATCGACTATTGATAGAGCCAATATGGCTAGATAAAGTTGTGCTAAAATCTCAGCGACCAGACAGTACTCAAGCAACGCCATTGGTTAAGTTTAGCCAGACGTTGCAACGTAAGTACGCGGCCGTGTTTTTGGCCTGTGCCATTGCGCTTGTCGCCTTTTACGTTAATAAAAATAATAAAGGTCACTACCATGGCGCGCCAACCGTAACACAAATTACCAAATCTCCAGGCAGTGAATTATTTGCCTCTCCTTCACCGGATGGCAGATATATCGTCTACAGCTGGTCTGACAATAACGGTGCAGCAAATTTATATATGAAGGATACGCTCCAGCCCGAACTACCCGCTAAGCAACTAACCTTTGACAGTGATAAGGAAGGCTTGTCAGCCTGGGGTAAAAAGGGTGAGTATTTATATTTCGCTCGCAAAGGCCGAGGTAAGTGTGACATCATCAAAATGCATGTCACCAGCCAACAAGAGCAGGTACTAGCAACCTGCTCTAGAAAAGGAGGCTATTATTATTTAGATGTATCTGCGGATAATAAAATACTGGCTTTTCATGGCTTTGAAGCGCCCGCCGATACCCCTGGCATTTATTTTATTGAACTTGATAACCCCGCGGCAAAAGCCGTACGTTTTTCTTGTTCGAATAACTGTGGTTATAGTGATCGTGACATGGCTTTCTCACCTGATGGGAAAAGCATCGCGGTATCAAGGCGAAAAAATCGTTTTAGTGAAAATATATTTTTGGTGGATTTAAAAACTAAAAATGCCCGAGCATTAACCGAAAACGAAGAAGATATTGTCGGCTTAACTTGGCACCCTGACGGCAAAAAGCTGGTTTACGCCGCACAAAGATCCGATGTTAGAGACGGTTATATTGTCGATACGTCATCGCTGCATGTAGACAAGTTAGGCTTGGTTGGCTTTAGTTACCCAGCCATTGCCAAAGCCAGCGGCCAACTTTATTATCAGCAAAGAAAAGAACAATATTATATTGCGAGCCTAACATTAAATAGCGACACCACCACCTCGCCTTTTCCCGTAATTCAATCAGAATTTAATCATCTCTACCCTGACTATTCTAGGGCAGCGAACAAAATGGCTTATGTATCCAATGAATCAGGAAATTACGAGCTTTGGGTAGCAAATAGTGATGGCAGTGAGCGCAAAAAACTTACCCATTTACAGCAAACAATTCGCTACCCAAAATGGTCTTTTGATGGTAAAAAAATTGCATTTTTGGCTCCGACAGCATCAGGTGACGGTGATCGTATTTATATTTTTGACTTAATCAGCAATACCCTTAAGGACGTACCAAGCCCATTTAAAAAACACAACCTGCCAACTTGGAGCTTTGATGATAGTGCCATCATTTCTGCCATTTATACTCAGGAATTTACCGATCTTTTTAAAATTGACATTAACACTGGTCTGGCACAGCGGCTCACCTATGATGGCGGCCGCTATGGGCTAATGATAGCTGAAGATACTTTACTCTATACCAACTTAAAAGCCGGCTTATGGCAAAGGCAACTAGACTTACCAGCGTCAAGTAAGCCGATAATTAAAATTGCTGCTGAGCTTTTTGATACCCGTTATACTTGGAGCTACTATGATAATAAGGTTTATTTTGGCCAGAAGCAGTCACATCATCTACAAGTCGCCTCTTATGATGTTATAGCACAGCAGCTAACCCCGATAGTGCGCTTGCCATTAAAGGCTTTTGATGACTCAAGTGCACTGTCGTTAGTTGCTGAGCAAAATACCTTATTGTTCACTCATGCCTTGTCACCACAATCAGATATCAAAATGCTAACTCATCCATTACTTGATCAGCCTTAGAGGCGAAACAAACAGGATTTAATCATTATTCGCGGGCGTTACTTTCTTTTATAGCCCACTAGCTGTATTTGATTAGCCGCACGTTGGCTTAGGCTATTTCATGATTGGCGCACCGAAAACACTAACAATAGCGCGGGTCTTTTAATCGAATACCAATAAAAATAATCAAGAACTTTCGCCGTGCCGGAGTGTCAGATGGCGATAGTTCCTAACGCAGTAATTACGTCTTCGCCTAACGTCATACTTGCCCTGCTGATAATAAACGTAGCGCCTAATCAAAGCGGCCTGAACTTTTTTGCACAACACAAACACTAATCGCCAATTCTTTTAGCTGTCTTGTTGTGCCACTGAGCCTTTAACGCTCGGTATTCCAACTAAAAAAATACGCGCCTAAGCTTAAAAATAATGTACTCATGATCACTAAAATACCTAGGTGATAACTAATATCGGCTAAGCTTGCCCCTTCAGTGATAATTTTTCGCGCGCCAACAACTAAATGCGTTAATGGTAAAAAGTCTGCAAAAACTTGTATTGCTTTTGGCGCCCCCTCTAAGCTAAACCAAACCCCTGAAAGCAGCATCATTGGCCAAGAGCTTAAATTTAATAAGCCCCCGATAAGCTCCTCACTTTTACTGCGACTGGCCACTAATAAGCCTAAGGTTATTAAGCTAAATGCACCCAGTAGCGCAATAATAAACAAGTCTAGATAACTGCCTAACATGTAAAAATCAAAGAAAAAGTTACAGCCAATATAGACCACAATAGCCATAAACATCACAATAAACAGTCGCGACACGAGTTGTGCTGAAACAAACTCTAGCGCGGTAAGGGGAGTTGCTTTCAGCCGTTTTAATACTGCATTTTTTCTATACCTAACAATAACATAGCCAACACCAAATAAGCTGCTAAACATCATGTTCATACCTAAAATGCCAGGCAATACCCAATCCAAGTAGCGAATTGGTCTACCTTGAGTTTCAAGGCGCTGAAAGTCTAGATGACTATTTAACAATATTTTTTCGACTAAGTAGCTTTTTGGCGCTTCTGCATTTACCCAGTATTGTTGACGATTAAAATCTACTAACAAATCAATTTTGTGTTGTGCTAGTTTGATTTTCGCGGTTGAGGACTCGGTATAGTCAATAAATTGAATATATTTTGTCGTTAAAAACGGTGACGGATGCTCAACCAAATTAACAACACCAACCTTATAAGCCGCTTTATCATTGTCTGAAAACACCAATGACAATCCCAACAGCATTAAGATAGGGAAAAATAAATTCCATCCCAATGACGCGCGATCGCGAAAAAACTCAATATTGCGAGCTTTAACAACCGCATAAAAACGTGAAATATTTAGCATATTAATCCCGTAATGAATGGCCAGTGAGCTTTAAAAATAAGTCATCTAAATTAGGCGACTTAATGTGCAACCCAGTTAGTGAAATTTTTTTTGCTAGCAATAACGATAAGGTTGCTTCAACATCAGCGGTGGTAATTTCAACTTGTTGCGCATTGATATGCCAACCGTAGTGCTCAACAAGTGCATCAGGTACCTGTATGGCAGGTAAAGAGATAAACACCTCTTGAAAATGTTGGTTTAGTAACTGCCTAGGTGAGCCTCGCGCAATAACCTTACCGTGATCCATAATCAACACATCGTCACATAACTGTTGCGCCTCATCCATATAATGAGTGGTTAACACTACGGTTTTATCACGCGCTTTGATATTTTTAATTAATTGCCAAAAGTTTCGCCTAGCTTGTGGGTCAAGCCCAGTTGTTGGCTCATCTAGAAAAACAATATCAGGATCATTAATTAACGCTAATGCCAGCAATAGGCGTTGGCGTTGACCGCCTGATAGCAGCCGATTATCGCGATTTAAAAATTCACTTAAATCACACAACTCAACCAACTCACTAATGGCAATTGTATGCTGATAAAAAGAGGTAAATAAATTTAACGTTTCTTGTACGCTTAAAAAGTCTTGTAATGCCGTGTGTTGAAACTGAATACCTATTTGCTGTGACATTGCAGCATTAATGGCTTTATCGTAATAATAGACCTGTCCTTCGCTTGCCTTGATTATGCCTTCCATGATTTCAATGGTAGTGGTTTTGCCCGCACCGTTTGGCCCAAGTAAGCCAAAGCAAGTCCCTTTTTTTATGGTAAAGTTAACTCCGTCAACCGCAATGACATCTTTATATTTCTTCGTTAAATTTTCAACGCGAATTACGTCTTGCATGACCAACTCCACAACCTTGCTTAACTGAGTATTCACTAAAATACTAATGCAGGCTTACACCTTACCCTTAACAAGAAACCTAAGTAAATCGAAAGTTATTGTTTTTTTACTTAACCGCTAATTCACCCATAAGATGAAATAACTAAGGCATTGCGTACACCACAAACCTTGCACACCCTAGATGCAAATAATTATCATTTGCAATTAAGTATAATTTTTATTAAAGTGATTTATAGGCTCATTCTACAAGGACAAAATCATGGGATTTAGACAATACAGTGCAGGCGTTAATGGCAATGCTCAGCTTGAAATTCCAGCAAGTTTATTCGCGCAATTAATTCGCTCTGGTGCCTTAACAGGAAACAATGTTAAGTGCTTAGATAACAATGCTCGAAAAACCTTATGGCAGTCACTACTTAACTTAAGTGTCACGTTGCCGCGCACGGAGTCACAGTATGAGTACTAGGCTTAATACTATTGATATCAATGAATTAGAAAAGCGTCTAGTGGCAACTATCGTGAGCTATCGCCAGTGCTATAATCAAGCCTTATTAAGCAAAATATGCGTCATTATTAATGCCATCATGCAACATCAAGATTTTATCGATCTCAGCAAAACACCAGGCAGTTACTATAAAGTGAGGGCTTATTGGTTATCCCAATGTCGCTAGACACTAGGATAAACGCGGCGCCTGGTGGCGACTTATATAGTTGATCAGATGCTGCGTTAAGGCCTTTTTGCCGCTAAAGCCATATTGCTGACAAACCTGCGCAACGCTATGCTTTTGCAATATGCGCGCAATTAGGGGTAATACATCGGGATCAAATGCTGTGGTGCAATGCTTTAGCAACCAGCTATGTAGGCTATAAACACAGCTACTAAACTGTCGCTGCGCTAAAATAAAGTCGCTGACACTGTGCAGCACACTCGGACTAAGCGTTTTGGCTTTTAACGCTTGATTGGCGTTTAGTATTTGCCAAACTAAAGTTGGCGCTAACTGCTTAAACTCATCGGTAAGCCAATGGTCAAATTGCATATAGAAAGCTTCAACGACAGTCGTTTGAAACACTTGTGCATTGTTATCGAGTGCTTTTAGCACTAAACAAGAATGCTCACCACTGGCTTGATCTTTATTAAAACCAAGCCGCGCTACAGCAAAACCTGCTTGTATCCAAAACGACACTAAACTGGCATTAGCCGCAAAGCTCGCACCGATAAAATGACCCGCTTGTGCGCATATATCTTGCTCAATTTGCCTTAAAAAATACTGGCCTAAACCGTTACGCTGCCACTGTGGATGAATAGCAATACGCATTATACGTTGATAGCAATAATTAAAACTATCTTTAGTACCGCAATGAACCAATAACGACTGCGGGATAAATTGATCGCGCAATCGTCGCTGACTAGCCTGAACGCTTTGGATCTGTTTTTCACTCGCCTGCCCTTCTTGCATCAACAATGCCACCCCGAGCACAGCATTTGCGCGTGTTAAAACAAATAACGACACTGCCGAGTTATTTAACAACAACCTTAAATCACTGGGCGATGTTTGGTAATGGGCGGTGACCAGTACTGCAAATATTTGCCGCAGCAGACCTTCATTGTCGAGCAACTTGGCGACATCTAACCGCTGAACACTCACATCGCCAGTGCTTACGCGCGTAGTTTCTAGCTGGTCATAAATCGGCAACTGTGCGTTTAGCAAACAACTATCAAATATAAACTGCTCTAAAGGGTCATCATTGGCCCAGCGAATTGGCTCTTGAATATGTAATTGCCGCCAGTTTGGCCTGAGCTTTTGTAATACACGGCGAAATTGTATGGCAAAACCACGCCCAGCACCTTCATAACCGTGAATCGTGCTGGCAAATATCAAGCGGTGGTAATGGGCTAACAATTGTTGTAATAGATAAACAGGTAACGCAGCTGCCTCATCAACCATAACAATACCGGCTTTAGGGTGCTGCTGTAACAGTGCATCAAACGCATGAAATTCAATGCAACCATTGGCATGTTTGATGCGGTTTTTTTCGTGTTCAATATTGCCTAGTTGCTGTTCAAGTTGAGAATAAAATACTCGTAACGCTTGTTTATTGGCGGCGGTAATAATAATAGTTAATGGTTGCTTAGCGTTAAGTAACATTTGCGTCGCCGCCAGCGCTAAGGCAGTTGATTTTCCTCGGCCGCGATCTGCAGTCAATACTAGCGGTCTATCTCTGTGTCCCGTCAGCACTTTTAACATTGCCTCAACTGCGCACACTTGCTCTTGAGTAACACAGCCATACGGCAACTTTTGCTTGAGCGAAGTGTCGTTGCCAGCGCGTTTTGAACCTGTAAAGCCTTTGCTATCCCCCCCCATTATGGTGGGTAGCTCAATATCTTGTTGACGTATTAAATAACAATGATTGCTTTGTATTTGCCGGTAAAATCGTTGGAAAAAGTAGTCATTACTAAATACTGTATTACTTACTTGCCCCTGTACTTGACTCATTAATAGTAACAACACACCGCCAGCGACTATCGTGCCAGACAACGCCGCAACCGCGTCAATATCAACGTTTTTTTCAGCACCTTCGCCTTGGCTCGATACCTTAAACACCACAGCCTGTTGCTCTGTACCCAAATATTGACGATAGCTTTTGCTATCAACCGCCGTTAATTTTGCGCCAGCATGACCTAGCGTTAGATCACCGTAAACAAGACCTTCTTTATTACTGCTATCATTTGACGATGCCAAAAAGCACTGACGAATGCTGAGTTCAACGTGCGCTACTAGCCAGTTTTCATCTCCTTGCAATACCACTAAATTTCGCCATCGACGGGCTAACGCTTGTTGCTGTAGTTGTTGATACCAGATTGAGTATTGTGTTATCGACATTAACCTTTAACCATTCGCTGTATATCGGGTGAGAGCAAGTAAGACAAGTCTAACAGAGCACTGTACAAAGCTAAATAACTCACCATGAGTATATTTGGCTCATAAAATCAGCAGCTAGCACAAACCGGTAAATATTTTTGTTGAAATGAATATTTAATTAGTTGAAAATCCGCCGCGAGTTGCCTATGTTCAATGAAGAAGTCGTCAATTTATAGCCGCGATATAGCAATTGCTAATCTTTAAATCTCGTGACGATCACATTCGATGCAATATTGGTAATAATTCCCCTGTATATCACATTTGACGAGAATTAAACGGCCACTTAGCCACTACAGACTGGCATTGCAGCAAGCACTGCAATGGCGTAGGTATAAAAATATGACTGATGAATTAATAGACGAAACGCCCCCAGAAGACGAGCCTGATGGTTTCGAGCAAGATTTACCTAAGAGCGAAAAAGCCGCCCATACCTGCGAAGTTAGAAAACGCATCGATGAGTTACTCGAGCGAAAACGCCTAAAAGCCTTACTCGATGACTCTGAAGACTGGGAGCTGTAATTATTAGCTGAATGGAGCAATAAATTGACACAAATAAATGCCAATTTATTGTTAACATTCATCCAATATTACCCTAGGCTTCAGCCCTAAAACTGCTATTATAACCCCCTATATCCGACACTTAATTACCGCCATTATGACATTTATTGAAAAATTGCGTTGCTTATTCACCTTTGGCCAGGGTGTAGCCTTACCTTTACCAGAAATCGACACAAATGCCGATCCTATGGCTTTATTCAAACTCTGGTTTGATGAAGCAAATAAATCCGGTATTTTATTACCTGAAGCTATGTCAGTAAGCAGTGTAAACCAAGCAGGACAGCCCAGTTGCCGTATGGTATTACTCAAAGAATATGATGACGATGGTTTTGTCTTTTATAGCAATTATGGCAGCCGAAAAAGTGCTGAATTAAATGCTAATGCTAAGGTGGCACTGCTGTTTCACTGGAATGTTCTACAACGCCAAATTCGTATTGAAGGCAGTGTAGAAAAAGTCAGTGCTGAGCAGTCAGCAACGTATTTCCACAGCCGTGATCGCGGCAGTCAAATTGGCGCATGGGCATCACGACAAAGCCATACGCTTGAATCAGACACTGAGTTAGCAGCGCGAGTTGATTATTATACCAAAAAATTTGCCGGTAAAGCGGTGCCGTTACCTGAGTTTTGGGGTGGGTGGCGAGTTAAAGCACATTACCTAGAGTTTTGGCAAGGACGTGCAAATCGCTTACATGATAGAGTGTGTTTTGAGCGCACGGATAATGCTTGGCGTAACTTCAAATTGCAACCTTAAACACGGTAAAACAACAATAAAAAAGGCAGCTTAGCTGCCTTTTTTCTGCTTAATTAACCGTTAACCTACCAACGCCAATAAGATGCCCGCCGCTACCGCCGAGCCCAAGACACCGGCAACGTTTGGCCCCATGGCATGCATTAACAAAAAGTTATGAGGGTTGGCTTCTAGCCCTACTTTATTCGCAACACGCGCTGCCATAGGTACAGCTGAAACACCAGCCGCACCGATCAGTGGGTTCACTTTTTCTTTTGAAAGCTTGTTCATCAATTTCGCCATTAATACCCCTGTTGCCGTGCCAATAGAAAATGCCACCGCCCCTAAGGCGAGAATACCTAAGGTTTTTGTATTAAGAAATTGCTCGGCACTTAATTTAGAGCCGACACCTAGGCCTAAAAATATCGTCACAATATTGATCAACTCATTTTGTGCAGTTGAACTTAAACGGTCAACCACGCCACACTCTCGCATTAAGTTACCTAAACAAAACATCCCCACTAACGGCGTGGCGGCTGGCAAGAAAAATATCGTCATTAATAATACGCCAAGAGGAAAAATTACTTTCTCAACTTTCGTAACATGGCGTAATTGCGCCATCTCAATTTTACGTTCCTGCTCTGTGGTTAATGCCCGCATAATTGGGGGTTGTATAATGGGCACCAAAGCCATATAAGAGTATGCTGCAACCGCTATCGCGCCGAGTAAATCTGGCGCTAATTTTGATGCTAAAAATATTGCCGTTGGACCATCAGCACCACCAATAATGGCAATAGCTGAGGCATCTTTCATAGAAAAATCTAAGCCGACAAAGTTAAGTGCGATAGCGCCAAATAAGGTCGCAAAAATACCAAATTGTGCCGCTGCACCTAACAAGAGTGTTTTCGGGTTAGCAATCAGCGCGCCAAAATCCGTCATGGCACCTACCCCCATAAAAATCAATAATGGGAAGATGCCGGTATCAATACCGACATAGTAGATATAGTGTAATAGCCCACCAACTTCAGAAAAGCCGGCAACTGGAATATTGGTTAAAATGGCACCAAAGCCCATAGGCACTAATAATAACGGTTCAAAATTACGGGCTATCGCCAAATAAAGTAAACTACTACCCACCAACATCATGATCACTTGACCTAATTCAAAGTTAGCTAGGCCAGTGGACATCCACAATACTTTTAATGATTCCATCAGTTATCCTATTTCATGCTTAGCAATGTATCACCGACAGCAACAGCGTCACCTTCACGGGTATGAATGGCTGCAATTTCACCTGCGACACTGGCGCGGATTTCAGTTTCCATTTTCATTGCTTCCATGATGATCACAACTTCCCCAGCCGCTACTTCATCCCCTTCATTAACCAAAACCTTAAAAATATTGCCGGCTAATGGTGCCTTTAATGTTTCACCGTTGGCGGTACTTTCCGTGCTAGTCGGCGCAGCAGTGCTCGTTTGAATATTTTCAATGGCGCCGCCGGCAGCAACCACAACATCATAAACTTTGCCGTCAACACTAACCGAATAACTTTCTGGTCCAGTATTGGGACTATTTTTACCTTGTGCTGGTGCGGGGGTTGTATTTGCCGCTGCTTTAGTTGGTGCTGGTTCAAAAGCATCAGGATTATTACGGTTTTCTAAAAATTTCAAGCCAATTTGTGGGAATAACGCATAAGTAAGCACATCGTCTATGCTGTCATTGGCTAGGCTAATATTTTTCTCATCCGCAATTTGCTGTAACTCAACCGTTAACTTATCCATTTCAGGATCAAGTAAATCGGCTGGGCGGCAGGTAATTGCTTCTTTTCCATCGAGTACACGCGCTTGTAAATCTGGGCTAACCTCAGCAGCAGTTTTACCGTATTCACCTTTTAACACCCCGGCAGTTTCCTTGGTGATTGACTTATAGCGCTCACCCGTTAAAACATTCAAAACCGCTTGCGTGCCAACGATTTGCGAGGTTGGTGTCACTAACGGAATATAACCAAGATCTTTTCTCACTTTAGGTATTTCAGTTAATACCTGATCGAGTTTATCTGCAGCACCTTGCTCTTTTAATTGGCTTTCCATATTCGTTAACATGCCACCGGGCACTTGAGCTAATAATATCCGCGCATCTATGCCCTTTAAGCTGCCTTCAAACTGTGCATATTTTTCGCGAACTTCGCGAAAATATGCCGCTACTTCTGCTAACTTAACCATATCTAGACCAGTATCACGCTCAGTGCCCTCTACAATTGACACTACCGTTTCTGTGGGTGAGTGACCATAAGTCATACTCATTGAAGAGATCGCGGTATCAATAACATCAATATCACTGTCAATGGCTTTCATATGTGTGGCAATGCTTAGCCCGGTTGTGGCATGACAATGCAATGCTATGGGTAAAGCGACAGTTTCTTTTAAGCGCCCGATCAACTCTGCCGCGTCATAAGGTTTTAACAAGCCGGCCATGTCTTTAATGCATAAAGAGTGCGCGCCCATATCTTCAAGCTGTTTCGCCATCGTTAACCAACCTTCAAGCGTATGTACTGGGCTTTCGGTATAACTAAGCGTACCTTGGGCATGGGCACCAACTTTTACCGCTGCTTTAATCGAGGTTTGTAGGTTTCTAACATCATTCATGGCATCAAAAATACGAAATACGTCAATACCATTAACATGTGCACGTTCAACAAATTTCTCCACCACATCATCGGCGTAATGGCGGTAACCTAAAATATTTTGTCCGCGAAATAACATTTGTTGCTTAGTTTTTGGCATTGCCTTTTTTAAGGCACGAATACGTTGCCAAGGATCTTCACCTAAATAGCGGATACATGAGTCAAAGGTCGCACCACCCCAGGACTCAATGGACCAAAAACCAATTTCATCCATTTTAGCAGCGATGGGTAGCATATCCTCCAATCGCAAGCGAGTAGCAAGTAACGATTGATGGCCGTCACGTAAAACAACTTCTGTGATTCCTAAGGGCTTGGTCATGATTAAATCCTATTTCTGTGTTGATTGTTGTTGACGATATTGCGAAACAGCAGCAGAAATGGCAGCCACTACTGCTGGATTAATGCTACCGTCTGTTTTGTTATTGTTTTTTTTACTTGTAGGCCGGCTTTTTACTATGGTATCTGGATATTTTTTAGCTAACTTAACTAGTACAACGTTAATAAAAACAATCAGTAAGCCTAAAAAAGCAAAGACAAATATCATACCGGCCAACATTAACGTGCCAGCTTCAAGAAATAGCGCTTGATGATTTTCCATTTCATACTCTCTAGTAGTTTTTATATAATTAGAATAATCACTCCAATGTACAAAAAGCAAACACATTTTCAAAAATGTGTTAAATATAATAATGTCAAGTGATAAATACCGATAAAAAGCGCTAAATTTAATAACATTTCGCTATTTTTGTATAAAAAATAGTATATCAAGCATTTTGTATACATATGAAAAGTCTTTCTTCATAACTATGTTAAGAAGAAAAAACAACACGTTATACTGTATGCAATATTCGATAACATAACCAGTTCGTCAACTTCTTACTAGCTAAAAACTTTGGGCAATATTGAGAATGTTTCGTTAAGGAGGTGCGACATTAAGCGCAATAACTCAGCAATGTGAGTATAGATGAAAAAAAACCAGTCATAAGACTGGTTTTTTCAAGGTGGCGGACGCGGCAGGAGTCGAACCTGCGACCGCCTGGTTCGTAGCCAGGTACTCTATCCAGCTGAGCTACGCGTCCGCAATAAACATATTTATTTTTTATATCTCATATTTAGGAGATAACAAACCTTAATTATCGTCGAGTTCGTCGCTATTTGCGTTAGATAAGTTATCTAGCGCAAATAGCAACTACTAGTCAGTGCTTGAAGGTTAAGCACTTAAATATCAACACTAGCAAGCAGTAGACGAAAAAAAACCAGCCATAAGACTGGTTTCTTCAAGGTGGCGGACGCGGCAGGAGTCGAACCTGCGACCGCCTGGTTCGTAGCCAGGTACTCTATCCAGCTGAGCTACGCGTCCGCGGTCAATCGTTATTTTATATCTTGATTCAAGATAGACAAACATTAAATTACTATTCAATATATGTCACATATTTATTTTTTAATTAGCTTTAATACTAGCTAATCTTTTTTCTTTAGCCACTTAAAGAAAAGTGGCGGACGCGGCAGGAGTCGAACCTGCGACCGCCTGGTTCGTAGCCAGGTACTCTATCCAGCTGAGCTACGCGTCCTAATTTAAACTTATTTTTTATATCTCTAGTTTAATAGATAATGAACTAGCTACTATTTCCTTAGGTAAACGACCTAGTAAATAGTCTTTACGTTCATACGAGCTATTGTAATATCGATGCTCCAACGATGCCAAACAAAAAGAATGGCGGAGAGGGAGGGATTCGAACCCTCGATCCGGGATAAACCAGATACTCCCTTAGCAGGGGAGCGCCTTCGGCCACTCGGCCACCTCTCCAATGGGTGCGAATAATAAGGGATTAAAAAAATAAGTCAAACTTTTTTCGGCATTTATTTCTATTTTTTAACTGTTTGACGAGAATTCAAACAACACGCTCATTTTTCAAACATTCATTGACAAAAAAGTGATAAATAAAATCACAATATATTTAAATGACAAGATCAAAAAAGCCGACTATCGTCGGCTTTTTTAAGTAAAGATACTAATCGAATTTATTGCCTGATGGCTCTGACTCGCCTTTCTCAGATTGTATTCTCATATATATTTCTTCACGATGAACTGATACTTCCTTGGGTGCATTGACACCAATGCGAACTTGGTTTCCTTTTACCCCTAACACTGTCACTGTGACGTCGTCTCCGATCATCAAAGTTTCACCAACTCGACGAGTTAAAATTAACATCTTAATTTCCTTTATGTATAAAAACGAGATCCACTAAATATATATAAGCTAGTCACAAATTAAATTTAGTCTAATTTTTACAAAAGCGCACTAAATATCACAATAAGTTACTAAAATTCATATCGAACATGGCAAGCCTGCACACTTTTGAAGTGAACTGTGAATAAAAAAATAACTTATTTTAAAACTTAGTCGGCATTTGTAGTAATAAGTGTGCATTTTAACAATCTTGTTGAAACAATAAACACTCTATTCGTAGTTTTTTGTAATTATAAGTAAGTTTATTTCAATAAAATGACTTGTTTTTACATTTATTAACACACTGTTTACAAATAGTTCAAATTAGGTATTTAATAGCGCTTAAGCAGACAAGGTATTTTCAAGGTTAATAGTCAGCTAATCTAACCAATCTACTTTTTACTTGCTAAGCAAGTTTGATCACCCTTGATAACGTAAAGCCTAAATTAATTACTATTTCAGGTGCGTAGAGGCCTAAAATAGACAAATAAATATCACTTATCGATAAATTGTTTATAAAAAAGCAGCGTAAACGCTGCTTTTAAATAATACATAGTTTTTCGCGCTCAAGCGCGCCAAAGCATGACTTTAGTTTAACTTATCTTTTAACCAAGTTTCTGCGGCGGTTAGCGCTGCCGCAATGTTTTCTGGTTGACTACCGCCAGCTTGCGCCATATCTGGGCGGCCACCACCTTTGCCGCCAACTTCTTGTGCGGCGATATTAACGAGTTCACCGGCTTTAACTTGTGAAACTAAATCTTTACTCACCCCAGCAATTAAGCTGACTTTATTATCATTGGCAGTTGCGAGTAAAATGATGCCAGAGCTCATTTTATTTTTTAACTCATCAACCATACCGCGCAATGATTTAGCTTCTACACCGTTTAAATTAGCGATCAACACCTTCACACCGGCTATTTCTGCTGCTTGACTGATAAGGTCAGCGCCCGCGTGACTGGCAAGCTTTTGTTTGTATTGAGCTATTTCTTTTTCTAACTGCTTATTGCGTAAGATAACTTGCTCAACTTTACTTGCCACATTGTTTTGGTCAGCCTTAACTAAGGTGGCAATAGCGTTAAGCGTTTGCTCTTGTTGCGCTAAGTAGTTTAGTGCCGCGATGCCAGTAACGGCCTCAATTCGGCGCACACCTGCAGCGATACCTGACTCTGCCACTATCTTAAATAAACCAATATCGCCCGTTCTTTCAACATGGACACCACCACAAAGCTCAGTGGAAAAATCACCTAAGGTTACAACGCGCACTTCATCGTCATATTTCTCACCAAATAAAGCCATTGCGCCCTTTGCTTTAGCTTCGTCAATTGCCATTAAGCTAGTTTCGCGCGCTAAATTACAGCGAATTTGTTCATTCACCATGTTTTCAATGGTGCTTAATTCTTCTGCTGTTACAGCTTCAAAGTGCGAGAAATCAAAACGGAGCTTTTCAGCGTCACATAATGAGCCTTTTTGCGTCACATGCTCACCTAAAACTTTACGCAAGGTAGCGTGAAGTATATGGGTAGCCGTATGGTTTTTAACGATTGCCGCACGACGTTCGGTATTGATTTGTGCTTTAACACTCTGGTTGAGGCCAATGTCATGATGAGCAATACCTTGATGGGCAAAAGCATTACCTAATTTAAAGGTGTCTGTAACTTCAAATTTACCGTCACCAATAAATAGCACTCCGCTATCACCCACTTGACCACCCGACTCAGCATAAAAAGGCGTTTTATCTAACACCACTATGCCACTGTCACCGGCATTTAACTGGGTAACTGAGGACTCACTGTTAAAAAGCTCAATAACTGTCGCTGTCATATCACTTTGGGTATAGCCGTTAAATTCCGTATGATGTGCTGATTTTAACGCTTCATTGTAATCTGTACCAAATTGACTCGCTTTCTGGGCGCGTGTACGTTGCTCAGCCATCGCGGCATCAAAGCCGTCATGATCTATTTTAATATCGCGCTCACGGGCAATATCGGCGGTTAAATCGGCTGGAAAACCATACGTATCATACAATTTAAAAACGTCAGCACCGGCGATGGTATCCCCTTTAAGCGTAGCGAGAATGTCTTCTAATAGCGTCATCCCCCGATCAAGTGTACGGCCAAATTGTTCTTCTTCAATGCGTAAGATTTTGGCAATCGTTTCCTGTTGCTGGACCAATTCTGGGTACGCTTGCCCCATTTGCTCGGCGAGAGAGGCTACCAATTTGTGAAAGAAGAATGACTTGGCTTCTAATTTGTGGCCATGGCGAACAGCGCGGCGAATGATGCGGCGCAACACATATCCGCGCCCTTCATTTGACGGCATAACACCATCAGTGATCAAAAAGCTACATGAGCGGATATGATCGGCAATAACACGCAACGACTTATGTTCTAAATCATCACACGCAAGCAATTTAGCGGTATCGCGTATCAATGCTTGGAAGATGTCTATCTCATAGTTGCTGTGTACTCCTTGCATTATCGCCGAAATACGCTCTAACCCCATTCCTGTATCTACTGACGGTTTGGGTAAGTTTTCCATGGTGCCGTCAGCGTGACGGTTATATTGCATAAAAACTAAATTCCAAATCTCGATAAAGCGATCACCATCTTCATCGGCAGAGCCAGGCGGTCCACCGAAAATATCTTCACCGTGATCATAGAATATTTCTGAGCATGGGCCGCAAGGGCCGGTATCACCCATCGACCAAAAGTTATCCGATTCATACTTTTTATCCGCTGACTTATCACCAATACGGATAATTTTTTCTGCTGGTACACCTATGTTATTTAACCAATAATTATACGCTTCATCATCACTTTCGTAGACGGTCACCAAAAGCTTTTCTTTTGGTAAAGCTAAAACTGTTGTTAAAAACTCCCACGCATAAGTAATGGCTTCTTCTTTAAAGTAATCACCAAAACTAAAATTGCCGAGCATTTCAAAAAAAGTATGATGACGCGCGGTATAGCCAACATTTTCTAAGTCATTATGTTTGCCGCCGGCACGCACACAGCGTTGTGAGGAAGTCGCGCGACTATAGCTGCGCTTGTCAGTACCAAGGAAAACATCCTTAAAAGGCACCATGCCAGCGTTTGTGAATAATAAAGTTGCATCATTACCTGGCACAAGCGAGCTACTCGCTACGATTTGGTGCTGTTTAGCTGCATAAAAATCTAAAAATGCCTGACGCAATTGGGCACTAGTCTCAATCATTTGAATTTCCAACTTTTCGAAAAATTAATTCTGTTTACGCGTGTAATAGTGTCATGATCTCATCTAATGAGAAACCACGCTGTTGCATAAAGCGCAATCTTTTTGCTTTATCTTTTTGATCTTTTATCAGGGACGCACCAAAGCGCTTATTATACGCAAGCTCTGCTTGAAGATACCAATCTATTTGATAATTTCTTGCTAATTCTTGGGCAATATTTTCACTAACGCCCTTTTGCACTAATTCATTTTTTATATAGGTGTAACCATAACCTTTCTCGACTCGGCGCCGAAACACGCTGTCGGCAAAGCGCTTATCATTCACATAGTTTCTGGCTATCAGGTCGTCTAAAACAACGTTTATTTCATCACTTGAATAGTCACGCAAGCGCAGTTTTTGCGCTAACTCGTAATATGAATGCTCTCGACGAGATATTAACGCCATCGCTGTTTTTAAAAGTGCTTTATTCAATGATAAAAGGCTCTAAATGTTTTGATTAACTTAGTATAATTTTGCGCAACATTTTACCTGTTATTGGCCCGCAAACAACCACAGTAAACTTTTTGTTGTTTTCATAACAGGTAAAAAGATTGTAATCAGGGTGATAAGTTTTTACATTATGTTAATGATCGCGCAAACTAAAGTTAACGTGCGGCGATAAACAAAAGCAATAGTAGTACTCAAAAGCTAGTATTTGCTCTTAATAAAAAACAGGGACCTGTATGACGGGACAAATTAACAACATGCGTTTAATTTTGGTTATTTTATTTAGCTCACTATTTTTACAAGCTTGCGGCGGCTCAGATGAAAAGGCGCCAGTATATAGTGTCAGTACATCCATATCATCGGTAGCCTTTACCAATGAGTTTTTACAGCAAGAAACTCACAGCATTAGCATTGAGGTAAATTTTGATGGTAATGGCTTATTACTCGGCTTTGCACCCACAGCAAATCCCGTCAGTTGGCTTGAGTATCGTGTTGAAAACTTAACCGACAACTCGGCCACTATTCATATTGATGTGGTGAATGCTCATCGAGTAGCTCCCGATCTCTACGCGACTACCTTAAGGCTATCAAGCGGCGATACAACAACCACAAACCTTGCCCATGCCGATATAAACGTTTCATTATTGGTTTGGCAGATGCTCAGTTTTGCGGATACTTATGGTGTCGACAGTATAGCTAGCAAGTCAATTCAATTAAGTGCTAGCGAAGATAATTTAACGTTAACAAGTTCGGTTCCTTGGCTTAATGTTGAAAAAAGCTTTGCTGATGGCGTTACCACAATATTAGCAACCCCTAAACTCAGTGACTTAACTAGTGCCGGCTTGTACGCTGGTACTATCGACATCACAAGCCCATTAGGAACTACCAGTTACCCTGTTGAATTAGCGTTAGATAATATTCATTTATTTGCCGATAGCGCCACGATTGCCTTAGCTGAAACCGCGAACATTAGTAACAAACAAACCACCATCCATATCAATTCAAACAGTGTTTTACCTTGGGGTTGGCAAGCAAGCACCGACGCTAATTGGTTAACCTTAACGCCAAGCCCTGAAACCAATCAATTAACTATCCTTGTCGATAGTACCAATTTAGCCAATAATAGTACTAGCCTAGCCAGTATATCCATTACACCAAATCAACAAACCACGGCGATTGGCGACACCATAAACGTTAGTTTTTATAAGTCAGATAAGGTAACTGAAAACACCACACTTGAGCTTGACGTCAATAATAATGGCATAGTGATCGACCCCTTATTACCACAATATTATGTCGCAACAAGCAATGAACTTCGCAGTTATCACTTATACAGTAATGAATTACTCTCTACTACGGTGATCGCACCAGAAGAAACCCTGTTAGAACAACTAATTATTCACCCTGACGCGAGCATGCTGTTAGCAAAAGCCGTTGAAACTAAGGTTGTTGATGAAGATACCAATGAAATAATTACCCATAGGTACCAAATAGATTTAGCCGATATGAGCGTTGTTGAATTAGACGACGTAAATATCAATAGCGAACCCGTGAAGTTCATCCGAATTGACGGTCGTTACTTTGTCACCACGTCAATCTTAGAATATGCTGACCAAAACCTTAACCGGCTAGGGTTTAATAATGCCAACGCCTTTTTGGCCCGTGCGTTTAATGTTGCTGAGCAAACACAAAATTTATTTGCCCTTGATATCAGCACGCCTGAAGAACAGATGTCAATCAAACGCATAAAAGCTAAGGTTAATGATTTTGGCCGTATTCCTATCACTACTGAAATTAGCCACAGTTATCGTCCTGAGCTGTTAGCAGAAACCGATCAAATTAGTGATTTTTTTGTAACTGCTGATGAAAAAGATATTTACGCAATAAGCCCAACTAGCCAGTGGATAAGTTTTAATGGTGACACCTTTACTGATAATGGCGTGCTAACTAGCGATGAAGCAATCACTAATTTAGCGCTCGCTTATAGTAAAAACGATCGCCCGCATTATGTTAGGTTTGAGGCTGAGCAAGGTTTCAAGATTGACGTTTATAATCAACAACAAACCATTGCTAATAGCATTGATTTAGGCACTAAACAGCCAAGTCAATTACTGATTGCCAATGGTGATAGTCGAGCGTTATTACCATCAGCGGCCGCTAACAGCATCGATGTTATTACCTTAAGTCAATTTAGCAGCTCAGCAGATACCTTATTATTTAGCAGTAATTTTGGTGACACTAATATCCCACAACAAGAGCTGATACTCGCAAATATTGGTGCAGGATGGCAGGCAACAGCAAGTGCACCTTGGTTAATACTAACAACACAAAGTGATGAAAATGGCGAGTCAATACTAATAGATATTGATGAAAGTTTAATCACCGGCTGGGGCTTAATGACCGCAAGTATCACCATTTTTGACCCAGAAAGTGGCACAACAAAAGTGATCACGGTTGAGCTAGCCATAGATGCAATTAGGTTAAGCAGTAATTACCCTGCGCTTGCTTTCAATAGCTTAGCCACTGAACAAACACTAACCCATACGGTGAATATATTATCAAACAGTGAAAGTAACATTGCCTGGCAAGCCAACACTGACGTCAATTGGTTATCTTTAGCTGCCGATGCCGACAATAACACTTTAACCATAACCGGCGTGCCCGCTAATATCCCAACAGATGGCTTACATACTGCAGTTATCACACTGTCATCGATTGACGCAGATGCAGCGCTATCAGGCAGCATTAATGTTACTTTCAATAAAGGTGCCGATGATAGTACCGACATTGATATTTCAGATATTAGCTATAATAACGCCGGCATAGTACTCGACCCCATGAGGCCTTATGTTTACATTGCTAGCGGTGACAAACTCAACACTTATCATGTCATTACCGGCGCCTTAGTCAATTCGACCGCATCACCGTTAGCCAATGTTGATTTAACGCATTTAGTTATTCACCCTGATGGCTCAATGTTATTAGCCTCAAATAGCGAGAGCTATTTCGATGAAGACGGTAATGAGCAAAGCCGAGTTAATCATTATCAATTTGACTTAAGCACTTACCAGTTTAATCAAATTGACAGTGATCTTATCACGATTGAATATCGTCCTATCATGATCAAAATGGTTGCAGGTGCGCCAGTAGTGATCACCCAAACTCTGGAATTTGCTGACCTTAACTTAGTGCGTCAATATTGGGATCGAGAAAATACTTTTTTCGCCTCGACTATCGCCCAAGCAAGCAACACCGACCTAGTAATGGCCTTGAACCCTTCAACAACCTCACTCGAGCGCTTTAAGTTAACTTATAATGCTTATGCAAGTGATATGGTCACCGCTATTAAACAGCCTAGCTACGTCAATAGCGCGTTTACTAACTTAGCAGCATTTGCTTTAAGTGCTAATGGTTTGACCATTTATACCGCTAATAGTGTAAGTGAATGGGCGGTGTTTGATGGCAGCAACTACACTGATAATGGCCTTCTGCATGGCAATGCAAATGTGCAAACGTTTAATACCACCATAGATACAAGTGACAATAGCTATTACTACCGTTTTGATCCGAATCAAGGGCTTACTTACAGTAAATATAATGGAGCGCAAGTCGAGCTTTGGTCTGAGGTCATTGCCAGTGGTTCAGCAGAAAGTTACCTCATGCCTGATTTTCAGCGACTGCTAATTTATGACGCAGCGACAGCGACGTTAAGTTTACGTTCCCACCCCTAACCCCGAGTAGCTAATAAAACAAACTACACTCCTGCATAAAAAACCGCAATCGCAATAATGCGGTTTTTTTTATGCTTAATGACCTAGCTCCAACGCCTTTAACACTGGCGATTTAAAGCAAATAAAAACAATTTCAATCAGAGTTATCACCAGTAATTTCATCAACATACTGGCTAATCATTAAGGCTTAACTATACTGAATAAAATTACTTAATTGTTTACGAGCTATAGGTAAATTCTGCGGCTAAATACATACTCAAGCAGCGATTAGTATTTTTTGAGAAACAGAGCTAAGTCAGTACTTAACTTTTTTGATTTTTTTAACTTTTTTTGATTGAAATCAATAGACCATGCTGATATATTCGTGCCCATAGCCCACAGTTTAAAATTATGCCTGACACTTGTATTGAAATGTTAGGTACAGGGCTTTAAAAAATAGGTGTTTTTTTGCATGACGATTTTTTCATCTTTACCTGTTAGTCAACAGGTTGTTGCGGAATCCGGACATCGCTTTGATGCCAACCGCCATTGGGCCGCTTCGTTAACACTAGGTTTTGGTAGCCACCCTACAAATAACAGTAATACTCGCATTACCCGCATGAACCATGCCCGCCATTATGGGCCTTTACGCGTGCAACGACCTTTTTATCCAGAAGGCCGTGCCGGATGCTGCCATGTTTATTTATTGCATCCACCCGGCGGCTTAGTGAGCGGCGATGCTCTGAAAGTAGAAGTCAATGTCGCCGAAAATGCACATACCTTACTGACAACACCGTCAGCTAATAAGCTGTATAAAGCCGACAGTAATGATGTTGCTTGGAGCCAGAATACCATTTTAAAAGTGGCTGACGGCGCTATTCTAGAATGGCTGCCACAAGAAACACTGGCTTTTGACGGCTCTATTGGCGTACAAAACTTTAATATTGATTTAGCGCAACATGCAAAATGCATAGGTTGGGAAATTCTTTGTTTGGGCCGCCCGGCAAGTGATCTACCTTTTGTCAAGGGGCATATAGAGCAGCGCTTTCAGCTTAGTCAAAACGATCGACCATTATGGCTAGAGCGTCAGGCGTTAGATCCAAACCATCGCCGGTTTTCCGGTAAATGGGGACAAGGCGGCACTACAGTGCACGCAACTTTGTGGACTGTTGGCTTAGACGATCCGAACGAAGCCATTATGGCATTACGAGAACAACTACCTGCCACTAATCAATGGGCGGTAACCTTTAGGCGTGGCGTACTGTTATTGCGTTACCTTGGTCATGAGCGGAACCAAGTCTGGGACTTGTTCCAACAAGCTAGAAACATTCTTCGCCCTTTACTTACTGGGCATCAAGCGACCACTCCACGCATTTGGTTGACATAGTTTTACAGCACAAGCTTCTCTTGGCTGTAGTAGAGAAAGCCCTGCGCATCACAGCCTAGGGTATTAACAAATGACACAATCGATTACGACTAAGTAACGATAATAGTAACAGTAAAGTTAGTTTAAAATTTTTGCACTTACTGTTGCGCAATTGCTTTAACACCGCAAACTTTCAATATAGCGGATATGACGAATTTTATTTTTACGCCGTTGCCTTAGATGTTGGCAAGTACTCGTTGCGTCTACAAAACAATGACCCTTAACAAAGTGACATCGAAAACAAAGGAGTTAGCGATGGAATTGACACCCAGAGATAAAGATAAATTAATGTTATTTACGGCCGGGCTGCTAGCCGAACGCCGCAAAGCCAAAGGATTAAAACTCAATTATCCAGAGGCGGTAGCTTTGATCAGCTGTACCATCATGGAAGGTGCACGAGAAGGTTGCACCGTCGCCGAAATGATGTGCGCAGGACGTGAGATTTTAACCCGTGATGACGTTATGGACGGTGTCGCGGAAATGGTCGAGTCTGTGCAGGTTGAAGCAACTTTTCCTGACGGTACTAAACTAGTTACTGTTCACAACCCTATTGTCTAAGGAGACCATCATGATCCCTGGTGAATATCAGTTACAAAGTGGAGACATTGAGTTATGCGTTGGCCGCGAAAGCATTTCAATTAGTGTCGCAAATACAGGAGATCGCGCTGTGCAGGTTGGCTCTCATTATCATTTTGCCGAAACCAATCACGCGCTGCGTTTTGATCGTGAAAAAGCCTATGGCTACCGCTTAGCAATTGCTGCAGGTTTAGCTATCCGATTTGAACCGGGCCAAAGTCGCGAAGTCGCTTTGATCCCATTTTCAGGTGCTCGCCAACTTTATGGTTTTCATGGTGATGTAATGGGGCCAATAGATAAAACGCCGACACAGGAGAAAGAATAATGAAAGTTTCCCGTCAAACGTACGCCGATTTATATGGTCCAACAACAGGTGACAAAATCCGCCTAGGTGATACTGAGCTTTGGATAGAAATAGAACACGACCATACGCATTATGGTGAAGAAGTGGTTTTCGGTGGCGGTAAAGTCATCCGTGATGGTATGGGGCAAAGCCAACGCTGTGACGATGCAGTAATGGATACCGTGATCACCAATGCGATTATTATTGATTGGTGGGGTATAGTCAAAGCCGATGTCGGCTTAAAAAACGGCCGCATTGCTGCCATAGGTAAAGCGGGTAATCCAGACACCCAGCCTGATATTGATATTGTCATTGGTCCAGGTACTGAGATTATTGCCGGCGAAGGCAAAATTCTTACCGCGGGCGGAGTAGATACTCATGTGCATTACATTTGCCCGCAACAAGTTGATGAAGCGCTAATGAGTGGTCTCACCACTATGATTGGCGGTGGCACAGGGCCGGCAACAGGCTCGGTAGCAACAACCCATACCCCAGGGCCTTGGCATTTGGGCAAAATGATGCAAGCGGTTGATGATTTACCGATTAATATCGGTTTTCTTGGCAAAGGCAGCGCCAGTACGCCAGAAGCTTTAGAGCAACAAGTCGAAGCGGGTGCCATGAGCTTAAAGATTCACGAAGATTGGGGCGCAACCCCTGCCGCTATAAGCAATGCGCTTGATGTCGCTGACCGGTATGACATACAAATCGCGATCCATGCCGATAGCCTTAATGAAGGCGGCTTTGTGCAAGATACGATTGCAGCATTTAAAGGCCGCTGTATCCACACTTACCATAGCGAAGGTGCTGGTGGTGGTCATGCCCCAGATATCATCGTCGCTTGTTCTATGCCTAACGTTTTGCCTTCGTCAACCAATCCAACTCGGCCATACACTATTAACACCATTGATGAACATCTAGATATGTTAATGGAATGTCACCATTTAGACCCTAATATTCCAGAAGACGTAGCTTTTGCTGATTCTCGTATTCGTCGTGAAACTATCGCTGCCGAGGATATCCTTCATGATATGGGGGTAATTTCTATGATGTCATCAGACTCACAAGCAATGGGACGTATCGGTGAAGTAGTTTGTCGCACTTGGCAAACGGCACATAAAATGCGTGTTCAGCGTGGTCTATTACCAGAGGATGAAGCTCGCGGTACCGATAATTTTCGCGTCAAACGCTACATTGCAAAATACACCATCAACCCCGCCATTACCCACGGTATAGGCCATGAAGTAGGCTCTATTGAAGTGGATAAGTTGGCTGATTTAGTGCTTTGGGATCCGGCATTTTTTGGCGTTAAACCGGCTATTATTTTAAAAGGCGGCATGATAGCTGGCGCCGCTATGGGGGATCCAAACGCCGCCATTTCGACACCACAACCTGTACACTATCGTCGCATGTTTGGTGCCCTCGGTAGAGCAGCTGCCGCAACGCGCATTACCTTTGTCAGCCAAGCGGCAATGAACACTGGATTAGAGGAAAAGCTCGGCCTTAAAAGCCAGCTCGTCGCAGCAAAAAATGTTCGACAAATGCGTAAAAGCGACATGAAGCTTAATGATGCTTGTCCAGAGATCACTGTCGATCCACAAACCTATGAAGTACACGCCGATGGCGTATTACTGACTTGCGAACCTTCGACTGAGTTACCACTAACTCAGCGTTATCACTTGTTTTAAATCGTTGTTAGGATAAAAAATGCTTGAATTAATCAAAAGGCTTGATGCCGATATTCAGTGTGACATAGCTGATACTTTAACTTTGCCTTATGAGTTGCGAATTAGAGGCCGCCTAAAAGCGACAACTGACGCCAATCGCGACGTTGGCTTGTTTTTGGACCGAGGCCCAGTACTGCGACACGGTGCGTTATTACAAGCACGCAATGGCGAAGTGATTAAAGTTTGTGCTGCTAATGAAGATGTTACCACAGCCTATATCGACAATGGTTTGCCATTAGCACGACTATGTTATCACTTGGGTAACCGTCATGTATCACTGGCCATTGGTGTCGACGATGACGGCAGACATTGGGTGCGCTTTCCACCCGATCATGTACTTGAAGAATTAGCGACTTTACTGGGTGCCTCATTGGTACACCATCAAGCGCCTTTTGATCCTGAGTCTGGCGCCTATGCTCACGCAGGTCGGGAGCATAGTCATGATCACACATCTGCTAGGGCCCATGATCATGCACACTAACCACCAAGCCAATAAGGCCGACGACTTAGCATTATTAGGGTTAATGCAACTTATAAGTCCTGCACTACCGATAGGGGCTTTTGCTTGGTCTCAAGGTTTAGAAAGTGCTTTAGAGCTTGGTTGGGTGCGTAATGAACAAGAGTTAGGGCAATGGCTTGAAGGTGTGTTAGATGATGGCTTAAGTCGTTGTGAATTACCTATATTAGCGCGACTACAAAGTTGCTGGGCCAAAGGCGATAGCAAGGGCCTAGCTTATTGGAATGAATACTTACATGCCAATCGAGAAACCGCAGAGTTAACTGATGAGGATACCCGACTTGGTCTAGCGTTAATGCGACTACTCACTAGCTTAGCGATAGCCCCTAAAACAAGTGATGGCCTGCCTTCGTCACCTGGCTATGTCACCGTTTTTGCTTGGGCAGCACACAAAAGGCAAATACCTGTACGCCAGAGTATTCTGGGCTTTGCTTGGGCTTGGTTAGAAAATCAATTATCGGTGGCATGTAAAGCTATGCCATTAGGTCATACTGCAGCGCAAATTTTAACCGAGCAATTACGTCCTAAGTTAGTGCTTGCTGTCGATTCAGCCTTAGCATTACCTGACAATGAAATTGGCCCAATAATGCCTGGTTTAGCGCTAGGCAGTGCTTTGCATGAAACCCAATACTCAAGATTATTTCGAAGTTAACAAATTACACTTATAGAAGGATAATAACTATGACACACTGTTTAAGAATTGGCGTTGGCGGGCCAGTTGGCTCAGGCAAAACTGCCCTACTGCGTCAGTTATGTAAAGCCCTTAAAGATCACTACAACATTGCCGTGGTCACCAATGATATCTATACCCGAGAAGATGCTGATTTTTTACTTAAACATGATGCATTGCCAGCTGATCGTATTTTGGGCGTAGAAACCGGTGGTTGTCCCCATACGGCTATTCGCGAAGACGCCTCAATGAACCTAGCCGCGATTGACGATTTACAAGCGCGTCACCCAAAACTAGAGTTAGTGTTAGTGGAGTCTGGCGGTGATAATTTATCAGCCACCTTTAGCCCTGAACTCTCCGACCTCACCTTATATGTTATTGACGTTTCCGCAGGCGATAAAATTCCACGTAAAGGCGGACCAGGCATTACTAAATCCGATTTACTAATCATCAATAAAATTGATATCGCCGACTATGTCCATGCCTCATTAGATGTTATGGAACGAGACTCTAAAAAAATGCGCGGTGAACGCCCATTTGTCTTTACCAATCTATACGATGGCGTTGGCTTAGAAGAAATCATCAGTTTTATCTTAAAGCAAGGTATGTTGCCAGAACGTAGGCCTGAAAAAATGGACTGTACCGCCTAAAGCGCTATCACTTAAAAAATAACAATTTAATAACTTTTTAGTCAATAGAATAAATATTTGGAGAACACCATGAAAGTCATCAACAAAGTAATCATGTCGCTAGCCTTTTTGCTAACTGCAAGTACCGCAATTGCACATCCAGGACATGGCGCAGATATTCACAGCAACTTTTTCAGTGGCTTATTACACCCGCTTATGGGACTTGATCACCTGCTTGCCATGGCAGCCATTGGATTTTGGAGTATTCGTCAAAATGCCGTGATGAAACGCAATACACCGTTATTTGTCGTCGGTGGTATGGTGTTAGGTGCAGCGCTCGCTTGGGGCGGCTTGAACTTAGCTGGCATTGAAATGGGTATTGCCATGTCGGTACTACTAGCGGGCATTTTAATTGCCACCATGACCAGACTACCTACCGCAATTGGTGGTGTGTTGGTAGTGATGTTTATGATCACACACGGTTATGCCCATGGCACAGAAATGGCAGTAGGCTCTAGCTTAGTTAGCTATATGGCTGGCTTTGTCATCGCCACTTTAGTCATTACCTTTATTGGTCGCGGTTTAGGTGCTCTGATGTTAAAAGCCGACAATCGCATCAGTCGCACGCTAGGTGGTGTTGTTGCGGTTATTGGTGGCGTACTCGCAGCGGGATAAAACTTAGCCATTAATCCTTTACTCCCCATGAGGATAATTTGATGGCTAGCATGTTACTAACAAGAGTAACGCTAGCCAGTTAAATTCAATCTTTATCGACTAATCGCGGGTTATCGACTGCCGTTTGATCAGCCGCGATTAGAATTCCTTAACTATTTTTTAATGACATAACCTTGCGTCTGAATTGTGCGTGGCGATAAAGCCGCATGTAATGGCTGCAACGTGGAGCGAGCAAAAATGACTGCCAAGATCATAAAAGTATCAAGAAATACAGACCATGCCCCCAAAAGCGCTGTCGCAACGCAGTCGGTAGCATTTTCCCATTACAATAATATTTCAGCGCAACTGCCGCTTGACCCTAATACCAATAAGCTTGTGGCAGGTGATATTAGCGCACAAACTAAGCAGTGCCTAAGCAACCTTAAAGCGATCGTTGCCAATATCGACCATAGTATGGATGATGTTGTGAAAGTGAATATTTTTTTACAAAACATCGCAGATCTCGAGGCCGTAGATAAAGTTTATCAAACTTTCTTTTCCAACTACCTACCAACGCGTAGCGCAATTGCAGTGGCCGCATTACCCCTCGACGGTGCGCTAATACAAATAGATGCCGTGATCTCAAATGGTGAAGGTACACCGCCGCAAGAACCCAGTGCGTTAATAAAGCTCGACCGCAATACCACAAGCGCCCCGCAAAGCTCAGTATCAACACAATCGGTCGCTTTTTCTCATTACAATAACCTGTCTGCACAATTACCAATAGATGCTAAAACAGGCCAACTCATCGCCGGCGATGTTAGCGCGCAAGCGGAGCAATGTTTAAAAAATATCCACGCTATTTTAACCAATATCGAGGTGCCGTTTGATGACATTGTAAAAATTAACATAGTGCTGACTAAGGCCTCAGATATTGACGCCGTCAATCAAGTCTATCGCACTTTTTTTCCAGACTCGGCTATTGCCAGAACACTAAACTATCTACCAGCGCGAACGATTACCATAGCGTCAGCCTTACCTATGGGCGCATTAGTGCAAATTGACGCTGTAGTGGCTCATGGCGATGGTACACCTCCGCAAGCGGTTGAAGACAGACACAACATAGTGATCCGAGCACATAATACCGACAAAGCAGCTCAGTGCTCATTATCAACTCAAAGTGTTGCCTTTTCTCATTACAATCATATTTCAGCACAGCTTCCCCTAGATGCAAAAGCAGCTCAGTTGGTAACAGGCGATACGCAAGCACAAGCAAAACAATGCTTAAGTCAGCTCAAGGCAATAATCGAAAGCATTGACCACGAAATGGACGATATCGTTAAATTAAATATTCAGCTGCAAAACATTACAGACTTGGCAGCCATAAACGAAATTTGCCCCAGCTTTTTTAGCCATGAGTTACCGGCAATCACCACCTTTGCGGTTGCCGAAATTGCACTAGGTGCGCAGGTACAAATGGATGCCGTTGTTGCAAATGCCGAGGGCACGCCCCCTGGTTAAAAACAGCGCTGATAGCGCGCAATATTATTTCCAATACCGCTATACTGTGTTAATTTATACTGCTATTTATTATTACTGGTAACAATTATGCAATGGGAAGGTATTAGCGAGTTTGTTTATGTCGCCGAAAACGAGAGCTTTACCCTCGCGTCAAAAAAAATGGCAATCTCAACCGCGCAAGTAAGCCGCCAAATTAGTGCTTTGGAAAAGCGCCTGAATATAAAACTATTCTATCGAACCACACGCAAAGTATCTTTAACCGAAGAAGGCCGTGTTTTTTATCAACATTGTCGCAGTGTACTTGACGGTTTAGATGCCGCCGAGCGAGCTATCACTAACTTACAATCCAAGCCACAAGGTAAAATTAAACTGACTGCTCCCGTGACCTACGGAGAGCAGCAAATATTACCTTTAGTCAATAACTTTATGCAGCAATATAACGAAATAGAGGTGAACGCCTACCTTAGCAACCAACAAATAGATTTAGTCGAGGGAGGCTATGATTTAGCCATTCGTCTGGGTAAGTTAAACGATTCAACTATGATGGCTAAAAAGCTCAGTACACGCACAAACTACCTTTGTGCTTCACCCGCTTATTTAGCTAAACATGGTAGTCCACATTCATTGTCTGAACTCAGTAGCCATAGCTGTCTATTAGGTACCTTAGACTTTTGGCACTTTCAGGGGGCAAAAAAAGAAAAAAACCTGCGCGTCTCTGGCAGGCTACGCTATAACAATGGGCTTGGCTTAGTCGATGCAGCTTTAAAAGGTTTAGGTATAGTGCAACTACCTGATTATTATGTACAAGATTATTTAAGTAGCGGCGCTTTAGTTTCTTTACTAGATAATTATCGAGTGCCAGATGAGGGAATTTGGGCCGTCTATCCACAAAACCGGCATTTATCACCAAAAATAAGACTGCTAGTTGATTATCTAACTGAGCAATTGATTTAGCATGAGTCAGAGCTAGCGCAAATCCGCAATCAGCGTTTTTAGCCACTTTTCTTCACTAATAAATGCCCACGACAAGTGTTGATACTGCTCGCCGATACCTTGAGCAATAATATCCTGCTCTGACATCCCTGCGGCAAGTGCCACTTTGACTTTATCAATACTAAAGGCAATCATAGTGGCAAACGCTTGTAAGTCCGCTTTAGTGCTCAGTCGGCCATGCCCGGGAATAATAACCACATCATCAGGCACACTGTCTAACATCTGTAATACATTCGCTAAATAGCCACTGACACTACCACCACTGTTGAGATCAACGTAAGGAAAGCCAACTTGAAAAAACAAATCACCGGTATGTAATACATTGGCTGTTTTAAAGTATACATAAGTATCGCCGTCAGTATGCCCTTGCGGTAAGTGTTTTAACTGCACTTCTTCTTGAGCAAGATATATTGTCAGCCCCTCTTGATAGGTTACAACAGGTAAGCTCGAAGCTTGATGCTCACTTGGTTGACTTAAACGCTGGCGAACATTTTCATGAGCAAAAATAGGTGCATGCGCGCCAAAGTAGCTATTTCCCCCCGTATGGTCGCCATGATAGTGGGTATTGATGACGTATTTAACCGGCTTATCTTCGATGCTTTTCATTGCAGCCGCTATTTTTTCCGCTAACGGAGCAAATTTGTCATCAATTAAGATTAAGCCTTGCTCGGTAGCTAACACACCAATATTGCCACCGGGCCCTTGTAGCATATAGACATTATTGGCTGCAGGCTGCACTGTGATCACTGCATCTGCCATATTGGCAGCGCTCGTTGACGCACTTAATAATAAGAGCAACAACACTTGGGCTTTTTTCAGCATAGTTTCCTCGTAATATATTCGGCAGCAGCTAAACACTTTGCAACATTCTATTTAGCTCTTAGCCTAGATAAATTATGTAACATTCAATAGTCTTGTCACTGTACTTAAGCATAGCGACAATATGGCAATAAACAATATTGTTTCGGCATAAGCACTGTCACGCAGTAACCCCACTTATAAAGATGCTAGTCTTGCTTAAAAATGCCTTACCAAGCAAACGCGACTTGCTCAGCATTATTTTGTGCTGTTGTTAAACCAAGGTGCAAACCTAGCAACCTTACCGATTTCCCCTGTCCTCGCGCCACTGCAATGCTGAGTAATTGTTGTAATATTTTAATGTTCAACTCAGCGATAGCATAATCTTTGGTGGTTTGTTGAAAATCTGAAAACTTAACCTTGACGCCAATCCTTGCTATGCCTTTGTGCTGAAGGTGCTGCTGGGCTCGCCGCTTTAACTCTGGCAATAATATATGCTGTAATACCTCCATAAGAGTTGAAAGCTGATCAATATCTTGCGCAAATGTCCTTTCAACGCCAACCGATTTTCGTACTCGGTTGGTTACCACAGTGCGTTCATCAACTCCGTGACAGCGCTGCCAGAGTAGTGCCCCTAGCTTACCGTATCTCGATATTAAATACGCTTGAGAAGAGTTTTTAATATCTTGGCCAAGTCGGAAGTTATCTTTTATTAGCTTTTCATTAGTGACTTTACCAACGCCAGGAATTTTCTTTAACGCCATAGTATCAATAAAGTTGTCGATCTGATCAGGAGCGATGACATAAATACCATTGGGTTTATTTAAATCTGAGGCGATTTTAGCTAGAAACTTTAATGATGACACCCCTGCCGAGGCGGTTAGCTTTAACTCTTGAAATATGCGGCGGCAAATATCTTTTGCGATGAGAGTTGCAGAGCCGGCAAACATTTTACAGTCAGTGACATCTAAATAGGCTTCATCTAAGCTCAATGGCTCAATAAGATCAGTGTAGCATTGAAAAATTTTTCTTATCTCAGAGCTTACCGACCGATACACTTGCATGCGCGCGGGTAGTAAAACTAAATGCGGGCATTTTTTTAACGCTAATGCAGTCGGCATAGCACTACTGACACCATAAGCTCTAGCAATATAATTGCAAGTTGATAAAACCCCGCGAGCGCCTCGGCTACCACCAACCGCAACGGGTTTATCAGCCAACTCTGGGTTATCTCTAATTTCAACAGACACATAAAATGCGTCCATATCAACATGAATTATTTTTCTCAATTTAGTACTCGACATCACAGCCAAAACACTGTTTAAAAATACAGCTAATTTAACGGATTTTCAATGATAATCTTCTGCCGCTCTTTGCTTGAATCTAGCTGATAGTAAGGCTTGTCTGAGTAACAAATTGCCAATAAAGCTAGCGCGTAGTCGAGCTCTGCCTAGCGAACAGAACTCTCTACACCGTTATTAAACGCTGCGCGGTTAGTAGTAGAGGCTGCGCTCAAGAAAGTGATGCCCTGAGCGCACAGTAAGCTTAGCCATTAATTAGAAAGTGCACGGCTATACTTGCCGCATAGCCTAGTGCTATCACCCAACTCCATTTTAAATGGCCCATAAATGAATAAACGCCTTTAGTCTGCCCCATTAATGCCACACCTGACGCTGACCCTACCGACAACAAGCTGCCGCCGACACCAGCGGTCATGGTGACCAATAACCATTGCTGCAAATCCATGGCTGGGTTCATGCTCAATACCGCAAACACTACAGGAATGTTATCCACTATGGCAGATAATACGCCAACCGCAATATTGGCGTAGGTTGGGCTCCAGTTGCTGTATAGCGCCTCTGACACTAAGCTTAAATAGCCCATAAAGCCCAAACCGCCAACACACATCACCACACCATAAAAAAACAACAAGGTGTCCCACTCGGCACGAGCAATTTTGTCGAAAATATCAAAAGGAATAATGTTGCCAAGCGCTTTTAGTGCTTCTTGATCATTTATTGCCTGTGCTTTGGTGCGTTTTTTATCTAATGAACGCGGCAAACTGATGCGTAAATAAAAGCCTAAAAACTTTAAATAACCTAAGCCCATCATCATACCTAGCACCGGCGGCATATTCACCACACTGTGGCACAAGACCGCCGTAGCTATGGTTAAAATAAACAAGACAACAATACGTTTTGCGCCGCGCTTAACTTTAAAGCCTTCATTAACAACCGGCGTTGATTTAACATTTGAAATAAAAAAGCTCATGATAACGGCAGGCACAAGAAAATTAACCAGCGAAGGAATAAACAGTACAATAAACTGTTCAAACTGGACTATCCCTGACTGCCAAATCATTAAGGTTGTGATATCGCCAAAAGGACTAAAAACGCCGCCCGCATTTGAGGCAACGACAATATTAATACAGGCGATATTAATAAACTTTTTATCGCTTGCCGCCACTTTTAAAACAATGGCACACATCAACATGGCAGTGGTTAAGTTATTCGCAAATGACGATATGGCAAACGCCAGTATGCCAGTTAACCAGAATAACACGCGCAGGCTTAGCCCTTTCGATACCATCCATAATCGCAGGCTATCAAAAATGCCACGCTCTTCCATCGCATTGATATAGGTCATGGCGACGAGCAAAAATAACAGCAATTGCGCGTACTCTAATAAATTATGATTAAAGGCATGCTCTGCCTCTATTGGGATACCATGTTGTGTATATATCCAGCCAATCAACAACCAAATAATACCAGCCGCCACCAACACAGGTTTTGATTTTCGTAAATGAATCACATCTTCACCAATTACCAAAACGTAGGCGATTGAGAAAATAATCAGTGCGGTAAAGCCCATAACGGAATGGGTTAAATCGATACTACCAGGACCTGCAGCCCAAGCAGTCGTAGAAAGAAAAGAAAGCATCAACAGTAGTGGAATTTTTTTCAACATAAGTAATAAGTACCTAAAGAACGAAATAATGTTCTAGCTATTACTGGTAACTAACAATTATAAAATTGTGTATTGCTTTAGTTAGGAGTAATCATTACGTTAGTTGGCGTAATTAACTGCAACCTTAAGCTAAAAAACGACTATGTTGATGGTCAATAGCGAACTAACAAGGAAGCATTATTATAAAGGCAGAGGAGGAATTTTTACTTATATTTTTTTTGATTTTTTTTGCGATAAATCATCATATAAATAATGATTTATCGCCATTGCTATATAGCGCAGCACGAACAGCAGCTCTCAGATAACGAGCGCTTGTTGATATCAAATGTTGTGAAAAACAAACACCTACATCAAGCCGTTATTCATTTACTTTTTGCGTGCATATCCAAGCTATTATTAGCAAACTTTGCTCACGATATTTTTATTGTTATTAAATGTTTTTAACATTAATATCACCCGCCGCTAAGGCCGCTTGGCGTTCACGTTCTTGACGCTTTTCACAAGGATTATCGCAATTGCAGGCTTTTTCAATGCCTACACTCGCTAAACCACCACAGCTGCCGGCAAGTGATTTCTTTTGAAAAATATAACCTACCGCCATTGCCATAACAATAACGAGAAAAAAACCTAACGTGATAAAAAATATGGCCATAATATTTACTTACTGAATTATTCCAATTGAATGATTAACGCACAACACCCTATTTAAGGTATTGCATGAATTTTACCGTGCTTTGCTCAACAAAGCCATCATCGGTTTTAACAATAAAATACGCCGCCAGATCGTTCGCCTTTGCAAAAGCCAGTGCCTTTTCCTCTCCCATCACCATCATCGCGGTTGATAAGCCATCTGCGGTCATGGACGATGGATGTATCACGGTTACCGAAACTAATTTATGATTAATGGGCTTACCTGTAGCAGGATCAATGATATGAGAAAAGCGCTGCCCAGCAACTTGAAAGTAGATGCGATAATCACCCGAGGTTGCCACCGCATTATCTTTTGGTACGATAATTTGATGTACTAAACGCTCATTCGTGATTGGCTTTTCAATGGCAACATGCCACAGCTCACCGGTATGTTTAAAACCTTTTAAGCGCATTTCGCCGCCAATTTCCACCAAATAGTCATTGATGCCATTCGCTTCAATATACTCGGCAACCAAGTCAACCCCATAACCTTTAGCAATGGTTGATAAATCAACATAAAGATCCGGAACCGTTTTCGCTAACATGCCGTTTTCAAAAACTAACTTATCTAAGCCGACGCCGGCTTTGGTGCGCTTTAATAATTCTTGGCTTGGGATGGTTTCTGGGCGAAATTCTGGGCCAAAACCCCATAAATTAACTAATGGTCCAACCGTGACATCTAAAGCGCCATTACTGAGTCGACCAAGACGGATCGCTTCTTTCAGTACTCGTGCTAAGCCCGTAGAGACTTTAATAGGTTCAAGCGAAGTCGCGTGATTAAACTTTGATAGTTCGGAGTCAGCAATATAAGTCGACATCTGCTGATTTAGCTCTAATAGTGCAGCATCAATGCCTTGTTGCAATTTTTCAGCATCAATATTGTCAGCCACGAGCTTAATATTATAAGTCGTGCCCATGGTATTGCCTTGGAGTAAGTACTCTTTACGGCCAAGATCATTACTTGGGAAGCATCCCGCTAATAGTATTAGCGTCACCCAGAGTATAATTACGTTTATTTTTAACATCACTCAATTCCGAAATAATTACTTAACTAAGCCACTTTAAGGAAAGTGGTTTAGCAAAATAATCTGCTAAACTGTCAAGGAAAAAGGCGACCTAGGTCGCCTTTAATTTCAATTGTTGAACAACCATACTTTAACGCTTACGGTTGACTAACTGACCGCCTTGCTCAACCCTAGCGCTAGGCTAGTGTTGATTCGCTTTGCTATAACCTGAACTAGCAAAGTGAGTAAGCGGAGTAATAATTAGCCGCCAAAATCATCCAACATAATGTTTTCATCTTCTACACCTAGGTCTTTCAACATATGAATCACAGCGGCGTTCATCATTGGTGGACCACACATGTAGTATTCACAGTCTTCTGGCGCTTCATGGTCTTTTAAGTATTGCTCGTGCAAGACATTATGAATAAAGCCAGTTAATCCGTCCCAGTTATCTTCAGGTTGTGGATCAGACAAGGCAACATGCCACTCGAAGTTGTCATTTTCAGCCGCAAGACCGTTGTAATCATCTTCGTAGAACATTTCACGCTTAGAGCGTGCGCCATACCAGAACGACATTTTACGCTTAGACTTAAGACGCTTAAGTTGGTCAAAGATATGCGAGCGCATTGGCGCCATACCTGCGCCACCACCGATAAAGACCATTTCATTATCCGTATCTTTCGCGAAGAACTCACCAAATGGGCCTGAAATAGTGACTTTATCACCCGGCTTTAAGCTGAAAATATAAGATGACATTTTACCTGCTGGCAAATGTAAACGACCAGGAGGCGGCGTAGCGATACGCACGTTTAGCATAATAATGCCTTCTTCTTCTGGGTAGTTTGCCATTGAATATGCACGCAAGGTGTCAGTATCAACTTTTGATTCAACATCAAAAAAGCCAAAATGTTCCCAGTCACCGCGGTACTGTTCATCAATATCAAAATCTTTATATTTTACATGATGAGCAGGGGCTTCAATTTGAATATATCCACCGGCGCGAAACGGTACTGACTCGCCATTAGGTATTTTTAATTTAAGCTCTTTAATAAAGGTTGCTTTGTTATCGTTAGAGATAACTTCACATTCCCACTGTTGAACACCGAAGATTTCATCTTCAAGTTCAATATCCATATCTTGCTTAACCGCCACCTGACAAGCTAAACGACAACCTTCTCGGGCTTCACGCTTAGTAATATGGCCTAATTCTGTAGGTAAAATATCACCACCACCAGAATGCACTTCAACGCGACATTGGCCACAGGTACCACCACCACCACAGGCCGAAGGTACGAAAATACCTTGGTCTGCTAGTGCACCTAAAAGCTTACCACCGGCAGCTGTTGTAACGGCTTTTTCTGGATCGCCGTTAATGTTAATCGTAACGTCACCTGAAGACACTAGCTTAGATTTAGCGAATAAAATCACCATTACCAAGGCAAGTACTATCACGGTAAACATCGATACGCCGAGAATAATAATTTCCATCGACTTTTCCTTTAATCTTTTCTAAGGGTTTTAGCTAGCAAAGTAACCTAAATGGCCAAGCTAACTAAAACCGACATTAACCTAAAGTGAAATACCACCGAAAGAAAGAAAGCCAAAGGCCATCAATCCTGCAGTAATAAACGTAATACCTAAACCTTTCAGGCCATCAGGTACATCTGAGTATTTCATTTTCTCGCGCAGACCCGCCATCAGTACAATAGCTAACATCCAACCCACACCTGAGCCAATGCCGTAAACAACACTTTCGCCTAAGGTTAAGTTTTTTGCCACCATAAATGAAACACCACCGAAAATGGCACAGTTAACTGTGATTAGCGGTAAGAAAATACCCAGTGCTTGATATAAAGCCGGGAAGTATTTATCTAACACCATTTCAAGTATTTGTACTAGTGCTGCAATCACACCAATAAAGGTAATGAATGACAAGAAACTTAAGTCGATGGATTTCGCTGGGTCAGTTACCCCCATCAAACCGTCTAATGCACCGGGTGCCAAAATCGCTTGATAAATGATTTGGTTAACAGGAACCGCAATACCAAGTACCACCACAACGGCAACACCTAGGCCAATCGCCGTGCTCACTTTCTTAGAAACCGCTAAGAAAGTACACATACCAAGGAAGAAAGTTAATGCTAAGTTCTCAATAAAGATAGTTTTAATAAATAAACTTAAATAATGTTCCATGACAGCTTAGTCCTTCTCAACTTGTTCAGGTTTGTACTGGCGAATTGCCCAGATAATTAAACCGATAATGAAGAATGAGCTAAATGGTAAAACTAACAAGCCATTACCTTGGTACCAACCGCCATTTTGAATCAAAGAAAACACTTCAAATCCAAATAGAGTACCAAAACCAAATAGTTCACGGAAAAATGCCACAACAATCAATACAGCGCCGTAGCCCATACCGTTACCAATACCATCTAAGAAGCTCACACCTGGCTTTTCTTTCATGGCAAAAGCTTCAGCGCGTCCCATAACAATACAGTTAGTGATGATCAGTCCGATAAAGACCGATAACTCTTTCGATAATTGGTAAGAAAATGCTTTTAGCACTTGGTCAACGACAATTACCAAAGATGCAATAATCGCCATTTGCACGATAATACGCACACTCGATGGTATTTGATTACGGATCAGTGAAATAAACAAGTTTGAAAAACCTGTTACTAACATTACCGCAACCGTCATAACCAAGGCATTCTGTAACGAACTTGTAACCGCTAGCGCAGAACAAACACCAAGCACTTGTAATGCGATTGGGTTGTTATCAATGACCGGCCCAAATAAAACCTTTTTAGTATCTGTCGACATTAGTTCAGTCCTCCAGCGCGATAGTTAGTAATAAACGGGCCATAGCCTTCTTCACCCAACCAAAAGCGCAATGTGTTTTCAACACCGTTACTGGTTAATGTGGCACCAGACAAGCCGTCTACACCGTGCACATCGCCCGCTTTAGCGCCGCCTTTAACAATTTTAATGGCTACATTGTTTTGCTCGTCAAACATTTTTTTACCTGGCCATAATGCTTTCCACTTAGGGTTAAGCACTTCGGCACCAAGACCAGGAGTTTCACTGTGCTCAGAGTAAATTACGCTTTTTACGGTATTTAAATCCGCTTCTAGACCAACAAAGCCATACATTAGGTTCCATAGGCCAGCACCAACAATAGGTAATACTATAGTTTCTACTTTACCTTGTTCATCTTTGACAAAGTAAACTACAGCGTTATCAGCACGGCGATTTAAACCAGCAATGTCATTTTCAGGCTTAGTGCTTTTTGCTGGGTCACGCGCATCAGCACGCTCTTCAAACATATTCACATCACCTTCAACATACTTACCGCTTGCTAAATCAATCATTTTCGCTTCAACGCGCTGGTTGTAAGTACCAACAATATCTTTACCTGCGGCTTCTAAAAGACCCGCAGTTTCAAGAATTTTAGTTTGCTTATCAAGCAATTTGTTTGCGGTTTGTAACGGCTTTAAACTAACAGCCGAAATTGACACTAACGCGGCACAAACTAAACAAACAACAAAAACAAAACCAATCGTTTTGCCAAACGTTTCTTTATTACTAGACATTGCGAGCAAGCCTCCGTTTGATATTCTTTTGCACGACAAAGTAGTCGAAAAGCGGGGCAAATAGGTTAGCAAACAAGATAGCTAACATCATACCTTCTGGGAACGCTGGGTTAACCACACGAACCAGTACCACCATGATACCAACTAAGGCACCAAACCAGTACTTACCAGTATTAGTAAATGACGCCGACACTGGGTCAGTGGCCATAAACATCATACCAAAGGCAAAACCACCGGTTACTAAGTGCCAGTACCATGGCATCGCAAACAAGGCATTCGTATCACTACCAATAGCGTTAAATAGCATTGCTGTAACTACCATACCGCCAAACACACCCAGTACGATGCGCCATGAAGCGATACCTTTATAAAGGATATAAGCACCACCAAGTAAAATCATTGCTGTCGATACTTCACCAACCGAGCCAGGAATATAACCCCAAAACGCATTCCACCAGTCAGCATTGATGCTATATTCAATCATACCTTGGTTAGCAGCACTTAAGGCTGTTGCGCCTGAGAAACCATCTGCAGCAACCCAAACCGCATCGCCAGATATTTCACCCGGGTAAGCAAAGAATAAAAACGCACGGCCCGCTAACGCTGGGTTCAAGAAGTTTTTACCTGTACCACCAAATATTTCTTTCGCAATAACAACACCAAAGGTAATACCAATAGCGGCCTGCCATAAGGGAATTGTCGCTGGTAGGATCAAGGCAAATAGGATCGAGCTAACAAAGAAACCTTCATTAACTTCGTGTTTACGCACAGTGGCAAACAACACTTCCCAGAAGCCACCAACGATAAAGACAGTGGCATAAATAGGTAGGAAAAACACAGCGCCATAAAACATCATACTGAACCAACCAGATTCAGTAGACAAGCTACCGCCTAAAACTTCAAATAAACCTACTTGCCAAGTATCAGGTAAAGCATAACCCGCGGCTAAGGCTTCGGTCGCTTGAAAACCTATGTTGTACATGCCCCAGAACATGGCCGGAAATACGGCTAGCCAGACAGTGATCATAATACGTTTTAAGTCGATACTATCACGAACGTGCGTACGACCTTTACTGACATGACCTGGAGTAAACAAACCTGTGGCAATGGCTTCATAAAGCGCATACCAAGTTTCGTATTTACCGCCTTTTTCAAATTGCGGTTCGATATCTTCAATAAACTTTTTCAAGCCCATGACTAACCTTCCTTCTCAATTGTGGTTAGGCAATCACGAAGAATGACGCCGTAATCTGTTTTGCCTGGGCAAACAAATGTACACAAGGCTAAATCTTCTTCATCAAGCTCTAAGGCACCCAGTTGCTGTGCACCATCGGTATCGCCAGCACATAAATCACGTAATAGCATTGTTGGTAGTATATCTAGTGGCATAACACGCTCAAAGTTGCCAATAGGTACCATAGCTCGTGGACTACCATTACTAGTTGTGGTCATATTGAATAACTTCTTCGGGAAGAAGTGTGACATATAGGCACGTGTGACCGAGAACTTGTTCGGGCCAGGATACATATAACCAACAAACTCTTTTTCTCTGCCTTCAAGGATCAAAGAAATCTGCGTATGGTAGCGGCCTAGGTAGCCGTGAACGCCTGAGGCAGTAGAGCCTAACAACAATGAGCCTGAAACAACACGCAACTCACCATCAATACTCTCACTTGCTGTCAGCTCTGTAGTGCTTGCACCTAAAATGGTGCGAACTAAACGAGGGTTTTTGGCGGCAGGTCCAGCTAAAGAAATGACGCGGTTAGTGTTTAACTCGCCGGTGGTAAACAAGTTACCAATAGCAATTACATCTTGATAACCCGCATGCCATGCCACTCTTTCAGCACTAACTGGCTTTAAAAAGTGCATATGAGTGCCAACAAGACCGGCTGGGTGCTTTCCTGCAAATTCGTTGACAACGGCCGTGGAATTAACAGCAATATCACTGCCTGGAGCTTTACTAACGAACACCTCACCATCGGTTAAACGCGACAGCACGGTTAAGCCATTGACAAAGGCTTCACTTTGTTCAGCAATAATCACAGCTGGATCTGCCGCTAATGGGTTAGTATCCATCGCACTAATAAATATGGCGATAGGCTTGCTCTCAAGCGTTGGCACCTTACTAAAAGGACGGGTACGTAACGCTGTCCACAAACCGGAGTTAACCAAGTTTGTCACGACATCTTCACGGGCAATTGAGTTCAGTTCATTAGCAGCATAACGCGTAAATGTTTCCTGCTCGTTGCCAGCAACCTCGATGACCACCGATTGCAATACGCGCTTTTCACCACGATTAATTTCTTTAACAACACCTGATGCTTGAGCTGTGAATTTAACGCCTGGGTTCTTTTTATCTTCAAAAAGTACCTGGCCTTTTTTTACGCTATCTCCAACCCTAACGAACATGGTTGGACGCATACCCACAAACTCTTCACCTAGTGTTGCAACAGTTTTGATGGACGGACCATCATGGATTACCTGCTGGGGGGCACCTGCTACAGGAACATCCAGACCTTTTTTTATTGTAATCATAAACACTTGCACTACTTTTGATGGGAGTATCAAAACCAAGTATTGCTTCAGTTAACTAGGCTTAGATATTGTCAAATTGCACAATAAATGCCGTTTCCTTAAGCAAACATAGGTTTCAGTGTATTTCAGTAAAGCGTCATTTACGTTAGATAAATTAACGCCTACCGGCTCTAGTTAAAATTTCTGGCGCGATTCTAGCACAAAAGGATATTTTGATTCTATCTATCGCACGACAATAAATACCAATTTAGTCGAATAATCTTTATTTCGCGCAATAATAGCGAAAAATATGCTAAATGCTGAAAATTTCGCGCTAAGAAGTAAACAATTCTTTTTAATTTCGTTTATCTAGCTAGTATTCAAACAACACGGCGCAATAACCAAATTTTGTCGACCGTGGCTATGAATGTTAGAAAAAAACCGACAAGCAGGTCGGTTTTTTTCTATTATTTTCAACGATAATAGGAGAATAGCCACTTACGCGTTTGCATATTCTTACCTTAAAACCTTAGCCTACGAAAGTAAGTTGTTAATGCCAACTTCTGGACTAATATCTGCATCATAGTCGACACCATCTACGCCAAAACCAAACAACTTCAAAAACTCTTGATGATAACCTACATAATCCGTTAATTCGTCAATGGTTTCAGTTTCAACGCTATGCCAAATATCCGTAACACGCTTTTGTACGCTATCTTCAAGCTCTTTGTTGTTTTGGCGTAGGCGTCCCGCTTCATCTAAGGTTGGGTTTTCACCATAAATATTTTCCCTAAATAAGCCTTGAATTTGCTCAATACAGCCTTCATAAGTGCCATCAGCTTTCATGACTTTAAACATGGCTGAAATATATAGTGGCATAATAGGGATCGCTGAACTTGCTTGCGTTACCACAGCATTAAGTGAGGTAACATATGCTTCGCCGTTAATTTCAGCTGTGGTCGCTTTGATGGCCGATGAAGCTCTATCTAAGTCTTCTTTAGCACGACCTATTGTCGCGTGACCATATATTGGCCACGTCAATTCTTTGCCAATATAAGTATACGCAACCGTTTTAAAGCCTTTTGCTAGTACACCTGCATCCTTGAGTGCGTTGATCCATAACTCCCAATCGGCACCGCCCATAACATCAATCGTACCTTGTATCTCAGCTTCTGTTGCCGCTTCTACCGATACTGAGTCAATAATACGCTTGGTCGTATTTAAGTTTTTCGTGGTCACGCTTTCACCGATCGGCTTGAGAGTCGATGAATACACTTCACCGGTATCAGGATCTGTGCGGCGAGGTGATGCCACGCTATAAACAATAAGGTCAATTTCACCTAACTCTGCTTTAATAGTCTCGATCGCTTTGGCTTTTATTTCATGTGAAAACGCATCACCATTAATATTTTTTGACCATAAACCGGCTTCATCAGCAGCCGCTTGAAATGCCGCCGTATTGTACCAACCTGCAGACGCCGTTTTTTTGGCTGTTGGTGGCTTTTCAAAAAACACGCCAAGTGTTTTCGCGCCATTGCCAAACGCTGCAGTTATGCGCGAAGCTAAACCATAGCCGGTCGATGCACCTATAACTAATACATTTTTCGGCTTAGTCGCCGCTTGCGGTTGACTTTTAACATAAGCAATTTGCTCATTAACATGGGCAGCACAACCTGCGGGGTGAGCATTAGTACAAATAAAACCACGAATTTTTGGTTTAATAACCATAACAGTACCTTCTTTAATATTGCGCATAATCCCACCTTATTACCCCAAGGCAATAGGATTATTGATTATGACCAACAACAATGTGAAATTGAAAAACGCTAAGTTAATTAAAAATCAGCGTAATTTACGATCTAAATTTAAAGTCGCTAACTAAAATTGCCGACTAGTTTACTCTTGCTAGCCCCGTTATGAGGTGTGACCAGTGGTCATATTTAGCAATTAAACAAAATAACCATTAAATCCACGTCATTACCTGTGTTGATAATACGCTTGCAAGGTTAATTGATTGTAGTCACGCATCGAGGCTAAAAATTCACTGTATGACTGCCAGACGCGAGCAAAGTCTTGATCTGCTTTGACTTGATCTGCAATCAAGGCATCGGTTTGACGTTTTAGTTCTTGCAGCACTTGAGCTGGAAATTGTCGAACTTTTACCTTATGTTCTGTTATCAAGGTTTTTAGCGCTGCATTATTTCGGGCATTAAACTCAGCTAACGTCGACTCATTAACCGCCTGCGCAGCAACTTCAACAATGGCTTGTAAATCAGCAGGTAAGTCATCAAATGCTTGTTGATTTATTAAAAACTCCAAACCTGTGCCTGGCTCATGCCACACCGATGAATAATAAAACTCGGCCGCCTGATAAAAACCAAACGCTAAATCATTGTATGGGCCTACCCACTCGGTGGCATCAATAGCGCCACTTTGTAACGCCGAAAATATTTCACCACCAGTTAAAGTGACAGGAATGGCGCCAGCATTTTTCAGCACCTCGCCAGCAAGGCCTGGGATACGCATTTTTAAGCCCTGTAGATCGGCCACTGAGTTAATTTCTTTCTTAAACCACCCCCCGAACTGTGGGCCAGAATTACCGCCAGGTAATGGTTTTATGCCAAAGGGTTGGTAAAGCGCTTGCCAAAGCTCCATGCCACCACCGTAATGCAGCCAAGCGTTGAACTCTGTCGCTGTCATACCAAATGGAATGGCACTAAAAATCGGGGCGGCGGGTATTTTTCCTTTCCAATAATAGGCGCCGCTATGTCCCATTTCAACGGTGCCCTGCGACACAGCATCAAACACTTCAAAACCAGGTACTAACTCCCCTGCACCATACACCTTGACTGTTAGTCGGCCATTACTCATCGAATTGACATATTGCGCAAACTTTTCGGGTGCCATACCTAAACCAGGAAAATTCTTGGGCCAAGAGGTAACTAACTTCCAGTTGTAAGTTTTTTGTGTTTGAGCAGAGCTATCAGCATTGCTGTTGCTTTTTTGTTCACCACAAGCGGTTAGAGTTAAAAGCGCGATCACAAGTAAAGCCGATGAAGGGGCAAGGAATTTGATCATAAATTTATCCATATATCTGGTTCGGTAGCCAAGTTACTAACCTTGGCCAATAAGCTAAAATACCCAGTAATATTAACTGGATAATAATAAAAGGCGCAACGCCTTTATAAATGGCCGAGGTAGCGACTGACTTATCTGCTACACCACGCAGATAAAATAACGCAAAACCAAACGGTGGCGTTAAAAATGAAGTTTGTAAATTTACGGCTATCATAATCCCTAACCACACAGGATCTAGTCCCATAGCTAATAACACCGGCGCCACAATCGGCACCACCACAAAGGTAATTTCGATAAAGTCTAAAATAAAGCCCAATAGAAACATCACCAGCATCACGATTATAGTGGCACCAACGACACCGCCAGGCATTTGCTGAAATAAGCCATGTACTAGCTCTTCACCGCCAAAACCGCGAAACACTAACGAGAATAAACTAGCACCAATTAAAATCAAAAATACCATAGAGGTGATTTTAACTGTGGTCTGCATGACTGCATTTAAGTGCGGTTTGGTGAGTTGTTTTTTGTAAATGGCAAGCAGGAGCGCTCCCATGGCACCAACCCCAGCAGCCTCGGTCGGCGTAGCATAACCAAATAAAATTGAGCCAAGCACCACCGACATCAGTAATAGTGGCGGCACAAGTGCAGATAGCAATAAAGCGAGTGTTAACGGCTGCTCGGTAGGTTTTATGGCTACATGCTCAGCTTTGGTAATAACACTTGGCTTAAAGCACGCCACGCCAAGGCAGTATACAATATAAAGTGCCACTAAGATTAAGCCAGGGATAACGGCACCCGCGAATAGGTCGCCTACAGACACGGTTTTTGGGTTAAACACCCCAAGGGATAATTGCGCTTTTTGGTAAGCACTTGCTAACACATCTCCCAATAACACCAACGCGATTGACGGCGGTATAATTTGCCCTAACGTGCCAGTTGCGCATATGATGCCAGACGAGAACGCTGGGCTATAGCCGCGCTTTAACATCGTAGGTAGCGACAATAAGCCCATAGTGACCACAGTAGCGCCAACAATTCCGGTACTCGCGGCGAGCAGCATACCAACTAAAATCACTGAAATCGCTAAGCCAATATTAAAGCGACCAAACAACAGCGCCATGGTATTAAGCAAATCTTCGGCTATTTTTGAACGCTCCAGCATCGCCCCCATAAAAACAAATAACGGCACCGCTAATAGTGTTTGGTTGTTCAATACACCATATAAGCGATTGGGCAACGCATGTAAAAATGAGCTTTCAAAAATACCAAAACTTAAGCCAATACCAGCAAATAATAACGCGGTTCCCGCAAGTGAAAGCGCCACTGGGTAACCTAATAATAAGACGCCACAAACACTGATAAACATCAATAAGGCTAAATATTCCATTAAATCGCCCCTGTGTTGGTGTTGCTGTGCTGAGTCGGTTTTGCCTTAGCTTGACATAAGTACAGCAAGTTACGTGCTATTTCTGCAACGCCCTGTAAGCTTAGCGTGGTGGCTAACACTAAAATAAGCGACTTATTTAGATAAACAATAGCCAAACCACCGGCTTCAGCAGACTGCTCCATGATTTGCCAAGATGAGATAACGTAATCAAAGCTAATAAAAAAGATAAACAGGCAAACCGGCATTAATAAAAACACACTGCCCAATAAGTTTAACCACGCTTTTTGCTGCGCAGAATAACGCTGATAGAAGATATCAACACGCACATGCCCATCATGTTTAAGGGTATAGGCAGCACCGAACATAAAAACTATGCCATGAAAGTATAAAACTGACTCTTGCATGGCAATCCAACCTAAATTAAAGCCATACCTTAGCACCACTATGCTAAAGGTCAGTAACACCATGGCGAGAGTCAACCAAGCCACGGTTTTGCCGAGCATTTCCGTGCTTAGATCTATTATTGTAACTAATTTTTTTGCCACCGTTAAAAACATAACTTTTCACTTTTTATTATTGTTTTAAAGTTAATAGCCCACACCATAGCTGCCATCGCTCATCCTTATTCAGGTTCAAAAGTGCTTAGGCTGACGCAAGATTATTGTGCTAGCGAGTTGCGGCACAGCAACTAAATTGGCGCGTACTTTTGCCGGCATCTAAGCGTCAACAAATGACGCAAACTCTCAAATGGCATAAAATGATGTTACACCGCGCCTTTATCAAGACAAACCATTGCAATAAAAATACCCATAAACTACCCACTTATCTTTGTATAACAGCTTTACTCAAACACGGGCCTTTTACTGACCACCACCTAAACATTTAGGGGATAATGGCGTATGCTCGGCATAATAGGTTTCCCACTCTTTTTCAGTATAGGTATGTAGTGCTAATGCATGAATACTCTCCGCCAGCTCTGCCGCTAATATCGAGTTAATGGCGCGATGGCGTTTAATTAAGCGCTGACCTTCGAACTGCTTGGAAACTATGATCACTTTAAAGTGTGACTCGCTGCCCGGTGGCACATTATGCTGATGACTTTCATTGATAACATCTAGATGAAGCGGTGAAAACGCAGCAAGTAGTTTTTCTTCAATAACAGCGGCTATTGTCATGGTAAATCCCCTGAAATTTGATCGGTTAATGGATCAAAATTAATTTAAATCGTTGCCGTTAATTATGCCATCTATCGTGACGACTAACAGCGTTATTTTTTAATATATTCTTTGCAATTCAGCAAGTGATTATCGCCCCTGTCCCATAATACTGCGAAAACTTAAATTAATACGCGGCGCTATACAATGCGCTCTTTTAGGTAAACAGTGTTGCCAATACTGCTGAGTTTCGTGGCGCATGATCAATAAGCTGCCTGAACTCAAGATCAGTGACTTTTTCAAACCCGACGCTTTATGTTTAAGTTGAAATTCACGGCTAGCCCCCAAGGATAAAGAAGCAATCGTTGGTGCAGTGCCAAGTTCGGGTTCGTTATCACTATGCCAAGCAACACTGTCTTTTTCATGCCGATAGTAATTAGCCAATACCGCATTAAACTCTTGCTGGCAATACTTGCTCACCTTTAGCTTTACATCTAATAAACTGGCGGTCCAAGGTTTGGCTATTAAGCACATTGATGAATAGCAATAGCTTAGATTTTTATTGCCATACCAAGCTTGTAGTCGCGGCAAATGAGTATGTTTACCAAACAGGGTTATGCTGTCTTGACGCCATCGCAAATTATGTTGCAAGTCGGTAAACAGATCAGCGGCCGCTTGTTGAGAATAAAAGTGTTCAATATATTCAATATCAGCATCGGGCAGGGTAATTTTCATCTAATTGACTCCAACCTTGTTTTGCTCTCGCTAAAATTATCACTAATATTCGCTTTGATACTAGCTCACGGTGATAAACTTTGTCACAATATCAGCTACGCCAACCCAGCAGTTACCGCTATGATCAGCCCATTTATTATTAACGACAAAAACCTTTTTCTCGAGCGTTTTCCAACCGGACAAGTGAACCGAAGCCTACAAGCGTGGGATGCAGCAGACGAATATTTGCTCAATTATTTACAACAAGAGCAACTCATTAATAGCCAACAAAAAATCTTAATTTTTAATGATAACTTTGGTGCCTTAAGCTGTAACTTGTCTCAACAACAAGTGTATTGTGTTAATGATTCTTTTTTAAGTCAGCAAGGTATTGCACATAATTTAGCGCAAAATGGCTTATCAGATAATAATATCACGCTTTTAACTAGCCTAGATGCTCTGCCAACAGACATCACAATTGTTTTATTTAAAATTCCAAAAAATAAAGCGCTGCTCTGTTATCAGTTAAGTCAAATTAAACTGCACTTGCCTGCTGAGGTGATTTTTATCGCCGCTGATCGCGCAAAAGAAATTCACAGCTCTACCCTCGCCTTATTTGAAAAGTACTTAGGCAGCACTAAAACATCATTAGCGGTAAAAAAAGCCCGTCTCGTTTTTAGTCAACTCGATAATGAACAAGCCGCTACTGCGCCAACTCTGACCTCATGGCCGCTCGAGCACACGCGCTTTACCATACATAATCACGCTAATGTTTACGCGCGCAGTAAACTGGATATTGGCGCGCGTTACTTTATGCAAAACTTACCTGAAGTGAAGCCTGCAACGCAGGTGATCGATCTTGGGTGTGGTAATGGCGTTATCGGCTTACAGCTATTATCGAAACAGCCGCAGGCACAGGTGCACTTTATTGATGAATCATTTATGGCCATTGCCTCAGCACAGTTAAATATCAGCGAAAACTTACCAACTGCCGTTGCCCAATGCCAGTTTCAAGTAAACGATTGTTTAACCAATATTGACGGTGGCAGTGTCGACTTAGTGTTGTGTAATCCGCCGTTTCATCAACAAACAGCCACCACAGATCACATTGCTTGGCAGATGTTTAAAGATAGCCACAGAGTCTTGAAAAAAGGTGGCGAGTTACGCATTATTGGCAACCGACAGCTAGGTTACCATATCAAGCTAAAGCGCATTTTTGGTAATGAAAAGCTTATTGCAAGCAACGAAAAATTTGTCACTATTTCTGCTATAAAACGTTAATTATTCCGGTAAAAACTCACAATGAAATCAGTTATTCTCAAACTACTTATATTAAGCACGACAGTTACCTTACTTGCCTGTAGTACACCTATACAACAGGTGATTGTTAGCCCTGAATTACAGTTGGCCAACAGTAATGTATTTCAGCGCCAGCCAGTACAGTTGTCGGTGCAAGACTTACGCACCTCTAATCATATTGTGCAAATTTCGCGACCTGATAAAGCCGCGCAACTATATTCTGCTCAACAACCGATTGCAGAAGTGATTAACGCCTCATTATCGACGGCGTTTAAAGCAAACGGTATGCAAATACAAGCACAGGCCAATACACAGCTAGACGTGATTATTGATAGTGCCATCATCAAGGTCGATCAGGCGATGCTAAAATATAACGCCAGTAACCAAATGATATTACGAGTGGTCATAAGTAACCATAAGGGTAACTTAACAAAAACCTTTAAAATTACAGGTAACAGTAACGGGCCATTAACCGCAGACTTGGCAGTACTAGAACGAGACTTTAACCAACAACTTGCTAAGCTCTTAACGCAAATAGTGCAAAATCAAGAATTACAGCAATTTATTCTATAGTTTAGCCAGCAGATGAGAACCCAAACAATGAAAATGCTTTCCTTCATATTCCTGCTTTTTTCTGCCACTTTAACTGCAAAAGAAGCTTTGATTGACCCGGATAATTTATTTCCACAAGTTAAGCTTGAAACTTCTATGGGCACTATTATCGTTGAGCTTGATAGAGTACGAGCTCCCATTACAGTCAATAACTTTTTAAATTATGTGGTTAGCGGTGAGTATGACAACACAATTTTCCACCGTATCGTGCCTGAGTTTATCGTTCAAGGGGGTGGCTACAGCCAAGACTTTGTCATGAAAAAAGTATACTCGAATATAGTTAACGAAGCCGGCAATGGTTTAAAAAATGAAGTCGGTACTATTGCCATGGCCAAAGAAAGCCGGCCTCATAGCGCAAATCGCCAGTTTTTTTTCAACCTTGGTGACAATCGCAGTTTAGATCCCGGCAGAAAATGGGGTTACGCGGTGTTTGGTGCTATTATTGAAGGCCAAGAAGTGCTTGAAGCCATGGCCTTAGTCAAGACCGACTACAATGAGCATATGTCGTGGGAAGACGTACCGGTTGAGCCTGTGATATTAATCAAAGCGAGCTTACTACCAGCAACTTAAAGCACTATTTTTTCGTTATTTTTTGTCTAATCAATGGTGTTTTTATTAAACACTTAGGTACTTTTATCCACTAACAAAGCCCTTGCTGGGTTACATTTTAGTAACACTTTTCACGGCGCATAACTTTGACAACTGGCATTTTATCTACGATAACTAAACCAAGTTAGACTATATATCGACGTCATCCTGTTTGATATTTTCTTTATCAAGTCACATTATGCGTTAGACAGCAAAAAGGAATACCATGATAATTGAGCAGTTTATCAATGAAAAAATTATCCAAATAAAGGCCTATATCACCGCGGTTATCAATCACTCTTTGCACTATACTGAGCTTGATTTATTCGTTGAAAATACCATGGCGGAATGGACCTTACTGCAAGTTTCCGATGAAACGCCAAGTAATGCCAGAGAGCGCGTTTTTTGGCATATTATGCACGCACTGACCCTACACAGCGCCAATGAGCTTGAACATGATTTATATTTAAGAAGTGAAATATCAACCTGTTTAGATTTTTTCACGGGTGTTGGCAGTTATCCCATTGACTGTATTGGCTGGCGACCTATTCCATAAAATACCTTGTTTATGCTGACTTAGGCCAGTAACTAACCAATTTTCCGCCATAAAACAGTCTAGATTTAAGATTAAACTTCTGTTTACTAATACATTTTGATAGCCTAGCAACACGGTTTTCTCGCATTCACTAGGCATTAAGCAATGCAATCATCCCCGCAACCTCCAAGCTTTAAAGCAGCAATATTTAACCGCCGAATGCTGATCTGTATATTTACCGGATTCAGCTCTGGCCTGCCGCTTTTTATCCTCTATCAACTGGTGCCTGGCTGGCTGCGCTCAGAAGGCGTTAGCTTAACGGAAATTGGCTTGTTTTCATTAATTGGTATTCCTTATGTTTGGAAGTTTATCTGGTCTCCTTTAATGGACAGGTATTCGTTACCTATTATTGGTCGACGCCGTAGTTGGATGCTATTAACCCAAGTGCTTTTACTGTTTTCCATCGCTGCCTTTGGTTTTGTTGACCCTGTGATGAACATTTGGAGTGTTGCTTATTTAGCCGCTGCCGTGGCATTTTTTAGCGCCAGTCAAGACATTGTTCTTGATGCATACCGACGTGAGCTTCTGCCAGAGCATGAGCTTGGCTTAGGCAACTCTATTCATGTGCAAGCCTACCGCCTATCGGGCTTAGTTCCCGGCTCTCTCGCCTTTATTTTGGCCGATCATATCAGTTGGCAAGCGGTATTTATTATTGTCGCCGCCTTTATGTTCATTGGCATCATATTAAGCCTAGCGATTAAAGAGCTGGAACATTCAGCACAAACGCCGAAAACCTTACAACAAGCGGTAGTGTTGCCCTTTAAAGACTTTATTAACCGACAGGGGATCAAGTCAGCGTTACAAATTTTACTATTTTTATTTTTATACAAATTAGGTGACAGCATGGCTACCGCATTGCAAACACCGTTTTTTATTGATTTAGGCTTTAGCAAAACTGAAATTGGTGTGGTGGCAAAAACGGCATCTTTAGTCGCCATGACCATAGGATTGGCCGTTGGCGGTATCGTGATGATCAAACTCAGCATCAACCGCGCCCTATGGTTATTTGGCGTCGTACAAATTGTCAGTATTCTGGGTTTTGCGGCACTGGCAGAGATTGGTCATAACACCTACGCTTTGGCTATTGCCATGGCATTTGAATACTTAGGAGTCGGTTTAGGTACCGCAGCATTTACCGCTTTTATTGCCCGGACAACAAACCCAGCCTTTGCCGCTACGCAATTTGCCCTATTTACCGCGCTAACGGCATTACCTAGAACCTTTGCCAATGCCACTACCGGCGTCATTGTTGAGCAAATAGGTTGGACTAACTTTTATTATCTATGCACAGTATTAGCGATCCCAGGTATGCTAATGTTATTAAAAGTAGCCCCGTGGCGCGAAACGGTAAAATCAGACTTGCAGGAGCAAACATAAGCATGATTAAACTCTTTTTTCTTATACCCATTGTCATGTGTGCAATTTGGTATTGGTATTTAAGTAGCCATAATTATACCGTTAAACAAGGCTTAAAAGGCTTTGGCTATATTTTTGCGTTTAATGGCGTGATAATCGCTTTTTTTATTTTGATGCTATTTCTCACGCGTTAGCCGCTGCTCCACAAAAAAAGCTGGCTATGCCAACCAAGTTATCGCCAACAGCACTCTGGCGCGCAAAGCCCGACAACGGCTAAATACATAACGAATAAAGCGCTGATGGCAGCGCTTTGCTAAGGGCATTAACAATAATGGTCTTAAAAAATAGAACGAAAACCTGAACGCGCACCGCCACGACTCGAGCGACGATTTCTGATTCGGCTATGCAGCTCTCGGCGCTTCGCCTCTAACCACTCTTCGCGTGTAACCACCGCCATGCCTCGACGACCTTCTTCTCGCGTTCGGTATTGGCAAAACTCTAAAAACGCTTCAATATCGTCTTTGAGCTCTTCAGCAACCAGTTCGATCATGATGGCATCATCTAAAAAGCCTAAGGCTGGAATATGATCAGGAACTAAGTCTTCCGGATCGCTAAAGTAAGCTAGCGCACTTAAAACATCTGCACGTTCTTCATCGGGTATTTTCCATTCTGCATCCTCAATCATAGCCACCAAGGTTTCCAGTTTTTGAATTCTCTCACTGACAAACGCTGGTACATCACCGTTCACATCTTGGCTGAGCTTTTTTGCATTCGCTAAAATTTCCGCTTCTGTTAATTTTTTTGCTCCTGATTTTGTTTGTCGCATAACATTGCGAAAGTGCTCTAAATCGGACTCTTTCAACTCAAAGGTAACTTCAAATGCCATTTTAACTCTCCTCATATTTCGCTGGTATTTTGCGCAGCAACCTTCTAAATCTAACAGAAGATCATAAATACACCACTTTAGTTATACATTTTATCGCCAAAGCAGCATCTAATTGCCCTATTAGCAGCATGCATTAAGCTGAGTTTCATACTCATACTTACAGCCAGAGACGAAAAAAAAGCACCTACCGGTGCTTTTTTCAAGTCGTTACATAACGCACTTGGCGCTTATTCAGCAAGTGGCCGCATATGTGGGAATAAAATAACGTCTTTAATGGTCGGTGAGTCGGTAAACAGCATCACTAATCTATCAATACCAATACCTTCACCTGCGGTAGGCGGTAAACCGTATTCAAGTGCTTGGATATAATCAGCATCATAATGCATAGCTTCGTCATCACCCGCGTCTTTACCCGCCACTTGATTCTGAAAACGTGCCGCTTGATCTTCTGCATCGTTAAGCTCAGAGAAACCATTCGCTAATTCACGGCCACCGACAAAGAATTCAAACCGGTCGGTAATAAAAGGGTTTTCATCATTGCGACGTGCTAAAGGCGATACTTCCCATGGGTATTCAGTAATGAAGGTGGGCTGGTCAAGCATATGTTCTGCAACTTCTTCGAAGATTTCACAGATATATTTTCCCGCACCCCACACTTTAGAGGCGTCCGTTTCTTTAACACCAACGGATTTGGCCATGGCTTTGAGCCCTTCGAGGTTTTCTTCTGGGTTACGCAATATATTTTCATCTAAGTCTTTGCCGTATTTTAAAATGGCATCAACCATAGATAAACGAGCAAAAGGCTGACCAAAGTCATAAAACTTCTCTTCAATAACCTCGCCATCAGCATTTTTAACCGTATTACGAATAACCGACGTACCCATAACGTCTTCAGCAAGCGTGCGTAGCATTTCTTCGGTTAAGTTCATTAAATCATGATAATCGGCATAGGCTTGATAGAATTCTATCATGGTAAATTCTGGGTTATGGCGCGTTGATAAGCCTTCATTACGGAAGTTACGATTAATTTCAAAGACTTTTTCAAAGCCGCCGACCACCAAACGCTTTAAGTAAAGCTCTGGCGCAATTCGCATATACATTTGTATGTCGAGGGCATTATGATAGGTTTCAAAGGGTTTAGCCGAGGCACCACCTGGAATGGTTTGTAGCATAGGCGTTTCCACTTCCATAAAGTCACGTTCCGTCAAGAATTTACGGATACCATCGACTATTTTTGAGCGAATTTTAAAGGTATTACGCGTATCTTCATTGATGATCATGTCAACATAACGTTGGCGATATTTGGTTTCAACATCGGATAAACCATGGAATTTTTCTGGTAATGGTCGTAACGATTTCGTTAATAACTCATATTTATCCATGTTGACATAGAGATCTCCTTTACCTGACATATGCAGGGTACCCGTTACACCAATAATATCGCCGATATCTAACGTACCCCAACGCTCTTTAATATCTTTTTGCACAGTTTTATGGGCATAGGCTTGAATGCGACCTGTCATGTCTTGTAACACTAAAAATGGACCACGTTTGGCCATAACACGACCAGCAATACTGTACTCTGCTGTTTCAGCTTCAAGCGTTTCTTTGTCTTTCTCACCGTGCTTAGCTTGTAAATCTGCAGCATAGTGTTTTCGATTAAACGTGTTAGGGTGGCCATTGGCCGGACAGTTTTCTCGAATTTTTACTAATTTGCCACGACGCTCGGCAATCAATTTATTTTCGTCTTGGTTTGCTTGATCAGTCATTTTATATCTCGTGTTAAAGTCATATGGCGTTTAACTAAATCATTACATGGTTAAGTTTTACCATTTCGGTTATCTGCTGTGTAAAGTTTATCTTGCCTTGTTTTATAAGCCAGATTTTAAACTCGCTTCTAAAAATTTATTTAAATCACCGTCTAAAACAGCTTGCGTGTTGCGGTTTTCTACGCCGGTGCGTAAATCTTTTATTCGGCTATCGTCTAGCACATAGGAGCGTATTTGACTGCCCCAGCCAATATCGGATTTACCATCCTCTAATTCTTGCTTGCCTTCATTTTGTTTTTGCATTTCCATTTCATACAACTTAGCTTTCAACAGCTTCATTGCTGTGGCGCGGTTTTTATGCTGCGAGCGATCCGCTTGACAAGCTACTACCGCTCCCGTTGGCTCGTGGGTTATACGAATTGCCGAATCTGTTTTGTTGACGTGCTGACCACCAGCGCCCGAGGCACGAAAAGTATCGATGCGTAAATCCGCAGGATTAATCTCGATTTCAATATTGTCATCGATTTCAGGATAGACAAATGCCGAGGCAAATGAGGTGTGACGCCGACCACTAGAGTCAAACGGTGACTTGCGGACTAAGCGGTGTACGCCTGTTTCTGTGCGTAGCCAACCAAATGCGTATTCACCTGTGTATTTAATGGTACAGCCTTTAATACCGGCAACATCACCATCACTAACTTCGATAACTTCGGTTTTAAAGCCATTTGCTTCACCCCAGCGCAAATACATTCGCATCAGCATTTCTGCCCAGTCTTGTGCTTCAGTACCGCCAGAGCCTGATTGAATATCTAAATAACAATTATTGGCATCTTGTTCGCCGGAAAACATACGACGAAACTCTAGCTTCTCTAAGCTTGCGACTAGGGTGTTCGCTTCTGCTTCTGCATCATGAAAGGTTTCTTCATCATCAGCTTCAACGGCCAACTCAACTAAACCTTCAACGTCTTCACAACCAGCGTCCATTTGATCTATGGTGTCAACAACCGTTTCTAATGCTGCTCTTTCTCGTCCAAGCGCTTGAGCACGTTCAGGATCGTTCCACACATCGGCAGATTCTAATTCACGAGTGACTTCAACTAAGCGCTCTGACTTTTGCTCATAGTCAAAGATACCCCCGAAGCAAGTCGGTGCGTTCGCGAATTTCTTTAATTTTATTCAGTACAGGATTAACTTCTAACATACTTATTTTAACTATTACATCGTCATTGGTGAATATGGGGAAAATCAAAGCAAAACAGTCGCGCATTGTAGCCTATGTACAGCATTAAATAAACGTTTACACTCGGCAGAAACAATGATTTTTAATATCTTTTTATACTCGGCTCTGGTGAACCTTCAAGATTACTTTTACAGCGACTTGTTTGCTATTTAGGCAAGGCACAGCCTGTGACGTGTAGTTAACTACACCAACAGCTGATAACCTTGTCTAAATTTTAAGCAAGTGCTGACTTTAGTTTCATTTAAAACGCCTGTAGGCTTTGTTACTCGCTTTTTAACTAGCATAACGATTATTCAAAGCTCACGCCGCGATTAAACCCGTTTTAAATGGCATAAATTTTTACCTTGAAAGATCAACAGCCCCTAACTGTTCAACCATTAATTGTAGCGACTGTTTACCTCGAAATTCATTAATATCGAGCCGAAAAGCCAGCTGTACTTGTTTAGCTTGCTGATCAGGCCAACGCTTAAGGTCGACATTAAAGGCTATGGCATCAAATAGCTGCTGCTCTTTTTCTACTACTAGCTTTAAGTGTTTTTCACCGACAATGCGCTGTTGTACTAGGGTAAAAACATCGTCAAATATTGGCTCCGGAAAATTTTGTCCCCAAGGACCAGCATCACGCAGCAGTTGTGCAAAGCTTATGTTCATCTCTGGCATAGGTAATTTCCCGTCTGAGACGACCACGCCAGTTAACGCTTCTTTCGTTAGCCATCGCTGAGCGTAGCGTTCAAATAGCGTTGAAAATTTCGTAAAGTGCTCTGCGGTAATAGATAAGCCTGCCGCCATGGCATGACCACCAAATTTTAAGATAAGCCCCGGGTGTTGACTGTCAATATGCTCAAGTAAATCACGAATATGCAAACCAGGAATTGAACGCGCTGAGCCTTTAATTTCATTGTTAATGACCGCTTCCGTCTGATCGTCGTCGTTAGCATTGGCAAAAACAATACTGGGCCTGTGATATTTCTCTTTTAAACGCCCGGCAACTATGCCAATAACCCCTTGGTGCCAATCGTTTTGATACAAGCTAATGGCATGCGGTAAGTTGTCTTTGCTAAATGCTAAGCTGGTTAAGATTTTTTCCGCTTCAAATTGCATACCTTGCTCTATTTCTCGACGGGCTTTGTTTAAGTCATCTAAATCAGCCGCCATCACCCGTGCACTTGATAAATCTTTAGCCAACAGACAGTTAATACCCAATGCCATATCATCTAACCGGCCGGCTGCGTTAATACGAGGCCCTAACGCAAAGCCAAAGTCACTTGCTTGTAGTTTTTGCTGATTTTTACCGGCAATTTCAATCAAGGCTTGAATACCCGGTCGCGTTGAGCCGACACGAATGCGCTTCAGTCCTTGTTCAACTAAAATACGGTTATTGGCATCTAACGACACCACGTCTGCGACAGTACCTAAAGCGACCAAGTCCAGCAGTTGTGCTATGTTGGGCTCAACGAGCTGTTGCTGCTCAAACCATTGTTGCTCGCGCAGGTATTTGCGCAATGCCAACATAAAATAAAAAGCAACACCAACCCCGGCTAATGATTTGCTAGCAAAGTTACAACCCACTTGGTTAGGGTTGATAATAGCGTCGGCGGGCGGCGTTTCAGCCCCCGGCAAATGATGATCGGTAATTATCACCTGCAAACCAAGTGCTTTCGCTCTTTTAACCCCGGCCATACAGCTAATACCGTTATCTACAGTAACCAGCACTTGCGCACCTTGCGTTGCCGCAATATCGACAATTTCAGGCGTTAAACCATAACCATATTTAAAGCGATTAGGCACTAAAAACTCATGGTGACGTGAGCCTAACATAGTTAATGCTTCCATCATTAAGGCGGTGCTGGTAGCGCCATCTGCGTCAAAGTCGCCGATAATGGTGATATTTTTTTGCGCTTGTAAGGCCTGATACAAAAGCTGGCAAGCCTCTGTTAAGCCTTTTAAGGTGTCAACGGGGCATATGTTGGACGTGTTCAAGACAAGTTGCTCGTTGCTGCTGACGCCTCGTCGAGCATACAGTTGTCGAATTATCGGGTGTAAACTTTGCGATAAATGTTCGTCATTGACCTGATCACGGCGAATAATTTCTTTGTGCATGCATAAACCTTTGCTGACCATGAGTTGGAAAAAATAAAAACCTAGCAATAAAAAATGGCAAGTGAAATTCTTGCCATTTAGTTATCAGCTAACACTGAAATTAACTGTTTTTTTGCACCGCTTCTAATAGCTGAAACAGTTTATCTGGCGCTTGATAGCCTGGTATCATCATGCCATCTGATAGCATAATAGCTGGCGTGCCGCTCACCCCAACTTGTCGACCAAAGTTAAACTCGGCTTCAATGGGGGCATCACAAATGCGCGCAGCAACGTTCGCGCCGTTTTTTGCTTTCGTTAATGCCGTTTGTGCATCTTCATGGCACCATATCGAACGTAAATCTTTAAAGCCGCGCGAGTAAGCGCCGGTTTGATCTTTAACGCCAGCACGCGGGTAAGCCAAATAACGAACCGTGATACCTTTGTCATTATACTCCGCCATTTGCTGGTGCATTTTACGACAATAGCTACAAGTAATATCGGTAAAAACGGTGATCACATGTTTTTCATTTTTTGCCGGATAAACTATCATGTCATTGGCAAATTTAGCCATACCATCGATGCGCACTTGCGCTAAACTGGCTTCCGTTAAATTACTGACGTTTTTACCTAAACCGTACATTTTGCCGTGCAATAAGAAATTGCCGTCGGCACTGGCATAGAACAAACCTTGCTCAGTGATCACCTCTAATACACCAGCCATAGGTGAGGCTTTGATACTGTCAACATTGAACCCTAACGTTGTCATCAACTTGGCTTTTACCGCGGCATATTCAGTCGATTGAGCGGCAGGTAACATGACACTATTATTTACGGGTGTTGTTGCCTTGGCGTGTACACTGAGGGTGTTGAACAAACTAAGCACAGCTAGCGAAACTAGCCATAAAGATTTCTTAAACATAAAACAATTCCATACCTTTAATTAGCGGAAAGTGAAAGCGGCAATTTATCAGGCCCTATTGTCTGCAACTTTATTAGCGAGCAAAAAAGCCATGATAAAACGTAAAATACAAACTCAATACCTAGACCGCTTTAAGCTGGCTAAAATTACAGTGAATTGTGGTGAATTGCAATATAGTCGCCTACCTTTGCTGATTATTTCTCGGTTAAGTTCGCAATAGATGTTACGGCAACGCTTCTTATTTTTTGAAAGTTTGTTAAAATCTCGCCACTCGCTCACTAGCCACCTTAATTTGGTTTGTCTAAACCTCGGTAATTTATCCATGAACATCGCATTATTTTACGGCTCAACGACTTGTTATACCGAAATAGCCGCAGAAAAAATTCAAGCACAACTTGGCGAACACAAGGTTGAGCTGTTTAATATCAAAGACACGCCACTGGCAACCATGGCAAATCATGACATTTTAATATTAGGCATTTCCACTTGGGATTACGGTGAAATTCAAGAGGACTGGGAGTCGCACTGGCCAGAAATAGCGAATATTGATCTTGAAGGCAAAATCATTGCGTTATATGGCATGGGTGATCAAATTGGCTATACCGATTGGTTTCAAGATGCGCTAGGTATGTTACATGAGCAAGTACTGGCTCAGGGCGGATATGTCATTGGCTATTGGCCTAATCAAGGCTATGAATTTGCGGCATCAAAAGCATTAACCACAGATCAACAACACTTTGTTGGTTTAGCGCTCGATGAGGACAATCAATACCAGCTAAGTGATGAGCGTATTGAAACTTGGTGCCAACAAATTAGCCAAGAAATTGCAGAAATATTAGCGTAATAACAATAATTTCATCTTAAATAAACTATTTCACTAAGATCTTTAGGATAAATCTTGTTTTACCTTTATAATCCGCAGTCATTAATCGTTAAATAAAGTTAGCACATGTTTGAACAGTTTGACCTAGATTCCACATTATTAGGTGGCATTGAAAAAGCCGGTTTTAAAAAGCCAACATCGATTCAAGAGTTAGTCATTCCTGTGGCAATGACAGGTAAAGATGTTTTGGCCTCTGCCCCAACCGGCACGGGAAAAACCGCCGCCTTTATACTTCCTTTGGCACAGCACTTACTCGACTACCCTCGCCGGCGTCCAGGCTTCCCACGGGTGTTGATCTTATCACCGACTCGCGAGCTTGCGATACAAACACACGAACAATGTGAACAGTTAACCGCCCTCACTAACTTAAAGTCTGCCGTGATCACTGGTGGTGTTAACTATGGCAGCCATAAAGATATTCTCACCAGTACCACAGATATTTTAGTGGCAACGCCCGGCCGATTATTAGAGTATATTGAGTCAGAGCAATTTGATAGTCGCGACATTGAAATCCTAGTATTAGATGAAGCAGACCGCATGCTAGATATGGGCTTTGCCCAAACCATTAATAGAATTGTCGCCGAATCTCGCTGGCGTAAACAAACCATGTTATTTTCCGCTACGCTAGAGGGTGCTGGCGTAGTGCGTTTTTCACGCGAAATATTGAACGAGCCCGTATTTTTAGAAGCCAACCCATCGCGGAAAGAAAAAGCCAAAATTCACCAATGGCTTCACCTTGCTGACGATAAAGAACATAAATTCGCATTGTTACTCCATTTATTACAACAAGAAGAGGTCAAACGTGCCGTGGTTTTTGCCAATAAGCGCGAAACCGTGCAATACCTCTCAGGTAAGCTTTATGGCGATAATGTACCCTGTGTTTGGTTAGAAGGTAAAATGCCGCAAGACAAGCGTAACCGCTCAGTTGAACGTTTACGCAATGGCCAAGTAAATGTGTTAGTTGCCACCGACGTTGCCGCGCGTGGCCTAGATATCGATGATATCACCCATGTGATTAACTTTGATATGCCGCGCACCGCAGACATATACTTACATCGCATCGGGCGCAGCGGTCGAGCCGGTAATAAGGGCACGGCTATCTCGTTGGTTGAAGCTCATGATATGGCAGTGATAGGCAAAATTGAGCGTTACATTAAAGAGCGGTTAGCCCGTCGCGTGATTGACGAGCTAAGGCCTAAGTATAAAGAAGCACGGGTAGCAATTAAAAAAGCTAAAGTGAAGCGCAGTAAAGCAGAGAAAAAAGCCAAAGCCAAAAAAATAGCGAAGCGGCAAAAAAAATAACCTCGGTTAGCCATGAGCTAACGGTCACGCACGGTTAGCTCTATTTACATATTTTTTTATCTACTTTGCTCAATTAAACCACCATTGTCTACTTTATACCCATTGAATCGAAAATTATTGATGTTACAATGCTCGCTGCTGTAGTCATAAGATATGTAATCGATGAGCAAAAAGACGTCAAATAACTCCCAAGCGATACAACAACAAGCCAACCTTTGGTTAACCCGTCTAAATAGAGGCTTATCAAAAACAGAAAAGCAACAACTTATTGCTTGGATAAATCAAGACAAAGCGCATTATAGTGCCTTGAAAAAGATCTCCGTGTTATGGGGAGATATAGGTACTAAACATGAGCTAAATGGTTTATTTGCCGCTAAAGTGAGTAAGCCAAGTCAGTACATCAGCCAAGGTTTTTTAGCCGCGGGTATAGTGGCAATAGCATTGCTCGTTAGCAACCTTTTGCACGACATCAATTACTTATGGTCTAGCCCTCAACAAGCCTTAACGCAAGCACCGAGTTATCAAAAATATCGTAGCCAGTTCGGCGAGATCAAACATTTGCAGCTCGCCGATGGCAGTACTGTCGAATTAAATAGCAATACGGTTATTGAAGTCATGTACAGCACATTGCAACGGAAAATCACCCTAATTCGAGGTGAAGCTAAATTCGATGTCGCAAAAGATCCCAATCGACCTTTTACCGTGGTTACGGGTCATAATGCATTTACGGCATTGGGGACTATATTTAACGTTCAACGCGATGATATCAGCTCAGCACAACTGCTAGTAAAAGAAGGCCATGTTTTGGTTGCTAAAGCAGACACCCCCGTCAACGCGCTACTTGAGGCGATAAGCGAAAATCAAAGTCTGTCAGCGTCGACTGCAAGGAGCAATCGCAGCATTTTATCAGCTGGTGAAAAAATTGTTATTAGCAATAATATCAGCGCCGCAACACAAGTCTTATCTGAGCAAGAAATACAACAAGAATTAGCCTGGCAACAAGGGATATTAATTTTTGATGGCGAACCTTTACAACGTGTATTACGAGAGGTTCAACGCTATAACGATGTTGAGTTTTTGCCCATCGATGAGAAGTTAGCCAAACTTAAAGTCTCTGGCTATTTCAAAACTCAGGACTTGCAAGCTTTACTACAAGCACTCCATTATAACTTTGCTATTGAAAGTAAACAGGTAGCAAACAATACCTATGCGTTAAAGCAGGCTTAAATAACACCAAACAATAATAGCGGCTACGGGGATGACTATTTGGTTAAATGCAAGCAACATGTCATAAGTACTCACTTGCAAGGGGGAGTGTGATTGATAAGCCAGTTCAGTTATCTACGTCGCTATAGCTTAATACTGCCGTGTACGCTGCCAACATGGCGCTGCTGTATTTTACTATTAGTATTGCTTTACCCAGCGCTAAAAATACAAGCCAATGAGCTGATCTACTTTGATATCAGTTCAAGTAGTGCTAATCAAGCACTGATCAACTTTGCTGAGCAAAGCCAGCAAACATTAATATTTTCTTTTGAACTAACTAAAGACACTCACAGCCAAGCCATTCAAGGTTATTACACCGCTGATTTTGCCTTAAAAAAGTTGCTACGCGATTCTGGGCTAGACTTTAAAAAACACCAAGATGGCGGTTATGCCATTTTTGCGAAAAAGCTTCCTGATAAAAGTCAAGCAAAGCTGGCTAAAAAGACCCTACAGGCAAACGCCGAAATAGAGCCTAGCATCGAAAAAATTGCCATTGTCGGCAGTCGCACCGCTAGCCATTCAACAATCGACTTACCAGTACCGGTTGATATATTAACTTTCGAGCAGCTAGCGCGTAGCGGTCAAAGTACAGTGGGTGACGCTCTACAAACTCTTGTACCCTCATTTAATGTTTCAACGTCAGCCATCAGCGATGGCAGCGATGTGCTACAACCGGCAACACTCAGGGGCTTAGCACCAGATCAAACCTTAGTGCTGATCAACGGCAAACGTCGCCATCAAGCAAGCTTAATCCATATCAATAATACGGTTGGCAGAGGTACCGCTGGTAGCGATTTAAATGCCATACCTTTGCTAGCAATTAAACGTATTGAAGTGCTGCGCGACGGGGCCGCCGCTCAATACGGCTCTGATGCAATCGCCGGCGTGATTAATATAGTGTTAAATGATGACACGGTTAGCGACTATGGCGAAGTGTACTATGGTCGGTACACAAAAGGTGATGGCACACAGCGTCAAGCCAAGTTAACTAAAACCTTTCACCTTGCCAACCATGGCTTTATTAATACCGCCATTAGTGTTATCGATCAAGACGCAACAAATCGTGCTGGGTTAGATGGGCAGTGCCTATATCAAGGCTGTACTACGCTAACCCCTGGACAGTACCAAACCGAGAATAGTCATGAGATCAACGCCAATCGACGCACTTTCGTCATTGGCAAACCTAAAACGCAACAACAGGCGCTTGTGATCAATGGCAAATATGCGTTTAGTCATGGTGACTTGTACGGTTTTGCAAATTACTCGCAACGGGACAACCGTTCGGCGACGTTTTTTCGAACCAGTCATCATCAAAGTACAAATCCTTTATTAGCTGATGGCGAACCTGTTTTAACGCATGGCTATTTACCCAAAATCGACAGTCGTATTACAGACAGTGCACTTAACATAGGTTATGCATTTACCTTAGCCAATGGTACTGATATCGACAGCTCTTATACCCATGGCGTAAACTCCATCAGTTACCGAACCCAAGACTCACTTAACGCTTCATATGCCAACTTCTTACATAATCAACAAATATTAACGCCTGCGCAAATTCGTGCAAGCATACCTCGCTCCGCCCATGCCTATGACTTATCCTTGTCTTTGCAAACACTTAACCTAGACCTTAGTCATGACTTTACAAAGATTAGCATCGCAGCTGGAATAGAGTTAAGGCGCGATCAATATCGAATTACGCCAGGTGAGCAGTACAGCTATTTTGACTATGACCAGCAGCCAGTTAGGCTCTTATATAGCCAAGATGGCACTGCCGGTATTCAAGGTTTTCCAGGTATTGCGCCAGCGTCAGCGGTTAACGAACAACGAGATGTTCAATCTGGCTATTTCGAAGTGACTCAACAAACAAATGAGCATCTAACACTGAGTTCAGCGGTTAGGCTCGATCACTATGATGACTTTGGCACGGCAACTACCTTTAAAGTTGCAACAAATTGGCGTCTTAATAAATCACTAGCTTTTCGCGCTGCTTATAATACCGGCTTTCGTGCACCAGCGATGCAGCAACTTTATTTTAATAACACCAGTACGCAATTTATAGTGACTGAAGAGCAAGAATTACTTGGTCATAAAGTGGCGACCTTTCGAAATGATAGCACTATTGCAGCTCGACTCGGCATAGCGCAACTAAAAGAAGAAACGTCGAAAAACTTAAGTCTAGGCGCTGTTGCCCACCTTAGCGATAGCTTTAACATCAGCCTAGATTACTACCAGATACACATCAATGATCGCATTGTGCTTAGTAGTGGTTTAACCGCAAGTGATAATGCCTTAATAGCGAAGATGCTCGCCACCGAGCAGGTCGATAGTGCGCAAGTTTTCCTTAATGGTATCGATAGTAAAACCCAAGGAATCGACTTGCTTAGCCAATGGCGATACCCTCTCTACGATGGCACTTTTGCCTTGACGTTAGCGGCTAATTTGACTGACACCAACGTAAGCCGAGTATTTACGCCAAAAGCCAGTGCCTTAGGAAAATTACCGCAAAGCCAAGTTTTTTCAATGCACGACATTGCCATCATTGAAAGCTGGCAACCTAGAAGTCGTATTAATTTAAACCTAGACTATCAGTCACAAGACTGGCGGTTAAACATACAGCTCAATCGTTTTGGCCAATACACAGTAATCGATGGCAAACAACAAACTTATAGTGCTAAGTTGATAACCGACATTCGGGCTGAATATCAAGTCGCGCAACATATGCGCATCTTTATTGGTAGCAATAACTTACTTGACGTTTATCCCGATAAGAATACTATTGGCAACGCACGACAAGGCAGTATTTTTGACAGTGCAGGTAACACCATTGTTAATAGCGACGGCGTTTTTGTCTATTCAAGGCGTTCTGCGCCATTTGGGTACAGTGGCCGTTTTGTTTATGCTGGTATTCGCTTTGAATTTCCATAAACTATCACCTTAATTTAAGCTTGCCTCAGGCCAAAATTTTGTGCCCTTTATCGTCGCCTGTAACGCTAGACCACTTTCTGTAAAGGTATAAACCGTCACATCACCAAAATACGCTTCTCCAGCGACCGCAGCCCCTTTGTTACCCGCCTTCAAAGACGCATCGGCATTACCACCAAAAGTCCAACCATTTTCGATAAAGTGCGTCATCGCGGCTTGGGTGTGAAACACCATAACAATGCGATAATCTTTTACCCCTAACCCAAGTCCAACGCCACCTTCGGCCATATTCATATAGGTATAGCGATGAGTTGCTTGGTCCTTAACAACACCATAACCCGCACCGGCGGCAATAAAGAGCAAATTGATGTTGGCATTTGAAAATACCGCATAGCCGGGGGCCGCCGCAAGTTGCTGACGAGTATCGGGTTTACTGGCAAAGAGTTGTGTTAACACTGTTTCTTTCATTTGCAATATTTTTTGCTGTTGTTCAACTTTAGTACCCGAGCCGGTATTAGCACAAGCCGTCAGTACGAGCGCGACAACAACAAAAAATAGTGTTTTTATGCTTTTTAATGAACGACTTTTCATCTTCACTCCTGTGAGTTAAATTAAGTGCCAATTTAACCTAACGCGTGTTGCCAGGTATCACGATAGCAATAAACAGGCACAATTTGAATTGATTATTATGCAGACTCTTTGCGGGTAAATACCCAGTCATTGCCTTTGCTAAACTCTGTAGAATACTGATAACCAGCGACATCAAAGTCTTTAAGCTTTTCAACATCATTAATTTTATTTTCAATGATATAGCGCGCCATTTGCCCGCGTGCTTTTTTCGCAAAAAAGCTGATCATTTTAAATTGGCCATTTTTCCAATCTTTAAATGCCGGTGTGATCACCTCAGCATTTAACCGTTTTTTATTAACCGCCTTAAAATATTCATTGGACGCTAAGTTGATTAAAATATTATCACCTTGCTCAGCAAGTGCGGTATTTAAATGCTCGGTTATAATATCACCCCAAAACTGATATAAATTGTTGCCTCGCTCATTCGGTAACTTTTTGCCCATTTCGAGGCGGTACGGCTGCATCAAATCGAGTGGCTTTAATAATCCATACAAACCAGACAAAATACGCATATGCTGCTGGGCAAAGTTAAAGTCCTCCTCCGTCAGCGACTTAGCATCTAAGCCGGTATAAACATCACCATTAAATGCTAAAATAGCTTGGCGGGCATTATCTGGGGTAAACGGCGTAGACCACTGGGCAAAACGTGCAGCATTTAATCCAGCTAACTTATCACTAATTGACATCAAGCTGCTGATTTCAGCCGGGGTTAACGCCTGACACTGCTTTATCAATATTTTACTTTCTGCTAACAGTTCGGGCTGCGAAAAACGCTCAGTGGCAAGTGCAGACTCATAATCAAGATTCTTGGCTGGCGAAACAACAAGTAACATTATTTAATATCCATACTGAAAAATTTTTGACACTATAACACAGCCACCATTGAATATAATCTGCCAAGATCAGGATTTATGCTCACCCTGACCATTAAGCCATAGTGAGTAAGGCTACTGTAGAAAAATAATTGCCTACGCCACTTGCTTAATTATGAAAATTTGATACAAATAGACTCTAATAAGGGAGAAAGCTAACTATTTTCAATCAAATTTGCTTGTAAATGTTGTAATATTCCACCAAAACCTACTCAAAATCATCTGATTACATTATCAACGTCAAGGGACATGTTATGACAGATCAACTGACTCAATTAAAAGCTATGACCACAGTGGTTGCCGACACTGGTGATATTGAAGCGATCGCTAAATTTCAACCACAAGACGCCACAACCAATCCATCGTTACTGCTTAAAGCAGCAGCCTTACCAAACTATCAACAACTGCTGAATACTGCCGTCACATGGGCAAAAACACAGTCTGACAGTGCCGAACAGCAAGTAATTGATGCGGCAGATAAACTCTCGGTATTAATAGGCATTGAAATTTTAAAAATTGTCCCTGGCCGTATTTCAACAGAAGTGGATTCTCGCTTATCTTTTGATACTCAAGCTACGATTACTAAAGCACAAAAGCTTATCGCTATGTACAACGAAGCTGGCATTAGTAATGATCGGATTTTGATCAAAATAGCCTCAACATGGGAAGGAATAAAAGCAGCCGAGCAATTAGAGCGAACGGGCATCAACTGTAATTTAACCTTGCTATTTAGCTTTGCCCAAGCGCAGGCTTGTGCCGAAGCCAATGTCTATCTTATTTCGCCTTTTGTTGGTCGCATTTTAGACTGGTATAAAAAAGATACTGGCCGCAATGAGTATCCAGCAAACGAAGATCCTGGGGTATTATCAGTAACACGCATCTACAATTACTACAAAGCACATGGACATAATACTGTCGTGATGGGCGCTAGCTTTAGAAATATTGGTGAAATACTTGAATTAGCTGGCTGTGATCGCTTAACCATTAGCCCTAACTTAATGGATGAATTAGCGAACTCTAACGCCCCCATCAGCCAAAAGCTATTTAGTGAACAAGCACAACAACAAACTGTGCAACCATTAACAGAAGCAGCATTTAGATGGCAAATGAATCAAGACGCCATGGCAACGGAGAAACTTGCTGAAGGCATAAGAAACTTCACTGTAGATCAAGTAAAACTAGAGCAACAATTAGCAAGTTTGCTATAAGCTTTTTGAGCTGAAACTCTGTAAACGTTTAAGGTTGGCAAAATGTTGAAAAAATAGTATTGCAATGGCATTGCTTTCTGTGGTATTTAAATATTGCAGTTGTAGAAAAAAGGAGCATACCATGGATTCATTTCAACAAGTTATGGACGCTTTAGGTACTCAACCTAAAGCCAGTTCAAGTAATAATAAAAAACGAAAGTGGCGTGAAATAGAACAACTGAAAGAGAAGTTCCAACTAGAAAAAGAACTCAAAGCATTTGACGATTCTTTAGAAAGTCTGTTGGAGGAGTTTTAACTAGACAGCAATGCGTTTAACTAAAACCACTAAAAACCCGGACCTGACCGGGTTTTTTATTGGCCATTCGCGAGTTTCTATCAATAACCTTTGGTTTTACTGTGGGAATACCTATGAACAATCAAGCGGTAGGTTTAGGCTCGAGACAAGCCAAGCTGATATTTTACATTGCTAATCGACCGCCGCTACCCGCTTATCAGCAACTTACTAATGTCAATACATTAGCCAAAGGCGATATCGCCAATATTTGCACTGCCACTGGCAATCATTGGCGAAAAGTTTTTAATGTGTATGCAAAGTTACTATTTGAATTAGCGCCAAAGCGTTACGCATCGTGGCAAGCGCTGCGCGATGAAGCGCTATTACAAGCGGGTCACGAGCATTGCTTATTGTTTTCAGCACCTAAGCTTACTTACCATCAAAGTGACAGCCACTCCCCTAAAGCACTGCATATTATCATCGGTAAAGGCTATGCCGAGCAGCTTGGCTTGAGCCAAAACTGCACGTGGTTAAATGAATACTTTGCCATTAATGAAAGCTTGGCGGTCATTATTTGTCCTTATTTTGATTACCGGCAGCTTTCTAATAAGAAAATAAGCCAACTTGTTGCTCTTATTCGACAATTATCAACACACCCATGACATTGTATATGCCTATGGTTATCGGGCAGAACAGCAAGTTAGCGCACGGCCTTCGGTTCAATATCAGCAAGCGCTGGGTTAAACATACGCGATTTGACTGCACATGCGCTAGGGCTATAGTTGCTGAGTATTACGCTGTTCTGGCAATATTTCTTGGCTGCATTAGTGAGCCTAAGAGATGTGCTGGATAGGCGCGAATTGGCTTGGCTGCAGGCGTTGCCAGATAGAAGCCTTGGGCATAGATCATGCCGATAGATTGCAAAAATTCAAACTCTTGCTGAGCTTCAATACCTTCGACAATAACGCTTGCTTTGGCTGCGCTCGCTAAGTTAAAAATCGCTTTTAAAAACTTCTGCTTAAATTTATCTTGATGGCAATTTTCGATAAAATAGCGATCAACTTTAACAATGTCAGGTAACAATTGACTCCATAATTTAAGCCCCGAATAACCTGCGCCTAAATCATCAATTGCCACCTTAAAGCCAAAGCGGCGATATTTAGCCAACGCAGCTTTTAAAATATAATTATTAGGAAATGGATACTTTTCACTTAACTCAATAACAATTTGTTGGCAATTTAAACCGGCCTGCTCGACAAATCTTTTAGTTTCACCTTGTGGATGACTTTTACTGAGTAACACTAAAGGGCTAATATTAAGAAATAGTTTGCCGCTCAGCTTAAGTTCCGAAAAACGCTTAATCGCGTTATCACGACAGAGTATTTCTAGCTCAGATAATAAGCCGGCCTGCATGGCGTGTTGAAACAAGATATCTGGTGCAGATAGCAAACTCCCCTCTGGCCCTCTAGTGAGCGCTTCATAACCAATAATTCGCTGTTCTTGAATATTAAAAATAGCCTGGAAGACAGTACTAATCGACTTAGTGCTGATAATTTCATTGATATTATTGTTCACATAACTCTCCTCATGAATAACTATATTAGTTGAGTTATGTGACGGATTTATGACTGCGCTGTGATTGACTCAGATATTCGCTACCGACCTTGTCATCGAATCGAGAAACCAAGCCCTAAGCTAGCACGGCTAAGGCTTGATTTTAGACTAACGCTCTGATGTTTCTGCGGTTATGTCCTCAGGTGACGGCGCAGGTTGCTCAATCACAATATGATCAACACGCTGTAAACCTCGTGGCAGTTTATTACCTCGACGTCCACGCTCACCGCGATAATGTTCGATATCACTCGCTTTTAGCGTTAGCTTGCGCTTGCCAGCATGCAAGGTCACGGCGCTATCTGGCGGCAGAACCTCTAGCAAGGTCACAAACTCTTCCCGAGCTTTTGCCCTAGCTGCGGGTATATTGATGATCTTATTGCCCTTACCCTTGGTTAAAATGGGCAGATCTTTAATTGGAAAAACTAACATTCGCCCTTCAGAGGTGATCGCCAAGACTAACTCTGTCGCCAAGTGGTTAATACGTTTTGGCGTCATGACTTTAGCAGCTGCTGACAAGCTTAACAGCGCTTTACCATTTTTATTCCGGCTAACAACATCACTAAAGCGAGCAACAAAACCATAACCTGCATCGCTACTAAGCAGGTACTGACTATCATCATCTGCCATCATCACTTGTTCAAAGTTTTCACCACTGGCTAAATTGAAACGTCCCGTTAAGGGCTCCCCTTGACTGCGTGCTGTTGGCAAACTATGGGCATCGGTAGCATATGCACGACCCGACGAGTCAATAAATACCACAGGGCGATTACTCCGCCCTTTGGCGGCACATAAAAACTCATCACCTGATTTGTAACTGAGCGCTTTAGGATCAATATCATGCCCTTTGGCACAGCGTGCCCAGCCTTTTTCGGAGACGACTACCGTGACAGCTTCACTTGGCATCAAATCTTTTTCCGATAAGGCTTTCGCTTCATTGCGTTCCACTAATACGGAGCGACGATCATCGCCATATTGCTCCGCGGCGGCTAATAGCTCTTTTTTCATTAAGGTATTCATGCGCGCTTTCGAACTGAGGGTTTTCTCTAGATATTCACGCTCTTTATTAAGTTCCGCTTGTTCCGCACGAATTTTAATTTCTTCAAGTTTTGCTAATTGGCGTAACTTAATTTCTAAAATAGATTCCGTTTGCCGTTCTGATAAGCCAAAGCGCGCCATTAACTCCGCTTTTGGATTATCATAATTTCTAATAATTTCAATCACTTCATCGATATTCAAGTAAGCAATCAAGAGGCCATCTAAGATGTGTAAACGCGCCAGTACTTTATCTAACCTGTGTTGCAAACGACGACGGACGGTTTCACGACGAAACACCAACCACTCTGACAAAATTGACTTAATATCTTTCACTGCTGGCTTATTGTCTAAACCTATCATGTTTAAATTAACGCGAAAGTTTTTCTCTAAATCTGTGGTGGCAAATAAGTGCTGCATTAATTGCTCAATATCCACTCGATTAGAACGAGGAACAACCACTAATCGAATCGGGTTTTCATGATCAGATTCGTCGCGTAAATCTACCACCATAGGTAGCTTCTTCGCCTGCATTTGACTGGCTATTTGCTCTAAAATTCTGCCACCAGAAGCCTGATGCGGTAAAGCGGTGATCACCACCTCACCGTGTAACTGCTCATAAACCGCGCGCATTTTGATGCTACCCCGGCCGGTTTGGTAAATTTTTTCAATTTCTGCTTTCGGGGTGATAATTTCCGCATCGGTTGGGTAGTCTGGGCCTTGAATAATGTTAATCAAGTCGGCCAATTCCGCTTTTGGATGTTCTATTAAGTGCACACAAGCATTGGCTACTTCACGGGCATTATGGGGCGGGATATCTGTGGCCATACCAACAGCGATACCCGTTATACCATTCAATAGGATATGGGGCAGGCGCGCGGGTAGTGTTTTCGGCTCTTTCATGGTGCCATCAAAGTTTGGCGTCCAATCCACAGTACCTTGCCCTAACTCGGCTAACAATACTTCACTAAATCGTGATAAACGAGCCTCGGTATAACGCATAGCGGCAAAGGATTTTGGATCGTCAGGTGCCCCCCAGTTACCTTGGCCGTCAACTAAAGGATAGCGATAAGAAAACGGCTGTGCCATTAACACCATGGCCTCATAACAGGCTGAGTCACCGTGGGGATGGAACTTACCTAAAACATCACCAACAGTGCGTGCTGATTTTTTATATTTTGCAACGGCAGACAAGCCAAGCTCTGACATGGCATAAACAATACGACGTTGTACCGGTTTTAATCCGTCACCAATATGGGGTAACGCACGGTCCATAATGACATACATCGAATAATTTAAGTAAGCTTCTTCAGTGAACTGTCTTAAAGGGCGCTGTTCAATACCGTCCAGACTAAAGTCGATTGCATCTGACATGAAAATAATTTCCTAAAATCGTCCGCTTAATGCTGAAATATAAAGCGGTTTTTATGATTATTGCTTTTTCGATAGCTTAGCTGATTATGACTATGGAAAGAATAGTTTTAGCGGATTAATGTTGTCAAATTTGCCATAAGCTAGCTTTTTAGTGTGCCGCCATTGTTTTGCTATACACCTGATCACCGCCTTGACTTTTTGCCTGTTGTAGCGCGCTTTCGGCTACTTGTAGCAAATTATCGAAACCTTGGTTTGCCTCATCAACACTGGCTAAGCCTATGCTGACGCAAATATTGACCGTTTGCTGATTAACGTTTATGGCTGCAAGTTTGATTTTTTCTCGTATATGTTCAGCTATAGCACGGGCTTGTTCTAAATCGGCATCTGGCAATATGGCAGCAAACTCTTCGCCATCAATGCGTGCGAGAAAATCGCGTGAACGCATAGCCTCACTCGCTATATTCGCTATTTTAGCTAACACCTGATCTGCAGCATCATGGCCGAAACTATCATTAACCGCGGCAAAATCATCAATATCTAGCATTAAAACACTTAACGTGCGGTTACTTTGCAGTGCTTGGTTATAATAGCTATCACCAAGCGTGAAAAATGTGCCACGATTCGGCAAGCCGGTTAGGGGATCGGTTTTCGCTAGTTGCTTTAACGCTTTGCGAATTTTAAATTGTCGTAATATTAATAAAAATAAGACCACAGCAACGGCAATAAAAATAGTGATACTGCGATTTTGTAATTGTTTTTCTGATGCAGCTCGGATGAGTGCATATTGTTTAATTTGGTTACTTTGTGACAACAATTCATTCTCTTCATGCTGCTTTTCGACATTGTATTTTTCATTAAGACGCTTAACACGCAAGGCTTTTTGCTGCTTTAAATGTGCAAAATACTTTTTAATGTATTGCTTTTTACTGTCATAAGCTTTTTTATGATCGCCTTGTTGCTGGTAAATATCAGCTAAGGTCAAATAGGCGCTGGCAAATAAAGGCGAGTCTAGCTGCTTTTTAGCCAGTGATGGCTCAAGCTTGATCGCTTGATTGAGCCAATTAATAACTTTGTGCTTTTGTCCTTCACTTTCAGCGATATTGGCACGAATTAAGTACAATAAGTATTGCTCTGCGTGATTTAATGACGTTGCTAAGGTCAATAAGGCTGGTAGTTTTTCTTGTGCCGCTTTCGGGTCTTGCTCACTCAAAACTTTTAGTGACAAAATCTCAACATTAATGGTCAATGGTTCAGGCTTAACTGGTGCTGCACTAATACTAAGTTCAAGGTTATTATCAATGTCTTGTTGTTCGAAAAACTCAACTGCTTGGCCACTAAATACAGCCAACAGCAACAGCATACAACAAAGATAAGGCTTACCTAAATTTTTGCTAATCATCATGTTGCCCTTGCCCACTCGTAAACTGACCAACTGAGCTTAGGTTTTGCTCGGCCATTTTCAATAAACTATTAAAGTCACTGTAGTTGTTGGGGCTATGGGTGGCAACGCCGACCCTAATTTTTAATGGTGCTATGGCCGGTGTCGGCCAAGATTTAGCCATCATGCTAGCACACAAGCGTCGCGCCACTTCAGTGACATCATCATGGCCGGTATTGGGTAGCAAAACAATGAACTGTTCACCGCTGAGTCGTCCAAAAATATCCTCTGCTCGCATTAAGCTTTGTCCTAACTGAGCAATGTCTTTTAGCGTTTTATCTGCGGTACTATGGCCAAACTGCCTTTTCAGTTGCTGAAAGTCATCTATATTAAGTAGGCAAATACTGAGTGCTCGTTGCTGGGCAACGGCTTGTATACAATATTTTTGCCCTAATTCAAGCAGCCTACGTCGATTTAATACCCCTGTTAAACTGTCAGTGCGAGAGGCTCTAATGAGGTTTCTTTGTCCGGTAACTACCCGATATAAGAACCACGCTAAGATCAACAAACCAATCGCCAATAAGGCGATAAGCGTTTGCCTATTTTGAGTATCTTGGGTAATTTGCTGTAATGTTAAGTCTTGTAAGCGCTGCTTTTTCTCTAATATATTTTTCTGCCGATGTGCCGTTTCACTCTGGTATTGTAACCTCAGCTCGTCGATTTCGCTGGTTTCTCTTGCTTGGCGATAAGCGATCGCCTGACTAAAGTATTGTGACTGAACATCGTATGCTTGACGATATTGTCCTAAGGCGTAATGTAACTTAGCACGCAATACCAGCACATTCATTGCACTCGTGTCGTAAATATCATTATCTTTACCGGTGAGCAGCATTTCTGCCTGTTCAATATTGGCCAACGCTTCTTGATAACGCTCAATTTTTTCTAAAACATACGCTTTTTCAATTAAGTACTGTAACTGGGTAAAGTGTTGTTCAACATTTTTGACATACTCACCTGCAAGCATAATATAACGGTAAGCACTTTCTTTATCGGCATCTTTTTGATTTAACAACGCCCAAGCTAAATTACGATAAATACTGGCAATAAACTCATGACTGGTATTGGCTTGGATTTCACTTTCTAAAGTGCGATAAACCGCAATTGCCTGCTCGTAACGTTCCTGATTTGCATAATTAATTGCCACATTGTGTAAGCTATTAAGTGCATAGTTAACTTTACCCGCACTTTTAAAGTGTTGATATGCTTGTTGAAAGTAGTTATTGGCTTGCCTGTCGTCACCGAGATACCCATATAAAATACCTAATTCGCTATTAACATCGCCTAACAGTGCATGATCAGCACTGTCTATTGCCAAGCTTAAAGCTTCATTTAACGTAATAAGCGACTGTTTATAATCTTTTCTTAAGTAAAATATCGCACCAATATTAATTAAGCCTCTGGCCGTTAACGTTTGACTTCTCATCGAACGCGCAACATCTAAGCCGTTTTGATACAACTCAATAGCACCATCAAAGTCACCTAAACTTTCTAGGGAAAACCCTTTCGTGTACGCTAACTCTGCGATAAAAATACTTGGATTGCTCATTTGGCGTGAAAGCTTTAACCCTTGCTCAGCCGCAGCCGCACTTTGTGAATAAAGGGCTTGGTCAGCATAAGCCGCAGATTGGATGCGAAAATAGTTCAACTGACTGATAAGAGGCAGCTCTGCCAATGGGGCATTATGATTATTTAACAGCAAAAGTGCGGCTTTGGGATCGCTATCTTTTAAGCGTTCAGCTTGAGATAAAAAAGCGCTAAACGCTTGCTCTGTGGATGATTGGCTTGCAATTGATTTACATGTTATTAACAATAAAAAAGTTAAAATGACGCTAAAATTTCGCCAGTTCAATTTTTTACCGCTTCTTAACAAATTTCGCGCTCCAATCGCCATGCTGTTGTAACTTTATAAAACCTAAACTTAGCCTACTTTCTCGATTGCGTGAGACCAATCAGTAATAATAATTCACTGTGCAGAATAACCACACTGCTGTTAAGCAGTCACTGATTGTGCTTTGCATGGTGCAATAGCTTAGTTTGCCCCTCTTAGCCGATACTCTGACTGAGCTTAAGCTAAGCTCGCGGTTAATAAATCAACTCGAGCTTAAGGTCATACCAACAACAGTATAAAACGAATATCCATCAACAATAAACCGTTTTTTTCATGGTGGGATTATTAAATATTGAGCAAAACCTAGTTTATTTTGCTTTAATTTTCAGTCTGTTGCCAATAACTCGCCTCTATTTTATGGCCATCTAAATCAATGATAAAGCAACCATAATAAGGCGCACCGTATGCAGGTCTCGGCCCTGGAGCGCCATTACAACGACCGCCTAAGGCGATTGCTTGGTGATAAAAGTCATCAACTGCTTGCTGACTTAAAGCAACAAAACCAAAATGCACACCATTACCTACACTTGCTGGCTTTTGATCAAATGCTTGCTGTACCCAAAATTCCGGATACCCTTTCCCGTATGTGATCGCATTGTCGTATTCGCTGACTAAGCTGATCCCTAAGGTGGCCAAAACAGGCGTATAAAACGCTTTGGCGCGGGCAAGATTGTCGCTGCCAAGCGATGCGTGGCATATACTTCGTAAGTGTCGGTGTTCTATCATTACTGATCCTTGACTTAACGACTACAGCGCTGCCTATTAAACCAAAAGATGTCAAAAAGCATAAGCTGGACCCATTGATTTTACTGATGTCTCTGATTCCAATTTTTTAATATTCAACAAGTGCTTTGTCAAAAAAGGGTGAAAATAATGCATATGCTGTCAAAATAATTTGTATGTTATTACCATATTAGCTGACTTCTGAACAACAATCCATTCTGTAATGACGATAATACCCGTGTACAAATTGCTCCATATTACCTCCATGCTTTGGGGTATGTTTTTAATTCGATAGATCCTACTATTAATAAACCAAACCTTAGTTAGTGGGAAGCAATTCATGAACACCGTAGTCTCCGAATGGCAAATCGTCACCGTTATTGATGAAAAAGGTCAATCAGTCGGTGACGTTCTTTTTTGTACGTGTATTATAGATACTCGCAATCGCTTCCAGCCGGGTCATTATATCTGTACTTCACGTATCACCCACTTCAATACTTATACATGTTTGATCAAAACAGTCACAGATAGCGTTTACCAAGTTTTAGGTGAAGGTAAGCGAAGTACCATAGAACTTCGCTATTTTTCTTTACTAAGGCAAGGTTTCAGTCCTGAACAAATTAACGCGTTAAAGGGCTTACCTATTGTTACTATGTAATGGACTTTCAACTTCGAACATTAAGTCCAAATTAATTTGGATATCTCAAATAATAACTGATGACGAGCTTCTAATTCATCAGGACCGAATTGACTGTAATGGCTAAATGGCAACTCATGCTTTGAGATATAACTCGTAAAATCTAACTTACTCTTATAACAATCTTCTCTTAACGTTTCATTCCAATACAAACTATTTCCATAGGTTTTCAATTTTTGACTGAACACTTCATTGTTACTAGAAATATTATCTCTGCCCTTCAATAGAAGTATCCCACCTAACCTATTTCTTTCAGTTTCAAATAGTTCTTCATCACCATTAAAAAGCACTAAGTTTTCATCATTTCTAGATATTATGTGCTCTACATGGAAACCATTTACAGGTCCTGTTTTTCGCACAAGATCTTCCAGTCCGTGACGCATTTTTTGTTTCATCGCATTGGCGACAAAGTTTTCGACACGTGAGAAGAAATAACGAGTAAAGCGTTTATTTAAATTTGCTACAGAAGCATTTTTAAAGAGGGTATATCTAAATGGTTCGGATACGTGATCAGCTAATTGATCACTTAATAACTTTAACAGGGAAGCATCAAAGATATCTCTATATTCACTTATATCAGCAGTGGTTAATTTGTTTGCGATAATCGCAATTTCAACTGCGAATCGATTACTATCATATCCACTTTGTAATTGAGATAAAGTAAATAGCCTATCAAGTTCATTTGCCACAGCTCGGATTTTATCCACTTCTAGTGGGTCATCAACAGCACAGGCCGCAAGTATCAAATGAAACTGACTGTCTAAATCATTTAGCTTATTGTGAAAAACTTCTGGTAGCGAAGTATCAAAGGTTTCGCTTGCTTTCCAAACTTTCGCGTATAGTTCACTAAAATATCTGAAATCATTATTTAGGAATGTTTTTACATTAGATGAATTATGTTCAAGATTAAGCTTGTCATTCATATTTGAAGAGAACATTTCCCGGTGATAATCACCATCAAAAGCCTGACCTTGAGCACGTGTGCTCGTAAATTTCGCCTTAAGATAGTATCGGAAAAAGTTATCTATTTCGTCTTCAGCAAAGGTATTAACTTTTCGAATTTGCCTTTCCCAAAGGCCATTGAAATCATTTTTATCTAACTCGATTTTATCAATTTGCCCCAGCAACTTGCCTTTTAATATTTCATAAGGCTTTAATTTCACACCTCGGTCATTAATTACCTCAAACACCATAGGAACATCTGTTTGTTCCACTGATAAATTGATAATCACTAATCGCAACAAATAAAAGAACACAAATGTTTCAAACTGATGTTTATTATCGAGCTGCTTATCTAAATATGAGCTAATGACTTTATAATTTTTAACCATGTTTTTAGCTGTTATTCCAGAGTTATCTGGAATCTGGCTTAAATCACTGTCATCTTCAAAAAGGCTCTCAAGTGTTACTACATGGTTGATATGATTCATCCAAAATTCTTTATCCATCCCAGAGTAACCAAGAATTTTCTGGCTAACCCAGTTACATGTTGGAGAATCGAACTTTTGTGCTAAATGCTTTAATTTGATCAAAATCAGGGTTAGTGTTGTTAATCGCTGTTGACCATCAACAACAAAAACACGCCCCTCAATTGTATTCGTTACATATGTATTTAAATAATACCAAGGGTACTTAGCTACAATCGTTTCTTTAGAGGGGTCTAGAGCTACATTATCTTGATATGTTTTTGAGAATGGATAAAACAAATCATCGAGAAGTCTTTTGACTGGCACATCGGTCCATTTATAGTCTCTTTGATAAAAGTCGATATGATAAACCGTGCCGCTGAATAGCTTATCTACACTCTGATTATCTGGTTGAACATCCATTTTTTAACTCCAAAATTCACTAATTTTTTCTAAGTAGCCTTTACGCGGCTCGATTCTTTTTAAAATTCTCTGCTTGCTCGAAGATTTCTTTGTAAACCTCATCACGATCAACTGGCGGGTAGCCAAATCTAGCAAGCAAAATAATGAGATCTACTTTTAGCTCAGCCTTGATATCATCACGCTGGCTCCAGTCAGTGTATTTAGCCTTGTCATCAACAACATCTTTCACTGCTTTGGCTAGATCGAGAAGCTTGTCTTCTGGATACTGGAAGTCATACTTGATAGCTAGTGCCAGTAAAATGTCGTAAAAAGCTTTCTCTTCAAGGTTAATACCCATGTCAGCGAATGAACCCATTTCAGACTTGAGATCTTGATACATATTGATGATTTCATCTGAGAAGTCTTCAAGTACTTCACTGACTAAAACATCTTCTTCTTTGCGCTCGTTATACTTATCAACCAATGATTTAAAACGCGCTGAGAAATCGACCGCTTTTAGCTTATTTACTTTCTTAAACTCGCCAATGGCCTTTGCCAACATTTGCTGAAGTAATTTGATTTTGGTATTGGGAAGCTTAATTTTTTCAATTTTTGCTAAGTAATCATCATCGAAAATATCAACACCATCTTCGCCTTGCCCTAGCTTAAAAATCTCTTCTACACCGTCACTCTTTAGTGCTTCTGAAATCATCTCACGTACCTTGGCATTCATTTGTGCAGTATCAGGCGCATTGCCTTTCGTAAGCTTGTAGACAATGGAACGAACAGCTAAATAGAAGTGAATGTAATCACGCTCTTTCTGCGATAGTTTTTCACTACCACAGCACACGTCATAAGCGGTTTTTAATCGCTTTACTAATGCCATAAAACGATGTTCAAGTTTTTGCGTTTGCAATACAAATTCAGCAGCATTATTCAGGCAATTGAGTTGAGCAACTGGTTGCCCAGTAAAGTATGGCGATTCGTCAAATTGATGCATGAGTTTGCCCAATAAATCTAAATGATCCTTCACAACAATGATGGACTGAGCAATATCCTCAAAATTAGTTTCATCCGTTTTTGAATACATGGCTAACGCTTTATTCATCTGCGTTTTGATGCCGATATAGTCAACCACTAGACCTTTATCTTTACCTTCAAACTTACGGTTAACACGCGATATGGTTTGAATTAGATTATGGCGTTGTATTGGCTTATCAATATAGATGGTATCGAGGAATGGCACATCAAAACCCGTTAGCCACATATCAACCACTATGGCGATTTTAAAGTTAGATTTTCCATTTTTGAATTGGCGATCTAACTCTTTACGATACTCTTTAGTGCCTAGTAAATCCCATAGCTCTTTAGGGTCATCTTTACCACGAGTCATCACCATTTTGACTCGTTCCATTGGTTTTATTTTTTTACGTTCTTGCTCGGTTAACTCAAAACCTTCTTCGCATTCAAGTACCTCAAACCATGCAGGGCGAAGGTTTTTTAATTCTTGATAAAATAAATAAGCTACTTCACGCGCAGAGCTAACAAACATAGCCTTGCCTTTTAACGTAGAACCTTCTTCAATGCGCGATTCATAATGAGCAACAAAGTCTTTGGCTAACGCGCTAATACGATCTGGGTCGCCAAGAATCGAAGTCATGTTTGCTGAAGCTTTCTTACTTTCTTCTATCTGGTGTTCATTACTGCCATCATCAGCGCATTGCTGATAGTAAGCTTCAATTTCTTCGAGCTTAGCGTTATCTAAAATGACCTTAGCTGCTCTACCTTCATATACTATTCGAACAGTGATCTCATCTTTCACAGATTCTGTCATGGTGTAGGCATCAACAACCTGACCAAATACGTCTAGCGTTGCGTCAACTGGCGTTCCAGTGAAACCTACAAATGTCGCGTTAGGTAATGAGTCATGGAGGTATTTGGCAAAACCGTAGGTCTTCTTAACACCCTTTTCTGTCACTCGAACCTTCTGGTCTAGATTGGTTTGGCTTCGGTGCGCTTCATCAGAGATACAAATAACATTACTTCTATCAGTGAGTAACTTGGTATCCTCGGTAAACTTGTGGATAGTCGTTAAGAAAACACCACCGCTGTTGCGGCCTTGAAGAAGTTCACGTAAATGGTCGCGGCTTTCAACAGCTACAACAGTTTGATCACCAATATACGTTTTTGCATTAGAAAATTGCTGAGATAGCTGATCATCCAAATCGGTGCGGTCAGTAATTAACACTATGGTTGGACTTTCAAAATCTACACTTTTCATTAGTAAGCGAGATAGAAACTGCATGGTAAAACTCTTACCACAGCCAGTTGCGCCAAAGTATGTGCCGCCTTTACCATCGCCCTCAGGTTTACGCGCGAGTTTAATACTGTGGTAGAGCTTTCTAGCCGCATAATACTGCGGGTAGCGGCAAACTATTTTTACTTCAGCCTTTGATGAATCGGGGAAATAAATAAAATTGCGAATTACATCCCGTAGGCGAGCTTTATTAAATAATCCCTGCAACATAGTATGCAGCGAATTGATACCATCTTTTTCTATCGACTCATTACCCGTTACCTTGCGCCATGCATAGAAGAATTCATAAGGCGCATATAAGCCCCCCATTTTGTTGTTAACACCATCGCTGATAACACAAAATGCGTTGTAGACGAATAGAGCGGGAATGTCCCTGCGATAGCGAGTATTTAACTGAACATAGGCATCATGAATTGAAGCCTCTTCTTCACGAATAGCACTTTTAAACTCGAACACCACTAACGGCAAACCGTTGATATACAAAATACCATCAGGGATACGCTTCTCGCCCTGTCCGTTTGATGAAGAGCCGCCTTCAATTTCAAGCTGATTGACTATCTTGTATATATTGGTGTCGTTATATGTGGCAGGTTGATTTTCGTATTCCGCTGAAGGCTCTGCTACTTTCGGTAGTTCAGGTGCGCTTTCTTTTACTAAATCAGGTAACAGGCTTTGAACAACGTTGGTGTAATCGACTAATTGAATATAGAGATCTTTTTGAGTGTGATCTTCACGTTTTAACAAAAAGCCATCACTTAACCATTTACAGAAGGTTTTATTACTGTCGTACAAATCACTAGCTGGCAAAGACTCAATTTTCTTAATGATTGAATCAATCTCACCAGCAGTAATATTGTCAGCTTCATACTTATCAGATAAAAACTGGCAAAGATCATCTTTAATTAAAACTTCAGTATTACTGCGAGTAAGCTCATTACCGGGCACGTAAGGAAAGCCTTGTTCACCTAGTAATTCAATAATTGCCGCTTCTAGTTGCGCTTCTGTAAACTTGATAGTCATTTCTTAATTTATTCCTTCCATTGATTTTTTATTTCAGCAAATTCGTTTTCGGATTTGCTGATTTGCATCCAAGTGTCAATGATTGGAGGAGTGTCACAGTCTAGTTTTTTATAATGATGCCATAGTTCACAAGCCAATCTAGCCGAAGTTTCCTTCACTGCTAAATTCTCTTCAAATTTTAAATTTTTAAATTCCTTGGCTGCAAGAGCAAGAGAATTCAATACTGACTTTTCTAATTCTGAGTTAGTAACAAAGCGCTCTGCACGTACTACATTTAGCGCGACCTGAAATGCGTTTGTTAAATATTGTCCTCTTGAAAATTTAATAAATGTGCCAAGCACATCATAATACTTAATGTTTATGTCGCCATTACCAGTTAAAAGTCTATTTAGTGCCCAGAACGCATCCATCACTTCACGTTCTTCAAAGGTAGACAGAGCCTCTTCTATTTCTTGTATCAACTGACTTTCATTGTGGTTTAAGTAATGTAACGTTGCGGCTTTCAAATCTAAATAATTAAACCCAATATCTCTAAACTCAGATTCAATCTGTGAAATTGCCCTTTTATATTCAACAAGATCATTTTGTACAACGATGACATCTAATGCATCGACAAAAAGAGTGAACCTTCGTCTCATTTCACCTAAAAAATCACTTTCCTTTTCATATTTCTGAAAAACAACGCTATCTGATTGCCACCAATTTATAAGCTTATTAGCGAAAAGGTGAAGTTCTTCATTAGTCCAGTTGATTGATTTACTACTGCCAATTAATTCATTGGTGTAAGGATCTGAAGTGCCAGAAACCGTATAAGATTTAGGATTGCTAGTTTTAGCTTGAATTAGTGGAGAAGACTCAACTAGAAATTGACGAACTCCTTTCTCAACACCACTTTTACTGCCAAATAAATCAATAAATGCAAATTTATAATAACCAGTATTTTCAGGTAAACCATACTGATCTTGATAAGCTTGTAACTTTGACAATAAGCTTCTAACTTGGTTTTTATTCAATAAGTCCAAACTGTTTAAAGTCATTAGGGTTATGCATGCATTTTGACGAACCTCTTTTCTTTCGGACTCAAGCGCAACTAAGAAAACTCTTATCTTGTCAGATGAGAGTTTGATTCCTAAATTTTCACTTTTATCTCTATCGCCAGCCATGCCAAGGAAAAAATTGAAAGGATTCGGACAAGAAAATTGATCTACTTCTTTACCATCGTTTGCCACAACGTAAAAAGCAATTTCAGTGATTTTCTGAATACGCTCTATTATTTCATTATCACTAAACGAATTAATTAGCCGCTTAACAAGCTTATCTATAGATTGGAATCGCATTCTGGAAGGCTTGTTACTGTATATCTTTAATACTAGATTAAGTAACTCGTCTCTAACTGACAAAGTTGCTTTACAGCAGAGCCTTGAGAGAGCTTCTGGCAAAACTGAACCATATTCATATAAACTAGTTTCTTCATTTAAAAACGTATTTAACAGTTCGATATACCTTTTAGCCAAACTATCGACAAAGTTTGCATCAAAATCAGATAAACTCTCTCGCGTGAATATTAGTTCTGTACTCTTCTTGTCTTGGGTTCGCAACATCGTTGACATCGACCAAAACGGAGAATATTTCGCAACTCTTTTTATTGCATTGTTTGCTCCAGTCACCGCTATATTAATGTGTGGCAGGCTAAATGGCAGTCCAGCATCTTCGAAGAACCTTAAAAATCTAAAGGCGTTAAGTACTTCAATATGCTCAGCAGAAAAGTGATGGGTTGTAGTCTGACTACCGATATCGAATCCGTTAACAACTGAAATTGATTGTAGTGGTGCAGGTTCGTGTTTAATTTCCAATTCAAGGAGCTGTATTTCTTGCCAAGGATTACATTGGTACTGCCTTAAATCATTCAACCTTTCGACATACTCCGGCTTAGACTTTGAAGACCAATCTCCAGACTTAAAAGATATTGCTCGGCTAACGTTGGTGAGTAACACTAGAATATATGACTCAAGAGAAACATTCGCATAATCGTTAATCGATGTGACAGCATTTATTTTCCGTCTGGTTTTTATCAATGCTTTTTCTAAAGTGTCTTGCGCATCCATTAACTTGTTTATTTCTGCTAAAATGCTTGCTTTTCTATACATCCAAATTGCGGATGAATTTCCTGCACTCCACTTTGACAATAAATTAGTTAATTCTGCACTTTTACTGTCAACCAACAAGAATAAAGCTTTTTCATAAGTTAAATAATCAGCGTGAAGCTCCCCATTAGATTTTTTAGTGATCTTAGCGAAGAAGCTTTGCCAATCTTCACGTTTGCCTTCTTCTCTGTAGTACCTCAATAAAGCTAGTGAAATAAAAAGCGTTCTTTCATCACAAGTACCCTCATCACTAAAATCAGGCTCAATTGCTGATAAAACATGTTCAACTTCATTGTCAAAGATTGGCAATAATGACTTTTCTTTACGCCACAAGAATTCATATACAAAATCTTTTAGTACATCGGTTGATATAGAAATTTTTGTATTAAAAATTTCCGACCAATGCTTTGTATATGCCCATAACTTGAGCCTCAATTCATTAGGTGCAACTAACCAGTTAGGGTAAGCACACCTTTCTCCTTCCCATAACTGAATTAGCTCAGAAAGCTCTTGATGAAATTCTTCATCTGAAGGGAGGCTTGTCGTGTTAAAACGTGAATGACTATGCTGACCACTTAACTCCCAGCCCTTTTGTGTCTCATCATCTTTTCGTGATTCACAGTAATCAATAAATGCTTTTATGCCCGCCTGATGATCCTTGTCACCAACGCCTTCACATACTGACATATCAACACATGTAATATTGTATTGAGCTAACGCTTTTTCTTGTGAAGTGGATAAATTTAATACACCTATCAAATATATTTTTGGCGCATTTTGTGCCCCTAGGTTATCCCTAATCCAACCAATCCATTTGAGAAAGTTAGGATCATCTCCAGAAAAGCCTATTAGGCAAAGTGTATTTTCTAATAGCGTTTGTTGAACTGTATTAACGAAAGGTGCAAATTTTTGCGGATAAGTTCTATAGTCTTCTTCACTTATGATCAGCGGAGTTGATGCTGAAAAACAGCCGTGCAATTTAACAATTCTAGGCGGGATTGAATGGACCAAATTATCTTTATGAACAACTACTTTGTAGTTTCGTTCACTTACAGTTTCGGCAGCTCGCTCTAATAAGGTATCGTAATTAGTAGTAAATACATCCGTCCAAGGCAAACTAAGCAATGATTGGTGCAACTCTGACGGTTTATAATCACTATCTGGGATATTTGTTCGCAAAATAGAGTCTAAAACGGGTCGGCCAAAATTTGACTCGACTTCATAAGCCAGTTTTAACGGATCGAAAAAATTATACTTAGCATTTTTTATCTCTTCCCCTCTCACCTTTTCATAAAAAACATTTCCTAAGTCTTGCCAACTAGGAAACCGTTTAGCATTTTCAAACATTGGTTTGGCATTCATGCTAAACCCTGCACCTATCATGATTGACGCATTTTTGCTCCATAGGCATTGAGCTATTTCATCTAAATAAGGCTGAATTGAAGAGGGGATCTTTTCCATAAGTTTTATTCCGATTTTAAAGGTACTTCACCAGAGATTAATTTCGGTAGCAGCGTATCTCTCAATTTTTCTAACTGTTCATTTTGCTCAATTGAAGCAAGCTTTTTAGTAAAAAGAGGAGTTAAATATTGTTCTACAAACAAATCAATTAACTCAGGCCCTTGAGGGAATACGGCTAACACTTTAGCCAACTCTTTAAATGTAATCTGGGGAAATGTACCAGAGCGATGTTCTGCTACATGCTGAAGTTCATTGACAGTCTTGTCTTGAGTTAAAATGAAGTAAGGTAGTAAAGGATTAATGTTTTCTTTTGCTCTAAGAACCATTAGCTTAGTTGAAACAACATATTCTTTTGCATCAAAGTCTACAAAAGCATACCTCTTATTTTTAGGGCGAATCTCACTATATAAAATATCACCCTTGGCTATAGATTTTTTTGCTTGTCCCGGTAAACCAACAGTAGGGGAATAATCTTTGTGAAGAAACTTCCCATCTTCTATATCACCAGTGTTGAGGAAAATAACTTCATCAACTTCTTTTAACTTGTATGTGTCTGAAATTGTATCAACCATGTCATGAATGCTTGTCGGCTTCCAGCCTTCGGGTATCCAGCCAGCAATACCTATAATTGGTTCATCCGTTTGCTCAAATTCGCTTGGGAATAATGCGCGGATATTATCAGGCAGTGGTTTGAAGTCTGGTAGTTTTTGCGCTTGTCTGCGCTGTTCAGCTTTGTGTTGCAGTGCTTCAGGAATATCGCTGCCAGCGGCAAGAGCGTTGTCGATAACAGGATCAAAATCAACAAACCAGCTCTTAAATAACGCCTGTGCCATTTGTTCTAAAGTTTGGTTTAATTTCTGATTTAGTTCTATTTTATCCGAAATGTTGGTTAGAACCTTTGCTATTTTAATTTGAACATCTTTAGGTGGCTCAGGAATTTCAAATTTGGGTATATCAGCACATTTTAAACTTTCAAAAATAGCACCCGGATTTAGGTATTTAGCAACTTCACTCCACCATTCTCTTCCATGAACAGCCCAGCGAAAATACTCTGGATGTAAACGGTCTCCTTCAGGACGTAACAAAACTAAGTTTTGCCCTAAAGCAAATTTAGAATTCTTTGGAACATAGACAGTTTCTCCAGAATTACATCTTCTAGATAGGATAACATCGCCGTATTGAGGGTTAGCTTTTCTAGTCCATTTGATAAAATCTTCCTCGGAAATTAGCCTTGGATTTGCATCAAAATTTATCCTGCCATTATCCATTTGAGGTATTCCAATATACGGAACTCCCTCTTCAACAGCTTTAGGAGTTTTGTGATCACAATCTATTAACTTTACTCCAAGGTCTTGCAGAGAAGTCTTTTTCCATTTACTTCCCATAACCCAAAACCTCCAAATTTTGACGAATTGCTTTATCCAGATCTTCGCCCTGTTCCATTTGGTTATACAAAGTATGGCTTAGTTCTTTCATTTTGACTTCAAATGGAATGCCATCATCTTCCAATTCGGCTGCACCAACGTAGCGGCCCGGTGTTAATACAAAGTCGTTAGCTTTAATTTCTTCTAATGTTGCTGATTTACAAAAGCCAGCGATATCTTGATACCCGCTTTGGTCGATAATTGCTCCTGCATTATCGACACTTCCGCCATCCGTGGCGGTCGTCTTCATATCACCATCTTTTTTCTCGCCACGCCATGCATGATACGTTTTGGCAATTTCAGCGATATCATCTGTGGTGAGTTCTTTATGAACACGGCTGACCATAGTGCCCATTTCACGGGCATCGATAAATAAGGTTTCACCTTGGCGGTCACGATAGCCAAGTTCGGTATTTTCTTTTTTGTTCTTGGTGATAAACCACAAACAGACTGGAATTTGCGTGGTGTAGAAGAGTTGCCCCGGTAACGCGATCATGCAATCTACCAAGTCATTTTCGATAATCTTTTGACGAATAGTGCCTTCACCACCCGTGTTAGAACTCATTGAGCCATTAGCAAGTACAAAACCTGCTGTACCGTTTTCGCTAAGCTTTGAAATCATATGCATGATCCACGCATAGTTAGCGTTGCCAGTAGGCGGTACTTCAAAACCAGCCCAACGCGGATCGTCTACTAATTCGTTTTCTGCACGCCATTGTTTCTGGTTGAACGGTGGATTACTTAGAATATAATCAGCTTTCAAATCCGGATGCTGATCTTTAAAGAAAGTGTCACCTGCAACATCACCTAAATTACCGTTAATACCACGCACAGCAAGGTTCATTTTGGCTAATTTATGAGTTGTGCTGGTGTATTCCTGACCATAGATTGAGATGTTTTTCTTACTGCCTTTGTGACTATCAATAAACTTAAGCGATTGAACAAACATACCGCCACTGCCGCAGCACGGGTCGTATATCTTACCTTTGTAGGGTTCTAGCATTTCTGCAATCAAGGTTACTACCGATTTGGGTGTATAGAACTCACCACCACCTTTGCCTTCGTTTGCGGCAAATTTACCGAGGAAATATTCATAGACACGCCCAACCAAGTCTTCTTCGGTCATATGACATTCGTTAGCAACGGTATCGATGTTATTGATCGTATCTATCAGGGCGGCTAATTTACTGCTATCAAGCCCTAAACGAGAAAAGTAATTGTCAGGTAATGCGCCTTTAAGTGATGCGTTGTTTTTCTCAACCGTATGTAAGGCCGTATCAATTTTTACTGCGATGTCATCTTGCTTGGTTTGCTTTTGAATAAACGACCAACGCGCCTCTTCTGGCAAATAAAACACATTGTCTTTGGCATAGAACTCAACCATATCAACGTAATCGCCCATACCTTCAGCAATTAGCTTTTCACGCTGCTTTTCAAACTTATCGCTAATGAACTTTAAGAAGATGAGACTCAGAACAATGTGCTTGTACTCTGATGATTCAACGCTACCACGAAGTTTGTTGGCCGCATCCCAAAGCGACTCTTCGAAACCTATTTGTTTTTTGTTTTCTTTTGCCATGTGCCTAAATTCCTTAGATTCTTTATGCCGCAATAAGTGGGATTAAAACCGAGACGATAATTGTGGCTATTGCTACCCGCAGTGTTTTTACTGCTAGGTGATTTGATTTTTCTGATTCTTTAACCGAAAGGTATGACAGGTAGCCAAAGTAAGTACTAGCGTTCAGTTGCCAGTTACCTGATTGATTATGCGAGTAATCATTGGATACGCGAGTTAACTCTTCAATGCTATTTGGACCGTTTGGCTCTAAACAGATATCTCGCATTATCTCTGCAATACGATATTCATTAATGCCGTTTAGCTCTGGTGTTTTAGCGGCTTCACAAACACTGAACCTGTCACCTGATTTATTTTTATCTAAAATAAATTCCGTCACCCTAAGTACATCAGGTTTGGTTTTAACTATTTTGCTCATTCACTTTCCTTGTATCCGGGCGCTATCTTCAAGCAAGACAGACCACCTAGCTCAACTATATTTTTGAGCCATAAATGGTGTTCACCACCAGTAAGCATTGCATTACTACTACAATCTACATTCCATTGACGCATTAAGTAGCCTAAAAGCGCTTCTCGCACCTCTAAATGCAAAATGCCACCCGACATACCGAAATCTAATTCGATAGCTTTAGGATGCTTTACAGTCGGATGTACGGCTAAATCAATACTGATAATGTTGTGCCACTGTTTGTCATATTCACCAGCTTGCATAGTAGCGATTGGCTTTTGAATTTCAGTTACGTTTTGTAATCGCGTACAAACAAAGTCACGAAACTCCTTTGATTTCTTATCAAACGCACGCACATGCCAACGCTGACCGTTATTAGCTATCGCGTGAGGAATGATCTCACGAGAACTTTCACCTGAAGTTAATGAAATATAATCGCACGAGATAGCGTGGCGGTTGTTGATCGCACGCATTAGCGTAGCGATAACGTCAGAGTCAGGGTGTATTAATCTAGTGGCATCAATACATTTTTCTGATGGGTTAATGCCTTGCGATATACCGTCACCGAAACCACGACACAAACTTCCTAAAATAGCCTCTGGATTATGCTCAAAAACTGGTTGGAATTCGTTAGTGCGGTAATACTGTTTTGTCTCATGTTTTAGCGTCATGTTATTTGGCGCTAATTCTTTGTAAAGCGTTAGGTCACGTGAACAAGACGCTAATCCCGTTTTAAAGTGATTGACAAGATCAGCCCTCGCCAATTGCCCAATAAACTGTAGGCAAAAGTCGATAAATGCTAGTCGCTCTCTTTGTGCGTAGTTGAGTTCTGCGAGTTCAGTCACTTTCAATTTTAATTATTTTTATGTTTATTAATTATCACCTTAATACCAATCCAAACAACTTGCAATCAAAATAGTAATATCATTTAGATGATATCATTTTGATTTGATCTATCGTAATTTACTGCTTAACTGAAAAGTAACTTACTTAGACAAGCTCACACCATGCTACTTATTCGCCCCTATACAAAAGCCACTGACACTTTGCCCAACTATCTACTCCGCTTAACTGCTGCTAACTATTATCAAAACTCGATGCAACTTTTGCGTGATGAGCATTACTTGTTAACCAACAACAGGCTACCGGGTAAAAAAATTTTCTTTGGTAATTTTAATCTTGATCGAGTAGCAAAGTTGGCAAATATTAATGCTGACCAATTAAGGGAGTTAAGCTTCAAGCATACATTTAGCACACGATGTTTAGCTTTCGGGCAAGAGTTTTTGACCAAGACAATTAACTTTTCTAATGTTCGAGTATGCCCTTTTTGCTATCAAGAACAACAATCGATTCCATTCGCTAACAGCTTGTTTGCCAAAACTTACTGCACAGAGCACAGTTGCTTGCTTCTATCTATTCACCCTCAGACAAGACGCAGACTCAATTGGGCTACTCACTTCCTTTGGCGCGATGCTTCTGATTGGAAACCTCAAGAATTGGTAAACGGCATTTGTGACGCTGAACTAGCAATAAACGAACAATTAGAAACGTTAACAAGAAATAAGTTAGTAATGGCGGACCAAGTTTTAGATCTTGCTGAGTACTGTGACTTGTTAGAGTTTTTTGCTAGGTTTCATCAGCTAGCTCATACTTCAAGCTGCAATTCAAAATATGATTTCAATACTTGCCGACATTATTACGCTCCTGCTCACTATTACTTAGCAAAATGGCCTGAGCGCTATTTTGAGTTACTAGAGCACTTTGAAACTCATCCAATGGCTTCTTCTCGCTTAACTGGAGTGCGTAAGTGCTTTAGAGATCTCTATGATGATCTTTACAGTCCTGAAAATAAAAACTCAGGCGCTTATAAATTGCTTAAATCAAGGTTTGAGCAGTATCTGAAAGATCATTATTCGACTGGTTTGTTGATGTCATCACTATCAATTGTTAGCGACGAAGTAAAAGCTGAGTCTAGCTACATGAGCAAAGAACAAATATCTAAGATATTAAACTGCCGCGTATCGAGAGTTAACCTTTATATACGGGAAGGCTTGCTATCAGTGAGTAATTCATTGATTAATGGCACCGATTTATTTCAACGAAAGGAAGTGTTGAAGCTTAAGACACAATTAAACGAATGCTTATCTCTAGAGCAATGTGCAAGATCACTATGCATAAGCACATATCACCTGAGACAACTACTGCGCTCTGGTGTTATTAAGCCATTGCTTATACCAAGTAAAAACAACCGTGATTGGCTGGTACAGATAACGCTAATTAAAAAAGTTATTAACAAGCTTAAAAGTCGTGCTGATAACAAAAATGATAATACTAAAAATAAGTCAGCAGTTAAGCGGTTTACATTCGCTAAATTCAACTTAGCTAACTTAATCTCAGAAATGCTTAACGGTAAAATTAAGTTTAACTTTGACCTAGATAAACACAACCCTTTATCGCTTAAGCAATTTACACCACATTTTGAGATTGCGGATGACAAAATAGAAGAATACATATCTCCAGCAGAAGCAGTACAACAGCTTGGTGTTAATAAAAATGCTATCTATGACTTCATAAAATTGGGCTATTTAAATTGCGATAAAATTCAAGTTAAGCGCACACCGCGCCCGATTAAAATGATACCTAAAAAGTCGATAGATAATTTTAAATCTAAGTATCGGCTATCAAGCCAACTTAAAAAATCTAGTGGGAAGTTAACGCTTGTATCTGGTCCTAGAGTTGATGGATGTTGCGTAAACCTTTATTCAGCTTAGATTGCCCTTGAAATCAATCACTATAGTTTTTGCCATATTCAATGGAACACTCTGTTTAAATACAAGGCTCGGATATTTATCGATGATAAAATTCTTAAACATCTTTGATTCAAACCCAAATAAATTATTCAGCCATGTTACGCCTACTCTCTGATCTTCAGTAAATTCACTTGTCAAAACAAAGGTTCTGATTGCAGACGTCATCATAGGAAATTTCTCATTACCAATATAACTCTTAAATTTAACTAACACCTTTCCTAAGTCATATAGTTTTTCTTCCAGAGCTAAATTAACGTAACGCCCGATAGCTGAGACTAATTTATTCTCATTTTCTACTAGCTCGGCAACCTGCATTTGGTGATGATACTTTTCTTCTATCGAATAAGCCTGTTTTTTTTTCCATAAAGCCTGACCATCTTGATAGATAAATGAGGAACACGCTTCAAGTTTAGTGTAAATAATCAATAGCTTATTAATTAAATCAACAGTTGTATCAAATATTTGATTTTGAGCTGCTCGTGCTAACTCAAGAGAAAAGCTGTCAGGTGCTACAACTTCAGTCTCAAACGTTGTAACTTCTTTAACGCATGAACCGCATTTACCTTGAAGAATCGTATTTTCGGTTATGGCGGAATTGCATTTGGAGCATTTATCAACTAAAAGAGTGTCATGTTTGGTGCAGACTAAATAGTATCTTAGTGCCCAAAGAGATAGGATTTTACCCTTATTTTCTGCGAAACAAAGTGGGCATACCTTTATTGACTTGTAATCAAAGTGTCGCTTGTCTTTATTATAAAATTGCCATTGGTCAAATAAATTAAAAACATTATCCATTCCAGTAACTGAATGTAAGTATGATGTCAGTAACTCTCGACTTTTAGCATCTCTTTGCCGAAGTGATATGCTTTGCTGAGAAAGGTGTTGCGACCAATGTTCAAATTGATAATGGTTGAACTTCGCGAGTCTTATGACATAACTTTGTAATGTTTCTTGTTCATCTGGATAAGGACGAATTAACATCATAGCACTCTATCCTAACGAAAAACTTTGGATAAATCGGCTTCATCTGACAGGGTGAAATAGACTCTAGTTTTTTTTCTGTCCTTAAAAAAGGTGTCCTCTTCCTCAGTTAAAAAGTGCTTCACTTGCAGAGTATCAATAGCGATATTATTTGATAAAGGGTTGTACTCTTCGGGTACACCTAGGTGCTTCCTTGCTGCCGCTAATAACCTATGCACACCAAGACTATTTTCATTTGCAAAAATTGCCTTACGAGCAGCAGGCTTTATAACTTTTTTCATCAGTTTGGATAAATTCCCACCAGTTAAAGTCATTAACCGCAAAGCAAATTGAGGGTCATCTAAGTTAGCTTTATTATCAAAAGGAAGCTGTTCATCAATTTGTCGTAGTAATTCTATCCATTCTGCAAAGCTTTCTTCTTCACGACCAAACGTATCAATATGATGTATATTGTCAAAGCGATTATTCAGTTCGCTGCTTCTTTTAATGATATCCAGACACCAAGGCATACCAAAAAGAACCACTGGTATTTTGCTTTGGTTGATAAGATTCTTTATCCAATCTGCGGCACCTGCTTTTTGATTATCATTGGAGACAGAAAACGCATGTTGAAATTCATCAATGAATATACACTGAGTTTTTAAATCTTTTATAAGCCCTACATATCGATCACCAAGTACAGAGCGAATACCTTTTTCGCCTTTTAAAGGGTCTCCTATATCTCGCAACATTTTACCGGGGGCCGCTCTAGGGTTTTTGTCGTCAGTTAAAGTAGTCGATACAATTGGAATAATCTCTTGTTCTTTTTCATCATCTCTATGTACAGTTTGAGGGTATTTACTTTTAAAATGCTCCATCAATGACGTTTTGCCAACACCACTTAGCCCCAGTATTAATGTGCTAATTGGTTGACTGACATAGTTAGATGCTTTTCCAACCAATATAGCTTCTTCAATATCTTCAATAATTTCATTTAATTGTTGGGTTTTGGCAAAAATTGTTTCTAATTGGGCAATTTTTTCTTCGATAATTTTATTTTCTGCCATCATTTTTATCCTTGAAGGCTGCAAGAAACTCTGAGTTTGATATTGGAGGGGTAATGTCCCCCTTAGGTGTACTTATCTTAGAAGGTCTGGATTTTTCGCTACTACTGTTAACTAGTGTATTCTCACCCACCTTATTCTGCCCCAGATCATTGAATCTAGCAGCCGCTTTGCTATGCGCTAATTTTTTCTTTCGACTAGACAAAACTGAATTATTAAAAATTTCTCTAATTTTTTGTCTAGCTAATGCTAGTGAAACTTCATCCGTTGATTCTTTTGCCAATTTATCCCTATATCTACGACAAATGTTATTTTGAAAGTAAGTTAACCCTTTGGTGTATTCTTGGTCTACCGCTTCAACTGGATAAAACTTTTCATCAGCGGGGTTCAAAACGTGAATGACAGATAAGTCTTCTCTGTTCCTTTTACAGGTTAATAATTGATTTCCATATTGTTTGCGAAGAGCTAACAAGAAACCGTTGTCATACTTTATGGTATCCCAGACGATTCCATCCCCCCGATTTGTTCTAGTTTTATTTTCAGATAAAGCTAAATCTAATTTTTTAGGAGGAATTGGTTCTATATCGACATATTTTTCTTCTAATTTCCACACTGCATAAGGTACAACCTTGTCTTTACCATGCGGTGAACGCATATATACATCCACTACCCAAACATAAAATGCCTCTAAAAAATCAGATAGTGAAATGACTGCATTTTTCTCAGGGTCATATTCATTTGAAACAAATAAATTTGAAAACACTTTTCCCGGTTTATTATCCAAAAACTTTTTATTTAATGTATAGAAAAAGCTTTCTACTGCACCTTTATACCAAGGCATCCCGGCTGGGTTCCCTCTTCCAGTAATATTAAGATCATATAGCGCATCTTCTAATAAATCGCTGTCAAATTCTTTTCCTCTATCATATGCGATCTCAATAAATGCACCTCTACAGGGCCAATCTCCTTCAACAGATGAAAACTGTTTGAGAAAAGCTGACTTATCTGAAATAGCATGTTTCATTGCCCTAGCCACGCTCACAAAGCTTGGCGACTCAAAGCCTATATAACAACCTAAAATACATTCAGATTTCTTGTCCAACACTGCGGAAACATATGGGCGACCTAACGGTAGAGCAGTAACGTCATCAACAACAAAGCAATCTCCTGTTGTATGATCTATTTCTGCTCGATCTAGGATATAGAGGGCTTCATCAGGTTTACGAGAAACCCTGTTCTTTTTAGATGCTTCCGACTTACCAACATATGCCTCCAATAGAGATGCAGGGGCTATCTTTTTGGCTCTTAAAATAAAACTTTGATAACTAAAAGAGGGTAATCGCTCGTCTTCTCTCTCTCCATCATCGATCTCTTTGTTGTGAAGGATAATTTGATCACTCAAATATTCATGTGCAGTTGTGAAAGTTGGCCTTGTTTTGTTTTTATACTCTTCAAGTGCTTCAACGATTAATTCTTCAATTTTGTTGGGCTTACGAGGTTTACGATTTCCTTTCTTCTTTGTTTGGGGTACTAGTCCCCTTATCCCATAAACATCATGTTGGTCTACCCACCTTTTTAATGTGCGCCAACTAATAATTTCATGACCTATTTCCATAGCTACATCAGCAATTAGATCTCTTATAGGCTTTTTATTAGAACAACCTTTAATGCCACTTTCTTGAAATGCTCTAACAAATTTAAACCTGTCACGAGCTATTTTTTTATCTTCCTCTGAATAACTGTGAAAATCTTTGGCGTTTTCAGAATGCAAGTCATTGTATCTAGGATCTGAAGAAACAACCTCCGCCCTTCCTAAAAAAAGAAGATCATTCAAATCACGTTTCGAATACTTTAGTTTGGCATTCGTGAACGTATCCTCTAGAAAAACGAAGTTTTGCTTGTTGATATTCGTAATTTGATATTGATGGTCATCCTTGATTATAAAATCACCTACGTTATAACTAGCCATTAGAGTTACTCCACAAAATCATCTCAGGCCCAAATGGTTCATCAAAGTCAGCTTCTAACACTTTGAAAAAAATTAATTGATAAATTTCTCCAATGCTGAGATCGGCTTCATTTATTAAGTCTTGGGCTGACATGCTTTCAAAATGGTGAAAAGCTTCCTTTACCTTAATAATTAATGAATGTTCTGGTTGCTCTCGTCTTTTTGCAGCGTAAACACGTTTCAAGTTTGATAGCCGAGGTTGTTGTCTTATAAATAAGTCATCTACAAGAATTAGCTCAATTCCAACATTTTGAGGAGGCCACTGTTTCGCTTCAAACTCTATACTGAAGTCATCAGCTAAATACTTTCTTTCCTTTATTTCGTAATAAACTATGGCTATACCACTATCTGTCTTCACCTGTACTTTGAAGTCTGGGGTGTAGCTGTGTCTACCATCTTCCATGTAATAGTAATAACCCAATGGTTGACACTGGTATTCAATAACATCGTCATCAAACTCTAAATAGTAACAAAAATCCTTTTCAAGAGTGCCCTCAGCAAGAACCACAGGTACATCACCTTTTATTGAAGGAAATTTACAAATAGTTTTCTTCTTGAGCTTATTGAGATCTCTTCTTTTTGAAATGTGTTGCATAAAGCTGATTGATGAATTGAGTTAATAGAAGATCTATAGGTGAGAAAAAAGTTGTTGTCAACATATGCTTTATTTTGACAACAACTTTTATAATTTTGACAGCTTTTGATTTAACTCATAAGCGCTAATTCCACTAGGTCGCCCTTGGCTTGTAACCAGTCTTTGCGATCGCCGGCACGCTTTTTAGATAACAACATATCCATCAACTCCATCGTTTCGGCATGCTCGTCAACCGTAAGCTGCACTAAACGACGAGTGTTTGGATCCATGGTGGTTTCACGCAGTTGCAGCGGGTTCATTTCCCCTAGGCCTTTAAATCGTTGTACGTTGACTTTACCACGTTTTTTTTCTGCTTCTATTCGGTCCAGTATGCCATCTTTTTCTGCATCATCTAAGGCATAAAACACTTCTTTACCGACATCAATACGATACAAAGGCGGCATAGCTACATAGACATGCCCGGCTTGTACTAAGGGTAAAAAATGTTGAGTAAATAATGCGCATAATAAGGTTGCTATATGTAGCCCGTCTGAGTCAGCATCGGCCAAGATACAAATTTTTCCGTAACGTAATCCTGATAAATCGTCTGAATCTGGGTCAATCCCCAGGGCAATCGAAATGTTGTGCACTTCTTGCGACGCTAATATTTGTCCAGACTCCACTTCCCAAGTATTTAGTATCTTGCCTCGAAGCGGCATAATGGCTTGAAATTCTCGATCGCGCGCCTGTTTAGCACTACCACCGGCTGAGTCCCCTTCCACTAGAAACAACTCTGACTTTGCACTGTCTTGGCTACCACAATCGGTCAACTTACCTGGTAGCGCGGGTCCTTGGGTGATTTTCTTTCGAATGATCTTTTTACTGGCGCGTAAACGCCGCTGTGCATTTGAAATACAAAGTTCGGCTAACGTTTCAGCAATGGCGGTATGTTCGTTCAGCCATAAACTAAATGAGTCTTTGACAACACCGCCAACAAACGCTGCGCACTGGCGTGATGATAATCGCTCTTTCGTTTGACCAGCAAATTGTGGATCTTCCATTTTTACCGATAAGATATAAGAGCATTTATCCCAGATATCGTCTGGCGTTAATTTAACTCCTCGTGGCAACAAGTTTCTAAACTCGCAAAACTCGCGCATTGACTCTAATAAGCCTTGTCGCAACCCGTTAACATGCGTACCACCTTGCACTGTGGGAATTAAGTTAACATAGCTCTCACCAACCGACTCCCCTCCTTCTGGCAGCCAAGTTACTGCCCAGTCAACGGCTTCATGTTGAGAGCTAAAACAACCAATAAACGGCTCTTCGGGTAAGCTTTGAAAGCCCTTCACTGACTCTTTTAAATAGTCGACTAAACCATCTTGGTAACACCATTGATATTTATTATCTTCATTTTTGTCATGAAATTTAATGGTAAGGCCAGGACAAAGAACGGCTTTGGCTTTTAATAAATGCACTAAACGACGGGCCGAAAATTTTACACTGTCAAAGTATTTAGCATCTGGCCAAAACTTTACCCGGGTACCTGTATTACGTCGCCCTACCGTGCCCGTTGCCCTTAACTCTTCAACTTTATGACCATGTTCAAACGCCATTTCATAAACTTTACTGTCTCGGCGCACCGCAACATCGACGCGAGTTGATAAGGCATTAACCACTGAGATGCCAACACCATGTAAACCACCTGAGAATTGATAATTTTTGTTGGAGAACTTGCCACCAGCGTGCAATTTACAAAAAATAAGTTCAACCCCTGATACACCTTCTTCGGGGTGAATGTCTATCGGCATGCCTCGACCATCATCAATGATCTCTAGCGATTGGTCTTTATCTAAAATGACGGTAATATTTTGGGCATGCCCTGCTAACGCTTCATCAACAGAGTTATCGATAACTTCTTGGCCTAAGTGATTAGGGCGGGCAGTATCTGTGTACATGCCCGGACGATGACGCACTGGGTCAAGGCCACTTAAGACCTCAATGGCATCTGAGTTATATTGTTCGCTCATTTAATAGTTCTGATCATTATTTAGCTAAGGTTAAGGTTAAATTGAAAAAAGATGCCGTATCATCCAAGGTTGCTGCGTAGTTAACAAAACTATGATCGCCACCTTGACTGATCTTTAACTGGCACTGGTGATATTTTTCAACTGCTTGTTGGTAATCTAACACTTCATCACCGGTTTGTACCATGACCAAGTAATTATTTTTTGATATCTTGACCTGCTCAAGTGCCTTTAAGTCGCTAATATGCTGCCTCTTAACTTGGTAGCGCTCTTGCGTATAAGGGTTTATTTGCGGGCCGATGTAGTCTTCTAGTAACTCATAAGGTTTCACTGCAGGGTTAATTAACACCGCTTTTAATTGATATTTTTCGGCTAAATAAGTCGCAAAATATCCTCCTAATGACGAGCCCATTAATAGCCACTTAGCGTTAGGCTCACTGGCAATAATGGCGTCTAACTGGTCAATAGCGGCGTTAGGCGACGTCGCTATTTGTGGGCAATAAAAGGTTATTTCAGGGTGATGTTGCTGAAAATAATGACGACTAAGCTCTGCTTTCATTGACTGGGGTGACGAGTTAAAACCATGAATATACAAGATATTGATCACTATGCTTTATTTCCTTTTATTAGACTTCAACATAACACACGGTTGTAGTTATTTGGCCACAATCTGCCAAGGTAAATAACCGAAAACCTGGCGGCTGACCATTGTTTTTCACACCGTCAGCTTGACGATCAAATTGTATTGAAGTTGCCGGGCAAGTATACAAATTAACGCTACGCTTAGGCAAGGTGATGGGTAAGGTTAGACCTTGATGAATATGACCACATGCAACCGCTTGAATTGATGGGTGGGCACTAAGAAACTGTTGAAACTCTAGTGGATTTTCTAAGCCATGACGATCAATAAAATACCCCGCATCAACCGCATGATGATGCATTAGCACCAGCTGAAATTTGTTCGGGTTAATCACGCTGTCAGCAAACTCTACTTGCGATTGCGCAAATACCCCTGCGGGTGTCGCACTTTTAGTCGCAAGTAATAAAAGTTGCCATTGCCCTCGCTCAATAAGTTTTTCTTTTCGAAACGGTGCTTTAGATAAATAACGCTCAAGTAGCTCAGGCTCATCATGGTTACCCGCCAAGAAATAAACCGGTAGATTAATCTTGCTCTCAGTAAAGGCTTGTACAAACAGTTGGTATGACGCATCACTATGATCTTGTGTTAAGTCACCGGTAAATACAATGGCATCAATGACCGGCTGATTTTTTATCGCCAGTAATACCGCCGTTAAATTTTCATAAACATTGGCCTGATGGTGGCAACCGCTACGCTGGGCAAATAGGTGGCTATCACTAATTTGCGCCAAAACAAAGGCTTGACTCATGAGAGCTTACTCAAGTTCACTTTTACTTGCCCTAACTGCAAGCACAACTGTAGCCATTCTTTCAAAAAATAATGTACTTGTTGCTTCTCGTCCGGCAAGTGCATGTGTTGATTCGGATAGTCATAACGAGGCTTAATGTTACTTACCCCTTGATTGCTGATAATTTCAACCATGCGCGCATCATGATATAAACGCAACTGCATAGACGGACGCAAGGCTGCTGACCAGCTGTAGCCGGTGAAATTGGCCATTTGCTCAATTGTGACTAGGCTAGTGTATTGGGTGACTTCCATCACCTGTAAATGGTAACTTAAAAAGTCTGATATAAAAAAACTCCGTCGCTGACCCACTTGCTCTTTATCGGCTAATAGCCGCAGCAGCAACATATAGTTAACCTCTGATAAGGCCATTAATGTTGGTAAATGAGGACGATATTTTTTAACCACAACAGCCATTTAGTTCCAGCTTGCTTTTAACTTTTCGAGGTTTAGAAACAACCATTGTAACGCAATTATGGTCGCGGCATTAGTGATCTTTCCTTGCGCCAATAAAATTTCAGCGGTTTGGCGCGAAACAGCATGTACTAAAATATCTTCATTTTCACTCGCTAAACCGTAGTTTCCGGCAACATCCGCGCTATCTACATTGGCACAATACAAATGTATGCACTCGCTACAACCGCCAGAACTTGATAGGTAATCCATCACTTTCACCACCTGCGAAGCGGCAATGGTTAAGTTGGCTTCTTCCTTGGCTTCTCTAATTGCAACATCTAGCGGCATTTCACCTTTTGTAAACATGCCGGCAATTAGCTCCAGTTGCCATGGTCCGCTATGGCTATTTAACGCCCCCGGTCGAAACTGCTCAATTAAAACAACGGCATCGGCTTTAATATCGTATGGCAATATCGCCACCGCATCACCACGTTCAAAAACCTCACGAGTGATGACTTTACTGTATCCGCCGCGGTATAATTTATGACGAAATTGGTATTCATCTAACGCAAAGAAGCCTTGATACTTTCTTGATTTATTTATCACTTCGACATCATCGCGGGTAAATTGGAGTAAGGGTGCGGGTTTAATAGCCATAGCTGCCTTGTCTTTGTGAACTGTTGCGAATTTCGAGATACACTAGCAGTTAATATTTTGTTACACTAGAATACTTTCCTAAACACTTATTTTATTTGGCTAATTCTTTAATGCCGTTAAGATAGTTACAATAAAAAATAAAACGGATACTGAACTGGCTAGCAAAGTTATCAATTTAGTATATGTTCATTATGACAGGAACCGCCTTAATATGAAAAAAACAATAACCGCACTACTTATTGGTTTTACCTGTGCTGCAAGTAGCACGTTCGCACATGCCGAAGATCTCTTATCTGTCTATCAGCAAGCACAAGCCAATGACCCGGTTGTTCTGAGAGCGCAGGCACAATTTCAAGCCTCTAAAGAAGGTATAGAGCAAGCTGGAGCAGTATTATTGCCGCAATTAAGCGCATCGGCCAGTTATAGCAAAAGTGAAAATGAATTTATTCCTACTTCAGATTCTGGGCAATCTTTAGGGCAAATTCTAACCAATAAAAGTGATACCACACGTTATGGTATCAACTTAGAAATGCAGCTCTACCACCATAACTCGTGGTTAACGCTCGATAACGCGAAAAAACGAGCACACCAAAGTGATGTTGCTTACCAACTGGCCAAACAAGACTTAATCGTTCGCGTCACGCAAGCTTATTTTAATGTGTTAAGAGCAAAAGATGATTTAGAGTTTTCTATTGCCGAAAAAACCGCGATTGAACGTCAGCTAGAACAAACCAAACAGCGTTTCTCGGTTGGCTTAACGGCAATTACCGATGTTCATGAAGCCCAAGCCCAGTTCGATAATGCTATTACGGCGGAAATTCGTGCTGAAAACAACGTTTATAACGCTGAAGAAGCGCTACGTTTGATCACCAATGTCTACCCGCGTGATTTAAATCCGTTAAATACCGACCGCTTTACCACCTCACGCCCATTTCCTGATAGTGCTAATGAGTGGCAACAAACCGCTGAGGCGAAAAACCTAGAGCTAATTGCAGAACGGATCAATATTGATATCGCCAAAGAAAATATCAATATTGCAAAAGCGGGTCATTACCCAACCTTAAGTTTGTCAGGGAGTTATGGTAGTAGCGACCAAGATAACGAAGTCAATGGCGTTGACTTTAATAACCCAGCGCTCGATAGCCACTCTATTGGCATCTCGCTCAATGTGCCTATATATTCTGGTGGAGCAGTGACAAGCCGGGTACGCCAAGCACAAAACAATTATGTTGCCGCGAGTCAAACAATGGCACAAACCCATCGCAATGTCGTGCGCAATACTCGCAACGCCTACAACACTGTCATTGCTGCAGTGTCAGCAATTAAATCGTTAGAGCAATCTGAAATCAGTGCCCAAAGTGCGCTAAAAGCCACTGAAGCTGGCTTTGAAGTTGGTACGCGTACCATTGTCGATGTGCTAAACAGTACCAGAAACCTCTACAATGCTAAACGTAATTTATCGTCTACCCGCTATGACTATATTGAAAATGTCTTAGCACTAAAACGCGCAGGCGGCACAATTACTGAGCAAGACTTAAAAGATATTAATCAAGGTTTAGTCGCTGAATAACCACCTTAGCGCACACAATCTATCCAGCAAAAAGGGAGCTAAATAGCTCCCTTTTTATTCTGCCGACTATCAACAATTGATGTCTTAACTCGCAGCAATCATTAATACGCATTAAAACATGCAAACGTCTACCATTTAATTTTGGCGTTAGAGATAGCCAATAATAAAGCTAAAGTAACGATGATCAATATCGAATGCATAACAAGCCAAAGACCGCCAATAATAATGACCGCTATAGTAGCATAGCGAATAATACCCCATACAATAACCAAAATAGCGCTGACAATTTCGCCAATAGAGTGTCCTTGATTCATCATTGTTTATAGTCCTTTATTTATTAATTTTGCCAGAATGGGTAACTATTACATATCAAGAGCACCCATTTAAAGCGACTTACCCCAGAGCTAAGCATTCAGCCCTTAGTCTTCTTTTTTGATGGCATTGATAATTTTTGTTGTTGAGATACCATCTTCAAAGTTGAGCACTTTTACTTCCCCGCCTGCGGCAATAACTTCAGCGCCACCGGCAATATCTTCAACTTTGTAATCACCACCTTTAACTAAGGTATTGGGTAAAATGTCAGCAATTAAACGCTGCGGTGTATCCTCACTAAAGGCAACGACCCAATCAACCGCTGCTAAACCTGCTAATACCGCCATACGCCTTTCTAACGGATTAACAGGGCGTCCAGCACCTTTTAAGCGCGTTACCGAAGCATCATCATTAACGGCAACGATCAAGCGGTTGCCTAACGTATGAGCACTATTTAAATACGAAACATGGCCAGCATGCAAAATATCAAAACAACCATTCGTCATAACAATTTTTTCACCGCGCGCTTGTGCTAATTGCACAGCAATTTTTAATTGCTCTGGTGACATCACCCCAAAGCCACTTTCTTGTCCAGACGACAACTCTGCCATTAATTCTGCTTCACTGACGGTCGAGGTACCTAGCTTGCCAACGACAATACCTGCCGCTAGATTAGCTAAAGCACTGGCTTGGTCAAACTCAGCTTTCGCAGCAATAGCTAATGCTAAGGTTGCAATTACTGTGTCACCCGCACCGGTAACGTCGTAAACCTCTTTTGCCTGTGTCGGCAAATGAAATTCCGCTTGGTTATGGCGCAACAACGTCATTCCCTGCTCGCTGCGAGTGATCAACATCGCGGTTAAGTCTAACTCACTTAATAAGGCCTGACCTTTACTCACTATCTCGGCTTCGCTGTTACAAGCACCAACCACAGCTTCAAATTCTGCTAAATTTGGCGTAATCAAGGTAGCACCACGATAACGTGAAAAGTCTGTTCCTTTAGGATCGACTAACACGGGTACTTGCTGCCGCTTGGCCGCTTCAATTAATGCTTGTACATCAGATAAGGTACCTTTGTTGTAATCTGACAACAAGAGTAAATCATGCTGTGCCACTAATGCTTCAGTGCGTTCACGCAAGGACGTTTTATCAAAAGCTTGAAACGACTCCTCAAAGTCTAAACGTAGCAATTGCTGGTTACGGCTGAGGATACGCAATTTGGTGATGGTAGGGTGCTGCGTCGAGGCAATAAATTGACAATCAATTTTCATGGCGCTGAGCTGAGTTGCTAATGTGTTCGCGGCTTCATCTTGCCCGGTAATGCCCAATAATGTCACTTGTCCATTTAATGACGCTATGTTCAAGGCAACATTGGCCGCGCCGCCAGGGCGGTCTTCATCTTGGTGTATTTTAACTACCGGCACGGGTGCCTCAGGTGAAATACGTTGGGTTGGCCCATACCAATAGCGATCTAGCATGATATCGCCAACAACTAAAACACGCGCTTGCTCAAAAGCGGGAATATCTACTTTCATCCTGTGCCCTATAACAGATATAATAGTAAATATTGTATCACAAGCACTTCCTTGAGTTGAAATCATCCCGTGAGTAAAAATAAAGTTTTACAGCCAAATTTTAAAATGTCCTTTCTGTTACCTAAGTATTGGCCGACATGGGTTGGGGTTTTTATCCTCTATACCATTTCATGGCTGCCCTATCGGTTACAACTTTTGCTCGGCAAGATGATAGGTCGTTTACTCTTTAAAATAGGCTCAAGTCGTAAGAAAGTGGCATTGCGCAATTTAGAGCTTTGTTTTCCAGACATGTCTGATGCCGAGCGGCAGATAATGCTAAAACGTAATTTTGAAAACACTGGTATAGCATTATTAGAGACGGGAATGGGTTGGTGGTGGCCCGACTGGCGCGTTAAGCGTAAAACTAAAGTTATAGGGCTTGAACATATAGCAGCAGCGCAACAACAAGGCAAAGGCGTACTTTTATTGGCTATGCACTACCTGAGCGCAGAAATTAATTGTCGCGGTATCGGTACCGAACATCCTATGGTGGTATTTTATCGACCACATAACAATCAGTTGATGGAATACTTTCAATTTCGCGGTCGCGGTCGTTCTAATAAATACATGTTAGGTAAGCGTGACGTCAAAGGTTTGCTAAAAGCTTTACAAGACGGTGAAGCTTGTGTGTATTTGCCTGATCAAGATTATGGTCGAAATCGCAGCGTTTTTGTGCCATTTTTCGCGGTACCTGATGCCGCAACCACCACAGGCACCTTAATTTTTGCACGACAAAAAAATTGCCAAACCCATATGTTAATTCCTACCCGCAACGATGACGGCAGTGGTTATACATTAGAGATAAAGCCAATGTTAGAAAACTTTCCGTCCGGCGACGATGTAGCGGATGTCACTCGAATTAATCAAGAATTAGAAAAAGCAATCTTGGTTAAACCAGAGCAGTATATGTGGTTACATCGACGTTTTAAAACACGGCCCAATGAGCACGACCCTTCATTGTATAAATAGTGATAGTTGGTTATGGTATGACATAGGAACTAAAATTAACGATATTAAACATTTATGAACTTTTGGATACGCAACATTGTTTTGGCTGTGATTTTATCCGCCTTAGCAATCGCCTTACTGTACAACCAAGACCTCTTGTTTTCTATGAGCCAAGAGGCGGCGGATGACATCATGGCAGCTGACTCGCATCAACATACCCAGCAGCAAACGCCGACTAAGCCCATAGCGCCCGTCACTGAAAGTAGCAAACCCAGCAAGCGTAAAAATGCTGCGGCGGAAGGCTTATCCCGCTTTTATGCAAATTTACATGGCGATATGAATGCTGATGGTCCAAAAATTCGTAATAATATTGTTTATTTACCTGAGCCTAGTGGCGACTTAGTACAACAACTTGAAGCCAAGCGCATGACCACAAGGCCCTTACCTAAAACTTGGTTAGGCAGTACTGACAACCACCCGTTTCGCCAAGGTGAAACCTTACTGCAAAAGTTGTCTGAATACGCACAGCAAAATGGTCTTGAAGTCATTTGGTGGCTTAACCTAGACTTTTTAGTGAAAGATCCGTTTCGAGTTAACAAAAATATTATTACCACTGCCTACCAAGTGGGAAAAGCCATTGAAGGACACTTTCAAAACGGCCTAACTATTTATTTCTGTTATCAACAACGCACCATAGTTTTAATCGAACATGACATTGACTACTTAGCACGAGAGTGTTTGCTGTTGCCGCAATAAAGCCATCAAAGCAATTGCGCTCAATGTAATGTCCGACTATTTATCAGCTTGCAAAAGTTGCTTAACAACCACCATCACGTCACTGTGCTGATCAATAAAAGTTTGCTGCGCTATCATCGCCGGCATATTTTTTAACGTGGCATGATGACCAAAGTCGCGTAATTGGCAATAATTTGTCTCTAACGTTTGTTGCTGCGTTTGATTTATAACACCAACATTCGCTAAATATTTTAATAAATTGATATTATCGGAATAACAGCTTAAGTTAGGATGCTCGGCACAATGCGCTAAGACTAAATACTGTACTAGAAACTCAATATCAACTAGCCCTCCTCGCCCTTGCTTTATATCAATTAACCCTTCACTCGATTTATCTAAATGCTGACGCATTTTTAGACGCATTTTTGTCACATCTTCGCGTAAACTTACTTTATCGCGTTCCTTCATTAACACGCGACGTTTAATGTCATTAAACGTTGCAGTTAAGGTTGAGTGCCCATAAATTACCCGCGCACGCACTAAGGCTTGATGCTCCCATGTCCAGGCATCCTGCTCTTGATATTGCGCAAAACTATCAATATGAATCATCAACAAACCCGCATTACCTGAAGGCCTTAAACGCATATCAAGTTCGTATAAAATACCGTTGTTCATGCGCGTATTAAATAAGTGCATCATACGTTGCGCTAATTTTAAATAAAATTGCCCAGCGGTGATCGCCTTCGCTCCTGTGGTCATGGCATTTAAATTGGCATCATGCACAAAAACTAAATCTAAGTCTGAGCTATAGCCAAGCTCTATGCCACCTAATTTACCATAACCAATAATGGCAAAACCTTTGTCTAAAGTATCGACTTTACTGCTAGGTACGCCAAAGCGCAGCACTACCTGCTGCCAAGCTAAATTGGCCACTTCTGCAATAATCGCTTCAGCCAGCGCAGTTAAATGATCACTGACCTTAGTAATGGCTAAGATGCCGGTAATATCGGCAGCAGCAATACGCAATTGTTTGGCTTGTTTAAACTCGCGCAGCGTGATCATTTGTGTTTCTTGATCATCCTCAGGTACGCGCAACATAATTTCGCGCAATTCGGCTGCATAAGAGGACAGCAAAGGCGGCTGATGAAATAATTTAGGGTCGATCAGCTCATCGAGCAAGATGGGAAACTTGGCAATATGCTCTGCCACCCAACTACTGTTATCACATAAATGAATTAATTGTTTTAGCGCACCTTCATTTTCAAATAGTAACTCTAAATAAGCCGTACGCGTTGCTATGGTTGTCAGCACAGTTAAAACCCGTGCCAGCGTCTGGTCGGTTAACTTCATTTCCGCAAGGTGCCATAGCAACGTTGGTACCAGTTTATCCAATACTTGCCGGCCACGGTTGCCCATGCTGCGCTTAGACATTTCCTGCCTAAAGTCGCGTAACGACATCCAAATAGTTTCACTTTGCCAATAATGATCGCCATCCGCCATCACAACTAATTGCGGCGCTTGCTCAATCCAAGCAATCGCTTCTTCATCGCTCCACTGACTATCCCATAAGGTACTCCAATATTGATCAATGGCTTTGCGGTTCGGGCTTTCTTCGCCGATCAACTCATCGAACTCTCGATGAACACCTTGCATGTGCATAGCAAGCTGCTCTATAAAAGCCGGCCAATCAGCACACTCTGGCGCCGCCAATGCGGCTAAGATCCGTGCTTGGTCCAAAGCATTGTCTGGCAAAGTTTGCGTCTGTTGATCGTTTAGGGCTTGCATGATGTTTTCTACCCGTCGTAAAAATCGATAACTGGCGGTTAATATCTGTGCACTGTGCTGACTAATTTCACTGTGCTTTACCAGTAATGGCAGAACTGTTAATAAATTTCTATGCTGTAACTCTCTAACTCGCCCACCACGGATCATTTGAAAGACTTGTACGATAAACTCTACTTCTCGAATGCCACCAGCGCCCAACTTAATATTATTTTTCAACTGTTTCCGCCGCACTTCTTGCGCTATCATGGCTTTCATACGGCGCAAACTATCAATGACACTAAAATCGATATACCGCCGGTATACAAACGGGCGTAACATATTGGATAATTGCCCATGATATTTGCCTTCACCGATTAATCTCGCCTTTAACATGGCATAGCGTTCCCAATCGCGACCTTGATCTTGATAGTAATTTTCCAGTGCATTAAATGACATCACCAAAGGTCCACTTTCACCAAAAGGACGTAAACGCATATCAACACGATAAACAAAGCCATCAGCCGTTTGCTGATTTAACGCCGTGATCAACTTTTGCCCTAAACGAGTGAAAAACAATTGATTATCAATACTGCGCCTTAATCCCTGTGTTTCACCCGCCTCTGGATAGGCAAAAATTAAGTCTATATCTGAGGAAAAGTTTAATTCTTTACCGCCTAACTTGCCCATGCCATAAACCAGTAGACTTTGCCTTTCACCGGCAGAATTTACCGGCACGCCCCATTTGCTATGACAAAGTTTTTCTAGCCAATGATTGCTCGCAATTATAATGTTGTCGGCCAAGGAGGACAGCCGCTGCAATGACTCATCGAGACTACGCTTGAGTAATAAATCCCCAACGGCAATATCAACCATGTGTTCTAATCTAAATAATCGCAAGCATTGATGTAATTGCGCTTCACTGCTGCACAATTGCAGCTTTTCGCTGAGTAGTTGCTTATAATTTGGGGCCTTTTCTGCTAGTAACTGCTCACTAGCGAAAAGCTTGATCACTATCTCAGGCGCTTGTATGGCGCTACGCAATATAAAGTCACTTAACATGATGGCATTTTTAAACAAAGCCAATTGCGCTGCTGTCAGTTGCTCTGCACTGTTGGGATGTTGCTGTGAAAATTGCTGCCAGCTTTTTTCCTGCTGCTCGGCAAGTAAGGGAGAGTGTAGCAAAGGCGATGAATTAGGCACGTTGTTCCTCGATAATACCAAAATGGCAAGCTAAGCTCATAGCGTAATATATTTAACACACTAATTTCACTTAATCTTGGTAAAAAAATAGACATAATATGTCGTAAGTGATATTAATACATGATCACCATAGCATTTTTGAGGACTCTATGGCAGAAGTGCAGCCCCTTAAATCAATTATACTCTTATTTACACTCATGCTTTTTGCTTGCACAGATCCAGTAAAAGAGCAAATTACCCAGCAAATCCCGCTTACGGAACAACGTATTGACTTGTTAGCACAAGCCTTAGCAAACGGCCAAGTACGCAATGCTAATTTAATTAAACAATACGCGGCAAGGCTCAAACAAGAAAAGCCCAGTTATAAGCCGCTGATTGATGAATTTTTAAAAGATGCTACCAGCCAAGGACCAATGTTTTTAGCCTTGGTTGATCGACTCAATACGGTAAAGAATCAACCGCAAATGTTTGCGAATTCACAAGCCGTATACGAGGAGCTGTTAAATCTTTACCAAGCAGCCGATCCGGTTTTATTTTCCGACGCATTAAGTGATCCTTTAAATGTCTTAGCAGATATGTCAGAGGGCAAACTCCCCCGCGTTAATGCCATGTCAAAAGCGCAAAGTCTTGCCGCTAACAAGGCCCAAGACTTTGGTGTGGGTGAGCAACTCATTGGTAACCCAGCCTACGGCAGCTGGACCACAGGTGCTAATGGCATGTCATTTTGGGCTTGGTATGGAATGTACGCCATGATGGGGGATTTATTTGGCTCTCGTCGCACATCTTATAGTGATTGGGGCCGCGGCCGTAACTACAGTTACTATAATGATTATGGTCGCAAACGCTATAGCTCACCCAGCCAATTACGTCAACAAACCGACTTAGACACACGCACACGAAAGTCTTTTCAACGCCGTGGTGAGAAATTCACTAGCGCTTACAGTAAAAATAGAACCGGCGCATCTAGCATATCGAGCCAAAGCAAAAGTGCACAAAGCAGCGCTAATCGCTTTGCCCGTCAAGCAAGTAATAAAAGTGCCTATGCAAAGGCAAATAAAAACGCAAAAAATGCGAGTTTTAGAAACAGTAGAAGTACAACCTCACGCAGTTTTAGACGTGGTAAGTAGGAATTGATATGAATACAATGATTGAATTAACTGGCCTCAACCAAGAGCTATTAGTGTTTTTGGCCATCGACATTACAATTGCCATTATTTTACTTGGCGCCATGCGCTTTATTAGCGGCGTATCTGCAAAGGTTAACTCGACCGACGAGCTTGCCAAAGAGGATAACTTTGCTTTTGGTATCAGTGTAGCAGGTAGTGTGGCTGCGCTAGGTATTGTACTTACCGGAGCAATTAGCGGCGAAAGCGCCGATAGCTATTTAATGGAAATGATTGGCATGGCAAGCTACGGAGTTTTTGGTCTAATACTGATTAAAATTGGCCGTATCTTCCATGATCGCCTCGCTTTAAACCAAATCGACAAAACAACAGAAATTAAAGCCCGTAATATCGCGGTAGGCATTGTTGATGCAGCAGGTGCTATCGCCACGGCAATTGTTATTCGCGCGGTATTGCTCTGGGTATATGGATTAGATATCAACACCTTTATTGCCATTAGTGCTGGGTTTATTGTTTCTCAAGCTATGTTGGTATTAGTAACGCGATTGAAAGAACACCAGTACGCGGCTAATAATGCCAATAACAGCATGCAAAATGCGTTTGCTCAAGGGCAAGTTGCCTTAGCAATTCGCTATGCAGGCCAAGTTATTAGCACCGCGTTGGCCGTTACCGCTGCCAGCCACTTCCTCACTTATAGCCCTGATACCTTAATGGTTAATTTAATGGCTTGGTTGCTGTTTGGTATTGTCATGACTTTGCTGGTGGCTATTTTAACGACCATTGCCAAGCGCTTAGTATTGATGGGCATCAATTTGGTTGAGGAAGTTGATCAACAACATAATATTGGTGTCGCCAGCGTTGAAATGGCTATCAGTATTTCTATCGCCCTCATTTTAACAGCATTAATGGCGTAGTATTCATTACCACTAACTTGCATCTTCAAGCCCTGCCCTTGGGCTTGAATATTCCCCTTGTCATTTATCAGCGATAAAAAAACATGGTTGAAAACCACAGCTTAGCAAGCACTAACAACCGCAATAAACGCCTGCTCTGGGACGATATATTATTAATTTTAACTATGGCGGTATTAGCAGGTTGCGGCTTAGTTTACGAATATTTACTGTCCCACTACGCTGGCCGTGTACTTGGCATTATGGAAAGCACAATTTACGCCATGATAGGCCTTATGATTGTTGCTATGGGCTTAGGTGCCTTTGCCGCACGCAAAGTAACATGTGCCTTTAACGGCTTTGTTTGTCTTGAGCTTATTATTGCTTTTCTGGGCAGCAGCTCCATCTTGATCATTGGTGCGCTTATTGCACTTACCCAAACCTTTCCTGAGCTGTTGGGCACTATGTTTAACCTACCCCCCGACGCCTATCCACGCGGTGGTTTGTTTAAACAGTTGAGCTTTATTGCCTTTAACAGCCCTTACTTTTTTGGTCTAATTTTGGGTTTTTTTATTGGTATGGAAATTCCGCTTATTGCCCGCATTCGCGAAGAAATTCATCAAAAGCATTTAAAAAATAACCTCGGCACTATTTATGGAGCTGACTATGTTGGTGCTGGCATTGGCGCAGCGATATGGGTGGTGTTCTTATTATCGATAGATATCAGTAAAGCTAGCGCGTTAACGGCGGCCTTAAACCTAATTGCTGGCAGCATTTTTATCATTTACTACTGGCAAAAGCTCACCTGGCGCAAAACCTTAATTAGCGCCCACGGTGTGTTGTTTTTAATGATCCTTGCCATTTATCAGTACGGTAACAGTTGGTTAAGCCAAATGAGCAACCTACTGTATCTTGATAAAGTGGTATATAGCGATAAAACGCGTTATCAACAATTAACTTTTACTCAGCGCAATATGGGGCCGTTACAAGGCAATATCATTAATTTTTATTTAAATGGCCGTTTACAATTTTCCTCATCTGACGAGTTTATTTACCATAGCTATTTAGTCAGCCCTGCCTTAGCTGGCTCGGCGCGTCATGATAATATTCTCATTATCGGGGGCGGTGATGGCTTAGCGCTGCGCGACGTTCTAACTTGGCCTGTTAAAAAGGTTACCTTAGTCGATTTAGATGCTGAGCTAATCGCGCTATTTAAAGCACCTCATGAAAAACTGCCTCGGCCATTAGCTGACGCTATCAGCACGTTAACCGCAGCCAGTTTACAAGATCCACGTGTAGAAATTATTGCCGATGATGCCTTTATTGCAATCGACAAGTTACTGCAAAACCAACACAACTACGATGCCATTATTGTCGACCTACCAGATCCGAGCCATCCGGATCTTAATAAGCTTTATTCGGTTAACTTTTATGCGCGATTAAAACAATTACTGGTGGGCGACGGATTAATCACTATTCAGTCTGCAAGCCCTTATCACGCCAAAAGTGCTTTTATCGCTATTGGCAAAACCGTTAAAGCGGCAGGATTTTCAAGTGTGCAACAGTATCACGACAATGTGCCTAGCTTTGGCGAGTGGGGCTGGACAATCGCTAGCAAAGCCGGCGCGGCACCTCTACGCCGTTTACAGCAATTGCCTGAATTGCCAATCCAACACCATTGGCTAAGCTTGGCAATGATGATCAATGCCTTTGAGTTTTCGCGAAACTTTTACCAACATAGCGACAGCGTGCCGATTAACTACCTTGGCAGCCATGTTATCTATCAGCTACATCAACAAGCATGGCAAGATCAACAAGGATTGAATGATGCCCATTTACAGTCTGGCACTATACGCTAAGCTGTAGTGAGAAATTAAAATTAGCACTTGACATAATATGTCACGATGATAAATTAACCCAACTCGACATAATATGTCGTTGCGTAACTAGCCTAACCACGACTTGTTACGTTATTTACTAGAACATAAGGAATAACATGAATATTCATACGCTAGCTGACTACCTCAACACCTTAGCCGATGAATCAGATACAGGTATGGTGTTTGATTGCCAACCGATATCAGGTGAAGTTGATGTTTTGCAAATTACCGTACTGGGACGTGAAGAGTTACCTATTTTTGTTTCTGTCACTGATGATCAAGTGCTTTGTATTACTTACTTATGGGACAAATCAGAAGTAAAAGAAAATAAGATGAACGATATGCATGTCAGCATGTTAGAAATGAACATTCCAATGCCTTTATCTTCTTTTTCAAAAATTGGCGATAAATATGTCATTTTTGGTGCACTAGCCATTAGCTCAACATTTAACGATATCGAACATGAACTTGCGGTATTAAGCAATAACGCCTTAGAAATTATTGACGACATGAGTGATTACTTAATTTAAGCAACCACCTTAGGAGTATTATTATGAGTATTTTTAAAAAAATTATGACAGCCATTCGCGGTGGTGCCACAGAAGTAGGTGAATCAATTGTCGACGCCAATGCCACCCGAATTTTTGAACAAGAAATTCGCGATGCAGAAAACCACCTCACCAAAGCAAAGCGTGAATTAACTGGGGTTATGGCGCAACAAATGTCATCAAGTCGTGATGTTGATCGTATTAAACGCGAGATCATCGAACACGAAGGCTATGCCGTGCAGGCATTAGAAAAAGGCGACGAAGCGTTAGCCCTTGCAGTGGCGGAAAAAATATCAGCCCTAGAAAGCGAGTTAAGCACCCAGCAGCAAGCACTCGATAGTTTTGAAGGTAACGCACAACGCCTGAAAGAGTTAGTTAAGAAAAGTGAGCGTCAAGTTGCTGAATATAAACGTCAATTATCTATGGTGAAGACTACCGAAAGCGTTCAAAAAGCAACCTCGGCTATCACAGATAATTTCTCATCAAGCAACTCGAAGTTATTAAGCGCGAAAGACTCGTTAGAGCGCATCAAAGCTAAACAGCAAAAGTTTGATGATCGTATGAAAGCTGCAGAGGTGCTTGAGTCTGAAAACTCTGACAACTCACTAGAAGCTAAGCTTAAAGAAGCCGGTATTGGTGCCACAAATAACAACGCCAACTCAGTATTAGAGCGTTTAAAGGCAAAGCAAAAATAACCCGTACCATCCACCTTACCGCTTAGCACCGAAAATGCTAAGCGGTTTTTTGGTTTTAGCGAGTGCTGTATTTAGGAGCAACGAGTGAGCTTTTTTAAAAATATTTTTAGTAAACCCAAAGCCGAGCGCACGCTTGATAACGTTAAAGACCTCTCCTTAGGTGATATTATTGTTATCTCTGATAGCTTTGCCTTACCTGCCGAGCTGCGCGCACAGGAGCTACAAGTAACTGCGGTCAATAGTTACGAATTTGAGCGAAAAAACCAACTAGAATGGGTATTGCAAGGCAACAGTGATACTGAACTCTATTTAAGTTTGGATGAAGATGATAAAACCTATCTCAAGTTTTCCTTGAAAATAACACCGCAAGACGTTGAAACGCTTTTTGACCTTGACAGCTTTGCAGAAATTTTTGAGGAAACGGCGCAAGTTCAATTACAGCGACAAGCGGATAATGAGACAACAACTGGCTGGAGTAGTGAGCGTTACCAGCAAAGTGGCTCGGTTCAAGTAGGCTATTTTCATCGTAAAGATCACCGCGAAAACACAATTTCGCCCTATCAAGACCAAGACAGTGGTGAGCCATTTGAGCTATTTTGCTTGTATAATGAAGACCAAGCTTATGGCATTGATATCGAAGTATGGCAAGATGGCGATACCGATGTATTTTTAACCTTATTTAGACCAACAACCGACCTTGTTGACATGTACCCAGGAAGTTAATTGTGACACGAAAACTCCCCGAAAAATGGCAATCGTCTGTCAAAGCGGTTAAAGCCGTACAAGTGGCTTTTGATATGGACGAAAAAATTCAACTGGCCATCAGAAAACAAGCGCTCGAGGCGGGTATTAGCCCCTCAGAGCAAATTAGAGATATATTAGGGCTACCGACCAATAAACGCCCTAAACGTCCGCGCTTAACGGTTAGCTTATCGGCTAGCGATTATGAGTTGCTTGGAGAAAAATACGCTTTATCTGCAGAGCAGCAGCTTGAAATCAAAAAAAAACTGATGGATGACTTAATTAACTATGTTAATCAAGGCTTAAAAAATAACGACCAAAGCTAGCCATAGTTATCGTTATCTAACGTGATAAAAAGCCTGATAGTCTCGTTAGGCTTACACTTAACTCGACAGTATAAATAATCAGTAAACTTGCCCTCATCACATTTAATCATCCCCTAATGTCACAACGGCTACTGGGCGATACGTCAAGCGTTGCAACCCTCGCTACTGAGTATAAACATTCCGGCAGTAATCCATTTACCCTTAAGGTGATATTTACGGTTTCATCAATATCGCTACCGTTATATTATTTGCAACGCAACACATCGAATTAAAAAGAGAATAGTTATGTCATTTGTATTTCAAAACATCGCGAATAAATCTGGACTTTGCTCGGTAGATGAATTTGGCGTGGTAAACTATAAAACTCGCTTTATTGCCTTAATGTCAATTTTATTAATGCTCAGCTTTGTACTGTTATTTGGTTACATTACCTATCATGCTGAAATGGGCGTTGCCGGCGCCACCATAAGCGATTTTTCAGACGCCATATGGTTAATGGTTATGGCTAGCACCACTATAGGCTTTGGTGACCATTATCCGGTAACGACACTTGGCCGTACCATGGTAACGCTAATGTTTATATTTGGGGTAGGTATTATCGGTGGTTTAGGCGCCTTAATTGCTGCAAAAATATTTGGCTTTTCAGATACTAATGTAAAAAATAGAGAGCTTCGAAAACAAAACGCGGAAATTTATCAAAAGCTATTAACGCTAGAGCAACTGTTATTAAAAGATAAGTAATGTGCACAAGTATAAGCTATAGCACAAACACTTTTTTATAATAACATAATATATTCAGTAACTTAGTTTTAGGTATTTTTTAGAAAATGTTTTTATCTTGTGCCATACTAAACAATGATATGTAAGGTTGGCTGAGTTCAATAGCTTGCCAGTAAAACAATAAACGACCTAAAACACAGGGAAAATATTATGCTATTAAAGAAATTAACCATAGTTACATTCGTTGCAGTTCTTAGCGGTTGTGCTAACAACAGCGCTTTAGAAGAAAATATATCTCGCCTTAACCAAAAAGTTGATAGCCTTTCTGAGCAGGTCAATAGCTTAAATTCAAAAACACAGAAACTATCGGGTAAAGTTAACGACTTAAGTGCGGCGCAAAAACAAACTAGCAAAGCTGTTAATGCCACCCAAATGGCAGTCGACAAAACGAATGAGCGAATCGATAACATGGTTGCCAGTTATAAAAAATAAGCAACCAATAGCCAGGAAATATACGCCGATAAAGTCGCCAACGGCGTAGTCACTTCAAGGCAAGAGGCACAATCCAAGCGTGATAAGCGCTTGGATTTTTTATTGTTTAGTTAGCAAAAACTCCAATTAACTTAGCTAACTTAGCGATGATAAACGACGTGTTATTAGCAGTGAAATGTCTCTGCATAAAACAAGCTGCTTTATAGCTGCGCGTGCAGGCAAATAGCCACAACTCACCTTAGCTAAAACGCCAACGGCGAAGTGTCAGTTAGTGCTCAGTGTGATAACTAGGCCGGTAGGCGACGCTATTTGTTGTGAGAGTAGCGCTTTATTAGCCGCTAAATTACCAACAAAGTCTCTTACGGCAGGTGTTGGCTTTAACCGCGTAGGCTCGCCTTCTTCACCTGTTAATGGGCTATGCACTTCCATTAAACGATGCGCAGCTTCATAGGATAATTTTATCGGTTGCTCAACAATGCGTACTGGCGTGTTAATGTCGACATTTTTATATAACCACTCGATATCATCGTCATAAAGGCGAATACAGCCTGAGCTTGAGCGCATACCAATACCAAAACGCTGATTAGAGCCATGTAATAAATAGACACTGCGCCCTAACCTTAGAGCATACTTCCCAAATGGGTTGTTGGCACCGGCAGGTATTTCATCTGCAAGCTGTTTGCCGTGTTCCTTAAAATACCGAGCTTTAGTTTCTGCGGTAGGTCGCCACACCGGATCTTTTCGCTTTTCACTTATATAGCTGACCGTTTTCGGGGTTGCTAAACCCTGTCGGCCTATGCCCACCGGAAAAACATGTACTTGCGTGCCATTTTTGGGAAAGTAATAAAGACGTAATTCAGGCAGGTTAATAACGATCCCTTCACGCTTTGTGTATGGCAGCAGCATTTGGCTTGGAATAAGCAAGGATGTTCCTGGCTCAGGTAAAAATGGATCAACCCCTGGGTTGGCTGCCATTAACGCCAGAAAACCCACGTTATATTGCTCTGCAATCGCTTGGAAATAATCGCCTTTGACGATTTGATGGGTTTGCAGCTCACCTATCAAACGAGAACCCGGCGCCGGTAGCGGATAAGCTTTTGCTAGCACATGCTCCGCCCTAAGCAATAACAACAGCAAAACGATCACTGTCAACAAATTAACGAATCGCACCCTGCGAATGATGGAGCAGCAATCACTATAACTCATCACTAGGCTAACTATACAGGGCACAAGATTTAATATCATAAAGTCACCACAAGCTCATTACTGCTCTTCTAACCAATATGGCGCCATAGTGACGGCAATGGCTTTAGAGTTATTTAATGCTATTAACAAACCTTCCATTTTAGTTTGCTGCCATTGCACTAGCCTTGCTGGTGCTTGGTTTAATTTTGCCAATTGCTGCTGAATAATCCACAGTGATTGCAATTCGCTGATCCCTTGTTGTAGATCTAACCAAGGTCGCCGAAACTTGTCGCGTAACTCATTATCAAATAGTCCAGCAAGCCAAGCTCCGGTCAACGAGCTTCGGTATAAGGGCTTGCTTTGCGCTATATATTGCTGACTCGTTAGCTGCTCGACACTGTTCATTTCGCTGCTCATTTCACTTAAGCTTGATTGAATTTTTTGTTGTGCGAAATTCATCAATTCAGCGCTAAGAACTTTGTCAGCTTGCTGCTGACTTTCGGTGCGGCATAAATACAATTTTAAGATGGCAAGTTGCAACTGATTAAATCGAGAGCTGTGTAATAATTGACTAATATCGTCAGGGCTAGGAAAACGTCGTTCCTCTATTTTTAATTGCTTGATCAGTTGCTTACTATAGTCGAGCTTTTTGCGATAATTACCAGTTTTGTTGGTTAGCTCTTGTAAATGTAGGGCATTATCTACCCAAGCTAATAAGTGTACGAAGTGGCTTAGCTCATCACGCAAGGTCAACTCGTTTGCCGTTAAATGTTGTTCAAACAACCAAAAGCCGTGACGCATTAAAGCTAAATTTGCTTTAATGTCGGCTAATTGCCGTAAATTTTTTGTCTGTAAGTACACTTCGACACTGTCTTGCAGTTGCGCCAGCGTACGGTTTAGACCAAGCGTAAAGGCACTGGCTATAGAGCCCGAGTCCTGCTGGCAAACATAGTTTGCTACAACAGGCGTTGCATTGGCATGACGAGATTGCAAAAGTGCATAGCCTCTCGCTGCTTTACTTTTTATGCCCGGGCGCATTTGCAATCGTTGAAATAATAACGATGCTAGGGCAAATAATGCGCTTTTATCACCTTTAACCAGTTCAAGTTCTATTTCATTGATGGGGGTTGATTGGCCTGCACGACTAATTTGCCCCTGATCATAAGCTAATTCGATAATATTATTGTTGTCATCACTTAATAACCAAGTACAACGGGTAAAATCTGTGCTAAATAACGTAATTAAATGTTTTTGTATATCAGCAATGTTTTGATCTGCCTGCCAAACCGAAGCAGGAAACAGAGATAAGTCAGGCGCTAAGGTACTAATATCGACATTATACTCTGGGCGTGCATGCAAACCACCAACCACTTGCCCCGCGGTTTTTAACGTTTGTTCAATATGCTGTTTATTTTTTCGAACTCGCAAGCCCATATCATGCTGTCGCAAGTTTAAATCTGCGGTGTCAAAGTAACGATTGAGCAATGACGTTTCTTGATATGAATATTGCATATTTTCATCGCGAAACAGTTGCTCTATTTTTTCTACGACATTAACATCTAAAACTAAATATTTAAGCTCTATCTCTGTGCTCATACTCTTCCAAAACTGGTTAAAACTCTGACGCTTTATCTGCAGTGATAAAACTTTTTGTTATTGGTATAAGATAATAACGACAATTTTACATGATTGATATTTTATCGCAAAAATCTTGCGAATCTAGCCAACTGCACTTGCTATCACTGTGGCAAAGCCCTACTATTCTTGCCAATCTTTGTTTAAATGGCGCTTTTGGTTATTTCATGATGAACCTAAAAAATACACTTGTTGCTTTACTTTTCTTTACTTCTTTATTTTCTTTCGCCCAAGAAACTGACACCACCACTACTGCCGGCTATATTTCTGAAGATCTGATTGTTTATATGCATACTGGTGCAGGCAAGAATTACCGGATTATGGGCACGGTTAGCTCAGGCGAAAAAGTACAGCTAACAGGCGCCACTAAAAATGATTACAGTGAAATTATTACTGATAAAGATCGCACCGGTTGGATAGAAAGCCAGCATGTATCAACGACACCAGGTATGCGTTATGTTATCGCAGACTTAAACGAGAAGCTCGCCAGCATGCAAGAAAACCAACGCCAACTTTCCGCACAACTTGACGAAGCAACGAAAACTATTAGCTCATTAACAAGCGATCGCAGCGATCTACAAAATAACATAGCGGCGCTGAATATGGAGTTAACCGAAACCAAATCGCAGTTAAAAAACCAAGACACCAATATCAAAAAACAATGGTTTTTTAATGGCGCCATTGTATTAGGTGTCGGCTTGTTGCTGGGCTTAATTTTACCGCGTTTATTCACTAAACGCCGAGCCAGTATGGAAAACTGGGGCTAACGTACCAACCATTATTAGCACTAATTTTATTACCTTAAATTTAAGACGAAAACAGATATTTTGAAATTACATAATTTATTTTACGGCTTACTTTGCTGCAGCTTTATTAGCTCAGCTGAGCCTTGGATTGATAGCTCTGATATTTACCTAAGACACAGTATTCAAAACTTAGCGGATGCTGGCTATATAAATACCCCAGTAACCACATTTCCCTTAATGTGGTTAGATATTGCCCGTGATTTAAAGCAAATAAACTACGCATCGCTTAGCAACACCAACAAAGAAGCCTTTAACTATATCAATCATCAGCTTAGACTGGCGAAAAACAACAGTAAAACTGTCGAATTACTCACCGCAAGCAAAGACAAACGCTTCACCAGTTTTGGTGAAGATTTTCGCGATAAAAACAGCCTAAAAATTCAAGCTAGCTATATGACAGATGCCCTAGCTTTTAAGTTATCATCAAGTATTGTTAACGATCCAATCGACGGTGATAAAACACGATTTGATGGCAGTTATGTGGCCGGGTTTATTGGCAACTGGGTTTTATCGCTTGGCAAACAAGACAGATGGTGGGGCCCTGGCTGGGACAGTAATTTAAGCTTAACGAATAACGCGAGACCCATGCCAGCGCTATCGCTATCTAGGCGTTCAGCCATACCGGTCAACATCCCTTTTACCGAGGTAAAAGTGCCATGGACCATGAGCACTTTTATGGGCGTCATGGACGATAACCGTGTGATAAAAAACACCTTACTTTGGGGCTTTCGCCTAAACTTTACGCCAATAAAAGGTTTAGAAGTAGGTGTAACGCGCCTCGCACAATGGGGTGGTGATGGCCGTTCTCAAAGCTTACATACTTTTGGTAATGTCCTGCTTGGCAAAGATAATTGCGGTGCTGGCGGTTTAGATTGCGGCGAAAATAAAGAAAACGAACCGGGTAATCAACAAGCCGGCTATGACTTGCGTTACTCATTCACAATGTTTAATAGACCTATGGCTATTTACGGTCAATATTTTGCTGAAGACGGTGACAATGATAACTCGCTAGGTTTTTTAACTGAGCCACAAGTGCAAATTGGCGTCGATAGCCAAATAGAAATTTTTTCTGCGCCAACCACGGTTTATTTAGAGTTTACCGATACCTATGCTGACTGCCGAGACATCCCAAACAGTAACATTGGCAATTGTTATTATGAACACCATATTTACCAAACTGGCATGCGTTATCAGCAAAAAACCTTAGGTAACTTGTATGACAATGATGCCAGCAGCTTAGTATTAGGGTTGATATCTACGCTTGATGCCAATACCCATCTCAGCACGAAGGTAAGGCATTTACAACTGAACAAAGACAACAACGATAAAGCCCCGAACAGTGCCATTATTGGCAACCCGTTAACCAAGGTGGCAGAAGATATGCTGGTGATATCGAGTAGCGTGCGCCACAGTTATAAAAACTGGCGTTATACTCTTGGGTTTGAGCATAGTCGCTCATCCTATGAAAATGATATTGCTGATAACAATCAAACCAATATTTTTGCCAAAGTTGAATATAACTTGTAACCATTTACTTTGCTTATGAATAAAATCAATGCCTGTCCAGTATATGTCGTTAATTTAGACGCTGCTCCTGCCCGCATGAGCACTATGGCTGCGCAACTTAATACCCTTGGTATAGCTTACCAGCGTATTACTGCGGTTAATGGTCTAGACTTGTCTGCCCAGGAAATAGCAAGCAGTTACTCAAAAACACTAAATCGTCAACACTTTCGCTATAATTTATCCTTAGGTGAAATAGGCTGTTATATGAGTCATAGAAAGATATGGCAATTAATGCTTGATGAGGGTATTGAGTTTGCTGTGGTGTTAGAAGACGACTTAGTGATAAAGGATAAATTTCGCCAACTTTTTGCTCAAATCGACACCTTAAAACAGTTTGATTTGATCAAACTTGCCGACAATCGAAACTACCCAGCAGCACAAAAACTCGGGCTTGCCAACGACTTGCAATTAGTGAATTATCATACCATACCTAACTGCACCACTGGCTATACCATCAGCCTCAACGGTGCTAAGAAGCTACTGGCACGAAAAAAATTCTATCGCCCCGTTGATATTGATATCCAATTTTGCAAAGAATTAAACTTGTCAGTGTACGGTTTACAGCCCTACCCTATTTCCGAAAACCGCAGTTTTGAAAGCGATATCGCCGCATTTAATGGTGGTCGACACGGTAAGAAAACCACCAGCTTAATCCGAAATATAAAATATCGCTTAGCACTATGGTATTTACGAAAATCGCACTTATCTGGAAGATTTTAAATTAGGCTAATAAGCCCTATCTCCCCCAATAACCTAGGCTACGACGCATTTTAAATGCCCGTAGCAAGTTAAGCGGTTTCTTTTTGCGATTAATGAGCTGCCCAGCCAACATACTATCTACGGCATCTAAAACGCGCTGCGCTGAATGCCCATCTTGTTTTGGGTGGGTTTCACAAATAAAGCGCTCAATATTAGCCATTAACGCCTTGGGCCGAGTAAGTGCTTTTTCTAGGGCCGGCGCTAGTTGCTCAGCTTGGCTAATATTTAACATATAATCACGGGGCGAAATGTTGTTAAATGTCACCACGGGCTTTCCTTGCAGCACAAACATTATCAGCACCGATGAAGTATCACATAGCATCACATCAGCTTCTTGCAATAGTGGGATGACATTATCGGTTTCAACAAACGTTAAATGCTCGCTTTCAATCGCTTTATACTGCTTAACAATTTCTGCATCCATTTTTGGGTGAAACTGTATTTTCCATTGCCACCTGCCCGTGCTACTTAATTGCTTGATGGTTTCAAGTAAAATAGGCGCGCAAGTTAAGTTGCGTGAAAATGTCGAACACATCAAGATGTTGGCTTTGTTATTCGCTTTTATCTTATCGTGCTCAACATCAGTAAAAAGCGGATCTAATGCCGGCCAACCAGTTTCAACAACCGAAAAATGTCCATGCTGCTGTGCTAATGCATGAAATTTATTAGTGGTATTGGGACCCTGCGTACAATACAGATCAAAGCAGCCTCTGATATTAAAATGATCTTCAAAACCACGCCGATTTAACTTACCCGAATTAAAGCCATGAAAAACAGCCACTTTTAAACCAGGAATAAAACTTGGCACCGTATTACCCGGTACAAAAACCGCAATAGGCTGGTATTGCTTGATTGCTTTTATTGATGTTAAGGCGAGTTCATTGTCATGTAAAAATGCATGATTTATTTCATCACCGTATAAAAACCATCGAACCTCACCACCACGTTCTATAATCGCTTTTTGCAAGGGTCTCAAGATGGCAAAACTGTAGTTCTGGCTAATGAAGAATAGATACTTTTTAACTGTCATTAAATAAAATCTCTGTGCTGATGCCACATTCGTTTTAACTTGTTATGGTGCGCGCGTATATTTAAGCTGCTCGCTCAATGCAGATTTCCCGCGACTTTGCTCATTAGGCTACGTCACTAATGCTTACCACATAAAAGCTAAATCTCTGTTTGCTATCATAATACCACGGTTAAATAGGAGTTAAATCTACAATTAGCTCTAATAATATTCGAGACAGCGTTCAAAGGTGCTGCTTTAACAACAATAACTGTGCTTAAACTATTATTTGTATATTTTTTATTGACAACTCAACCCCTGTTGGGCTAATAATACCCCATCAACTATTGAAACCAACTAACAACAGCGTATTAACTTAGAACAATGAATATTTATACTCACATTATTCGAATTAACCTCCTCCTCGCATTACTGATGCGCGGTGAGTTGTTGTTGTTAAAAAGTTAAATAGATAACCTAATAAACACTAAACCCGCGCTAATTATCGCGGGTTTTTTTATGCCCGCCACTTTACGCACTAGATATAATTCAGGATAAAACATGGGCACTGCAAACGATAAAGTTATAATATTTGACACCACATTACGTGACGGCGAACAAGCATTAAACGCTAGCTTATCGGTACATGAAAAGCTACAAATAGCCCACGCTATCGAACGTTTAGGTGTCGATGTCATGGAAGTGGGTTTTCCTGTTTCTTCTCCTGGCGACTTTCAGTCAGTACAAGCCATTGCGCAAACTGTAAAAAACTCGCGTGTTTGTGCCCTAGCTCGCGCCGTGGAAGCCGATATCAAAGCCTGCGCCGACGCATTAAAACCGGCTAAAGACTTTCGTATTCATACCTTTATTTCTACGTCAGATGTTCATGTTCAACAAAAATTAAAAAAGAGCTTTAGTGATGTGCAAGCCATGGCCGTTCATGCGGTAAAGTATGCACGCCAATTTACCGACGATGTCGAATTTTCTTGCGAAGATGCCGGTAGAACACCAATTGATAACCTTTGTCGTATGGTAGAGCAAGCCATAAAAGCCGGTGCAACAACGGTCAATATCCCAGATACCGTCGGTTATACTTTGCCGGGTGAGTTTGGCGGTATCATTGAAACTTTATTTAATCGTGTACCTAATATAGACCAGGCAGTGATCTCAGTACATTGTCATAATGACTTAGGCTTGGCAGTGGCTAACTCTATGGCTGCCGTGCAAGCTGGCGCAAGACAAATTGAATGTACTGTCAATGGTATTGGCGAGCGCGCGGGTAATTGTTCACTAGAAGAGGTGGCCATGATCATGAAAACTCGCCAAGAGCTATTAAGGGTTCACAGCCAAATAAACCACCAAGAAATTGCACGCACGTCAAAATTAGTCAGTCAGCTTTGCAATATGCCAGTACAGCTTAATAAAGCCATTGTTGGTGGCAATGCCTTTAGTCATTCGTCAGGTATCCATCAAGATGGCATGTTAAAAGCCAGTAATACCTATGAAATTATGACCCCTGAAAGCGTTGGTATCAGTAAAACTAAATTAAATTTAACCTCGCGCAGCGGTCGCCATGTCATTAAACATCGCATGGAAAGTTTAGGCTATCAAGCGTCTGATTATGACTTAGAAACCTTATACAGTGACTTTTTGGCATTAGCAGATAAAAAAGGTCAAGTGTTTGATGATGACCTAGAGGCGTTGCTGTTTAATATTCAACAGCAAGACCAACAAGACTTTTACCGCTTAGACACCTTAAATGTGCAAAGTGGCGGTAGCGAATTTGCCACCTCCAGCATCAAGCTTGCTTTAGGTGATGAGCATAAAATCGTTTCCGCCACTGGTAATGGCCCGGTTGACGCCTTATATCGCGCCATTAAAAAAGCCATTGATATCGACTTTGAAGTTAGCGATTACAAAATTTCCAACAAAGGTGAAGGTGAAGACGGCTTAGGTAAGGCGGATATTGTGGTTGCTTGGCAAGGGCGTAACTTTCACGGCTATGGCTTAGATACCGACGTCATAAAAGCCTCTGGTAACGCCTTAGTGAATGCGCTAAACGGTATTCGTCGCGCAATGACAATCGCGGAATTGAAAACAGACTTTAAGCAACAAGCGGCAATTGACGGTCAAGGTCAAGTTTAGCCTTAAGGTCAGCAATAAATAACAAAACTCTTATACAACATATAATTACAGGTTTAAAAATACTATGTCGAACATTGCAATATTAGCCGGGGACGGAATTGGCCCAGAAGTTATGGCCCAAGCAGAAAAAGTTTTAGCGACAGTCGCCAAGCAGTATCAGTTTTCAGTGCAGACTAAACATTATGACGTGGGCGGTTGTGCGATCGACAAGCACGGCAAAGCACTACCGGCAAGCACTATTGAAGGTTGTGAACAAGCAGATGCCATTTTATTTGGCTCCGTTGGCGGCCCTAAATGGAGTCACTTACCGCCTGCAGAGCAACCAGAGCGGGCCTCTTTATTAGACTTGCGCAGCCATTTTGGCCTATTTTGCAACATGCGACCAGCACAGCTGCAAGCGGCTATGAGTCATCTTTCGCCATTACGCGCCGATATTTCGCAAGCCGGCTTTGATATTTTAGTGATACGCGAGTTAACCGGCGGGATTTATTTTGGCGAGCCTAAAGGTCGTCAAAATCAAGGGCAAGAAAATGAAGCGGCCTTCGATACCATGATTTATTCTCGCAAAGAAATTAGCCGCATTGCTCACTTAGCGTTTCAATCAGCAGAAAAACGCAATAACCGATTGACCTCTATCGATAAAGCTAACGTATTAGCCTCATCACAATTATGGCGAGAGGTGGTGAATGAAGTCGCCAAAGATTACCCGAAAGTTACACTGGAGCATATGTATATTGATAATGCTGCAATGCAGCTAGTGCGCGACCCAGCGCAGTTCGATGTCATGTTATGTTCAAATTTATTTGGCGATGTTTTATCTGATATTTGCGCTATGATCACCGGCTCCATGGGCTTATTGCCCTCTGCCAGCTTAAATGAGCAAGGTTTTGGTATGTATGAGCCTGCAGGTGGCACAGCGCCGGATATCGCTGGTAAAAACATTGCCAATCCGATCGCGCAAATTTTATCTGTGGCCTTAATGTTGCGTTATAGCTTAAATCAAGGCGATGCCGCCGATGCGATAGAAAATGCGGTCTCTGCAGCCCTTAATGCCGGCCACTTTACCGGTGATCTACTGACTGCAGAGCAACGCCACAATGCCAAGTCAACCGACGAAATGGGCGATATTATTTGCCAATATATTAGCGCACAACAAAACACCTCAGGAGCAAACTAGCATGGCCAGCACCTTATACGAAAAATTATGGCAAAATCATGTCATTGAAGAAAAAGCCGATGAAACCCCGTTAATTTATGTCGATCGTCACCTGATCCACGAAGTTACCTCACCACAGGCCTTTGCTAACTTAAAGTTTCATAATCGTGTGTTACGTCATCCTGAGCGCACTATTGCCACAATGGACCATAATATCTCTACCCGCTCGATTGAAATTAACGCCGCTGGCGAAGGCGCTGCAAATCAATTACGCACGTTAGAAAAGAACTGTAAAGAGTTCGGAATTCAACTCTTTGGCATGGGTCATAAAAACCAAGGCATAGTACATGTGATTGGTCCAGAATTAGGTTTAACACTACCCGGTACCGTGATTGTCTGCGGAGATTCACACACCGCCACTCACGGTGCCTTTGGTGCCCTAGCCTTTGGCATTGGCACTTCTGAAGTTGAGCATGTTTTTGCCACGCAAACCTTACGCCAAACCAAAGCTAAAACCATGAAAATAGAAGTAAAAGGACAAGTAGCTCCGGGTATCAGCGCTAAAGACATTATTTTAGCTATTATCGGTAAAACGGGTAGTGCTGGCGCAACGGGTTATGTGGTGGAATATTGCGGTGAAGCCATTGAGCGCTTGAGTATGGAAGAACGAATGACCATATGTAACATGAGCATAGAGTTTGGTGCCAAAGCCGGCCTTATTGTCCCCGATGAAACAACATTTGCTTACCTAAAAGATAAAGAATACGCCCCTAAAGGTGAGTTATGGCAACAAGCCATCGCCGATTGGCAGCAATTAAAGTCTGATGCCGATGCGCAGTTTGATAGCTACTTAACCCTAGATGCCAAAGACATCAAACCTCAAATTACTTGGGGCACAACACCAGGACAAGTCACACAAATTGATAGTGTTGTGCCTTCACCTGACGACTTTACCGACCCAGTAGAAAAAGAGTCTTGTATTGCGGCGTTAAAATATATGGACTTAACACCAGGTACTAAAATTACTGATATCAGCATCAACAAAGTTTTTATAGGCTCTTGCACCAACTCAAGAATTGAAGATCTTCGCGCCGCCGCAGCTATTGCCAAAGGTAAACAAGTATCACCGAATGTAAATGCCATTGTGGTGCCCGGCTCATATCGGGTGAAGGCCCAAGCAGAAGCAGAAGGCTTAGCACAGATATTTATTGATGCCGGTTTTGAGTGGCGTTTACCTGGCTGCTCTATGTGTTTAGGCATGAATGATGATGTACTTGCACAAGGCGATCGCTGCGCTTCTACCAGTAACCGTAACTTTGAAGGACGTCAAGGCCGCGGCAGTCGTACACACTTAGTCAGCCCAGCACTTGCAGCAGCGTCTGCTATTGCCGGACATTTTGTTGACTTAAGCCAATTAGATTCGCACGTTCAAGGAGCATAACATGGAAAAATTTACCCAACATACAGGTTTAGTTGCCCCATTAGACGCGGCTAATGTCGATACCGATCAGATCATTCCTAAACAATTTTTACAAAAAACCACCCGAACTGGCTTTGGCCAACATCTTTTTCATAGCTGGCGCTATTTAGATGCCGCAGGTGAAAAAGACAACCCTGAGTTTGTTTTGAACCAGCCGCAATATCAAGGCGCCAGTATATTACTAACACGGGAAAACTTCGGTTGTGGCTCGAGCCGCGAACATGCGCCTTGGGCATTACAAGAATATGGCTTTAAAGTGATTATCGCTTCAAGTTTTGCCGATATTTTTTATGCTAACTGTATCAATATTGGTATTTTACCTATTGTGTTGGCCGAAGATGTCATTGAAACCTTATTTCAGCAAGTCAAAGCTAGCCCGCAACATTTTACCCTTGATTTGGCGGCAAAGTCCGTTGCAACCGCCAACGCTCGTTTTGAATTTGAGCTTGCACCTTTTCACCAGTATTGTTTAGAAAACGGTGTTGATAGTGTCGGTTGGACGTTAAATAAGCTCGCAAAAATTGAAGATTACGAAGCAAAAATGCCCGCTTGGCAGTAACCATCATACGTTAACCATCAGCACCGCGCTGATGGTTAACGTGCAGAGGTTACGAATATAATTATTGCCATGATGAAAGCGCGGCCATGGTAAATTTTTCACCACGAAAACTGAGCACCACCTGTTGTGGTTGTATTTCATGCAACAAGAGCTCACGCGCAATATAATCTCCCTCGTAGCGATCTCGACCATTGACGCGCACCCAACCTTGACCATCACTGGCATAAATATGCATTTCAAACGCCAGTGCAGGTACCGAGTCTTGGATCCAAGTTGGCATTTGGCTTAAGGGCGCTAAATCGCTCGGCGGCGTTGCGGTTGTGGTTGGGGAGTTTTCAATTGCCGTGGTTTCAGCAATGGCTGATTGAAAACTGGCCAGTAACTCATCTGAAACGCCTTCGCTGGCTTCTAGCACAAAATTTGTTGTAGGCTTAGTGTCTGTGTTTGTTGGCGCTGGTGTTGCTGTGTTATTTTCAGTGACCTCAAGTCTACTGCTTGACCTATCGGTACTACTATTGTTCTCTGTCGCAATATTTTCAAGCGCAGCGCTTTGCCCTGGCTCGTGGTTCACTTGCAACTCTGTGTTTGCAGTTATCGGCTGCGCACTAGTATCATCTGAGCCACTATTAGTTAGCTTGCTTTGCGATTTCTCGACCTGAGCGGCACTTGTTAATGGTACGCTAGCAGTCGTTGCTGGTGCTGATTGCTGATGACTGGTCAATGGCGGTGTGCTTAATCTATTGCCATTAATAAGCTGCGCACCCCACCACATGCCCATAGCTAAAAAAAGCGCTAGTAATGTCACACCAGCGCCTACTTTAAGCCATGCACTTTGCCACCATGCTTGGGTATGAAATTCATCACTAAGTGCATCCCGTGCTGCTTGTCGAACAATTTTCCCATTAACCACAGCATTATTACTGTTATAGGCATTCATTAACGAGCGCTCAGCTAATAAGTTCATTAAGCGAGGTATGCCATTGCAGGTTTTGTGTATGGCCTTGATGGCACTTTTATCAAAAATATTACGAAAACACTTGGCTACCGACAACCTGTGCTTTAAGTACTGTTCGACTTCTTGCTTATTTAACGGTAACAAATGATAGCGTGCGGTGATGCGCTGTGCTAATTGTCGTAAATCTCTACGCTGTAGTAATTGCTGTAATTCCGGCTGACCAATTAATATCACTTGCAATAGTTTTTTGGTATTGGTCTCTAAATTAGTCAATAAACGCAATTGCTCCAACACTTCTGGCTGCAGGTGCTGGGCCTCGTCTATGATCAGCAAGGTATTAATATTACTTTCATGATTTTTAAGTAATTTTTGCTGTATTTTATCGGTTAAGGTTTTTAAGGTTGCCCCAGTTTTTCGGTAACGAATTTTTAATTCGTCACACAATGTTGCCAGCAGCTCTTGGCTAGATAACGTTGGATTTAGAATAAATGCGGCTTGGGTATTTTCCGGCAAATTGGCCATTAAACGGCGGCTAATGGTGGTTTTGCCCGTGCCAACCTCGCCGGTGAGTAGCACAAAGCCGCCGGTATCGCCTAAGCCGTAAGTTAAATGATTTAGCGCCTCACGATGGCGATCGCTCATAAACAGGTAGTCGGGGTTTGGCGCAATGGAAAACGGCTTTTCTTCTAGACCAAAATAACTTGTATACATAGGTAATCTTAACTAATGAATTAACAGTATCGAAATTAACCTGAAGACGATGATATGTCAAAACGCAGCGAATATTTATGCTAAACTTGCGCTGATTTTATCGCTATATTATTGACTTGTCGGGGTTTACGCAGCTAATGAAAAACTTAACAAAACAATTAAATTACTTTTTAGTTGGCGGCGCTGTCCGAGATGCTTTACTGAACCGAGTCGCTGTTGATCACGACTATGTGGTTGTAGGGGCCAGCGTTGAGGAAATGCTTAGCCGTGGCTTTTTGCAAGTCGGTAAAGACTTTCCGGTATTTTTACACCCTGAAAGTAAACAAGAATACGCTTTAGCGCGTACGGAAAAGAAATCCGGCCAAGGCTATAGCGGTTTTGCCTGCTATGCTGCCCCTGATGTAACCCTTGAGCAAGACTTACTGCGCAGAGACTTAACCATCAATGCCATGGCAAGGGCGAGCGATGGCACCATTATCGACCCCTACCAAGGGCAAAGCGATCTAAAAAAACGCATTCTACGCCACGTTTCACCGGCTTTTGTTGAAGACCCGCTTAGGGTACTGCGTGTTGCCCGCTTTGCGGCAAGGTATCATGAGTATGGTTTTGAAATTGCCCCTGAAACCTTGCGCTTGATGACTGAAATTAGCGAAAGTGGCGAGTTAAGCACACTTTCGGGTGAACGCATTTGGCAAGAAATGCAGCGCAGCCTGACTGAGCCCCATCCGGCAGTGTTTTTTCACACCCTTGAACAGTGCCACGCGATACAAGCACTGTGGCCTGAGTTACAGACCTTATCAACAGATATGAGCTCTCATAACTCGCACCATAACGACCTTAGTATTCAAGGCACTATGAGGGCACTAACACAAGCGGTATTGTTATCGGAAAAAACCACCATAAAGTTTGCCTGTGCTTGTTATGACTTAGGCATGACAACAGCACAGTCAACAAACTCAGTTGAGACTTCAGTTGCAAATGATGTACAGAGCAATATCATCGAGAACTTTTGTCAGCGCATGCGCGTGCCTAATGCATACAAGAGCTTGGCAATTAAAGTTTGCCAATTTCATCTGCAGATTGATAATGCCTTAGAATTAGCACCACAAGTATTATTATCACTCTTTACGCATCTTGACGTGTGGCGAAAGCCAGAGCAATTTGCCGATGTTTTACTGTCTTGCCAAGCAATATTTACCGCTCGCCTAGACGCTAACAACACCAGCTACCCGCAACGAGACTTTCTGTTAAGCGCCTCTGATCTGCTGGCTCAAGTCACGGCACAAAAGTTTATTGCGCAAGGTATGCAAGGTGCTGCGATAAAAGCAGCCATCACACAGCAACGACTTATTGAGTTAAGCCAGTTTCAACAACAGTTTATTGCACAACAGCGCGATAGTTAATGAAATTGCTGAGTAGGTAAGAAAGTTAATTGCATAGCGCTGTCAGCTCAAGGTTAAGGCTTAAAGTGAGCGTTACGCAAAACACAGTTATGAATTGTTTTGCATTTAGTTACGCCAAGGCGACTTGCACAAACAGAGAAAACAATAGCGCGTTAGGCAAAGCATCCGTTACCCGCTTACGTGCAGGAGTTAATACTTTTGCTAGCGATGTTATTACAATAGCTCGAAAACGCGTATCATAAAAAAAGCCATATCAATTGATATGGCTTTGTAAACTAAACTTTAGTTAATTTAAAAGTTATAAGTTGCTTTAACGTAGTAGTAACCACCGTTGTAATCAAATGGACCACTTTCGTAGTATTGTGCACCAAGCACACCGTAAGAGTCTGCTGGTAGTTTTTGCGCTTTTTGGTCGAAAATGTTATTCGCCCCTGCTGATAAAGTAATACTATCATTTAAGAAGTAGCTTACTTCCGCATCAACGGTTACCGCTGAGTCAGCAATTTCATTCCAACAACCGATAGCACAATCATCATCCGCATGGGTAGCAAAGTATTCACCAAAGTAGTTCACACGCACAAAGCTGGTTACGTTTTCCCAAGATTGAGAAATGGTAAAGGTGGCTCGGTGATCTGGCATACCTTCTTCTAAGCGATGCACTTTACCTTCACTGGTTGTTGCTTCGTTGAACTTATCAACTGTGGTTTCATTCCAGTTGTAGGCTAATGATAACAAGGTATCACCCCCTAACAGCTCCATGGTGTAGTTTGCAACAACATCAACACCTTGAGTGGTAGTGTCAAAATCATTGGTAAAGTAAGTTACCGCTGAAATCAACTCTGGGTTAACAACACCAAGTGCTTCAAGTGCAGCATGATCTTCTGCTCGTACTGAAATTTGACTTGACTGCGCTAAACGATCCGTAACTTCGATATTGTAGTAATCGACAGTAAAGAAGAATGCACCATCTTGATAAACTAAACCACCTGCAAAACTGCGTGACTCTTCTGGAGTCAATTCTTCACCGCCATAAAATGACGATAATGGATTAGTCGGCGGCGCTAGGAATGTTTGTATTAAATTACCATTAACAATCGAAGTCTGTGTGTTAGTCACGTTCGCTTGACCAACCGTTGGTGCTCTAAAGCCAGTACTGTGAGAGGCTCGAACTGACACTTCATCATTAACAGTATATTGCGCGGTTAATTTATAGTTAGTGGTGTTACCAAAAGTGTTGAAATCTTCATAACGCACCGCACCACCGACTAACAAGTCTTCGGTTAATTGTGCTTCAACATCAACATAAGCCGCAACATTGCGTCGATCATTACGACCTTGCGTTTCTGGGCCAAAGCCTTTAAAACCATGTGAACCTATGTTGAAGCCTTGGTCTGCGTAAATACCCGCTTTCCATGACGCTTCTTCGCCCGATACTATTTCAAAGCTTTCTTCACGCCACTCTATACCCATAGCCACATTAACCAGCTCATCAAGGCCCATTTCAATGCCTTTGACTAAGTCAAAGTTAAAGGTTTTTTCCATTTGGATATAACTACCGGTTTGAAAGTCGACCGGTGTTTCTAAACCTAGTGACGGGTTTAAAGAGTTTTTCAAATTGAATTTCGATTCATTACGACCTACTGAACCGGTTAAATCAAAAAACCAGCCTTCAAGCATGCCGCTATTAATGTCACCTTTGGTACCAATAGTTAATGAGGTATCAGTAATATTGCCACCAAATTGTGGTGTGTAACCACCGGGCATAATTTGGTTCATTGAGAAACAATTAGGATCTGCAACCATAGCTTGATAATCAGGCGAGTCTAAAACATTACCAACATTGGCAGCAACATTTGATGGCGTTAATGGGTTGTCTGCCGTTGCATTTGACCAAGAACAACTGGGTACGCCTGTAGTCGCTAAACCAACATCACCTACCAATAATGTTTCACCACCATCAATTGAGAAGACATTGCCACGGTTGTGAGGGTTACGATAATAAAAGCCACCGGTAACATCACGCTCTGAATAGTTACCAAACATGTAAAACTCTTTATCATCGCCTAAATCTAAGCCAACATTACCAAACAAGGTAATATCATCTTCAATTTCTGGATTACCCCAGATTTGGGCTGGATTTTGAATTGAGCTATTGCCCGCGGCAGCAATTGCGGCTGCATCTGGACGTTGAACACTACGACTAGTGGCATCAGCATTTTTTAACTGGAAACTTAAGTTGGCAAAGCCATCTTTAGTAAACGGTAAGCCTACGTTACCGTCGATCACGGTAGAGTCACCGTCACCTTCATAATAAGAGCCTTTTCTTACTGAGATTGAACCGCCATCAGCATCGTCTTTTAAAACAAAGTTCATCACCCCAGCTATAGCATCTGAGCCATATTGTGCGGCAGCACCATCGCGCAGTACTTCCACTTGTTTTAATGCCGCACTAGGAATAACCGAAATATCAGGGCCTTGAGCACCATCATTGATACCACCACCTTGGAAGGCAATAACCGAGGCACGGTGACGACGCTTACCATTTAATAATATTAAGGTTGAGTCTGATGGCAGGCCACGCAAGTTAACAGGTCGAATCAAAGATGCGGCATCACTGATCGGCTGTGTACGCGCGTTAAAAGATGGGATTGCACCAATTAACATATCTAACATATCTGATGAGGCATTTTTGCCAAGTTCATCACCACCTATGATATCAACGGGTACCGGAGATTCTGCGACTGAACGCGGTGCTGAGCGTGAACCAACAACGGCAATGCGTTCAATATTTTTTGTTTTGGCTTCTGCCTCGCCTTCGGCGGCAAAGCTAGGAGCAGTTCCTAGTGCTAGCCCCACGGCAAGGGCTATCGTACCTGTGCGAAATGTTGTAGACATGTATTACCTTCCTAATATTTTTAATATGATTTTTTCATCGTCATTTTTTTTATAATTTTGCCTTTGACATTTTATGCAGAACGACTAGAGGTCTGTAGCTAGTTATATGCTGCTTGCTGTTAAGGCTAGATTATTTATAAAACAGCTTGCTAAGCTTTACAAGTAGTGATTTTTTCGTTTTGTTAGCACAAAGTTAACAAAATGTATTGCTATGCAAAGTGAGTAGAGACAAGGAATTAACCGAATTAACAAATGTAACCAAGCTGTAACTACTATTTTATCTGCGCTGTAGCAAATGATTCAAACAAAGAGAGTGCGAAATGATTCGTATAATAGACGTGCTAAGCTTGCATAAATAGTCGAAAAAAAAACTTAAAAAAAATTGAACTTTTTTGAAATTGACTTTTTTATCGTCAATTATATTGATTAAATCATTAGAAATTATGCTATCGAGGTACGAATTTGACCAATAATGTTAACATTCGTCATAGGTTTAGCTCAGGTAAGCCATTAAATATTTAAAAGCCCCAAACATTTTGGGGCTAAGCTATCAGCATGTGGTTTTAATCGGCGGCTAATACCGTGGCATTCACTTCGCCAAATCCAATGCGCACGGCACCTGGCTTTTGACACCAAGCTTTCATAATCACGCAATCACCATCGACTAGGAAGGTTCGCGTTTCACCGTTTGGCAAGGTGATCGGCTCAGCGCCTGCATTTGACAACTCAAGCAGTGAGCCCGCTTCTTCAGGGTTTGGCCCTGATTGCGTACCACTACCAAACATATCGCCGGCCCGTAAATTACAACCATTAACCGTATGATGCGCTACCATTTGCGCTATGGTCCAATAAGAGTCTTTAAAGTTAGATTGTGACAATTGCACAGGCGCTTGCTTAGCATCTCGCATCGCTGCGGTTTCCAGCAACACCTGCAATTGCATATTTAACGCGCCAAGCGCACGATTATGACTTGACTCTAAATAAGGTAAAGGTTGTGGGTCGGATGCCTCACGAGTCCATTGCTCACGAAAAGGTGCCAACGCTTCTGAGGTAACAATCCAAGGTGAAATTGTTGAGGCAAAGCTTTTTGATAAAAACGGCCCTAAGGGTTGATATTCCCACCCTTGAATGTCACGGGCAGACCAGTCATTAAACAAACAGACACCAAATACATGATCATCAGCGTCATCAATGCTAATCGGTGCGCCTAAGTCATTACCCTTACCAATAAAAATACCCACTTCTAATTCATAATCTAAACGCTTACATGGGCCAAATGAAGGCTCTGTTGCCGTTGGCGCTTTAGTTTGCCCTTTAGGGCGCTTAAAATCACGGCCAGACACTTCAATTGATGATGCACGGCCGTGATAACCAATTGGCACCCACTTGTAATTAGGTAATAACGGGTTGTCAGGACGAAACTTACTGCCCACTGAGGTTGCATGGTGAATTGAAGTATAAAAGTCGGTGTAGTCACCAATTTGACAAGGCAGTGCGTATTCAACATCACTTTGGGCTACTAAGCATGACGTGATATCTGCTTGCATGCTAGAGCCTTGCGCTAGTGCTTGTGACAACGCCAGACGTAATGCACTCCAATAACGTTTACCCATCGCCATAAAGTCATTTAATTGCGCTTTACAACACGCAGCTAATGCATCTTGTGCATCGTCGGTAAATAGGCCTAATGCATGTAATGCTTTTAAATCAACAATTTGCTCACCAATGGCCACACCAACGCGAAATTCCTCACTGCTGCCTTTGCGCTTAAAGCTTGCAAACGGTAAATTTTGAATGGGAAAATCACTATGCTCGATATTAGCGGAGCTAACCCAGCTGGTTAACTTTGGATCATGGGTTTCATTGAGTAAATTGGGTGTAGTCATGGGCTAAACAACTCCAGAAAGAAAAATAAAATGACAATTAGCCCATAGTATAACAAGCGTTACGACAATGGCTATGGCAATAAAATATACTTGATTATCAACTGTCAACAATATGTTGCAGCAAAGACTTTACAGGCTAAGTTCCCAGTATTGAGCATCAAAAAAAACTGACCAAGACACAACAGCCTTTGTTGTTGGAAAAATACGCAAAACACTATCACCGCTTCGTAACTTTTGCTAGAATGCCGCCGTTTTTTATTAGAATTAAAAACAATATCACCGCTGTGAAACTCAGCGCTACTTTCAATCTACAGCTCCTGACTTACTATCAGGCTCGCTCAATGGGTCAATAACACCATGAATAACATCACAGTTTGTGCACTATATAAATTTGTGCGTTTAGAAAACTTTGCCGATATTAAACAACCGTTACTGCAAGTGATGACAGATAACGCCGTCAAAGGTACTCTGCTTTTAGCCCTTGAAGGCATCAATGGCACCATAGCAGGGCCGCAAGAAGGTATCGACGCGGTTCTTGCGTTTATTAATAGTGACTCTCGCCTAGCAGGCGTATCAACCAAGTCATCATTTCATCAAGAAAACCCATTTCAACGCACCAAGGTGAAGCTGAAAAAAGAAATCGTCACTATGGGCGTGCAAGGCATAGACCCTACTTTAACGGTCGGCACTTATGTTAAACCAAAAGACTGGAATGCTTTGATCAGCGACCCTGAAGTATTACTTATTGATACTCGCAATGATTACGAAGTAGAAATAGGCACCTTTGAAAATGCCGTCAACCCAAATACCGAAACTTTTCGCGAATTCCCTGAGTATGTCGCTAAGCATTTAGATAAAAACAAACACAAAAAAGTCGCAATGTTTTGTACTGGTGGTATTCGCTGTGAAAAATCAACAGCCTATCTAAAAGAGCAAGGTTTTGAAGACGTTTATCATCTAGAAGGTGGCGTATTAAAGTACCTTGAAGAGGTACCAGAACAAGAAACCATGTGGCAAGGTGAATGCTTTGTTTTTGATGGCAGAGTCGCAGTAAACCATAACTTAGAGCGTGGTCAATACGATCAATGTTTTGCCTGTCGATACCCAATCACTGAAGCAGATAAGCAAAGTGAACATTATGTGCAAGGGGTCAGCTGTCCGCGCTGTCACGACAAATATACTGATGAGCAACGTAGTCGTTTTCAAGAGCGTGAAAAGCAAATTAATCTCGCGAAAGCCCGTGGTGAAGAGCACATAGGTGGTGAAATTCAGCAAATAATCACTCAGCGTCGCGCCTCAAAAAGCGCAGAAAAACAAGCGCAAAAAACATAAGACATTTGATTGAGCACTAAGCAATGGCTATGGAGCTAAAAAGGCTGCTACTTTTTTCTTAACACAAATAAGTAGCCAATGATATCAATGGTTAACAATCGCCCGCTCACTCAGCGGGCTTTTTTATGTACAGGAAGTACGGTATCCGCGGGTACATGGATGTACAAGAGCGGGCATGTACAGGAAGTACGGTATTCGCGGGTACATGGATGTACAGGAGCGTGCATGTACAGGAAGTACGGTATTCGCGGGTACATGAATGTACAAGAGCGTGCATGTACAGGAAGTACGGTATTCGCGGGTACATAGATGTACAGGAGCGTGCATGTACAGGAAGTACGGTATTCGCGGGTACATGGTCGCTCTATGACAATATACGCCAACAAAAAAGGCCTGCAATTAATTGCAGGCCTTTATTATATGGTGCCTTGACCCGGAATCGAACCAGGGACACGAGGATTTTCAATCCTCTGCTCTACCGACTGAGCTATCAAGGCATAATTTTATTTCGCCAATAAAGCAAATGCATTCATTGGCAAAGAGGCGACATAATATAGTGATTTGTTCATGCTCGCAAGCCATTTTATTGTCTTGCTCTGTATTAATATCAAATCACATTATTTTGCTACTGTTTTTAAGATCTTAATAATGAATATCTAGCGTTCCCTGCACGCGCAATAAAAAAGCCAGTAACATTACTGGCTTAATTTAACTGGCTTTACCGCAGTGCCTTAACTAAATATCGCTTTAATTATCCAGAAGAAGATAATAGAAAGACCTGCACCTACGGGCAATGTGATCACCCAAGAAATAACAATATTACGCACTACGCCTAAGTTAATGGCGGCAATACCGCGCGCCATACCCACACCTAATACAGCTCCCACTAATGTTTGCGTGGTAGATATAGGTAAGCCCGCTCCAGAGGCAATCACCACAGTACAGGCGGCAGCTAATTCTGCGGCAAAACCTCGACTCGGCGTTAAGTGGGTAATGCCTTTACCTATGGTGGCAATAACGCGATGACCAAATATGGCTAAGCCAGCTACAATACCAAAACCACCTAAGGGTAAAATCCACCAAACGAGTTCGGCTTTTTTAGCAATTTCGCCACCATGGTCAACAATACTTACAACGGCAGCTAATGGACCTATGGCATTAGCGACGTCATTTGAGCCATGAGCAAACGCCATACAGCAAGCTGTGACCACCATAAGTACCGCGAATACTTTTTCTACGTTGGCATAATGAGTGTTTTTTTCGGCTTTATCATCAAACTGCAGTTGGTTGATAAAGTACTTTCCAACCAAAGCCACCACAACGGCAACAATAAAGGCCAGATAATAACCACCAGCACCGGCAATCTCAATGTTGTAAAAACCTAAATTAATATTGTCTAAACCAATATGCTTAAGGCCTTTTTTAATGGTTACTAAAGATAAAACAAAACCTGCCAAAAACATATAAAACGGCACATAGCGCTTGGCTTGTTCAAGCGGCTTATCGGTATCAAAAATAAGCTTTTGCGCACTATTAAAGATCACAAAAGCAATCACACCTGATATTAATGGCGTAATTATCCAACTACCAACAATACCGCCAACTTTAGCCCAAGCCACAGTATCTGCGCTGACACCTAGTGCCGCAAAACCAATAATCGCACCAACAATAGAGTGCGTGGTTGATACCGGCCAGCCTAAAATTGACGCCACTAATAACCAAGTTGCCGCCGCTAATAACGCTGAAATCATACCAAAGACCAAAAGCTCTGGGATATCAACAAATAATGTCGGATCAATGATACCTTTCCGTATCGTTGAGGTGACTTCACCACCGGCTAAATAGGCGCCAGCGAATTCAAATACCATCGCTATAATGATAGCTTGTTTAATTGTTAGGGCTTTTGAGCCAACTGAAGTGCCCATGGCATTGGCAACGTCGTTTGCACCTATACCCCAAGCCATAAAAAAGCCGACAATAGCGGCGATCATGACTAATGTTGAGCCATGCGTGAGTAAAATTTCCATGAATAAGCCTTATTTTCTAGCTAAAAGAATTTCTAAACGCGCGCCAACACGTTCGGCAAGATCAGCTAAGTCGCCAACCCAATCAATGATTTGATATAAAAACATGACATCAACGCAGTTTAAATCCTTCTCAATCGTTAAAAGATCTTTGCGCAGTTTCACTTGCATATCATCGGTATCATCTTCAATGTCATCAAGCTGACCAATCATTTTATTGATTAGTTCTACTTCACGACCACGAAAGCCGGTTTCTAATAAACCATCCAATTCATTGATGGCATCAGCGGCTTTTTCAGCAGCGTCTATGCTGCGAGCAAGGTAAGCAAGAAAAGGGGCTTGTAATTCTGTTGGTATGGTTAATTTGCGGCCAAAAATGCGTCCAGCGATATCTTTGGCACGGTTGGCTATTTTATCTTGTTGGGTTAATAGTTCTAATAAATCTGCACGTTCAATCGGCATAAAAAGACCGCCTGGCAGCTCTAAACGTATTTCCCGCTTTAAGTCATCAGCATCGCGCTCTAACTTTGAAATTTTAGTACGTATTTTGCCGGCGCTACTCCAATCTTCTTCGGTAACAGCGGCGAAGAATGGTACTAGCTGGTTGCAGCATTTATATACAATACGGATATGTTTTTCTAGAGGTTTTATTGGCGATTTTGCAAATATGCCGAGTATGGAGTTTCTGGCCATAATTAATTTCCAGGAGCTTTTGCTCTTTGTTTTTTATTCGCCGCGGATATTAAAGCATTTGAACATTAATTCAAAGGCTTTATCACAACAACACGGCCCATTATCGAGTAATTTTTTCGTATCCATTCATTGTTCTGACATTCTTATAGTAGCCAATCAAGACTTACTATGGCAAACCAATCACAACAAATAATAGTACTGAGTTAGTTAGAGTATTGCCTGTACATCTTCTGGCGTCGTATGACGCACCACTTTACCTTTAACAAAATAAATAATGTACTCGCAAATGTTTTGGCAGCGATCGCCAATACGCTCTAACGCGCGCGCCGACCAGATCACACTCATCACTTGAGGGATAGAGCGTGGATCTTCCATCATATAAGTCATTAATTGCCTCATCAGGGCTTCATATTCTCTGTCTATTTTGTCATCACTTTTATGTGTTTTTACCGCTGCATCAAGATCCATTCGAGTAAAAGCGTCTAAAGTGGCTTGCAAAAACGTTAGTACATGCCGGCCTAAATTGTCTAGGTTAGCTAACAAGTCTTTATGCTGTGTGGTTAAACTTTCTAAGGTGACATTCGCTATTTTCTCGGCTTCGTCACCGATACGCTCTAAATCGGTAATGGTTTTAACAATCGCCATCACCAACCGCAAATCACCAGCAGCAGGCTGACGTTTCGCAATAATACGGGTGCATTCATCATCAATACTGACCTCGGCACTGTTCACTAAATAATCATTTTGTATCACTTGCTTGGCCAAGGCTTCATCGGCATCACACACTGATGTTAAGGCATCTGTGAGTTGTTTTTCGACTAGCCCGCCCATGTGCATGACATGATTAATGATGCGCTCTAAGTCTTCATTGAATTGGCCTGATATATGACGACCAATATTTAAATTATCCACGTTGTAATCCCCTGTTTATTGTCAGTGATTCGTTTAACCGTAACGGCCAGTAATATAATCTTCTGTTTTCTTTTGCCTAGGCGTCGTAAACAGAGTATTGGTGTCACTATATTCAATCAAATCCCCCATATACATAAAGGCCGTTTGATCCGACACCCGTGCCGCTTGTTGCATATTATGGGTGACAATCACCACAGTAAACTGCTGCTTTAAATCGTTAATGAGCTCTTCAATGGTCAAGGTTGAAATGGGATCCAATGCTGATGTAGGTTCATCTAACAAAAGTACTTCTGGTTCAATGGCAATAGCACGCGCGATCACCAAGCGTTGCTGCTGCCCCCCCGATAGTCCTAAGGCGCTTTCGTGCAGCCTATCTTTAACTTCATTCCATAACGCCGCGCTACGCAATGACGTCTCTACGGCCTCATCGAGTACCCGACGATTATTCTCGCCTGTAATGCGTAAACCATAAACGACATTTTCATAAATTGACTTGGGAAATGGGTTCGGCCGTTGAAATACCATCCCCACTTTACGTCTTAGCGCAGCAACATCGGTATGACGATGAAATATATTTTCGCCATTAAGCTTGATTTGTCCCGTTATTTTACAACTATCAACCAAATCATTCATACGATTAATACAACGTAACAATGTTGACTTTCCACAACCACTGGGGCCAATAAAAGCGGTGACTTGCCCCTTAGGGATCGACATAGAAATATTTTGCAGCGCTTGTTTGTTGCCATAATATAAGTCTAAGTTTTTAATTTCCAACGCCACTTGTTCCGGCGAAAGATTATTAAGATCGAGCTTAACATTGTGTGCTGATAAATTTTTGGGGGTAACAGAAATCATAGTGTTCTCTTTAAATCTTTCTCATAAGCTGGGCAGTAACTCCCATGCATCTGGTAAATTTCAGTATATTGTCTTGGTTAACTTAGTGCTCTAACAGACGATATTTTTCGCGCAAGCGGTTTCGAATCGAGACCGCGGTCATATTTAACGCCACAATAATACTTACTAACAATAATGCCGTGGCATAAACCAATGGCCGAGCTGCTTCAACATTCGGACTTTGAAAGCCAACATCATAGATATGAAAGCCTAAGTGCATAAATTTACGGTCTAAGTGCAAAAATGGAAAGTTACCATCAAGCGGCAAGTTGGGTGCCATTTTCACCACCCCCACCAACATCAAGGGCGCAACTTCGCCGGCAGCACGCGCAATTGCTAAGATAATGCCGGTCATGATGGCTGGACTGGCAATCGGTAAAATAATGCGCCATAGGGTTTCTGCTTTCGTGGCACCAAGTGCTAAGCTACCGTGACGCATCGCCGATGGAATGCGTGATAAACCTTCTTCGGTTGAAACGATCACCACAGGTAAGGTCAAAATTGCCAGGGTGATTGCAGACCACATTACCCCAGGCGTGCCAAAAGTGGGGCTTGGCAGGGTTTCTTGGTAAAATAACTGATCTAAACTGCCGCCCACCATATAGACAAAAAAACCTAAACCAAACACGCCATAAACAATGGACGGTACGCCAGCAAGGTTGATCACCGCAATACGCAATAGCTTGGTCAAGGCATTGTTGCCGGCATACTCATGCAGGTATATCGCCGCCATTACCCCTAACGGCGACACTATCACTGTCATCAGCAAGACCATTAACACTGTGCCGAAAATCGCCGGAAAGACGCCACCTTCTGTGTTTGCCTCGCGTGGGTCATCGGTCACAAATGCGGCGACTTGACTGAAAAACAATTTTAATTTGCCAAAAAAGCTGAGTTGATTATTAAAGGTAACTTGTAAAACATCTGCCAAATTAATGTTAACTTTCTGGCCGTCCATTGCACGCACAACAATTTGGTCGCGCGCGACTTGTTCGCGTAATACCAGCAACTGACGCTCTAAGACTTGGTATTCTGCTTGCAACTTGCTGACGTTACTGCTGATTTCTTTTTGTAATTCATCAGTTAAAGTGCCATCAAGTTTATGTTTGCGCTCTTGTAAACGAGCCCGTTCGATCTGATAGTTAATTGCACCAATATCGCTAGATTGTAACCTTGCTATTTGTTTTTGAAAGGCACTAACTCGCGCCAGCAACTCAGGCATCTTATCTAAACTCACCGATTGGCCATCAAGAATAATATCATCGATATAGCCGTAGAAATTACCGTTAGTACGACGTTCAATCACCACTAATGCTTCGGGTAATAAGGTTTCATTAATTTGTGGCACTAAAATCCAGCGAAAGTCTAAGCTTACCAGCTCGCGGTTACCGGTCTTAATTAACAATCGTTCTATGGTCTTTGTTATTGGGTCGATATTTAGCTCAAGGTGCGCTAACTGCGCGACCGGTATACTTTCCCTGTCATAAATTTCACCGATCACGGTTAAGTTTTTACCATCTGCAGCCGTCATTTCGAACTGATATAAGTCCGCCGGCCAAAAATAACTTAAACCACGCGAGGCAATTAACCAAAGTAAACCTAAAACCGATATCAAGCTAATGCTAACGCCACCTGCTGACAACCACACCCAAGGCGCGCCAGATTTAAACCAATTATTCATGCTACTGCGCCTTCCTTACAATGAGCTATATTTTTCACGCAAACGCTGACGAACAAACTCAGCAAGCGTGTTAAATACAAAAGTAAATACAAATAAAACAAATGCCGCTAAAAACAGAATACGATAGTGAGAACTACCAACTTCAGACTCTGGCATTTCCACAGCAATATTCGCCGCCAGTGTTCTCATTCCTTGGAAGATACTCCAATCGAGGATCGGCGTATTACCCGTGGCCATCAACACAATCATGGTTTCACCAACCGCGCGACCAAGTCCCATCATTACCGCCGAAAAAATACCTGGGCTTGCGGTTAACAAGACCACTTTTACCAAGGTTTGCCATTGTGTGGCTCCTAAGGCCAATGACCCACTGGTGAGGTGTTTAGGGACACTAAAGATGGCATCTTCTGCCATGGAGAAAATGGTCGGAATAACGGCAAACCCCATGGCAATGCCAACCACTAAGGCGTTACGCTGGTCAAAATCTATCCCCAAATCGTTGGTGATAAATTGCCTTACATCACCAGCAAATAAATGTAATTCCAACACTGGTGAAAGTGTAAACGCTGCATAGGCTGCAATAGCAATGGCTGGGATCAAGATAATCGGTGCCCATGTTTCAGGAATACGCGCTTTATAGTTACGCGGTAGTTTGTGCCACGCCAAGGCGGTAGTAAACACTGATAACGGAATGAAGACCAACAATAAAACAATAGCGGGTAAGTAAACTTCAATAATCGGTGCCAACCAAAGCCCGGCTAAAAAGCCAAGAATGACGGTCGGTAACGCCTCCATCAATTCAATAGTCGGCTTTACTTTTCGGCGCAAGCCTGGGGTCATAAAATAAGCGGTATAAATTGCCGCTGTTAAGGCAATAGGTACCGCAAACATCATGGCATACATAGCTGCTTTTATGGTACCAAATGAAATGGGTACTAAAGAAAACTTTGCTTCAAAGTCATCGGTTCCTGAGGTGGATTGCCATATAAAGTCGGGCTCTGGGTAACCTTCATACCAAACTTCTTGCCAAAGTGCTTGCCAAGTAACTTCTGGGTGCTCATTGTCAACAGTAAAAGTTGCCAGTTTTTTTTCCGAATACAGTATTAAAGCATCAGAGCGTGGTGCAATAGCAAACGCTTGTGCCTTGCCTTGGTGCAGAGTACCTCGCCATAAGTCCGCAGCACTAGTGGTATAAAATAGCCCTATTTCACCTGAGGGGGTTTGAGTATAAAAGCTTTTTCGATACTGCTCAGTATAAATCGCCACCACAGGCTCATGGTCACTGGCTTTAAATCGTCGTATTTCTTTAAACGCTCGTCCTTTGTCGGTCGCCACTTCAAACCATTGACTGACGTTGCCCCTGTCATCCCCTAATAAGAGAGAGCTGCCCCCTGACAATAACGCCATACTCGTGAGGCGACTCTGGCTCGAACTATTTTGCTCCAATTGCGGAATGATAGTGGCCTTTAATTCTGCATCTTCATCTAATGAAAAAACCGCGACTTGATCGCTGTGCCGAATAAACGCCATCGCTAAGTCCGGCGTCAACAAAATATCATCAACCGCATTGACAGCATAATCAACAACTTGATACTGCACCTGATAAGCACTGTCGTAACTAAAGTCATCTTCTGCGAATAAGGTGGTTTTGATCAGGCGTTGGTCGTGGCTAAAGCCAACAAAAATGGCCTTTTCATCATCCATGGCAAAGCCAAGCTTGCTCAAGGGCATGTTGCTTTCATCAATGGGTAAGTACGCCCGACCTAGAGGGTAGTGAACACTTGGCTTGATCAAGCGCTCTCCGGTATCAAAGCTGGCGCTAAAACTAGGGACCACCAACTGAATATGACCACCACTATCAAGTAAAAGCTTTTGCTCTTGTCCGACATCAACGACTTGTGTTAATTTTTCGCCATCGGCTACTAGCTGTTGGGAGAGTATTTTATCACCGGCTTGATAGCGACCGCCGTCCACTAATTGATAAAAATTAATCATGCCCTGTGCTGTAATGGTGTAGGCAACCTCTTTTAATTCATCTACGCCAGTGGCCAACACTTGCTCACTTTCTGCGATAGCAAACTGGGTATCAGGTGTGACCTTTACAGACTCAAAAATAGGCTTGATGACATAGAGTAAATACATGAATATTAACACTAAGGTAAATAAAACACTGATCCCCCCTAATGAAATAATCCATTTTGCCAATGAATTTTTTACCTTACGGGCGTTGGCTGATTTAGACGCTATGGCCACTTAACAATCCCTTAACTGAGTTGATTTTGATAATGGTGGTGATTATAAGACAGTTAGATGACAGTTTTGTGACAACAGAGGTTTATCTTAAGCCGTCTGGCATTGACAAGGATATGACGACACAGCAAGATGTGAATATAAGCCTTCTATATCAAAATAATAGAAAAATATCAGCGCCTGTAATGTGCCAATAGCCCCAGTAATGTCAGTGCTAGTTGGCACCTTATGCCAGCAAATAGAACATCATTACTCTAAGCCATGATTGAGTCAGTGTTTTACCGAAAAAATCAGCATACAAAGTTAAGAGCTACAGGATAACATAGAGCAACCCGCTTTATGTTTTGCCCATGCAGGACGTTTCGCGGCAAAGTGCTCAAACTCTGGTTGTTCATCATAGGGCTTAGTTAGCAGCTGCTGTAACTGATGCAGTAAGCGGTAATCTTGCTGCTCTGCTTGCTCGATTGCTTGTTGAGCTAAATAATTACGCAGCACATATTTAGGGTTGGTGGCGTTCATTTGTTGACGAATTTCTGCGCGCGTTTTCGAGCTGGCATCACGCAAAGCAATATAACGCTCAAGCCAGTTATGTAAGCGGTCTTGGTAGTCGCTGCTAATATCCTCTTCATTATAATAACAAGCGTGCAAGTGTGTTAACCACTGCGACTGTTCTTCAGGCAAATCTGCTAAACGCCGATAAAAGATGGTCATATCTGTGTCGATACAGCTCAGTATTTCTTCAATCTCAAGCAATAACTTAAGCTCATCTTCATTAGCAAGCTCACCAGCAAGCGTGAGCCCAAGCTTGGCCGCCATCATTTGTTGCCATAGTCGTTGATAGTTTTGTGCAAAGTCATTTAAGGCTTGCTGTAAAGGCTCTGCCTGATTGATTAACGGAAATATAGCATTCGCTAGTTGGAATAAGTTCCATTGGGCAATTTCACCTTGGGCGCCAAAGCGATAGCGTTTACCTTGCGCGTCAGTGGTGTTCGGCGTCCAATCTAAATCAAAATTATCAATCCAGCCGTAAGGGCCATAATCTATGGTTTCGCCAATAATCGACATGTTATCGGTATTCATCACCCCGTGCACAAAACCAACTCGCATCCAATCGACAACCAGTTGACAGGTGCGATCAGATACTTCATTAAACCATTTAAGATAAACCGCTGGGCTAGGCGCACCTAAATGTGGAAAATCACGAGTGATAACGTAATCAACAAGCTGGGTCAGTAAGCGAATATCTTGTCGTGCTGCCGGCAACTGAAAACTGCCAAAACGGATAAAAGATGACGACACGCGACATACCACAGCGCCTGGCTCTGACTGAGCATTACCATCATAAAACATATCACGCACTACATTCTCGCCGGTTAAGGATAAACTTAACGCTCGCGTAGTGGCGATCCCTAAATGAAACATGGCTTCTGAGCAGAGAAATTCTCGTATCGATGAGCGCAAAACCGCAAAGCCATCAGCGCTGCGTGAATACGGCGTGGGTCCCGCCCCTTTAAGTTGCAAGGTTTTATGCCCCTTAGCAGGAGTTAAAATTTCCGCCAGATTAATGGCTCGACCATCACCTAACTGCCCTGCCCAATGGCCAAATTGATGCCCGCCATAGCACATAGCAAACGGTTGCATGCCTGCTAACAGCTTACTGCCAGAAAATACCTGCAAAAACTCGGCGGTTTCTGCTTGTTTTTTTGTCCAGCCAAGTTGCTGCAACACACTGTCGCTATAGGCAATTAGCGTCGGATTTTGACAAGCTTTAGGGGTAACATAAGAATATGCCGCCAGCACTTGCCGTGGGTAGTTGTCGGCAATATCATCAGCCACAAAGTTCGCCGTGAACTGGTTATCTAAAGTAAAAGTTAAATCTGACAAAGCATGCACACTCATTAAAACGTTAATGGTTAAGTATCGGCGTAAGCGACCTTGAATTCAACTGGACAAAGCACCCGCTGCCTAAAAATTGATTAAGCAGGCATAAAAAGTATTAACCGCAAGCTTTACATCCACTTACTGTCGCCACATTGCACAAGCGCACAAACTCATTTGCTTGCCCATCGGCTTTCACCTAAAATATCAACATTAATGTTTTCCTAAATAAATCAAAAGGTTTTTCATGGCACAACCATTACCCGATAAATTCATCATGTCGATGAACCGCGTTTCTAAGGTAGTCCCACCTAAACGCACAATTTTAAAAGACATTTCTCTTTCTTTTTTCCCAGGCGCTAAGATTGGCGTACTGGGCTTAAATGGCTCAGGTAAATCTACTTTGTTGCGCATTATGGCCGGTGTTGATACCGAGTTTGAAGGTGAAGCAAAAGCCCTAGCGGGTACCAATATCGGTTACTTACCGCAAGAGCCTGTGTTAGATGAAGAAAAAACTGTGCGCGAGATCGTTGAAGAAGCAGTGGCAGAGGTGAAAAATGCCATGGCGCGCTTAGATCAAGTCTACGCCGAATATGCTGAGCCCGATGCCGACTTTGACGCCTTAGCAAAAGAGCAAGGCCAACTGGAAGACATCATTAACAGCCAAGATGGTCATAACATTGACAACGTGCTTGAACGTGCTGCTGACGCGCTGCGCTTGCCGCCATGGGAGCAAAAAGTCGCTGTACTGAGTGGTGGTGAACGCCGTCGTGTTGCCTTGTGTCGCTTATTGCTGCAAAAACCCGACATGCTACTTCTAGATGAGCCAACCAACCACTTAGATGCCGAGTCAGTAGCTTGGTTGGAGCGTTTCTTACATGACTATTCAGGCACTGTAGTCGCCATTACCCATGATAGATACTTCTTAGATAACGTCGCTGGCTGGATTTTAGAGCTTGACCGTGGCCATGGTATTCCATATGAAGGAAACTATTCTTCATGGTTAGCACAAAAAGATGCCCGTCTTGAGCAAGAAAGCAAAAGTGAGAGTGCACTCCAAAAAACCATTAAGCAAGAGCTTGAGTGGGTGCGCTCAAACCCGAAAGCACGACAATCAAAAAACAAAGCCCGTATGGCTCGTTTTGAAGAGCTTAACAGCCAAGATCATCAAAAGCGCAATGAAACCAATGAGCTGTACATTCCACCTGGACCGCGTTTAGGCGATAAAGTGTTAGATGTCGAAAACTTAACCAAGTCATTTGGCGATAGAGTGTTAATTGATGACTTAAGCTTTAGTGTCCCTAAAGGCGCCATTGTTGGCATTATCGGACCAAACGGTGCTGGTAAGTCAACCTTATTTAAAATTATGTCAGGTGCCGAACAGCCAGATTCAGGGTCAGTTACATTAGGTGACACGGTGAAGCTTGCCAGTGTTGATCAGTTTCGCGACGATATGGATGACAAAAAAACCGTCTATCAAGAAATTTCACAAGGCAATGAATTGTTAACGATTGGTAATTTTGAAATACCCAGTCGCGCCTACGCCAGTCGCTTTAACTTTAAAGGCAATGATCAACAAAAGCTTATCGGTGAACTATCCGGTGGTGAGCGCAACCGCGTGCATTTAGCCAAGTTAGTGCAAACCGGGGGTAACCTGTTATTACTGGATGAGCCAACCAACGATCTTGACGTAGAAACACTGCGTGCACTGGAAGAGGCCTTATTAGAATTTCCAGGTTGTGCCATGGTTATTTCACATGACCGCTGGTTCCTTGACCGCATTGCCACGCACATTTTAGATTACCGTGATGAAGGTAAAATCAACTTCTATGAAGGTAACTTTACCGATTACGAAGCCTGGTTAAAGAAAACCTATGGCCCAGCAGCGGTTGAGCCGCACCGCATCAAGTACAAAAAAATTGGCTAGCTAGTTGCGCTAACTAATTAGTTAATAACAAGATAAAGGCACCTTAATGATTTATTTAAGGTGCCTTTTTTTTAAAAGCACGCTATGCTGAAAAGACCAAGGTAGTTAAAGTTAATTGCAATGCAAAACCGACGTCAATACACGCGAGTATTATACTCTATGCCAGCAATACTGACGGTAAATGAGCAACAATATTCAGCAAAAATAGATGATATATCACTTAATGGGGCCTTACTAAAGCTTGAAGGCCAAGCTATGCCACTAACCAGGCAGCTAGGTTCATTATCATCTCAGTTAGCCGATAGTGAGGCAGAAATATTTATGCATATTGCTGTTGTTCATCAAAAAGGCAATGAAATTGGCGTGCAATGCAATGCAATTGACATTGAGAGTGTCAGTTTATTACGACGTTTAATTGAGCTTAATTTAGGCGACGATGCGCAACTGCATAAAGAGTTAGTGCAACTAAATCGCCAGTAAAATGTCGCTAACGGCCTTGCAAAGTTAACTAGCTAAAAAACTTCATCTCACTTATTGCAAAGGATTAACCATGAACCAGCTTATTGTATCGTTTATCACCGCCGACCGCCCTGGCATAGTAGAGGTTTTATCTGATCTGATCACACAACATAAAGGCAATTGGCAAAAATCCAGTTTGCACCAAATGTCTGGCGTATTTGCCGGTGTGGTGGAAATTGCCGTAAGTCCCGAAAACTCTCAGTTGTTGGCCGACAAGCTTGCCACGTTAGCGGGTTTTAAAATACAAATAGAACAAGTCAGCCCAGAGCAAGAGCCGAGTCAATCTCAGTTAGTGTTAGAACTGACCGCCAACGACCGTGTTGGTATAGTACAAGAAATTTCAAGCGCCATACATCATCATGGCGGTAACTTGCTGAAACTGGTCAGCACGCAAGAAAGCGCCCCCCATGCTGGCCATGAGTTATTTAAAGCCAAAGTTACTATTGCTGTTTCGCCACAAGACATTGATGCCATGATTGTGGCACTTGAAAACCTTGCTGACGACCTCATGGTGGATATTTCTCGATAAATTAAGCCCTTAAACAAAAAAGTCCACCCATTTACTAGAGGGTGGACTTTTTTGACTTGTAAACGATTATATTATAAAGACTTACAATCCTAATCTTTTCAACTCTTTCTCTACCACTGATGCAGGTAGCGGGATATAGCCGTCTTTTTCTACGATATATTGCCCCGTTTTAGATAGTATTAAACGTAAAAACTCTGCTTCCATTGGCGCAAGCGGCTTGTTTGGGTGTTTATTAACATAAACATATAAAAACCGTGAAAGTGGGTAGGTATTCGCGACCGCATTCTCCATATTAGCAGCAACAAAGTTATCACCAGTTTTTGCTAAAGGTAACGCCCTAACGCCCGATGTTTGATAGCCAATACCTGAATAGCCAATACTATTTAACGAGGCAGATACTGATTGCACCACAGAGGCCGAGCCGGGTTGCTCATTTACACTATTTTTAAAGTCGCCTTTACATAACGCCTTCTTTTTAAAGTAACCATAAGTGCCCGACACCGAATTGCGGCCATATAGCTGGATATCTTTACCTGACCAATCGCCCGATAAGCCTAGATCTCCCCAGCGTTTCGCATCTTTTACCGCACCACACTTGCGGTTACTTGAAAAAATCGCATCCACTTGCTCAATGCGCAAACCTTTAATGGGGTTATCTTTATGAACAAATACTGCCAAGGCATCAATGGCGACTCTCACCGCTGTTGGCTTATAACCATAGCGCTTTTCAAAGGCTTGAATTTCTCGTGACTTCATCTTGCGACTCATCGGCCCAAGGTTTGACGTTGCCTCGGTTAACGCCGGTGGCGCAGTTGATGAACCCGCCGCCTGAATTTGCACATTAACATTCGGGTAGTGGCGCTTAAACTCTTCCGCCCAAAAGGTCATCATATTCGCTAAGGTATCTGAGCCAACCGATGATACATTACCAGATATGCCACTGACTTTTTTATATTCGGGTAATGCTGTATCTGCAGCTAATGCTGAGAAATTGAACAAACTCGCTACGCCTATTATGCCTAAAGCACGTTTTACACTCATATTACGCTCCGATGAGAACTTTAATTAATTTCAACTCATTTTAAAATGTGAATATGACAAGAATACGAAAACTATGTGACACTTAGATGACAAGCAAACATTGCCGCTAGTTATAGACAAAAGCACGTATTGCAGCCTCTGCTTTTGCCTAAGCGAAAAATAGCAAAAGCGTATAAGCAAATAGCGCAACGCTAAATGCTCACTACCGTGATTTTTCAATCAACCGCCACAGGGGCGACTGAAGGTTTTGCCGCCAGTTCTTGCGTAAAATGGATAATAAATTCACTGCCACTTTTACCATCACTAATAATACTCAACTCGCCTTGGTGATGATTGAGCACATGCTTTACTATCGCCAAACCTAAGCCAGAGCCGCCAGTATCGCGAGAACGCGATTTATCAACCCGAAAAAATCGCTCCGTTAAACGATTAATGTGCGCGGCCTGAATACCCGGGCCATTATCTTTAACGCTAAAACGTATCTTCTGTGCTGTCGCCGTAAGCGACACCGAAATAACACCGCGCGCTGGCGTATAGGCAATGGCATTTGCAATTATATTTAACAATGCACTTTTCAGTTCATGCTCGTTACCTTTTATTTTTAGATCTGGTGTTATGTTGTGCACTATCTCGTGCTGTGGCTCTTGATTTAGCCATAATATGTCTTCCATGATACTAAAAAGCAAAGCAGATAAATTCACGGTTTGCTGGTGTTCGGTTTCAATATTATTTTCGACACGTGATAATACCAATAACTGATCCACTAACCTGTCCATGCGTGACACTTGCGAGGCAATGCTGGTAAAGGCTTTTTGCCACTGCGGTGCAAGTTCAGTGTTGCTGCTTTGCATCATTTCTACATAACCGCGCACTACCGTTAAGGGCGTTTTTAATTCGTGCGATACATTAGCAACAAAATCACGACGCATCACTTCTAAGCGGCGCAACTTACTGACATCGCGTGCTAACAGCAATATTTGATCGCTGCCGTATGGCATTAATCGTAATTCAAGCTCTAGCTCATGGTTAATAGGTGATCTGATTAAACAAGGCGCGCTGTAGTCAGCTTTTTTTAAATATTTTGAAAATTCTGGAAAACGAATTAAGTTATCAATACGTTGGCCAATATCTATCGGCCAACGTACACCTAAAAAAGACGAGGCTTTACTATTACCCCATAAAATATTTAACTCGGTTGTTAGCACTAACGCGGCATCAGGCAATGCTTCCGAGCCATCTCGAAATTTTCGAATACGTTCATTTAATTGCTTTTGCTTTAACCTTTGTTTACGAATTCTACGGTAAAGCCCATCATAGATATGTCCCCAGACTCCCGCGGCTTGGGGCGGCGCAATCGATTTACCTTGCCACAACCATTGCATTAACTTGTATAAATGACTGTAATGCCACGCTAGTAAAGCCAATGAAACAAAACTGAGCACTAGAAATGTTTGCCCTAATAAGTAACCAACAAGCGCACTGATCACCAGGATACTAGCCATACGAGTAAACAAGGTACGCGCTGAGGTGCGAAAATACATAATTTAGTGCTTAACCTGTACTAGTAACTTGGTGAGAAAAGCGATAGCCTGAGCCTCGCACCGTTTGAATAAAGTTTTCATGGCCAGCGCCGGAAATCGCTTTTCGCAAGCGGCGTATGTGAACATCCACGGTTCTATCTTCCACATAGACATTGGTGCCCCAAACATTATCAAGCAGTTGCTCGCGGCTATAGACGCGCTCGGTATGGGTGAGAAAAAAATGTAACAAGCGGAACTCGGTTGGCCCCAACTCAATACTTTGCCCATTAATACTCACTCGATGGGCAACAGGATCTAAACTTAGCCCGTGGAAGTTTATCACCTCGTCTATGGCTGTTGGCGTTACCCGTCGGATCACCGCTTTAATGCGGGCAATTAACTCTTTCGGTGAAAAGGGTTTAGTCACATAGTCATCAACGCCTGCATCAAACCCTCTAACTTTATCATCTTCATCCGAGCGCGCTGTTATCATGATGATGGGAATATTACGCGTCTGTTCATGCTGTTGTAATGCTTTAGCAAACTTCACGCCTGAGCCACCAGGTAACATCCAATCTAGCAGTATTAAGTCAGGATAAGGCTCTTTCATTTTTGCCTGCGCTTGGGCTGTGGTGCTTGCTTCTACAACCTTAAATCCATGTTGTAATAATACAAAGCTGATCATTTCTCTAATTGATGCTTCGTCTTCCACCACCAAAATTTGTTTATTCATCTATTACTTCCTGAGAGCGAACCACAAAACTGCATTGTGCTAGTCAATTATGACAGTTTCATGACAAGGGTTAAAATATTGCGCTCTATACTTTGCTATTTTTATATCACGCGAGTGTGCAATGTGTGCCACTCGCAAGAAATTATTACTATAGCATGGACAAGTTGTGCTTAAAGGTTAGCTAGAAGTCTTGACTCGTTAACCATAAAACAAGAAAAAAGCCGCCTGTTGCGACTTTTTTCCTCTTGTTATCTTGCACTTTTAAAACTTGTATTCAATACCTGCTGCTAAATAATCTTGGTCGGCGTCCGTATCCATATCAAAGCTGGTATAAAATGCATATAGTTTAGTGCTTTTTGCTAACGCATAATCAGCGCCTAGGGTGATACCAGATTTATCGTCGCCAGCTTTAAAGTCAGCGGCTTGGTATTGGCCTTTAAAGGTGATGCTGTCCATTTTATACTTTGCTGACACCATATAACCATCCATTTCAGCGCTACCATCCACTTTTTCTTGTGTTTGAATCATAGCACCTAAAATGATCTTACCGACTTTACCTTGCACCGTTGCCCGCGTGATATCATAACCTTTGACCTCAGCATCATGTGCCACTGAGGCATAAATTGATGATTTTTTTAATTTTGCATCACCGTAAAATACTGCTACAGACACACCATCTTCTGCATCAACAGCATCTTCAGCTATATAAGTTACACCCAGTTGCAAATGATTGAACTTTGGCGACTTATAAGAAAGCGTATCCGCCATGCGATTTTCACCTTTCCACAAGCTTTTTATATCGGCATTATAGTCACTAAATAAATCTACTTTACCTTGTGACTGTTTCAGCATAGTGTCATTTTTACCTAACAACACTTCACCAAAGCTGCCCGCTAAGCCGACATACTGATTACGATCAGTAATACTATCACCCTTAGCACTATCACCATCTAAGTCTACTTGAAATTCTGCTTTATAAATAACCGTTAAGTCATCATTAAGTGCATGTGTGCCTTTTAAGCCGATGCGTGAAGCGTTACTTTTTATCTCAGTAAATGAGCCTTCACCTTCATCAGATAATTGTAATGACAAATTCGCTTTACCATAAATTTCAACATCCGCAGCAGATACTGACAGTGATAAAGAAGAGAATAAAGCGGCGACAATTTTGCTATATCTATATTTCATTTTGAACCCTTTAACAGTTTTCGAGGCTAAACATTAATTGTCTGTAGTTTGCCAAAGCTTTATGACAGTTTAGTGACAAAATGGCGTTATATTATTTTGCTGGTCAAAATTAAAATGCTACTTTTAGCCTTAATTGACTTTGCATTAACTGAAATGTTTAAACGCCAACTTTTTTATACGTCAGATTAGTGCCTAGTGCTATTTATAATAAATAATTGATATCTAATGGCAATTCTATTAAGTTTATGATTAGTGAAAATCGCATTACAGGCTTAACATTGGTATAAGTTTAACTATCATACATAGGGTAAGGCAAAATAAATTGCCTAAACTTTCGCATGCAACTTAAAAGAAGTCGTTAATGAACACAACCAGTCTGTCACGAAAACTACTTACGCGCGTCTTGTCATTTTATTTTCTCCTGACATTTCTTGTCACTTGTATCCAAATTGGCGCTGAGTACATCAACACTAAAAGTCACATCACGAGTGAGTTATTAACGCTTGAAAAAACCTTTAGTGGCAGTTTAACGCGGGCGGTATGGGAGCTTAACACTCAACAAGCAATTGATATTGCCAACGGTTTAATCGCTATTCCTATGATTCAAGGCATCACGGTTAGCGATGAAAACAATCAGATTATTGCCCAACAAGGTATAGAAATTGATTCGAATCGACTTAATATGGAGCCCTTTAGCTCGGAGGAAAATAGTAATGATTATTTCAACGTAAGCATGGAGCGCGATGGCTTGTTCGGTCATTCCTTTCCGTTAATTTTTGAATTTTCAGGCCGCACCACAAAAGTTGGCTCTGTTACATTATTGTCAAGCAACGAGGTCATTTTTAACCGTATTCAAGTCGGTATTTATTTTCTTATCGGTAATGCCATGTTGAAAACAGCGGCCTTGGTATTATTATTTTCCTATGCGTTTTCCAACTTATTAACCTCGCCACTTAATAAACTGACGGAACAAATTAATCAGTTTGACATTGATGATCCTGAAGCATCTAAACTACATGTCATTAGTTATGAAAATAACGAATTACAAGTCTTGCAAAATGCTTACAACAAACTCATCGATGAGTTAGTACTCTACAAAGAGCAGTTGGCGCTCGCGCAAGGGAAAATTATATCAGCCAATAGCAAACTGGATGAACAAAACTTAATGTTAGAGCAAGAAGTCGCTCGCAAAACCTCATCGCTCAGTACCACAATGTTAAAAATGGAAGTTCAGCAACGTGAATTATTAGCGCAACAGCAAAAATTAAAAGCTGAAAACAGCCATAGAAGCGTCACGGAGAAAACCCTAATCGCCACAAACCGAGAGTTAAAAAATTACATTTTAGAATTAAACAAAGCACAAGAACGTTTACTCGATGCGGAAAAGATGGCGATTTTAGGCGGTATGTCGGCGGAGGTGTGCCACGAAATAAACACCCCAATTGGCATCGGCATCACGTCAACATCTTATATGGCTGATTTAGTCGCCAATTTTAAAGACAATATCAATGCCAATAAGCTCTCCAAACGTGTGCTTGAAGACTTTACCACCAACGTTGATAAGGGCTTAGCACTTGTTCTAAATAATCTTGAGCGCGCATCGGAACTAGTATCAAGCTTTAAACAGGTTGCGGTTGATCAAATTAGCGATAAAATCCGTAAAGTTGATTTAGCCAAGTATCTCGATGAAATTATTCACTCGCTACACCCTAAGCTAAAAAAGAGTAATCATACGATTAAAATCAACTGCCCGCAAAACGCGGAGGTTTACTGCCACGCAGGTGCCATTTCACAAATTTTCACTAACCTAATCCTTAACGCCATCGAGCATGGCTTTAAAAACATTAACCGTGGAGTTATCACTATCACAGTGCGACTCACAGGTGAACAAGTGCACATTACCTTTACTGATAATGGTCATGGCGTGTCAGCAACACAGTTAGAACATCTTTTTGACGCATTTTACACTACAGCTGAGCACCAAGGCGGTACGGGCTTGGGCACACATATAGTGCATAGCCTAGTACAAGACACACTTAATGGTAAAATAAGCGCAAGCTCAACCCCGGGCAAAGGCCTGCGTTTTGATATCAAGTTCAACAGCATGGCATAGTTCAAAGTCAATTAATGCAATTATCTAAGACGTGCGCACAGTGCATAAGTAAGGTAATATGGCCGTCGTTTTTTCAATTATTCGCCCAAAACTATCGGGCATAGGATCTATTCAATGTGGTTTAAAAACCTATACTTTTTTGCGTTTACTCGCCCTTTTGAATGTTCTGAAGCAGATTTAGAGCAGCAGTTGTCGGAGCATTTATTTACCCCATGTGCATCTACTGAACAATCTCACTTTGGTTGGGTTAATGCCCTAGGTAAGCATGGCCACTCAATTGTACATTCGGTCAATGGCAATTACTTATTATGCGCCCGCAAAGAAGAAAAAATACTGCCGGCACCTGTTGTCAAAGATATGCTTGAACAAAAAATAGCACAGTTAGAAGCTGAGCAATCGCGTAGTGCCACTAAAAAAGAGAAAGAGCAATTTAAAGAAGACATAATTTTTGAATTGTTACCACGAGCATTTTCTCGTTATAGCGACACCCGCGCATATATTAATGCCGCCCATAACCTCATTGTTATTGATACCAGTAGCCGTAGTAAGGCTGAAGACTTTTTAGCCTTATTACGAAAATCTTTAGGCACCTTGCCGGTTACTAGCACCTCGCCAGAAAAAGCACCAGATGAGATAATGACCGATTGGTTAACTGAGCATAATTTAGGCAGTAACTTTCAGCTCGGTATGGAAGCCGAGTTTAATGCCCTTGGCGACGACGGCGCTGTAGTGAGAGTTAAAAATCAAGATCTTACTAGCGAAGAAATCAAAGCGCACTTAGACGCCGACAAGTATGTGGTGAAAGTGGCTCTTGAGTGGGATGAGTCTTTATCATTTATCTTATGTGATGATTTAGCCATAAAACGCTTAAAGTTTTTTGATGTTATTCATGAGCAAAATGATGATATTGATGCCGACGATGTCTTAGCGAAACTCGACGCTGACTTTGCCTTAATGGCGGGTGAATTAAATCGCTTTATTGAGCACTTATTGGCTGAATTTTCATTAAAAGCCAGTGATTATTTAGATAGCTAGTTCAGCACCCAGTATCACAAGGTGGCGCAAGTTGCCTTGTGATACTAGCGATTAAAACATGGCTCTTACTTGCGCCACACGCTCAGTAAATTCAGTTGATGAGAGATAGTCCACACTCGGTAAAATTCCTTTTTTAACATAACTTTTCAGTAACGTATCGCGCGTTGAAATACTTTTAAATATTTCGTGGTATATAGCGCCAGCTCGAATAAAATCTAAATAATGCACCGCTTTAGGTAAAAACGTTAAATCATTCCACGACTTCACTATATGTGTTAGTTCTTCTGGAAATTCCCATGCTTTAGTCACTTCTGCGCCAATCTCATTTGCAAGTTTAATAATAGCTTGTTGTAAAAAGGCCGAGGTAGCAAAAACTTTCGGGTGACTTTCTGCTTCTGCCAGTATTGGCAAGACACCTATATTATGAATAATTGCGGCTAAGGTAATGGTATCTAGTGTAAATGGCGTATTTTTATTGTTTTCTAAGTACTTCACCATCAATGCAATTGCCACCGACGCGACATCGACGGTTTTTTGCCATGACCTGCGCATATATTGCGCTACAACCTGATTGTTTGAAACAAACATCTGCTCCACCGCCATGGCCGTCGCTATGCTTTTAATTTGCTTTAAGCCAATACGGGTCACGGCTTGTGCTACTGATTCAACTTTAACTGCACGACCAAAAGCAACACTATTAGCCACTTTGAGTATCCCTAAAGATAACGCAGGATCATGAGCAATAATATCACTCATTTTCGCTAAACTAATGTCTGGATCGTCAGCCGCTTGCCTGACTTTCATCGCTATTTCTGGCAACGTAGGTAGCACCAATGCATCTTGTCTAATTTTCTCTACGAGTATGATATGCAATGCATTTTCTGCGCTCATGAACAATCCTTATTATTGGCTTAGGCGGTAACTATCCATTACACAATACCTTGATTTTTGGTCAATTAAAAGCCAGTTCTGGCCTCTATTGCACTTTTTTTCATCTCTTGATTGAGATCAATATATGCGCATAAAGCCCAATACACGCGCTGAGATTTCATTATAATGCGCAACCCATTTTACTATCAGACACCTTGATATGCTTAAGCCAGAATTATTATCGCCAGCCGGTAGCTTAAAAAACATGCGTTACGCCTTTGCCTATGGCGCTGATGCCGTCTACGCCGGCCAACCTCGTTACTCATTGCGGGTTCGCAATAACGAATTTAGTTTAGAAAATATTAAACTTGCGATCGATGAAGCCCATACGCTTGGCAAAAAGTTTTATCTCGTAAATAACATTGCACCTCACAACAGTAAGTTAACCACTTTTTTACGCGATATAAAGCCAATTATCGCCATGCAGCCAGACGCCTTGATCATGTCTGATCCTGGTTTGATCATGCTAGTGCGCGAAAACTTTCCTGAGATGGCAATTCACCTGTCTGTGCAAGCCAATGCCGTCAATTGGGCCACCGTTAAATTTTGGCATCAACAAGGCGTTGAACGAGTCATTCTGTCGCGCGAACTATCACTTGATGAAATAGAAGAAATTCGTTTTCGCTGTCCCGACATGGAGCTAGAGGTGTTTGTACATGGCGCTCTTTGTATGGCGTATTCTGGCCGCTGTTTATTGTCCGGCTACATCAATAAACGCGATCCCAACCAAGGCACCTGCACTAATGCTTGCCGCTGGAAATACGACGTTCATGCCGCTAAAGAAACCGCTACCGGTGATATTATAGCAACTGACGCCAGTGGAATTTACCCACCAAAACAAAAACCTATTCAAGACGTAGTTTTACTGCAAGAGCAAGGTCGCCCTGGTGAATATATGCCGGCTTTTGAAGATGAGCACGGTACTTATATCATGAATTCAAAAGATTTGCGTGCAGTAGAGCATGTGGCGCGCTTAGTTAAAATGGGGGTACATTCTTTAAAAATTGAAGGCCGTACAAAATCTTTTTATTACTGCGCGCGCACCGCTCAGGTTTACCACCAAGCCATGTTAGATGCGATAAATCATAAACCCTTTAATCAAACCCTTAGTCGTGACTTAGAGCACTTAGCACACCGCGGTTATACCGAAGGCTTTTTACAACGTCATCGCCCCAGTGATACCCAAAATTATGACTATGGTTACTCTAAAAGTGATACTCAACAATTTGTTGGTGAAGTCATTGGCCGAAACCAAGCCACAGGCTTAGTTGAAATTGACGTAAAAAATAAGTTTCTTGTCGGAGACAAGTTAGAGCTAATGACCCCCAAAGGCAACATTAATTTTACCTTGCAAGCCATGCAAAACCTCAAGGGTGAGTCCATTAAAGACGCCAAAGGCTCAGGGCATAAAGTAGCCATTGCGCTAGCGACAGATATTGACTTATCGTTTGCTATTATCATGCGCTACTTAACTGACGGTGGCACAACGCGACACCCTTTTGCACAAAACCAGAGTGCTTAAAGATGGCGTTACTCATTGAAAGTGCCTGCATTAATTGTGATATGTGTGCGCCAGAATGCCCAAACGGTGCCATTGCTATGGCGGAAGAAATTTATGAAATTGACAGTGACAAATGCACCGAATGCCTAGGCCACTACGACAAACCCACATGCATCTCAGTTTGTCCAATTGATTGTATTATTAGCGACCCCAAGCAGGTTGAAAGCGAAGAGCAATTACTGGCAAAATTTTTCCGACTGCATGGATAACTGCGTTTAGATTAATCACAACAAAGGAGTGCGACCACGCTCTCCTTTGTTGTATTAGTCGTGATAATTTGGCGGCAGCGCTATACCGAAATAGGGGCTTTAATATGCGGGTGCGCTTGATAGTTTTGTAACTCAAAATCGCTAAATGTGAAATCAAAAATACTTTTGACGTCTGGATTAATCCACATTTTAGGTAATGGCAAGGGCTCGCGTGATAATTGCTCGTCAACTTGCTCAAGGTGGTTTAAGTACAAATGCGCATCACCAAAAGTATGCACAAAGTCACCAAGCTCTAAATCGCAAACCTGCGCTATCATCATAGTAAATAAGGCATAGCTAGCAATATTAAATGGAACCCCCAGAAAAATATCAGCGCTACGTTGATAAAGCTGACAGCTTAATTTGCCATTTAACACATAAAATTGAAATAAAGTATGGCATGGCGGTAACGCTTGCTTACCTTTTGCAGCATTAGCTGCTGGGCTAAGCGCGGTATCAGGTAATAACGCAGGGTTCCATGCCGTAATAATATGGCGGCGTGAATCTGGATTTTGCTTTAAGTCGGTAATTAATTGCGCTAATTGGTCTATGGTTTCACCATTATGAGCTGGCCAGTTTCGCCACTGCACGCCATAAACCGGGCCTAATTCACCGTCTTCTGTCGCCCAATCATCCCAAATTTTTACGCCATTTTGCTGTAAATAGGCAATATTAGACTCGCCTTTGATGAACCATAACAGCTCATGAATAATGGATTTTAAATGGCACTTTTTGGTGGTAACTAGCGGAAAGCCTTTGGCTAAATCAAAGCGCATTTGATAACCAAATATACTTTTAGTGCCTGTACCTGTGCGATCAGACTTTTCTACACCTTCATCACGAACATGACGCATTAAATCAAGATAGGCTTTCACTCGGCTTTCCTTTTGCTGTTTTCAAAGAACAAATTAACAATGGATTGGCACTGAATTTTTACACTTTTCAAATCACAGTGACCGCTAAATTATCTCATAAATGCAGACAATGACAAAGTGCTGTCAATAAGTTTTGCCGCGGTAAATTACCACCAAATCATTTTTAACGCTACTAACATTAAAAACAATGCAAAGCCTTTTTTAAGATAACGCAAAGGTAAGTTTGCCCCGGCTTTAACCCCTAACGGCGCAAATAAAGATGAGGTTAATACGATACCTAATAAAGCCGGTAAATAGATGTAACCTATACTCCAAGGGGGCAACTCTTCCCGTCCGAAGCCGATAACGACATAACCTAATGCCCCAAACAGCGCGACAATAATACCACTCGCGGTAGCTACGCCAATCGCCTGGCGCATGGTTAATGAACAGTACATCAAAATGGGCACAAGTATTGCGCCACCAGCAATTCCCATTAAACTGGCTAAGACCCCTGTAATTAAACCAATAATTTTTAATACCCAGTTATTAGGTAAGGCAACACTACGCTCGACTTTAATAGATAAAAACATATATGCCGCTAGAATTAGCACCGCACTAGCAAAGATGATAGTCAAAGCTTTTAATGACAATAGCCCAGCAATAATAGCGCCAAGCACAGCGCCTATCGCGACAGTTACCACTAACTTTTTCGCAATTGACCACGGAATATTACCGTTTTTATGGTGAGCAAACGCCGCAGACGACGAGGTAAATATAATCGATGCTAGCGAGGTGGCTAATGCCATCGGAAAGGCAAGCTCGGCGCTAATACCTAATAGTGGTAACAAATACACCAATACAGGCACAATAATAAGCCCACCACCTATGCCCAGTAAGCCAGCAAAGAAACCCACTATAGCCCCTAATAATGCACAGGCGACAAAAACACTAATAAACATTAGATTCACTTAAATACATTATGACGTAATTCCTAATTGCCAATGGTTATTCCCACTTGCCATGAACAAAGTCTTCTAAACCCAGTTTAACAAATTGCTGGTGCAAATAACGATGCACGTTTAAAACATCTGTTTGGCGTAACACCGCTGCTAACATAGATTCTAGTTGCTGCATTTCAACATGGCGAATAGCCCACTTAACTTTTGCAATGCTATGCGCACTCATACTTAGGTTTTGATAGCCCATTGCCATTAGTAATAACGCCCCGGTAGGCTCATTGGCTAATTCACCACAAATACTTAATGGCATCTTTAGCTGCGAGCTATGCTCAGCAATATAATTAAGCGCGCGCAGCACAGCGGGATGGTAAAAATCATATAAACTTGCAACCCGACTATTATTGCGATCAACGGCTAACAGATACTGAGTTAGATCGTTACTGCCAACCGAGAAAAAATCCACTTTATCAGCCAGCTCCGGCAACTGAAACATAACACTGGGCACTTCAATCATCACGCCGATTTTAGGACGTGCTAAACAGTCAGCTTGATCATTTAATAGTTCAGATCTGAGTTCATAATGTGCTTGATTTATTAATTTAATCGCTTCATCCACTTCTGAAATGCTGGAGATCATAGGCAACATAATTGCCAAGTTATCCAATTGGTAATTTGCTCTTAACATAGCCCGAATTTGTACTAAAAATATTTCAGGATGATCCAAAGTAATGCGAATACCACGCCAGCCCAAAAATGGATTGGTTTCAATTATAGGAAAATAAGGCAACGACTTATCGCCACCAACATCTAAGGTGCGCATAGTCACAGGCTTACCAGCGAACGAACTTAACACAGTGTGATAAAGCGCTGTTTGCGCGTTTTCTGAAGGAAAGCAATTACGATTCATAAAGGGAATTTCGGTGCGATAAAGGCCAACGCCATCTGCACCAACATTTTGTGAATATTCCAAACCCGCTGATAAACCGCTATTGACCATCAAATTCATCGCATGGCCATCTAAGGTTACAGCAGGTAAATGAGCAGCTTGTTTAACCTGGGTTTGCAGCTCAAGCTCTGTTGCTAAAATATGTTGATATTCAGTGACTAACGCCGCACCTGGGCTAACATACAACTGATAGGCGTATCCATCAATAATCGCACGTTTTTGATTAAGTTGACGTATCGCTAAATAATCTATCCCCATAATGGCCGGAATATTAAGTGCTTTTGCTAAAATGGCCGCGTGAGAATTATTAGAACCATTAACCGAAACCACACCTAACAATCCACTGTGTTGATATTCCGCCAGTAATGTGGCGCTAACATCTTCAGCAACCAAAATAAATTTTGCTGGTAAGTCTTGCTCTGGCTCAGTCTGGTTTTGAATATGATTTAGCAGTCGGTTACCTAAATCTTTAATATCATAAGCCCGCTCTCGCAAATACTCATCGTCGAGCGCTTCAAATTGAATAACATAGCCATCAACCACTAGTTTCAATGCACTTTGAGCATTAAAACCCTGTTTAATCTTGGCGATAACTTCCACCTTGAAGCTATCGTTATCTAACAACTGCTTATAAACATCAAAAATATCTAGGCTACTATCTGATATCACAGACTTAAGTTTTTCACTTAATTGGCAAAACTCAGCTAACGTGCGCACAACCGCATCGTGAAATATCTGTAACTGCAGCGTAATATCATCGGTTTGATTAACCGCAATCGCCGACAAATCAGCTTTCGGCTGAATAACCACCATTTCACCAATGGCAATACCTGGCGCACCACCTATGCCTTTATGCTGTTGACCTATGTTTTGCTGACCACGCCCTAAAATCGCCCCTTGCGCTTCCCTGCTAGCCAATGCCATTGCAAGTTGTGCTGACAAGGTAACCAAAAAGGCTTCTTCATGCTCGCTGAAAACTCGTGCTTGCGTTTGTTGAACGGTTAACACACCTAAAACTTTACGTTGGTGAATGATAGGAGTACCTAAAAACGCCTGAAATTTTTCTTCTTCTACTTCTGGCGCATACATAAAGTCGGGGTGCTGATGGGCATTGGCAATATTAATCGGCTCTTCACGTTGGCCCACCAAGCCAACTAAGCCTTCGGTAAAGCCAATACTGGTTAAACCCACGGTATCTGGCGCTAAACCATTGGACGCCATTAAAAGAAAATGTTGTTGCTGATGATCAGCTAAGTAGATAGAGCAGCATTGAGTGGCAAGCGTTTCTTTAACCTGTGTGACTAAACGCATCAGTGCTTGGTCAAGTACCGAGGCTTGACTAAACTCTAAAACAATTCGGCGCAAAATAGTAAGCATTAAAATCCCTCTTGATTATTTTTAGCAACGCAATTATGACTAGCGGTAAATGAAATAGCTCACCGTAGTGAGCTATTTAACAAGACATACTAATAATCTATGAGACTATATTTAAGCTCGACGTCGGCGACGTTCTTGGCGGTAATTGGGCATTGCCGCTAAGGCAAACTCTTTCATCACCTTTCGATAAACTTCACGTTTAAATGACACCACTTGTCGGACAGGGTACCAATAAGAAACCCAACGCCAGTCATCAAATTCAGGGTGGTTTGACTGCAATAAGTCAACCGCTGATTCTGCTGCCGTTAGTTTAAGTAAAAACCATTTCTGCTTTTGACCAATACAAACGGGTAAACTTTCGTGCCTAATTAACCTTTTTGGTAATTTGTATTTCAACCAATGTTTAGTCGACGCCACAATTTTAACATGTTCAGGCTTTAAACCGACTTCTTCGGTTAGCTCCCGGTACATAGTTTGCTCTGCAGTTTCACCCTCATCAACACCACCTTGTGGAAATTGCCAAGAATGCTGACCAAAACGCCTGGCCCAAAATACTTGTCCCCTGTCATTGATTATTACTATGCCGACATTGGCTCGATAGCCTTCAGCATCTATCACAGGAACTCCTGAGCGCATTAAATAATGCTTTGATTCTTCCACACTCTACAGTTTTGGGCAAACATTTATTATGACTAATGATAACTTGTAGTAGCAGCGCTCACCCGTTTGCATAGAAAATAGCCAAGGCAAGCTAGGCGCGATATCAATAATTCCCTTGCTCAAAGGCTAAGGGCTGGCCGATAATAGACAAAAATCATTTTAGGCAAGGTACACATTGACTAAACCAAAGATCCCAAAAAGTGAAGCTGAATTGCTAAACAGAGCACAAAATCTTGCCGGCATGACCTTAGGGGAGATAGCCGCGTCGATTAATGTTGTGGTGCCAAAAGATCTTAAGCGGGAAAAAGGTTGGATCGGCTTACTCCTAGAGCAAGTCTTAGGTGCTAGCGCCGGCTCGCGCCCAGAGCCTGATTTTCCGCATTTAGGGATTGAATTAAAATCTCTACCAATAAATGCGCAAGGTAAACCGTTAGAAACGACGTTTATTTGTGTTGCCCCATTAACCGGCTTAGTTGGCGCACAATGGCAGACTAGCCATATTCGAAATAAACTTGCCCGCGTATTATGGATCCCAGTGATCTCCGAGCGCACTATTCCCGTTGCCGATCGCATGGTAGGTAGCGCTTTTATTTGGTCACCGTCTGCAGAAGAAGAGCAGCTACTAGCGCTAGACTGGCAAGAACTTACCGATATGATCGTTTTAGGTCATGTCGAAAATATTCATGGCAAGCATGGCCAAGTATTACAGTTACGACCGAAAGGTGCTAATAGCCAGGCTAAAACACAAGCATATAACCGTCACGGCCAACCCTTTATGACCTTGCCTCGGGGCTTCTATTTGAAAACCAATTTCACCCAAGCCTTACTAAATAAACACCTGAGAATAAACTAGGGTCTATTGAACTTTCAGGGTTAATATTTATTCAACGTAAAACGGATTTAATCGCAGCGCGAGCATAGAATAATAGTTAGGCGATATAAAAAGCGAACAACAAAGTGTAGGTTCGTTTTAAATCAGCCTAAAGGCAGCACTTGTTTGAAATTTAAACCGTGTTATCACCTGTTCGTATCGCAAGCTACACCTCACATGCGCTGCCGAGTATAAATACCAAACAAGTCGATGTAAAAGTCCTCTCCAGCGATTAATAAACACTTATATTTGGGCGCTACTATCAAAGCAGCTTGCCAATAGCTATCAACAAAGTCATAGCCAAATATGCAGAATCACGCTATAAATAACACTAACAAAATCACTTAACGATTCGTTTTCATTTATGAGTTTTGGTAATAAATTTGATCGCTACATTGCGGTGCTATTTTTTGTGACGATAGTAACGGTTATTTTAACCTCCTATTACACATTAAAAGATGTGATCAACAGTCATAACAAGCAAGTACAAAGTGCTATCACGCCATTATTTTCGCTAGTCACCAGTGAAATATTGCGACCGTTACGCGTGGCAAACTTCATGGCGAATAACATTTTTGTTCTGGACTACGTTGATCAAGAGCAAATAGAAAAGCAAACCATAGTAGATTATTTAAATAGTATTTCTACTTCGTATAACATGGTCACCTTTATCGCCCTAGAAAAGCATAATATTATGCTGGACTCAAATAACAAACAAGCGACGTTAGACAGCAAAGCTACTGAGTGGTTTCACCGCTTAAAAGTGCTACCTGCAGAACAATTTACTGACATTGGCAATGCCGATAACCCTCATTTATATTTTGACAATAAATTGCGCAACTCAAAGGGTGAGTTTATCGGTTTTACGGGTGTGGCTATTGACTTAGATTACTTTTCTGAAAAGTTTAAAGAGTACAGTGATCGTTTTGGCTTTGAGTTACTGTTTGTCGATAGTAATAATGTCATTACATTATCGTCGAGCAATATTCTCAAGTCAGAAAGCTTGCACCGTGATGCCCTAATGACACACTTAAGCGATTTACCTTGGTATCAGTCGCTGCGCAAAAACAATCATGCTAATACTGATTTAAGCAACGAAGTGATGTACACCACAGACCAAGGCTTGTTAATCTCTCAAATGCCGATACAAGAGTTAAATTGGCGCATGTTTATTGTGTCTCCACCCGCGGTTGAGCAAAGTGAATACTGGCGAATATTTTTAAGTCGATTTGTGCTCTTTTTTATTATTGCCATTGTTTTTTATCTGGCACTACTCAACAGTATTACTTACTTAAAAGCACGCTTAATAAAACAATCTGAAACTGACTATTTAACGCAATTGCCAAACCGAAGCCATATTCACTATCGCTTTGACCAGCTTGCTAAGAAAGAGCAAAATCTCTGTGTCGTGTTAGCTGATATTGATAATTTTAAACAAATTAATGATACATATGGCCACCTCGTTGGCGACGATGTTTTAAAAATTATCGCTGAGCAATTATCTGCAACGCTACGAAAAGTGGATGTGGTTGGCAGATGGGGAGGCGAAGAATTTATCATGCTCTTGCCTGACACTAGTGCTCAACAAGCTCATCATATTGTTGAACGAATAAGAAAAAACATTGCTGAGCTTTCATTCCCTATTTCCAGCACCAGTGGTACCTTTACCACCACTATCAGTTTCGGCATTTGTCAGTTACCGCTGCCAACCACGCCACTTGAAGAGTATATAGAAGGGGCTGATAAAGCCTTATACGAAGCGAAAAACAACGGCCGAAATCAAAGTGTTATCTTTAATTAGTTAGCTTAACTTTCGCTCAGCAAGCTGTTCATATATTCGGCTAAGCTATCGGCAATACCTGCTGCGGCACTACCTCTGGTTAACCTTAACCACTTGGCTTATTTGACGAGTGGCTTGACTTGCGAGCGTTTGCCATTGAGTGTTTGCGGCTTCTAAGCAGACAAATTCATTTTCACCTTGGGCATGAATATCTGTCATCGCCTGCGCGTTAACACCCGGGTTCCACAATACCCACTGTTGGCAATCGTCACTGCATATTGCAATTTCTCTTTGCCACTGGTGATCAACAATTACTAGATTATTTTGTTGGTTTTGTTCACGATGATAAATGCGATCAATTGGCCCTTGGCAATTAACCAGCGGCGATCTTTGTTGTCGCTTGCCGGTTACTTTATCATCAAAAATTAAGTGATTTAACGCCGAAAAATTAGTATCTTTTGCGTGGCCAACGCAAAAATAGCTATGTAAAGCACACGTATAGGCCACTGGCTGTGGCGATAAATTTGTTATGGATAGTTGCTGCGAAAACGCCTCAGAAAACTGCAAGTTTTGGCGTAATTGAAAAGCGCCAGGCCAATATTTACTGAGTTGCTCGCCCCTTAGCGATAAGGTGATGCTAACCCCCTCTGCAGCGATAGTAAAAGCATCCAGTTGCCATTGGCTTTGTCGCGCAAAGCCATGGTTGCTAGTGCTAATAATACTGCCATCGGCGAGCTTTACTTTATCGCCAAACCAAGGCCAGCATATGGGAATACCACCACGAATTGCCTTACCCTGACGATAGGCGCTGTCTTTGCTCAGCCAAAATACAGGCTGCTGAGCGTGTGGTTGCCAAGTCAATACTTGCCCAGCATATAAACTGATCGTACCTTGGCCCTTTTGATGAACAAAACGCAGGGCTTGTAGGCCATCGCCAAGCAGAAACTGCTCAATTCGGCCAAATTCATTTTCAAGTAATAACTGCGGCATAAGCCATTCTCATTATCGTTAGGTAATATTTGAAATATTTTAGGCGCTAACATGCCTGAAAGAAAGCCTAAAATTTTTCATCACTTTCCCCTCAGATCTGTTGATATTTCAGGGTTAAAATTTATTCAACTTAAAACGGACTTAATCGCGGCGCGAGCTTTGAATAAGCATTATGCTATTTAAAAAATAAGCAACAAAGCGAACATTTTTTAAAATCTCGTTGGCGTTATTTCCTGTTCGTGTAGCGAGCGACACGTCACATGTTCTACCTTGTCTAAATAGCAAACAAGTCGCTGTAAATGTCATCTCGACAGGTCAACAAACCTGAGAATAGCGTCATAAAAAAACCACGCATTGCGTGGTTTTTTATTTAGGCAGCGTTAAAACTCAAGGCTACTTTGTATAGGCTCTAGGCATATCGCTGTCGGTAGTGTAGCGGTCTCGTAACGCATCTTGACGGCTGGTGGTAGAGTATTGCTTACCATCAATCCACATTTGACTGACTTGTGTACTCAGTTCAAAAGGATCGGCACTCCACAAAACTAAGTCTGCACGTTTACCTACCGCAATACGGCCGCTATCAAGATTAAAGGCATCAGCAACATTGGCGGTTACTGAAGCCAAAGCCTGATCGCGTGATAAACCATTGGCAACGGCATTACCTGCATGATAGCGCAGTTGATATAAGTTATGGGTATCACCATTAACCGCTAATGCAACGCTAACGCCGGCTTGACTTAGTGCTGCAGCGTTTTCTAACGATGCATGTAATGAATCAAAACTCCCCGGCAAATTATCGAGTGCGGCTAACACCACAGGCACATTAGCTTGAGCAATTTGCTCAGCCACTAAAACGGCATCCGCAGCACCCACAATAACCAAATCCAGTGAATATTCCGCTTTAATTTTCAATAGCGTTAAAATGTCGCTTGCTCGGTCTACATAGGCCACTAAAGCTTTGTCACCTGCCAATAACGCATTCACTATTAAGTCTTGACGACTCGGATCTTTTGCCTCGTTTTTATTTTTTTGCTTTGTCTTCGCTAACTTTTTACTGGCATCTGCAAAGGTTTGTTGTAGTGTTTGCAAGCTTAAGGCACGCGAGCCTTTGCTTTTCGCACTTAAGTCAACAATAACATTGTGATTACTTAAACGAACACTTTCAAACTCACCTGACAAGTCAACGACAAAGCTTTGACCTTTAAAAATATCTTCGCCACCTCTGGGGGCTACAATATTACTGGTAATGCCACCTTTACGGCTGTATGGAATTACCGACGAGCGCGGGTTAAACGCTAAGCTGGCATCAAAAGTGATATCGGCTTTTTTATCACTCGCATCACGGCTTCTTGAAACCGCGCCCACTTCAACTAAACCCAATTGATTCATAGCACCAATAAAACCTGGTGTTAAAATTTTGCCTTTGGCATCTATAATAGTGTCAGCCTGTACTGTTTTTGGGTTAATAGCAGTGATTTTACCGTTTTCAATGACAACCGTGGCATTCTCAAGCACGCCTTGCTGAGTAACGGTATGTACAGTTGCATTGGTTATTGCAAAGCTTTCGGCAACACTTGCTGTTGAACTCGCCATTGCCAAAGCCATTAGCGATGATGTAAATAATTTAAAATGCTTCATCTTTTTCACCTTATCTTTGACCTAGCATGAAATCGCTTTTCGCTTGATATTTTTCATCAAAACGATCGTAAACTTTCGCACCGTCAATAAACACTTGTTCTGCTTGTGCATAAACACTAAATGGGTTTTGGTTCCAAATCACCACATCGGCATTTTTACCTGACTCTAAGCTGCCAGTTTTATCGGCTAGGCCTAATGACTTTGCGGCATTCGCTGTGATCCAAGTAATGGCTAGTTCAGGCGTAACCTCAAAACCATTGTCATTTGCACGGTACATGACCTTGCCCGCCTCTTGGTTTAAGCGCTGAATAGTACTAGCCGAGTCAGAGTGTACAACCGCACACGAGTTTTTCACTGCATCAACAATAGCGACATTTTCATGCACCATATCGTAGGCTTCCATCTTAAAGCCCCACCAATCTGGCCACATAGCGGCACAGTTACCATTTTCTGCTAGCAAATCAGCAATTTTGTACGCTTCTATGGCGTGATGAAAGGTACCCGCATGATAGTTAAACTCTTTACTTAGGTCGATCATCATGGCCATTTCTTCAGCTTTGTAGCAATGGTTATGAATTAAAATATCACCATCAAGCACACCTTTTAAGGTATCTAACTCAATATCTCTCACGGGTGCTGTTGGGTTCTTACCAGCAGCATAGTCTGCTTCATATTGCTCCCATGCACGCTTATATTCTGTGGCTTCAGCCCACGCCATGCGATAGCCGGCCATATTACCCATACGGGTTGACGGCAGAACTTTACGATTGCCATAAACACGTTTTGGGTTCTCACCACAAGCCATTTTTAAGCCATAGGGTGCATCTGGAAACTTCATGCCTTGCATGGTGTGGCTAGGCACGTTACGCAAAGTGACGCCGCGACCACCAAATAAGTTGGCTGAGCCGGGTAAGATTTGTAAAGTGGTAATACCGCCTGCTCGTGCTGCTTGAAAACCAGGGTCTTGCGGCCAAACACTGTGCTCGGCCCACACTTCAGAGGTGTTAGGTGAACTCATTTCGTTACCATCAGAGTGGGATTCTACTGATGGGCTTGGATACACGCCTAAGTGAGAATGTACATCGATAATACCCGGGGTTAACCATTTTCCTTTGGCATCAACTTCCACCGCGCCTTCTACAGCAAGGTTCTGACCTACTTTATTGATTTTTCCATCAACCATTAATACATCGGCGTTATCTAGACGGGTGCCCGTTCCCGTAAGCACAGTAGCATTTTTAATTAATGTAGTTTGCGAGGGTAGTACTTTATATGTGCTAGGGTATGGATTATCGTTAAACACCACTTTTTCATTTTGCTGCTCGCTTTGCAAACAGCCAGTCAAAGCAACAGTAAGTGCTGCCATCACCACGGATGGGAAAAACTTTTGCATAGAAATATTCCTGTATTGTACATTGCTGAATACAACAAAATGATCCAAGCAATTTTACATTTTTATTAAGCATTTATGGAAATGGCTAACGGGTTAGCATTAGCCAGATAGGCTAGCACAATATTATGATTTGTTGCGAACAACAAGTCGGAGCAGGAGCGGAATTATCTAATTGCGTTGAATGGTCAACTATCTGCGATAAGCGGATCAGAGTTCAAAGTCGCCAAAGTCAATTTCATCGCTTTCATCAAATTTTGGCTTGCTTGGCGGGTCCAGTAATGACGGCTGTATGGGTTCAGCAATAACCTCGGCGTCTACGACTTTTGACGGTTTATTTTTTCGTTTTTTTCTTTGTTGACAACGTTTTATAACTTTTTGCCGGTTAGCCGCGTCAAATGACAACCAGTTCAAGCGTTCATCTCGAGTACGAAAACAGCCCAAGCATTGACCTTTATCATCTGACTGACAAATACCGATACATGGGCTAGGTACATCAAAAAATTCTAATTGCATGTCATTATACAGCTTGGTAAAAGCTAACTTCGTTTAACAGATATCCTTGAGTATAACGCATTAATTACCTCTACATTAGCGCTCAATACTAACCGAGCTGATCCGAAGCAATATGATATTCAGGATCTTCAATAACATCAATTTCAACTAAACTACCAGCTTTAGTTAATAATTGTCGGCATTCTTTACTCAAATGTCGTAAATGCATTTTCTTGCCACGACTAATATAACGCTCAGCTAGCGTGTCTATCGCTTCAATTGCTGAGTGATCAGCCACGCGAGAGTTTTTAAACTCGACTATAACGTCTTGGCCATCTGCCTCAGTATCAAACTGCTCTAAAAAGCTCGCAATTGAGCCGAAAAATAATGGACCGTTAACATCATAGACGGTTGAGCCTTGTTCATCTACCGAACGCGTTACTGCAATATGTTTCGCATGCTCCCAAGCAAACACTAACGCAGAGACGATAACACCAACAATTACCGCAATGGCTAAGTCGGTGGCAACGGTCACCGCTGATACTAAAATAATCACAAAGGCATCGGCTTTTGGTACTTTATTGATAATGCGAAAACTAGACCATTCAAAAGTGCCAATCACGACAATAAACATCACTCCCACTAACGCCGCCAATGGAATTTGTTCAATAAGGCCAGAGGCAAACAAAATAAAGCCGAGTAATGCCAGCGCTGCCGTTACCCCTGACATACGACCGCGACCGCCAGAGTTAACATTAATCATCGACTGACCTATCATGGCACAGCCGCCCATGCCACCAAAAAATCCGGTCACTGTATTGGCAGCACCTTGGGCTAAACACTCTTTATTGCCTTTGCCACGTGTACCGGTCAATTCATCAATTAATGTTAGGGTCAATAAGGACTCAATTAAACCAATGGCAGCTAACACTAAGGCAAACGGCAAAATAACTTGTAAGGTTGCCCAGTTAAACGGCACATTAGGGATACTAAATTGTGGTAGGCCTCCGGCAATTGACGCGGCCGGGTTATTGGTCATATCGCGAACAAAATCTACGACTGTTCTGGCATCTAAATTAAAGCTTTGCACTATGATAGTCACCACAACAATCGCCACCAAAGAAGAAGGAACAGCTTTGGTTAGTTTAGGTAAAAAGTAAATAATCGCCATGGTTAAGGCAATTAAACTTGCCATGGTTGCCATTTGACTACCTTGCATCCACACTAGCTCACCGGCCTCGTTGGTGACCTTAAATTGCCCCAGTTGTGCCAGAAAAATCACAATCGCTAAACCATTAACAAAGCCTAACATTACAGGATGCGGCACTAAACGGATAAACTTACCGAGCTTAAATAGCCCTGCCATTATTTGCAATAAGCCGGTCAGTACCACAGTGGCAAATAAGTATTCAACACCATGAATAGCCACTAAGCTGACCATAACGACTGCCATGGCACCTGTGGCTCCCGAGATCATCCCCGGTCGACCGCCAAATATTGAGGTGATTAAACCCACCATAAAAGCGGCATATAAGCCAACCAATGGCTCAACACCGGCAACAAAGGCAAAGGCGACGGCTTCCGGAACTAATGCTAAAGCAACCGTTAAGCCCGACAAGACATCATTTTTTAAGTTTGCCACTTTACTGGCATGTAATTCGAACATTCTTTTCTCAACTTTCAATTTTGATTTCGGGTTACTTTATTTCAGCAGCAAAAATTGACACTAAAACAACCTATAACCTACATTTACTGTTTGCCAAATAAGCAACCGTTTTGTACTGACTACCCCGGTGAACTTTAGCCACTGTGACGTGTATTTTAATTAGGCACAATACCAACAGGCACTATCAACAGAACGCGTATCTATTGATAAAGGTGAACTGACGAGCCCTAAAACTAAAGGCTAACAACGCCCTATCTAAATCGCTGGTTTGTAGGTTGAACACTACTTTATAGAACACAGTAAAAATAGGTAAATGGCAGATAAGTTACAGCAAATTTGCGAAATTCTAGGTAGTTTTTAGGGCGCGAGAATACTATAGATTTATAGTAAACAAGTCAATACGGGTATGAAATTTAACCACTTTATTGTGGTTAAATTTAACGGTTGAAAATCGCCAGAAAATTTGGCTAATCAGCTACTAATGATGGCTTCACGTTCATTAAGAAAAGCTTTAATTTCGTCGCGAGAGCCCAAGATATGTTGTTTTAACAAGCCAACAGCTTTGTCAATATTACGTTCTTGACACAATATCAGTAATTCATTGTGCTCTGTACCGGCTTTAGACATACCACCAGCCCATAATAAATGCATGCGAATATAGCGATCGGCATTTTTATTAAGGGTGTTTACCAAATCTTGGGTTTGTGGCCGTCGCGCGGCTGAATATAAACAATTGTGATAATTTGAGTTTAGCTCACTCCATGTGTTAACCGCATTCTCTTTGCCTAAGGCTTCATCAAGCTGCTTCAACACTTTTGCCGCTTGCTGTAACGTTTCATCACTTATATGTAATAGCGAACTTGCTAATAAATCTGCCTCTAACATGGCGCGCAACTCAAAAAGCTCATCTACTTGATGCGCATTTAACTCGGTTGCAGTGGCCCCTTTATGAGGCTCGAAGGCAACAAGCCCCTCTCCCTCTAATTGCAGCAGTGCTTCCCTGATGGGAATACGACTAACACTTAACTCATTGGCTAATGCTGCTTGACGTAATGGTTGCCCCGCTTTGATCTCGCCACTTAAAATCTTTTCTCTAAGGGTTTCAACGACTAATTGAGTTCTGGTTTTGTAAACTATGCTCATACTGGGCTTCCCTAAAAATAATACGGCTATTATAAAGATCCAGGCGATAAACACAAAAAAAAAGAGTTATTGTACATAACTCTTTTATATTTTCTTGCTAATTTTTACCTAACTTAGTGCAACAGGGCCACGCCGGCTGCATTTTTATTATTGGTTTAAATTAATGATTTACTCACATTAACCTTGTAACAATGTTGGTAATAGCTCGCTGGGCATATTTTGATAACAAATTGGTCGTTGCCAACGCTTAATCGCTTCGCTGCCTACCGAGGTACTACGAATATTAGTAGACGCTGGGAAAGGGCCACCGTGGTTCATAGACGCACAAACTTCAACGCCGGTTGGCATTTGATTATAAATCAAACGACCAACTTTATGGACCAAGTTATTGGCGATAATTTTCGCATCGTCAAGATCGTCAGGCAAGGCGTGAATGCTAGCGGTTAAATTGCCTTTAATTACGCTAATCGCTTGTAACATCTCATTTACGTCGGCACATTTCACTATCAATGCCGCAGAGCCAAATAACTCTGTTTGTAGTGCGGGGTTCGCGGCAAATGTCGCAAAATCTGTGCTAAATAAAGCCGCTTGACACAAGTGTGTTGCACCAGCTTGCCCTGACGCTAGTAACTCAACACCGGCAGTGCTTTGCCAGCTGGCGACACCATCTTTATATGCTTGCGCGATAGCAGGTGTTAGCATAACACCAGCTTCAGTTTGCGCAACAGCCTGTGCAGCAGCGGCTGCAAAATCTTGATATTGTGCATTATCGGGTAATAACCAAACTCCCGGGCTAGTACAAAACTGGCCTTGCCCCATCATCAAAGACGCCACTAACTCATTCGCAATGGTTTTCGCGTCATGGGTCAGTTTATGCGGCATAATAAATTGCGGGTTGATACTGCCAAGCTCACCATAAAATGGAATTGGCTCAGGTCGTTGATTAATTTGTTGTTGTAAAATCATGCCAACCCGCTCTGAGCCAGTAAAGCCAACGCCCTTAATTAAAGGGTGCGTAACAATTTGGCTCGAAATAGCATGATTTTCGCCCTGTATTAAGGCAAAAACACCCGGATCAATGTCACATGATAGTATGGCTTTTAAAATCGCTTGTGCAATTAACTCAGCTGTTGCGGGGTGAGCGGTGTGAGCTTTCATAATCACAGGACAACCTGCAGCTAGCGCAGAGGCGGTATCACCACCAGCAGTAGAAAATGCTAACGGAAAGTTACTAGCGCCAAACACAGCAACTACACCTAATGGTAAATAACCTAAACGCGTGTCTGGTTTAGGTAATGGTGAGCGCGAAGGGTCTGCTAAATCAATAACCCCTTGATACTCTCCTTGCTCTAATAACGAGGCAAATAAATTAAGTTGGCCAACCGTGCGACCACGCTCCCCTTGAATGCGCATAGCTGGTAAACCCGTCTCCGCACTTGCTGTACTGATCAGCTCTTCACCTAATGCTTCGATTTCTGTACCTATAGCGCGCAAAAACTTGGCGCGCTGATCAGCGCTCAATTGATGGTAGCTTTTAAACGCGTTTTGGCCGGCATTAATAGCTTGCTCAACTTCTTGCTCAGTCGCGTCAGCAAAGCGGTTTGTCATCGCTTTATTTTCAAGGGCATTAAAAGCAACAAAGCCTTGTTTTGTTTCACCAAGCCATTGCCCAGCGATTAAATGTCTACCTGATATTGTCATAATATTCTCTTAAACTTGTGTTTCAATTATCAAACGAATAAATACCCACTGAGCCAATAACGCCAGTTAAGTCACGACAAAGCCCATTGCATACGGGTCTTGATCATCAATCGTAATACAGTTACTACCAAATACATGTGCCCAGCCTTCAATACTTGGTTTAATGGCGGTAATAGGACCATGTGCAGATTGCAGTTCGACAACCGCTTCAATTTTGCCAATAAACTGACTACCAATGTAGCTTTCATGCACAAATTTATCACCTAATTTTAGCTGCCCCTTAGCAAAAAGCTGAGCCATGCGAGCACTAGTGCCTGTGCCACAAGGTGAGCGGTCAATTGCTTTATCACCATAAAATACAGCATTAGCGGCGTCAGAGCCGTCAGTTTGAGTTTTTCCTGTCCACAATACATGAGAGACACCGCAAACCGTTTCATCTTCTGGGTGAATACATTGCAAACTTTCAGCGGCAACTTTGCGCACGATAGGGCTCCAGCGTAAAATATCGTCTGCGCTCCACTGTTCTATACCGGGAAAGTGTTCTTGTGGTTCAACTATTACATAAAAATTACCGCCGTAAGAAACATCAACCTTTAGCTTGCCTAAGCCAGGTATATCTAGCGTGACATCTTGATGGGCTAAGTAAGAAGCAACGTTATATAAGCGCACCGCTGTGACTTTGTCCCCTTGGGTTTGATAATCAATGTTAATTTGCCCTGCAGGCACATCTAGCACTAATTTACCGGCGGTTTTTGGCTTTATTAAGCCTTTTTCTAAACCGGCAGTAACGGTTCCTATAGTGCCGTGTCCACACATAGGCAGGCAACCAGAGGTTTCGATAAACAGAATAGCTGCATCAGCAGAGGGTGAGCATGGCGGATATAAAAATGCGCCAGACATCATGTCATGACCTCTAGGTTCAAACATTAAGCCTTGGCGGATCCAATCATAATTTTGCAAAAAGTCCTGTCGCTTTTCGCTCATGGTATTGCCCTTTAAGTTAGGGTGACCGCTGGTAACCAAACGAACTGGGTTGCCGCAGGTATGGGCGTCAATACAAAAAAAAGTTCCTTTAATCATTTCTTTAAGGCTTCCAATGTTTTATTTATTTATTATGGCGGTAGACAAAAAACTTATGCTTAACTCACTTAATGATTGTGCCACACTAAGGAGCTTTAACGGTAACTTTCTTGGTACTTGAAGACTGTAACTTATGGGCTAATCTTAATGCTGGTAATAAGCAACGTAAACTAAACTTCTATTAACGATAAACTTACATTTTTACAACACGCTAATCCGCTATTGACTTGCTCTCTTCTTCGCTGTGCGAACAGTTTTTACCAACAATATCGAAAGCTATAATGCCATCTACACCTCTTTAATCAGGCTTTCAACCATTCATTACGTTACTTGAAAGTTAATTGACATATCGTCGAATTATTAAATCGTTACGAAAGCACAAACGCCTTGCCAATTTATATTTTTCATCTGTCATTATCTGTAAAGTAAAATTAAGTAATTAAACTAAATGCTAGAAAGCACTTGATATATTGTATACAATTATTTCTATCATACAAGTACCCTTGTAAATTTTATTTTTCGCGTGAAGTTTAACCTAAAATAGGCTTTAATTTTTTTTACTATTTATTAATGGTTTATATGTCTACCGTTAATAGTTAGGCGTTATAGTAGCGAGTAACTATTTTTGGTTAACGCATTATTTTACTTTACGCATTGAGATAATTTTTCACAAACTTTAATTAATTTAGCACCGTAATTTTATAAAATTTCGCCTGTTTTTAGTGAGTCGTTTATATGAAAAACAATCAAAATAGTAGTAACCCACAAACAAAACACGTTGCCGTTATTGGTGCTGGTATTGTTGGTGTCAATTGTGCCCTTGAGCTGCAATCCCTCGGTTTCCAAGTAACATTAATCGACCCAGAGGGTATCGGTGAAGGCTGTTCAAAAGGCAATGCAGGTCACTTTGCTACCGAACAAGTGTTTCCTTTAGCAGAAGTGAACCTACTATGGCAGTTTCCAAAGCTTTTACTTGATCCTTTAGGGCCGATGGCCTTATCTCCTCGATATTTTGTCAAAGCTCTGCCATGGTTTTGGCAGTTTATGACCAATATGTTGGCCAGTAAAAGGGCAAGGAATACCGCGGCATTACAAGCATTAAATAAAAACGCTATAGCGTACTACCAGCCGTTATTGCGTGCGGCAAACGCTGAACATTTGCTCACATGTAACGGCAGCTTATTAGTTTTTGAAAGCAGCAACCGTCAAGATGCTGTCGCGATGTTGGAAAAATATCAACAAGCGGGTGTAGCGGTAAAGCTATTAGATCGCGAGCAAACCTTATTGCTAGAGCCAAACCTCAGTAAAAAAATTAATTTCGCTTTATATTTTACTGAAGTTGCCCATACTGCTAACCCTTATGAAATTTGCCAAGTATTAGCAGCGCAGGCAAAGCAACTAGGTATGACATTTTTAGCCGCCAAGGTAAGCCATATCCATTATGGTGATGACAAAATTAATCTTGAGTTTTGTCCACAGCACATGGCGCAGCAGAGTTCAGCGCTTAGCGAGCAAAGCTTTGATCACCTTGTTATTGCCACTGGCGCTTGGTCACAATCATTATTAGCGCAACTCGGTTATAAATTACCAATCGAAGCGGAACGAGGTTATAGCCTAGATTTATCGCCAACAACTAAGGATAGCTTAACGCGGCCTGTGGCTTCTGCCGAGCGTAAATTTATTATCACGCCTATGGCCCATGGACTGAGATTAGCCGGTACCGTTGAGTTTGCCGGCTTAAAGCAAAAAGCGAATATGAAGCGAGCCCATATGCTTTATAAAAATGCTTTACATTTATTAGATGACATACCTAAGCTAGCGCAAAAAAACGCTGCCGAGCAAGCAGGCTGGTTAGGCTGTAGACCATCGTTACCCGACTCTTTGCCTGTGATCGGTCGAGCGCCAAATCATCCTAACATACAGTTTGCTCTTGGGCATCAGCACCTAGGTCTGACCTTAGGAGCGATTACCGGTAAACTTATCGGCCAAGAGCTGACCAATCAACGCCCTGATATTGATTTACAGCCGTACTCAATTAGTCGCTTCAATTAATTATAATATGTAAAAACAAAGCACTAGCACTCAATAGCCGCTAAGCTCTGGCATAGCTGTGCTATTGTTGCTTTTGTATAGCCATATAATTTTCTCAGCCAAACTAATATCATTGCTTGGCTGCGTTCTAGGCCTACTTTTTGCACAAATAAGCCGACATAAATTTTCTTCATTCTCCACATATTTCTGTTATCGTAGCCATAGCAACATTGAGCTAAGTATGGTCGGTCGTACGAAATTACACCGCTATTTTTTGACTCAGATAAAAACAATAACAGAGTTGTGTTATGCCGATAAAACAAAACGCTATCGCCTTAGTCAGCTTTATTTTTGCCGTATTATTAGCCATTTATGTTAAAAACTTTATCCCGGCACAATGGATGGAGCAAGGCTATAACTATGACGTAAAAGTGAGCGCGGACCATGTTTTAAGTTATGTCTACCAAGAGCAAGAGATTATTATTGATACTGTGGTCGACTATCAAAGTTCGCCACTTAATCAGCAGCATCTCAACCAACTTACCGGCGCGCCAGAGCTAAAACAACAATGGGTCGTTGATAAAGATCAGCAGTTTAAGTTACTTAAGCCCGCGTTTCACTTTGGCATATGGTCATTACTGCCCGCCGTGATCACCATAATACTGTGCTTACTCACCCGTGAGCCGCTAACGGCGTTACTTGCCGGTATAGTAGTTGGTGCAATCATGTTAGGACGTTACGACTTAACTGATGCAGTGATCATCCCTAACTTAGCGAAAGAAGGCACTGCCGCCTTGTTATTATTATATTTATGGTTGTTAGGGGGACTACTCGGGATTTGGTCAAAAACTGGTGCCGCCCAAGCATTTGCCAATTATATGACCCAGCATTTTGTTAAAGGCCGAAAATCCGCCAAGTTAGTCACTTGGTTTTTAGGGGTCTTGTTTTTTCAAGGTGGTACTATGAGTACTGTCTTGGTAGGTACAACCGTGCGCCCTTTAGCAGATAAAGCAAAAGTAAGTCATGAAGAGATGAGCTATATTGTTGACTCAACTGCCTCTCCTATTGCGTCTGTACTCGCATTTAATGCATGGCCAGCGTATGTTCAAGCATTAATATTTATCCCTGGCGTTTCGTTTTTAGCCACAGAAGCTGACCGGATCGCGTTTTTCTTTAAAAGTATTCCGTTTAGTTTTTATAGTATTTTTGCTGTACTTGGTACTTTATTACTAAGCCTCAATATTACCACCTTTGCGGGTAAACGTATTCGCGCCGCAAAATTGCGAGCAGAAAAGTACCAACAACTTGATGCGGCAACAGCTAAACCCATGAGCGCTAAAGAATTACAAAGCGCTGACGTGCCTGATGGTTATCAACCCCATGTACTTGAATTTATTTTACCTTTAATCACTTTAACGGCAATTGCCGTTGCTAGCTTTATTTTTTTAGGCTCACCTAAAATTAACTGGGCGTTTGCTGCCGCTTTATTCTTATCTGCCATGATGGCACTTTTAAAAGGCATGTCGTTAGCACAAGTTATCGAGGGCTTTAGCAATGGTTTGAAGGGGGTCGTATTCGCTTCTGTAATATTAATGTTGGCGGTTATTATTGGCAGTATCAGTAAAGAAACTGGTGGTGGCCTATTTTTAGTTTCTTTACTAAGTCAGCAACTGCCCTTTTGGTGCTTACCCGTCATGTTGCAGTTGCTGACAATGATGATTGCATTTTCTACCGGTACCAGCTGGGGCACCTATGCTATCGCCTTTCCTTTAGCCATGCCATTAGCTTGGGCGATTGCGCAAAATCAAGCGCTACAAAGCCCAGAGTTATTTATGATGTTATGTTTTGCTAGCGTCTTAAACGGCAGTGTGTTTGGCGATCAATGCTCACCTATCTCAGATACCACTATACTCAGTGCCATGACCACAGGCTGTGATTTAATGGACCATGTAAAATCACAATTGTTTCCGGCAATTTTGGCGGCATCAATGGCTGGCCTATTGTGGACCTTGATTTGCTACTTTTTTGTCTAACCCTCTTCGCTTTTAGGTCACAAACCATGCAATGCAAAGTTTAAATAATGATAAATAGTTACTTTAACCTTATGCTACAAAAAAAACGTAATAAACGAAAAGTTAAGGATTAACCTTTAGCTCAGAGATGTTTGTTTCTGCTGGCGGCTGTGCTTTTTCTATCGGCACGGTAATGACAAAGCAACAACCTGGGGTTTTATCTTTTACTTCAATGCTGCCTGCAAGCTTAGTGCTGACTAAATTATAAACAATATTCATACCTAAACCTGAGCCACCAACGCCGCGTTTTGTGGTCACAAAAGGCTCAAATATTTTATCTTTTATATCAGCGGCTAAGCCCTTGCCATTATCTTGATAAGTTAATATTAGGTTATCTTCATTGCGTTGAAACGCTATTGTAATATCACCGTCTATTTTGCCCTCAAAACCATGAATATGTGAATTAGTTAATAAGTTAGTGAGAATTTGATTCCAAGCGCTTGGGTAGGTCACCAAGTGTAACTCTTCATCCACTTGTATCTCGATACGATAATTTTTTTGTTTAAATAACGTTTTTACGGTGTTAACAATATCTTTTACATGTTGAGCTAAATTTATGTTGAGCTTAGGATCGGTATGGTATTCAACCGCAACAGATTTAAAACCTCGGATCAAATCGACAGCTTTTGTCAAACTACGCTCTATTATTTGCTCATATTCGGAAAATAACTGTAACGCTGCCGATAATTGTTTTTTAGTTAAAGTCTGCTCTGTTAATGCTTGTTCCAACTCTGCGAGTTTTTCTTTTAATGCACTCGCTGAGGTTATACAAATACCCAGTGGCGTATTCACTTCATGCGCTACACCAGCGACAAGCTGACCCAGCGAGGCCATTTTTTCTGACTGCACCAGTTGATCTTTTGCAAGCGTTAATTTATCCAAAGACTGCTGCAATTGCTGGTTACTTTCTGCAAGTTTTGCCGTGCGCTCATAAACTTTTATTTCTAAATCACCATTTAAGTCAATTAACGCATTTTCGGCGTCTTCTAATTTAATAATGTCGTTTTTAAGCGTTAAACGCATGGCATTGATAGCAGCAACTAGCTCATCAAGTTCGTCTGGCTGCTTCGTACGATTTTCCAAGGAAAGCTGAGTATCAAGGTTTTCACCGGACAAGGCCTTTGAATACAAAGTAATACGAAATAAATGGCGGGTGATCATCCAATGCACAATAAAAAATGTCGACAGCGCGACAATAAATATTTTAATAAACTCAGAGACAATGATAAAACCCGCTTTTTGCCATAACTGCTGATATATATCTTGATAATCGGCAGAAATGACCATTTCTCCGATACTATTGCCTTGAAAAGCGATGGCATAAGTTTTGATTTTTTTAGCATCGAGTTGGGCGTTACCAACTTGGTAAACTTTGCCAAAACTCGTGGTTATTTTCACATGACGAATGTCAGGTAAGCGAAGAATGCCGGAAATTTGTTGTTCTACTAACGCCTCATTAAAGTCCCATAAGCTCGTCGATATTGATTGATTAAAACTTAATTCAATATTATCAAAGCGTTTATCTAAAGCGGTTAGGCCATCTTTAAAGTCACCATATAAGTGTAATAGCGTAGAGCACACAGATAAAAAAGCACTACAGAGAAAAATATAAATAAATACCCGTCGAGAAAGCTTGCTATTAAAAGCACCTTTATCATCCATCACATTGACCACGCAATATTTTTTGACACGTATTTAAAAACCTTGAAATAGCTTAGTCCTATTAAAATAGTAGCGCAGCATAAAGTCAAATGACAATGTCGGTAAATACCTTATCTTAGAAGAATATTTTAAGCATTGAACAGACATAATTTAAAAACCGCGATGGCAAAGAACATTAGCAAAACAGCACGCACCTTGTTTATTTAGTCACATAACTTAGTCACATAACTTAGTCACGAAATGTTTCTAAAACATTAATGCTTTCTGCTAGTGCCATCACTAATAGCGCATAGTGGTGCGACGTATTTTTTATTGCTGTCTGAATATCGCTAGTTATTTCTCAGCGCTTAGGTATGATTTAGTTAAATTAGACTCTGAGCATGTAAAAATGAAGCAAGCGGAATTAAGTATTGCGGTGTGTGAGAGTGCAAGGCTCAGTCGTGATGCGCGCTTTGATGGTAAATTTTTTACCGCGGTTTTAACAACGGGTATTTTTTGTCGTCCCATATGCCCAGCAAGAGCGCCAAAACCAGAAAACGTTAGGTATTTCCACAATGCTGAACTCGCTCAGCAGGCTGGCTTTCGACCATGTAAACGCTGTTTTCCTCAGCTAGCGCCGAACATACCGTTACCAAATAAAATTAAAAAAATTACCCAAGCGTATTATGAAAATAACTATAGCGTAAAACAGTGCGCGAAAGTTTTAGCGATCAACGAGCGGCAAATCCATCGCACCTTCGTTAAGTATTATGGCTTAGCACCGAGTGATTTTTTTCATCAACAACGCTTGTTACTTGCCCATAAACTTTTGGTATCTACCAACTTAAGCATTACCAATGTTGCATTTGCCGCTGGCTTTAAAAGCATTCGCCGCTTTAATGAAGTTATAATGGCAAATTATCAAACCACACCGCGCGCTATTCGTGGCAACAACACCATTAAGGCTGAGCACTTTGTTACGGTTTTATTACCCTATAAGCCACCATTTGACTGGCCTTTAATGTTAAGTTTTTTCCGGTCAAGACAGTTAACATCTATAGAAAATATTACTGAAAACCATTATTTTCGCACTATTAAGCTCGATCACTGCCATGGTTGGATTAAGGTGACAAAAAATGCCAATAACTGTGCCTTAGATTTAACCGTAAAACTTAGTGATTACAGCTACTTGCACCAAGTAATTAGCAGAGTGAGAACTATGTTCGATTTAGACACCGACATGCAAATTATCCACGAAAAACTCTGCTACCATAAAAAGCTCGCTCAGGTGATAAAAAAACATCCCGGTTTGCGATTACCAGGCTGTTGGGATGTCTTTGAATTCTCAATTCGAGCCATATTAGGTCAACAAATATCCGTGAAAGGTGCCACAACTCTCGCGCAACGCATTACAGAAAAATATGGCGAAGATGTGCCAAGTAACGACCTAGAAAAAGAAAGCAAAACAAGTAAATACTTCCCAACCATCAAGGCACTGATAGACGCAGACTATCAGGATATTGGGCTAACACGCTCGCGCATTGCCACCTTGCAAACTTGGGTTCAGTACTACCAAAGCCATCAAGCGCTATTTTCTCAAGGGTTAAGCACAGAAGAATTGGAAGCAAACTTGACTCAGCTAAAAGGTATAGGCCCGTGGACGGTAAACTATCTTGCCATGCGCGGCTTGAGCGAACCCGACGCATTTCCAAGTGCTGACTTAGGCATAATCAAAGCCTTGACTGACAATGAAGTTAAGCCAAAAAACAAAGCCATCTTAGCCCTAGCAGAAAGCTGGCGACCCTGGCGCACTTATGCCGCGATATATTTGTGGCAATGGCTGCATTTGACTAGTGAAAAAAATAACATTAAGGACTAACACGCTATGTACTATTATATTTATCAATCGCCACTGGGCGAAATTGCGCTCACTGCTAATGATAACGGCTTAACATCATTAGCTTTTCAGCAAGGAAAATCGCCAATTTCACTGTCTGGTTTATGTTTAGCAGAAGCTAAGTTTACGCAAGTGATCCAGCAATTAAATGAATATTTTGCCGGCGAAAGAAAACGTTTTCAGTTAGCGCTAGACCCCAAAGGCACTAGCTTTCAAAAGCAAGTTTGGCAGGCACTAACAAACATTCCCTGTGGTGAAACGAAAAGCTACGGTTGGATAGCAAAAAGCATCAATAACGCAAAAGCAGTGCGCGCGGTTGGTACTGCAAATGGTGCCAACCCCATTGCCTTAATCGTACCTTGTCACCGCGTAATAGGGAGCAATGGAAAGTTAACTGGCTATGCCGGTGGTTTAGCATTAAAAGCTAAGCTATTGATGCATGAAGGTGCACAATTTCGAGTGTAACCTAGTATCAACAACTGAAAGCTCTACGCAAAGTTCAACATAACTTGTATTTACTGCTAGAATAGCGCCGTGATCTATTTTTTGCTCAATTAAGAAGTGTCATTGTGGAACTTATTGTTGTTATCGCCGCCTGCGCGGTTAGTTTTTTAGCTTGGTTAATTTGGCAACTCATGCGAGCTAGGCAGTTTAATCGGTTTAAACGCCAAATCATTCAAGAACTAAAGCCTAAAGTTATTGCCAGTATCATTGAAGAAATGGCCAGTAGTCGTTCAGCTATGCTGCCCAATACTCTGGCGCATCAAGAAGCGACTATTCAATATTGGTGCGCTGCCAGTTCACGCATTTTACAAGCGGCATTAAAGCGCGAAATTATTGATGAGCAGTGGTTAAAAACAAGTGGAAACTTACGAAATAGCCAGCACTTATTTCATATTGAACGAGATAAACTGCATCGTTAGTCTGGCTTGCAAATCGTTGTTTTATTAACGCTAACAGTTAGCGCACTTGGCGATGCCAAAGCTGAGACAGAGCAATAACAAAAAAAGAGCTAATTAGCTCTTTTTTCAACGACATATTTGACAAACACCACTATCCGAGCTTCTCAAACTGTAAGTCCCAAACACCATGTCCCAAGTTTTGACCACGATGTTCAAACTTAGTTAACGGACGCGAATCAGGGCGTGGAACATAATCATTAGTAGCCGATAAGTTTTTATAACCTGGCGCTGAGCTCATATCTGCTAACATACATTCTGCGTAGTTTTCCCAATCTGTCGCCATATGAAAAACACCACCGACTTGCAGCTTTTCACGAATGGCTTCGACAAAACTTGCTTGCACAATGCGACGCTTATGGTGTTTTTTCTTATGCCAAGGATCTGGAAAAAACAACTGAACTTTCGCTAAACAAGCGTCAGGAATACAGTCAGCTAAAATTTCGATCGCATCATGTTCGTATACCTTTAAGTTAGTAACACCTTGCTCTTGCGCTAAGGCAATACAGGCACCAACGCCCGGGCGATGCACTTCAACACCAATAAAATTAAGCTCAGGCGCATTTTTTGCCATTTCAACTAATGACTTACCCATACCAAAGCCAATCTCTAATACCAGCGGATTATTATTGCCAAATAATGTATGCGGGTTAATCATACCGTCTTGGTGGTTTAATCCCATGATTGGCCAAAATTGCTCTAACGCTTTTGCCTGCGCCTTAGTCAGACGACCTTCACGCTTAACAAAGCTACGCACTTTTCTAATGTACTTGCCTTCTTGCTCGGCTTGTTCAATGGTTTTATGGGTTCGTTCAGTCATAGTGGTTCTTTAAGAAAAATCAGGCCGCATATTATCCCTGTTTCAGCCAATAAATTCAAACCTAAACATTAACCGAAAATGATGTAATTCAATGCGACTAACTTAAACCTATATCTGTAAACAGCTAAAAGAATCCGTGACCCAAATGGCACAACACATTAAAATATCTTAAGCGGCATTTACGCAAGCCTATGTGTGCAAACAGCAGCAAAAATAAGGTCAAAACTAACTTACAAGCTCGTTAGAGGCTTGAGCTAGAGCGTTAGATAACTTTTTCATTACGATAATCAAACAAATAAGGAAACGATATGAAGCCTATTGCAGCGGCATTTTTGGCACTAATTACCATCACCAGTTTTAATGGTATTGCCCAAACGCTATGGTCTGATAGCAGCGCTACATTCTTGCGCGGTAACCATTATGAGGTGGGTGATAACAGTCGCACTGTTTTTACGTTTGAACATGCTGGCGGTTATAGCTGGGGCGACAGTTTTCTGTTTATTGACCGACTACACTCGGACAACGGTGATAAAGAAACTTACGCAGAAATAGCACCAAGATTTCAAATTTCTGCTTATAAAAATCAATTTTTCGAGAACATCTATATCGCCACTACGGCAGAAATAGGCGACAATTTCACTCATTACTTAGTGGGTTTAGGCACCAGCTTAAATTTACCTAATTTCAACTATTTTAATGTCAATATCTATCATAGAAATAACGACTCAGCAAAAAGCAATCAGCAAGTCACGGTAACTTGGGCCTTACCCCTTGGTCCGTTAGTGTATGATGGTTTTATGGATTACGTTATTGCTAAAGGCGATCAACATTCAAACATGAATTTCACTTCACAATTAAAATATAATCTAGGTCAACATCTAAATTTAAAAACCAAGTTATTTGTTGGTGTTGAATATGCGTTTTGGTTGAACAAGTTTGGCATTGACGGTGTAGACGAGAAAAATTTGAATTTACTGGTGAAATATCACTTTTAAATTGCTTAATATTCAAGCTAGCAAGTGCTAGCTTGAATTACATAATAGCGGCTAAGTTATTACTCAGCCCACCAAACATCATACAATGGCCCAACATCTACCGCCTTAGCGCCGTTATCGGTTAACCACTTTTCTACCAATTTACGATCTTCTTCTGTACATTTTCCGATTTTTTGCGTGCACACTAAGCCATGCCACAAGGTGTCACCTTCACCGCCAAAACCTAAGCCATTGGGCTCAATCACTTGCTCAAAAAAGTTATTTAAAAAGTCATCAATAGCGTCACCCGCTAAATTTTCATCTAGTTGCCAAGCAATATCAAAACCTAATTCTTGATATTCGTCGACGCGTAATTTTTTTCGTAATCGCTTACTTCGATTTTTTGCTTCTATTTTCATCATTAGCTCCTTAAAGCTTATATCAATTCACATTAAGCCTACCTGTTATGGGCGAGAGCTTAGTGCTAATAGAAATTTTTGCAATGAAAATCTTAATTTTATTCGTTACACTGGCGCCGCTATGACAAATAAAACTCAAATTTCAGCCAGATCTGCGCAAGTATTTAGTGATCAAGTGTTATCTTGGTTTCAAGTACAAGGTAGAAAACACTTGCCTTGGCAGCAAGAAAAAACTCCATACCGAGTCTGGATCTCAGAAATTATGCTACAGCAAACGCAAGTGGCTACTGTGATCCCCTATTATCAACGTTTTATGGCAAGTTTTCCTAATATTGTCGACCTAGCCAATGCTGATGAAGACACAGTATTACATCATTGGACAGGTTTGGGTTACTACGCCCGCGCGCGTAATTTACACAAAACAGCTAAAATCATTCGTGATCAATACCAAGGTATTTTCCCAGAACAAATTGATGATGTTATTGCGCTGCCCGGCATTGGCCGTTCAACTGCCGGCGCAATATTAAGTTTAGCGCTCAATAAACATCACCCGATACTAGATGGCAATGTTAAACGCGTATTAGCACGCTGCTATAAGGTGCAAGGCCATGCTGGCCAAGCCATATATGAAAAAACCTTATGGCCAATCACTGAAACGCTGACCCCAAAAGAAGGTGTGGCACAGTTTAACCAAGCCATGATGGACTTAGGGGCTATGGTCTGTACACGCGCTAAGCCTAAGTGTGATATTTGCCCACTACAAGCAAGCTGTTTAGCACGCGCCAGTGACGAGCAAACTCAATACCCGCAAAAGAAACCGAAAAAAGCCATACCCGCAAAAAGTACCATTATGGTGATCCCACGCGTAAATCAACAAGTGTTAATGGAAAAGCGTCCACCGGCAGGTATTTGGGGTGGTTTATGGTGCTTTTTAGAGTTGTCAGATAGAGCAAATTTGCCTGATTTATTAGCACAACTAAACCTCAAACCAACCGAGACATTTGCCTTAGATAAATTTCGCCATACCTTTAGCCACTTTCATCTCGATATTGAAGCCATTGTCGTCGACTGTCGCAAGTTACCAGCAAAAGAAATTAGCGAAAATAGCAATTTGCAGTGGTATAATTTAGCTAAAGTCGCGTCCGTAGGTTTAGCGGCCTCGACGCAAAGGTTAATTAAACAACTTGAGCAACTCGCTGTTTAAATTAACTTTCCTTACACCAATAAAAGAGAGCTTATTATGAGTCGTACCGTTTTCTGCCAAAATTTACAAAAAGAAGCCGAAGGCCTTGGTTTTCAACTTTACCCTGGCGAAGTAGGTAAACGTATTTTCGATAACATCAGTAAAGAGGCCTGGGGCAACTGGCAAAAAAAGCAAACCATGCTGATAAACGAAAATAAAATGAACATGATGAACCCAGATGATCGGGCATTTCTCGAAGCAGCCATGGTTGCCTATCTATTTGAAGGTAAAGAGCCGAAAATTGAAGGCTACACCCCGGAGCAAAAATAAGTGGAACTGGCCATAAACTGGAAAATATTCGCCACTATTTTTGCTTCCGTATTTATTGCCGAACTTGGCGATAAAACCCAACTTGCGACTATGCTGTTTGCTGCCGATAAAGACGTCAGCAAATGGCTAGTTTTCGGCGCCGCTTCTGCCGCGTTAATTGTCGCAACCGCGGTTGGCGTATTGGTGGGGAGTTTTTTGTCTGCCTATATTGATGAAAAAGTGCTGTCTTATATTGCCGGCTGCGGATTTATCATCATAGGCGCATATACTTTATACACAGCGTAATGACGATAAACTGTCAGCAAAGTAGAAAAACTTCAGCGAAATTGCGCTATAAAAGCACAATCCGCTGAAAAAAACGGCAAACAAACATTTAATTAAAAAAAAGGGTTGACGGGATAAAGGAAAAACAGTTTAATACGCCCCGTCTTCAAGGCACGGCCAAGAAGATAAAGTACAAGACAATCAATTGCATTGTTAATGTGCCTCGATAGCTCAGTCGGTAGAGCAGAGGATTGAAAATCCTCGTGTCCCTGGTTCGATTCCGGGTCGAGGCACCATTTTAGAGTCAACCTATTCCGACGTTGATTCGGTGCCAAGATAAATCATTCAGTAGAATAGTTTTATCGCACACAAAGCTTTGTGTGCCGACTTAGCTCAGTTGGTAGAGCAACTGACTTGTAATCAGTAGGTCGCCAGTTCGACTCCGGCAGTCGGCACCATTTATTCCGCAAGGAAGAAACAAACCTTAACAGCAATGTTAAGGTTTTTTTTCGTCTGTTAGTTAACATAAATGCTAGTCAACTGTTCGCTATTTTTGTTACCCCATCATGATTTAATAGCGCATATTAACTATAGTTAAAGTATCTTTTTGCTCATTAACTTCAACTATGCGTATATTTTTAAAATTTGTCGCTGTCATCGCCGTTATTATTGCCTTATTAACGCTCGCCGCGACGCAGCTGATATCGACACAAGATATAGTTAAACAAGTCAGTACTAAAGTCGAACAAACAACAGGACGGGCATTAACAGTTAATGGCGAGCTTAATTTGCAGGTGTTCCCTTCGCTGTTGCTAGAGTTGAACGATGTGCACTTTGCCAATGCATTAGGGGGCTCAAGAGCAGAGATGGCAAAAATTGACGAATTGGAGCTCCATATCCCATGGTTGTCATTATTCTCAGGTCAACTCACCATTGAAAAGTTCGTCATCAACAATCCCGATATTTTATTGGAAAAAACCGCTGAAGGTAAAGTGAACTGGCAGTTTTCACCAATAACAAGTGCAGCGGATAAAGTGGCTAGTAACACTAAAACCTTACCTGAACAGCCTGCTAATAATGACGGAAATTTGGCTTTACCTGAGTCTTTTGATCTAAGGCTAGATCAGGTCGAGATAAATGGCGGCACACTCACCTATATTGATCATGAAATGAATGACAGCAAAACTCTAGATCAACTCAGCTTAGCCATCGCGCTACCCTCGTTGCAAGAAACACTAAATATTGCCGGCAGTGTCCGTTATATGGCACAAGTATTTGAACTTGAGTCAAGTATTACTACCCCTGCTAAGGCTATTAATAACCAAGCATTTTCCGTTAATTTAGCCTTAAGCTCAGCACTGGCAAAATTAAATTACTCAGGTGAATTATTACAACAAGGACAAGAAATAACAGGCAAACTATCGCTAGCAGGTGATTCAGTCAAACAATTACTAAATTGGCAAAACATAAAGTTAGAGGCTAAAGAAAACGCCTTTAATCAATTTTCATTAAACACCAATATACGCTTTGTTAACAACACGCTCGCAATGAATGAGTTAGTGGTTAAACTCGACGCCTTAGCGTTCAAAGGCTCATCAGCTATTACTTTATCTACGCCACTAAAAGTTGTTAGTAATATTGACTTAGGGGTATTAGATCTAAACCCTTATTTACCTGCAATAAGCGCAACAGAGCCGACGCAGAAGGAAAATAGCGCTGAGCCGATAGTGTGGGACAACACCGCATTGGATTTATCAGTTTTGAAGGCATTAAATGCCGAGATAGCAATACAGTCAACTCAGCTGTTCGCTCGAGAAATTAAGCTTGGCGAAAACGAGCTTGCCCTTACTTTAGATAACGGCATGGCTACTGTGCAACTAAAAAGCTTCGAAGGTTATGAAGGTAAAGGGAGCGGCGTAGTAACACTTAATGCCACGACTAAGCCATATCAATTTAGCAGTAACTTTAAATTAACCGATATTAACGCCGAGCCCCTACTTACCGATGCCATAGGGTTTAACAAATTAATGGGCAAAGGACATTTAGTATGGCAACTTTCAAGCCAAGGTAGGAGTCAAGCTGATTTTATTTCTCAGCTTCAAGGTGACTTAAGTTTGAATTTTATTGATGGCGCAATAAAAGGCCTTAACTTAGCAGCGATAGCCAAAAGTGCCAGTAATATTATGCAAGGCAATTTAGCATCGGTAAGTTTAGACAGTGATTTTAGCCACGCAGAGCAAACCGACTTTGCCGCTTTAACCGCTGAGTTTACCGTCAAAGATGGTATCGCACAGAGTAAAAACCTATCCTTGCTGAACCCATTTATTAGAGTCGCTGGCGTTGGCGATATTGATTTGCCTAAAACAACCGTTAACCTACAGGTAAAATCAAAAATTGTGGCATCAGTTCAAGGACAAGCCGCCAATAACGAAAGCTCGGGTGTTGAGATCCCAATCAAAATAACTGGGCCGTTTCATGATATTAAAATTCGTCCCGATGTCAGCTCAGGGGCAAAAGATAAGCTCAAAAACAAAGTAAAAGATAAGCTTAAGGATAAATTAAAAGGCTTGTTAGGCTAATTCACCAATTTACATGCCGCTTGCTAGGAGATATCCCGATGTCGAACACCAAAGTTATTGTTAAATTGACACTTTTTTGCTCGTTACTTTTTGTTTCATCCGTTTATGCTCAGGAGAGTTGGTGGCAAAAAGCAAAAGAGCTATTTAACCGTGAGAATAAAGTAGCAGATGTAATGTTAAATGATGAGCAAATTGCCAAGGGCCTTAAACAAGCCTTATCGGTCGGCTCTGAGTCGGTGATTAACACCTTGCAACAAAGTGGCGCTTTTGCCGATAATCCCAACTTAAGGATTAAACTGCCTTCAACCTTAGCGCGTGTTGGCAGTGCTCTAGATAAAATAGGTATGGGGCAATGGACAAATGAACTCGAAGACAAATTAAATGAGGCCGCAGAGCAAGCTATTCCCGCCGCCGGCCCTATTTTAGCAACGGCAATAAACAATTTAACGCTCGAAGATATTCAAGCTATTTACCAGGGTGAAAATGATGCTGCTACGCAATACTTTAAAGCCCAAATGTCTGAGCCAATTGCCCAAGCAATGGATCCTATTATCAAGCAAAACTTAGAGAGTGTCGGCGCATTAAAGTTATACGAGAATATTATGTCAAAATATAACGCTCTACCTTTTATGCCCGATGTCAGTAGCAACTTAGTCGCGCTTGTTAAATCCCAGACCATCTCAAGTGTTTTTGAATATCTAGCCAAAGAAGAAGCCGCAATACGTGCCAATCCAGAGAAACGAACCACTGAGCTGCTTAAAAAAATGTTTGCTAAACCTTAAACAGCAGGATCTACCTTACGCCTTATGACACTCCAGCAAGCCAATGCATGTATGTCATAATCATTATTTTAACACTGGCGTTTTGTTCGATAGTAGGCACAAAGCTATTAAGTACTTGTTGTACTTTGTTAGTGTTATAACCGCCCTTTTCGACAAAAATCGAAGCGGTTTATTTTATTCTGCGTAATGATAAGGCAAGTAGCGCAATCGCAAAAATAGCCAGTGTTGTGGGCTCGGGCACAGACTTACTACGATACATTAGCCAACCAATAGTTTCACCACTGGTGTTAGCGGGCGTATTAGCATAAAAATCGGTTTCAGCTATCGTACCAAAACTGTTGTATTTTTCATTGACACTGCCTTGTTGTAAGCGCAAATAGCCCGCCTTACCGTCAATGGCTTGATCATCGTAAAACCATGCAGCATCGACACTACTCAAACCTAGCTCGAAAGAGTCGCCCAATAGTGCGGTATATTGCGCACTGGTGAATACACCATTATCTGCACAAAAAGTATTGCTGGTATTGTTATCAGCACAGCCATGATTTGCCCCGCCATAAAGGGCATCAAGAAATAAATTAGCATCTAGTACGCCTGCAATCGTCCACCCCCTATGTGAACCCGCTGCAGACGTAGCCAATAGTGTTTCTGTATAGGTTAAATCAGCTAGTTGATCCCACCTTAACCACTCGCGGTCATTTAACGAGTCACTAATAACGCTCGTACTGCCATCATCATTGCTGGTTAGCGCGCCTATACTGATCAAACCAGCATGGGCAATGTTGACGCCACCGCTTACCAGCAATACTGTTGAGATCACAAACTTGTTAATGGCTTTAATTGTCATAATGGCTCACCTTAATCGTATATTGTCTTGCTCATTGTAGTGGGTTAATAGACATGTGTTTTGACATGCTTTGGATAAAAAGCCCACCTAAAACCAACCGGTGGGCTTTGCTTCCAGAGAAATGTAACTGACTAATAGTTATTAAAAAATCGTGTTGCCGCTACGGCATAATCGGCCCGTGTTACCACATTATCACCATAGAAATGGGCAATGATAGTTGGCTCTAAATCATAAGGCGCTTGTTCAATGGCAAAGTGCGCATTTAAAATGCCAAGGTCTAATGCTAATTGTACATAGCCTTTTAACTCAGCAGGTATTTGCTCTTGGTCAGCTAACGTTACCCGTTGCTGTTGAAAAATCGCGGTAATGTCGCCACTAAAGCTTTCAGCTAAAGGCTGCAACGCTAGCGACTGTACTAAAGAGTAAGCAAGCTGGTTTCGATCAACCGCCTGTTGAGAGTTAAAGTCACCACCACTAGTTAGCATGACTGGGGCTTGATCTTGTGCCGTATTACGCAACGCGGCGCCTTGGGTGAACACTGCATTTGCAGCCGCCGCATATTGGTCATCGACATCAGCAAAAGTATGCGTTGACGCTAAGTTAGACTGACGAATACCGGCTCCTAAGCTTAAAAAGTCTGCTAGAACTTGACGGGTCAACACGGCATCAGGCTGAAAGCCACTGCTATTAGCATCCACGAGCTCTTCACTGACTGCATATTCGATAAAGGCTTTAGCAGGGTGGTTTTCTACATCAGCTAAACCGGTATACCCATCTGTTTTAATGATTTTTACCGTCACATCGATATCGCCAGGGGCCGCATAGCCATTAGTAGCACCTGTAGGGTCAACATCAACACCTGAAATTCCGCCAATGCCATGCGCTTGCAATATCCAATCACCCGCTTCAGCAGGCGCTGTTACCGCAATATTTTGTCCTAACACGGGTAATGCAATGCTTGAGCCATAACGTTTACCGCTCGGGCTTGTTAACGATAAACCGACAGTATTGTCGTCAATATTTGCCCGCACCATCAACATAGACGCATCAGGCTGAACAGGAATAACAGTGCCTTCATTATCGCCTACTGGGCTAAAGGTTACCGTATCGGCATATTCTGCTTGTACTGAGGTCACTGCTTTGGCATTAAAACTACGTTCAATTTTAGTGGTGCTACCAAAGTTTAAACTGTCGTCAACAACCGACTTAACTGCCGCATAAGCATTAACATACCCTGCGCCAGCTTCCCAAGCTTCACGGCCTGGCATATTGGTTGCGGTTTCTTGTAATATGGCTTTCACTTCCCGCCAAGTTAAATTAGGGTTAGCTTCTAGCATTAATGCGACAATACCTGCAACATGAGGTGCTGACATTGATGTGCCACTCATTGAGGTATAATAAGGTACATGATTTGGTGCCATGACTTCGCTGTCATCAGCAACACTCAAAGCACTCAAGCTTGATAGCGAAGCACGTGTTGAAATAATATCGACACCAGGGCCTGTTACTGTTGGTCGGTCTTGCCATTGAAATGTTTCATGACCTACCTTGACTTCACCGCCTTTACCTTTAACCCCGCGAGAACTAAAGTCGGCTAAATTACCCGATTTATCGCCGGCAGCAACTGTGATCACCCAAGGTGCTTTTTTGAAGTTACCGGTTATAGTAGCTTCACCACTGCCAGAATTACCCGCAGAAAACACCACAATGACGCCATTGTCGGAAAGAGCCTTAGTAGCAACGTTGGTTGGGTGATCAGGATTAAAATCGGTACCAGTATCACTGGTGCTACCAAATGAGTTTGAAATGACCCGAATATTGTAGTCATATTGATGCGTTAAGGCATAATCAAAGCCACCGATAGTATCTAAGATAAATAAGCCCGCACCTGAGCCATAACCAATAATTTTAGCGCCGGGTGCCACACCTTGGTATTTACCCACTGACATAGCACCATTACCGCCAATAATACCCGCGACATGAGAGCCGTGGCCGCCGGCAATATCGGTGTTGGCGGTATCTTCTTGGTAAGTAATAGGTAATAAGTCAGAAAGTGAGTGTAAATTAGTTTGTGCCAATACATTTTGCACGACATGGTTTGGGTATTTAATATCAGTATGTGTACCATCAACACCTGAATCATTAACCACGACACCTATGCCGCGACCTGAAAATGGCATGCCTAAATTACGCATTGATGGATCAGAGCGTAAACGGTCAACACCCGTAATTTGTGTCGCTCCGTCGTTCTCAAGTGCTAACGGTGCGTTGTAATAAACTGAGCGCACCTGCTCGGCCGCATAAATTTGTTCAATTTGTGCCTTGGTGGCGGTAATGCCAACAATGGGTAATTGCTTAAAGCTAACCCCACCCGTAACTCCGGCCATTTCTAGAATATTTGAACGCTCTGGGGTTATTGCCCCTTCGCCTTCAAATGTCACAATAACTTCGAAAACATCTTGTACAGCAGCGTTTGAGATCAAGCTTTGTAGTTCAGGACCAAAAGATTTGGCAGAAAGACTAGGAGACATCAAACCTAACCCAGCGCCCATAAGACCTGCGATTAGCAATTTATTTTTTAATTTAGTTTTAAGCATTGGAGACACCTTAATTAATTCAACATAAGCAGCATGTCAAACATTAAGGTGATAAAGAATCAGGGGAAACCCCTATAGGCGACAAGGTAAAACACCTGAGAGAAAGGCAAATTAAGCGTTATGCCCCTTAGCAGCTTAAATTTTACATTAGCAGGTGCTTTTTCGCCGCATATCGAACTAGCTCTGCAGCATTGGCAACATTAAGTTTATCTAAGACCTTGCCACGATGGTTCTCCGCAGTTTTAACACTAATTTCTAACGAGCGCGCAATCTCTTTGGTGGTTTTCCCTTCAATAATTAAATGAAAAACTTCACGTTCACGGTTAGTCAAATTTTTATAAGGGTCTTGCCAGTTTTCTGCTGGCTTATTGTACTGGGTTGCTAAAACACTCGCCGCATACTGACTAAAATAGGTTTTCCCAGCAGCCAGAGCCTTGACGGCATCAATAAGTTCATCACTGGCACTATCTTTTAGCAGATAACCAGACGCTCCCGCCCTTACCATATGAATAACGTATTCTTGTTCTTCATGCATAGTAAGTACTAACACCTTGGCATCAGGCAATTGCTCATGTAAGCGCTTAACCGCTTCCATGCCATTAAGCTCTGGCATGCTAATGTCAATCACAATAACATTTGGCTTAAGCTCTAGCGCCTTTTGTACCGCTTCCAAACCATCTGCAGCTTCTGCTACCACGCGAATACCTTCATCCTTGCTTAGTAAGCTCACTAAACCATGACGTAAAATCGTGTGGTCATCGGCAATGAGAACACTGATCATGGCCCCTCCCGCCCTGTCACTAATACTTTAATTTCACAGCCTTGGTTAGGTGCTGAATTAATGGTGAGTTGGCCGCCAAAGGCGCTAACGCGATCGCGCATTGCACCTAGGCCAAAACCATCAGGGTTTTCCGCCGTGCCAGCGGCCATACCAACGCCATCGTCTTGAATTTTAATCATTAGCAGTTTATTGGTTGCAATAAGGTTTAACGTAATCGTACTCGCCTGAGCATGTTTAATGGCATTGGTCAGTGCTTCTTGAATGACGCGAAACGCTAATGTTTGGCTATCGCTGTCGATGTCAGCCGTCACTTGCTGGTGAAACTCTATCACCACATCTTCTGGCTCAGCCATAATCCTAACCAGCCATTCTAGAGCTGGAATTAAGCCTAGGTCATCTAAAATCCGTGGCCGCATTAGTCGGGAAATAACCCGCGTATCTGACAAGGCTTGTCGTGCCAAGTCTATACTTTCATTTAATGCTATCTTAGGCTCGCTTTTTTGTACTTGCTGCAACTGATTGATCAAAGCTGTTAACAATTGCCCAACACCATCGTGCAGTTCGCGTGCAATATGCTTTCGCTCATCTTCTTGTACTCGCCAAACTCGCTTGGCTAAACCACGCATTTGTTCATTACCAAAGTAAAGTTGCTGCGATATTTGTTTTTGCTTTTCGTTCAGTTGCGCAACCAACTTAGCCACATCCGTATTATTGGTCATTACGCTGAAATTCCTGTAGTGAGTCATTTAATTGATAGTAGTTTTGTTTTGCCAAGAAGCTGACTAACAATTCTGCGGGTAGATTCCTGGCTAAGTTTTGCAGCTTGCTATGCACCTTGTCATGGTATTTTTTGGGGTCTTGTTGTTGCACTATAGCCAGCTGTGCTCGTAAACGGTCAAATTGAAAGCTGCGCCAATAGTCGCCCATTTTTCTCAGTAACAGCTCAGCCTCGCGCAAGGTCTGGCTTAATGCCGTCCAGTCTTTTGTATAATATTGCTGCACCGCTAATAACTCGAGGTACTCAATGTTTTGATATTGATATAAGCCAAAATCAATCACTGATAACGGTAATAAATAGTGACTAATATCTTGCGCTCCGGCGCGCAATGCATTTCGCGCTTGCAAAATAAGTTGTCGAATATAGATCACTTGATGCGCATGATCATTAACCAGTTTTTCGCTATCAAAATTGCTATTAGTGACATTGTTACGACTTTGTGATCGCAAAAATTGCAACGTAGTTTTGTACTCTTTATTACCATATTTACCGACTAAAACAGCAATATGATTTAAGTGTTCGGTTGCAGATTTATCATCACCTAATTGCAAAAACCAGTCTGCAAGCCAAAGCCCGAGTTGTGCTATAACTCTGACATCATGTAACTTCTCAGCTTCCGCATATAAGGCCTTTAACTCAGTAATACTTGCTTGAAAGTTACCTTGCAAGAAGGCCAATTTGGTCAAATAACTATGTGATACCAGTAATTCTTCTGCGCTGTTAAGTTGTTTAGCATCGGTTAAGGTATTATTAAAAAGATGATAAGCATTACGCCAATTGCCTTTTGCTAACTCTAATTGCGCTAAATTTTGCCTAACATGAATAATACCAATGGGAAATTTAACTTGCTGATAGAGTTGTTCTGCTTGTCGCCAAAAAACCAAGGCATTGTCAGCATCAAGCAACATAAAGTAACTAAAGCCTATGTTATTCATACTCTCGGCTTGTAGCATTAAGTGGCCTAAATCAATACGAATATTTAATGCTTGGCGATAGTTTTCTAGGGCATTTTGGTACAACGCTTGCTCTTCAGCTAATTTACCAAGCTCGTTGTAAGTATTTGACAAGCCTTCTTGAGCTGATAGTTTTTGATAAATGGTTAAACTTTGCTGTAGATATTGCTCTGTTTGTTGATATTCTCCTATAGCAAGGTGCATAGCCGCTAGATTGAGCATAGTGGTCGCTGCCCCCATAAGATCTTCAGCTTGTTTGCGCATTGCTAGCGCTTGTTGGTAATAGTCAAACGCTAGGTTAGTTTCCCCGAGCTGCTCATAAACAACGCCAAAGGCATTTAACGCTTCTCCTTCTTTGGTGGGGTTTTTTAACTTTTTAGCTGTCACTAAAGCTTTAACAAAGTATTCGTTTAATGCCTGCTCAAAGTTACCTTGTAAAAAAGCGGCCCTTCCTAACATAAACCAAGCTTTTGGGTGATTAGCATCAATCGCCACCACGTCTAATAACAAGCTTTCCATTTTCTGATGCTGCTCTATTAAAAAATAAAACTCCGCTAACATCAATTTCAACTCAGTGTTATACGGAAACGCCTGTACTAAGGATAAATAATCAGCTTGTGCTTGTTCAACTTTACCCGCTAAATCATTTAATCGAGCACTCGCAAGCTTAGCAGTATAAGTGTTTTTTTCGGCAAACTCGGCGGCCTTGGCATACGCTTGCTCAGCTTCTAATATTAGCTGTTGAATTAAGTATAATTCTCCTTGTTGTAACCAAGCTTGTGCCGAATGCGGGTGTAGATTAAGTATGGGCGTTAGTGCCTTTTGCGCCTTATCGTATTGCCCTTGGGCAATTAATGTTGTGATGGTGAACAAATCAACAATAGGCGTTTTAGAATGAGTTAGCTGCGCCGTTGTACTTGCGACAATATTTAGCCGTCGTTTCACACTTTCAACAAAGCTTGCACTAATATCTTGCCAATCTTTATTATTAAATGCTGCGCGTAACAGGCTTTCATGTTGGACTTTAAAGCCATCAACGAATGTAAGCTCAAACATCACTTCATGGCTTTGGGTTCCGGCAACCACCATCTTAGGACTGATCAACACGTCCACTTGCAATAAATCGGTGATCAACTCAGTTTTACTGTCGTCTAGTGGTAATGTTATACCAAGTTGTTGAAACAACTGCTTTAAACGCGGTTGCTCTATTACGCGTAAGTTGCTGACTTCACTTAACTGGTAATTCAAGTAATTGGCAAAGGACTCAGCAAGTTCTTGCTCTTGGTTAGCCAATGGCAATATCGCAACGCCATAATGACTTTTGGCATTCGCTTTAATCTCGCTTGGTTGTTCAATAAACCACCACATTGCAACAACTAGCCCCAATAGCAATGCAAAAGCACTATAATAAATCGCTATTTTTCTGGATGTTTTTTGCGTCGAAGTTAAGGCGATATATTGTTGTTGTGCTTGGTTAACATTGGCTGGTCGTGAAGCACTATGTGGAGAAATTAAAGATAGCACCCAGCTTTCAAGTGGCTTTAAATCTTTATTAATTGGTGTGAACTTGGCTTTATTAACAAGTTTATTTTCAGTAATTTCATCTATGCTTGCACCCGTATATGGCAAGCGTTGACAACAGAGTTGGTAGATAACAATGCCCGCGGCATATAAGTCTGTACTGGCATTGGTTTTACCTAATTGCAAATACTCTGGTGGCGCGTAAAAAGGTGTACCTAAAATGCTTGCTGAGGTCATTTCGTTGTTGAGCACAGATAAACCAAAATCTGCAATATAAAGCCGCCCTGAAGTGTCTAACATGATATTTTCAGGCTTAATGTCTTTATGGGTCACGCCTGCTTGCTGGGCAAAAGCTAAACCACTTAATAACTGTGCAATGATATGGTGAATTTGCGTGCTCGACATTGCTTGCTGAGCCATTAAGGCTTCTAAGCTGCAACCCTCTATCCAATCCATGGTGATAAAATGCAAATTTTGTTGTTGATAGTATTCATGAACGCGAATGATATTAGGGTGACTTAGTTGGCGAACCAGCAGCAACTCATTTTTAAAGTTTGCTAGGTTTTTCGCGTTTTCGCTCAACGCCGGTGCCAATACTTTAATGGCGATTATGGTATCAAGTTGCTGATCATAAGCACTATAAACACAACCATAGCGCCCCCGCCCTTGCAGGCTTTTTATAATAAAGCGCCCTACTAGGCACTCTCCTGCTGCCAAGGCATTAGCTGGTTGAATAATTTGGGTTGTCTGTTGCGCATTGGCAACAGACTGGCTTAGTGTTGGCTCATCAGAAGTGCTCATACAGCCTATTTTTCAATAAAAATTAGTGGCACAAATTAAGCAAATTATAGTCTATTATACCCGTTAACTGTTTTGTGTTCTGATCAAGAATCCCCTGCAGTGAGTCTATCGACTTTTGCAGTAAAATCGCTTGCACAGATGCTTGAATTTGCTGACTCATGGTACTCAGTATTTCAATATCTAATTCGGTCAGCACTTTATCAGATAGTTTACTATCGGTATAAACAACGCCCACCACGCTATTTTCATAAAATAACGGAATGCAGGCTAAGGCTGATATTTTTTTCAATTCAATACTTTTTCGGGCGCTCAAGCGCTCATGCTGACTAATATCCATGGCAATAACGGCTTGCCCTGATTGAAAGCATTGCGAAATAGCACCGACACTACCTTCAAACTTGGCCAATTTAAAGTCCTGTAATTGCATGCCATGCGCAATACTAACTTGTAAAGTGGATAGCGTATCCCCCAACAAAATAATGCCGCGCTGGGTACCGGTTAACATGATGATATTTTGCAATTGTGCCGACAAATTTTGTTGTAAGTGCTCACTCATTGGAAGTGCTGACATCGACTTGCTATTTGATAACCGCCATTGATTATGACTGTGAATGGCGTCAAGCTGAGCGACTGATTTAGTTTCAAATAAACAGTCGAGTTCACCAACAGAAATTAAAGCATCGGTTTTTAATGTCGATTGAGTGATGGCTATGCCATTGACTTTTGTGCCATTGCGGCTGCGTTGATCTTCAAGCTGCCAAATATCATTGGTGTGCGCCACTTTCGCATGTTGGCGAGACACAGTGGGGTGATCAAGCAGCAACTCACATTCGTTGGCACGCCCTATACGGTAGCCACTGCCTTCGTAGAGAAAACTCTCTACAGCAGGTTGGTTTGGATAACAAACCGTAATTCTAGCTGGCATAATAACACCTCTAAATAGCCGTTTGTCGTGTTACTTAATAAGACGTAAACTAAAACGTAGGGTATTGGCAAAAGCGATCAACTCTCCGGCAACATTGCGAATATCGCGACTTGAGCGCCATACATCGGGAATACTAACGCCACGGTTGTCATTTATACGACGGTTAAAAGCACTCAGTTTATTGCTTGCTTTGTTATATTTTTGTAATAATATTAATTGCTTAACATCATTAACATCTTGCAATAAGGCAGAATATACTGCGGCATTAATGTCTGGTGAAAAATCACTCAGTGCCGATTCAAGATCAGTAAGCTTTTGCTCAACTACCAACAAGGGAGCTCGTAAGTCAGCAACAATAATGAACTGAGAAAAACGCCCTGTTGAACCGCGGCTACGCAAACTACCTGAGCCTAAGGTTTGGGTAATGTCTTTAAACTCGCCATTTAGCGGCGCTTTAAAGAATCGAAAAGGCGTACCAGCAGTGTACTCAAGGTTGTGGGTATGAATATCAACGGTTGCAACTCCAGAAAACGAAAAGCCACTGTCAGCTTTGGGCTCTATGGTGATCATCATGGGAAAGGCTGCTGCTGGCGTTATATTTAAACCGTCAGGCAGGCGATCGAGTAAATTTAACGAGGTAACGTCAATCAATTCTGCACTTAAGCCTAAGCTTTCTTGGGTTAAGCCAACCGCGTTTTCAAATTGTAAAGTCAGATCGGCAGAAATATCGCCGGGCAATTCAATTAACACTTCAACTTTATTACCTTGAATATCGATTGCTAGAGGTTGTGAAGCGAAAGATAAGTTACTCACTAATAGCGCTGTGGCGGCTAGCACTATCGTAGTTATATTTTTTATGTGCGACATGGTATTTCCTCTGGATACGAACCTAAACATTAAGTCTGGTTGTTTTACGCCTTTACTTACTAGAAACTACGTTGAAATGAAAAAATTAGCAAGCACTAAGGCTTTTTAAGTAGCAACAAAACCAACCGCTATTCTGGTTGGTTTTGTTTACAAGCTACACGATATTAACGCAAGTAGTTATCAAAAGTACGACCTATGATTACCGCATAATCACCACGTTTTACGCTGGCTGTTGGCTCAAAATAAGCCACAACTTTAGGTGTTAAATCATAAGGCCCTTGCTCAAGCGCATAGCGTACACCAATCAATGACATATCAATGGCTGCTTGTACATAGCCTTTTAATACCGGTGTTATAGAGCCTGAGTCCTTAACCTCAATGCGCTCACCTTTATAATCAACGGTTAACTCTCCAGCAAAGCTTAATGCTTGGCTTTCAAGCCCTAAACCCTGCACCAGTGAATACGCTAACTCTTGTTTGCTAACTTTGGCGCGAGGGAAAAACTCATTATCATTAGATAACATTACCGGCCATTGCGTTTGCGTTCTGTCTTTTAATGCTGAGCCTAGGGTAGTAACTGCATCAACAAAGGGTGCATAACGGTTATTAACATCAGTAAAGGCCACTTTTTGCTCATTTAATACGTCACGTTGCTGCCTAATGGCTAAGCCCATAACTAAAAACTGAGCTAACTCTTGGCGCTTTAAATAGGCGTCTGGACGAAAGACACGATCATTTTTGCTATCAACTAAGCGCTCACTAACGGCAAACTCTATCGCTTTCTCTGCTGGGTGCCCTGCAATATCGTCTAATCCTTGGTAACCGCCAGAATTCAAAATGGCTATTTCGCCGCTTATATATTCAGGAATGCCAGGACCATTAGTTGTACCAGTTGGATCAGCTTGCACACCTGATAGTGACGTTATGCCATAGGCAGAAAGTTTCCACTCACCCGGTTGTGCGGGCGCAGATACACGCATGGTGCTACTAAGTACCGGTGTTGTTAAGTTGCCAAAGTAAATACTGCCATCTGGTGCTTCTAGTTTCAATTTAACAAGATTAGCAAGCGTTTCTGACGATGCACTGATCCATGCAGCTTCATCATCTACCATAAAGGTATGCACTTCAGGCTCACCTATGGGTGAAAATAGCACTTCAAATGCCTCGGGCTCACCACCAGCAACCAAAATTGCATTCGCATTAAACTCATTAAGGTTATTTACCGTCACACTATTTTGCTCATCATAGCCCAACGCTCCCGCTACTGCGGCATAAGCATTAACATAGCCGGCACCAACTTCCCATGATTGATAGCCAGGCATATTGGTCGCTGTTTCTTGAATGATTTGCTTGATTTGTAACGGTGTTAAATTAGGGTTAGCTTCTAGCATTAAGGCAATAATACCGGCAACATGAGGTGTTGCCATCGAAGTACCTGAAATCATGGTATAAAATGGCAGGTATTCATTTTCGATCACGCCGACATCATTAGCGCCACCATTTGACGCCACATTAGTTTTCGCTCGTGTTGAAATAATATCAACACCTGGGGCCACGATAGTCACTTCATTTTTATAAGTCCAAGACGTGCCATCAGGCATGGTAAAGTCACCTTGCTCACCCCGTTTGCCCCGCGATGAAAAATCAATTAAATCACCTGACTTTGTACCGGCACCAACAGACATGCCCCATGGAATTTGCGCATAAGGGTTATGGGTATCTTCACCTGCACCACTGTTACCCGCGGCAAACACCGAGATCATACCTAATTTATGGGCTTTATATGACGCTAATGAAATAGGCCCAGCTGGTTCATATTTTCCACTTGAACCCCAAGAGTTACTCATAACACGAATTGGCGAATTAAAATCCCAAATGTGGCTAATTGCATAATCATAACCACCAAGTGCATCTAAAATAGATAAACCTGCGCCTGAGCCATAACCGACAATATCCGCACCTGTTGCCGCACCTTTATATTTGCCATCTGAGTGTGAACCCCAGCCCCCAACAGTACCGGCACAATGGGTGCCATGGCCTACGTTTAAGTCGGTATTGATTTGACCTTCAATCCAAACGCCATCAACTCCCGTTAATGAAATGGCTTGTGCATGTGTTACACCTTGCACATTTTCAACAACTTTCTCACCAAACGCTAAGTCATCTAAGCTGGCATCAATACCAGAGTCATTAACAATGACAGTAACGCCTTTACCGGTAAATGTCATACCATTGTTAGTCACGAACTCATCAGACTGCAGCTTTTCAACCCCAGTTAACTCTCGTGCCTCAGCATTAAAGTAGCTCAATTGGCGATTTGCAAAAACCGAGCGAACACCAGGTAATTCCGCTAACTGAGTGATCTGCGTTGGGCTTGCCATAACGCCAATAATAGGCAAAGACTTAAACTGCACGCCTTGCGTTAAACCTAGATTAAGCAATGCTTGTAACTGTGTTGTATTCAAAGCGTCTAATTGGTCATAAGAAACTACAACCATGGCACTGTCTGTAGCTGCCATGCTTTGTAACTTTTGCTCTAATTGAGAGCCGATCACGGCAGCGGCAGTTGCATTTAAGCTGATACCTGCAATTGACATGGTCAATGCCATATTCTTAATTAATGATTTCATTTCTTGTCTCCACCCATCTCTGGAAGTCGTGTATTTACGTCATTAATTGCACAATAATTATCAATGGCTGACTATCAGGATCTGTCCTCATAGCGCACAGGGGAAAACCCCTAGAGACGTTACTTTTGGTATAATGTATGCACAAAAAAGTACTATAAAGTATTGAGCATTTGTGCATAATGACCGTCCATTAACGCTTAGTTTCCTATGCCACCTAAGAGAGTAAAAAACTGATATGTTTAAAGACCTCGCTCGCTTACAAGCTAAATTAAAAGCTTTAGTTACCGAACAAGAAAATTTATGCCAGCAAGGAAAAGTCGCCGACTATATTCCCGCCTTGGCAAAAGTGCCGGCTACAAAAATTGCTGCGTGTGTTGCCAATATAAATGGCAGCAGTGTCGGTGCAGGTGATTATCAAGAGCCTTTTTCAATTCAAAGTATTTCCAAGGTTTTTGGTTTGGTGATGGCTATGAACCGCATTGGTGATGATTTATGGCAACGGGTCAATATGGAGCCGTCAGGACAACCTTTTAATTCCATTATTCAGTTAGAATGGGAAAAAGGTATACCACGCAACCCAGTGATCAACGCCGGCGCCTTATTAGTTGCTGATGTGCTCACCAGTCATTTTTCTACCAGTAAGCTGGCATTTTTATGCTTTATGCGAACATTAGCGCACGACGACAACATTTATATCGATCAAGACGTTTATCAATCAGAACTTGAGCATGGCAACAGAAACGCAGCATTAGCCTACTTAATGAAAAGCTTTGGCAATATTGAAGCAGAAATTCCGGCTGTACTTAGCCATTACTTTACCCAATGTGCCGTTGCCATGAGTTGTGAGCAACTAGCGAAGAGTTTGCTGTTTCTAGCCAATAAAGGCGTTGACCCTATTTCTAAACAAGTTATTTGCACACCCAGAGATGCGCACAGGGTCAATGCCATATTGTCTACTAGTGGCATGTACGATCAATCGGGAGAGTTTGCGTTCTCCATTGGCTTACCGGCTAAAAGTGGCGTTGGCGGTGGTGTGGTGGCTATCGTGCCAAACTATGGCGTTATTTGTACTTGGAGCCCTCCGCTCAATAGTTTTGGTAACTCTGTTATTGGTACTAACTTACTGGCAAATTTAGCTCAAGAGTTAGGGCTGTCAATTTATCACTAATGACATAGCGGTTTCCGGTGCCACAGCGTGGTTAACCGTAAGTTGCTAACAAAAAAAGCATAGCGCTGGCTATGCTTTTTGATACCTTTGTCTCGACCTAACATGTATTGACACTTGTTAGGACTTATTAGGACAAATAAAAGTTAAAGCACGCTTTATTGCCTGTCTTGCAAACGACGACTTTTAAAGTCTGAATCGGCTAGCCACTTAGGCCAATCATCATTATTAGCGAGCTTGCGAGCAATAGCTGCAATTAATTGAATATCTTGCTCCATACCGCCTAACGACCACAGCGGTGAATAATCATCGGCTTCTTTATGGTATTTATGGGCGATATAGTCTGGGTCAGTATCCCCTAAGCTCATAAAAAGTAAGCTCGGTACACCTTGTTTTGCGAGCGAGAAATGATCTGAACGAAAAAACAAGCCATTTTGCGGTCGTGGGTCCATTTTTACCTTACGTTGCTGCTGCGCGGCCGCATCGGCTAAATAAGTTTCCATTTCAGACATACCTTGGCCATATTGTAGAATATAATCCACTGCAGCTAAGGCATTCATACCGTCAATATTGAGCAGCGCCACCATATTTTTTGTTGGCACTACGCCCCCTAAGGCAAATAATTCAGAGCCGATCAGGCCGGTTTCTTCGGCGGTAAAGTTAACAAATAATATTGAGCGTTGAAATGGCTTAACTTTATGTTGCGCCATCAAAATACGCGCTAGCTCGACAGTCGCGGCAGTGCCAGTGGCATTATCAATGGCGCCATTATAAATTTTCGCCCCTTGCTCGGTTTGTTTAGTACCAAAGTGATCCCAATGGGCACCAATCACAATATACTCATCAGCTCGACTCTCACCTGGGATCATCGCAAGGACGTTATTTGATTCTGCATATTCAACCTTATTGTTTAAGGTCAAATTTGCACTTTGTTGCAAATCAATGGCACTAAAGTCACGGCGTAACGCAAGTGCTTGCAGCTCATTTAAAGATAAACCAGCGGCTGAGAATATTGTTTCTGCCACTTGCTGCTGGATCCACCCCATAATCGGCAGCTTACTTTGGTTGTTGTCGTTATCCACTAAGGTATATTTGCTGCCGGTATTCGAGCTTTCAACCACACTCCACGGATAGGCTGCCGGTGCGGTTTGATGAATAATAAACACCGCTTTAGCCCCTTGTCGCGCCGCTTCTTCGTATTTATAAGTCCAACGGCCATAGTAGGTCATGGCATTACCGGTAAATAGCGCCTGATCTTGGGTAGCAAAGCCGGGATCATTGACTAAAACCACCACAGTTTTACCTTTAACATCGACATCAGCGTAGTCATTCCATTGGTATTCTGGGGCGTTAATACCATAGCCAACAAAAACTAACTCTGAATCGACTAAGCTAATGGTCTCACCCACTTGCTGAGTGCGGGCAGTAAAGTCACGCCCTGCGCTGAAGGTATGCTCGCCAACCACTAACTGCATGCTTTGATCTGCTGTGACTTTTGCCATAGGCACAGCTTGATAATAACTTTCTTGGTTACCTGGCATAAGGCCTAGCGCTTGATATTGCTTGGCTAAATAAGCGATGGTTAAATCTTCTCCTACCGTCAACGGGCCACGGCCTGCAAATTCGTCTGATGCTAGGGCTTTAATGTCTCGGTGTAAGTTGGTCAAATTAACCTCAACTTTGGCTAGCGATGGCGCAGAACTTGGCTGCTCAGCTTGTTGACAGGCGCTCAGGCTAATTAAGCTTAATAAAGCAAAGGGCAGTAATATATTTAGTTTCATAAGATGCTACGATTTAAAATGAGATAAAGTTATATAATATACACTTTATCTGTACTTGCAGCTAAGAAAATAGCTACACGAAAATAAAGTTTGACGTTCATCTACTTAACGGCCATTGCTTACCTTGTATTTTCGCTGCTAACAGGCTTAGCAATTTTTCGCTATATTCATGATAACCATTTAAGTCAAAATGGCTCGACAAATGATTCATAAAGCCATGCTGGTACTGACTGCGCTCTACGCTGACATTAGCTTTAGTGGCTAACTTGGTTTGTAAGTCAGTGATGGAAAAATGTTGCTCTGTCGCCGGCATGATCATATAGCTTGCTATATTTGGGCTAAGCTCACAAAAGTGTCGTATTTGACTGCTATAAAAACAAATAGCGGCGAGGTTTTTGAGATCAACATGCGTTGATGATAACTGCCAAATTGCGCTGCCACCGACACTAAAGCCCACTAGCAATTTCTGGCCTGATAGCGCTGCCAAACGCTGCTTTAGCTGTTGCGTATAGCGCTCAAGGCCAACATTTTCACTAAAATAGTGATAGGCTTCTTGCTCATTGGCAAACCGTTTGCGCTCTTGATAGGGGCCGATCAATAGATAACTTAGGCCAGCACTTTGCTTTGTTGATAGGCGCTGGCTAAGCGCTAGCATGGTTTGTTGGCATAACTGTTCAAACTCATAACTGATACCAAAAATGTCGGCGACAAAAATAACTTGCAAACTCTGATCCTAACGAAAACTATGGCCAATACTGCCAATCTTTACATGCGTGACAAAAAATTAAAAGTTCATCTGGGTGCAGCACTAGCAATAGCAGGCGCTAGCCGTTAGAATCTAGCGCATCAAATTTTTAATCATTAGCAACGAGACGTATTAAGATGGGCAGAGCATACCAAAACCGTAAATTATCTATGGCCAAAACTGCAGGCCAAAAAACTAAAGTCTATTCAAAGTACGGTAAAGAAATTTATGTTATAGCAAAAAATGGCGGTGTTGATCCCGACAGTAATCTCGCCTTACGCCGCACCATTGAAAAGGCGAAAAAAGACCAAGTTCCTAGTCATGTTATTGAAAAAGCCATTGATAAAGCTAAAGGCACAGGCGGCGAAGATTATGTTGAAGCCCGCTATGAAGGCTTTGGTCCGGGTAACTGCATGGTGATCATTGATTGTTTAACCGATAATGGCAATCGTACCATTAAAGATGTCCGTCAGTGTTTTACCAAAACGCACTCTAAAATTGGCTCATCAGGCACAGTTTCACATATGTTTGATCATCAAGCAGTTTTTGCTTTTAAAGGCGACGATGATGAAAGCGTATTAGAAAACTTAATGATGGCCGATATTGATGTCACCGACGTTGAACTTGAAGATGGCATAGTTACTGTGTACGCACCACACACTGAGTTTTTCAAAATTAAAACTGAATTTGCCAACAGCATGCCAGAGTACGAACTTGAAGTAGAAGAAATTACTTGGGTACCACAAACCTATACTGAAATTACCGCTGAAGAAGATCTCGCTAACTTTGAAAAATTCATTACTATGTTAGAAGACTGTGATGACGTACAAAATATTTATCACAATGCTGACCTTGCCCAGTAACGGCTGAGCAAACTTGGCATCCACATGAAAAGGCATCCATTTCGATGCCTTTTTTCACGCTTTCATTGACTTATGATAAAGGTCTAGCATGATTGATTTTCGTTCTGATACGGTTACCCGCCCTTGCCAACAAATGCGCCAAGCTATGGCAAATGCCGAGGTAGGCGACGATGTTTATGGTGATGACCCTAGCGTTAACGCACTGGAGTCTTGGGCGGCACAGCGTCATGGTTTTGCCGCGGCACTGTTTTGTAGCTCAGGCACACAAGCTAATTTATTAGCCTTGATGGCACATTGTCAGCGCGGTGATGAATACCTTTGCGGCCAGCAAGCCCACAATTATAAGTTCGAAGGTGGCGGCGCCGCCGTTTTAGGCTCCATTCAGCCACAACCTATTGCTAATGAAGAAGATGGTAGTTTGTGCTTTGACAAACTTGCCGCTGCCATCAAGCCGGACGACGCTCATTTTGCCCGTACCACGTTACTCAGTATTGAAAACACCATTAATGGTAAAGTGTTACCGCTAAGCTATATGACTAAAGCGCGTGACTTTACCCGCCAGCATCAGCTACAACTGCACTTAGACGGTGCCCGCATTTACAATGCCGCAACAGCGCTCAAGGTCGATATTAGCGATATTTGTCAGTATGTTGATTCGATGTCAATTTGTTTATCTAAGGGCCTTGGTGCCCCCGTAGGCTCATTATTACTGGGCTCAAGCGCAGTTATAAAGTCAGCGCGACGATGGCGCAAGGTGCTCGGCGGCGGTATGCGGCAAGCGGGTATTTTAGCCGCTGCGGCCAACATTGCGTTGCAGCAAAACCCGAACAAGTTACAGCAAGATCATGACAACGCAAAATATTTAGCAACACAGTTACAGCAGTTTGCTGACATAAGCCTTGACCTTAACCAGGTTGAAACCAACATGGTTTTTGCCCACTTTGCTGACTCGGTTGATTTGCCGCTTGTCGTCAATAAACTTAACGAAAACGGCATATTAATCAGTGCCGGTAAGCCGGTGCGCTTGGTAACTCATTTAGATATTAATAAAGCCGATATAGATCACTTTATCGCCCAATTGCGGCATATATTAACCTAGTCACTACGGCAACCTTAGCGTTAATATTTCGCTACCACTGGCATGCAATTTACGACTTATCGACAATACAACGCGCTAAGTTTGCCGAATTGCCGCTTGATTGAAGCGCTTTATTTCGCCAGTTTTTCCAGCATGGCATTTACCGCCGTTAAATGCTCTGGATTGTTATGGCACATACCTTGAAATACCGCACATATATCTAGAAAATCAGGTAGCTCAGTACGTTGTGCTAACTTCATTAAGCGTTTTGTTAAGCGCAGTGAGGCCACAGGTTTGGCGGCAATAGTTTTTGCTAAGGCATTAACTTCATTGAGCAAGTTCTCTGGCGTGGTAACGTCTAATACCACCCCAATTGCTTTCGCTTCTTGCGCATCTATAACCCGACCGGTAAAGGTTAATTCCGCCGCCTTTTGATAGCCAATTAAGCGTTGCATAAACCACGCGCCACCATCGCCAGGAATTATGCCTAAGTTGACAAAGGTCTCGCCAAATTTCGCTTTATTTGAGGCAATACGAATATCACACATGTTGGCAATATCAAACCCAGCGCCTATGGCTGGGCCGTTAATTGCGGCAATTACGGGCACTTCTAACTTATGCAAAGCTAATGGAATGCGCTGTATTCCTTCACGGTAACGTCGCTCTAGTGTTTGCACGTCGCCGGCAAAGTCCCCTGCTCGCTCTGCCATGTCTTTAATATTACCACCAGAAGAAAATGCCGAGCCTGCGCCAGTAATGATCAGCACCGCGATTTCAGGTGTGCGGTTAATCCACTCGACCGTATTTACGATATCGTCTGTGATGGCGGTGCCGGTTAACGCATTACGCACATCGTGACGATTAAAGGTTAGGGTCACTATGTTATTTTCTAGGCTTAGGGTACTGTCGACTAATTTGGGCAATGCATTCATTTTAACCTCAAAGATATTGAATTATTTACTTGCGTAAACCTTGCTTAAGACTTTTCCGCCGCTTTTACTTGTTGCCAATAGGTTTCAAGTTCGGCCAAGGTGTGTTGTTGAAAGCTTTTATTAGCTTGTTGTACTTGTGCTTCAACGCCATTAAAACGTTGACTGAATTTTTGATTTGCCTGACGTAATAAGCTTTCAGGATCTTGCTTGGCATGACGACATAAGTTAACCACCGCAAACATTAAATCCCCTAACTCGGCTGCTAAAGCTTGGTCATCATGATGTAACTCTGCCTTAACTTCTCGCAGCTCTTCTTCAACTTTTGCAACAACATCATCAATGTTATGCCAGTCAAAGCCAACATGGGCACAACGCTTTTGAATTTTTGCTGCTTGCGATAATGCCGGTAAATTGCGCGGAATATCAGCAAGCACGCTGAGGTTTGTGTCGTTATTTTTGGCCTGTCGCTCTTTGCTTTTTTCATTTTCCCAATTAGCTTTTATTTCTGCATCGCTTTGTAAGTCACTATTAGCAAATACATGTGGGTGTCGACGAATAAGCTTTTCACAAACCGCGCTGACCACGCTGTCAAAATCAAAACGTTTTTCTTCAGCGCCCAGTTGGCTATAAAACACCACTTGAAATAATAAATCACCGAGCTCTTTTTCTAACTCGCTAAAATCTTCCCGTTCAATAGCATCAGCAACTTCATATGCTTCTTCTATAGTATGGGGAATTATAGAAGCAAAGGTTTGCTTGAGATCCCACGGACAACCCGTATCAGGGTTGCGTAACTCCGCCATGATCCAACGCAGCTTAGCAAGCGAGGGTTTATCATTTAACATATTTATTTTACCTATAATCGTTTCGCTTCAACTACGTCATCAAGTTGCTTTAGTTTCGCCAGTAGTCGCGTCAGTGCTTGGTTATTACTGATCTCAATTTTGATGGTCATACTCATGCTTTGTTTTACATGATCGGTATTGCTTTCAATGCCAATAATACTCACCCTGTCATTAGAAATAATGGTGGAAATATCTCTGAGTAGGCCTTGACGATCGCCACCAATAATATTGATACTCACTTGATAACTTTTGTTATTTTCACCGCCCCATTGCACTTCAACTTCGCGCTCAGGCTGTTGTTCAAGGGCGTTGGCAAGCTGTTCACAATCAAGGCGATGTACGGAAATACCGCGCCCTTGGGTAATAAAACCAGAAATTTCATCACCGGGTACGGGTTGGCAACATTTCGCCATGTGCGTTAATAAGTTACCAACCCCTGAAACCGTAATACCATTGTTATCACCGGCTTGGCTATCCGCTTGCTGAGGCTGGCGAACCAAGCTTTGTGGGTCTATTTCTACTTCAGGCTTAGCACTTATTTCTTGTTGTTGAATACAGTGCACCACTTGTAATAATCGGGTATTACCTGAGCCAATGGCAGCAAACAAGTCATCCTTGGTGGTGAAGTTAAAGCGTTCGATTGCAGCTGACAAATCGACTTTCGCCAAGGATAACTGTAACTTAGCTAATGCGGCTTCTAACATTTCTTTACCCGCGGCTAAGTTTTTATCGCGATCGAGTAAACGGAAAAAATGCTGAACTTTAGCCCGCGCCCGCGGTGTGTGCAGATAGTTTAGACTCGGGTTCAACCAGTCTCTGCTCGGGTTAAGCTTTTTACTACGCAATATTTCAACTTTATCACCGGTTTGTAAAGTATGGGTAAACGGCACGATACGGCCAAATACTTTCGCGCCAATGCAGCTATGGCCGACATTAGAGTGAATATAATAAGCAAAGTCGAGTGGCGTAGCCCCTGTAGGTAAGTCAACCACATCACCTTTAGGGGTAAACACATAAATTCTATCTTCAAATACTTGGCTGCGTAACTCATCAAGTAACTCACCACTTTCTGAAACGTCCTCTTGCCATTGCAATATTTTTCTTAACCAACTGACTTTTTCATCAAAGCCTGAGCTTTTGCCACTGGTACTGCCTTCTTTATAACGCCAATGGGCGGCCACACCGAGTTCAGCATCGTCATGCATTTGTTGCGTTCTAATTTGCACTTCAATTGCTTTGCCTTCTGGACCTATAACTACAGTGTGAATAGATTGATAGCCATTGGCTTTTGGTGTGGCAACATAGTCGTCGAACTCTTTGGGTAAATGCTTCCAACTGGTGTGTACTAGCCCTAAAGCACCATAGCAACCTTGCAGTTCATCAACAATAATACGCACCGCACGAACATCAAATAACTGTTCAAAGTCGAGTGACTTTTGCTGCATTTTTTTCCAAATACTGTAAATGTGCTTAGGCCGACCCACCACTGTGCCTTTGATCCCTGCCGCTTGCAGTTGCTCTGAAATATTCTTTACAAAGTCAGCCATGTAGCGTTCACGGTCTAAGCGCTTTTCGTCAAGTTGTTTGGCAATTTTTTTATAAACATCAGGGTGTAAATAACGAAAAGATAGATCTTCAAGCTCCCACTTTAGTTGCCCTATACCTAAGCGGTTCGCTAACGGCGCATAAATATTACTGGTTTCTTTGGCCGCTAATACCCGGGTTTCTTCATCACTGTTTTTTACCAAACGTAAATGGCATAAGCGCTCAGCGAGCTTGATAACCACAGCGCGCACATCTTCCACCATTGCCAACAGCATACGGCGAATATTATCGATTTGATTGCTGCTAACATGGCTGGCCTGTGACTGTTGTAAAGCTTTGATGGCTTCCATCTGACCAACACCTTTACAGAGCAAATATATTTGCTGGGAGAAATGCTCTGCAATGTATTCTAAGCTTATTATCTCGCTTTCATATAGTGGACAAACAAATGCTGCACATAAGGAGTCGGTATCTAGGTTTAAAGCGGCAAGTATCTCTACCATCTCTAATGATTTTGCTTGGCATGAGCTTGTATCATCAAATAAGTGATGTACTTGTTGATACAAAGCTTCTAGGGCATTTTTTTTGTCTGACTCTAATTCAAGCGAGCCTAACCACTGTTCAAAGTTTGCTGCCGACATCTGATGTGACTTGCGTACAGAAACCATAGGACTCCTTACCTCCGTTCCATTTTCAACCGTTTATATTAAACAATATATCAAGCGATCTACAGGCTAAACATTACCATAGTTTCCACATGCTTTGTTTGAGAAAACATATCGATTAAGGCAATTTTTTCAACTTTATAGCCATGGGATAGCAGTAGTTTGGCATCTCGGGCTAGTGTTGCAGGATCGCAACTCACATACAGTATGGATTTAATGTTTAGCAGTAATAATTGCCTAATGGCTTGATATGCTCCTGCACGCGCGGGGTCGAGTAACGCTTTTGTGTATTTGACGGTTACCCAAGGCTGTGCATGCCAATCACTGTTGAGATCGGCTTGATAAAATTGACAATTATCAATGCCATTACGCTTAGCGTTATTTTGCGCTTTAGCGACCATAGCTGGAACACCTTCAATACCCACCACGGCCTGAACTTGCTGAGCAATTGGCAAACTAAAGTTACCTAAGCCAGAAAACAAGTCTAACACCCTATCCTGTGGCTTTAACGCTAACCAAGCTTGCGCTTGCGCCACCATCTGCTGATTAACTTTATGGTTAATTTGAATAAAGTCATTAACTGAAAATTCAATTGTAAGTGTGTCTGTGACGCGATAGTGTAACGGCTGATCATCACTTAATGCTGTCAGTTGTTTACCGTCATCCAAATATACTAAATAATTATTTTTCTTAGCAAAGTCTTGCCAATGCTGCTTATCCTGAGGGCTAGCATTGAGCAACTGACGCACAACCACTACATTGGCATTTGCGGCAATAACTTCAACATGACCAATGGCGTTTTTTCCGGATAACTTGGGCAGCAATGCTGTTAACTCAGTGAATATATCAGCAAACGCAGCGTCTAAAACAGGACAAGATGTAATGGTGGTTAAGTCGTTACTCGCGCGCCGACGAAAGCCTATTATGGCATTGCCCTGCTTATTGTATTGCACGCCTATTCTTGCTTTACGACGGTATTGCCATGGTTGGCTGGTAATGTGACTTTGCCAAGGCAGCGCTATGTTTATGCCTTCACGAGCAAACAATTGACTGACTTTATCTTGCTTATAGGTCAGTTGCTGTTGATAGGCAAGATGTTGCAGGTTACAACCGCCACAATGATAAAAGTGCCGACACTTTACTGCAACTCGGGCTTCGCTCTCGGTGATCACTTGTTGCAACTTGGCTTTTAAAAACTTACTTTTTTGCTCATAGACTTGCACTTGCACAGTTTCACCAGGTAAAGCTCCGTCAATAAACACAGCTTTTTTGCCCTGCACAGCAACACCACAGCCATGTTGATCTAAGCGCTGCACTGTTACGGTCAAGTTTTGTTTTACTTGTGTTTTTTTCGAACTTGCTTTAAATATTTGCACCATAACATTGTTACCACTATTTTGTTGGCGTGAAGGGTTAATAAGCCACTGACAGACTGTAATATTCTCGGCTTTGCTGCGCTAGTGAACGATTTCTTATTTGGTATTGTTCGCTTCTGTGCCATTATAGCGTTATTCATTGGATGATTTTACCCTATAGCTCAACTAAAAATGCATAAAATAAGCCTGAAAGATTGGGGGATTTTATTAACAATCGTACCAACAACTATAATCAGTTTAGTTATTGCAAGTTACTTGTCTTACAGTCGCTATAGCGAGCTTGAGCAATTTCTTTATCAACGTGCCACCAGTATTATTGCACCGTTAGCCATTAGTAGTGCCGCGCCTTTATTAGCTAAGGAGCGTGCAGATTTAAGATCCCTTATCGGCTTCAGCCATCGTAGCCAGTCAAATATCATCAAAAGCATTGCTGTTTTTACCCAAGATAATCAAATATTTGTTACCAGCGCCTACCATGGTGATACGCATACTATGCGTATTAAAGCCGGTCAAAGCATACCCAATCGTATTGTTTTTGATGACTTTGGTGATTATTTAGTGTTTCGCGCACCTATTATTAATGAAAGCAATGCTCAAAACACGAATAGCGTCTTGGGCGTGGAAAGCGATATTATTGGTTATATTGCCATGCAAATCGACAAAAGTAATATTCAATATGCTCAACAAAAATTATTGGTGCATGTCTTTATCATTGTCCTTGCCGGTGTAATTGCCAGTGCTTTTTTTGCCTTCAAACTGATTAACAGTGTTGCACGCCCCGTTTCTTCTATGGTGACGGCCATAGATCGAATCCGAGAAGGTAAAATTGAAAGTCGTATTAGTGGGCAGTTAATTGGCGAATTAAACTTTTTAAAAAATGGCGTTAACGCCATGGCGCAATCGCTAGGTGACTATCAAGATGAGATGCAACGTAGTATAGATCAAGCCACCATAGATCTCAGAGAAAGCTTAGAGCAATTTGAAATTCAGAACGTTGAGCTTGATATTGCCAAGCGTAAAGCGTAAGATGCAAACAAAGTAAAATCGGAATTCTTGGCCAATATGAGTCACGAATTACGCACACCGCTAAACGGGGTTATTGGCTTTACCCGACAAGTGCTAAAAACGCCGTTAAGTGATACGCAAAGAGATCACTTGCAAACTATCGAGCGATCCGCGGGCCATTTGTTATCAATTATTAACGATATTTTAGACTTTTCTAAACTTGATGCTGGTAAGTTAGTCATTGAAAACATTCCATTTTCACTGCGTGAATCAGTGGAAGAAACCCTCACCTTACTCGCTCCGAGCGCCCATAAAAAGAATATCGAGTTATCATTACGCGTTAGCCCACAATTGCCAGACTCGCTGATTGGTGACGCAATGCGCATTAAACAGGTAATGGTAAACCTTGCCAATAATGCGATTAAGTTTACTGACACTGGCGCGGTTGATATTAACCTTGAAGGTCATGTAGTTGGCAAGAATTTATACAAAATAAGAGTAACCGTGCAAGATACCGGCATAGGCATTCCAAGCCAACAACAAAACTCGCTCTTTGAAGCCTTCAGCCAAGGTGATAAAAGTGTAACGCGCCTATATGGTGGCACAGGCTTAGGTTTAGTTATTTCGCAGCGATTAGCACAAGAATTACAAGGCAGTATAGGCTTTGAAAGCGTTGAAGGAGATGGCTCTACTTTCTGGTTCACCTTTCAATGTGAACTGAACCCTTTACCAGCACTACAACCAGCAGCGCCACAATCATTAAAAAATCGTACAATATTATATTACGAGCCACATCTTGCCAGCCGAGTGGCGACTAGTGAGATCCTTGCGGCATGGCATATGCAAGTAACCTGTATTAGTCAAGCCAGTGAGTTAGCATGCATAGTTGCCGATAAAGAACGGCTGGCTGGCTTTGATTTTGCACTGATTGGCCACGATGTCACCCCGGCAGCACTTGATGATGCGAAAACACTCATTTCACACTTAAAACAACACATAGCAGCTATACACCTTGCGGTAAATAGTAACTCGCCAAGTTTACATCAAGCCATAGTGGCAAGCGGCGCAAAGTCCTGTATTAGTAAACCTATTACTATGCAGCGCTTATTAAAAGCCTTAATACCTGCAACCGTTGATGATGCCCAACACAGTCAACTGGTGGAGCATAAACTACCAATAAAAGTGCTGGCAGTAGATGACAACGAAGCAAACTTAAAACTCATTAATGCCATGTTACTTGAGCAAGTAACTAGCGTTGCTACAGCAACGGATGGCGCACAAGCCGTAGAATTATGTCGTCATGAAAAATTTGCGATTATCTTTATGGATATACAAATGCCAGTTCTCGATGGTATTTCTGCTTTGCAGCAGATTCGTCAACAAACCTTACATGAAACCACGCCTATTATCGCGGTTACCGCACACGCTTTTGGCGAAGAAAAAGATAGGTTACTCGAGCTCGGCTTCAATTCATTTATAACGAAACCAATTGACGAAGCCATGCTACACCATAGTATTTACGAATATTGTGATCCGACCTTACTTGGCCTGCGCCCCGAGCCTAATGCCATAACTGAGCGAGTGATGGCTAATGTCAATGCAAAAACCATTGATTGGCCACTGGCATTACAACGTGCGGGACAAAAGCCAGTATTAGCCAAAGATATGTTCATTGGCTTAGTCAATAGCCTACCGGAAAGTAAAGCAAATATTGCCGAAGCCTTGATATCACAAGATATTGAGCAATTAAAAGCCTTAATCCACAAACTCAATGGCGCCTGCTGTTACTCGGGTGTGCCAAAACTTGGTAAAGTTACACATGAATTAGAAACCGAACTCAAGCGCGGCTTGAGTTTAGCCGATCTTGAGCCAGAGTTTTTTGAATTTTTTGAACAAATAGATTTGGTGCTAGAAGATGCAGCTGACTTTGTAAAAACGCTTGAAAATGAATAGCTAACGATAAATATTACTTGTTAGCTGTCACTCTTCATCACGCGACATAGAACGATGACACTCGCTATGTTGAAGCACTAAAGGCGAATATGGGTAGGTTATAAATACGAGCAGGTTAACGTACTTTGATATCTGGAGAGGTATTAATATCGCCATCTTCCGTGATCACAGCAATGCCTGAGTTACACATTAATACCGCTAAGCTATGGCCGTGTTCATTGCGAACAAACTTTAGCTCGTAGCCAAACTTACCTAAACTACTTGCTGAGAATTTTTGCGCCAATGAAAGTTTAGACCAAGCAGCAGCTTGCTCTGATGACTCTTTTCGCCGATCAATAATAGGTTGTTTTTGCAACGGCATCACTACTCCTTTATGTTCAGGTATTGACAACAATCTTCAGCCTGATCTTATTTCAGTATAGAGCATTTAATCAAACTAGCACGTAAATTTTATGATGTCGTGAGAATATTAGCCTTATTATTGTGACAAAACGACTTATTGTGATAATACAACGAAAGCCGTCGCGTAATTTTTTTCATCAGATAAGGAAATATGCCAAGTGTTGGCACCCAAGCCTGTCGCTAAAGCTAACGCTTGCAAGCTTAACACTAGCGTGGGTTGACCGGAAGCTAAGGATACTATCTCGATATGTTGAAATGACACTCCTGATGCAATGCCAGTTCCTATCGCTTTTGCCATCGCTTCTTTACCCGCCCAGCGCTTTGCAAGAAAGCGCTCAGGTTGTTTTAAGGTAAAATAATATTGTTGTTCGTTTGGCGTCAATATACGTTTTGCCAAGCGAAGCTGAGCATTATCAGACATCTTGGCGATGCGACGAATATCAACAATATCGGTACCAATACCTACCACTGACACAACAAAACCCTCAATTTAATACGTTTATATGCCTCGTGCTTCAAGCATTAGTTGTTTCATATCTCTGGTCGCTTTTTCTAAGCCATCAATAGCGGCACGGGCAATAATAGCATGACCAATATTGAGCTCAATAATTTCAGGGATTTCCGCGATTGGCTTAACGTTAAAGTAGTTCAGACCATGGCCCGCATTCACCTTTAACCCTAAACCATGGGCATAGGTTGTGCCTTCAACAATACGAGCTAATTCAACTTGTTGCTGAGCTTCAGTTTCTGCCTCGGCGTATTGTCCGGTATGGATTTCGATATAACTGGCTTTACTGGCAACTGCGGCATCAATTTGGGCCTTATCTGCATCAATAAATAAGCTAGTTTCAATACCAACAGCGGCTAGCCGTGCCACAGCCGCATTTATTTTCTCTTGTTGCCCAGCAACATCTAAGCCACCTTCAGTGGTTAACTCTTCACGCTTCTCGGGCACAAGACAGCAAAACCTAGGCTTAACATCACAAGCTATGGCCAACATTTCTTCAGTCACCGCCATCTCAAAGTTCATGCGGGTATGTAACGTTTGTTTAAGTAGGTAAATATCTCGGTCTTGAATATGGCGACGATCTTCTCTTAAATGCACGGTAATGCCATCTGCGCCAGCATGTTCTGCCACTGAGGCAGCATAAACAGGATCCGGATAGTTTGTACCACGCGCCTGACGCAAGGTGGCAATATGATCGACGTTTACGCCTAATAAAATATCTTTCATTGTTAATCTCTTATTTGCTTCATTGTTCTCTATTGGTTCAGCGGAGAATTGAGCGCTTGTTACCGCCATCACCTTAGGGTTCGATTAAAATATTAACGCCTACTTTTGCCTAGCTCGTTACTAAATAACTTTCTGCTATTGAGCGGTACGCCCTTGAGTAAGTGATTTATTACTTGCCGCATTAAGGCTTTAAAGGTGCTACGCACCTGTGAGCATGATAAATCGCGCTTAGCAATGGCTTGCAGGTGTTGGCGATCATAGCAGCTTTGTTTTAATTTGGTATAGGCTGGCATAAAGCCGTCATCTGGCAAATAATAAAAACCGCTAGCTTGATGCTCAAAAACAATGGAAAAATCAAAGGCTACCCCCAGTTCATCCATCAAGATTAGCTCAAACTCTCGCAATGACACTTCTATGTTATCGGTAGCTGCTAACGCCTGTAAACACAGGCTGTATTGCTGATATAGCGCACTACAAGCGATATTTTCAGGCAGTAATTTCACTAATAGTTCATTGATATAAAAGCCACTGAACAACGCCTGCTTTTGTAATAAAAATGATTTACCTGCAGGCTCGACTCGCAACAAGTTTTTTAAACTGTGTTGGCCTTTTAAAGTTACGCTAATCGGCAAAAAAGGTTGCAATAAAGCTTTTCGACTCGACTTAGTTGTATGACCAATGTAGCTGAGCGCGGCAAGTTTGCCATGGTGCTGGGTAAATAAATCAACCAGTAGCTGGTTTTCTCGGTAAGGCCGAGTATGAAGTACAAATGCTGCTTGCGAATACTCTTGCATTGCAATTTCCAAATACACTATCTCGCGTTAATTCATAGGTAGTAGGCTAACACGCTGCACCGCCGCCGATAAAATTACCCCGAGTAGTCATCACCATAGCCTAAACTTCTTAAGGCTCTTTCGTCATCAGCCCAACCTGATTTAACTTTCACCCAAGTTTCTAAAAACACCTTGCGCTCAAATAAGTTTTCCATGTCTCGTCGCGCCTCTTGGCCGATAACTTTTAACTTTTCACCTTTATTACCTATGATCATGCGTTTTTGACTACTTCGCTCCACTAACACTAACGCATTTATATGCAAAATACCTTTTTCATCCAGCTTAAATTGTTCTATTTCTACAGTTGTTGAATAAGGCAGTTCGTCACCGGTAAAACGGATCAGTTTTTCACGCATAATTTCTGAGGCCATAAACCGGCTTGAGCGATCGGTAATATAGTCTTCTGGAAACCAAAACTCTCCGGCGGGCAATGCCTGAAAGCAAAGCTTTTTAATGGTGCTGATGTTATCGCCTTTGCTGGCGGAAATCGGCACGATATCGGCAAAGTCGTGTTTTGCCCCAAGCTTTTGTAAATGCGGTAGCAAACTGTCTCTATCTTGAATATTATCAATTTTATTAACCGCTAAAACACAAGGCGCTGAGCTTGCTTTAATTTTTGCTAACACCATTTCATCATCGCTCGTCCAGTGGGTGCCTTCGACAAGAAATACAATCATCTCCACTTCGGCTAACGTGCTGCTGGCCGCCCGATTCATTAAACGGTTGATAGCGCGTTTTTCCTCACTATGTAAACCTGGAGTGTCAACAAGGACCGCTTGATGATGATCTTCGCTTAAAATACCTAGTATCCGATGACGTGTCGTTTGTGGTTTACGCGATGTGATACTGACTTTTTGGCCAAGTAAGCTGTTTAATAGTGTCGACTTACCCACGTTGGGTCGACCAACGATGGCAATAAGGCCGCAATGCTTTTGTTCTGTTGTCATGATGTTAAGTTCAACTTATTGGTCGGGCAAGCTATGTTGTTTGCTCGATTAATGCTAAAACCTGCAACGCAGCTGCTTGCTCTGCTTTACGCCGACTACTACCTTTGGTGATCACTGCTTGCTCAAGCACGCTGGTGGTACAACAAACAGTAAATTGCTGGTTGTGTGATTGCCCTGTGGTATTGATGACTTCATACTTAGGTAGGGCTATTTTGCGTCCTTGTAAATACTCTTGTAAGCGAGTTTTCGGGTCTTTTTGCTCATTGCCTGGCTTAATTTTCGCTAAGCGCTGCTCAAACCAACTCAAGATCAAGCGCTGACAGGTTGCTAAGTCTGCGTCTAAATAAACCGCACCAATTATTGCTTCTACCGCATCTTCTAGGATAGAGTCACGTCGATGTCCGCCGCTTTTTAATTCACCTGGCCCTAGTATTAAGTATTGCCCTAAATCAAAGCTTCGCCCAAGCTCTGCTAATGTCACACCTTTAACTAAACTCGAGCGCATACGGGTTAAGTCACCTTCTGCTTGCTTAGGAAACTTTTGATATAAAGACTCTGCAATGACAAAGCCTAAAATCGAATCACCTAAAAACTCTAGTCGTTCATTATGCGCTCCCTTGGCACTTCTGTGGGTCAGAGCTTGCATTAACAACTGAGGATCGTTAAACCGATAACCTATTTTTTTTGAAAGTCGCGCAATAGCGCTAGGATTATGTAGCACGGTTATTCTATTCCACCAATGCGAGAAAACCTAACGCCTGTCGGCACCCAACTGGGTAATAAACTGTCTTCGCCACGTTCAAAATCAAAACTCATCCAAATAGCGACCGCTTGCCCTACTAAATTTTCTTCTGGTACAAAGCCCCAAAATCGACCATCTAAACTATTGTCTCGATTATCACCCATAACAAAGTACTGGCCTTTTGGCACAACAAATTCATTGGCTTGACTACCCGCTTGTTTATAGTAATGGCGTGTTCTAGGCAGTACCTGCTCGTTCACTAAAAAGTCGTGCTGCTTACCACCCAGCGTTGAACTGTAACGAGATAACGGCATACCATTATCAAAATAATCATCTTTGTTTTTAAAGTCTTGTGGCACTTGTTCAAAATCAGGACATTGCTCATCTGTGGCCTGACAGGCACGCTTGATATATAAAATTTTATTTTTATATATCACCCTATCGCCCGGTAAGCCTATTACACGTTTAATATAGTCTATTTGTGGCTCAAGTGGGTATTTAAAAACCACGATATCGCCACGCTCTGGTAAACCCACTTCCAGAAACTTCTTCCGTGCGACAGGATCACGCAGGCCATAATTAAACTTATTCACCAAAATAAAATCACCATCCAATAAGGTTGGCATCATTGAACCAGACGGTATTTGAAAAGGCTCATAGATAAACGAGCGCAGCACAAGTACAAATGCTATCACTGGAAAAATTTGTACTGAGGTATCAACCAGTGCATTGGGCTCAGCTAATTTAGCTGTCGCTTCCTCACTAAGTGGTTGCTCGCATTGCGCTTGTGCATCGGCTACTTTACGTTGTCGTTGCGGTGCTAGATAAAATTTATCTGCTAGCCAAATAATACCCGTAACTAGGGTCACTATGACTAAAAATATTGAAAAGTAAACTGCCATTTTATTCCTATTTTGTTCTCAGTTTAGTAAGAAGTTAACTACGTTATTTGTCCAGTTTTAACACAGCTAAAAACGCTTCTTGTGGTACTTCAACGTTACCCACTTGTTTCATGCGCTTCTTACCTTCTTTTTGTTTTTGTAGCAGCTTTTTCTTACGCGAAATATCGCCACCGTAACATTTAGCGGTCACGTTTTTCCGCAATTGTTTCACTGTAGTACGCGCGATAACATTGTTACCTATCGCCGCTTGAATGGCGATATCAAACATTTGACGGTGAATAAGCTCTTTCAATTTCTCCACCAACATGCGGCCACGAGACACAGAATTAGAGCGATGTGTGATCATGGCTAAGGCATCAACACGATCACCATTAATCATAACATCCACCCGCACCATATCTGCCGCTTCAAAGCGTACAAAGTGATAATCAAGTGAGGCATAACCACGACTGGTTGACTTTAACTTATCAAAAAAGTCCATCACCACTTCTGCCATAGGTAACTCATAAGTGACCGCCACTTGTTTACCATGATAGATAATATCTTTTTGTACACCACGTTTTTCTATGCATAAGGTAATGACATTACCTAAATGCTCTTGCGGCACTAAAATATTCGCTTGTACTATCGGCTCACGGATCTCATCAATGTTATTAATGGCGGGTAAATCGCTTGGATTATCAATCGAGAGTAAGTCGCCATTAGTACAGGCAATTTCATAATTTACGGTTGGTGCTGTGGTGATCAAGTCGAGATCATATTCACGCGCCAAGCGCTCTTGAATGATCTCCATGTGTAACATACCTAAAAAGCCAATACGGAAACCAAAACCTAGTGCCGAGGAGTTCTCTGGTTCAAAAAATAATGAAGCATCATTTAGGCTGAGTTTGTTTAGCGCTTCGCGAAAGTTTTCATAGTCATCTGAACTGATGGGGAAAACGCCAGCATACACTTGTGGTTGTACTTTTTTAAAGCCAGGTAATGCCTGGGGCGCTTCTTTTTTCAAGATAGTAATGGTATCACCGACAGGGGCACCGTGTATTTCTTTAATACCGGCGATAATAAAGCCAACTTCGCCGGTTTTGAGTATTCCGGTATCGGTTTGCTTGGGGGTAAAAATACCCACTTTGTCAATGATGTGGCTTTGTCCGGTCGACATTACCACCATTTTATCGCCTTTTTTCACTTCGCCATTCATGATACGCACCAATGACACAACGCCTTGGTAATTATCAAACCATGAATCTATGATTAGCGCCTGTAACGGTGCATCAGGGTCACCTTCTGGCGCAGGAATATTTTCAACAATAGTCTCTAATACATCATCAATACCTAAACCGGTTTTCGCAGAGCAGGTCACGGCTCCGGTGGCATCAATACCAATAATGTCTTCAATTTCCTCGCTGACACGCTCAGGATCCGCTTGTGGCAAGTCTATTTTATTTAAAATGGGAATGACTTCTAAGTCCATTTCAATCGCGGTGTAACAGTTTGCCACGGTTTGCGCCTCAACACCTTGGCCAGCATCAACCACCAGCAAGGCGCCTTCACAAGAGGCAAGTGAACGAGAAACTTCATAAGAAAAGTCAACATGTCCAGGTGTATCGATGAAGTTTAATTGGTATACCTCGCCATCTTTCGCTTGATAGTCTAAGGTGACACTTTGCGCTTTGATGGTAATGCCACGCTCGCGCTCGATATCCATAGAATCAAGTACTTGGGCTTCCATCTCACGCTCTTGCAGACCACCACAGTGTTGAATTAGGCGATCCGATAACGTCGATTTACCGTGATCAATATGGGCAATAATAGAAAAATTTCGAATATGTTTCATAAATAGGCAGTCAAATAAGCTTGTGGTTAATTCTATAATGGCGAGATTTTAGCTAATTTAGCGCGCTGGGGCTATCTTTATGTGCGCTTTCAGTCGTTGATTTCTGCAATCGTAATAGATTGGCTTTCGAGCCGGACAATTTTTGGCGCTAGCTTGGCACAATTAGCACTACTAATTTGCTGGCGCTTGGCTAACAAAAAGCCTGCAACACCACCTAGCCCGCCAAATAACAAGGCAAATGCTTCATGGCTAAATATGGCGTTAATCACTAACCACTGGCTTATACCTGAGGCTAATATCAGACCAATTAAAGGCCATATATAAACTTGCCATGCCGCTTGTAACATAGCACTTTCTTGTAAGCCAATCACCACAGTATCGCCCGGCTTTAGCGCTAGCGAAGACTTGAGCGTTAATGATAAATTTTTTTGTGGAAAAGCTTTGGCTACTTGGCCACTGCCACAGTTATCAACTTGCTGGCAGCCACTACAGGCAGATTTTATTTTGCTGGTGACTGTCACCCTATCATGGTCAACGGCTACAACGGTTGCTTGCTCTTCGATCATGGGGCTGCACTGGCGGTTAGTACCACAGAGTCAGCAATCACTTTTGCTGTTTTTGCGGGAATTTTGCCAACAACACTGACTTCGAAACTATTAACCACTTGATTCAAAACAACCGTGGCACCGTCCATCACATAATCCGTTGCACGTTGTCGATCTTCACTTGGGTTAACATAGACTGAAACATCCACTAAACCATCGTTAAATAACATAAACTCTACTGGCTTTTTCGTTGCCGCTATCCGATGGCGATTAGCATTTACCTTAGTAAACCCTGCGGGTAACCAGCTAACCTGCCATTGTAGGGATTGCGCTTGATAACCCTCTGGAATTTCGATCACTTTTGGCAACTGCGTCTGTTGTAGTTGCCGTAAACTTTCACTGAGTTCTTTCGTGATGTCTAAATGGGTAAATTGCACCTGCTCAAGTAGTTGTCCCGCTCGGTTAGCTAAAGCCAACTTTAATAACATGCCCGTTTTTTGGTCTAACCATAACCAGTGACCATAGCGGTGCGGATCTTTTGACACTATACGGATCAATTGTGCTGGTCGCCCTAATACACGGCTGCGTCCAACCGATATAAAATCATAAGTCTGAGCGAGTGAGTTAACATCACCGCGCAATATTGCCGGAATAGGGCCTGTGATTTGCTGAGAAACCACAGAGTATGGTGGTAACTCAGGCTCGATATAACTAACAATATTCTTTTTACGAAGCACGTCTCGACGTGGCCCATTTAACAAGGACAATATTTCTAGTTCATCGCCGTTATCATCAACACCATGAAACCAATGATAAGGTTCAGCTTGGTTATTTTTAACGACAACAAAAGATGTACTAAAGTTAAGTGATTGTAGCGATTGTGCAAGGCGTTCCAGCCAAGGCTCAGCTTTTTCATTTTCAGTGGCTGCCACTGAAGTGCTAACGGTGATCAGTAGCAACAAACTCGGAATTAATTTCATTTAGCTGGATCTTCAGCCTTATTTTGTATTGAACTAGTACTGCTATCAACAGAGCTTAATTTTATTTGTTGTTGGTGATCTGCCAATAACGCTTGAAATCGTCGCTGCTGCGCAATAAATGCTTGTTTTTCGCTGGTACGACTTACCGGCTGAAAATTCAAACTCACCGGCTCAGCAACACCACCTAACGGCATAGTTTTCACCACTTGGGTCGCAGGCAATAATGTTTCATTATCGGTGCTATTTTGTTGAACACCTAACACCATTAATCCAGCCGCTGAGGCCGCAATGGCCACTTGCGCAAAAGGTTTAGTAAACTGTAACAAGGTTGCTTTAACTTTATTAACTTGCCGTTGCGCGGTTGCAGAACTTACTGGTGCGACGATACTGGGTTCTTTATCAATTGCCGTAGCAATTTGCGCTGCTATATCAAGGTTGATAGTGGCTGACGTTTCGCCACGCATTACATCGCCGACAAGATGATAACGTTCCCATGTTGCAGACAAGTGAGCGTCATTAAGTAATTCCTCAATGAATTCATCATTGGCTTGATAACTATCAGCTACCGATGACACTGTCTCTAACTTATTTTCACTCATAACGACACCTTAAAACTCACTCATGATTTATTACTAAAGTAATATACTAGCTACGACTGCTGCAACAATGGCCTGATCTTTTTGTCCACTGCATCTCGTGCCCTAAATATTCTCGAACGTACGGTACCTACAGGACAATCCATAACCGTAGCTATTTCTTCGTAACTTAAGCCTTCTAGCTCTCTTAAGTTAATGGCCGTGCGTAAATCTTCTGGCAATTGCTCAATGGTTTTAAACACCACATGCTTTATCTCATCTGTGAGTAACAATTTTTCTGGTGAGGCATTTTCTCGTAATGCATCGCCAGAATCATACATCTGAGCATCTTCAACTTCAATATCCGACCCGGGTGGTTTACGCCCCCCCGCAACTAAATGATTCTTCGCACAATTTACCGCAATACGATACAACCAAGTATAAAACGCACTATCACCTCGAAAGTTCGGTAACGCTCGATACGCCTTGATAAACGCCTCTTGCACTATATCGGGCACATCACTATGGTTTTTTACATAGCGTGAAACCAAATTGGCTACTTTATGTTGATACTTAATGACCAGCAGGTTATATGCGTTTTTATCACCACGTTGCACCCGCTCAACCAATTTTTGGTCAACGTTCTGTTCGCTCATTTGAGCCGTATCTCCTACTCACCATTTTCATCTTATCTACATCTGATTTACATCTGGCTCACGGCAAACGCAACAAGTAGGACTAGCCTAGCAATAAAAAGTTCGATAAATATTGAAAAAATTAAAATTTATTTATAAACATAGTTTTCTGCTGTTCTGTCACAGCAATAAAAGCTAATATTGTGCTATCTATAAGTGTACCTTAATTTCAAGACTATATGAATCAACAACACAATTGTGACGTTTTAATTATCGGCAGTGGTGCTGCGGGCTTATCACTTGCGCTACATTTAGCAAAAAATGCCGATGTGATCATTCTGAGCAAGGGACAAATTAATGATGGCTCAACATTCTATGCACAAGGTGGGGTTGCTGCCGTGTTTGACGAGAATGATAGTGTTGCATCACATGTCACAGATACTTTAGTTGCAGGTGCTGGATTATGTGACCAAGCCATAGTGCAATATACCGCTGAAAATGCTAAAGGCTGCCTAGAGTGGCTGATTGATAAAGGCGTGCACTTTGATCAAGATAAGCCAGCAAAGAATGGCGATATTCGTTATCACCTCACCCGAGAAGGTGGTCATAGTCACCGGAGAATTTTACATTCAGCTGATGCCACGGGCCAAGCCATTCAAACCACGCTCGTCTCCCAAGTGAAGAATCACCAGCGCATTCGTATTTTTGAACGTTATAATGCTATTGATTTAGTTTGTAATGAAAGCGACACAAAAAAAAGCTGTTTAGGCGCCTATGTTTGGAACCGAAACGACGAGCATGTTGAGCGGATATTTGCCAAAAAAACCATTTTAGCAACCGGTGGTGCCAGCAAAGTTTATCAATACACTTCTAATCCAGATGTTGCCAGTGGCGATGGTATTGCTATGGCTTGGCGAGCAGGCTGTCGTGTGGCTAACATGGAATTTAATCAGTTTCACCCTACCTGTTTATTTCACCCTGAAGCTGGCACATTTTTATTAACCGAAGCACTTCGGGGTGAAGGCGCTATTTTAAGGCGTCCTGACGGCAGTCGCTTTATGCCCAAATTTGATGAACGCGCTGAACTTGCACCCAGAGACATAGTTGCGCGTGCCATTGACTTTGAAATGAAACGCTTAGGCGCTGATTGCATGTATTTAGATATCAGCCATAAATCTAGCGACTTTATCAAACAACATTTTCCCACCATTTACGAACGTACCTTAGCCTTAGGTATCGACATTACCAAGCAACCTATGCCCGTTGTCCCCGCTGCCCATTACACTTGCGGCGGCGTGATGATTAATAAACAGGGTAAAACCGACATCAATAATTTATATGCCATTGGCGAAGTCGCTTATACTGGCTTGCATGGTGCTAATCGCATGGCCAGTAACTCATTATTAGAATGCTTGGTTTTTGCCCGTGCAGCGGCACTAGATATTGAACAAACTCTAGATTTTCAACAACCTAATATCGACTTACCGCCTTGGGATGAAAGCCGCGTTACTGATTCAGATGAAGAAGTGGTTATTCAACATAACTGGCATGAATTACGGCTGTTTATGTGGGATTATGTAGGCATAGTGCGAACCACCAAACGGCTGGAGCGCGCGTTACATCGAGTCGAACTACTACAAAGTGAAATTAATGAATATTACCGTCACTTTAGAGTCAGTAATAACCTTTTAGAGTTAAGAAACTTAGTGCAAGTGGCTGAATTAATCATACGCTCGGCACTGTTGCGCAAAGAGAGTCGAGGCTTACACTATACTTTAGATTATCCAGAGCAAAACAGCGCTACTGAAATTACAGTGCTGACACCTTAACTTAAACACGAATTATCAACTGACGTTTGTACGCGCAATATGGCGCGTGCTAGCCGCGCCTGATCCTGCACAGTTAAGCTATCTTTAAAAATAAACCTATTGGCAGGTGCATTGTCATTAACGTGAAAAATTAACCAATAACCCCATAAGTAAAGCTGTGAGTCTCTTGATAATTGCCCGAGCTGGTGTTCATTGAAACGACATTGACCTGACGATGATAAAAGAAAATTTGCAGTCGCTAGGTCACTTTTTCTAAAAAAATACGCTAACCATTGCTGCTGAACAGGCTTAGTTGCATAGTGATATAATAGCGCCGACGCCAAAAACAGAAGCGTAAAAATCACCAATAACCACAATGTAAAACCAACCACGATCGCCACGCATAAATAACCGACGCTCAGATAAAATAACAGCGTAAATAATGCGCAGTACAATGACGGCGACAGCTCAATGTTATACTTTAACTCGTTGTAATATAAGTTGCACCATGGCGTTGAGCTCTGGATCTTCACAAACTTCATGTCCCATAAACCACGCAAATAACTCTGGGTCTTGGCAAACTAACAAGCGTTCAAACGTGGCTTTATCTTTTGCCGATAGGTCATCATAGGCTTCATTAACAAAGGGTAAAAAAAGCACATCTAACTCTAGCATCCCACGTCGACACGCCCAGCGTAATCTCGGTTTATTATCCGTTAATGTCATACTAAATTCTCATCAATCAAGTTTGCGCGTATTCTATCAAAGCCCAAGTCACAATAGCCATGCATTGATGATAAAATTAGTCACTTTCTCCATATTAAGTGCTATTAAAAATAGCACATTAGCTTGAAATTGATAGAAACGTCCTCATTTACCAAGGTAAATGATATTTTCAGCATAACCGCAAGATGAGAATAAAAAATGACCAACGCTTTACCCGCTTATAATGAATTACCAGCACTGTTCGCTATAGAGTTAGATAACTTAGGCGCAATTACCTTATCTGGTGAAGAGCAAATAAAATACTTGCAAGGGCAAGTAACGTGTGACGTAGAGGATTTGAAACAACAAAAGCTGCTCGCTGGGGGTCACTGTAACGCCAAAGGTAAAGTGTTTTCAGTATTTCGCTTGATTGAACGTCAAGAAAAATTTTTCTTAATTCAAGCAAGCAGTTCAATCGCTGATTCGCTAGCAGAATTGAAAAAGTTTGGCGTTTTTGCCAAAGTTGACATAGCACAAGATACAGAAAATGCCTACCTCGCCATTGCAGGTCAAAATGCGGCAGAAAAAATTGCTGCACTATTTCAAGTGACTCCTGATAGCGAAACGCCTGTGGTGCATGATAACGGGGCCACCATTATTTATCTTGCCGGTAAAATCGCTCGTTACTTGATTATCGATAACAGTGAAAAACTCACTGAGCTCGTTAATACCACGGCAATTCCTACTTTTACCCAACCTGTGTGGGACATGATGGAAATAGCCGATGGTTTTCCTATGCTCAAAGCCCCTTATATTGCCGAATATGTGCCGCAAATGCTCAATCTACAAGCTATCAAAGGTATTAGCTTTACTAAAGGCTGTTACTTAGGGCAAGAAACGGTCGCCCGTATGCAATATTTAGGCAAAAACAAACGTGCACTTTTCGCACTCTCTGGCGCAGACAGCTCAGCGAAAGTCGGTGATATTATTGAGAAAAAACTTGGTGAAAACTGGCGCAAAGCTGGCGACGTATTAGCAGCTTATCATGCCGATAATAAGCAGTGTTATTTGCAAGCTGTGTTAGCCAATGATATTGACGAAAACACGGAACTGCGAATTAAAAACCAACAGCAGGCATTAACCTTAATGCCCTTACCTTATTCACTAAATACAGACCTTGACTAGGATAAAATATGAAAATTACCGATAACAAAGTAGTAGTACTGCATTACGCGGTATCCGATAGCGAAGACACCTTAATAGATAGCTCATATGATCACAGCCCGTTAGCGGTAATTCAAGGTTCCCACTATTTAATTCCAGGCTTAGAAGCCGCACTTATTGGCCACCAAGCAGGCGATAAATTTGACGTTGCCGTCAGTGCTGATGACGCTTATGGTCAACGTGAAGACGGCTTTGTACAAAGTGTACCTAAAGCAATGTTTGCCGGCATTGAAGATTTAGAAGTTGGTAGCCAATTGCGCGCTACCACCGATGATGGCGAGCAAACAGTGATTGTTATTGACGTCAATGACGATGAAATTACCGTTGATGGTAATCACCCTTTAGCCGGCATTGATTTAAAATTTGATGTTGAAATACTTGAAGTGCGCGATGCTACCGAAGAAGAGCTTGCCCACGGTCATGTTCATGGTGAAGGCGGCTGTGGCCACAATCACGACTAACCATTCGCAACAACAATACTTGTCTGCATTAGGTCATAAACACAATGCAGGCAAGCGACACTTACCAACGTTTTAACAGCTTAACTCACCCGTTATTTATCACAGATTTTCTCTTGCAAGGCATGCCTGTACTTGCGCTTTAATATCGCCATAGCGCATCTGCTGACACAACCCAAAGTAGCTCAATTTCCGCACTTTTGCGCGGGTAAATAGCGGCACTGTCATGCCCGATAAAAAACGACAAATAGTGGCCAGCGAAAGGTGGCTAACTTGCTCAAGCGAAGCACCTGCATACGCCGATAAGTGTTGTTGTAATTGCTTAATTGCTAATATTAGGGTGTCTTGGCTTATTTCTTGATGTTGCCTTGAGTTTGGCAATCGCGCCACTTGCCCACGACACACTGAGCAATGACCACATTTTGTCGGTGCCTGCGAGTCAGCAAAGTAATGACAAAGCTGCTGCATTAAACAAACATCACTTTGGAAAAATGCTACCAAGTGTTGAATACGCAAAATTTCTGCTTGCTCTTTTTCGAGAAAGTACTGCTCAAGCCGTGTCGCTAAACTTTTATCTGCCAACGCCGCCATATTCACTGCATACACTTCAGTGTTTTTTTGAGTTGCTAATTCAATATGCTGTTGCTCAGCCAAATACTCTAATGCCGCAATAATACGCTTTCTTGGCGTTTGGTAACGCTGATACATAAGTTCAAAGTCAGGCTCAGCCCATACTTTTTTCATTTTTGCACTTGCAAATAACTGCTGTAAAAACTCACTTCGTTCACCAGCAAAGGCACTGATGATTTGCGCTTTTGGGCTAATAAATTTAAATTTAAATTCAGCAAAATAACTATATTGGGCACTGATCACACCCAGCAGCTCGAGTTGTACTAATAAGGTTTTCAACGCTAGTTGCTTAATATTGCTGGCATTAGATAACGCCAGTAATTGCAACTGCCACTGACCATTTTGCACTTCTGAGCTGATATTTTGCAGTACATAGTCAATACTAGATTTTTCAGGTGTATCAGCATAGACAAAGTTTTCAACGGTAGCTATACCATCGAGATTAGCTAATACAAAGCAATCCGCTGGGGCTTTATCCCTGCCGGCACGACCAATTTCTTGACTATAGTTTTCAATCGATTTCGGTAGGTCATAATGAATCACAAAACGAATATCTGACTTATCTATCCCCATTCCAAAAGCAATGGTCGCGACAATAATGGCGGTTTGCCCTTGCATAAAGTCTTGCTGAATTTTTTTCCGAACATCATCTTTAAAGCCCGCATGGTATGCTTGTGCAGATAGCCCTTGTTGCTGGAGAAATGTCGCAACGTTTTCTGCACTTTGCTGCAAAGTCACATAAACAATACCACTGCCTTGACGTTGCTTAAGTAACTGTAACAACGCTTGATTTTTATCCCGCTCTGGCACCGGTAGCACTGCCAAGTCCAAGTTGCTACGATAAAAGCCCGTTTGCACTATATGTTGCGGGGCAATGGCAAATTTTTCCGCCATATCTTGCTGTACTTTTTTCGTTGCCGTGGCAGTCAGTAACAACACCAAAGGGATATCTAGCGCTTGTCGATACTCTGGCAGCTTTAAATAATCAGGGCGAAAATTATGCCCCCACTCAGAAATACAGTGCGCTTCATCCACCACCAACATAGAGATAGCAATAGATTCGATAAACTCCCGAAAGCGCTCATTTTTAAAACGCTCAACTGAAACCATTAAAATTTTGATCTCGCCAGAGCGTACCTTACGGCTAATATGCTGACTTTCTTGATACGATAAAGTCGAATCTATACTTGCTGCCGCCATGCCTTTGGCATGTAAAAATGCTAACTGATCTTTCATCAACGCTAAAAGTGGCGATACCACTAAAGTTAAATGTGGTAGATTAATCGCCGCTAATTGATAGCATAAGGACTTACCCGCGCCCGTTGGGAAAATAGCTAACGAAGAGTCACCATGAAGCAACTGACTTACCGTTTGTTCTTGACCGGCTCTAAATTGCTCAAAGCCGAAATGTTTTTGTAATGACTGCTGCAAATTCAACATATTTACCTTAGAGTTAAAACCCGTGTCGCCTTGTCAAGTTACAACGCGATAAAGTGCGATAGCCTGTGACTAACAATAGCGCTGTGGTCAACTTAACTAAAGCACAACTTGCGCTAATGTGTTACCGCGTAGTAGCCTCGCATTTTCAATGCACCTAAATTACCACAACGCCACTATAGCGTTAGCTGAGCGAACAGCAAAAACCTACAAAGATAAATACACGCTCGTAATATCTCGACCAAACCGCTGCTGCGCTTATGGCTTGCTGCACGTTTAATGCATGCTTTTTCTTATCTATTAAAAAACCTCAATGCCTTTCAACATTGAGGTTTTATCAAAATATCACGCTTGATTTATATGTAAACACCGTAGATATTGGCTCCCCCAAAAACGCTGTTGGTTAACAACCTTGTTGTCTTCGCTTTAAGCATGAGCTTGCCAATACCTGCACGTTTACATAGCGGCTACAGGTTTACTCCCACTCAATCGTGGCCGGCGGCTTACCTGAGATATCGTAAACAACCCGAGAAATACCGTCAATTTCATTAATAATACGGTTTGAAACTAAACCTAAGAAATCATAAGGCAAATGAGACCAACGCGCCGTCATAAAGTCTATGGTTTCAACACAACGTAACGACACCACCCAGTCATATTTACGCGCATCACCCATTACGCCCACAGAGCGAACCGGTAAAAATACCGTAAAGGCTTGGCTGACTTTAGTGTATAAATCGTGTTTACGTAGCTCTTCGATAAAAATATGATCCGCTCGACGTAATAAATCCGCATATTCTTTTTTCACTTCACCGAGAATACGCACCCCTAAGCCTGGTCCAGGAAATGGATGGCGATAAAGCATATCGTACGGCAAACCTAACTCTAAGCCGATTTTACGCACTTCATCTTTAAACAGTTCACGTAATGGCTCAACTAAGCCCAACTCCATATCTTCTGGCAAGCCACCGACATTATGGTGTGACTTAATAACATGGGCCTTACCCGTTGCCGATGCAGCAGATTCAATCACATCTGGATAAATAGTCCCTTGGGCTAGCCACTTGGCATTTTTTAGTTTGCTGGCTTGTTCATCGAAAATTTCAACAAAAACATTGCCGATTATTTTGCGCTTTCTCTCAGGATCATCTTCACCAGCTAAACGCTCTAGGAAACGATTTTCCGCATCCACATGAATAATATTCAAACCAAAGTGATCGCCAAACATATCCATCACTTGTTGACCTTCGTTTAAGCGCAATAAACCATTATCAACAAATACACAGGTTAGCTTATCGCCAATTGCACGATGTAACAGCATAGCAACAACAGATGAATCTACTCCACCTGATAGACCAAGCACCACCTCATCATCACCAACTTGGGCTTTCATTTTTGCAATGGCATCTTCAATAATAGACGCTGAGGTCCATAATTTTTCACATTGGCAAATATCCACCACGAAATGCTCTAAAATGCGCATCCCTTGCTTTGTGTGCGTTACTTCAGGATGAAATTGCACACCATAGAATTGTTTCTCTTCGTTGGCCATAGCGGCATATTTACAGCTTGGTGTTTGTGCTAGGGTGACGAATCCCGCTGGAATTTCAGACACTTTATCACCATGACTCATCCAAACATCAAGTGAAGCATTACCATTGTCATTAACACTATCTTCAATAGCATTAAACAACGCAGATTTAGCAATAATTTCCACCGCGGCATAACCAAATTCTTTATGCTCAGAGCCTTCAACACCGCCACCTAACTGCTCTGCCATGGTTTGCATTCCGTAACAAATACCTAACACAGGTACACCTGCATTAAATACATATTCAGGCGCACGCGGTGAGTTGTGCTCTGTTACTGACTCGGGTCCGCCGGCTAATATAATACCTGTTGGGTTAAAGTCTTTGATTTGTGCTTCGGTCACGTCCCATGCCCACAGTTCACAGTAAACGCCAATTTCACGCACACGGCGAGCAATAAGTTGTGTGTATTGTGAACCAAAATCTAGAATTAGTATGCGGTGATCATGAATGTCTTTACTCATGGTTGTTTTCCTACTTTTTACCATCAAAGGTATTGTTTATAAATAACAACACCCTGAACTTAACACGAGTACAGGGTGTTTGAATTTTCATTGCTTTACCTGCAACAACAGCACAAGGATATTTTATCCAATGTGCATTAACGTTAGATATCAACTACTATCATCAAAACATTAATCGCAAGGCAATTACATATCCGACTACCCCATACGGTAGTTAGGTGCTTCTTTGGTAATGGTGACGTCATGTACATGCGATTCACCCATACCGGCCGATGTAATTTTCATAAATTCAGGTTTAGTGCGCATTTCTTCAATGGTTGCCGAGCCCGTTAAGCCCATTGACGAGCGTAAGCCCCCCATTTGCTGATGAATAATCGCCGCAACTGGGCCTTTATAAGCAACGCGACCTTCTATGCCTTCTGGTACTAACTTATCGGCTTCGCCATCAGATTTTTGGAAGTAGCGGTCACTTGAACCTTCTTTTTGGCTCATCGCACCAAGCGACCCCATACCACGATAAGATTTGTAATAACGTCCTTGGTAAAGCTCAACTTCGCCAGGAGCTTCTTCAGTGCCAGCAAACATGCTGCCCACCATAACGCTATGTGCCCCCGCAACTAAAGCTTTAGCAATATCACCTGAAAAACGAATACCACCATCGGCAATCACGGGAATACCTGTGCCTTTTAACGCTTCAACGGCATTAGAAATCGCCGTTAATTGCGGCACACCAACCCCAGTAACAATACGCGTAGTACAAATAGAGCCTGGACCAATACCCACTTTCACAGCATCTACACCAACATCGGCCAACGCTTTCGCCCCTGCACCTGTGGCGACATTACCCGCAATTATCTGTAGATCAGGGTATTTGGCACGCGTTTCTGCAACACGATCAAGTACCCCTTGAGAATGACCATGAGAGGTATCAATTAACAAAACATCAACACCAGCAGCGACCAAGGCATCAATTCGCTCATCCGTGCCCGCACCGACACCAACTGCAGCACCTACACGCAAACGACCAAACTCATCTTTACAAGCGTTAGGCTTGCTTTCTGCTTTTTGATAATCACGAACCGTGATTAAGCCTTTCAAGGTAAAGGCATCATCAACCATAAGGATCTTTTCAATACGATGTTCATGCATTAAGCGTAAAATTTCTTCCCGCGACGCTCCTTCTTTGACGGTTACCAATTTTTCTTTTTTAGTCATCAACGCAGTAACAGGCTTAGTTAAGTCAGTTTCAAAACGCAAATCACGACCAGTAACAATACCAATCAGTTTGTTATTATCATCAACCACAGGAAAGCCAGAAAAACCAAGATCATCGGCAAGACGCATGGTGTTTTCTATGGTTGCCGTTGGGCTGACCGTTACTGGATCTGAAACGATACCACTTTCGTATTTTTTCACTAATGACACATGTTTTGCCTGTTCAGCTATGGTCATATTTTTATGGATAAAACCTAAGCCACCTTCTTGGGCTAAGGTAATAGCTAACGGTGCTTCTGTGACTGTGTCCATAGACGCAGAAACCATAGGTACATTTAAATTGATTTTTCGAGTTAATTTGGTTTTTAAATCGGCAGTATGGGGCAGTACCTTAGAATGGGCAGGTACCAGTAAAACATCGTCAAAAGTTAGCGCTTCTTGGGCAATTCTTAGCATCGCAACATCTCTCTAAATTGAGTGGTTAGGGAGGGAATATTGCGGCAGAATTTTAACCGTTTTGTCTACCAAGGTAAACTTATAATTACGATAAAATGAAAATAAACTGTCGATAGTATTTAAAACAAATATATAATGCCTGATACTTAGCCCCGCCATGACATCTTAATGACAGAGAAAGTAACGCATTCATGACTCAACAGCATATTTTACAAGTCAGTGAGCTGACAAAAAAAGTTCGCTTTATTTTAGAAAGTGAACTCAGCACCGTCTGGTTATGTGGTGAAATTTCAAACTTTATTGCCGCAAGCTCAGGTCATTGGTATTTGTCGTTAAAAGATGAAAAATCGCAAGTACGTTGCGCCATGTTTAAAGGAAATAACCGTCGCGTCCGTATTAAGCCTGCAAACGGTCAGCAAGTACTGGTGCGCGCGAAAGTGTCACTATACGAGCCGCGCGGCGACTTTCAACTGATTATCGAGCATATGGAGCCCGCGGGTGAGGGCTTATTGCGTCAACAGTATGAAATGCTAAAGGAAAAGTTACAGCGCGAAGGTTTATTCGCGCTTCATCATAAGCAAACAATCGCAAAATCGATACAAACCGTCGGCATAGTCACCTCACCTACTGGCGCGGCGGTTAAAGATATCATTACCGTTTTAAAGCGGCGCAACCCCCTGATAAAAATCATTATTTACCCAACGTTAGTGCAAGGTGAACAGGCAAAACAGGATATTGCTGCAGCGATTGCTATTGCCAACCAACGCCAGGAAGTTGATGTATTACTTATTGGTCGTGGCGGCGGTTCACTTGAAGACTTGTGGGCATTTAATGAAGAAGTTGTGGTCCGAGCTATTTTTCAATCACGCCTACCAACAATCAGCGCTGTAGGGCATGAAATAGATACCACCTTGGCCGATTTTGTTGCCGACTTAAGAGCAGCTACGCCATCAGCAGCAGCAGAAATCGTGGCCGCCGATATTGATGAGCGTATTGCCACCATGTTTGAGTTAATTAAACGCGGACAGCGCGCCCTAGCTCAACAACTGATACAAGCCAGGCAAGCGCTTGCGGCGCTCAGCCATAGGTTAGGTCAAGTACACCCAGAGCAACAATTACAGAGCAAACAGCAACGAGCGGATGAACTTAACATACGTTTACAAAGCGTTATTAGCAACCGACTAAAACAGGCGCAGCAGCAACCGCAATATCTTCAACAAAGATTATTGCAGGCTTCACCTGTAAACTTGCTCAACCAAGGCAACCAGCAAGCGATACAATTACATCAGCAATTACTTAAAGCCCAGCAAAACATCTTAGTGGCTAAAGCAGATAGGTTTGCACAACAATGTCAACAATTGCATATGGTTAGCCCATTAGCGACCATTGCTCGCGGCTACAGTATAGCGCGCGATGAACAAGGAAAGGTGCTCAAAAGTATCAAAGAAATTAGCCACCAAGATAAGGTGAGCATAGAAGTGAGTGATGGCATTATCAATACCAAAGTGACCGCCATTACCCCCTCTTAGTGAGGCGTGACAACCGCTTGTTGCAATACTTTTGTTACTTCACTTTTGCTAGCATCAGCAAATTTCATACCCAACATAACGCCTTCGGCTTGCGTTCGATTGTTACAAATTATCGCTTGTAACTTAAGGTTTTTTAAGCCTTGAAAGTCTTCAATAATTATCTCTACCGCTTGTTCGCCAGTTAGTGTTAACTTTTCGCCATTGCTCACCAATAACTGGCACCCTGTTTCAGAGATATTGGCGATCACTGCACTCCAATGCTCATCTTTAATTTTAAGTTTTGCTTTAATATGGGTTTCAATACGCATCGCCGAGCGTAAATTTTGCAAGCTAACCTCGCGCGGAAACTCAAGCACAATCAAGCGAGAAGGCAGCTGAACCGTTTGTTTGACATGTGAAATAAAGGCCACCACCGCACCTTCATGCCCTTCAATTAAGCCGCGAACTGTAACCCCCATACCTTGGGTAATATATTGAGCGAAATTGCCAAGTTTTGAGCTATCTGGGTATTGTACTAAGACATAATTTTTGGGCAAATAACCGACAAACTTTGAACGAAACTTGCCACGTTGACCCGCTGGAGTCGACATATCTAATGTGATTGTAGCGCCAGGTGGTAACAAAGCTAAGTTACGGTTTAAGCGAGATACCGTGTCCATTTTTACTGAATTATCAACCATAACATCCTAATATTTACGCTAAAATCATCTAACAGCAAACAAGCTACCCTACTTTAAGTTAGCGAAAGATGCGCTTGAATGCAAACGGATATAGCGCTATTTTTATTCTAAATCATCAAGGTCAAGCATATTCGCTCGTAGGCCATTGACGCTAACTGGATTCGTCTTTTTTATAACCTTGCGTGGCTCGTGCTAATTTTTTTTGCTCTGTGTAAGTCAGCTTTTTCTTGCCGGCAAATGGGTTAGCGGTTTCTCTAAACTCTATACGGATCGGCGTGCCCATAATTTTTAATGACTTGCGATAATAGTTCATCAAGTAACGCTTATATGAAATGGGGAGTTTTTTCGCTAAATTTCCATGAATCACTATCAGTGGTGGATTATAGCCACCCGCATGCGCGTACTTTAATTTTATACGGCGACCTTGGTGCATAGGTGGCTGGTGATCAAATACCGCCATATCTAATATTTTTGTCACCATAGCCGTCGAGATGCGCTTAGTGGCAGAAACAAACGCTTCTTCGACTGACTCATATAAATGCCCCACCCCTGTGCCATGCAAGGCTGAGATAAAGTGAATACGGGCAAAGTCAATAAAGCCGAGTCGTCTGTCTATTTCTGACTTGATGCGTTCTTTAACGTGCTCGTCTAAACCATCCCATTTATTTACCGCTAATACCAGTGAGCGCCCCGCGTCGAGAATAAAACCCAGTAAGCTTAAGTCTTGTTCACTAAGCCCTTCTTGCGCATCAACAACTAATAAACATACATTGGCATCTTCGATAGCACGCAGGGTTTTTATCACCGAGTACTTTTCAACGATATCAGTCACATTTTTACGACGGCGTATGCCTGCTGTATCAATTAAGGTATAGGGTCGACCGTTATGCTCCATGGGAATATAAACGCTATCGCGAGTTGTGCCAGGCATGTCATAAACGACTACCCTATCTTCACCAAGAATACGGTTGGTTAACGTTGACTTGCCGACATTAGGTTTACCTATAATCGCTAATTTAATGGTGTCAGTTTCATGTGCCGCTGTATCAATCGCACTTTCATCTGAGCTAGCGTCATCATGGCTTACTAAAGACTCACTGGCAAATTCATCATTGTCTAAGCTGCTAGTTTGGCCAAGCGCTTCAATATGCGGCGTCAGTGCTAACGTTAGTAGCTGGGTAACACCACGGCCATGAGCCGCTGCAATTTGATGTACCACATCGCCTAAACCAAGAGAATAAAAGTCAGCAACAGCAGAGTCAGCGTCTATGCCATCTACTTTATTTGCCACTAAAAACACTTTTTTATCTTGTTTGCGTAAGTGATTGGCAATGCCTTGATCAGCGGACGTTAACCCTGCTCTTGCATCAACCATAAATAATACTGCATCAGCTTCATCTATTGCGATTAGCGACTGTTCGGCCATTAACGCATCTATACCTTTTTCATCTCCTTCAATACCACCGGTATCAATGACAATAAAGGGATGCGTTTCCACCTCAGCTTTACCGTATTGGCGATCACGCGTCAAACCTGGGTAATCGGCAACGAGTGCATCGCGACTACGGGTTAATCGATTAAATAGTGTTGATTTACCGACATTGGGTCGACCAACAAGTGCTACTACTGGCAGCATGTTCACCTCAAATTTCTCTTACAGCGTAATACAACCCAAAGTTATATACGTTTAAATAATCAACAACGGCCCCAGTGCATTTTACACTGGAGCCGTTTATCATTTTAGTCTAATTCGCTCATTAACCCAGATTTTATTAAGCCAAACTCAGTTCGCTTATTCTGGAATAATAATCGCTTCTAAGTCACCATCTCGCGACTGACTATACACTACACCGTTGGCAACCACTGGCGTGGTGTAAATACCACTACTATCAACTTGATGACGTGCAACAATTTCACCACTTGCTTGGTCTAACCAATGCAAATATCCTTCAAAGTCACCAACTACAATATAATTATCCATCACTGCGGGCCCAGTAACACCTCGATTTGTCAGTGCAAGCTGGCTCCAAAGTTCTAAACCGTTGTTACGATCAATGGCATAAACATGCCCTTTAACATCCGTTAAAAACAAGCTATTACCACCGATAGCAAGTTCACGATATGACGAGTATTGACGTTGCCATAACACCCGACCTGAACGTAATTCCACCGCAGATAAGTTTCCGCGTGACGACACAGTATAAACGACTTCACCGTAAATTAATGGCGTTGCATCGACATCGATCACTCGCTCTAACTCAGTTGAGCCAGTCGCTTCACCAATATCAACTGTCCAGCCTTGACGCCCTTGCTCAAGCAGATATACCGATAAAGAGCCATCGGCAGCGCCAACAATAACACCACCTCCAGCAATAACTGGCGCACTGATGCCACGCAAGGAAAGCGGCGGAACATCTTGCTCGATTTGCCAATCATCTTGCCCATTGGAAGCATTAAATGCTTTCATAAGGCCAGAAACTGTATTAACAACTAGCTTGCCTGAGTCTAGCGCTGGCGCAGCAATTACTTCACCTTTAACTTTACCACGCCAAGCTAATTGCCCATTTTCTGCATCTAGGGCTATCACATCGCCGTTTTCACTGCCCATAAACACTTTATTGATGCCAGCAACAAGGCCACCACTAATTAATGCCGATTCTTTATCGGCAAAAAAGCCACGCTTGTTATCCAGATCGCTTAAGTCTGTATACCAAACTCGCTTACCTGTACTTTCATCGAACGCATAAGCTTCGCCGTCTCGACTGACACTAAAGACTTTGGCATAGGCTATCGCCGGTTGTAAGCGTGAGAAATAGTCACCAACGCCATCACCAACACTGGCATCCCATTTTACCTTGGGGGTAAAAACTGCGTTAATATCAGTTAAAGGAGCAACTTTTAAATCTTCGTCTTCATCGTCAGTCGAAGAACAGGCTGAAATACCTACTGCTAGCAAACAAATAGCCAAGAGCTTTTTGTTAAAGCGTTTACTCGTAAACATGCTTATACCACTCTCTAATTGCTTAAATTAACGGCTTGAGCTAAGTCATCTAATTTCATTTGTAATGCTGGATTAGCACCATCGGTCGCCGCATCAATAGCTGCTTGATAGGCATTTCGCGCAAGCTCTGTTTTGCCTTGCTTGGTGTATATATCACCCTTAATCTCTTCGACACTGGCATCAAATGAGGCAGGGAGTTTAGTTGCCAACGTCGCAAGCGCTTGCTCATAAGCCGCCAATTGCAGCTGAACGCGCGCCAAGCGCACTGTGGCAATGGCTTTCATGCCATCATCAACCGACTCCGCAATAGCAGTAGTTAAGTAGCCTTGCGCTTGTGCCCAATCTTGATTTTCAGCAGCCGTTTTCGCTAACGCCATCGCGGTTAGCATGGCATAACTTGATGCTTTATGTTCAGCCATAAACGCTTCGCCAGCGCTGGTAAATGTGGCGCTGTCTTGACCGGCAATTTCCAGCATGTTTTGGTATGCTTCCGACGCATTTAGCTCTTGTTGTAATTTATGATCTTTATAATAATTTAGGCCAATAAAGCCGCCTAAACCAATGACTAAACCGGCAATAATTGCATTACCATTGTCTTGCCAAAACTTTTTAATTGCTTCGACTTGTTGTTCTTCTGTTTGATGTATATCCAAAACTAACCCTTAACCTAAGTTTGATAAAAGACTCGGCACTTGCGCAAGTGGCAGACTTTCTTGTTCTTGTTGTCCACGCAAATACTTTACCGTCACTGTTTGTTGAGCAATTTCATCTTCACCGAGAATCAATGCTATTTTTGCACCCGATTTATCCGCGCGTTTCATTTGCTTTTTCATGTTACCGCCACCGCAATGGCATTGTAAGCGAATATCTGGCACTAGATCGCGCCATTGTTCTGCTAAGTTGTTGGCAATAATTTCTACATCACTGCCAAGCATAATGACATAGGCGTCTACTTGAGCTCGTATCTGTTCGGCTTTATGTAAGCTCGTTAGCATCAAGACTAAACGCTCAATACCTAAGGCAAAACCAATTCCTGGTGTTGCTTTGCCGCCAAGTTGCGCCACTAAGCCGTCATATCGGCCACCGGCACAAACCGTGCCCTGAGCACCTAAACTCGACGTTACCCATTCAAAAACGGTACGGTTGTAATAATCTAAACCCCGTACTAGCCGATCGTTAATTACATATTTGATGCCGGCCGCATCCAAGCGTTGACAGACCGAAGCAAAATGCGCCCGTGATTCTTCAGCAAAATAATCTGCTAATTTAGGTGCATCCGCCAAAGCTGCTTGCACATCTGGATTTTTACTATCTAAAACTCTTAGTGGGTTGGTATGCATCCGACGCTTACTGTCTTCATCTAATAAGTCAGCTTTGGCAGTTAAAAATTCCACTAAGGCATCTCGATAAGCCGCTCGCTCTTCATTCGAGCCTAACGAATTCAGTTCAAGTGTGACAAATTCATTGATGCCAAGTTCCCGCCAAAGTCGTGCACTTAGCATAATAATTTCGGCATCTATGTCGGGTGTCGCAATACCAAAGGCTTCAAGGCCAAATTGATGAAATTGACGGTAGCGACCTTTTTGCGGCCGCTCATGGCGAAACATAGGCCCCATATACCATAAACGCTGCTCTTGGTTATACAGCAAACCATGCTGTATACCGGCGCGTACACAACTTGCTGTTCCTTCAGGTCGCAGTGTTAGACTGTCGCCATTGCGATCGTCAAAAGTGTACATTTCTTTTTCAACAATATCAGTGACTTCACCAATTGAACGTTTAAAAAGCGCGGTTGGCTCAACAATCGGCATCCGTATTTCGCCAAAGCCATAATTGCTAGCAACACGGCGTAATGTGGCTTCGACCATTTGCCAAATGCCGGTTTCTGTTGGTAAACAGTCGTTCATACCTCTAATTGCTTGAATTGCTTTGCTCACGTATTCAGTTCTCGCTAGTGTGTAATATGAAATAATTTTTTATGGCTTACTTTGCACTTATTTTTACGCGCTTGGCCGCGCATTATAGGCAGTTTGCATTGAAACGTAAATAACACCATAACTTGCTTAATATTTGCCTGAAACTAATCTAGCTCTCGAATGGCAATTTTATTGGCAGCATCTAGCATTTTAGCCTTGGCACGGATACGCTGTTCGAGTTGATCAACTAAGTTATTATTATCAAAGCGCTCCTTTTGACGAATACCATCGAGGTAAAAACCACTCTTTTTGCTACTACCGGTTAAACCCAGATCTGACACTGTCGCCTCACCTGGCCCGTTAACGATACAACCGATAATAGAAACATCCATCGGGGTCATAATATCTTCAATGCGCTCTTCCAAGGCGTTCACCGTAGCAATGACATCAAACTCCTGTCTTGAACAGCTTGGGCAAGCTATTAAGTTTATTCCGCGGCTACGCAGCTTTAAGGACTTTAAAATATCGAACCCAACTTTGACTTCTTCAATCGGATTCGCAGCTAATGAAACGCGTAGGGTATCACCTATACCTTCCGCTAATAACAAACCTAACCCTACCGATGACTTTACTGAGCCCGAACGCAGGCCACCGGCTTCAGTGATCCCTAAATGTAGTGGGTTATCGATTTGCTGTGCTAATAAACGATAAGCACCAACGGCCAAAAATACGTCAGAGGCTTTAACACTGACTTTAAACTCATGAAAATTTAATCGGTCAAGAATATCAACATGGCGCATAGCTGACTCTAACAGCGCTTCTGGCGTAGGTTCATGATATTTTTCTTGTATGTCTTTTTCTAGAGAGCCGCCATTAACACCAATACGAATCGGAATATTTTTATCTCGTGCGCACTCTACCACAGCTCGAACTCTATCTTCCCGGCCAATATTGCCTGGGTTAATACGCAAACAATCAACGCCATATTCCGCCACTTTAAGCGCGATTCGGTAATCAAAATGAATATCAGCGACTAAGGGAACATTGGTTTGCCGTTTGATTTCCCGAAACGCTTCTGCCGCATCCATGGTGGGCACGCTGACTCTAACAATATCAGCACCAACCGCTTCTAAAGCTTTAATTTGTGCAACCGTTGCTGCAACATCTGTGGTTAAGGTATTGGTCATTGATTGCACGCTAATGGGCGCATCGCCACCAACGGCAACATTACCCACCATAATTTGGCGAGACTTGCGGCGAATAATCGGAGATTCTTTAAACATAATAAAAGTTCAATACTGTTACGTTAATTAAATGGAATGTTACCGTATTAAGGCGTTAATGGTAATGAGAATTTAGCAATATTTCCGGCGCTAAACATACTGGTGTCAACCGTTACATCATTGTACGCTATTTTTACTAATTCCGGCTTACCCAAAGTAATACTAAAAGGCGGCTGGCCAGAAATGCGCATAATATAGCCGGACTTTTTCACTCCCCAAGCAATGCGCTCACCAGTTGCGTCATAAATATTTACCCAGCAGTCGCCAGCAAAGGTAAAAACCAAATCGTCTTGCGTATCATGCACCTTAGTTTGTTGCGTTTGGGCAATAGGCTCTGGCAGCACTGTGCTTGGTTGGTCATCAGTAGTTGAGACGAGTGTTAGCTGCTCATCATTAGCTGGCTTAAGCGCGTTTTCGCTTTCATCTGTTACCACGGGTTGCGGCTTGGTTAATAAGGGTAAACTGGCCTCACTTGCACCACTTTGCTTAGCGGCTAAGACTTCATTAACCGGTGCGACAGTCTCACTTAGCTGAGCATTGCTGGCAATAGGCTCTGGCTGCACGGAAGGAGTTTGTAGCCACCAAACCACAGTTGCGGCAATAAAAATTGCTAATATCAGGTAGGTAACCCACATCAGCATATTGTGCTCTGCTTGTTTTTCTGTGCCCTTAGAAAAACTTTGCATTTTGCTACTTTGCTTTTGACTCATATCGAGTTGTTCGTAGCTATGTAAAACACTTTGATGACAAATATTAACCAACTTCGCGTAGTTTTTGAGATAGCCACGATTAAAGGTTTCTGGCAAACCAAAATTAAACTTATTGGCTTCGATATTCTGTACAAAACTAGTGCTAAGGTTTAACTTCTCAGCAACCTGTTGTTGGCTTAAGCCATGCGCCTCTCGGGCTTGGCTAAGCATGGTGCCTGGGTTTGGCAATTCTGCTTGTTGTTCTTGGTGGTTCAATGTGTTCTGCTCTTGCTTCATCAAGCGTTTCTCTTAGCGTTTTGCTGCTGACTTAGGATCAGCAAGATAAAGTACGTCGCCAATTTTTAGGGTAAAAGGAGGACGAATTTTATTCCAACGCTTTAAACTTTTCATAACAATGTTGTACTGTTTAGATATTGCAAATAAGCTGTCGCCTTTTTTCACCACATGAATCGGCAATGATACCGTCGCCGTATTTTGCTGTGGTGTTGCTGTTTGTTGCTCTTCTTTAGCTGGTAGCGCTATTTTTTCACGCTTATGTTCAACCGGTTTTACTAATTGTTCATCAGCCGCTTGGTTTTGCCGCCTGTTATCGGCTGTTACGGCTGGTGGCATAACTGAGTTTGCCATAATAGGCTTTAACCCATGCTGACTTAGGTTAGCATTAGCTTTATTGTCGTTTGATTTTGGCGACAATACCACGATGCGCTTTTTCGCCTTGGCGTTATCAGTGCCTGATTGCAATGCTTGGTATTGCGCTGCTAGTTTGTCTGCTTCTATTTGATAAAGTTCATTTAAAATGTATTGTTTCGCCAATATTGAATTAGGGAACATTTTAACCAGCATATTAGCGTAGTTTTTAGCGGTTACCTTATTGCCCTGTTTAGCAAATATTTTAAATGCCAACGCCAGAGCTTCATCACTAAAACGTCGTGTAGATTTCTCATAGCGATACAAGTAAGTTTGCGCTAGCTTATAGTCACCTTTAGCGTACTGCAAACGCATCATCTGTAATAATGAACTGGCACGGTTTGGACTATGGGCAATGGCTTTTTCGAGGTAAATCTCCGCCTTGGAAAATTGTGCGGCTTTTAATTGGCATAACGCCAAGTTTTCATAACTTTGCGCCACCAAAATATAGCTTGGTATCGCGATCGCCTGTAAAATTCTCTGCTCAGCAGCGGCATATTTTTCATGTCGACATAAAAACACACCGTAGTTATTTAGCGTATCTGCATCTTGATTATCAATACTTAGCGCATGCTCGTAGGCTTGCGTCGCTAGATCAGGCTCGCCAACGGTATCGTAATAATGCGCAAAGGCGGTGTATACTTGCACTAAGTTAGGTGCAAAGCGTTTCGCTTTTTCTAGGTTCAGTTTTGCCTGCTGGGTATTGCCCATTTTTAAATAACCTAGACCCAATGAAATCCTGGTCATGGCGATTTCATTTCTGCTTGCTTCGTTTTCAATTAACGGGGTGTCTTTGTCATTGCCATAGTTTTGCGTTACACAGGCAGTCAACGAACTTGCAACAAGCCATACGGTTAACAACGGTACTAATTTTTTCATAATATTAAGGCAGTCACTTAGTTATTATTGCTTTTTACTGTCATTAAACCATTTTTACTGAAATCGCCTCAGCTTTCACCTCTTTTTTTCCGGCTCGTTTAGTGCGATCAAGAACATCGCCGGCTAATTGTCCACAAGCAGCATCAATATCGTCACCACGGGTTCGGCGAGTGATCACGGTTAGGCCGTAGCTTTGCAATACTTTATCGAAGCGATCAATACGAGAGTTACTAGAACGTTTATAAGGCGAACCTGGGTATGGATTAAACGGGATCAGGTTAATTTTACTCGGTAAGTCTTTTAACGCGCGCGCTAATTCATGCGCTTGTTCTGTGCTGTCGTTAACATGATCAAGCATGACATACTCTATAGTTGCTTGTTTGTTGGCTTTAGAGCCCTCTATATATCGACCTGCCGCGGCTAAAAACTCTTCCAGTGGGTATTTTTTGTTAATAGGCACTAATTCATCGCGTAGTTCATTATTCGGCGCATGTACTGAAATCGCCAACGCGCAATCAATTTTTTCTTTTAACATATCTAACGCTGGCACAACGCCTGACGTACTGACGGTAACACGGCGCTTGGACAAGCCATAACCTAAGTCATTTAACATGGTATCTAAGGCTGGGATCAGGTTTTTCATGTTCAATAACGGCTCGCCCATGCCCATCATGACGATATTGGTAATGGGTCGTATGCCGGCAATGCGTGTTGCGCCAATATCATTGGCCACGCGCCATACTTGACCAATAATTTCTGCCATTGATAAGTTACGGTTAAAGCCTTGTTGCGCTGTTGAGCAGAAGGTGCATTCGAGCGCACAACCCACTTGCGATGAGACGCACAAAGTCGCGCGCCCGTTTTCTGGGATCCAAACGGTTTCAATTTCTTGGCCACCTTCTAAACGTAACGCATATTTTATCGTGCCATCGTTTGAGACTTGTTTCTCAGAAATTTCTGGTGCTTTGATTTCCGTTTCACGTTGTAGCTTTTCCCGTAACTTTTTATTTAAGTTGGTCATTAACTCAAAATCGTCATAACCAAAATGATACATCCACTTCATAATTTGATCGGCACGGAACGGCTTTTCGCCTATGGAGGCAAAATACTCGCGCATACCTTGATGATCCAAGTTGAGTAAGTTGATTTTTTTCTTCACTGGGGTTACTTCGGTTACGTTACTCATAATAAAAAAGCTTCTCAAAACGACAATACATACCAACTCAAATTGTACGCTTTTTGTGCAAAACAAACAATTTAATGGCGCTAAACTAAACAAAAATCAATGTTCTCAACTGTCTAGCGAAAGTTGAAAACCGTCATTTTTATCAAGTCTTAAAATAGAGAAAGGATTTTACCGATAATTCGGTAAAATCCTTCAAATTAATCTTTAACGGCGATTAGCTAAGCAATGATTTGCCGCTTAATCGACCCTAGTTAAAATTAACGAGTACGAGGGCAAATTTCTTCATCTGAGAAGAAGTAAGCAATTTCGCGTGCAGCTGACTCTAAAGCATCAGAACCATGTGCAGCATTTTCATCAATGCTATCAGCTAGGTCAGCACGAATGGTGCCCGCTAGCGCTTCAGCTGGGTTAGTTGCGCCCATGATTTCACGGTTTTTAAGTACGGCGTTTTCACCTTCTAAAACTTGTACCATGACTGGACCAGAAGTCATAAATTCAACTAAAGCACCAAAGAAAGGACGCTCGCTATGCTCAGCATAGAAACCTTCTGCTTTTTCTTTTGATAAATGGATCATTTTAGCAGCAACAATTTTTAAACCAGCAGTTTCAAAGCGGTTATAAATTTGACCAATTAAGTTTTTAGCCACTGCGTCAGGTTTTACGATAGAAAATGTACGTTCGATAGCCATGATAGCCCTCTCAATAAAATAGAATTAAAATACAGGATAAATTTTGGCGCGATTATAGACGAATTACGGACAAATGCCTAGGCTTATCATTAATTGTCTTAACGCTCATTACTCAGAGTCCTTTCAGCGAAATAGACGGCTATGGCCTGCATTTTTACTGTGCTAGCTTTGCTAAAGCGCGGCACTAGCTTGCAACCAAATCGATAGCGACTATTAAAACCTTGATAAAAAATTTAACATTACCGGCGGATGTCGAGGGTATTATTTATCTTAAAAGCTTTAACGCATCAGCGACGTAAAAACGCCTAGCTAACTGAGCGCTAGCTAGGCGTTAAATTGTTGCAAGCCATCGTTGGCGCATGCTGAACGCTACACTTAGATACTTATGCGGCGATATTGGCGATAGGCTGGCGTCCAAAAATTAGCGTTAATACGCTCTGTTAACTGGGCTTCAGAAAGTGGTAAAGCTAAGTTTTGTTCGAACGCTACTTTCGCCACCGCAAAGGCTATTTTTTTACTTAAGTCAGCTATTTCCACCAAAGGTGGCAACAGTTCACCAGTCGCTGAATTTGCTAACGGCGAAGCAAGCGCTAACATTTCGCTAGCTGCCATTAACATCTCATCAGTAATACGACTAATATTGGCTGATACCACCCCTAAACCAATCCCTGGGAAAACATAGCTGTTATTACATTGGGCAATTGGAAATACTTTACCTTTATATTCTACCGGCTTAAATGGACTACCTGTGGCAATAATAACCTCGCCTTCGGTCCAGTTAATCACTTGCTCTGGTGTTGCTTCAACCTGTCGACTTGGGTTGCTTAGTGGAAAAACTATCGGCAGCGAACAATGCTTTTTCATGGTTTTAATGACAGCTTCGGTGAACAAACCAGGGACACCGGACACGCCAATTAAAATAGTGGCTTTTGCATGCTCAACCACCTCGAGTAAAGAAGCATAATCACCGCTGATTTGCCATGACTGCAACGCAGCTTTTTTCTGAATTAGCTTAGACTGAAAATCACGTAAATTTGTCATACCTTCAGTAAGTAAACCAAATTGATCCACCATAAAGACTTGGCTTCTTGCTTGTTGTTCAGTGATGCCTTCGCTGACCATATGGGAAATGATTTGCTCGGCAATGCCACAGCCCGCCGAGCCAGCACCAACAAACACCACACGTTGTGCCGATAACTTAGCATTTTTGGTACGACAAGCCGCTAATAGCGTGCCCACGGTTACAGATGCTGTGCCTTGAATATCATCATTAAAACAACAAATTTCATCGCGATAACGATTTAACAGCGGGGTGGCATTAGGTTGCGCAAAGTCTTCAAACTGCAATAAAACTTGCGGCCAACGACGCTTAACCGCGCTAATAAACATGGCTAAAAATTCATCATATTGCGCTTGTTCAATGCGCGGATGACGACAGCCCATATACATGGGATCGTTTAACAGTTTTTCATTATTGGTCCCGACATCTAGCATCACGGGTAAGGTATAGGCGGGGCTAATACCACCACAGGCGGTATAAAGTGACAACTTACCAATGGGGATGCCCATGCCGCCAATGCCTTGGTCGCCTAAACCTAAAATACGCTCACCGTCGGTTACCACTATCACTTTCACTTTGTTCTTTGTGGCATTGCGCAAAATATCATCTAGCTGATGACGTTGATCATAAGAGACAAATAAACCACGCGAGCTGCGATAGATATCAGAAAACTGCTCACAGGCATCACCAACGGTTGGGGTATAAATAATCGGCATCATTTCCGCTAAATGTGCCTGTACTAACTTAAAAAATAAGGTTTCATTATTATCATGGATGGCGCGCAAATAAATATGCTTATTTAAATTCGTTTCAAAACTACTATATTGCATATATGCTCGCTCAACCTGCTCGTCTATGGTTTCAAAACGTGGCGGCAATAAGCCCGTCAAGTTGAAGTGAGAACGCTCTTCTTCAGTAAAAGCACTACCTTTGTTCAACAATGGCGTTTCAAGTAAGCTAGGCCCTGCATAGGGGATATATAGGGGACGTTGATTATTTTCAGGTGTCATAGTGGCCGTATGCTCTTTAAATTTGAATTGGTTGGAGAAAACTCATCACAGGAGTAATCAGCCATTATAGTCAAATGCACACTTTTGAAAAGCGCTAAACGCTAATCTCGCACTTTTGATTGTATATTGTCTACTTTTACCCATCGGCGCTAATTTAATCCGCCTCGGCAATCCAAGCTAACTGAATAGCTTCGAGTACTCGCTCACCGCAGTGCTTGGGATCATCGTCAAAGTTTTCTAACGCTAATACCCACTGCATTAACTCAGGAAAGTGAAGTTTCATCGGGTCAACATCTGGATGCTGCTCAATTAAATCAAGCGCGATATCCAATGAATCTGTCCAACGATAGCCCATGTTTATCTCCTTTTATGCTTCACAACAATTTATAAATTTAAGTTTAGTAAATAATTAAACCAAACCATAACGCATCAGCAAGCAACATTAATAATAACCATAAAATCAGCATTCTTGCTTTACGGCAAAATTGACACTGTGTGTGCCACCATTGCAATAACCAGGATTTTTTCAAAACATTTTCTTAACTTAAATGACCCATAAACAGTATCATAGCAACTTGATTGCAAATTTACCTATCAAGGAGCGCTACTCATGTCGCCAATAAACTTTACCGCTGCTGAAAAGTCACTACTCATCGACAAGCTACAGGCTTATTTTAGCAAAGAGCTAGATCAAGAACTTGGGCAGTTTGATGCTGACTTTTTGCTCGATTTTTTCAGTCAAGAATTAGGCGCACTGTATTACAATCGGGGCTTATACGACGCGCAAGCCTTAATGTCAGAGAAGATAGATTTAATTGCCGAGCAAATTGTTGAATTGGAACTACCCGTTACATCAGGTTAAGCTTCCAAGTGCAGCGCTAAATTACTTGATATATAGCAAAGTAATTATTTTTATTTAGCTTATTATCACCATAATATAAATAGTATAGGTTGTCGCTATGATGCAAATTACCGATTTAAACAAAGAGCAACAAATAACGCCATTTTTAAGATTAGGCTTTCGGCCGTTTTTTCTTAGCGGCGCGTTATTTAGTGTGATTGCCATTCTATTGTGGCTATTACTTTATCGTGGTGTTATTAGCACACAACCCTTAGGTGGTGGTTACTGGTGGCACATTCACGAAATGGTATTTGGTTTTGCCAGTGCCATTATCGCCGGCTTTTTATTAACTGCGGTGCAAAACTGGACTGGCTTACCTGGCGTGCGCGGCAAGGTACTACTTGGATTATGGTTGTTATGGCTAGCAGCCCGACTAGCTTTGCTGTTTCCAACTCTCCTTGGGCCCGCGTTAAGCACTGTGCTTGATTTAGCTTTTTTACCTTTTGTAGCCTTAATCTTAGCTAAACCTATAGTCGCCATTAAGCAATACCGTAATTTATTTTTTGTGCCGTTATTATTGGTGTTTACCCTCGCCAATGCGCAAATGCACCTCAGTATTTATTACCCCGAGTTAATATCTAGCCAATACGCCGGCTACGGCGCGGTAATGTTAGTAACCTTACTGATCTCTGTGATGGCAGGCCGAGTCACGCCTATGTTTACCGCCAACGGCACCAAAACGCCAAAAGCAACACCATTGCCTTGGCTTGATAAACTAACCAATGGCTCATTGGCACTACTCACCATTTTATTATTGCTACACCCTATGATTGGCATAAACCACTTTTACATTGGTTTTATTTTAATTTTTGCTGGTATTTTTCAAGCCATGCGTTGGTTAAGATGGCGACCATGGATCACCTTAGGTGTCCCCCTTTTATGGTCGTTGCACTTTGCCATTAAAGCCATGGCGTTTGGTTTAATCTTACTCGGCATCAGCTATTTAATACCTGAAGTGCCCAGTAACCACATTTGGCATTTACTCACGGTTGGCGGTATTGGCGGTGTGATTTTGGCGATGATTGCTCGGGTTTCGCTGGGCCATACCGGCAGAAACTTGCAAGCGCCAAAATTAATGTCAATAGCTTTTATCGCCATGGCATTAGCCAGTGTCATCCGCAGCTTCGGCCCATGGGGCTTACCGCAAAAAACGCTAATTTTTATTGATATTAGTGGCTTGCTTTGGTTGATCAGCTTTGCCTTGTTTGCGCTAATTTATGGCCCTATGTTATTTAAAGCCCGCATCGATGGCCGACCAGGCTAAACCAAGCACGCAGCAAAGGCGCTGCATAGTTATCCCTGACAACGTCTTAACCTAATCTGGTTAAGGCGTTAATTTTAATAAAAAGCCATTACTTTCATCGAACTATTGATTAGCTTACGATAAACTAGCCGCAACATTTTATCTGAGTGAGTGCCATGAACAGCGTATTTTTAGACTATCAAACGTTTAGCCCAGATCTTAGCTTGTCACGGCTAGAGCAAACCCTGACAGATCTCACTTTATATGAGACAACAACTCAGGCACAAGTGATTGAGCGCTGTAAAAATGCCAGCATTATCTTAACCAATAAAGTGCAACTTAGCGCTGAAACCTTACAACAATTACCCCAGTTAAAACTGATTTGTATTACCGCAACTGGCATTAATAATGTCGACATTGCAGCGGCACGAGCGCTTAATATCGCCGTTACCAATGTCAGTGGTTATGCAAAAAACTCAGTGGCACAATATGTTTTTGCGCAGCTGTTATTGTACTTTAGCCACATTGACCATCACAAGGCGAATTGCCAAAACGGCTTATGGCAGCAAAGCGACACCTTCTGTTTACATGGCCGAGGCAGTGTTGAACTTGCGGGCAAATCAATTGCAATTATAGGTTATGGCGCTTTAGGTCAAAAAGTTGCTGACATTGCCCGTGCTTTTGACATGAATGTTCTCATTGCCGAGCGCAAAGACGCCAGCGAGGTTCGACAGCAGCGAGTACCGTTTTTATCCGCCATCGCCCAAGCCGATATCATTAGTTTGCATTGCCCACAAACAACACAAACCCAAGGCATGTTTAATGCTGAGCTTTTTAGTCAAATGCAACCTAACGCGGTCTTGATCAATACCGCCCGCGGCGCATTAATTAACAATGCTGACTTACTTAGCGCCCTCAAAAATCAACAACTTGCCTGCGCTATTTTAGATGTGCTAGAGCAAGAGCCGCCAAGGCAGGATCACCCCCTATTAGCCGCACAGTCAGATAAATTAATAATTACTGCGCATATCGCTTGGGCCAGTCGACAGGCACAGCAAGCGTTACTCAATTTAGTGGCAGATAACATTCAGGCATTTTTACAAGGCCAGCGCCTAAATCGTGTTGACTAACACTAGCTAGCAAACGCCAACACTAGTTGCGAGTACAGTGTAATTAACTGCGCCACTCGATAAGCAGCCAGCGTATTAATCGCCTTGATCATTACGCTGACAAAAGGGCAGTTAAAAAAACTCGTCTTTAATTTTTCCGTAATGGAAGTAGCCCCATTGCCCTACCCGCCGCAGAGGCGCAAAAGGAAACTTCGGTAGTGCTTTATTCTATAACGGTAAATTAGGCACAGGTTTTCCGCTACTTTTTCGGCTAAACGCTTACCAGCTTGTACTGAAAACGATACTCCGCTGCCACAATAGCCCATACTATAAAATACAGATTGCTGCTGGTTTTGGTGAATATGGGGTAAATCGTCTAACGCCATACAAATCCAACCCGACCTAGCATAGCTATAATTGAGGCCAGCTAAGGCAGGAAAGCTGGTTTTAAGCACCGATAATAAGCGCTGTGCGTAATAAGGATCATCCGCACTTTTACCGGTAATCGCCCCACGACCACCAAACAAAATGCGGTTATCGGGTAGTTTACGGTAGTAATATTTTAATGCTCGCGTGTCCATCACCACATTTGCTGTCAAAAAGTTACAGGCAGCAAGTTGCTCAGGCGTTAATGGCTCGGTGACAATAATTTGTGACAATACTGGCAAGGTTCTGTCTGTCGTTAAATGATGAAAGTTTTTCGGTGTATAACCATTCGTGGCGATCACCACTTTGTCAGCGCGAACAATCCCGTTAGGGGTATGTAATACTTGCTTGTTTGCATCGGTTTGCCAGTCAGTAACCGGCGATGCGCAATGGATTTTTGCGCCCGCTTGCCGTGCTAATTTTTGATTAATTCTCGACCTAATCGAGACCTGTCACTTAACATGGTTTTGGTTTTTGGCTTTTACTGTGCAATAGCCAAAACCAATACGCTAATATTAACCAAAGAGTTTCTGAAACACTGACGGACTCACTGGTGCCGCTGTATCTGTTAATGGCGTCTGTTTCGCTAGCGGGTCAAAGCCGGCTAAGCTTGGCAATTCCACCTGCGCTTGTTTATGCTCAAAGTCGCCCGTTGCTGGGTTAAAACGATAGGCTTGACTCCATTGCGCTACGTTTTCGGTTACTTGCTTGATCGCATCAACAACGAATGCCACTTCCTGATCTGATGTAGTCGGATGAAAAGAAGCCCTGATCCAGCCCGGTTTTTCAGCAAAATCACCTAAGTCAATTTGCTGCGTTATTTTACTTGAGGTGTCTTGGTCAACATTTAACAAAATATGACCATAGGTGCCAGCACATGAGCAACCGCCGCGCGTTTGCACGCCAAACTTATCATTTAATAGCCGCACCACTAAATTATAATGCACACCAGGGACATAAAAAGAGACAATGGCTAGGCGCTGGCGCTGATTAGGCTCAAGCATCACCACCCGTTCATTTTTAGCTAAATTATCCATCACATAATGGGTGATTTCTGCTTCACGTTGTTGGATCTTGTCTACCCCCATTGCCTCTTTTAATTTGATCGCTAACGCGGTTTTTATACATTGTAAAAATCCAGGAGTACCACCGTCTTCGCGCAGTTCAATATTATTCAAAAAACTATGTTTTCCCCACGGGTTAGTCCAAGTGACTGTGCCCCCGCCAGGATGGTCTGGTACTTTATTTTTATAAAGCAGCTTATTAAAAACTAATACCCCTGAGCTGCCAGGGCCACCTAAAAACTTGTGTGGTGAAAAATAAATGGCATCAAGTGCTTGCTTTGGGTTACTGGGGTGCATATCAATATCGACATAGGGCGCTGATGCGGCAAAATCAACAAAACACAAACCACCATGTTGATGCATAATTTCTGCGAGCTGATAATAGGGTGTTTTAATACCGGTGACATTAGAGCAAGCAGAAAATGAGCCTATTTTGAGCTTACGATCTTGATACTGCACCAACAGCTCGGCTAAATGTGCCAACGAAGGTAAGCCCTTGCTATCAGGCTCGATGATCTCTAATGTCACGTCACATTCATACCAAGACGTTTGATTGGAGTGGTGCTCCATATGAGTAATAAATACCACCGGCCGTTCATGTTCGGGAAATGAGACTTGCTCTTGCATACGCTCTGGAATACGCAAACCTAAAATGCGCTGAAACTTGTTCACCACAGCAGTCATGCCAGCACCTGCAGTGATCAATACGTCATTTTCACAAGCGTTAACATGGCGCTTAATAATATGCTGGGCATCATGATAAGCTTGGGTCATGGCACTGCCAGTTAAGTTGGTTTCAGTGTGAGTATTGGCGACATATGGGCCTAGTTCATGACTCAAGTATTCCTCAATAGGCTGATACAAGCGGCCACTTGCCGTCCAATCAGCATAGATGATATCTAAGCATTGCCCCTGTATCTTATGTTGCAAATTTTGACCAATGATATGCTCTCTAAAAGGTAAAAAATATTCTTGCAATGACATACTGGCGCGCCTCTAAAATTCAATAATAAAGAATACTAGCAGCATAGACTTTCATAGCAATTTAAAACTCCAAAACCATAGTAATAAGCAAACAATAACTACAAATATATTAGAAAATAAAATATTTACCTAAATAGAAAGTCTGGTAGTTAGCGAAGCGAAAATTATTTTTAATGATCAGCCAATTGCGAAAAAAATATTTTCCTAAACAGCAATTATTCTGGGATGTGCCAGTCAATAACTGACTTATGGTGCGCTTTCAGCCATCGGTTAGCTTTGGAAAAATGCTGACAACCGAAAAAGCCACGATAGGCGGAAAGTGGTGAGGGATGTGGCGCGGTTAATACTAAGTGCTTGTCTTGATTAATGTCTTTGCCTTTTTTTTGTGCGTGACTGCCCCACAGCAAAAAGACACAGCCAGCATTATGCTGATTGAGGGCGGCAATAATGCTATCGGTAAATGTTTCCCAGCCTAATTTAGCGTGTGAGTGCGCTTGCCCTTGCTTTACCGTTAGTACGGTATTAAGCAACAATACCCCTTGTTGTGCCCAGGTAGATAAATTACCGTGCTTAGGTTGGGTAAAGTCAGCAATATCTTGGCTAAGCTCCTTATAAATATTAACCAGAGACGGTGGGACTTTAATACCCTTTCTTACTGAGAAGGCCAAGCCATGGGCCTGTGATTCGCCACTTGCTCCGATACCGTGATAAGGGTCTTGCCCTAAGATCACCACTTTTACATCAGCTAAATCAACAGAGCTAAAGGCATTAAAGACATCACTGGCAGCAGGAAAAATAACCTCACCGGTGTCACGTTGCCGCTCAATTTGTTGTAAGAGTGTTTGAAAGTACGCAAGTTGTTGCTGTTGAGCAATCACTTTTTGCCATTGAGGTTTTACTGTTGTCATATTTGCTACTTACTCAGTTAATTGATGATGATATTTTTGCGCTATTAACCTTGAGTGGCCATGCCTAAGCTAACAAGCGCTGGCTAATGCCGCAATTTTTACCACTCAATTGCAACTAAAAAAGGCAGTAAGTTACTGCCTTTTCATTATCATTGCAATTGTCTTAACTAGCTAAGTAAGTATGCTTTAAGCTCGGCAAAGTCGGTCGAACTTGTGGTTGATAAAATAGTTTCGCTGGCACAATCTGCAAGCTCTTTTGGCAAGCCTATGGGTTGTCCTAACGTGCTTTCCACCACATCTTTAAACTTCGCCGGATGCGCGGTTCCTAAAAACACCCCAAACTCACTATCAAGCGCATTATATTGCAGTGCTCGGTAAGCAACAGCCGCATGTGGCTCACTGATATAACCCAGTTTCGCTAGTTGGATCATGGTCATTTGGGTTTGCTCTTCGTCAATAGAAACTGAGCTCACACAATCTTGGGCGACTAAACCCGCTTTTAGCATATGCTCGACTCGCGGCCAGTTATTAGGGTTACTGACATCCATAGCATTGGAAATAGTGGCAACAGTTTCATTAGGCGACCACTGACCTGTTTGCAAGTAACGCGGCACAGTGTCATTAGCATTGGTCGCGGCAATAAAACGCTTAATCGGCAAGCCTAACGCTTTTGCAAACAATCCTGCCGTTAAGTTACCAAAATTTCCGCTCGGAATTGAAAATACCACTTCCTTAAGTGCCTGCGCTCCTTGTTGTCGATAAAGTTGAGCAACGGCTTCAAAATAATAACAAATTTGCGCTAATAAACGACTAATATTAATAGAGTTAGCCGAGTTTAACCCGAGCGCTTCTTTTAATGCCTGATCGTCAAAAGACTGTTTAACAAGTGCTTGGCAATCATCAAACGTGCCTTCGACCGCAACCGTGCGAATATTGTCACCTAAGGTGGTAAACATTTTTTCTTGCAGCAAGCTGATTTTACCTTTGGGGTATAAAATCACCACATCAATGTTAGCAATCCCATGAAAGGCATGAGCAACCGCAGCCCCCGTATCGCCAGAAGTTGCCGTTAGTATGGTTACCTTTTTTCCTTTACTAAAGGCTTGTAAGCACTTCGCCATAAAACGAGCGCCAAAGTCTTTAAACGCCAGTGTTGGCCCATGAAATAACTCTAAAATGGCGCGGTTTTCACTGATCGGCTGAATTTGTGCAGGAAAATTAAAGGCTTCGGTGACTATTTCGGTTAACTCTGTTTCTGTTAAATCTTCACTGACAAACGGGTACAGTACTTTGACGCTACGCTCCACCATAGGCAACGCCAGTAAGGCTTCAATATTATCAAATTGAGGAATGGATTCAGGAAAAAACAACCCTTGGTTTCGCCCTAATCCTTGTTTTACCGCGCCGGCAAAACTGACCTGTTCATCGTTCTCTTTTAAATTATAAAATTTCACACACTTTTCCTATATTAGCTTTATTTTCAAGGTGCTAAGGTATTAGCTTGTTATGGTAAAGTTACCGCACCTTGACTATCAGTCTGACAAATATGCACAAAACCTTCGCTAGTGCCAGTCGCTGAGGTTTGTAAATAGTTTTCGTTTAACCAGCTTGCAAATTGCTGTGCTTTATTAAAATCATCGGTAACACAAAACAGTGTTGGTCCTGAGCCAGATATGCCCACCGCTAAACAACCGGACTCGGTTAAGTATTTAACGGCGTCGCTATAACCAGGTAATATTGCTTGCCGGTAAGGCTCAGCTATAACATCTTTAAGCACAGAGAAAGCCTGTGCTTTATCATGGCGATGACAAGCGTCAACAAAGGTCGCTAAATTCTGTCCAAAACTTATCACATCTGCTCTAGCATAGGCTACTGGTAATATTTCTCGCGCCGCTTTGGTCGACACTTCTATGCCGGGGTAAGCCATAATATAATAGCAGTCTTCAAACGCAGGCAACGACCGGCTTATGATGGTGTGATCTGGCACCATTAATTGCATGCCCCCTAAAAAACAAGGGGCAACATTATCATAATGCAGGCTACCACTAATTTTCGCTTCCATTTTGCCCATCATTTCTAATAGCTCTTGTTCGGCAAAACTAAAATCATGATATTTTTGATAAAAAGCGTTTAATCCAGCTACTGCAGCAACGACTGAACAGGCACTCGAGCCTAAGCCACTACCAACCGGCATGCGTTTATCTAAGGTAATTTTAACCTGAGCAACGTCTTGTTGATGTGCAACAAGTTGCTGATTAAACAACAGCAAACACTGCCAGACAATATTGTCTTTACTATCACTCGGGAGCTTCTGGGCAAAATCGCCAATAACCGTTAATTGATCTCCACTGTTACTGTGGGTAACTGTCACTACATCCCCCAGTAATGTGCCGTCAATGGGTCGAACGGCTAAACCTAAAACATCAAAGCCAACACTGACATTGCCAATTGATGCAGGTGCAAATACTGAAACACTCATTAATGCTGTTGCTCCCATGCTAAGGTACGTAATAAGTCACCAAAAACGCCGGCCGCTGTTACTGCCGCCCCTGCGCCATAACCACGCAAGACAAAAGGGAGTGGCTGATAATAACGACTATGAACGGCTAAGGCGTTTTCGCCATCTTTAATGCTATATAGTGGATGATCTTTGCCAACCGCGGCTATCACCACCTGACATTTACCATCAAGAATATTACCTATGTAGCGTAACACTTTTCCTTCGGCCTGTGCCTGCTCGATACGAGCAGCAAACGCTTGATCTAGCTCAGGTAGCTTAGCCATAAAGCGAGTGACGTCACCGCTGGCGTCAAAGCTATCGGGTAATACTGATTCAACCGTGATATCGCTCAACTCCAAAGCCATGCCAGCTTCACGCGCCATGATCAATAGTTTCCGCGCCACATCCATACCACTTAAGTCATCGCGCGGATCGGGCTCAGTAAAACCTTGCTCTTTTGCTAATGCCGTTGCTTGCGATAAAGTCATGCCTTCATCAAGCTTACCAAATATATAAGATAACGAACCAGATAACACCCCTTCAAAACGCTGTAACTCGTCGCCTGCTTTTAACAAGTTTTGTAAGGTGTCAATTACCGGTAAACCTGCCCCTACCGTAGTTTCATACAAGAAACGACGATTGGTTTTTTGCGCTGCGTTACGCAGTGCTTGATAATATTGCCACGAGTCGGTGTTGGCTTTTTTGTTAGGTGTGACAACATTAAAGCCGGCTTCTAAATAATCAACATATTGCAATGCTAGGCTTTCATTCGATGTACAATCAACTAATACTGGGTTAATCAGATGGTTTTCACGAACAAATTGCTTAATGTTCTCAACGCTTACCGGCACGGCTTGTGCACTTAGGTGTTGCTGCCAATTTGCCGCATCAATACCATCAGAATTAAAAACCATGCCCTGACTATTCGCTAAACCATAAACCTTAAGGGAAATATTATCTGCCTTGAGCTTGGCTTGTTGGCGTGCAATTTGCGCCAGTAACTCACTGCCGACCACTCCACAACCCACTAAGAACACATCGATACTTTGTTTATGAGAAAAGAAGTTTTGATGACTGACTTTCATGGCATCGGTACATTTTCGACTTTCTAATACCACTGAGATACTGCGCTCGGAAGAGTCTTGTGCAATCGCAACCACATTAACCCGTGCCTGTGCCAGTGAGCTGAAAAACTTAGCGGCAACGCCTTGCTGATGGTGCATGCCATCGCCAACAAGAGACACAATAGACAACTGGTGTGTTAAACTTAACGGCTCTAATAAGCCATTGAGTAACTCTAATTCAAACTCTTCTTTTAGACTTTGCTCTGCTTTGTCGGCATCATTAGAATATATACAAAAGCTGATGCAATATTCACTGGACGACTGACTGATCAAAATTAACGAAATATTTTCTCGGCTCATGGTGGCAAAAACACGACTAGCCATGCCAACCATACCTTTCATCCCCGGACCAGATACGTTAACCATAGTTAAGTTATCAAGGTTAGAAATAGCTTTAACCCGCTTTTGTTGATCGTTTTCATTGGCTATGCGTGTCCCTGGCGCGTCGGGGTTTCCGGTGTTTTTAATTAAGCAAGGGATATGATGCTGGGCAATCGGGCCGATAGTTTTCGGATGTAAAACACTCGCGCCAAAGTAAGATAACTCCATTGCCTCTTGATAAGACAAGTAGTCCAGCAACTGGGCTTCTTTGATCAAACGCGGATCGGCATTATAAACACCATCAACATCGGTCCAAATTTCACAGTACTCGGCCTCGCTGCATACCGCTAGCACAGCTGCAGAATAGTCAGAGCCATTGCGCCCTAAAGTAGTAACATTGCCAACACTGTCAACACCAATAAAGCCCGGCATTAACGCAATAGCATTAAGCTCGTTGTAAACGCTTTGGTATTGCTCTTTACACAACACTAAATCTGCAACCGCATTTAAGGCGACATCATTAGTGCGTAAAAAACGTTCAGGCTCAATCACGCTCACAACTGTGTTGTCAACAGATAACACAGATTGTAATAAAGCGACACTGAGGCGTTCGCCGATACTAATAATACGAGCCCTAACATGCTCAGGACAGTATGAAAGTAGTGTTGCGCCATGCAAGTAACGACTTAATTGTTGCTCCCAAGTGGCTAATACTTGCTCGCTATGTTGCGAACAAAACCCAGGAAGTGATGCCGACAAATCGTTAATAATGTTTTCAATAGCTTGTTTAAAGTGCAGTAGATCACTGGCTAGTTTTTCTTCATTGGAAATGTTTTCTGCCATTGCAACCAAGTGGTTTGTCACCCCCTGCGGCGCGGAAACCACAACCGCAAGACGAGATGACTGACTTTTATTTTTGATGATATTGGCCACTTCTATAAAGCGTTGACCCGAAGCTAAAGAGGAACCACCGAATTTTAATACACGCATTTCTACTCCCATAAAAACAAAAAAAGCCCGTAACCTTGTCGGTCACGGGCTTGATAAAAATTAATAAATTCTACACGTCAGCCAATGACCACCATCCCAATGAGGGTGGTAGTTGTGGTAATAATAATAATTTGGCTACGAAGAATACTCATGCAAGATAAAATGCCTGATCAGCATTTCGCTGTCAACTGATTTTTACATTTTTTAAAAAACTAGTTTAGTAGAAAAAATAGTAAGGCTTGATTGTCACAAGGAATTAGACTAGGAGGCGTCTGCTAACGATACGCGATTTCGACCAGAAAACTTCGCTTTATATAAGGCATTATCAGCTCTGCTGATCAAATCTTCATAGCGCTTGTCTTGTTGAGCTAAAACCGCAACCCCCAAGCTAACCGTTATGCCGATATTCTGTCCTTGATAGTCAACCGCTTTTAGTGCAATCGTTTGTCGTATGCGTTCAGCGACTTCTTCTGCGCCACTGAGCTCGGTATTAGGTAAAATAACCGCAAATTCTTCACCGCCGTAACGGCCAAATAAGTCGCCCATTCGTAATAGTTCATTAATCGCTTTCGCCGTTTCAATCAAAACCTTATCACCACCTTGGTGGCCATGAGTATCATTTAGTAACTTAAAGTGATCTAAATCTAGCATCACTAAGGCTAAGCTACTGTGATGGCGACGGGCACGCGAAAACTCTGCCGCTAAACACTCTTCCCAGTGTTTACGGTTAAATGCTTGGGTTAAGCCATCAATACGGTTTGACAACGCCAATTCTTGGAGCGTTTTTTTCAGCTGTGTTTGGTAGTGATAAATATCGGTGACATCTTCGATTAAAATGCAGATTTGTGTCACTTGACCATGTTCTTCAATCGGTAAAAATGTACAATTTTGTGCCATAAAGTCACTATCAGTAGTGATAGGGCGAGAGTGAGCCAATTCAAATAAATGGTGACGTTGCTCCCAACCGCAAAACGACTGATTTTTTAGTTGAATCACACTTGATAGTTTACGTTCAAGCCATTTTCTAGGTAGCTCAGGAAAGACCTGAAAAATATTTTTCCCAATCACCTGCTCATCGTGTTGATTTGCATGTACGGCTAAAAATCGATTCCACATTAAAATATTAAAGTTGCGATCAAGCAGCAACACGCCGGTATTCAAACGATTAATTATCTTGTCGCACAAACCATCTAGCATAGTTAAAACTCTGCCAAAATTCGATCAAGCACGGCTTTAATATTGGTGATGGCTGCCTCGGGGATCAGCAACACCATATCGCAATTAAAAGAGTAGTCGGTTACTTGATAACTAATACGCACTTTCAGCGCTAAATCCCAATTAAAGGCTTGCTGTTGTATATGCTCATTAACTTTGCCTATATTAGCTGACAATAAGCGCGGGGCGCTATACGACATTTGGTTGTCGATTTGACTGGCAAAAACATTTAAAAAGGTTGTAGTTAATATAGAACTTAAGTCGATGATTTGTTCATCAAATGTTAATTCGTCAGCTTCATAACCCAGTAGATCTGCTAGGCGGTGTGAATCTTTTGGCTGATACATTAATAATGCTTCACCACGAATACCTTCATAACCAAAAAAGCCTTGGCTGACAATGGCTGTAGCATCAGACTCATAATTGAGCGTATCAAAAAGGTGTTCGGCTTTAACTTGTTCTATGCTCGGCACTTTTAAATACACAAAGGTATCTAAATAACGTGCAAGCTGATCACTCGCTTGCCCCATAGCGACATTAATTAACTCTTGCAAGCAATCTTGTTGATCTTCAGTTAAATCAAAGGCATTCATAGGAAACCATGCCTTTTTAAGTGCTCATATAATACGTCAATTTGAATTGGTTTGCGCAGGAAAGCTTTTGCCCCTAACGCCAGCACTTTACTTTGCATTTCTGGTTGCACATCAGCAGAAATAACAAACACAGGTAATTGTTTATTTTGCTCTTTTAATGCTGCTAGCACACCTAGCCCGTCAATAATTGGCATGGTTAAATCAAGAAACAGTATGTCTATATTTTCACTACTTAGTATTGCTAACGCTTCCTCACCATTACTGGCTAGCTTGACATCTGTGGATAAACTTTCAGGTAGGCTTCTAAGAACTTGCTTTCTCGCTAAGTTAGAGTCATCACAAATAAGAACATTTGTACTCATTTGACACTAAATCCTTTATTATTATTCTATTAACAGTTAATTTACCTTAAATTTTTGCTGCTGTTAATTAATAATGCGAATAAAAATTACACTTTAGGCGCTTTTTAGCCCTAAAAATGAATAAAGTTATTGGTTTTCATACAACTGCGATGAGCTAACGACTGATTATTAAGTAATAAATACTGCAATGAATATTACGAGTAGTGAGCTTTAGTGCCAAGATAAGTAGGCTTGATGTTGTTTTATCCAGTGTTTCGCATCTTGAAATGTCGGGCAATAGCTTGCAACTAGCTGCCAAAACTTTGCTGAGTGATTCATATGCTTAAGGTGGCAAAGTTCATGAATAATAACATAATCCACCACCCAAGGTGGCAGCTGCTTTAATAAGAAATTAAAGCTTAACTCTCGCCGACTATTGCAACTGCCCCAACGGGCTTTGTATTTTCGAACTTTAAACGCAGCTGGCTGGTAGGGGATTGAAGCTGAAAAGCATGCTAACTTTTGGGCAACATAGCTTTCAATACTGCTCTTAAACCAAGCTTCTATTTGTGCCTTTACTTTCGTTAAAATGAGCTCTGACTGCAATGGTAGTTGTTGGTAACGTGGATTAAGCACAACGGTTAAATCTTGCTGGCTTTTATTATGCATCACAGTTGCTGGGCCAAACGCCACCTTGACCTTATGTGCGATACCATCAATATATACGGTTGGCGCATTGCCCGGCGTCTGCGTTAAAAATGCTTGAGAAAAATCTACGCTTTGCAATGATCTTTGCTTTTGCTGTGCAAGTTTTTGCGCTAGCCAAGGTGATTTTAATTGCAGTAATTGTTCAATATAAGCCAAGTCCACTCGTGTCGGCGCTCGCACGATCACTTCACCATTGCGAACTTGCAAGGCAATGGTTTTTCGACGCTCACTGCGTATTAATTGATATTCCAAAACCACACCAAAAGCTTAGTTAAACACACCTAATATCCATCACTATATTGGCTCAAGCTTACCGCCACTCTTTAACTAAGCTAATGCCGCTTTAGCTTTACTGGCCGGCTTGGTTTTGGCCGCTTTTTTGGCGCTCGATTTAGCACTTGTTTTAGGCTCACTTTCAGCAGGTATTGCCCTTTGCGCATCATCCGGATTATCAGAAACTCGTTGGTTTTTACTAACCTGCGCCACTTTCTTAGTTACGGCTTTGGCTTTTTTCGCTTGCAGTGCAACCAACACATGGTCACGGTTTTGAGCTAAATAAATACTGAGCTCTTCACGGATCCCCTCAGACAGATCGACTGGCGCTTGCGCAAACATTTCAGCTAAGTTATCTGCCATGTCGAGCATTTTATCGTATTCATCTGCGGCTTTTTTATCCATGAATGTTTCTACCTCCACACCTTGTCTTATTACGACAAATCGACTTTCAACGGCCATTGTTATCCCTTATTCATACTATTTATTGCAAAATTTTTATTTACAGTGCCTAGTTTTCACTCAAATTGGCAAACCCTAAAAAACACTGTACATACAGTCAGTATCATACGCATAATTTGATAAATTACTACTTAAATTTATAGCTTAAGCTTTAGCACTGATTATCCAGTTAAGGTATGAGTTACTGATATCAATTAACCCAATCACGCGCCCATACACCTGTGCAAACACATCTCTGCGTAATGCAAAAGCGGTTATAATTCGCGTACTCTAAATTTACGCCCTTTTAGCTTACCCTGACTTAATTTATTCAGGGCTTTTCTCGCCACGCTTTTATCAACCGCAACATAAGCCCAATTTGCCCCCAGTTGAATTTTACCCACCTGTTCAAATTTAATGCCATTGTCTCCGGTTAGGGCTCCAACAATATCACCAGCCCTAACTTTTTGTTTTTTGCCTCCATCAATTTGTATGGTGGTCATTTTCGCGGTAAAGGCACTTTCAGATAATACTTGGTTATTAGGTAAGACTTCCCCTTCAATTTGGCGACCTAAGTTATCTTCAAGCAGGCCAATTTTGTAACTGTCTTTATTGCTAAATAAGGAAAATGCATAACCCGTACTACCAGCCCGCCCAGTGCGGCCAATGCGATGAATATGTACTTCGGTGTCATGGGCTAAGTGATAGTTAAACACTGCATCGAGCGCTTCAATATCTAAGCCACGCGCGGCAACATCCGTTGCCACCAAGATAGAGGCACTTTTATTAGCAAAGCGCACTAAGGTTTGATCGCGCTCTCTTTGTTCTAAGTCGCCATGTAATGCTACGACGCTAAAGCCATAAGCGGCTAACTTATTAGCGACGTTTTGGGTTTCTATTTTGGTATTACAAAATATTACGCTAGATTCTGGTTGGTGTGTTAACAACAACAAACGAATGGCCATGAGTCGGTCGTCGTCGTTTTCAACCTGATAAAAGTGCTGCGCTATGCTACTGGCTTGGTGGCTTGCTTCAACCTTTATTAAGGCTGGCGATTGTAGGTATCTATCGGCAATGGCTTGAATTTGTTGTGGAAAAGTCGCACTAAATAATAATGTTTGTCGTTGCTTTGGCATTTTTTCAACAATATTATCTAATGCGGTCACAAACCCCATGTCTAACATACGATCGGCTTCATCAAGCACTAAAGTATCAACATGCTGCAAAGACAAAGTTCCACGACCTAAGTGATCTTCAATGCGTCCCGGCGTACCAACAATAATATGAGCACCATGCTCTAATGACCCCACTTGCGGACCAAATGGCGTACCACCGCATAAGGTCAACACCTTTATATTGTGTATTGCTCGTGCTAGCTTTCTAATTTCTTTTGCCACTTGATCGGCTAACTCGCGGGTTGGGCAAAGTACCAAGGTTTGAATTCTAAACTTTTTCACCTGTAATTTGTTTAACAGCCCTAAGCCAAAAGCTGCGGTTTTGCCTGAGCCGGTTTTTCCTTGCCCGATAACATCTTGCCCCTTTAAAATTGCCGGCAGGCTTTTAGCTTGAATTTCTGTCATCTCGTGATAACCCAATGATGAAAGGTTATCTAAAATGGCGGTTTGTAAGCTAAGAGATGAGAATTTGTTGTCGTTCAAGGTGAAAATCCTAAGGTAAAATCTAATTGCCGCTATTTTACACGCTTCGCCTTGGCAAACACAGCGTTGCGTGGTTTTTATTCTTGAGCAGAATTATTCAGCAAAATATCTGAGTCTGTGATTAGGCCATGCAGTACACTCGCTAGCGCCTGCGGTGCCTCTAATGGTAACATGTGGCCGGTATTCGCCACGTTAATCAGCTTCATATTATCTGTGCCAGCACAGGCTTTTTTTAGCTCAGCACTTACAACCAAATTATCGGCATCGCCAACCATAAAACTTATCGGCAAGTTCAATTTCGCTAACGCTGGCAATAAGTTCGGCCGCTGCACCGAAACAGCCAGTTGCTGTAATAACACCTTAACGCCAAGAGTTTGGTCCATGGCAATAATAGTTTGCTTGATCTCTTGGTAGCCATTGCTATTGAACTGTTGAATATCAGGGTGGAGTAAGTCATCCACCCGCTTTTTTGGGATACCCGCGTAACCCCGCTGTTTTATCCAAGCAAGGGTACGTTGGCGTTGCTTGATTTCCGCGCTTGGTAAGTTTTTAGGGCAATTTGATAGCACTAAAAGCTGTTTAAGCCGATCGCCAAGCCTTAACGCGATGGCACTGGCTAGGTAACCACCTAAAGAAAACCCCACTAATATTGCCTGCTCGGCAACCATGTTATTTGCCATGGCACGCACTATGTCATCCATGCTGCCAGAAGTGGGAATAACCAAAGGGATAAACTGTACATCTTCATGGCATTGTTGAGTCAGCAGCTGCCACGTGGGCAGCCACAAGTTTTGATCACACATAGTGCCTGGAATAAAATACAGCGTCTTTGCCAACTTGTTACCTAGTTATTTCAGATTGATTATTTAAGAGAAAAAGCGCTCAAACAAGCGCACATCAACCGTTTCACCGGCGAGCACCTTGCCTTGTTCAGCCGCTAATACAATATAACAATTTGCCGCGGCAATACTGGTTAAAATACCTGAGCCTTGGCTGCCGGTGCTAGAAACTGTTAACTCACCATTGCTGTCTTGAGACAATATGCCACGCTGAAAATCCATACGTCCTGGCGACTTTCTTAAATCACTACTACATTTTGCTTTTAAGGTGATTGCTGGGGCAGCATGACAATGTTGCAGTTTCATTAAGGCTGGCATGGCCAATAAATCAGCCGTTACCATAGCGGAAACCGGATTACCCGGTAAGCCAAAAAATATACTATTGGGTAGCTTGCCAAAGGCAAAAGGCTTGCCCGGTTTCATGGCTATTTTCCAAAAGCCAACTTCACCAATTTGCTCCAGAACCAATTTGGTATAGTCAGCATCTCCAACCGAAACACCGCCAGAGGAAATAACGGCATCTGCTTGCTCGTCAGCCTGTAAAAAGGCTTTTTTGATGGCACTTTCATCATCAATAATAACGCCAAAGTTGATTACCTCGACATTAAGGTTTTTTAACATGCCTGCTAAGGCATAACTGTTACTTTCAAAAATATCGCCTTCGCTTAATGGCTCTCCTAATGCTTTTAACTCATCACCAGTGGCAATTAACGCCACCTTGAGTTTGCGAAACACCTGCAGCTGATTAATTCCCAAGGACGCTAAAACGCCAAGATCAATGGCAGATAAACGCCGACCTTTGGCAAACACAACTTGCCCTTGTTTAATATCTTCACCTGCATAACGTACGTTCGCACCAACTTTAGGCTGAGCCAAAAACTCTACCTTATCATCCGAAACGGCACAGTTTTCTTGCATTTGCACGGTATCACAACCCGCCGGCATTTTTGCTCCGGTCATAATACGGATACATTGCCCCGCTTGGCAGTCGCCTTGAAAGGGCTGACCTGCCATGGATCGGCCAACTAAATGCAAGCTATCTTGCTCGGCTAAGCTTGCCTGTGCAAACGCATAGCCATCCATTGCAGAATTGTTATGTGGCGGCACATTAATCGGGCTACTCAGGTCTGACGATAAAATCCGACCCAAGCCCTCTGACAGGGTGATCGTTTCAGTATCGGTAATCGGCTCGATCGCCGCAAGCATAGTTTCTAACGCTTGCTGAAAAGGCATTAACCCAGGGGCGGAACAACAATCAACCATAATAAACGCTTCCAATTTAATTTGTGTTTTGAATTCTCTTGCTATGTGAACGGCGGCAATGAAGCGCTATTTTGCGCTTATTCACCTGCACTGCAAAAAATTTATTTTTTATTACAAGCTGCTAACATAACTAAGGTCTTTAACTATTATATTGACACTAATCATACTATCCTTGGATTATATGATATAAAATACGAAATCATAAGAGTCAGTTGAACTTAGCTCGCGAGCCATCGCTTTCGAAACAACCTCAACCGACAAAATTTTCGCCGAGCTATCTTAGCTAAATTTGAGCATTAGGTTCAGACATGCTGCTATAGCCGCAAACCCATTGAAAATGCGCGTTTGCCAGGGTTAACAAGGAAACTTGTTTGCCTCCCGACATTGGAAAGGTGACATGTTAACAGACAACTTCGGACGCAAGTTTTATTACTTGCGCCTATCTATTACTGACGTATGCAATTTCCGTTGTAACTATTGTTTACCCGACGGCTATCAATGTGATCACGATAGAAAATTCCTCACTCTGCCTGAAATTAGCCGTATAGCGATGGCATTTTCACAACTGGGCACTGAAAAAATTCGTATCACCGGCGGTGAGCCTTCGCTGCGCAAAGACCTGCCAGAAATTATTACACAATGTAAGCAAACGCCAGGCATTAAAAAAGTTGCCATCACGAGTAACGGCTACAAGCTACCTGAACACTTACCCGCTTGGCTCGATGCCGGCATTGATGCCATCAACATCAGCATAGACAGCTTAGATCCGAGACAATTTCACGCCATTACCGGTCATGACAAGCTCAACCATATTCTTAAAGGCGTTGATATGGCGCTGGCAGCGGGCAATACCGAGATTAAAATTAATACCGTGTTAATGCGCGAATACAATGGCTATGACATTGCCAGTTATCTGGCTTGGTTAAAAGACACCCCGGTTACCTTGCGCTTTATTGAATTAATGCAAACCGGTGATAACCAAGCGTTTTTTGATGCCCAGCATGTGCAAGGCTCTCGGATAAAGCAAAATCTGATCTTAGATGGCTGGCTACCTGTGATTAACGGCAAAGCGGCTGGGCCGGCACAAGAGTTTTACCACCCAGAGTATGCCGGAAAAATTGGCTTAATCATGCCTTATTCGAAAGACTTTTGTCACAGCTGTAACCGCTTACGGATCAGCTCTTTAGGTAAGTTGCATTTATGTTTATTTACTGAGCAAGGCTTATCATTAAAAGACTATTTACAAAGTGACGATGTCGAGCCGTTAAAAGCGGCGATCACAGCCATGATGACAGATAAAAAACAAACCCACTTTTTACATGAAAAACTTACCGGTGCCACGAAAAACTTGGCCATGTTGGGTGGTTAATGAACGTAGCAACACCTGTATTACAATCCTGCTTAGGGGTGGTGTTGGCTGGGGGTAAGTCCTCGCGTATGGGGCAAAACAAAGCCAAATTGCAACGCCATAACCAAGACATGCTCAGCTATAGTAAGTCAGTACTAACTGGCGCTGGCTGCTCGCAGGTGGTGGTCAGTGGTGGTGAGCATGGTATTGACGATCTTGTGGCAAACCTGGGTCCCTTGGGCGGCATTCAAAGTATTATTAGCCAGTGTCAACCACAAGCATTATTAATTTTACCCGTTGATTTACCGCTTATGACAGCTACTGAACTTAGCGCCTTAAAACAAGCCGGTGAACTAAGCCAACGCGCCTGTTATTTTAATGACCATTACCTGCCGTTATATTTACCGGTAAATGCATTCGTAGCGCAATTTTTTCAACAGCGGCTAACACAAGCGTTAAACAAAACGGTTGCGAGAAACAATCACGCTCCATCAAGAGCCAACGGCGAACTAGGCAAGCAAAAACGTAATTTATCGGGCCCATCGGTGCGCAGTTTATTGGCGCAAGTGCCTCACACTGTTTTGGCGCCTAAAAACAGCCAAACCTTATTTAACACTAACACGCCTGAGCAATGGCAGCAGGCAACCCATTTATTATCTTTGCAAAGGAAATCTCATGTCTAGCAATTCCTCTATTCACTGCGGCGACGCATTCGTAGCACTTAATATCGCAGTCTTAACCGTGTCTGATACCCGAGAAGAGCATAACGATACTTCAGGGCAAGCACTGGTTGAACGTTTACAAGCCGCCGGTCATCACTTAGCGGCAAAAGCAATTTCAAAAGACGATGTTTACCAACTACGCGCTGTGGTATCACAATGGATCGCAGATGAGAATATACAAGTGATCTTAACTACAGGTGGCACAGGTTTTACCGCCAGAGACAACACCCCTGAAGCGCTACTGCCGTTATTTGACAAAAACATTGAAGGCTTTGGCGAAGTATTTCGCACTATTTCGTTAGCAGAAATTGGCACCTCGACTATTCAATCGCGCGCCTTTGGCGGCATGGCCAATGGCACCGTTATTTTATCTGTGCCTGGGTCAACAAACGCCTGTAAAACCGCATGGGACAAATTAATTGCCGAGCAGCTTGATGCTAGCCATCGCCCATGTAACTTTGTACCCCACCTTAACCTAAGTAACTGAAAAAACAATCGCTAGTTGCTATGACCACTTTATTGTCTCTGTTATCTACAATACGCGCTCGCTTGCTAGCCGCGCTCTGCATAACGGCGCTGCTACTGCCCACACCTCAGCTAAGCGCCATTGAGCAATCACAGCAAAGTAAGCCCTTACGCATTGCGGTAGCAGCCAACTTTGCCGCCACATTAGAGCTGTTAATGGCTGACTTACCCAATAAAGACCAGTTTCAGCTGCAAATTATCAGCGCGGCAACTGGCACCATTTATCAACAAATAAAACATGGCGCGCCGTTTGATATATTTTTATCTGCCGACGCCTTACGTCCTGAGCTGCTAGAAAGAGCAGGTTTGATCTTAGCCGATAGCCGAAAAACCTATGCTTACGGGCAAATTGCTTTATGGTCAGCCACCGACCGCATTGACAGCTTTGCCGTGCTTGATAATTATCATCAACATTTCGCCATTGCCAATCCTGACACTGCACCCTATGGCAAAGCGGCGCAACAAGCCTTAATGCATTTATCACGTTGGCAACCGCTTAAAGCCCAGTTGATCACCGGCATCAATATCAGCCAAACGTTTCAACAAGTGCGCAGTCAGGCAGTACCACTGGGTATAGTGGCGTATAGTCAGTTGCTGATGAACAACTATCAAGGCTTGCTGATCCCAACGTCTTATTATCAACCGATTGCCCAGCAATTAGTGATCTTAAAATCAAGCCAACAGCAGGCGCTTGCCGAAAAAATTACCGCCTTTATTTTACAAGCCAATAGCCAAGAAAAACTGCAACAACTAGGCTACTTGCCAGCCAACACCCAAGTTGCTATTGAGGGCCATCATTGATATGACAGATCTGTCTGCTGATTTACTGGCACTGACCACAACCTTAAAAATGGCCGCCATCTCCACCATTATTTTACTGGTGTTAGGCACACCACTAGCCTGGTACTTAGCAAAGTGGCAAAGCCGCTGGAAAGTGTTTTTCGAAGCCATTGTTGCCTTGCCTTTAGTATTGCCGCCAACTGTGTTGGGCTTTTATTTACTATTGGCGTTTTCACCAAACGCGTTACCAGGCCAACTTTGGCAAAGCGCCACCGGCAACCAATTAGCTTTTAGTTTTAGCGCCATTGTCATCGGCTCAATACTCTACTCCTTACCTTTTGTGGTTCAGCCATTACAAAAAGCTTTTGAGCAGCTTGGCGAGCAACAACTTGAAGCCGCCGCTATGTTAGGCGCGGGGCCCATAGATAGGTTTTTTACTGTGGTGTTACCGTTAACCAAAGCCAGCTTTGTTACTGCAACCGTATTAGGTTTTGCCCATACCGTTGGTGAATTTGGCGTGGTATTAATGATAGGTGGCAATATTCCCGGTGAAACGCGAGTGTTATCAATCGCCTTATTCGACCATGTGGAAGCTTTTAACTATACCAATGCTCATATCCTGTCAGCTGGGTTGCTAATTGCCTCATTAGTGCTGTTATCACTGGTGTATTTATTAGGCAATAATGCCGATAAAAAAACACGCAGAGCGAAAAAGTCATGACTATGAGTTTGGCAAGTAAAAGTCTGCAACATCAAACCAGTGATCAAGCAGCGGCACTGGCACAGCTACAATTGACGCTTCAGTTGCGCTTTGAAAGTATCACCCTAGACGTTGAGCAAACGCTTGGCATAACCGGTATTACCGGTATTTACGGACCTTCTGGCTCAGGTAAATCAACTTTGCTGCGAGTTATTGCGGGACTAGAGCAACGCGCAACTGGCCAAGTCTCATTAAGTGAACGCCAATTACAAGATAGCGATACCAAGCTGTTTGTTAAACCAGAAAGAAGACAGGTTGGCTTGGTCTTTCAAGACAGTCGCTTATTTCCCCATTTGACGGTTTACCAAAACCTAGCCTATGGTGCAAAGCGGCAAAAGCATCGGCAATTAAGCATAGCAAACATATTATCGTTAACACAGTTAACCGCGATGCAGCATCAAAACGTTAATCAGTTATCTGGCGGTGAAAAACAACGTGTTTCTATTGCTCGTGCTTTACTGGCCGAGCCAAAATTACTGCTGTTGGACGAACCCTTTAGCGCCTTAGATAAAAACACTAAATCGCAGATGTTAACCATAGTAAAAAATATTCAACAACAAATGAAGCTTCCAATGCTTTATGTCAGCCATAGCTTAAGTGAATTACAATATATTGCTGATCAGCTCGTAACGGTAAATGCTGGTAAAATCAGTCCGTCGGTGACAATTCATCGAGCCATTGATGACTTAAACAGTCGCGGCGAAATTAACCCACTAACCAGTATCTCAGCCACGGTCGCTGAGCATCTGGTCGAGTATGGTTTAAGCCGGTTACAGTTAGCAACAGCTGAAAGTCTAACGCAAAGCATTTACTTACCGCTACTTGAAGCACAGGAAAACTCCCCCTTAATCGGTCAACAGCTACCCTGCATTATTTACGCGCGCGATATTAGTATCAGCACCACCAAACCCGAGCACAGCTCAATTGTCAATCATCTATCAGCCACCATCACCGCCATACACTATCGACATCGTCATGCGTTAGTGACCTTAAAAGTCGCCGAGCAAGTGTTTTACGCCCAAATCAGCTTATGGTCTGCAAAACGTATGGCACTTGCCGTTGAGCACAACGTCTATCTGCAATTTAAGGCCAACGCGGTGCATAGTTATCATTATACGGAGCCCTCTATCAATGCTTAGTCCGCAAGAGCAAATACGCTATAGTCGTCAAACCATGTTAAAAGGCATAGGCAATCAAGGCCAACAAGCAATAAAAAATGCTCGAGTTTTAATTATTGGTCTGGGTGGCTTAGGTAATCCTGTCAGCTTGTACTTAAATGCCGCAGGCGTTGGCACGATTTATCTTGTTGATGGCGACCAAATTGAGCTCTCTAACTTACATCGGCAGATACAATTTAGTGAACAAGATATTGGCGCCAACAAAGCAGACATAAGCGCAGAGAAGTTGCAGCAACTCAATGACAATACCAATATTGAAGTGCTGGATGAAATGCTCGATGATGAGCTTGCCGATTACTATCTGCCCTTAGTTGACTTAGTACTTGACTGCACCGATAACATCAACAGCCGCTACCTGATCAACCGTAAATGTATTGAGCATAAGAAACCGCTGATTATTGGCGCAGCAACCGGCTTTGACGGTCAACACCTGTTCGTAGACCCTAATTGTGCCGACAGTGCCTGTTACCAATGCTTGTTTCCTAGCGACAAAAAAGCGCCGGTTAATAACTGTCAAAGCATCGGAATTTTAGGCCCAGTACTGGGTATCATTGGTGGCATGCAAGCCTTACAAGCACTGAAACTTTTAACCGGAAACCCTGTTGCCACAAACCAACTGCACATGTTTGATGGTTTAACGAACAGCTGGCAAAAGTTTTCTTTGAAAAAGCAAGCAACATGCCCCGTTTGTGCGGGCTAACATTGACCATAGCTTTTGGCTCGTTTAGTGTTTGAACGCGGGGTTTAGATTCGCAACCGATTGACAAAATAAAAGCCCTCTACCTTGAGGGCTTTGGGTTAACAATTATTTAAATAATCCCATATTTTTATCGGTTAACGCTTCTCGCCAACCGCCTAGCCATTCTGACTTGGCATTGGTATTTTGGTAGGGACAATTTTCTTTGGTTCGGCCACTAAGTCCTGCTTGATAGCCATTAGAATAGGCTCTACCTAATTTATCTCTTTTCTGTCTTCTCATGCATAACACCTCAACGCTTATTTAGTAAATAAGTATATGAAATTATTGCTAATAAGTTTATTTAGCGCGTCAAGTAATGCCAGTAGCATTGCCTTGAACACCATTAATTTAAGAACAAGATAGTGCGAAATGCAAGCGGCTAAAAGGCGATTTTAATCGCCAATATTAAAGCCATATTTAAATCAAATTGTTAGCACACATTAGGAATAATGATTTCTATAATTCACCATTATCATTGCCGCCTTGTCGATGACAATTACGGCAATTAAGACTTAAGCAACGGCCTTAACATCTCTTCTAAACCGTTAAGTTTAACTTCATAAATTAGTGCTAATTGCTCACCCAGTTTACCTTCAGGAAAACCCTTAGCGTGAAACCAGACTAAATAAGGCTCGGGTAACTGTAATAGCTTGCGACCGGCATATTTACCAAACGGCATTACTTGATTGATGGCGGCAATTAAGTGGTCATTATTGGCTGGATTCATAATCCTCCTGTGCGAAAACGCGCGTTAATTAAGGGGATGCTATCTGATGGCGATTAAATTACAGATTATCGTTAACTGCGTCAGTATATTGCGCTTGCCTTGGTTTGCAAAGCACTTAACCAAGCTAGCAGACAACTGCAAAAACATATAGACATCTAAATGGCTAAGTGTTACCTTAATAATCGAAACACTAATAGACGTCTAAACGTCTTTTAAATTAATGAGATGATAGCAAATAGAAGGACGAAAAAAATGAGCTTAGAAACCATTACCTTAGGGGCCGGCTGTTTTTGGTGTGTAGAAAATATATTTGCCCGTATCAAAGGCGTGGTTTCCGTCATCAGTGGTTATGCGGACGGCAATATTGCCGAGCCTAGCTATCAGCAAGTGTGTCAAGGGCTTGGCGATTATGCCGAAGTGGTACAAATTACCTTTGCGCCAAACCAAATTACACTCGAGCAATTATTAACCGTATTTTTTGCTATACACGATGCTAGCTCTTTGGATCGTCAAGGTGATGATATCGGTCGTCAATATCGCTCAACTATTTTATACCACCACCCTGAGCAGCAACTCATTGCCGAGCGCTTAATTGCGCAATTAAGCGCTGAGCAAAGCTTTGAGCAGCCAATAGTGACCTTAGTCAAAGCTGTTAACAATTTTTACCGCGCCGAAGACTACCATCAAGACTATGTAAGCAATAACCCCGAAAACCAGTATTGTCAGCTAGTGGTGGCAAAGAAAATTGCCAAGTTTTTGCAAGAGTTTCCACATTTATTGGCGGCCGAAAACGCATTAGCTCCTGTGGCTTAAAACGAGGTAGCCACCAAAAAAGGCAGCAACTTACTCAGTTGATGCCTTTTGTTTTTTACGGCGTTAATAATGCATACGCAAACTAAGTTTAGCGCCATTAATACATCAAAGTATAAAGTTTACGTCGGTACTGGCTTGCCAATGCATCACCATCAGGTAATGATTTTAATACATCCAACAATAAATCTTTACTGGTGGTGTCGGCACCGTCTTTTTGCACTAACTGAAATAATATCGCTAAGGCATCCTCATTGCGATTAACCTGGCTATACTGTGCCGCTAATTTATGTTGCAAGGCAATATTTTCTGGGTCGGCTTTTAGCTCTTGTTCGAGTGCTTGAATTTCCGGTGAGTCTGCTGCTTGCGCGGCAAGCTCAAGTTTCGCCATGAGTGACTTGTACTCGCTGTCTTGATCGATCATTTTAATGCTATTAAGTAAGGTTTCTGCGTCAGCAATCTTACCGGTTTGAATATAAACATTGGCGAGCACCAACTTAATATCTGCCCGCTCACTGTCAAGCTGATAGGCTTGGTTGATGATCGGAAATGCCGCTGCGATGTTATTTTCTGCCACCAAGGCTTGTGCTTGCGCCAACAAAAGATCTTGCGGTTTGGGTAAATATTTCGTTAAAAACTCATCAATTGACTCATCGGTTTGCGGGCCGCTTAAGCCATCAAGTGGTTGACCATCTTTGACCAAAACCGCTGTGGGTAAGCCCTGAATACCAAATTGTTGCGCAATCTGACCTTGGCTTTCACAGTCAACAGTCGCAAACACCATAGTGTCACTATGATTGGCAAGTGCAGTTGCCAATTTATCGCGCAATTCAACACTTTCTGGAATGCTTTGTGCCCAGAAGCCGACCAACACCAGTTGGTTTTTTGATTGTTCAAGAATAACCTGTTGAAAGTTTTCTAAGGTGATCGCAAGAGAATTTGTCATCAATGCCGTCCCAATAATAAAGTAATATGCTTTTATTTGGGGGCAAACAGCAAAGATACAAGCAACGAGGCAAATTATTTATTATGCTCAATAGTTAAATGCCAATAACCGTAACACCGAACGTCACGACGTTAATTTGTCGCTGGCGTTAGTAATGGAGCTAATATGTCAAAAAACACTGCCGTTGATGAATATATCAATTCAAAGCCGCCATTTGCCCAAGAAATTTTACGCCAGTTGCGCACGGTTATACACAGCGCTTCGCCAGCGTTAACAGAAACCATTAAGTGGCGTCAGCCGTGTTTTGAACAACATGGCGTAGTGTGCGCGATGGCCGCCTTTAAGCACCATGTCAGTTTGTCATTCTTTAAAGGCAAGTTAATCAACGATAGTGCCGGCATTTTTGCCGACAGCGACAACAACGAGTTAACATCACTAAAGTTTAACCGCCTTGCTTATGTGCCAGAGCAAGCACTGCTGATCGACTATATACAACAAGCGATTGCCATTAATAATGACAGCACGGTGAAAAAAACCTCCAACGCCAGAAAAGATAAAAGCACCTTAATCATCCCAGAAGATTTAGCGCAAGCGCTCGCCAAAGCGCCTAAAGCCTATGCGGTTTTTCACGACTTTAGCTACTCCAAACAAAAAGACTATATTGATTGGCTGAACACGGCAAAGCGCGACGCAACCCGCAACTCGCGCCTAACCACTACATTACAATGGCTCAGTGAAGGTAAAGCGCGTAACTGGAAGTATGAAAACTGCTAGCCAGTTAGATATTTTGCAGTAGCTCGCGCGCAATGATCACTTTTTGAATTTCGCTAGTGCCTTCATAAATCGAGGTAACCCTAACATCGCGCGCTAAACGCTCAAGCGGGTACTCTTTAATATAGCCGGCCCCACCCATGAGCTGCAGCGCATCATAACAGGCTTTATTGGCATGCTCGGTTGCAAATAACTTTGCCATTGACGCGGCCATGCCAAAAGGTTGCCCTTGCTCTTTAGTATAAGCGGCTTGCATTAACAATAAACGCGCCGCCTCCATTTCGGTATAACGCTCGGCAAGTTGCCATTGTAATCCCTGAAAATTCGACAGTGCTTGGCCAAATTGCTTACGCTCAACAATATGTGCTTTGGCATAATCAAGCGCTGCCAGACCAACACCTAACGCTAGCGAGCCAATACCTATTCGACCGCCTGCCAGTTCACCAACCGCAACCGCAAAACCCTTATTTTCAGCGCCCATTAGCGCTGAAGCAGGCACGCGACAGTTATCAAAATGCACCTCATTGGTGGGCGAAGCTTTTTGGCCCATTTTCTCTTCTGCTTTGCCGATAGTAATACCGGCGGTATCTGCTTCAACAATAAAGCAAGATATGCCCTTGCCTTTTTTCGCGCTAGGATCTGTTACTGCCCAAACCACAAACACATCGGCAAATGAACCACTGGTGATATACAGCTTACTGCCATTAATGACATAGTCATCACCGTCTTTTACCGCTTGGGTTTTCATACCCGCCGGATCAGAGCCAGCGGTGGCTTCAGTTAAACAAAAGCCACCAGCACGGTATTCGCCGCTGCAAAGTTTAGGTAAGTATTTGCGCTTTTGCGCTTCATTACCAACCGCTTGGATCACTTCTGCCACCATGTTCGTCACCGAGGTGGTGACCGCCGTTGAGGCACAAGCTCGGGCTATTTCAGTGATCGCTAAACTAAAGGCAACACTACCGGCTTCGACACCGCCATATTCTGCTTTAATATTTAAGCCCATAAAACCAAGCTCAGTTAATTGCGCTAAGTTCTTTAAAAACAAGGTTTGGTCCCTAGTGTCATCAAGTTGCGCGGCAACGGGTGCTAATTCACTTTCAGCAAACTTGCGCGCCATATCTTGGATCATTATTTGTTCTTCTGTTAACGACAAATCCATTAAATCTCTCACTTTTTATCACTGAATGTCTAAAACCCTACCGCTGAAAACACGCGGTTAAAATCAACCTTTGCAAGCTTGCGATAGGTCTCTATAGCAAAAACGCGCCAATGCGCGCTTAAAAATTAAAAATATTGTAGCAATTATCCAAGCACAAACCAAAGTAGACCAGCGCCTAATAACAAACGGTAAACAACAAAAGGCATCATGCCAACTTTACCCACTAAAATGAGAAAGTAATGAATACAGGCATAGGCACTAACAAATGCTAATACACTCCCTAGCCCCATGGCTGACCAGTCAACTGCCTGTGCTTCTAACGCTAACTTTAAGGTGAGGTAACTGCCCGCCATCGCAATGGCAGGAATTGATAATAAAAACGAAAAACGTGCGGCATTTTCTCTGCTTAAGCCTAACATCAAGCCAATAGTCATGGTGATACCTGAACGTGAGGTACCTGGAATAAGCGCTAGCGCCTGAGCAAGGCCGATTAACATAGCACCTTTAAAGCCAAGCTTTTCAATACTGACATTTTGTTTTGCTTTAATATCGGCAAAGCCCAATAACACACCAAATAAGAGCGTAGTGCCAGCAATCACTAGGGCACTGCGAAAGTGGGCTTCGATAAAGTCTTTACCAAATAAACCAAATAATCCTGCGGGTATGGTGGCGAAAATAATCCACCAAGCTAGCTGACCATCAAAGTTATCTCGCTGACCTTTTAACGTGTTAAACCAAGCTATAGCCATATTGGCAACTTCTTGGCGAAAATACAGCACAACCGCTAACAAGGTACCTACATGAACAGCAACATCAAACGCCAAACCCTGATCTTGCCAGCCCAATATTGCTGACGGTAAAATCAAGTGCGCTGAACTCGAGATCGGTAAAAACTCGGTTAACCCTTGAATGATGGCTAAGATAAAAACTTCTACTGTGCTCATTTTAGCGTTACTTCCTTATTTTTTCTGGCCCATGTTAAAGGCACCTTGGTTAATTGTTGCTGGCTTTTATCATATGCTTGCCAGAGTTGCTGATAACTTTTCCCTAATATGGGGTGCACTAACTGCGGTGCAACCTCGGCTAATGGCCACAAAACGAAGGCATTTTGGGTAATTTCATCTCGGGGAATTTGTGCGGGCGCATCGGCAATAATTTGATCGTACAGTAATAAGTCCAAATCTAAAGTGCGCGGACTGAATTTTTTAGCGTTTTGACAGCGACCGTTGGCAAACTCTATGGTGCGCAAAGCGCTCGCGACTTGGCTTAATGTGTGCTCTGTCTGAGCTCCAACCACCATGTTATAAAACGCCTTACCGGCAAAGCCCACCGCTGCGCTCTCGAATAACGACGAAAGTGTTAAAGGCCCATATAACGCTGTTAAAGCATCAAGCCCCTGCTCTATATAATGCTGGCGATTAATATTACTGCCAAGCGATATATATATTTTTGCCATTAGCGCTGCTGGCCGGTCAAAGGTTGACCACGTTCAATTTCAACTCCAACGGTACTGGCATTATGTACCGCATGAGGTTTCATTAACTTTAACCGCAGCCAAGGAATATGGTATTTGGCCATTAAAAAAGCGGCAATACGCTCGGCTAGGGTTTCAATTAAGTCTACGGGGTTGGCGTTGGCGAACTCAACTATTGCCTCTGAGATTTCTGCATAATCCAGTGTTTTGCTTAAGTCATCATTTTCCGCCGCTGGCGCTATTTGCCAACCCATGGCTAAATCTATAACTAACGTTTGCTTTATTTCTTTTTCCCACGCATAAAAACCTATTGTTGCTTGAAAAGTTAACCCTTCGATATAGACTTTATCCACTCTATGATCCTTAGCTTGCGCTGTTATATTCTACCGTTGTGATGATGCCAGTAGCAGCAAATATTTATTACTTTTATAAAATAAATGGCGAGTTTACCTGTGCAGGTCTAGAAAAACTAGTAATCATCACGCTACAATGACAAAAAAACACCTCTGCATGAATGTTACGCTTGCGCTAAGCGCTGTCGTTAAAAGGAACGAAATATCACGAGTTTACTGCTGACGCTAATCATGGTTATTTTGGCTTACTTGATGGGTTCAATTTCTAGTGCCATTTTACTTTGTAAACTCTTTAAGCTACCTGATCCGCGCAGCACAGGCTCAAAAAACCCCGGTGCCACCAATGTGTTACGCATCAGCAATAAGTATATCGCCAGTTGTGTATTGTTGTTTGACATCCTCAAAGGAACATTACCGGTTTGGAGCAGCTACTTTCTGGGGCTAGAGCCAGTTTCGCTTGGTATTGTCGCGGTTGCCGCCTGTTTAGGACATATGTATCCGATATTTTTTAATTTTAATGGCGGTAAAGCGGTAGCCACGGCTTTTGGCGTGCTACTTCCCATAGGGTTAGATTTAGGGGGCTTGTTGGTACTAACTTGGATTTTTGTCGCTAAAGCAACACGCTATTCAAGTTTAGCCGCCATAGTCACTGTGGCTATGGCGCCTTTGTATACTTGGTTGCTTAAGCCCATTTATGTTTACCCGGTTTTAATGTTGTCTGGCTTAATTATATTTCGTCACAAAGACAACATTATTCGGCTACTGCAAGGTAAAGAAAGTAAGATTTCTTTTTCTAAAAAGTTGTAAGCGAGCTAACTTTATACCGGCGCTAAGGTATCTAACGGCCAACGGGGTTTAGCTTTAAAACTGAGATCTGTATCTACCCCTGCTTTTAATCGCTGCAGCCCCGCATAAGCAATCATAGCGCCATTATCAGTACAAAACTCAGGGCGCGGATAAAACACTTCACCGCCTAGTTTTTTCGTTATCTGCGCCAGTTTCTCTCTTAAGGCACTATTGGCACTGACCCCACCGGCAATCACTAATCGGTTTAATTGGCATTGTTTTAATGCCCGTTTGCATTTAATGGCCAATGTATCAACCACAGCTTCTTGAAAAGCATAGGCAATATCCGCTTTTACTTGGCTAACTTGTGCAGGTGTTAATTGCTCGGTTATTTCTTGTCGTATGGTATTGGCGGCTGAGGTTTTTAAGCCGCTAAAGCTAAAATCTAAGCCCGGTCTGTCCGTCATTGGTCGCGGAAACTTATAACGTCCTTTACGACCCGTTTCAGCCATTTTTGCCAATACAGGGCCACCAGGATAATCAAGACCAAGTAACTTTGCTGTTTTATCAAATGCTTCACCAGCGGCGTCGTCAACCGACTCACCAAGTAATTGATACTGACCAATGCCATCAACACGCACCAACATGGTATGCCCCCCCGATACCAATAAGGCAACGAAAGGAAAATCAGGTACGTTATCTTCTAACATCGGCGCTAATAAGTGTCCTTCCATATGATGCACAGGCACCGCAGGTAAGTTCCAGCCATACGCTAAACTGCGACCAATAGAGCAACCCACCAATAAGGCGCCAACTAAACCTGGTCCTGCCGTATACGCAACACCGTCTAAATCTGCCGGTGTCAACTTAGCTTCAGCTAATACTTCTTTAATTAACGGAATGGTTTTACGGACATGATCACGGGATGCTAGCTCTGGTACCACACCGCCATAATCTGCATGTACTGCAATTTGGCTATATAGTCGATGCGCCACTATGCCAGCGGGTAAATCTGCCATACCATCATCATAAATTGCGATACCGGTTTCATCGCAAGAGGTTTCAATACCTAAAATTCGCATCGTTTTATATCTACCTAGCCGTTTATCAAACATTTCATTAACACAGACAGTGGTAGCACTTACTGCACCCACTAAAGAACTGCCGAGAGTTTACAGGTGCAGACAACAAGTTTCAATTTTTAGTCTGCCGCTCGCAAAGCCTATTTAGTAGCGCGTCCCCTAAGTACACCACCTTAGCGAGCCAAAGCTAAAGCTCGAAAAAACAACGCAAGCTGTTATTGCTGTTAGCTAATATTATTGTCCGCTAACCACTTAACCAAGCAAGCTGCTAGAACACGAATAAATTTCTATATTATTCATTATGTTAATAAGCTTATAAAAAACAAATAAGCGACAATCGCGCTAATAATGTCAACTATAGTGTATTACTGCTTTACATCACTAGGGTGTTCGCATTAGAATACGGCACCAATTTTTGAATAGAGCGGGTGAAGATGAGGCTATTTAGCTGAAATCAGACACCGATTTATATAGATATATAACTAAGGTAAAACATTACATGCCAGTAATTAAAGTAAGAGAAAACGAACCATTTGACGTAGCATTACGTCGTTTCAAACGTTCATGTGAAAAAGCAGGTATCCTTTCTGAAGTTCGTCGTCGCGAATCTTATGAAAAGCCAACTTGGGAACGTAAGCGCAAAAAAGCAGCCGCTGTTAAACGTGCCGCTAAAAAAGTTTCTCGTGAGAACGCTCGTCGCGTTCGCATGTACTAAGATACCTTAGTTACATCTAAGCTAACTAAGTCCACTTAAGCGAAAGTTAATCACATTATGAGTTTACTTAGTCAACTTAATGATGAAATGAAAAGTGCTATGCGCGCCAAAGACAAATTACGTCTTGGCGTTATCCGCATGGCACTATCAGCAATAAAGCAAGCCGAAATAGACCACAACACCGAAGCAACCGATGAAAATATCATTGCCTTGTTAACCAAAATGGTCAAACAACGCAAAGAATCCATCAAAATGTTTACTGACGGTGGTCGCGATGAGTTAGCCGCAAAAGAAGCGGTTGAAGTCGAGGTGATTGCAAGCTTTCTACCCCAACCGCTAAAAGCTGAAGAAATTCAGCAATTGATCACTAAAGCCATTACCGATGCAGGTGCCAGTTCAATGGCGGATATGGGTAAAGTTATGGCGATATTAAAACCCTTAATGCAAGGTAAAGCAGATATGGGCGCAGTCAGCGGTCAAGTCAGAGCTATTTTAAATAGTTAAATAAGCTTACTTTTAAACCTGAGTGTTTATGCTGAATGTGAAACCGCGATAGCCTTAGCCTCGCGGTTTTATTTTTACTAACGTTTCAAAAAATTGACTATTTTTAGCAAGTTTATTGTGTAAAATAGTGTTTTATCTGGATGTAAACATACTTTATGGCAGGCATGATCCCTCGACAGTTTATTGATGATTTGTTGGCTCGCGCTGATATTGTCGAACTCATTGATTCTCGAGTGCCACTAAAAAAAGCCGGCAAGAACTACCAAGCTTGCTGCCCATTTCATACCGAAAAATCTCCCTCGTTTAGTGTTAGCCAAGATAAACAATTTTATCACTGCTTTGGCTGTGGCGAACACGGTAATGCCATTTCATTTTTAATGGAATTTGACCGTTTAGAGTTTCCAGACGCTGTCGAAGAACTCGCCGCTCATTACAATATGGATGTGCCAAGAGAGCAAACAAATCGCTCGCCTGCCCAGCAAAAACAAGCGCAACAAGCCTATCTGCAAAAGCAAGACGACTATGAGTTAATGCTACAAATTAGCCGCTTTTATCAGCAGCAATTAAAAGTAGCGGTTGATAAGGATAATGCCATAGCGTATTTAAAAGGCCGCGGCTTAAGTGGTGAGATCGTCAAGCGCTTTGGCATAGGCTATATCAGCGACACTTGGGAGGGCATGATGAAAGTGTTTGGCGGTAATGGCGAAACAAATCAACAACTTGTTGACTTAGGCATGGCAATTCAAGGTGATAAAAATAAGCCTTATGATAGATTTCGTGGCCGTATTCAGTTTCCCATTCGTGATAAACGCGGCCGTGTTGTTGGCTTTGGCGGGCGCGTACTCAGCGATGGAACGCCAAAATACTTAAACTCGCCGGAAACAAGAATTTACCATAAAGGTCAAGAGTTATATGGTCTTTATGAAGCCAAACAAGCCAATAAACAGTTAACACGTTTAGTGGTGGTAGAAGGTTATATGGATGTGGTAGCACTGGCTCAACATGGCGTTGATTACGCCGTTGCAGCCCTTGGCACAGCCACCACCCCAGAACAACTTCAAACCTTATTTAGAACCGTAAAAGAAGTCATTTGTTGTTATGATGGAGATCGCGCTGGCCGTGATGCTGCTTGGCGCGCCATGGATAATGCCTTACCACTCATACAAGATGGCTACAGCTTAAAGTTTGTTTTTTTACCTGATGGTGAAGACCCTGACTCTTTGATCCGAGAACAAGGCCAAGCAGCCTTTGAAGCGATGCTAAATACGGCTACCCCTTTATCGCAATTTTTATTTGATCACTTACTCTCGCAAATTGACATGAGCTCACCGGAAGGCAAAGGCGCTGCCATTGGCGCCTTTCAGCCTTATTTAGCTAAGCTCCCCGATAGCAACCTTAAAGACGCTTTAGTAACTAAACTCGCGAACCAATTTGGTGCAAGTAACGAGTTACAATTAAAAAAATTACAAGCAAGCTTCACGCATGTTACTAGCCCAAAAGCAGCGATCAAACGTCCAAAAATCACACCAGTGCGACTTGCTATTGCATTATTACTTGAGCATCCCCATATAGTAGAAATATTACCGGACCCAAGCATCTTAAAAGATTTAAATTTGCCAGGGATTCCTCTACTTAATTCGTTATTAAGCTTGTGTAAACAAAACCCTAAGGTGAGTGGCGCACAATTAATAGAACACTTTAGAGGTCAAGAAGCCGGCAAGCAATTAACTAAACTCATGTGTTTAGAGCATCATGTACAAGCCGAAAACGCGGAAGACACTTTTCTTGATATAATTGAAAATTTTTTGAATAAATTTTTAGAAAATCGTTCCAACGAATTATTAGAAAAACAACGCAGCGTCGGATTAACTAAAGCTGAAATGGGCGAGCTACACGGCCTATTAAGTGAACAGAAATAATGAAAAAAATTTGTCGCGAAATATAAATTTTCGCATAGTATTAACAAACACAGCCGCAGTTTAGCACTGGTAATTTAGTAAACATTTCGCTATAATTTCCGGCTTACTGTTGTATTTTTGATAGCCATAAATAGGTGGACACTCGTCAATGGATCAAGCCCCACAATCTAGACTTAAAGAGTTAATAACCAAAGGTAAAGAGCAAGGTTATTTAACTTTTGCAGAAGTTAACGATCATCTCCCTCAGGATATTATCGATTCCGATCAAGTTGAAGACATCATTCGAATGATTAACGACATGGGTATTCAGGTGTTTGAAAACGCACCGGATAACGACACGTTAATGATGAGTGAAGCCAATACTGATGAAGACGCTGCAGAAGCTGCGGCGCAAGCACTTGCCACGGTTGAAAGCGAAATTGGCCGCACCACTGACCCTGTGCGTATGTACATGCGTGAAATGGGTACGGTGGAGCTGCTGACGCGTAAAGGCGAAATTGTTATCGCCAAACGTATCGAAGAAGGTATCAAAGAAGTGCAACGCAGCGTTTCTGAATACCCGCCAGCCATTAATTACTTGCTTGAACAGTGGGATAACTTTGAAGCTGAAGAAGTACGTTTAAGTGATATCGTTGTTGGTTTCTTAGATCCAGACGCAATCGATGAAGAGATCCCTGCTGCAGCAACTCATATCGGCTCAGAGTTATCTAAAGAAGATTTAGCGGATGAAGACGAGACCGATGAAGACGATGATGAAGAAGAAATAGACACGGGTCCTTGTCCTGAAGAAGCCCGTGAAAAATTTACTGCCTTGCGCGAAGCCTATGAGCATGCCAATAGCGTCATCAAAGCTAAAGGTCGCGGCCATGCAGATGCTCAAGCAGCAATTGACGCCTTAGCAGAAGTATTTAAAGAATTTAGAATTGTACCGAAAGTATTCGACCGCTTAGTGAAAAACATGCGCAGTGTCATGGACAGGTTACGAGTGCAAGAGCGCTTAATCATGAAGCACTGTGTCGTTGGTGCCGGTATGCCCAAAACCACTTTCATCAAAATATTTCCAGGCAATGAAACCTCGAAAGACTGGTTTGATGAACAAAAAGCCGCTGGTTTACCACATTCGAAAAAAATGGCCGATATCGAATTGGACGTTGAGCGCTGTATCTACAAATTGAACATGTTAGAGGAAGAAACCTACCTTAATGTGCACGGCATAAAAGACATTAACCGTCGTATGTCGATCGGTGAAGCGAAAGCTCGCCGCGCGAAAAAAGAAATGGTGGAAGCTAACTTACGTTTGGTTATCTCAATTGCGAAAAAATACACCAACCGTGGCTTACAATTCTTGGATCTCATTCAAGAAGGTAACATTGGTTTGATGAAAGCGGTTGATAAATTCGAATACCGTCGTGGCTATAAGTTTTCTACTTATGCAACCTGGTGGATCCGTCAAGCTATTACCCGCTCAATTGCCGATCAGGCGCGTACTATACGAATCCCTGTACACATGATAGAAACGATTAACAAACTTAATCGTATTTCTCGTCAAATGTTACAAGAAATGGGCCGCGAGCCAACACCTGAAGAATTAGCTGAACGCATGATCATGCCGGAAGATAAAATTCGTAAAGTGTTGAAAATCGCTAAAGAGCCGATTTCAATGGAAACACCTATTGGTGATGACGAAGACTCGCACTTAGGTGACTTTATTGAAGACGGTAGCGGTGAGTTACCCGTTGACTCTGCCACGTCAGAAAACTTAAAAGATGCGACGCATGAAGTATTAGCAGGCTTAACGGCCCGTGAAGCAAAAGTATTGAGAATGCGCTTTGGTATCGATATGAACACTGATCATACTTTAGAAGAGGTAGGCAAACAGTTTGATGTAACACGCGAACGTATTCGTCAAATTGAAGCTAAAGCGTTACGCAAGTTACGCCACCCTTCGCGCTCTGAGCAGCTTAAGAGTTTCTTAGATGGTGAATAAGCCACATTAGCATAGCGCTAATTGGCCAGTGAAAAATCCAGCATAAGCTGGATTTTTTGTTTTCTATCGCATGCAAATTTAATTACGCAGCTATGTCCGCTATGTTCTCAATACTGGCCCAATATCGACAGTGTTAGGACAATGCTAGTTAGCTTTAATCAGTCTAGAGTCGCATAAGCTTCAAATGACAAAAAAAGCCGCCAAAGATTACGTTTTTAGCCCTACAAACTTTAACTCAACAAAGGGTAAGAAACAGCGCTCACTCACTATGCACACGTTAACGCCTAACTTACTACTAGCACATAGCCTTACCTATAAAATGGCGACACCAAGGCACCTATACTCATCCGTAACAAGTTTCAATAACCCATAACCTAAGCGACTTTCGCAGCGATATGCATTAATCGCTCAACTATTGAACTATCAGCCTGATTTATTAAATTAATTAGCATTATAGTGGTGACAACAAAATAAAAAATGCTTATACTTCCCGCCGCTTGGAAAACCTTTCTAGGTTGTCGATAGCAAAAATTCAAATGGCCCCTTAGCTCAGTTGGTTAGAGCACCCGACTCATAATCGGTAGGTCCCCCGTTCAAGTCGGGGAGGGGCCACCACTCCTAACAAACCTTTCAATGTAATTAACCACTTACATATAACCTTTAAAAAATTCCTTTGTAGCAAATTTGTAGCTTAATCTAGAAAAATTCAACTCATCGTATTTAATAATAAATATCTGCCTTATCGGGCGTCTGAAGCGACATTAAGCATAATATTATAGATAACCTACACATTAGCCCTATTTCAAACAAATAAACTGATGCTTGGTTATACGCACAAACCGCTTAATAAAATAACAATAAAATTAAGCACTATAAAGACGACAAGATAGCTATTATCTGGCTTTTTGTGTAGACGTTTTTTGGTCACCAAAACCTAAGTAAACGCTTAAATTTTATTAGCATAAACACAGCGTACAGAGGAAACTCTTTTCGGTTCATTATCAAAGTGTTAACTTCCTCTATCTGGAGTAATTGGCAAAATTTAACCTACCCCATTTATTTTCAAATAGCTTCAGTATCTTTAGCATCACTCCTTTCGATTTATCGATACGGGAGCACAAATTTAGACGCCATAATGCGAAAAACATGACCTATTTTGGTAAATTCCCGTGTCCAATAGTGTGCGCCTGAGCTTGCTTTCATGCCATTAATACAAGGCGGCAGTTAAGTTATGTCTACTAACAGCTTGTTTATTTTAATAGTTTTACGTAGTTAACACTTGTCATATTCATCCATACCGTGAATACTAAAAACAAGTTTGGCTAAACCAATGCCAACAGCTTTAATTAAAGTCATATGAACTCTCCTTTAATTGAATGTTTTAGCGCCTTTCAATTTGGCACATAGATGCTGTTTGGTAAAGGGAGTTCATATCATTCGTTATACTTATCAAAAGGTACATATGGAGTTTGTATGCTTTTCAGAAACACAATAAAAATAATGGCCATATCTTTATTACTTTCATTAAGTGGTTGTTCCACAACTAAATCGTCACATATTACCTGTGATTTTATCGCAGGTGCCGCAGGGAATGCGATTGAGCGACATGACAATAAAGGTGGCAGTGATATGCATGGTAACATTGTTAGACGTAATGAAAATTCAGATTTCTTGGAAGGTGTTTTAAACATTATTGGCGGTATGCTCACTAGAGCTGTTAACGATAAAGAAACTGAGCTGTGTACATAACACATTTGGTCCTTATTCCCGTCAATAAACAGTCGATGAGCCATTAAGTAAACGTTTGTCGGTTTAGCATACGCTACTAGTATTCAAGCAAGGTAACTCAGTGTCAGTGCAATATTTTAAAGTATGATAGAAATAGCCAAAACAAAGTAGTCTCATAGCTCTTATTTATCTGCTCAAGCCTTTAAAATAACTGAGTAACCCGAACCTGACATATAAATATGCTACTTTAAGATCTAAAAAGCTCCATAAAAATGGAGCTTTGTATGTTTGAAAAATTTGAAAGTATCAGTCGACTAAATCAAGAAGTTCAAGTCTTTCTTTCGCTAGAATGTACCTAGCACGAACATCATCAATTTGCTCTTGAGTTAATTTTACACCCAAGGTGCGTAGCCCACCAGCTTCATCATTATGGTGAATGCCAAAAGCAAACTTAAGGTATTCCATAAGCAGCGGCTGAGCATCAAGGTATGAGATGGAGTTCATCGCCTGAGAAATTTTGTTTGCCTCAGCCCATTCGCCCTTATTAACATGCTCCTGCATAGTAACACTAGCTTTTGGGAATATAGAGCCTACACCGGTAATTCCACCGCATGCGCCAGCAAGTCCTGCATGTATAGTTACCGTGTCAACACCTGCCAAGATTTCTAAATCTTTGTTCTCTAACATCAAGGTTTCTATAATTGAAACATCTATAGTCGATATTTTAAGCGCCGTTACTTCAGGTAGCGCAGCAAGCCTGAGCAGAATATCTGTTGAAATTGCATGATACCCGGCTGCATCTGGGTTGTTATAAGGCATAATGGTTACGCCTGCCTCTTTTGCAGCTATTGCTGAAAACTCATAGTAGGCATACATTTCTTCATCAGAAGGCGCTTCTTTAGTTGCTGGTGGCATCACCATGACGGTATCTACGCCAACCGTGGCGAGTTCTTTAACGATTTGGGCAATCCCTTCTTTCGTTTCCGCCGCAGCACCACTAACTAATGGCACATTGTACTCTTTAGCAACAACAGAAAAGGCTTTAAGTAAAGAAAGACGCTGTTCAGAGCTTAGGTAGCTATTCTCACCTAGGGTACCAGAGCCGACCAGTCCACCCATTCTGGTTCCGCCTTTACCTTGAACTTTTAAAATATCAGCAGCATATTTTTGTGTTGCATCAAAATCAATTTCAAGGGCACCCGATTCCGACTCTTTAAACCATGTAAATACCGCCGGCATAATCTTGTTTCGCCAATCCGTACTATTTGCTTTCATTATATTTCCTCTTGGTTAAAGCAATATTGTATACAGTATACCAAACAAATAACATAAGTTAAATCATCTTTGCTAAATCAGGATAATTTGGGGATTAAGCCCTCAAATCGTTTTACCTGACATACTTAATTTTTGCCCTAAGCTATTCATTTTGCAATTGTTCTCAGGTGTATACAACCATCATTCCTTTCATTCACCTGGGTGCTGAAACAACGCCCCTCTCGCAGAAAAGCGTGCTCCATTGAGTTTACACTGCCTACTTCAAGGTTTTTTATTAAACGCTAAATTAGTGTAACTATATGACGACGTTAAAGCAGGGCTTAATCCTCCTCCCACTTTAGTGAACACTTCCTGATTACTTTAATTAAGCTAAAGTGCCTATGTATCGCCAATATAAATAAATTCACAACTCGTTAACTGATATTAAATTAACATTGTGGGGGAATAGTTAGTACTAAAAAAGCACTTGAAATAACTTGTCAGCGCTAACACATCTTCACGATTGCTTTTTAATATGCACTAAAAATTGCTTAAATATTTCAGCTACTGTGTCTATTGAACTGTTTAGTCTATGGTCGCCATCAATTAAGTGAAGGCGGTGGCGGTGCAATTTAGCAAACGTAATGGCATTTTCTACAGGGATAACATCATCCGACCAACCATGAATAATTTCAATAAACTTGCCCTGTACATCAAAGGTTTGCACCTTATAGTTTGGCATATATAGCGCTGGGGCCAATAAAAGCACCCCGCTAACGTTTCGGCTTTTTGATGCAACTAACGACACATAGCCGCCCATACTTGAACCTACGAGTATAATGTTATTTTCGCTTTCACGCTCAAGCATGTCATTTAATTTATTTACCCTGAGATCAGGGTTGGCAATGCCTGAGTAATCAATACTATCAACGTCAAAACCTTGCTGCTTAGCGATATTTGCCAAACGCTTTATTTTACTGCCCCAAGGGCCACTTTCTTTGCCGTGCGAAAAAATAACTTTCATGGTATTCCTTAAACGATGTTTATATTGCCTTGTTGAGTCAGTTATTAGCAACAAACCTTTATATATTGATAGTACATTTTATCTGGGACAATACTCGTCCTAGCTGTTTATTATTATGACCTTCTTTCAATGACAGTGAGGATAGTATGAATAGCATTCAATTACGCAATAATCAGGGCTTGCTGATTGGTTGGATTGAAACAGTCCACGATGGCAGAAAACAAATCAGAGACAGCAAAGGCACATTACTTGGCTGGTATGACGCATATGCTGATAAAACCACCTGTGCTAAAACTGGTCGCTGGTTTGGCACCGGCGAGCAATTAACCGCTTTATTGTAAGCCGTTTATATTAACGTTTTTAGCGTTTTTGTTTTATCGCTTTGCTGCTGCCACGACGAAAGTTGAGCAAACTGCATTGATAGGTAGCTGCATTCATTGCATGATGACTGCAGCTAAAACAAGAACTTAGGCGCTAGACGCTGCATTAAAGCTTGCTTAACGGCTGGTTGCACCTGTACTGCGCCTAAACAATAGCCTTTGACATTAGCAAAGCATTACCCCCCTTGGTTATGGTTTTGTTTGATACTTCATTAAAAGGTCAAAGGATATATCTTTTGGCGCTAAGGCAAACAGTAGCATTTCGATATCTGTTGTGGTTGCCGACAAGTTATTTGCAATATCCGCAATTAACTTTACATAAATAGCGTAGGTTTCATTGTTGCTTGTGGTGTATTTTTTTACTAACTTAGATGCAAACTGTTTATGCTCAAAATCGCTTATCACTAGGCTGCCATTTTTCAGCTTTTCCTGTAAAAACAAGGTATTTATATCCAGTAATTTTAACCTTGAACTTCGCCCTTCTACCATTTGAAAGAAAATATCGGTATGACCAGACATAAAGTTAATAGTGTTTAATGAATACGCGACTCTAGAATCGTATATAGGAGCCCAGTCACAAATCAAACTCAGGTACTTTGACCATGAACTAACCCCTTTAATATTTAGCTGCGCTGCCGCGTTGCTGTCTTTTCCTTTAAAATTCGCATAATAAGAAACAAGCTCTCGTAATGGCGTTTCTTGAATTTTTACTCCCCCCCAATCTTTGATGAAATATCGTGCTAACGCTACTTCAGATTCAAAGCTCGTTTGGCTGTTTAATTTTTCTTGCAGCACGGTTTTCAGTACTTTAGTTTTTTGATAGTAGTTTTTTTCTCCTGAGAAATCATAACCCGTAAACTGTGACGCTTTTGCTTCATCGAACGACCAATGGTAATGCTTTTCAACATTTTTAACATAAGGCTCCAAGTAGTTTGCAACATTAATACTCGTTTTCTCTAAATTATTCATTAATTCTCTCTTACCAAGCTTTATTTAACAGTAACACGCTCATAGGCTTGTTGAGCAATAGCGCCGTCGTTTTTGTTCAATGTTACACTGCCGTATTGCTAATGCCTAAAATCAGCGCTGTTACATCCGAGTTGCCATTTATCATTTGAACACTAAGTGCCAAGTTAACACCCACCTAAGACAATGGCTGTCTCAGTTAAGTGTTTCACGTTTAGTTTTTAGCTATGTCGGTTAGCTTTTTAGCGTTGCCGGTTTGTAGATGTGGGCTTTTACTAATAATTGCATAGCTTTGTTTCGGGTCTGCATATAACTTGGCTAAAGCCTCTGCGCGCCTTTTCATTTCATTGCTTAAAAACTCAGGCTTAAGCACTATCATTGCATCCGCAAATCCAGCAAGAAAATTAGCAAGCGCAAAGGGATCGGGACCAGCTTTATCTTTTGAAAAGTGCTCAGGTACCTTTATGGTTGCCTTAACTAGCCATGTATCCCCCTTGACATGGGTTGACGTTAGCCCTTCACCAAACTTAACACTGTGGAAATAGTCTTTAACACCAACATTTACTATGGCCTCAAATTGATGGCGTTGTTCAACGTCTTCAAAATATACCTGCTTAAACTTTCTGCCTTTAACCTTTGCAACCTTTAATAACCGCGACACTTCAAAGGCTTTAACACAAGCAGCCTCATGCACATAACACAGCAGCACCACTTTATGATTGCTATATTGCACGCGTTGAGGTGACAAATGAAGTCGCTCAATGCTTGAGCTATGTAGTGACTTATAATCTGCTTGTATAACAAATTCGTCTTTTAAGGCTTGGTAAGCGAGTTGCCAATCTGCGGGGTTTCTTTCATCAAGATCAAATGCCGGACAGATCTCGACACCTGAAGGAATAAATTGCATTTTTCCTGCAATACCGTTGAGCAAGTCAAACTCATTGTAAGCGTTATTTAGATCTTTTTTTAAGCTTGCCATAATATCAGGCGGAAAAAACTCGCGTAAATTTTCTTCGATAAAACTAAACACCACAGCACGGGCAAAATATCGTTGTTGTGAAATTCCTTCGCCATGTATTGCCTCGTGTTTATCTTCTGCACTTGCCCAAAAATAATAGTGCTCACGGCCCGCCTTTGACTTAAGTTCGACAAGTTTATTGTGCCCACTATGCTCAGATTTACCTAGTTTGGTAATTAAGTGACGAATTTCACGTCTTATAAACTTATTAAATTCAGCTAAGGCAATATGCTCAGTTTTCAAGCCAAACTCGGGGTGCTTAATAATGTCAGCTAACGTAAGCTTGTTTTGCTCACCAATATTGATAATTTTTTTAATCGCATCATGATAACACGCATACTTCCTAGGCATTCTTACGTCCTTTGCAACGTGCGACTATGCTGTCGCTATTGTTATTATGGTTACGGGTTAATAAAGTATGAACTTTGGTGTAAGTAATAATCGATAACACAATCCCGATGCCACTACCTAACGCTGAGCAAAGGTAGGTCAACATAAAGTCATCACTCAGGACAAATACTTTGATGTAAAGCATATTGGATAACGAAATAAACCAGGCAAGTGAAAATGCTCCAATACAGTTCTTATCACGCACCAGTTGAGAGTTGATACCAAGCATGTAAACCGTTAATAACGAACCAAAAAATACTGTAATAAACTCCATTCATTCCTCACATTAATAATAAACTTAAGTCATGTAAATAAAAAACCACCACAGGGTAACAGCAGTCACTTACGCCCTTTACGACACTGGCTATTAGTGCCGATTAGCACTTGCCTGTAAAAACGCCTGAAATAAGGCAATTTCTTCAAGTTTGGCATTAATGTCTTTTTGCAGCGTTTGCTCTGCGTTCATAAACGCGGTTAGTGTTGCCTGAAACAAACCATCACTAAGCTCTTGAATAATAATGCTCTCGCTTGCTGATATTTCACACCATGCATGCGAAAGCTTATTGATCGCCGCTTTAATGTCGTTAAATAGGCTTTCGCTTTGCCACATTTTGCCATCAAGCCAAAAGTTCAGCATATAAACTACGTTGGCAAATGGCTCGCTAGCTTTCCTTTCGACTGCGGTGATGGTTGATTTTCGTTCGCTTGATGAATACAACATATGTGCTCCAAATAATTGCCCAGCTTAGCCGCTGGCCTGATTTATGGGTGTAGGCGCATTATTTTACACAGCACTAAGACACTTTTTGTCTTAGTAAAGCTATTGATTTAAGTGTTGGCACTTATTTAGCCGATTCCGCGTTATTCAAGTTTAACCTTTGCTTTATGATGGTGAGCTAAGTCGAGCAAATATTGCTCGCTGCTATGCTTTATAGCCGCTTCAAGCACGAATAAAACGGTTATTCATCATGCGATAATTGACATAAAATCGGCTAAATTATTTTATTTTGTCAGCCAATGTAAATATTCTTGTCAGCAAGAATAGTCTTCAAATAATGATATGTTTATTAATGAACTAGTTAGCTATAAATGGCGCTAAATACTGTGGTTTTTTTTGTTACATCGCGCCGCGTTTTACTTACAACTTTTTTTTACTTTTCAGCCACTATTACTATGTACATTTAAGTACAGCATTAAAAAAATATTAATTTGGAGAGTACTAATGAGAAATTTAAACGTAATAAAATACACCGCGATTGCTTTACTACCATTATTTTTTGCTAGCAATGCAAGCGCAGCTAAAATGGATCCAACCTTAGAGCGAGCATTAGTCAAAATTTGTGTGGCTGCTGCCAGTGATAAGCCGGTCAAATTAAAAAATGCAATTTCAAACTACAACTTAACTGAGTATCAAGTTGCGTTAAATTTGATGTGTAATAACGTTGATGTGATCAGTTTTGCTGAGCAACACGATGCCACAAAAACAGCGTCTCGTTTACAAAACAGTATTGGTCAAGTTAGTATTATTGATGTTGCCTCAATCGCGAAGGTTAATGTTAACTTTTAGTGGTTGGCCTATCGCTAACCTTGTTTTGCCTCACAATATATTTACAGCTAAGCTAGCGCTAATTTTTATCCCTATTGCAGAGTTAATGCTTTGTCAATAAAGGCCTTTGAATACTCAAAGGCCTTTTTATCATTTACCTTACATTCAGGTTGTTAAGCGTTTAAAACTTATAACTGGCTTTAACGTAAACAAAACGACCTTGGCTATTATGGGTGCTATTCACAAAGCCCATAAAGTCATGATAAGCAAATGGTGGCTCTTCATTAAATAAGTTAGTGGCACCAATACTTAAGGTGGTGTTTTCTATCCCTATGTAGTTCACTGTGGTATCCACCGTGGTCCAAGAATCAACATCACTCATGCCTTCAGTCGCTACCGAAGCGTCTTGCTCAAATGCGCCAATATAGTTAATGGCCATGCTGGCATTCCAGTTGCCTTTCATCCAAGCTGCATTTAAGCTCCAGCGAACCTCCGGCTGTTCAAAGTCACCTTCTTGAGTATCAATGCGCATTGAACCATCAGCATTCGGACGTGCATCTTCATAAGATAAAACATAGTTAACCACATAGCTGAAGTTAAAATCACCTAAGTCGGTTTCTAAGCCATAGTTGGCCTCGATATCTAAACCGGAAGTTGTCACATTACCGATATTTTCAAACTGGTCAAAAATACGCACTACTTCACCTGGGTCGCCAGGAATCGCAGACGGTAAACGCTCTACAACACTTGGATCGTTACCTAAGGTACTGAACTTAAATTGAGTATCTTTGGTGATCACGTTTTCAATATCATAGTCATAATAATCAATTGAGAAATCTAAGTTATCCGCTACTTCATAGATCAAACCTAAGTTATAACTTTTCGACTCTTCTGGACCTAAATCATCATTACCTGATAACACCGCTGTATACTCTTGTGGTTCACAGGCTTTGTTGATATTACCAACGGCTGCACAACGTACGGTATCAACAAGGTTAGGTGATTCATCGGTATTACCTAAGCCAATTTGATGTAATGAAGGCGCTCTAAAGGCTGTACCGTAAGAACCGCGCAATGATAACGAGTCGGTTGGTTGCCAAATAAAGGCGATTTTTGGATCTGTAGTCGTGCCAAAGTCACTATAGTCTTCGTGACGCAATGCCACTTGTACTTCTAAGGTGTCTAACACAGGTATCGCCACTTCGGCAAAAATAGCGGTATTATCGCGTTTACCATTGGCTTGCGTAGCTTCGGTACCAAATACTTCTCCGCGTAAAAACTGATCATCAGGGTTATCGCTAATGCTTTCTTCTCGGTACTCAAAACCTACCGCTAGGCCCAGATCACCATGACTCATTTCCATTAACGAGCCGCTGATTTTACCGTCGAATGATTTGCTGGTTGATTTACCTATTCGCGTGGTGGTGGTTTCAATAAAGTCGAGCGCTTCTTGTGAGTTGCTTGATGGTTCAAACGGGTTCCACAAGCCACTGTCTATCGCTTCTTGAGTGCGACGAGAGTTTGGAAAACCATTAACGCCACGCTCTGTTGAGCTACTTTTAATGTAGTTATAGGCAATTTCCCAGCTCCAGTCGTTCAGCTCGCCTTGTAAACCGATAATCGAGCGATAATAGTCTGAGCTAACGCGCTTTTCTCGGTTACCAATATCAACCATACGTCGACGCATGGTTAAGTCTTGTTGATAAAACTCATGTGTTGGCATAGTCGCGAACGGGTGATTAACATTATCTCCCGCCATAAATAGCTCGTTAAAGCTTGGGCTACCAGCACCGCGAATAGTAGTTTTAGAGTGCTGGCCGTTTAATTCGGCGAATGCGCGTAAACGGTCGTTAATTTCATATTTACCCATGTAAATAAAACTAGCACGCTCGGTTGCCGGCACTGAGGTCATGACTGGCGCGTAATCATAACGACATAAGTTACCGACAATATCTTCGGCGGCACAGACATCGTTACCGAAAGTATCAGGCATACGGTTGGTAGAGTCACTTGCTAATGCAATTGTGCCCGGAAACCCTGAAGAGCTTCTAAAGTCAGTCGCAAAGGGGTCGTTAGGACGCAATGCCACTTGGTTTGCTGATTTAGAATAATCGCGATCACCATATAAGATTTCTTCACGGTCAAAATAATCTAAGGCAAAAGTGTGGCTCGTTTTCGCGGTTGAATTACCCCATACTAAGCTGATATTGGTCTCTTCGCCACCACCATCTGCGGTGTCGCCAAACTTACCCGCCAACTCAACACCTTCAATATCATCGCGTAAGACAATATTAATTACGCCAGCAACGGCGTCAGAGCCGTAAGTCGCAGAGGCACCATCTTTTAAGATATCAACACGCTTTATTGCGGCCAGCGGAATATTGTTAATATCGACAAACGCGGTATCGATATTATTGGCAAACGGAGATACAGATACGCGTCTGCCGTTCACCAGTATTAAAGTTGAGTCAGCCCCTAAACCACGCAAAGATACACTAGAGCCACCATTACTGGTGTTATCACTGCTGTTGCCTTGGGTTGAAAACGTCCCTTGTCCTGCCATCGGCAGTTTTGTAAATAAACCGATTAAATCAGTAACCCCTGTATTGGCAATATCTTCTGCACTAATTGATGTCAGTGGCGAAGGCCCTTCCATATCGGTTCGTTTAATGTGTGAGCCGGTAACTTCAATGCGCTCAATTTGTTCGGCTTCTGCTGCGCTTACTAACTGACTTTGGCTCGCTAATAACCCAGCAGCAATACTCATCGCCAATGCGTTTTTACGGCTTGGTAAGACTTTCATATTTAATTCCTTGTGTATTTTATGATTTTGTCGTTATTTCTTACTTATACTTATTTTGACTTTACTGTTTAAATTAAAAAATCAGCGCTTTTTTTATAGCAAATTAACCTTGTTAATGACAGACAGTTACGGTTTGAGGCTGAAGTTAAATGTAAACTTTTGTTAACCACAATGAGATTGATTAGCAGTTAACCACGGGTATTAATCTGAAGGGGGATAGAGAAATCATAATGAAACACCCAAACAAACTGCAACGGTGTAGCATAAAAAAATCTATAAGCGGCGCAATTAAAACAAAAAAAGGAGCGATTAAATTAATCACTCCTGATATTTTCCGCGATGACGGCATTAAGCTTTAATAAAGTATTTATTTAATAATCTAAATAATGCGGCACTTAACGCTAATGTTGCCACAATGGCCGCGCCACTGGGCAAATCAAAGCTGGCAGATAAATACAAGCCAAACAAATAGCCGAACAAACCAACACCATAGGCATACATCAAGCTGTGTTTGCTGGTTAATTTATTAATAGCTAATGCGGGCAGTATTAAGGTACTAAACACTAAGTAGACGCCAACCAGTTCCACCGACAAGGTGATCACTAAGGCAAATAACAAGTAAAAATAACCACCATTAAGGATCCTAGGTCGATAAAATATTAATGCTAAAATGGCGCTATAAGCAATGGCCGGAAACAACAGTTGTTGCCAGCTTACCCAGAGGATTTGCCCCGACATGAGCTGTTTCAATAACTCACTGCCATGAGGATCATTAGACAAAAGTAACATTGCCGCCACAGCAGATAATACATAAAAGCAGCCGATCATGGCTTCAAGCTCTTCGGCAACATGATTTGCCAACCAAGCAATGATGCCGGCACCAGCTAAGGCAAACAGCGCTGGCATCCAAATATTAACAAAAGCAATTTCAGCAAGTTCAGGTGCCATATGAACAACAATGGCACCCATAGCAGCAATTTGCGCTATCGCTAAGTCAATAAAAATAATGCCGCGTTTTAATACTTGTTTGCCTAAAACCACATGCGTTGAAAGTACTAAAACGCCGGCAGCAAATGCCGGCAATAAAATTGTTAGTAAGTCTAAATCCATCATAGTAACCTATTTTAACTTGCTTGCTGCGCAGTATGGGCTTGCGTTAATAACGTCAACACACTGTCGTATAAACTAAATAAATCACCGCTTTGCTTATTGCCACCTACGGAAAATGGCAGTACCAGCACAGGTAAGTCAGCTTTATCGGCTAACCACTTAGCACCACGAGGATCTTGATACGAGGCAACGATAATCGTGTCAATATCACCTTCGTTGGCACGATGTAATAGCTTAGTTAAATGACTACTGGTCGGGGCTAAGCCGGGCTTAGGCTCCAAATCAGCAACTTGCTCTATACCCGCAAAATCAAATAAATAGCGAAAGCTTGAGTGGTAGGCGATCACTTTCATCCCCTGTAACTGACTTGCGCGTTGTTGCCATTGTTTGCTCGCCGCTTGCCAGCGCTCACTAAAACTTGCAAAGTGCTGCTGGTAGCGCGCACTATTTTGTGGCTCAAGTTGTATTAACTTATTGGTTAACGCTTGAGCAATCGTTAGCATGCGTGTTGGCGAAAAGTGTAAATGCGGGTTGCCTTGCGTGTGTACATCCCCCATGCTGCGGTCAACAAAGTCTAATTGGTCTAAGGTTTCCACATGATCGGCGGCAAAAAATAGCCCTTTGTCTGTGCTACGCACATTGGCATTAGCAGCTTTCATTTGCAGCATAGGTAGCCAGCCAATCTCTAGCTCTGCGCCGGCACAAACCACCAAGTCTGCGCGTCGCATTTTCGCTATTAAGCTAGGCCGCGCTTGCACTTGATGTGGATCTTGCATGGCGGTAGTTGCCGAATAAATACTCGCCTCAGGTGCTAGCTCTTTTGCTAACGCCGCGTACTCTGGCTCGCAGGCAAAAATGTTCATTTGCGCAAACGCGCTATGACTTAAAGATAATAAAATACTGCTAATGATAACTTTAAAATTGATGCGCACTGTGAGCTCCTAACGTCATAACATATTGTAAGGTGATAACATTTTCATTGTTAGCGTGTTCAAAGCCAAGGTTGCTTTGATGGCTTAACTCAAATCGTACTGTAGAAAAATGGCTATTATGCCAAGCAATACTCAACTCAGTTTCTTTTAGTGTTTGTGGTTCAAAATGATCGTCATGCTGAACATGGCTAGCAAGCTTGCCATAGCGTAGCCCTGCCGACCAATGCGGGGTAAACTGGTAAACTCCGCTAACATACCATGCTTGATGATAGTCTTGAGTATAGTTGGCTTCTTCGCCATGATGATCGTCATGGTCGCTATGCTCATGCTCAGCTAGGGTAAAAAAATCTGCAACTCTAAAATACTCTGCACTTAGGGTTAAATGCTGGTATTTATAGTTGCCATTAGGCGCCCACTTATAAACGAAATCAGCGATGTAAGTGTGTTTTCCGGTATAGGCTGCAGCGTGACCATGACCGTGCTCATCATGGCCTGCACTATGTTCGTCTTCATGATGTTCGTCTTCATGCTCTGCCAGAGTTGTTAGCTGACCATTTTCATTACGCATATAACTCAGACCAAATTGCCATGAGCTTTCAATGCCAATATCACCGCCAATTTTAGTAAAAGCAGTATAAACGCCGGTACTGCTATACTCGCGCTCAGCAGACTCGTCAGCAGCGCGCAGGTTTTTCCCCGCAAACGCTTCCGCACCTAATAGCCAATACATATCAGTCGGTGCAATATAACTGAGCCTTATTCCGTCATCAAAATAATGACCACCTAAAAATGCGCGATAGGCACTGGGTCGGCTTGTAAACGCGTCGGTATGTAGGTGCTGATTATTTAAATAACCTATATCAGATAAAAAGCGACCAGCCCGCACCGTAAAACCGTTGGGTAGCGCCATGGTTTGCATAAAGGCTTCCTCTACTAATATCTCACTTTCACCTTCATGAAACTCAAAAACACTGGTAAATTTTCCATAAAACATATCATCAATACTGGCACTTAAGGCTAGCTCTGTGCCCCCTAAACCAAAACCTTTCGCGCGTTCGGTCATTACCCGATCATCACTTTGGTAGTAGCCATCTAGCACCACGCTGACCGCGGGGTTCGACAAAGTCGGTGCTTGTGCGTGTGCAAAAAGCGGTAATAATGCCGACATTAAAATGGCGTTTTTTACGTTAGGTACAGGTCGTTGCGCCGCCAAACGGGCAGCAAAAACTGGCAAATTTTTCATGCGTTAAATTTCTCTAAAACTAATTAAATACAATTACATAGTCAAAATGCTATTGCACAAATTGACTGGTTAATATCAACTAAAGGGTACTGTGTTGTTAAGAAACTACGGGAGGAGCGCGACTAAGGTAAATAGCGCATGGCGCGAACGCTAAGCATGTTTGAGGTGTTATAGTTGGCTGGAAAAGCTGAGAGACAATCTCAATATTGGCGTCTTGTTGCGGCAAAGCATTTTGATATTGATGCTGATGAAAACACAAAGTACAGTGTGTTTTAGCACCTTCATCTATATGTTCCACACTATGCGCAGAAGCAGCCACAGACAAAATGATCAATATAGCGCTTAGCCATATCGCAATTCGTTGTCTGTTAGTAAGTGAAAGGTACATTGTTGCTGCCCAATATAAAGGATGAAGTATAAAAATTCCCAGACAGTCTACGCGAAAGCTAACTCGGCTTGCAAGTAGCCTTGACGCCATTTAACGCGATAAATCACATTTCTGTCGCATCTTAAGTTAGGCTTTTAGCGACCCGGTTAAGTTAATGTTGACGAGTCTGTGCGTTAATAAGCTCGTAAGCGGCTTGAATATCTTGCGCTTTTTGTTTTGCCGACTCCATCATTTCTGGTGGTAAGCCCTTGGCGACTAATTTATCAGGGTGGTGTTGCGACATTAATTTACGGTAAGCTTTTTTAATATCACTGGCAGAGCTTTGCTCGGTTACGCCGAGCACTTTATAAGCATTGGCGAGTTGCTGACCTGACTGCGCAAAGCTGGCATTACCGGCATTTTTCCCTTGCTGATGAAATTGGGCACCAGCGATGATCATTTCTAAAAGTTTATCAAGCTCGGTTGCCGAGTAGCCTAGGTTTTGTGCGATTTTATGTAACACTTCTCGCTCGCTTTGATCTAGACGACCATCAGCAAAGGCTACTTGGATTTGAATTTCCAAAAACAATAATAGCAAATCTTGCCGATTATTTACCGCTGACTTGAGTTGTCTAAGGCGCTCCTCAAGCGGAAAGCCGGTGGTTTTGCCATCTCGAAAAGCGTCTTGAGCTTGGCGACGTAAATCTGCATTTAGTCCAAGTTTATCCATGTACGCACTGGCAAAAGCTATTTCATGATGCGTGACTTGGCCGCTCGCTTTGGCAATATAACCCATCACTGAAAAGGTGCTATAAAAAAATGCCGCTTGACGTTCGGTATCACTTTTAGCGCCACCTAAACCACTAAAGTCTAACCCAATCCCTTTGTCGAACCTATGTCCGAGCCAAGCGCCAAATAGTGCACCAATAATATTCTTGGTCAACATAAGACCAAATAAAAACCCTAAAACTTTGCCCCAAATTCGCATGCTAAAACTCAATAATTAATGAATGGTAAATGGTTTATTTCGTGTTTAATCTTGCTAAGCGCTCAGGCGTACCAACATCTGTCCAAGCTACATCAATAACGCTTGCAGATATTTTGCCCTGCTTCGCCGCTGACCTTAACATGGGTGCTAACGGCTGTACCTTATCAGTTGGTGTTAATCGCTTTGCATGATAGTGACTAAAAAAGCTTTTTCGATACAGTGCGATACCACTAAAAGTATAAGTGCTATCTTCTGGGCCTTGCGGATTAGTCAAGATACCTGCTTGCACGGTAAAGTCGCCGGCAAGATTATGCTCAGGATTGGTCACTAAAAATAAGTGTGCCTGATGCTGTGCTTTTAATTCAGGTAAGTGATGAAAATCAAAATCGCAATAAATGTCACCATTAAGGACTAAAAACACTTCGTTTTCATCGGCTGCGAGCAAGGCTAACGCTTTGATAATACCGCCAGCCGTTTCCAGTGCAATAGGCTCTTTGCTGTAACAAATACTGGCACCAAATTGTCCACCATCGCCAAGTTGCTGAACAATTTGCTCGCCAAGCCAAGCATGATTGATGACAATTTCAGTGATACCCGCTGCCACCAAATTGTTGATATGATGTTCGATTAACGAAGTACCCGCAACTTTAAGTAACGGTTTAGGACAATGGTCAGTAAGTGGCCGCATGCGCTCGCCACGCCCTGCGGCTAGTATCATAGCTTTCATGCACTTGGTTCCCCGTTAGTCATGATGTGATTGCTTGCTCGCTAATGCCGGGATAACACGTTCAGTCACTAGCTGATAAAGAAAGCTCAATTGTGGGTATTGCTGACTAACATCTTGTATGTAGCGCAAAGTCAGCGGAATATCAGCCAAATAAGCTGGCTTGTTATCTCGGTGATGTAAACGGGCAAAAATGCCACTGGCTTTTATGTGTCGCTGCAAACCTGTCAAGTCAAACCAATATTGCCATTGCTGCTTGCTAATACTTAACTCGGGGACTAACTTTTGTGCGCGCTGACGATAATCTTCTAACAGCGGCTCAATTAGTGCATTCGGCCAACGTAAATAGCAATCTCTTAACAGTGAAACAAGATCATAGATGATGGGTCCTTTCACCGCATCCTGAAAATCAATAATACCGAGCCTGTCATCTGCGAGTAACATAATGTTGCGGCTATGATAATCTCGGTGCATAAACACCTTAGGTTGCTCAACAATGGCAGACACCAGCAGCGAGAAGCAATGCTCTAGTTGAGCTTGCTCTGCTAGCGTTAATTCAATATCTAAATGTTCTATCAGCAGCCATTGCGAAAATAGTGCCAGCTCGGTGCGAATAAATGCCTCATCATACAAAGGTAGTGCGTCCAATACGGCGTTTGGACAGCCTTGCATTTTATTCAACTCAGTTAAGGCAAGTTGGTAATAATGACGCATATTTTTTTGATTTAGTGTTGTCGCCAATAAATCATCACCGAAATCGCTCAAGCACATAAAACCGTGCGTTAAGTCAAGGGCAATGATCGCGGGTACATTAATATTGGCTTGTTGCAGTGATTGTTGCACCGACACAAAGGCTTGATTATTCGATAGTTTTACAGGAGCGTCCACCGCAATATACGAGCGTCCATGAATGCTAAAGCGAAAGTAGCGGCGAAAACCCGCATCTCCGGTTAATGGCGTTAAATGAATGTTTTGCGCGTTAAAGTGCGCAGTTAACCAATCTAATAATTCGACCGTGCGTTTTTGCTTCAAGGCGCGAGTTCTCTTAATGTTGTATTTTTACAGTGCTGCTGGTTATTAGCAATTGTGCTATTTTTACTGGGCAAAGTTAACAAAAACTTAGCCGAATATCCGCCATAATATCATGCTAACTTGCGCCTAAATAGCCCAGAAAAATGACCAGCTTTTCGTTGTTTTGAGTATAACGAAATAGCAGGCTAAAGAAAATTGCTATATTATTATGATCTTTAGCGGTAAAATGCCGTTTAGAATCTAGGCTTAGTCTTTTAAAAGTTAATTATCCGGACCATAAATGCGTTTTTCCTTAACCTATTCCCCTTTACTGTGCCCGATACTTTTTTCCTTTGCCAGTCAGCTCCATGCCGCTGAAACCACACCGCCTTTGGCGTCTCAATGCCCGATTCCAAGTTATGCAAATATTGCCAATACCGCAGGCAAGCAGGTTGACGAAAACTTTATTATTTTGTCGTCAATCGCCAGTATCAAAAAAGGCGCTTACGCAAAATTTACCGGTGGCGTGACCTTATTGAATCAAAATAACACGGTAGTCGCTGAACAATTATCTGTCAATCGTGCCAACTCAACCGTTGACGCCAATGGCAATATTCACTTTCAAAACAATAATATAGATATTTTTGCTGATGCACTAAATATCAACCAATTACAACGAACTACGTCCCTTAACAATACCTCGTATCAACTCAATGGTACCGCTGGCCATGGCAGTGCGGCAGCCATTAATATAGCGAGTGATAGTTTAAGTCTCATCGACTCAAGTTTTTCCACTTGTTATGGTCCGGCGCCCGATTGGCAAATGCGCGCCAGTGAAATTAAAATCTCCGCGGATAAAAAGTCACTGCAAGCTTATCATGCCCGTTTTAGGCTGTTCGATGTGCCGATTTTATATGTGCCCTATTTAAGCATACCGCTGAGCAATGAAAGAGTGTCTGGTTTTTTATACCCTAAGATCAGTTCTTCCAATAATTCAGGGTTAGAAATTGAAACACCATATTATGTCAATATTGCCGATAATATGGATGCCACTATTACCCCTCGCTATATGTCCGATCGAGGCACGCAACTGCTCACTGAGTTTCGATATTTGCATGGCTTACAAGCAGGTCAATTAGACATTGAGTACTTAAATCGAGATAAAAAAATTAGTGGCAATAATGACGCACGTTATTTAGCGCGAGTGCAACATATTGGCACCTTTTCTGAGCGCTTTCGGGCACATGTTGATTACACCACTATCAGTGATGATAACTATTTGGTGGATTTAGGCAGTAGCCAATTTAATGCTAATGACGCCTACTTGTATCAAATAGGGGAACTTGCCTACTTTGCTGAAAACTGGCAAACGACATTAAAACTACAAGATTTTGAGCTGTTAGGTAACCACCAACGCAGCTATAAAACCGTGCCTCAACTAGAAATTAGCAGCCAGCAAAAGTTAGCTAATTTTGCTGGCATTATTGATCTTTACTCCGAGCTTTCAAGCTTTGATAGCACAGATAAGTCCAAGCCAACCGCGCAACGCTATCATGTAGAGGCTGGCTTGCTGTACCCAATTACCACACCAGCTTGGTTTTTGAACTCTGAATTAAAGTTGTTACAAACCAATTATCGGCAAAAGAACCTCAGCGACGACAGCTTATTAGCAAGAAACGTTAGCCGAACTTTACCGAAGTTTCGTATCCACGGTGGTGTCAACTTTGATCGCAACTTATCCTTGTTAAACCGCGACTTCAACCAAACATTAGAGCCGCAATTACAATACTTATATATACCAGAAAAAGAACAAAGCCAGATTGGGCTTTACGACACCACTACCTTACAAGATGATTACAGTGGTTTATTCCGTGATCGCCGCTTTAGTGGTATTGATAGAATTGCCCAAGCCAACCAAGTTTCATGGGGGGTTACCAGTCGCTTGTTAACAGCAGAAAATACCGAAGTTTTACGCTTTAGCTTAGGTCGTATTTTATACCTAGATGAAGGTAGCTTTAATGATAGTGATGAAAATGCCTTAGTCGATAAGTCTGCCTTAGCAGCCGATATTTTTATGCAACTTAGTCGTCAATGGCAATTTAGCGCAGATATTCAGTATAATACCGATTTAGGGGTTACCAATAAAAGCCAAACCACCATAGATTATTTATTTGCCAACAATCAAACAATTCAATTGAACCATCGCTATGCTCGTGATGTCTCAGGAGAGTCATTAGAACAAATGTCGTTAGCAACGAATATTAGCATTGCTAGCCGCTGGCAGTTCGTTGGTAGATTCACCCAAGACCTACAAGGGAAGCGTAGTATCGAAACTTACGCGGGCCTAGAATACAGTAGTTGTTGTTGGGGAATTCGTTTTACTTATCACCGCAATATTAACTCAAGAATTGACGATAATAAGCAGATCAACGAAAATCGCAATGCATTTGATAGCAGTTTTAACATTCAATTTGTATATAATGGTATAAATAGCAATAAGTCATCCAACAGTGTCGATGATATGTTTAATTCAAGTATATTTGGCTATAAACGCCCTTACTTCCTCAATAACTAATTAGAAGAAATTTACGTTACATGAAAAATTCATTGAAATTACTACTGCTAAGCACCCTATTCATGTTTAGCTCAGCCCAACAATCTTTAGCGAACGAGGTTGAACTAGACCGAATAGCTGCTGTGGTTAACAGCGGTGTGGTTTTAGAGTCTGAAGTGCAAGACCTCATTGAGTCTGTCACCTTACAAGCGAAAAAAAATAACCAAACTTTGCCATCAGATCGTGCCCTGCGCATCCAAGTTATGGAAAAGTTAATTAATGATGCCATTATCATGCAGCTAGGTGAGCGCATGGGTGTGCAAATTAGTGATGCACAGCTTGATGAAACCCTCGCCAATATGGCGCGCGAAAATAATTTAACCTTAGATCAATTTCGCCAAGCCCTGATTGCGGATGGCGTTGATTATGAAAAGTACCGGGAAAGTGCCCGTAACGAACTGATCTCCGGCGAAGTTCGTCGTGCTAGTTTACGTCGTAGAATTTATATTTCGCCACAAGAAGTTGCCAACTTATTGGCCGCAATGAAAGAGCAAACCAATGCCGATGTAGAATACCGACTAGGTCATATCCTAATTGAATTTCCCACTAACCCAAAACAAGCAGACATTAATGCTGCCAAAGAGCGTGCTGAAAAAGTATTAGAACTACTAAATGAAGGCAGTGACTTTACTAATATAGCCATGACTTCATCAAGTGGCGCTAATGCCTTACAAGGTGGTGATTTAGGTTGGAAAACTATTAATGAAATGCCAACACTATTTTCTGAATTAGTCGACGGTCAAGCCAAAGGCAGTATTTTTGGCCCGATCCGTACCGGCTTAGGATTTAGTATTGTTAAATTGGTCGATGTTCGCGGTCGCCAAACCGTTGAAATCGAAGAAGTCAAAGCCAGTCATATCTTAATAAAACCTTCAATCATACTCAGTGAAGCGAAAGCTGAGGCGTTATTACAAGGCTTCATTGATAAAATCAATGCCGGTGAAGCCGACTTTGCCGAACTTGCCAAAGAGCACTCTGAAGGCCCAACGTCTGTTCGTGGTGGTGATTTAGGTTGGTCAGAGCCAAGCAAATATGATCCCGCCTTTGCCGACGCCTTAGCCAGCTTAGATATTAACGAAATACATAAACCGTTTCGCTCATCGTTTGGTTGGCACATCGCCAAGTTAACGGGGCGTAGAACGCTAGATGCAACCGCACAAATGAATGAAAACCGTGCCTACCAATTGCTTTATAACCGTAAATTTAACATGGAAGGCACACGCTGGATCAAAGAATTACGTGACGAAGCATACATAGAAGTACTTGAATCAGGAAATAGCAAATAAGTGGGTAAAATAATAGCAATCACCCCCGGAGAGCCGGCAGGTATAGGTCCCGATCTATTAATTAAAATCGCGCAGCAAGATTGGCCGACACAAATTGTCGCGGTTGCGTCACCCGAGTTACTGAGCGAAAGAGCAGCATTGTTAAATTTGCCGCTCAACATCAAGCTCTACAATGCCAACGACGCCTTTGCGCCGCACCAAGCCGGTACGCTGATTGTATTACCCGTGGCGCTAGGCGATGACTGTCAAGCTGGCGTTCTCAATCCAAACAATGGCCACTATGTGGTAGAAACCTTACGCATCGCCAGTGAAAAAAATATCTCGGGAGAGTTTGATGCCGTGGTAACAGGGCCAGTGCATAAAGGCTTAATCAATCAAGCGGGTATTGCTTTTAGTGGTCATACTGAATACTTTGCCCATCAAGCAAATTGCTCAGACGTGGTTATGATGTTAGCAACCGAAGGTTTAAGAGTGGCGTTGGTAACCACGCATATTCCCTTAGCCTATGTTTCTAAAGCCATCACTCATGAGCGGCTACAAAAAGTTACTCGTATATTGCATCATGATTTAATTGAAAAGTTCGGTATTGCACACCCTAAAATTTATGTGTGTGGTATCAACCCGCACGCTGGCGAAGACGGCCATTTAGGCAGTGAAGAAATCGACGTTATGATCCCTGCCCTTGACGAGTTACGCGCCGAAGGCATGAACTTAATTGGGCCATTACCGGCCGATACCATATTCCAAGCAAAATACCTTGATGATGCTGATGCCATTTTGAGTATGTTTCATGATCAAGGTTTACCTGTGCTTAAATTTAAGGGCTTTGGCGCTTCAGTTAACATCACCTTAGGCTTGCCATTTATTAGAACCTCGGTAGACCATGGCACAGCTTTAGACTTAGCGGGCACTAATCAGGCCGATGTCGGTAGCTTTAATGAAGCAATTAATAGCGCCATAGCGCTAGCGAATAATCAAGCATAAGGGCTACTCAAGTAAAACACTATGAGCAATAATAAACATTTAGGTCATCAAGCGAAAAAGCGCTTTGGGCAAAACTTTTTACATGATGAAGGCATCATTAGTAATATTGTCGACGCCATCAACCCTGAGCCCGGCGATAATTTAATTGAAATTGGCCCTGGACTCGGCGCACTGACCGAGCCTGTGATCGAGCGTGCTGGTCAACTGAGTGTGGTGGAGTTAGATCGTGATTTAGCCCATCGACTTCGTCATCACCCATTTTTAGCTAAACACCTCACTATTTATGAAGAAGATGCGTTAAAGTTCGACTTTGCACAATTAGCTAGCGCTGAAAAGCCACTGCGTATTTTTGGCAATTTACCTTATAACATTTCTACACCGCTTATTTTTCACTTGTTAAGCTTTAAAGCGCAAGTGAAAGACATGCACTTTATGCTACAAAAAGAGGTGGTGCAGCGCATGGCATCTGGCGAAAACTGTAAATCTTATGGTCGCTTATCGATCATGACCCAGTACCAATGCCAAGTGATCCCTGTGATGGAAATTGCCCCTGAAGCGTTTAAACCGGCACCAAAAGTTGACTCGGCTATCGTCCGATTAGTACCACATAAAACCATTAAAAACCCTGTCAAAGACATCAAGGTACTAAATAGCGTTTGTTTAGCCGCCTTTAATCAGCGCCGAAAAACCATTCGCAATAGTTTTAAAAAGTTACTGTCTGTAGAAACCATAACCAGTTTGGGCATAGATCCAAGTTTACGCCCAGAAAATTTAGTTTTAGCAGACTTTGTACGACTGGCAAATTACCTTTCAGATAACCCGGTAACATCAAAAAATGACTGATAAGTGCACCTTAACCACCGCAGAGATAGAAGTTGCGGTGATCACGGATTACATCGCGCAACAATCGCTTGAAGCTGAACATCAATTTGTTTTCAGCTACACCATTACCATATCTAACCACAGCCAAGAAACGGTGCAACTGCTCAGTCGTTACTGGTTGATCACAGACGCGAACGGTGACACAAATGTCGTTACCGGTGAGGGCGTAGTTGGCCAACAACCTTTTATACGCAGCAATGAAAGTTTTACCTATACCAGTGGCTGTTTACTCAAGTCACCACTTGGCAATATGCAAGGGCATTATCAAATGCAATCGAGCAATGGCCAGTTAATTCAAGTGGATATTCCCGTTTTTCGATTAGCTAAACCTAATATTTTAAACTAGCACTGATTCATGGCTATCTATTTCATCGGAGATATACAAGGCTGCTACCGCGAACTCGATGCGCTATTAGCCCAAGTTAACTTTTCAGTTCAACATGATCAGCTTTATATCGCCGGCGATCTTGTCGCCCGTGGGCCACAGTCATTGGAAACGCTGCGGTTAATTATATCTTTAGGTGATAGCGCTAAGGTGGTGCTGGGCAATCACGACCTGCATTTACTGGCGGTTTATCATGGTATCAAACAGGCAAAGCCACAAGATAAGCTAACATCCCTATTAGCAGCACCTGACGTTTCTGAGCTTATGGCGTGGTTAATTCAACAACCGCTAATTGCCAAATTACCACAAGAAGAAACCTATCTTAGCCACGCTGGACTATCGCCACAATGGAGCCCTAGTATTGCCGTTAGCCAAGCCAAGATTGCACAGCAACACTTAAATTCAACAAACGCTAGCGAATGGCTAACCCAGATGTATGGTAATCAGCCAGCCAATTGGCATGATGCCCAAGATGAGGTGAGCCGTTTTCGCTTTACCATTAACGCACTGACTCGTATGCGTTATTGTTATCATGATGGCAGCTTAGACTTTGCTTGCAAAGACAGCCCTGAACAGGCTCCTAGCACATTGCGACCTTGGTTTGACTTTGCACACCTTGATAACAAAACCCAATGGCTGTTTGGTCACTGGGCGACATTAATGGGCAATTGCCCACCTAAAAATATCTATGCACTTGATACCGGCTGCGTTTGGGGGCACTATTTGAGCATGCTCAGGTGGCATGATAAAAAACTTTTTACTGAGCACGCACATAAAAAATAAAGATTGCGTAGGACTTTAGTTTAAAAAGTAACTCAGGTTGTTATACTAGCAGCGAGACTGGCATACATGTCTCTGTAGTCTAATAATAATTAACGATTATTTTCCAAGTAGTCAAATAACGATAAAATATATATTGGTGGGATCTATGAAATTAACAGTAGCAATGAAAATAATCGGTGGTTTCACCATTATTTCGCTTTTACTCTTTTTAACGAGCGCAATATCTTGGAATAGCTTAAATACCATTGGTGATGCAACCAAACAACAAAATGAACTTGCTATTCCGACGTTAAAAGGCAGTAACACGCTTGCTAACGATTTAACTGCAATAGGCAACTTAACGCTGCGTGCTTATTATCAAACCCAGTTACCACCATTGGCCGAAAATCAACAGGCGTTTGATGCGGGTAAAAGCAATTTTCGCGCACAGCTGCAACAGCTAAAAGGGATCGTTGAAAACGAAACCACTTTGATCACCAATCTTCGTAAGTTTGATTCGGTTTACGATAGTTTAGAGCAAGAAATTACCAGCGTACTAAGCAACCGCAAACAAGCGATTGAACAGCGCTTAACTTTAATCGAAAAGATAGATGTCCTAGAAGAAACCGCAGACGACACTGCCACCATTTTGCTCGATTTAGCTGACCACGACCTAGCATCAACTAAGTTACAACGCGCTGTCAGCCTCTCAGAACGCTTAGAAACATTATTGAACAATATGGTAAGCTCTTCATTAGAGTATCGAGAAATTACTGATCGACAATCAGCCGATTTAGTCAGTAATGAAATTGAAAACACCTTCAGCGATATTACCCAATCCATTAACGATGTCGTTAGCGAGTTAAACAACCAAGGTGTTGGCGGTATTGCTAGTGAACTTTTAGCTAGCTATGCAGCGCTACAAAACTATGTTACCGGTGATGAGCGTATTTTCAACCATAAGAACAACCAGTTAAATGCAATGGCGGCGGCAACCGAAAGCTTAGCCTTAGCAGAAAGCGCTATCGCTAGCGCCAACGCAATACTCGACACCCAAGTAGATTTAGCCAATAAAACCACGGTTGCCACAGGTGCGTTAGTGGAAGAATCTGTTGCTGACGGCACGCGCAACACCCTAGTTATAACTTTAATCTCTGTGATCCTCGCGATCGCAATAGCCTGGGTGACGTTAACCAGTATTACCCGCCCATTAAGACGAGTAAATGAAATGCTTAATGTCGTAGCTTCAGGTGATTTATCTCGACAATTAGATGAAAGCGGTAAAGATGAGTTTGCGCAACTTTCACGAAACTGCAACTTATTAATCGACAGTTTACGCACTTTAATACAAAGTATTGTTAGCCGTTCAACTCAATTAGCAACCGCGGCTGAACAAACCTCTGCCGTAACCGCGCAAAGTACCACCGCCATAGAAGAGCAACGCGCGCAAGTTGAGCAAGCGGCATCAGCCACCACAGAAATGAGCAGTACTGCGCAGAGCGTACTATCGAGCGCCAATGACGCATTAGGTGAAATTAAACAAGCTGATGATGAAGCTGAGCGTGTGAAAGTGATTTCTGGCCGTAATCGTGAAACCATCGAGCTATTAGCCAATGAAGTTGAATCTGCCTCGCAAGTCATTAATAAACTTCAACAAGATAGTGCGTCCATCGGCGGTATTCTTGATGTTATTAGAAGTATTGCCGATCAAACCAACCTACTTGCATTAAACGCAGCAATTGAAGCGGCACGTGCTGGTGAACATGGTCGCGGTTTTGCGGTTGTTGCTGACGAAGTAAGAACCTTGGCAAGCCGAACCCAAGAGTCGACACAAGAAATTCAAAATATGATAGAAGTATTACAAACCGGTGCAGAAAAAGCCGTATCGGTAATGGATACAGGTAAAAACCAAGCAACGAATTGTGTTGAGCAAAGCGTACAAGCAGAGCAAGCGCTTGATACTATTACCCACGCGGTTCATGAAGCCTTTGATCGCAGTTCGCAAATTGCCAGTGCCGCAGAAGAGCAAAGCGTAGTTGCCCACGAGATAAGTGAAAACTTAGAGTCGATTGTCGCTATCGCCGAGCAGACTACCGCAGGCTCTAAGCAGACCGCCGAGTCCAGTGGTGAAGTAGCACGTTTAGCAGAAGAGCTACAGCAATCAGTTCAAGAGTTTAAGCTTTAGATTCTCTTAAACTTCTGATAAACAAAAAAAGAGCGCTTAGCGCTCTTTTTTTATACCCAAAAATAAAGCAAGCCTTACATTTTTTCATAGACCGAAAAATCTAAGCGGTACTGATTTTTTTCATCGCTGGGGCGAATTTCACTCGCTACCTTTTTCCATACCGCTAAATCATATTCAGGAAAAAAAGTATCGCCATCAATATCCGCGTCAATATGGGTAATATATAAACGCTGTGCTTTCGCTAAACAATGCTGATAAATCGCGCCACCACCGATAACCATCACTTCTGCACTATCGCTGACCAAAGTTAATGCTGCTTCTACCGAATCAACAACCTCAACACCGTCACCTTGAAATGCTGTCGAGCGTGAAATGACTATATTTTTACGGCCGGGTAAGGCCCTACCAATAGACTGATAGGTTTTTCGGCCCATGATAATTGGCTTGCCCAAGGTCATTTTTTTAAAATAGGCTAAATCTGCAGGCAAGTGCCAAGGCATAGTGTTATTTTTGCCAATAACACGGTTATTGGCGTGGGCCACAATCATTGAAAGTATGGTCATATACTTGACTTAATATCTAAAAGAAGTGAAATTTCGCCTATTATAGCCTCATCATCGAAGCTTTTGCGAATGCTATGCAGATAAGTGCTATGCAGATAATGGTTAGCGTTATCAAGCTAATGCTTGCTAGCCAAGATTTCATGCTAGTTTGTGCCCGTTGCTTTATCTTGCTCACGGGCACATCTTAATCGCTATCCTAGCCTTATGCGACAATTTAAACCTTGTGCTGCTTTTCTTGCTCAAGTGCCGCTATTTGTTCATTGACTATGGCAAGCGTGGCGCGTTGAGTTACCATGGCCGCGTCAAAAGCCGCTTGTGGTTTTTTATTTTTGATATGTTCGTAAATATCAACATGTGCTTGATATTCTGCCACGGTCACCGCAATCATTCGATTAGTAAAACGTAAGTTCACCTTCAACGCTGTGGTAATAAAATTCTTTAACTGTATAAAAAACGGGTTATTACTCGCTGACAGCACACTTTGGTGATAGGCGATGTCAGCTTCATGCGTGTCGTCCATACCATTAGTAGCATTTTTCATGCGTGCTAACGCACTCGCAATGGCTATTAAATCATCATCGCTGGCATACAAGGCTGCTAAATAGGCCGCTTCTGCCTCTAGCGCTAAGCGTAATTGTAAAAAATGCCTAAGCAAGTATAAATCTGGCTTTCCTAATAAAATCCAATTTAATACATCAACATCAAACAAATTCCAGTGCTTAGACTCTACAACCGTAATGCCTTGTCTGGGCCTTGAGCTGATCAAGCCTTTGGCGGTTAACATTTTTACCGCTTCTCGGGTTGCAGTACGACTAATATTAAATTGTTGGCACAAATCCGCTTCGGAAGGTAAGCGTTCGCCAATTTTGTAGTTGCCTTGTAAAATTTTTTTACCTAACTCATGGACAACTTGTTGGGTCAGGTTACGGTGTGATGATTCCATGATACTGCAATACTCTTTTATTATCGTTTCTACTTACAAAACGTTTATTGATTGAATTTTATCTGCCATCTACTTAATTGTATGATAAATGAGTTCAAGTAAATACACTAGTTTAATTTTACTTTGTTAAATACAATGTAAAAATTAAAGCTAACACCCAATAAAGCCCGCTATTTTGCTTACTTTAATAACTTTTAGCGACAAAGTTTCATTATCTGTCATTTGAACTATCACTAGCTTGAGGTTCAGCATGAGTGATTTTTTCCACCGTAAATTCGCGACGTCTGCTATAGAAAGTACTTGCTTAAATAAACATTAATTGTATTATAAATAGTATTGTTAAATTAATTAAGATATTTGTTTCATGATAAAATCATTACAACTTATTTCGTTAGCTTTACTATTGTCGTTAAGTACTAATGCAAATAGCCAATCACGTGAACCATGGGAAGACCATCAAGTCTTTGCCATTAATAAGCAAGATCCTCGGGCATCTTTTTTTCCATTCCAATCGCGTGATGCTGCGTTAATTAATGACAAACAACAAAGTGATAACTTTTTATTACTGAATGGCTTGTGGAAGTTTGATTGGCAGCGTTCACCAAAAAATAAGCCGGAAAACTTTCAAGCAAATAATTTTGATGACAGCAATTGGCAGCAGATACCGGTACCAGGCAATTGGGAAACAGAAGGCTTTGGTTATCCCATCTATTTAGATGAACGCTTCCCGTTTACCACCACTTGGCCTGATGCCCCAAAAGACTACAACCCTGTAGGCTCTTACCGTAAGCCTTTCACACTGCCAAGCTCATGGAAAAACAAGCAAGTATTTCTGCATGTTGGCGCGGCAAAATCTTCATTAGATGTCTGGTTAAATGGCGAAAAGGTGGGTTTTAGCCAAGGCGCAAAAACCCCGGCAGAATTTGATATTACCCCATACCTAAATGACAGTGAAAACTTACTGGCATTTCAAATTAGACGCTGGACCGATGCCAGCTACTTAGAAAGCCAAGATATGCTGCGTATTTCAGGTATTGAGCGCGATGTATACCTCTATGCCACGCCCAAGCAGCGCATTTTTGACTTCCACGCCAAGCCAACCTTAAATAACAACTACAGCCAAGGTAAGTTAGCGCTAGAAGTAACCTTAAACAACTTTACTGATAAAAGATCTACTCAAAAAGTTGCCGTGCAATTATTAGATCCACGTAATAATATGCAGGTAATTCTGGATAAAGAAACAAAAGTTAGAGTTTCCGCTCAGGGCACTAGCAAAGTTAGCCTTGATGGTAAGATCAAACAACCAGCCTTATGGTCAGCAGAAACGCCAAATTTATACACGCTATTGATCAGCTTAAAAGATCGTAAAGGCAACATCATTGAAACTGCCCGCCATGAAATTGGTTTTAGGCATTTAGCTGTAGTTAATAGCCAACTAACCATTAACGGTAAAGCCATTACCATCCGCGGTGTTGACCGTCATGAAACCGACCCACACCACGGCCACGTAGTGACAAGAGCGTCAATGGAACAAGATATTAAACTAATGAAAGAGTTTAATATCAACGCCGTCCGTGCCAGCCACTACCCTAACGACCCTTATTGGTACGAGTTAACCGATAAATATGGCATGTATGTGGTTGATGAAGCGAATATCGAGTCGCACCCGCTAGCAATTAATGAAAAAACCCAACTTGGTAATGAAATGAGCTGGTTGCCAGCGCATTTAGATCGCACCCAACGTATGTTTGAACGCGATAAAAACCACCCATCAATTATTATTTGGTCGCTAGGTAATGAAGCCGGTAAAGGTAAAATCTTTGAAGCCACTTATCAATGGCTAAAAGATAATGACAATAGCCGTCTGGTACAATATGAGCCGGCCGGTGAAGAGCACTACACCGACGTATTTGCACCTATGTACCCGTCAATCGAGCGCTTAGTTAAATACGCTGAGTCTAAGCCAAGTCGCCCAGGTATTATGATTGAATATGCCCATGCTATGGGTAACTCAGTGGGTAACTTAGCTGACTACTGGCAAGCCATTGAAAAGTACGACGTGCTACAAGGTGGCTTTATTTGGGATTGGGTTGACCAATCACTAGAATACACCAACGAAAATGGCGTTAAATATTGGGCCTACGGTAAAGACTTTCACCCTGATTTACCCAGCGATGGTAACTTCTTAAATAACGGCTTAATGTCAGCTGATCGTCAGCCGCATCCACACGCGTTTGAAGTGAAAAAAGTCTATCAAGCGATTCGCTTCAGTGAAGCTAACAGCAGCAAAGGCGAGTTTATTGTCGAAAACCGTTATGACTTCATTGATTTAGCCATGTTTGATTTACAGTGGCGCATTGAAGCTGACGGTGAAGTGATTGCACACGGCCACCAAGCACTACCGCAAGTATTGCCCAGTGAAAAAGCCAACATTACGATAGCATTACCTGCGTTACCGCAAGCAGACAGTAAAGAGTACTTTATTACCTTAAGTGCTGTGGTACGCCAACCATACGGTTTACTAACAAGCGGACATGAACTGGCCTTTGAGCAATTTCAATTACCAGTGCAGTTAGTCGCGAAGAAAGCGCCAACAAGCTCTGTAGCTATGGTGATTAAACAAGATAACCAGCAAGTGTTAAGCTTTAGCAATAACAGCACAACCGCCACCTTTGATAAGAAAAGTGGTTGGTTAAGCCAATACCGTCACCAAGATAGTGACCTGCTTAAATCATCGTTGCGTGCTAACTTCTGGCGTGCCCCTACCGATAATGATTTAGGTAATGGCATGCAAAAGTGGGCGGCAATCTGGCAAAGCGCCAGTGATAAGTTAGCACTAACATCACTGACCAAACAAAAAACAGCTCAAGGTTATCAAGTAACGAGTAAGTATAAAGTTGCCGACTTTAACGGTGCTTATCAGGTGCAATATAGCGTTAATGATAATGGTCAAGTTCATGTGCAAAGCCAATTAACTATTGCCCCTGGCCAAACATTACCAAACTTACCGCGTTTTGGTATGCAACTGACTATGCCGGGACAATTCCAACAAATGGCTTGGTTTGGCCGTGGACCTCATGAAAGCTATGCCGACAGAAAAACCTCGGCTAAGGTTTCATTATATAAAAGCTTAGTAAGAGACCAAATTCATCACTATGTGCGCCCACAAGAAAATGCCAACAAAACCGATGTACGTTGGATGGCATTAAAAGCTGACAATGGCTTAGGGCTGCTAGTCGTTGGCGATCAAGTGCTTAACACCAGTGCTTGGCCTTATAAACAAAGTGATATTGACTTTATCGCTGGCAAAGACGGTGAAGAGTCAGCGTCAGGGTTAGTGCCGGTTACCACGGCGCGTGGCGCAGAAGTTCCTATGCGAGACTTAGTGACGGTTAATATCGACCATAAACAAATGGGTGTAGGTGGTGACACCTCTTGGGGTCGCTTAGTGCATGCACAATACACTATCCCTGCACAAAGCTATCAGTACGGTTTTACCTTAGTGCCTTTTAACCAAGCTAAGATAAAGCCAGCAGCACTTGCTCGCACTATTGAAACCATCAATCAGTAAGCAAATGATGATTCTCATGCCACCCAAGCTGTCGCGCTTAATTAGCAGCTTGAGTGGCTTGAGCACAACTACAGCAACCCGCTAGCATTGCACGTTAAAGAGGCAACCATGAGTACAGATCAAACACCGTCGTTTTCTGAAATTGAAATCAATCAATTACTAACTCAGCAATATCAACTATCTGGGCAACTAAAAAGCTTAGCTGGCTATTGCGACCAAAACCTACTACTAACCACAGACAATCAACAACAATACATAGTTAAAATTGCCAACTCTGCTGAGCCAAAGCTTGAGTTAGCGATGCAAAATGCCGCCATGGCACACCTTAGCGCTAAGCAATGCGCGGTACCTCATGCCTTAGCGAATCAAGACGGCGACACCATCAGCACTATTATCAACGCCAAACAACAAACATTTTATTTACGGGTTTTAACCTTTTTACCGGGCAAGTTCTATGCTGACGCCGACAGCCTGACGCACAATGAGTCGCTTTGGTCTGACTTAGGCAAGTTTGTCGCAAACATTGACTTAGCTTTAGCGGATTTTGACCATCCGGGTGCTTATCGCTATTTAGATTGGGATTTAGCGCAAGGCTATCGTGTTTGTATGAGCAAAAAGCATTTGCTTAACCCTAGCCAAGCACCTTTAGTAGACAAATTTTTAACCCTTTATCAAACACAAACCATGCCGCTGCTGGCAAAACTGCCACAAGGCGTGATTCATAACGACGCCAACGATTACAACTTATTAGTCGATGATATCGCCGCGCCGAAAAAAATAACCGGTTTAATTGATTTTGGCGACATGGTACACAGCCATATTGTCAATGAATTAGCCGTTGCCTGTGCTTATGCGCTCATGGGCGAAAAAGTGGCTGAAAATGGCGTACTTGCAGCCTTTAAAACCCTAGTGGCGGGCTACCATCAAGTACGACCTTTATCCGACAGTGAACTAGAAGTACTCTACTCACTAGTGGCCTTGCGTTTATGTACCACGGTTTGTAACTCCGCCTTGGCTATTTCGCAACAGCCAGACAACGAGTACTTATTAGTATCAGTTAAGCCGGCATGGGCGCTACTTGAGCAACTGAGCGCGTTAAATCCATTCGCCGTACTGTGTCAATTACGTCACGCTTGTCAGCTACCAATCGATAGTGGCAAAGCACCTGCAGATATTATCCGTTACCGTAAACAACACTTAGGTAAAACTTTAAGTTTAAGCTACCAAGAGCCATTAAAAATGGTGCGTGGACAAGGTGCATATTTATTTACCGAACAAGGTGTGCCCTACTTAGATATGGTTAACAATGTTTGTCATGTTGGTCATTGTCACCCGAAAGTCGTGGCTGCCGGACAAGCGCAACTGGCGAAACTTAACACCAACACCCGTTATTTACACGACAATATTGTCAACTACACCGACAAATTGCTCGCCACCATGCCAGAAAAGTTATCCGTTTGTATGTTAGTTAACTCTGGCAGTGAAGCGAATGAATTAGCCTTTCGCTTAGCCCGCTGCTTCACTAAATCCAAAGAATTATTAGTGGTTGATGGTGCTTATCATGGCAATACCAATGCCTGTATCGAAGCCAGCCCGTATAAATTTGACGGTCCGGGCGGTGAAGGTGCACCCGCTTATGTTCACAAAGTCACTTTACCCGACCCTTACCGCGGTGAATTTCAAGGCACAGGTACTGACACTGCTGAGCTTTATGCCAATAGCGTCAAAGCAACCCTTGCCGAGTTAGCGCAAGATGGTAAAAAGCCCAGTGCCTTTATTTGTGAGTCATTACAAGGTGTGGCCGGTCAAATCATTATGCCTGACGGTTATCTGGCTAATGTTTATCAGCAGGTGCGCGCCGCAGGTGGCGTGTGTATCGCCGATGAAGTACAAGTGGGTTTTGGCCGCGTCGGTAGCCATATGTGGGCATTTGAAACGCAAAATGTGGTGCCGGATATTGTCACCTTAGGTAAGCCGATTGGTAATGGTCATCCGATGGCCGCCGTTATTACCACTCAAGAAATTGCCGATGCCTTTGTTACTGGCATGGAATACTTTAATACCTTTGGCGGCAACCCAGTGTCGTGTGCCATAGGTATGGCGGTACTTGATGTCATTGAACAAGAGCAGCTACAAGCGCATGCCTTAACTACCGGCGCTTATTTTCAAGAGCAATTAACCTTGTTGCAACAACGTTTTGCGCTGATTGGTGATGTGCGTGGTTTAGGGCTATTTATTGGTGTCGAGCTAGTTGAAGATCGCACCAGTAAAGCACCAGCAACCGAGCAAACGTCATGGTTGGTAGAGTTCTTCAAACAGCATCATATTTTGCTCAGCACTGAAGGTCCCTTCTACAATATTTTGAAAATTAAACCGCCATTAGCGTTTAGCAAAGCCGACGCCGATAAGTTTATCAAAGTACTTGAGTTAGGGCTGACTGAGCTAGCCGCGCAATAGCGCGGCACAGCGACAACTTCAACATTAAAGACAAGAAGGTTAATATGAAATTTTTAAATGAATTAGGCATTAATGCCCTCAACTACGGCGCTTCAACGGGTATTAACTGGTTGCAAACCACAAGCAACGGTCAGTTTGATATTGCCTCGCCAGCAGACGGCAAAGCCATTGCCAGCGTTTATAAATGCTCTAGCGATGATTATGAACAAGTGGTCAATACTGCGCAAGCCGCCTTTAAAACCTGGCGCAAAATGCCCGCACCTCACCGTGGTGAAATCGTCCGTCAAATTGGTAATAAACTACGCGACTTTAAACAACCGCTGGGTGAGCTTGTTGCCTATGAAATGGGTAAATCATTACAAGAAGGCCTAGGCGAAGTGCAAGAAATGATCGACATTTGTGACTTTGCCGTGGGCTTATCGCGCCAACTTGACGGCTCTACCTTACACTCAGAGCGTCCATTACATAGAATGTACGATCAATACCACCCGCTCGGCATTGTTGGCGTAGTATCTGCGTTTAACTTCCCGGTTGCGGTATGGGCATGGAATGCGATGATTTCTGCCATTTGTGGTAACGTTACGCTGTGGAAACCGTCAGAGAAAACGCCATTAACAGCCATTGCTTGTCAAAATATCTTAAACGAGGTGTTAACGGCAAACGAGCTACCTGAAGGGATATTCTCGTTAGTAATTGGTGACGGTAATGTACTTGGTGAAGGCATGCTACATGATAAACGTATTCCGTTGATGTCAGTTACCGGCTCAACCCGTGTTGGTCGTCACGCTGGTACTAGCGTTGCCGCAAGATTTGGTAAATCTATCCTAGAGTTAGGCGGTAATAACGCCATTATTTTAACGCCACAAGCCGACTTAAAGCTGGCAATTCCCGGCACAGTATTTGGCGCAGTCGGTACTGCAGGTCAACGCTGTACGACCACGCGACGTGTGATCATTCATGAAAGCATTTATCAACAGGTCAAAGATATTTTAGTTAAGGCCTATGCCGGCTTAAAAATTGGTAACCCATTAGATGAAAGTAACCATGTCGGCCCGTTAATTGATCAACAAGCAGTCGCCATGTTTAGTAATGCACTCGAGCAAGTACAAGCACAAGGCGGTAAATTGTTATGTGGTGGTGAGGTGTTATCAGGTGCAGGCTATGAGTCAGGCTGTTATGTTAAACCAGCCATTGTTGAAGCGGAAAATCATTATGACATGGTTCAAAATGAAACCTTTGCACCGATTTTATACTTAATTAAGTACTCAGGTGATGTGCATGACGCCCTCGCGATACAAAACGATGTTGTGCAAGGGTTATCTTCAGCAATCTTTACCGATAGCTTACGAGAAGCGGAAAACTTCCTTTCTCACTGGGGCTCAGATTGTGGTATTGCTAACGTCAATATTGGCACCTCAGGGGCAGAAATTGGCGGCGCTTTTGGCGGTGAGAAAGAAACCGGCGGCGGGCGTGAATCGGGCTCAGATGCATGGAAAGCGTACATGCGTCGTCAAACCAATACCATCAACTACTCAACAGAATTGCCTTTAGCGCAAGGGATTAAATTCGATATTTAATGTCTGAGCAAGGGTCAATTGATTTAAAGCCACGTAATGACGTGGCTTTTTTTTGCCGATTGATCCTGCCAAGCTTTGTCAAAGCAGCCTAAGCCGCGCTTACATAACCTCGCCTAATGCAGCGGACTTAATTAAAGAATTTCCACCGCTTGTTCCGCGGTAAGTCTTGGCCCTCTAGGGTAATTTTTACTGGCGTCGCCGTAACCTATATTGAGCAAAAAATTTGACTTATAGCGACCATCCGCAAAAAACTCTGCATCAACGGCTTGGTTATCAAAACCGCTCATTGGGCCGCAATCTAAACCAAGCATGCGAGCAGCTAAGATTAAATAGCCGCCTTGAAGGGTGCTATTTCTCAGCGCGGTTTGCTCTGTTAAGTCCGCATTGGACTCGAACATGCTTTGTGCGTTCGGGTTGGCCGGAAACTGCGTTGGCATATGTTGATAAAACTGCATGTCAGTGGCAACAATGATGGTTGCAGGTGCAGCCATGGTTTTTTCCTGATTGCCGGGCATCAAGGCTGGCTGTAATCTTTTTTTCGCCGCCGGACTTTTCACCACCAGATAATGCCCCGGTTGACAGTTCATGGAAGTGGGCCCCCACTTCATTAAATCATAAAGCTTGATAATCAGCGCATCAGGCACTGCTTGTTCGGTAAATTTATTAAAAGTACGCGCGTTAAGAAATACTTGCGCTAAGGCATGGGTATCCAAAGGTGTAGGCATAATAAAACTCCATTACAATTAAATTAAAGCTTGAATAAAGGCTAAATTAACAAGTTACTCGCAACTAAGCATAGCAACGTCCGTCTAAATGTTCGTCTAAATAGGAGAAATGCTAGCGCTTTACTCGACCGGCATCTGATACGTCAGCCATTGCGTTTTATCAGCTAACTTATCGTAAACATTGCGACCACGATAGTTGTTATCGGCTGTGATCCAACGAACAAATGGCCAAGCATGTTTCGCCGCCGCGGCATTTAATGCTTGATATAGGGCATCAACTACACCAGTGCCCCTTGCGAACGGCGTAACATAAAGATCATCAAGAAAGCCCACTAGCTTGCCCCTAAGCGGTGAAGGCATGGCTCTATAGTGCATTAGGCCTAAATAATTACCAGCATCATCTTTTGCGATCAAGGCGTAGAATTGATTGTCTTCATCAAAAATCCATGACCAGACGGTATCCAGTATTTCCTGCTGCATCGGTACTTGGTAAAATTCAGCATATTGCTGGTAAAGACTCTGCCAACCGGCCCGATCAGATAACGATAATTCACTAACAACCATATTCATTTATACCTCTTGTGTTGAAATGCCCACCTTCATACCTGTACATATAAAGGAACTTATACAGCAACTTTTACAGCAACTTTTACAGCAACTTATACCGAAAATGATACGAGCTTGCTTAGCTTGGCAAGTAACGAGCACGCGCGCGATTTGACTAAAATTTCGTAAAGTTAATATGGCTATAAAAGTCCTCTGCGTCCTTATCAAGTAACGCATATGCAGTGTCAGTAAAGTGGCGTAGCAAATATTCCTCCTTCACCCCAGCAGACTTTTTATTTGGGTGTATACAGTTAATGCTGAAAAACGGCGACTGTCATTGTTCTTTAACGTTCTTATTAAGCTCGGCTTGAGAGCTCATCAGCAAGATCACACCCAACCAAACAAACCAAACGATTTGTCCTAAGCCAAAAATTTCAGTCAATACTTCAGCAGGATAGATAGTGAGAATGCCAACAACGCCAATAAACAAGCTGAAATAACTGAGCAATTTAGGCAATGCATTAATTTTTAACGCGGCAATAGCAAGTAAAAGCAGCCATAGCCCTCCGACAACTTCGTTACCTCCGCCTAAACCTTCAACAATAGTATTTACCGTTATCCAGAGGGTCATTGCTTGCTCGGCATCTTTGGCCGAGAGCGTAATCGCAACCGCTAAACCAATATTGGCAATCATGCCACTCGCAATGACCAGACCAACCCAAATAATTCCAAAGGTAGCCGCCAATTGTGATAATACCGGCGCTTTGCTTTTTAACCGTTGATGAAGTGCTAGCACTAACACCGCCAAAAGCACACCAAAAACCACATACATGGTCAAATTAACCAGCGATAAAATTGTTTGATGATGCGTTAAAAAAGCAAATTTTTCTGTCGCATCTGCATCGGTGGGAAAAGCCCAAAAAGCGCCAAAAAAAGCAAAAGCTGCGATATAAATAAGCGCTTGAAAAAGTGCGGCAACGCCGGCTATTTTTTGTAAATGATTCACCATGATCGCCTTTTATGTGCAAAAAATTTAACTTAACACAATACCATGGCTGTTAACGACTACAATATGTAACAAAAACTAAGCGCTGAAAAAACAGCACATAGCACTTTAATTTATATGAACAACTGAACTAAAATTGCGGCAATCAGTACACTCAATACCATAAGCGAAAATCAACGTTGCGGGTCGCGCTATGTGGCTTAGGTTTGGCATAGTTTGGCGTAGGTTTGGCGTATTTAAATTTACTCACCCCTAGTGCAAACGAGAGCATTACGACATGTTCAAATGCCACTGAGCAGCCCAACAAGTAGTGGAAAATAGTCCAAAGTATCTGACCGCGATGACAACAAAGTCGACTACGTTAGGGTTCATCACCATAACTTCAGTTATTTGTAGCTAAGCGCTGCATAGTTCCAGCCTGTCACTGCAAGGTTGCATTGAACTGGAATTAGTTAAGTATCACTCTTCTTGTGCTTTCCACTCTAATGTTTCAAGAGGATAACCACCAAACCATTTTGCTGTATCTAGTACAAAATGACTGGTGATTTTTTCAATACCTAAGGCACCTTGCATCATGTCATTGCAGACACGGTTAAAGTCTTCAATTGTTGAACACATCATAAAAGCAATGTAATTAATGCTGCCATTAACCTTCATACAATCAACCACTTCAATATATTTTCGAATGCCCTTTTCAAATACAGCACAATGCTCATAGGTATTACTTTTTAAGGTAAAATGAGCGTAAGCTTTAACATTAATACATAACTTATCAACATTAGTCACCATAGTGTAGCCAATAATAAAACCTGCATCTTCAAGTGCTTTCACACGTTGTAAACAAGCGCTTGGCGACAAACCTATTATTTCAGATAAGTCATGATTACTAATACGGGCATTGCTTTGAAGCTCTGACAAAATACGGCGATTCATTCGGTCTAATTTGATATGTTTTTTTGCCATGTTTTCCTCATATGAAAATATATATTCAAGCTACTTGAAAATAAGCAGATTATTGTGTTTCAAGCCTTAAATACTAAATTATATTCACTGAAGATACATCATAATAGCCATTAACCTAGCTAAATTATTTATTACTATTGGAATTATTATGAATATTTACCCTACCGTTTTACTGCAAACGCCATTAGGCAATATTACGATCAAATTATTTTTGCAAGCAGCGCCTATAACGGTGACTAATTTCCTACATTATGTTGATAAGCACTTATTTGATGGGAGTAGTATTTTCAGGATCGTAACCGATAATAATGCTAACCAAAGTGAGGACGCTAACGCTAAAATAAATGTTATTCAGGCAGGTTTACCCCCTGAACACCCAGATTTGTTAGCGGGTATAGCGCATGAAACAACAAAAGAGACAGGTATTTCACACTTAGACGGGACAATTTCAATGGCGAGATTTGAGCCGGGTACGGCTGATGGCAGTTTCTTTTTCTGTATAAATAACCAACCTGAACTAGATTATGGTGGTAGACGATACGATGATGGGCTTGGCTTCGCCGCTTTCGGTCGAATTACTAAAGGCAGAGAGGTACTTGATTTAATTTATCAAAAAGCTGAACAGCAAGAATACTTAAAAGATGAAATTACAATAATAGCTATTACTCGCTGTTAAGCGGCGGTATTGAGCAACTAAGCACCGCTTGAGCTGAGTATTATTAGTTGGATATCATCACCATAGCAAGATTAGCTAGTCTTAATGCGCGCCAAAGGTAATATAAAAATAAACGATAGGCCAAATAACACGGTACCCATCATAATAACGTCAGTGTAGCCGGCATTGTTGACTAGGGTTGACGCCAATATTGGCCCGAGAATATAGCCCACACCTACCACTGTCTGTGCCGCACTGATGTATTTTCCTGAATGATCAACGTCTGAAATAACCGCGAATAATCGCGCTCCAGCAATACTCCAGAAGAAACTAAATACACATAAAGAAACAAGGTAGCGCATTTCAGTTAAACCTTGGTTTAATGCCCATAACGATAAAGCCATCAGCAATAAAGAGAAAAACAATAACCCTGTGTGTTTACCCAGCTCGCCAATAAATGCAAAAAATAAAGCACCAAGCAGTCCGGCAATCATGGCAATGGCAAGCGCTTGGGAAACATAAGACAGCGTTAAATCAGCACTGGTGCCCATCAAAGACATATAAGTCCACACGCCACCTATGCTCATATAAAAAAAGAGTAAGCTTAACAGCCCTAAATTCAAGGGTTTGCTTGGCTGCTTTTTCGGGTAAGTCTCATTGCCCTGTGCGACTTTATAGTCATCACTTTTATGGGGTAATAACTTAATAACCACCAGAGGAATTAAGTAAAATAAAGCCATGGCGATAAATACGCCAGACAAGGACAGCTGTGCATAAATAATGGGCACTAATGCTAGCCCAATAGCCTGAACGACCACAATGGCTGCAGTATAATAGCCGAACCAGCGATTAGGGTTTTTGGTCATGCCTATGGCGCTTATTCCTACGGCAACAATGACCCCTTCACCTAAACCGGTTATAGATCTTATAAAGCAGAGTATTAAAAAGTTGTGTGTCAGTGCAGAAAGCAAGTTTCCAACAACCGTAACCACAACGCCAACAAGTAGCACTTTTCTGAAATTTAGTTGTTTAATAAAAATAGAAAAAATAAACGCTGCTAGCGCCAAGCCAACAGAATCAGTAGCCGCTAACCAACCAACTTGTTGCTCGGTCAATGATAAATTGATACCAACGACTTCTAAATACACAGGTAAAAACAATAAAACAAGGTAGCCTATGGGCGCTGTTGCTAAGCCACTTAGTCCATAATTCAAGTCTGAGTTAGTTGTCTTAAATAGCTTATACTGCATTAATTATTTCCACTTATTTCAAAAGTCTGTTGGCTAAATCAGTTAATTTACTCGTAATGAGGCTATTTAACATTATAAATAGCCTGCGCATCTTGCGCTGAAATGAAGCCATTTTTAACATCATTTAGCACATCTGCTTTAGATCTTTTGCTGGGGTTGCCCCAACCGCCACCATTACCTGTTACTAATCGCAGTAAGTCGCCTTTTTTCAAAGGATAACGGCTTGCCCTACTAAATCGTGCTTTTGCATTCCCTTGTTGGTCAAAAACTTCGACGTAATTACATGACCCCGCCGCTCCTTCATCAATTCCCCACGGCGCTGTGATACCTCGGCCAAAAAAACTAGAAATGTCAGCGTTATCAGATAATATGCGATAATCGAGCACGACACCATTACCACCTCTAAATTCACCTGCGCCGGCAGAGTCATTATTAAATGCATACTGCTCAACCAACACCCCGTAGCGTGCTTCCGTGATTTCAATCGGGATATTACTAGTTTCGCCATTACCCACACAAAATTGCCCTGACTCACCATCTTTTCCAACAGCCGCTCCCCAACCGCCTACTAAAGGTTCAACTAACAAGTAAGGTTCGTTTGTTTCAGGCATTGTCCCTGATAAGTTCATTGTACAAACTGAGCCAAACTGTCCTGCGGTAACAATACCGGGCAACACATCTGCGAGTGCTTTACGGGTAACATCTGCGGCACAAACCATGGCTTCAAAATATGAAGATACTGGTGCTGGGCGTTGCGCGGTTAATAGCGTTCCTGCTGGACAAATAACCTCTAATCGGCGAAAACAGCCGTCCGTTGCAGGCGCATCTGGTTGAACAATCCCCATAAAAACTTCACGAGCTGCAGAAATTAACACCCCCATAGTACAATTGATAGGACCTGGGGCTTGCGCAGATGAGCCAGTAAAGTCGAGCGTAAATAATTTATCCGTAATGGTAACTTTTACTTTTACCGCAAAAGGACCATTGCCCATACCGTCTTCATCTATAACATCTTCGGCTTCAAAAGTGCCTTTAGGCAGGGTTTTAAATTTTTCTAATACCATTAAATCACCATGTTCAAGCAATTTATCAATGGCTGTTAAGGTAACGTCCCGACTGTATTTTTCCATAACCGCAAGAAAGCGTTGCTCTCCCACTTTCAATGAAGCCGCACAGGCTTGTAAGTCACCTAATGTCATTTCTGGTAAACGAACGTTAACCTCGATTAAGTCAAGCAGGGCTTGATTAGCAATGCCTTTTTCAAAAACTTTAATGCCGGGAAACTGTAAGCCTTCTTGGTAAATTTCAGTGGCATCTGCGCTATAACTACCGGGATCTTTTCCACCAATCTCGGTCCAATGAGCTTTGTTCGCTGTCCATGCCACAAGTTCATTTTCAAAAAAAACCGGTCGGATCATACAAACATCTGATAAATGTGTACCGCCACCAGCGTAGGGATCATTTAGAATAAAAACATCGCCTGGATAAATATTTTTTGCATCAAATTTAGCAATTATATTTTGCACACCAGCATCTAAGGTACCAATAAAGCCCGGAATACCATTGCCTTGAGAAATAAGCCTGCCTTTAGCATCGGTAACACCAATGCCATAATCTAAAGACTCATAAATAATCGGGCTTTTGCTGCTACGCTTTAACGCTAAAAACATTTCTTCACCGATAGCAACAAGCGCGTTTTTAATAATTTCTATGGTAAATATATCAACTTGTTTTTTCATAACTTTGTACTCAACTTAGTAAACTTTAACAACCACGGGTTAATCGCGAAGATAGATATGAAGACCACCAAAGTCATCCACTTCTACTCTGTTGCCGGGTAGTACTACGGTAGTTGTCGTGCTTTCTTCAATAATCGCTGGTCCTTTAAACATCATGCCCGGCTGTAATTTTTCACGGTCATAAATCGCCGCTGCTCGCTGCGTATTATTGTCAAAATCAACCAAGCGCTTGCCTATTAAAGCCATACTTGCATTGGTTGACGTGCTTGACGGCAGTTTCTCTAATTTTGCTTTGTCTAAGATGCCAAAGGCAACTAAGTGAATGTTTACCACTTCAATTGCTGAATCATTTAACCTAAACGTATATTCTTGCTGGTGGCCGGTATGAAAACGTTCCGATAGTTCACAGATAAAGTCACTATCATCAAGCTCAGTATCGGGTAGACGAATTTTTACGGTATGTTCTTGTCCGCTATATCGAGCATCAACATACAATTCATGCTTAACTTTATTTTCTGCAATACCATCATTTTTATAGTCCATGTTCGCTTTTGAAATAACCGCTTCAAAAGCGTTAATCACTGCAGCTTTACTTTGCTTATTGATACTGAATCTATGGGTTTGAATATAGTCTCTGCGCAAGTCGATCATTAACATGCCCCATGCAGAAAAAACGCCAGCAAATGGCGGGATGATGACTTTACGAGCATTTAACTCTTGCGCTAACGCGGTTGCGTGCAATGCGCCGCCACCACCAAAGGCCATTAAAGAAAAATCACGGGGATCATAACCACGGTTTACGGATATTAATTTCAGCGCATTAACCATATTAGCGTTGGCGATATTAAGTACGCCATGCGCAACATCCATTGCGGTTACATTGAGCTGTTGCGCTAACCTATCAAAAGATGCTTCAACAACACTAATATCTGGCTGTATCGCTCCGCCGGCAAAGTTTTCACTATTAATGCGACCGGTAATTAAGTTGGCATCGGTTGTTGTTGGCGCACTACCTCCTCGACCGTAAGCAACAGGCCCTGGTGTAGAACCTGCACTTTCTGGCCCCACATGTAGGCTGTTAGCTGCATCAATCCAAGCGATACTGCCTCCGCCATTTCCAATTTCGACAATATCTATGACAGGTGTTTTAATGGGATAACCGGCTTTTTTAGCGGTTTTTTCTAATACATATTCTGTGGTAATGCGTGTTTCGCCGTTATGGATCAGCGAACACTTTGCTGTGGTTCCTCCAATATCTAGTGCCATAATATTGCCATCACCAATCACTTCACCGTAGGCGGCTGCACCTAAAATACCACCCACAGGCCCTGACTCAACTAATGTTATCGGATTGTCACGCGCAGACTGCAATGTGGCAATACCACCATTGGATTGCATGATAAAAGGATCGTTATTTAAACCATTCGCGCGTAGCTTATGTTTTAATTTATCCAAGTATTGTTGGGTGGGAGGCAAAACATAAGCTGACAGAACTGTGGTACTGGTTCTTTCATATTCACGCCATTCACTTGATATTTCATGTGAAGCAATAACATTAACTTCTGGCCATAAGCGTTTAAGCTCGGCTACGGCTTTAATCTCATGTTCAGGATTTAAATACGCGTGTAGAAAACACACGCCAATGGCTTCAACTTGTTGTGACTTAAAATAATCAACCAGCTTTTGTAAATTAGCCAATTTAATTTTCGTGACCACGTTTCCTTTATAATCAAGGCGTTCTTCAAGCTCTAACCGCAAATGGCGCTCAACAAAAGGGCTGGGTTTTTGATAGGTATTATTAAAAATATCAGGGGTATTACCACGCGCGATTTCTAATACATCGCGGAAGCCTTTTGTCGTTATCAATCCGGTTTTAACGCCTTTTCTCTCAGTAATGGCATTAATAACAACCGTAGAACCATGGGCAAAAAAGTCCACCTCTGACAAGTTAATATCAGCTTTAATGGCAGCATTAACTACGCCTTGTTCGAAATTTGGCGGTGTAGTATCGCTTTTCACAGCTTTAACATTACCCTCATCAATATAGACAAGATCAGTGAAGGTTCCACCAACGTCTGTTGCTACTCTTACGGTCATAATTTGTACCTTACTTTGCCAAGGTTAATTGAAATTCATCGACAATTAACCCTATCTAGTTCGCCATAAATTTTTCTTGCTGAACTAAACAGATAAATTAAAAAAACAATTAATTTTCGATGACAAATAATGTATTTGTCATCGCCAGAAAGGCTAGCGATTACTATCGCTAGCCTTGACTATTGCTAGAAGTTATACCGCACTTGTGCGCCAACTTGACGAGGTTGGTTACGCATACGGATTAATGGATTGAATAAAAATACCGTTTCAGGAGAAGCTTCATCGGTTAAGTTAGAAACAAATAGTGACGCTGACCATTGCTCATTTTCTAAGGTAAGGTTGGCATTCAAAAATGTATGTTTATCCGATTCGCCCGTGTCGTCATTAAAAATATCAAATGAACGAGGTCCTAACGTATTAAAGGCAAGGCGGGCTTTAAATACATAATCTGCAAATGCCTCTGTTGAGTAATCAATTGAACCATTGATGTTGAAATCTGATACATACGGCATAGTACCGCCTTCTGTTTCAGCTAAATTTCTTCCCGAAAGAATGTCAGTGCCTTTATTTTTAGTAATTTCATTGTCGATTAAACCAAGACCAAAATTGATGCTTAAGTTGTCCGTTATTGATGCCGACATTTCTAGCTCAAAACCATCAATTGCCACTTCATCAATATTTAAATTTTCTAAGGTAAAGGTATCTGGATTTAAGCGAGTAAATTGTGCATCTTGTTGCTCAATATGAAATAACGACATATTCAACCATACTTTGCCATCAAGCCACGTTGTTTTAAGGCCTAACTCTACGGTATCTGAAACTTCCTGATCATATTTACGAATAACGCTTGGCGAATATTCATTAAAACCGCCGGATCTAAAGCCCTTTGAGTAAGTGCTATAAAGCAGGTGTTGTTCGGTCATTTGCCAAGCAATTGACGCTTTCGGTTGCAACTCACTAAAAGTCTCACTCACTTGTGAAGCGGCTGGGTCACGCTCATCAAATGCGTCTCGTTCTTCAGAGTCATAGCGCAGCGCAACGGTTAACTCTACATCATCTCTCATGTCATAGTTTGCTTGACCAAACACAGCATAAGCCGTGCTTTCCTGTACGGTTTTTTCACCGACAAAAACCAAGCTTGGATCAGCTGAAATATTGGTTAAAACATCTTGATAAGTTACGCGCTCTGTCGGGGTTAAATCCCATACTTGATCATAAGATACTTCTCGATTCTTTGACTCATAAAATGTTCCCACTACCCAACGTAAACGTTCATCACTTGGTGAAGTAAAGCGAGCCTCTACACTGCTAGCATCTTCTGTTATCGGGTTAATTTGCGTGATTGGAAAGTAAAAGTTATCTTCACTAGCCTCTTGATGAGTGAAATCACCATCAGAGAAAAACATAATGTCTGAATCATTTGCCGACGCAATCAGCGTCAACTCACCAAAATCAGTTTCATGATCGAGCTTTGCAGAAACAGACCAAAGTGTAGATTCATCAAGACCAACAGCATTCGCATCTGGCTTTACTGAAAAATCTTCTAACTCAGCTTTAGCAATATAGGCCATGTAGTTACTACCCTGAGTTTTTTCAGAATAGTTACCATGGAAAGTCAGCGACGTATAATCACTTAAATAAAACTCTAACATGCCTTGCGTGCCAAACGCCCCATCGACATAGTCTACTTTTTCATTTAAGTACGGGTTGTCAATTAAACCATCAAAGTCTTGATAGTTAGCTGAAACTCTAAAGTACGCTTTATCCTGAACAATGGGCCCGCTCATGGCGACATTTAACTTTTGATCATTACCTTCTGCAATGGATACTTGCATACTACCTTCAATGTCGTCGGATGCTTGTTTAGTAACAATATTTATTGCACCACCAATGGCGTTCTTGCCATACAATGCACCTTGTGGGCCTCTTAGTACTTCAATTCGCTCAATATCATGTAAACCTTGGTTAATAAATTCTAAGTTAGGTACGGTAATACCATCAACAACATAAGCGATAGGGGCTTCGCCAACTTGCGGTGTGATCAAACCTCGAACCGTGACAAAATTTAGCCCTGAACGAAAGTTGCTTGATACATTTAAATTAGGTGTCAGCGCTGAAAAGTCTTTAATCGACGTTATACGGGCAGCTTTGATGTCGTCATCATTAAACACAGTGACTGAGTCTGGAATTTGTTGCAAGGTTTCAGTTCGTCCACGCGCGGTCACAACAATTTTTTCAATTTCTTCTATATTACTTTTACTGTCTGACTCATTCGCATAGACTGCGCTGTTTCCTGATATCGCGACGAGAACCGCCAAGGTAATTTTCTTAGGAAGAAACTGGTTGATTAATGACATATGACTACCCTCTAAGTTTAGTGTTAGGCACTTTATTATATTTGTTATAAGTACCTGTTATATTTTCAACACTTTTAATACTACGGAATAAGTAAAAAATCTTTGATTCAAAAACACTTAAAAAGCGCAAGATCTTTTGTATTTGTCAGCTAAAACTGCATATTCAACACTAAACTAAGTACCGCACTCGCCTTTACATCGCGCTCAGTGTTTGAGAACAGCCAGTTTTTACGGCCGATAACAAATGGCTTTACTGCTCGCTCTGCACGATTATTATCCATGTTGAACCCCCATCTTTAAGATAGCTCTCACGTTTGTGAGCTTGGTTGTGCCAATAAGTTAAGGCTTCGCCTAGTTTGCTTTTCGGCGGTTTTTTTGCTGTCTTGTTCACCGCCCACGTATTTATTTTATCGAATACTACTGCTGACTTCTCTTGCCGTACTTGGTGTTTTTTATCCGCATTTTTTGGTTTGACAGTCGCTTCAATCCCATAGAGCTTACCGATTAAATTCAAGACCACATCCACTTTACCTGTTTTGTTTTTTTCCTTGCACGGTTTTCGCCTCAATAAACTTACGACGCGCATGCGCCATGCAGCCTGCCAATATGGCGATTTTGGGCGACAGCCCTTGTTAATTCAATTGATTAATCGAGTGAAATTAGGTGTAATGGAGACAAAATAAAACGCTGAGCATGCAGGGATGATGCAAGAAAGCCAAGTGATCTAATTAAATTAGTTGTTTGGCGGTGTAGTTCAAAAAAGCAAATCCCCAAGGCATAAATAATACCAACGCTGATATTCCGAGCAGGTATCGCCTCAGCTCAACAAGCGATTATGCAACACAAACTACGTGTCGCATAAATACTAAATTGTTAGCTGCCTAAGGAACATTTGTGAAACATTCAACATTTCTTTTAGCAATCGTTGCTTTACTGGGCATCATTATTTTCTCAGTTATGTTTCGGTACGAGTACCTTGGAACAAGGTTAGGTTTTGAAGTCAGAGCTGATCGTTGGACTGGTTGCATTCAAACTTGGAACAATAATGACAAAGCATACAAACCGTTGAGTAAATCATGCCAATAGATTATCAACTCCAAAAACCGAGCCTTCAGAACATTCCTTTCATGGGCTCTGGAAACAGACTGGAAAAAAAGGAAGTATCTGTTGGCTCAAAAGTCATAGTCAAAGAACTGTCCGGTCAGGAACATAAAGTACTTGTTATTGGCTTTGAGTCAAATCAGTATTTTGGTGAAAATGAAACTGGTAAGAAAATAAAGTTCAGCAAAGAAAACGTATTTCTTATTTTATAGTACAAGTAATTGGCAGCTAACACATATGAACCTTCTCTCCGTCAATAGGCAATAGCACCTTTTTTAGCTGCCGCGAGGCAGCTAATTTTTATCGTCAATCAGCAAAAATATTTACTTCATCTGTCGTGCAGCGCTATTAAACAAATTGTTTACAGCAAACACATATTGAGGCTCTCTTATTGTGATCTCATCACTGCCTGAATTCTTCAATCCATTAGTCGTTCAGGGGCACTAGACATTTATCGGTTAACCTCAATCTGGCACTACTCAAGCAAATGACTTCTAATCGTTGAACTAGGTTCAGTTAGTTTCAGGCTCAGCTAAGGTGTAAACAATTTTGCTCATTGTTAATGCGCACCAGCGGGATGTCTAATCAAGACCAACGAGCTTACACTGCGACTATATTTATCTGTAAGAAGTTACTTAACGCAAATAGGCCACAAATAACGCGCGATAGTTCTTTTTTATCTAGTTAGACGTTCAGCTCACCCCGCTGGGCGACTTAAGATTTTAAAAATCGCTCGTCATCAAACACCGTTTTATTTTTTAGCATGAAATAAACACTACGCCCGAGTTTATGTGCCAGCGCTGATAAGGCTTTGGCTTTACTCATTCGTTTTTGTAGTTTATTGAGGTAACGACGCGCTTTATCATTACCTCGTAAATATAATACGGCGGCTTCACTGAATGCCCATTTTAGATGACCATTCCCAATTTTATTGCCACTGGTGCCATAGGTTTTACCTGCGGATTCAGCCTTACATTTGACTAACCGCGAGTAAGACGCAAAGTTTTTAACGGACTTAAATCGATTTATATCGCCAATTTCATAAAGGATCGTCATCGCTAAAATTAATCCAATACCAGGCACTGTTCGTAGCTGAGCGTAATAATCAGCACGATGTTGCTTTGCTTTGTTTTCTAAAAAGTATTCAAGCTTTTTTAATTCTAGGGCGTAACTTTCAAGAATAACTAAATCGAAGCTTACGTTTCGTTGCACAACTTCATCATCATATCGAGATTTAAACGCTTCTCTGACACCTTTGTTTTTCATGTTTAAATCAAGCGGAGGGTAGTTGTATTGGCTATTCGTATTAACAATATGTGCTTTGAGCTGCGCACCGTGTTGAACGAGCTTAGTTCGTCGTCTTAATAAGTCTCTTGTCGCCCGCATTTCTTTTGGGTAGTTGTAGGCTAAAGGGAAGTTACCGCCTTTTAACAAACGCGCTATTTTGTATGAATCGATTTTATCGTTTTTAGCTTTCCCCCCATGAATCGCCTTCATATACAAAGCATGGCCCAAAACAAATTTGATATTATATTCATCACATAAATCACTAACCCAATACCAACAATGCATACACTCAACACCAATCACGATGTGGTCAAGGTAAGGTTTAATTAATTCAATAAATGCTTTTTTATTAGCGCCAATCTTTTGATGCACGAGCTTCTTATTCTGGTCATCGATAATGCAGACATAAAGAATTCGTGCATGTAAATCGATTCCACAATAATATTTGTGTAAAGTAGTATAGAATTTCATTGAGCTTTCTCCTTTTGGGTTTGGTCGCCTTGAAGTTTAGTTAATCGCTAAACTTCGGGGAGAAGGTTCAATAAGTATCAAGTCATTCCAGGTGACTCCTACGGCGCACCTGAATGAGGCGTTAAATGCTACTCAGCCTTCGGAGTATGAATGAAAAATAAGACTAATATCGTCATAGGGATTGTTGTTGTCTTGGTTGGCATAATTATCCTTATGTGGGGCTCCTACTATGATGGCAAGCCTTTGGTAGAAAATGCAAAGGCTTTTGCCCAAGCTTTAGGCTGCTCAATTATTCTTGCAGGCGTCTTTGGGGTTGTCCTTGAGTGGAAATCCACGAGAGATTATTTCGGCAAAAGGCTTTCGAAATCTGCGGGGTCAGAGCCTTTGAATTTAGTGATACCAAATTCAGCGAGTAAACCACGAAGGCGATTGATACGTGCAACAGCGTAGCAATTTATTTTGCTCAGCGCTTATGCCAACCGCCGCTACGTCTACTTATATCGGCTGGAAACACTCGGTTTTGCGGCGGCGATAATAACCATGCATGAATAATGCACTGAGTAATAAGCTGAACAGCGTCAGGCTAGCGGGCTCAGGCAAAGCTGTCGCGTTATTAATGACATTAGTGCTAGTTATTTGTGGCTTACTACTAATAAATACACTCTCCGCTTTGGCAACACGATAGGTATAAAAGGCTTGAATAGGCTTACCCTGTGCCACGCGGTGATAATCGCCAAAAGCAACAATACCTAAGCTTTGGTTTTTATTGTAATAGGCCATAAACTGCTCGTGGGCACCATTAATATTATCGCGAGTAAAGCCTTTAATCCCATATAAGGATGAGCCAGCACTCATCGACTCCCCCAATAAAGTCAAGGCATTAACATCGCTGATAAACGTTTGGTTAGGGTTTTTATAATAGTAATAACCTGAGCCAGGCTTGGCATCACCATAAATTGCACTTTGATTACTTGCAAAGGCAAATTTAGCCAATAAATTGCTCACTTGTTGACTGTTAGCAAATAGCCAGCCATCGTCAAGCGATGCTAAGTAATCATGATAATTATTACAGCCATTATTGAGCGTGTCTTGTAAACACATAGAACGTGTATAAGTGAGATCTAACCATTCGTAACCACTATCGGTATCGTAGGTGATCGCGCCATCGCCATTGGCTAAATAATCTCTTGCTATTAATGAGGCGAATACGGTGTTTGATAGTGTCATAACAACTATCACCATAAAGGGTTTTAAAAAACGTCGTGCGTGCATCAATGGAGTTCCAACTTTATTGTTATTATTTTTATCGGTGTCTTCGAAATACTTAATCCATTAACATTTCTCTTACAAATTTACAGGTATTTAACTTGGGATACAATTTAAATTTTTTGAAAATCAATTGACTATATGGTCAAGTAAGGTGGAGAAATCGCGTACTAGCCATGCGGCTAGTTGCCTTACATTATCGTATGGATGCAAGTCAAAACGACCATAATTAGCTGATTTAATCGCGCCTATTACAGCGTTTAACCGTTTAGCAACTACTGAGATTAGCGGATGGCGCAATAAAGGCTGTTAGCGATTGAAAAGCAAGTTAGTTTTTTTATACTATAGCGGCTCATGATCTCGTCAAGTGACGCTGCTGATTAATGATAATAACGACAGATAAAAAGGATTAGATTTGTGTTTTTAAAGGTATTTGACCGCTATCAGACTCGGCGTCAAGGCACTGGTTTAGCCAAGCTATTGCTCTTATTACTTTTGCTAAGTACCAATAGTATTGCCAAAATCAATACCGTATATGTCTGCTCGCCTTATAAGTCTGCGCCCTTTATTATCGATGCCCAGCAGCGCTTAGGTTTAATCTATACATTTACCGATTTTTTAAATCAGCAAGCACAAGGCGCCTATCATTTTGAGGTGTTAATATTGCCCCGAGCGCGTTTACTCAAAACCCTTGCTATGAGTACTGACTGCATTGTGCCTTTCGTCTCTCACCAATGGTTTGACCCTGATAAGCAGCAATATTATTGGAGCCAAGCGATTATAAAAGATGCCAACGTGATCTTATCCAGACATGACTTAAAATTAGAGAGTATCGCCAAAGCACAAGTAAGTGGTTTAATCACCAGTCAAGTAATTGGATTTTTAGATGGACAAATTGAGGCATTAGTCGCTGCAGGCAACCTAGTAGCCGTTAACGCAACATCGTTAGAGCAAAGTGTCAAAATGTTAGCTTCTCAGCGTATAGACTTTCTGGTTTCTGGGCAAATGCCACTACAGTATTTAGTGCAGAAACTGCAATTGCAAGATCAGCTCTATATCAGTAACAATGCCACCCTCTACTTTGATCGTGCGGTGTTAATAGCAAAATCAAAGCCGCGATTAAGTACATTTATAGAGCAGAAAATTAGTGACTTAAAAGCAGCGAGCCATTGGCAGAACACGCTGCAAGCGCTGGGCATTAATAACTAAATTTTGCCGCCTAACTTGTGCTGCTGAGCTGGGCAATACCTGCCGTACTCAAGCACCTTAACCTTGTTGCTTTAAGCGGTTTTTAATATCAATCAAGGTGCTCACATGACTTACCGAGGACATAGCCGCACTGAGTAAGGCAATATAGCCCTGCTGTTCAAAGTGTTTTTGTCTTTCGCTCGGCACTTTAACTAGTTGCTCCTTATTAATGGTATACAAGCCGGTTAACTGCTGCGCTTGACCATCTTGGTACTGAATATCTAAGGTTACAGGCTCAAGCAAATTATTATCTAACAGGTCGTTAATAAAAGCGCTATTGAGCACAAAACCTTGTGTTAGCTCTGACAAAATAACGCTTTGTTGCTCTAAGTAAGGGCTGGCTTTGCCGTTAATAAACAATGCGTCACCCTGTTGCGTTTGCACACGGCTATCTTTGATATCGATAGCAAGGCTAGGCCGCTGCGTTTGTGGGTCTTGACGTAAATAAAAAGGTTGGCTTTGTAGCTTTAACGGTAAATAGCATTTTTCCCATAAGCCACTGTCATGATAAAGATTTTCATCAACCGATAAACCAAATAAAGCCACTGGCTGAAATTGTCCGGTATCGCTATCTTTAGCAAAAAATATCGGATAAAACTGTGCCGCTTGCTCTAGCTCTGCTAACACAATATGGCACAGGTGTAGTTGCGCATTATTTTCGCGCAGCCCTGATGGTAATACTTTAAGCTTGCTGTGATGCTCGCTACTGACGGTTTCTAATTGCTGCATATTTACCTTACTCGGATTTAAATCTTACTAAAGCCAAATTCATGAATTTTATCAATTAAGTCACGGTTTTTTGGTAGCGCACTAACATACTTTTGCGTTATCTGTTTATTTTCCGTAAACATGCGTTGTGCCATTTTTTCTTCCGTTTCAGTTGCCCCTCGATCATTGGGCGTAAAATCAAAGTCCATGCCATATAACACATATTGATAACTGGCCGCGGAAAACACTTCGCGTTTATGGTGAAAGTCATATTCAGACGGTGAGCGGTGCTGCCATAACGTCATCAAGGACTTTAAGCTGTCAGGAATTGTCGCCGGATCGCGGTTATCACGCCAAAACGCGGTGTCTTCGCGCTTACTGGCAATATAATGTAGTTTCAGAAAATCAATTATGCGATCCCAGTTATAGTTAAAACGCTCATTAAAGCTTTGCGCCACTATGTCCATGCATTCGCGGTTTGCCGGCAATTGCTCTGCAATGGTAGCTACGGCAAGTTCAATCATCACCAAGGCAGACGCTTCAAGCGGCTCTAAAAAGCCTGCAGAAATACCCACGGCAACACAATTATTGACCCAGAATTTTTCTCGAATCCCCGGATTAATATCGATTTTTCGCAAGCTCAAAGACTCACTTTTTTCGCCAATGGAGTCTTTTAAATAGCGGCGCAGGGCTTTTTCAGCCTCTGCTTGCGTGGTATGTCGGCTTGAATAAACATGACCAACACCTCGACGCGACGGTAAGCCTATGTCCCAGATCCAGCCGGCATCTTGCGCGGTAGAAATGGTGTGCGAGGCAATCTCATCAGCGCCATCTTCATAAGGCACTTGCACGGCCAGTGCGGTATCAATAAATAAAATATCTTTTTTACTGATAAAAGGCACTTGATAATGTTGGCCAATTAACAAGGCAGAAAAACCGGTGCAATCAACAAACAAATCGCCAGTAATATCACCATGTTTTTTAGTGCTTAAGCTGGCAATATCACCCGTTTCGGTACTGTTTATCTTGCCAACATGGTCACTTATATAATTTACGCCGAGTTTATTAATACAATGCGCTTTTAAAAACTCGGCAAATTTTCCGGCATTTAAATGATAAGCATAGTTTGCGACAGCGGCGTATTCAGGCGAGGTAATTAATTTCGGCGCTAAGCCGTTTTCGCACACTTGCTCTTGAAAGCATACCGCCTCGGAAAATGACTTACCTTGCTGATCTTTTTGCCAATATTTAAATAAATCAATATCAAAGTAGCCTTGTGGTAACACTAAAGGATGATAATAAAAGTCATCATCAGCCCCAGTTACCCACTTGGCAAATTTTGCACCTTGTTTAAAACTGACATCGCATTCGCGAATAAAGTCGGTTTCTGATATGCCCATTTTTTGCAATGTGGTGCGCATGGTGGGCCATGTGCCTTCACCAACACCAATACTTTTCACATCAGGTGATTCAATTAAGGTTACTTTTAGCCCTTGCGCTGATTGGGTATTGTGCATTGCTGCAATACTGCCTGCGGCAATCCAACCGGCGCTACCGCCGCCTACAATAACAACATGTTTTAATGGTTTGCTCATAACGTACTCTTTATATTTTTCAACTTAAATATTTTATTTTATTGGCGCTGGGCTTAAACCTGCGGTGTTAGTTAGTGTTTTTGTTACTAATGTTTTTACTTTAAAACCGGTTACAGCGCAAGCCATGCCAATGATCGGTGACAGCCAATTAAAGAAACAAAAAACCGCATACTCTAACGGGTTGATCAACAATACCGATTGCATATAGGCACCACAGGTATTCCAAGGGATAAGGGGCGCTGTTACTGTGCCACCATCTTCTAATGCTCGCGATAGGTTTTCAGGTGCTAATTTAGCGTCTTGATAAGCGTCTTTGAACATACGGCCCGGCATTACAATTGCTATGTATTGGTCGGCGGCAATGCAGTTGGTACCAAAAGCGGTGACGATAGTGGTTGAAATTAAAGACGCTGCGCTACTAGTTACCCGCACCAAGCTTTCCACAACCCGCCTTAATAAGCCCACTTTTTCCATGATTGAGCCAAAAGTCATGGCGGTAATAATTAACCAGATGGTATTTAGCATCGAGCCCATGCCACCACCGCTTAATAAGCTGTCTACCGCGGCGTTACCTGTATCTAACGACACGCCTGAATACATCACCTGCCACACCACCATAGTGTTGGCCTGTATTGCCGATACTCCCTCATTTGCATAGGCAAGAATAAGTTCTTGCTGAAACAGTATTGCCCAAACAGCGCCAACAATAGCGCCGATACCAATGGCAGGAAAAGCCGGCATTTTTCGCACCGCTAAAAACAAAGTGACAAACAAGGGCAATAGTAAGTACCAGGCAATAAAGAATTCTTGCTCTAAACTCAATAATAGCTGCTGAATTTGCGCATTAGATGCTTGCTCTTGAGCTTTTAAGCCTAAAAAGAAAAAGATCACTAAGGTGATAATAAAACTAGGAATAGTGCTCCACAGCATGTGTTTAATATGCATAAACAATTCCGTGCCAGCAACAGCTGACGCCAAATTGGTGGTATCAGATAACGGCGATAACTTATCACCAAAATACGCGCCACTGATGATAGCCCCGGCGGTCATAGCACCTGAGGCGCCAATACCCGTTGCAACCCCCATTAATGCAACACCTATGGTGGCGGCAACTGTCCAACTACTACCGACACAAAATGCCACTAGGGCACAGATAATACAACAACTAACATAGAAATATTGTGGCTCAAGTATTTGTAAGCCAAAGTAAATCATGGTGGGTACTGTACCCGCGAGCAGCCAAGTACCGATCAGAGAACCAACCGCCAATAAAATTAATATCGCACCTAAGGTTAAGCTAATGCCCTTGGTGATGCCGGCCTCAATTTCATCGCAATTATAACCATTTTTTAAGCCGATCAAACAAGCAATACCGGCACATAACATTAGCGCAATTTGATTAGGGCCTGATGATGAGTCATCACCGAAAAAATACACGGCGAGAAAAAGCAAACACAGTAAAATAACAATGGGAAACAAGGCGTCAAATAACGACGGTTTTAATTTTTTTTCTAACATGATTATCCCTTTATTGTTAGCAGCCAACGCACTCGCAAGGTAAAAGCTTGTACTTTGCTGGCCGATCGCAGCTTTATTTTTCGTGGCTAAGTTCATCACCGCATAACCGCCCGTTAAAGCGCTTACTACCTGTTGCGAGCCTAGTATTTTGATGCTGCGTTATTATTTAAGGTAATACCAATCTCAATACTTATATGATCATTTCTACTGGCTAAAACAATCAACGATTACGTGCTTTATTTAATAATTATTGCTACAAGGAGGTAGCTTATGTGGACAATGCTGAAGCATAAGTGTCCTGAACAACGAGTTATTTAAATAAATGCCTTGTATTGAGCAGTTTTTTTTTGCGTATAAAATAGATCTTCTTATTAATGAAACCGGTATAAGTTGTACTTCCTGCAACCATTGTTAATGGCTATACAACTACAGACAAAAACGGCGGTTAAATAACTAAATGTTGTTAGTCAATAACCGCCGTTGGCTTTATCTTGCTATGTGGTCGTGATGACCGATGGACTCTCCGAGCCCGGTTAATTTACTTAACCATTGATGGATTTGTTCCGGCTTTTCTGGCGCCGCGCTAACCCCTGGTGCGATTTCATTATTGAGTACCGACGTTATCGCTAAACCTACCGGATAAGACACTAAACGTGCCATCGCTTGTCCTTGCGCATTGCCGTGGCTATCAAGCTGGTAACTTTGATGCCAAATAACTTGACCGGCGCGGCGTACTTCTAGCTCAACACACATCACCACGCGATCTGCTTCACCGTCCTCATAGCTATACTTTTGCTCTAGCTCTTGACTAATTTGCTGTAAACGTTGTTCGCTTTCGCTGCCCTCTAAGCTAGCAATCTCGTCAAATAGTCCTTGCCATGCCGTAGACCAACCATTTAACCGTAAAGTACCACGAACAAATTCTTGTACATCCCAGTTATCTTGAAAGTTGTATTGCTTGATAAAGGGAATAGAGTCTCGGTTAGGGTATGCCTGAAATGTTTCTTGGCGATCAAATAACTGCGCTTGATACTCACTTAATGCTTCCCAAGGCGCATTTGAGTTTTGCACCGTGCCATCTGCTTGCCATTGCGCTTTCGAGCGTAAGGCTTTTAATACTCCTAATGGCGACCAACTAAATTTATATTTAAAGTCATTGGCCACTTTCGGGAAGCCACCACAGTATGAGCGAAAATAAAGTTGGTTATCGGCTGAGTACTGCTCGCTTGCTTGATAACTGTCTACCAACAAATGCGCAAACAAATGATCAATACCGGGATCTAAGCCAACTTCATTGACAAAACATAAGTTAGCCGCCTTAGCTTTGGCATCTAGCGCTGCCATTTCTGGTGCGATGTAGCTACTAGAAACAAAATGTGCTTGCTGCTTTAAACAAAACTCGGCCACCGTTAAGTGCATGGTCGCAGGTAACATGGATACTAAGACATCACCCGGCTTAACCACATTAGCTAACGCAGCCCAATCGAGCTCACGAATATCAAGTTCAATGTCATCATTTTTTAGCAGTTGTTGCGCTTTGGCTAAGCTACGGTTCCAAACAATAATCGGTGTACTTTGTTTTGCCAGTTCAATAATGCCTGGCGCTGACGATAAACCCGCTCCTAGCCAATGTATAGTATGTGTCATAGATATCCTGTTTAAATTTCGTTAATTTTACGCTTGAATAAGGCCAGTGCCGCAGGCCAAACCCCCTGAGATTTGTCATCTAGCGTTAGTAAGTGTTTCACTAATTGTTCGCCGTAGTCTTCACTACTTTCTTTTGGTAATAGTGACGGTAGATGATCGATAGCAATCAGATCAAGAATGTTGCTCTCATCTAGGCGTAAACATGGTGTTTTAAAAGTGGTACATTGTTGATAAATCGGTAATGGATTATAGCTACCGTAAGGGTCACAACTAACATCAACAATCACCGACAATTTTCGCTCCGGCTGTTTAAGTAGCTCTTTGGTAATAAAAGGCGGTAAGTCTTGATTCACCAAGACACAGTTGACAAAAATATCAGCTTGCGTGATCTCAACAAACGGGCCGCCTTTTTTGGTTTCTGCTAAGTCCCATTCCAATACATCTAACGACAGCGCTTTTGCTAAGTCGACTGCCCCGCTACCACTGCGCCCTTTCGCGCCAATCACTAATAATTGTGGCTGAGTGTCTACTTGGCTGATGGCTTGTTTAAGTACCGTTAGCAGCTGCTCTTTATCTTGATAAGAGTGAATATCCGCTAAAGGTGGTGTCATGCCTTGTTGCTGATTCGCCCAGGCTAACACCGATAAGGCTGCACCTGCAAAACCCGCCCAGTAGCCAAACGCCGCCACTCGACGTTGCTGCTCATCAACTAGGTACTCTAAATCGTATAACTCGCCGCCGCCACGCTTAAAGCGTGATAATAAATCTTGCCAGCCAGCTTGCTCTTTATAGGCGTGAGCAAAATAAATATGTTGATGAATAAGTGGAAAGTCATCTTCAGGCAATTCTTTTAAACCCAAAACTATTGCGTCTTTGGGGGCATTAATCCAACTACCTTGCTCGACAATTTCTGCATTCACTTGTCGGTAAAGCGCTTGGTCAAAAATGTTTTGTGATGAACATTCAACACTCACTTTAAAACCGGCGTCAACTAACGTTTTTGCACCTTGTGGAGACAGTGCGGTACGTTGTTCATGTGGTTTTGTTTCAGCGCGTAGCCAAATATGTGCTTTAGTCATAATATAAATGTTCAGTTGTTAGGTAAAAAAGTGACGCTAAAAAAGCAAAAGCCAATTAGCGTCAAAGGTATTTAGCAAATCCTTTTGCTCACTAGGAAGTTAGAAAGTGCCACGAACACCAATTGAGTAACGTGGACCTGTCTCTATCGTGTACAAGGCATGACTGCTGTATAAGCCACGCTTTTTAGTGACTTCATTGGTAACATTGATACCTTCAAAAAATACCGTAAAGTCATCTGTGATATCATAGCTACCACTAACATCAACTTGGTAGTAATCTTCAACGTAGATTGGTGCTCCGCCCGCCCAGTTAGAGGTTACTTGCATAAACTCGTCACGGTTGTTGTAAGCAATACGGAATTGCACAGCGTCTTTTTCATAGAATAACACCGCATTTTGCGAGTCACCTAAACCCGGTAAAGGTAATGGATTTTCCGCAGTATCAGCACTTGACTCACTGTCAACAAAAGTCATATTTGCCATCACACCTAAGCCATCAAATGGCGCAGGTAGGTAGGTAAATCTATGTTGTAAAGCAAGCTCAACACCGTCGATTTTTGTTGAATTAAGGTTCATTGGACGGCTCACTCGAATATCAAACTCACCGTTTGGTACGGTTACTGACTCTTGTGAGATGCCACCGTCAATAAAGTTATCAACATCTTTAGTGTAATAAGAGATGGCTGCATAACTTGCATCATCAAAGTACCACTCAAGACTTAAATCAAAGTTATCTGACTCGTATGGTTCAAGATTAGGGTTACCGCCTGAAGCTGATAAACTGTCAATCTTACCTTCGCTATAGCTAGTTGCAGGCGACAATTCAGTTAACGTTGGGCGCGTAATACTCTTTGACCATGCGGCACGAATAATAACGTCTTCAACCACTTCGATATTGGCGTTAATGCTTGGTAGTACATTACTGTAATCAGCTTTTTCACTAATACGCGTTAGGTTATCTGAGGTAATTGGCACATATTTACCTAAAGCATCTGGGCCTGTGATATCAACTAACTCATTGCCATAACCTGATGATGTGGTATCGGTTTTCACATAGCGCACACCAGCAACTACTTGCCAAGGCATAGCACTTAGCTCACCTTCAAAATAGGCATCAACATATAATGCGGTTAACTCTTCTTTCACTTCATAAGAATCAGATAAAACATTTTGTGCAGTATGACCACCATTATTATCCATGGCAGCTTTCATGCGCGCCGCAGAGTCAGGATCTAATTGGGTATAACCTTGGTCACTTTCTAAAAAGTTCATAAATTCATACGAATCAAAAATAAGCCATTGGCTCACTGGGTCGCCACCTGCTGCTGATAAGAAGCCATCAGCGTCAAAATCAGTAAATAAGCTGCTAGGTAACTGCACCACATAACCACCCCAACCATTACGCACGGTACGGTCGGTGTTGGTTGGCATAGTTGATAAAGTGCGGCTTGAGTGTGAGGTACCAAAATTAACTTTAGATAAGCTACCTTGGTCAACAATCCACTCAGCATCTAAACGCGCTTCAACAATTTTATCTTCGATATCATCACCAAAGATACTGGCCCAGTTAGCGCCTAAAATATCTTTGCTTAAGTTTTCTTCAAAACCTAACTCAGGTACATCGCCACCTTTTGTTGTATCAAAGGTATAGCTGTTGAAAAAACCAGCTACTGTATCAGTAGTGCCATTTCCGCCATCAGATTTTGCATTTGAGTAAGACACATCCGCGGTGACATTTAGCTCATCACTTAATTGCCAATCCATATTCACGCCAAGCGCTTTAGTGGTGGTTGGACGGTAAGATAAACGATTTAAGTAATCGGTGGCACTGTTATTGCCTGTTGCTAATTGCACAATAGTTCGGTTTTCATCCAATGTGGCATCAACGATATTACCTGGCTCAAACCAATGCGCTAGGATGTCTTCGCGATAGCTAACATCGTACTTTGAGTACAAGGCATCAGCAGTGAACAATAGGTCATCATTCGCGCGGTATTGCAACACTAGGCTACCGCTGGTACGTTCACGGTTTTCAGTTTTAACGATTTGATCATAGTTTCGTGGCATAAAAACATTTTCAAGCGTTTCGCCACTGTTTAATGAATCAAGTGTTTCAGATAAATAGCCGGCAGTTTGTGCAACATCACTGCGGCTGTCTTTATCGCTATAAGCAAGAGAGGCTAAGACACCGAATTTACCGTCATCGAAGGTATTACTGATTAGACCAGAGAATGTTGGGTTATTGGAGTCTGACAACTTATCGTAAGTATTTTTGACACTGGCTACGGCTTTAAATTCGCCAATAGACAACGGACGATGGGTAGTAATGTTAATCGTGGCACCAATACTGCCATCTTGTAGCTTAGCTGATTGCGTTTTATGCACTTCAGCGCCACTGATTAATTCTGAGGCTAGGGTATCAAAGCTGAATGCTCTACCACCACTGACCGTCGACATAGTACGACCATTAACCAGCACAGCATTAAATTCTGGCCCTAAGCCACGGACACTGACCAATTGCCCTTCACCGCCATCACGGTCAATAGCAACACCAGAGATACGCTGCAAAGACTCAGCCACGTTTTGATCCGGAAACTTACCAATATCTTCTGCTACGATGGCATCAACCACACCGTCAGAAGACTTTTTAATATCCATTGATTTGACCATACTGGCATGAATACCCGATACCGTGATCACTTCAATGTCTTTATTAGCACTTTGGCTACCTTCTGCAGCGCTTGCGGTTGTTGCTACGCCCAGATTTAACATCACTAACATTGATAGATAGCTTAGCTTTGGTTTTTTAATTTGCATTTACACTCCCCTCTGACGGTGTTTTTCGTGCCTCTAACGGCTACTTATATTTTGCGGTTATTAGTGGCCGAAAAATAATCAGCCCAGTTAACACTATAATTGTAAATTTCTTAATTGCAACATTTATCATACAAATAATACTATATCAATTATCGCATAATATAGTTTTATTTGGCATACTTTGCCATTAAGACAAGGTATTTTTAACGGAATTTAAAAATAAAATACGACTAAGTTACTATTAGATAGGTAGTTTTCATGATTAAGGGTTTACGTTTATTTAGTATAGGTTTTTGCATGTCACTGCTGTGCACTTTGCCGGCGATGGCAAGTGCTGACCGACAAGAAAAGATAACCGCTGAGCACCCTAGTGCGCACAATGTTATTGATCGCACGGGCATGCCAAAACAGCACAAAGATTACGATAGTTATCAAAATCAAAAGTTTAATCCATTTTTTGATTTAGGCGCTTGGCACGGTTTTTTATTACCTGCTAATAAAGCAGGTTATGGTGGCTTTACCGGCCCAATGATTATTGCCCAAGAGTATGGCTTGTTTATCGCTGAGCTACTCGAGCAATTGCAAATCGTTAACTTAGAAACTCAGCAAAGCTTTGACTTATCAACGGCTCAATCAAGCATTTACTCTCAGCCTGGTGCCCTAGTACAACATTATGTTTTTGCTGAATTAGACCTAACGCTGACGTTGCACTTTATCAGTAATAGAACAGCACTGATCAGCACAAAAATCAGCAATAAAACCAGCGAAAACTTACCTTTACAACTAAGTTGGCACGGTGCTTTATTGTCGCAATGGGATGATAAACAAAGTGTAAAAAATGCACTCCCAACCTGGAGCCGAAAACTAACTAGCCATCAATATGGTCTGAACATTAACTTTGGTGAAATAAGGTCAACGTGGGACATTCTCACCAGTGACAGTGCGCAGTATCAAATTCACCGTAACTTAGCCACCAACACGAAAATTGACCCCAAGCAACTGAGTTACACTAGCCGTGCGCAAGTCAACATTGCTAAAAACAGCACTCTTGCGCTACATAGCACCCAAAGCTACTTTCATAACCAAGCCGAAGCCAATATAGAGCAGCCATTTATCGTGCAAGCGCTTACCGCTCCTAAACAGTTTATTCAAGCGACTCAAGCGCGATGGCAAAGCTATTTAGACCATGGCGTTAATCTGGCCGATAAAAGCGATCAGCAAAAACTAGTGGCGATAAAGTCAATTGAAACCTTAATCGGCAATTGGCGCAGTGCTGCAGGTAGTTTGTTACATGACAGTGTTACCCCCTCTGTAACGGCTCGCTGGTTTAATGGTACTTGGGCATGGGATACTTGGAAGCACGCTTATGCTATGGCCAGCTTTAACCCTGAACTAGCCAAAAATAACATTCGCGCCATGTTTGATTATCAAATTCAGCCTAATGATTCGCTTCGACCAGAAGACTACGGCATGGTGACCGATGCGGTATTTTATAACAAAGATCTGCCTCGAAATGGTGATGGGGGTAATTGGAACGAACGTAACAGTAAACCACCACTTGCCAGCTGGGCAGTATGGCAAGTCTACCTGAAAACCCAAGATATCGACTTCATTAAAGAAATGTTGCCAAAACTTGAACAATATCATCAGTGGTGGTATCGCAACCGCGACCATAACCAAAACGGGCTAGTCGAATATGGCGCTACCAAACACAGGTTTCACAATGATGAACACGGCAATATCAGTTTTAAAGTTCAATATAGCAACGACCAAGCACGCCAAGCAGCGAACTTAAGTAGTTGTACTGCGGCAAAAGATCACTGGTACCAATGTGCAGGCATGGCGTTATATCAACAAGTACTGAGCCGTGGCGACTATGACGACATTGATATTGGCGCTCAGCATGGCGCTGCATGGGAGTCAGGCATGGATAATGCCGCGCGTTTTGGCTTTATTAATCAAGAACAACTTAAAACTTACGCCAAGCAACACTATCAAGGCAATATCGAGCAAGCCCGTAAAGACTGGCAGGTGATGTTTTTTGAGAACAGAAATGCTCAAGGCGAACTACTCGGTTTTTCAATTAACCAAGAGTCAGTTGAACTTAACACCTATTTAGCGCATGAAAAAAACCTGTTAGCGAACATGGCAGAGCTACTTGGCAATAGCCAATTAGCAACACAATATCGACAAGCAGCAACAAGGCTTGCGGCGCGAATTAATCAATGCTTTTTTGATCCAGAAAGCGGTTTTTACTACGACCGAGCCATAACAAATGCAAATCAAAGCTCAAGCCAAGTTTGCACAGGTAAACTGTTGACCGAGCGCGGCAGAGGTCCAGAAGGTTGGAGTCCTCTTTGGGCTAATATTGCCGATAAAGATAAAGCGGCACAGGTAAAAGCGGTGATGTTATCGCCAGATGAATTTAATAGCACAGTACCATTAGGTACAGCGGCTTTATCTAACCCTGCTTATGATCAAGATATTTATTGGCGCGGTCGGGTCTGGCTTGACCAAGTATACTTTGGCTTAATCGCTTTAGATAATTATGGCTATGCTAGTGATGCTAAAGCCTTAGCGAACAAGCTATTAGTGAACGCCCAAGGGTTAAGTGAGAATGGCGCTATTCGCGAAAACTACAACCCAGAAACCGGTGCAGTACAAGGGGCGAGTAATTTTAGTTGGAGTGCCGCGCATTTATTGATGCTCTACCATGAGTTTTTCAGCGCAGAGCGTGCTAAAAACCATTAGCGATAATAACAGCTACTTTACTGCAATACGTTGGGTGCTGCTCTGGTAGCGCACCCAATATTAGTTGATGCAAATGCCGGTATTACTCCTGCCTGCAGCGCTATTATTCGTCGTCAAAGTCGTCGCTATCAGCGGCGACATCGTCATCAAACACTGCAACTTTACTGCGCCCAAATAAGGTATGAAACTGCTTAGGCGTTAAAATTTTATTGTGATACTTCAGCCAAGCTTTTTCCTCTGCTGTAGTCGGTAGGATCTCCCCCTGACAAACTTTGATAAATTGCTGCTCAACCTCGGTAACAGGCGCTCTTTTGCCACTGGCTAAATCAAGAAAGGCAATACCATGGTTTTCTATAATGGCGACTTCTTTAAGTGAATAATCCCCTGAGCGGCTTAAGCCTCTAGGGTAGTTTTTATCATCGTAAAACTTACGATCGGTTTGGAAACTCTGCAAAGAATTGTTAGTTGTGCTCATATGCGTGCTCAAACAAAATCAACAAATGTGGAAGGCAAATTTTTTATCAATTCTGGCAAAAAATCAATATTAAAATTAAGCAAAAATGCGTTATCGCCGTAACCTTGGGCGCAGCCAAACGCTGTAATCAAATTATTCGCTTGAAAACGATTTATTTATTAATGCTTTACCTTTTAAAACTCATTAATAGCCTAACAATAAAAAAGTGCAAGGGTATAACTACCATTGCACTTTTTTGTTACGACATTGACACGCTAATTATTGACGATATTCCACTTCAACATCGTAATCATCTTTAAGCACCGTTACACTTCCTGAACTGTGAAAATTGTGAATAACCATAAATAACGGTACATGTAGCTAATCTATCATATTCTCATTATTTTTAATTAAAAACATGAGAATTTTGAGAGGTTAGGCATGATTATTCTCACATTTAGCAAAAATACCTATCTAGATGTTCTACTAAAGTTGATAAAGAACGCTAGTTACTAATTTTAATAATTATACTCTACTTATTATTTCAGGTAACGTTAAAATTTTAGGGCGTGTGTTCTGCCCTTTTGTCCACTGAAGATAAGGTTGAACATAATTTCGTTCTAGGTGATCCGTTGCATATTCACTAAAGCCCAACATTCTCTCCTTATATAGAACGAATTTAATTCCAGATGGGGCAACCCATTCAAACTTATCTTGGCTTTGAGCAATATGATGCAAACTCATTATTGTTTCAGATAATTTGACTGAATCTACGTCCTTATGTGTGCAATTCATAAATATTCTATATCTAATGATTCTTTGATCTTCTGTATTAGGCAAACGTAATATTGCCCATGCTTCAGGGATTAAAAAATTTACTTCACTGTCCTCAACTTTAAAGTCAAATTTAAACCTGAAAAGGCGTGTTAAGTCTATTTCATCTTTATCTATTTGTTGAATGCCTGCTAAGCCAAATTTATTTAATTGATACTTTAAAAATTTATAGCATTTAGCAATATTAATATTGTTGTTATGAAACCGCGCATTATCACGGTGAAGTTGCTCTGCTAAGCCGTTCAAGGCCGGTTCTCCAATTTTAATATTAAGTAAAATACGAAGAGCCCCTGAACCTAGCATATGCTTGAACTCTTTGAACATCTCTTTTTTTTCTTGATTCATGTATACCTCAGCCGTCTGATACCTAATGACATTAGCTATTAATTTTTAATATAGTATGGCAACAAAATAGCACCAAAGTGTCATCATACCTTGGTGCTATTTTGTTGCCAAGAGGGTTCTACAATAGAGTTGATGCCATGATTAAGCATATAAACGATTCTCGTTATAAAGCCTTGATAGATTGGCTAAAAGCTGCTCGTAAAGAGCAGGGATTAACTGTACGTGATCTTGGTGAATTATTAGGTGAGCCTCACCAGTTTGTGGTAAGAATAGAAACCTGTGAAAGAAAACTAAATGTATTTGAGTACGTACAATATTGCGAAGCTCTAAAACTTGATACTTCTGTTGGGCTAAGCAAATTAAAAGAATTAAGTTTTATTTCTAGAGCTTAATCAAAACCTTAAAGTTACTCCTATTGCCAACTACGAGCATTGACACTATTCTATAAAATTGTTCGAATTAGTCAGCTAGCAACTCTTAGGGCATAGAAAAACAATATGTAAATGTCATTTCTTAGCCAATAGCAGACATTAGCTTTTGAGTTATAAACAATCACTCATAGCCAATTTATGAGATTAACATTATTCAACGAAAAGTTTATTCTAATGTACCTAAACAATTCTCAATGAAAATTGTTTAGGTACAATACTAGACAAAGAGTAACCAGAGCATTTCATTATTGGTTTGATATCGTTGTATTTAGTGGGTTAGACTTTCTGAATTTTTTTGATAAAACCTTGAGGAAAGTTGATTGTTTGAAGTGTTAATTCTTGCTATTGCCTTAAGTATGGATGCCTTTGCTGTGTCGATCGGCTTAGGCTCTAAACAGGCAACTAGTTTAAATAAACTAGCTTTTAAGGCTGCTTTCTACTTTGGCTTTTTTCAAGGAGTAATGCCGCTATTCGGTTATTTTAGTGGCAAAGGGATATCATCATGGGTAAACGATTATGCGCCTTGGATAGCATTTGCTTTGTTGATCTTCATCGGGGGAAAAATGATTTATGAATCATTTGCTGAAGGTATTGAAGAAGACATATCTCAAGTCACTCACCGCGTTTTACTGACTTTAGCTATTGCAACGAGCATTGATGCTATGGCCGCAGGTTATGCAATCACTTTAATGGACGTAAATGTACTAATAGCTTGTTTGACTATCGGTGTGACCACAGCTGCTTTTAGTTGGCTGGGTGTGAAAATAGGTGCTAAAAGCGGAACTTTACTTGAAAGTAAGGCTGAGCTATTAGGTGGCATTGTGCTAATTCTTATTGGTTTTAAAGTGTTGCTGTAATCTTAACGGTTGTAATTTAGCACTAAACATTAAGATTTTAATGATTTATTAGCCAGAGCAGCAATTTTGCCCTTCCTGAATAGGAGGACACTTAACTGTTCCGAACGAACAATAAACACAGCAGTCACCCTTTAAAGGCTTTAACAAAACTTTGCACGATTCACATTCATAATACCACTGACAAGCGTTTGTCGGCATTTCTTCAATTTGACTATACCCACATTCTGGACATGTAATAGTCGACTTTAGCTCTATACGTTGCATGTTTGCTCCCTTACTGGTTTTACGATATCCAAAACCGACATAACGATCATTAAGCAAATACCAAAGTAAAATAGGTATGTGCTCCAATCATATTGCCAAAGAGGATAAAGCGTTAATAGCACTGCTACAGGCCCTAGAATGCTGAAGACAGCTCTGGTATGGTTTTTATTTTTGTGCCAGTTGTATAAGTTTACTAGTAGCGCCAGAGTTGCAAATATAGGTAACAAGGTATTTACAGCAATCCCCTCAAAGTGAGAAAGAAAACCTAACCCCAACGCTGATGCTAATGAACCGAGTGCAGGGAAACACCCTGTACAACTAAGTGCTGCAAGCCAAACCCCGCCTGAGCCAACTTTATCTAAAATTTTATTTATCATTTGAAAGTCTATTGGTTGATATTACCAGCACTTTAAACTCCGTATATAAGTACGGAGTCAATCATTTTAATGAATCAATTATGGGGCAATGTGTTGGATCTTCGTTTTGCATACAGGTATTTGTCATATCCACAATTACTTTCTCTAAACGTTGAAGGTCATTAATTTTGTCTCGAATGATTACTAACTTTTGTCGGCTTAATAGCTCAACTTGAGCGCAGTTGCTGTCCATAGACATTAGCGATTTTATTTCTCTTAACGTAAAGCCGAGCGCTTTGGCTTTTGTGATAAACCTAAGTTGTCCTGCTATTGTTTCGTCATATTGTCTATAACCAGATATTGGTTTTTCAGGTTGTGTAATCAGCCCTTCTCGTTCATAAAAACGAATGGTTTCTACATTTAAATTTAATGATTGTGCTAATTTGCCAATGGTTTTCATTATTGCCTTTGTGAATACTAATAATCTAAAGTTATATTTAGTTTAACTATCCAATGTTTTAATGATCCCGCAGGCTTCAATTGTATTATCTGACCCACAAGCACTTGCCATCTGTTGTAATTCAGCTTTAAGCGCCCTTAATTCTTTCATGCGTTTATTCACTAGTGCAAGTTGCTGATCAATTAATGCGTTAACGCTAGAGCAGCTTTCTTCGGGGGTATTTTTTAGTTCGATAAGACGTTTAATATCATTGAGTGATATATCTAGGCTGCGACAATGTTTTACGAATTCCAATTGTTTTAGTGCTTTACTATCATACAGCCTGAAATTACCTTCTGAACGGTTTGGATTTAATAGCAATCCTTCTCTTTCATAATATCTAATTGTCTGTATTGAACAGCCTGATTTTTTTGAGAACTCACCTATTTTCATAAAATTCCTTAACGCTATTGACTCTATAGTTACTATAGATTCTATAGTGTTAGTATACAAGTTGAATGGAGAATAAAATGACAAAAAAATATTTAAATAATACGACAATTGTTAATTTTGAACATAAGAATATCCAATCTCTCATTAATCAACGAGGGTGGAAAAACTTGGATAACTTCAACAAAATTGGTGCAGCCTACCAATTCGTTAAAGATGAAATATTATTTGGTTACAATGAGAGTGATGATATTTCAGCAAGCAGTGTTTTATCCGATGGTTACGGACAATGTAATACCAAAGGCAACTTGCTGATGGCATTGTTGCGAGGGTTAGGCATTCAATGTCGTTTTCACGGTTTTACTATTGATCAGCAATTACAAAAAGGTGCTATTCCAACCTATGTGTTTTGGTTAGCGCCTAAATACATCATCCATAGTTGGGTGGAAGTTTATTTCGATGGACGCTGGATAAACTTAGAGGGCTTTATATTGGATGAGCAATACTTAAGCTCACTACAGCAAAAATTTGACCAAGCAAAAGGTGAGTTTTGTGGTTATGGTGTTGCAACAAAGTGCTTATCTTCACCCGGTACGGATTGGCGTGGAGAGGATACCTATATTCAAAAAGAAGGTATTCATGACGACTTTGGGCTTTATGATTCCCCTGATGAGTTTTATCTTGAAAAGGGTACTAATTTGTCGGGAGTAAAACGTTGGATATATCAACGCGTGATACGTCACTTGATTAATATGAATGTATCAAGACTAAGAAATAAAAAAGTACTAGAGGTACAAAATGCACAACCATAGTCACAGTCATCAGCATGGTAAAGGCGATCGTATTGGTTGGGCATTTTTTCTGAATGTGACATTTACTATTATCGAGTTTATTGGTGGATGGCTTACCAACAGTACCGCGATAATGGCAGATGCTGTACATGATTTAGGTGATAGCCTGTCTATCGGCTTTGCATGGATTTTAAGTCGTTTTTCAGATAAAGAAGCATCAGACAAATTCAGCTATGGTTATCGCCGTCTTACACTTTTTGGTGCATTGGTAAATAGTATTGTTTTGATTATTGGTTCTATTTGGGTTTTATTTGAAGCCATTCCAAGGTTGTCCAATCCTGAAATGCCTGTAGTTGAGGGGATGCTGGGACTTGCCATACTCGGTGTTGCCGTGAATGGATATGCAGTTTTCAAATTAAAAGCGGGTGAAACATTAAATGAAAAAGTACTGACATGGCATCTACTTGAAGATGTACTTGGCTGGGTTGCTGTTCTTATTGTTTCTGTCGTACTTCTTTTTGTTGAACTGCCAATTTTAGACCCTTTATTATCAATTGGCTTCACGCTATTTATCTTATTTAACGTTTTTAGAAACTTGAAATCAACGTTGGTGCTTTTTCTTCAAGCGGCACCAGATAGAGAGACCCAAGAACGAATTAAACAATCATTACTGGAATTTCCAGAAGTTAATGGTATCCACCACATGCACTTTTGGTCACTAGATGGTGAAAGTCACGTTTTAACAGCGCATCTTGAGCTTAGAGACAACTTTGAAGTTGAAGACCTAATTAGACTTAAACAAGAAGTTGCAACTAAATTAGCTTCCTATCATTTATCGCATACGACGATAGAGTTTGAGTTTCTAAATGAAAGTTGCCGAGATGATACGAATTAAACTTTAAAAATTAAAATAAAAAGATTAAATATAAAAGCAGCTTAAACATAAATTAAGCTGCTTTATTGTTTTTAAATTTCGTCGGACTGCTGTTTGCTACTCTCAGAGCCATGCGCCCATTGATATAAAATAGGCAATACAAACAAAGTTAAAATTGTAGAAGATACAATACCGCCAATAACAACTGTTGCTAGTGGTCTTTGTACTTCTGCACCAATTCCAGTGTTTAACGCCATTGGAATAAAACCTAAACTAGCAACCAGTGCCGTCATTAAAATAGGTCTTAAACGAATGATGGCACCTTCAATGATTGCTACGTAAAGGTCGCCTTTTTCATGCCAAAGATCTCGAATAAAAGCCAACATAACCAAGCCATTTAATACGGCGACACCTGACAATGCTATGAAGCCGACACCTGCCGAAATTGATAAGGGCATGTCTCTTAAATAAAGTGAAAATACGCCCCCAGTTAATGCTAACGGTACGCCACTGAAAATGATTAATGCATCTTTTAATGAACCAAATGCTATAATCAAAATACCTAAGATAACAACCAATGTTATCGGTACAACTAGGCTTAATCGCTTACTTGCTGACTCTAGTTGTTCAAACGTTCCACCATAATCAAGCCAGTATCCTGCTGGGACTTCTCCTTCCTGATTAATTTTAGCTTTCACTTCTTTTACAAAGCCGCCTAAATCTCTGCCACGAACATTGACGGTAACCACAACTCTTCTTTTTCCGTTCTCACGGCTAATTTGAGCAGGTAAAGACTCTGATTTAAGCTCTGCAACTTCTTCAAGTGGCACATAGTTACCGCCCTCAAGTGGAAGCGGCAGGTGCTTCAAGCCATCGATATCTGTTCTTGTTTGCTCTGGTAGGCGAACAACTAACTCAAATCGTCTGTCACCTTCATAAATGATCCCCGCTGATTCACCGCCAATCGCAGTAGCAACCCAGTCTTGCAATTCGGTAACGTTCAATCCATACCTACCAAGCGCTTCTCGTTTAGGAATTACTGATAAAGATGGAACACCTGTGACCTGTTCCATTCGGGCATCAGCAGCACCGTCCACGGTTTTCACAATATTTAGAATATCTTTTGCGGTAAGTAATAACCGATCCAAATCATCACCAAATACTTTGATACCCACGTCAGCTCTAACACCAGAAATCAATTCGTTGAAACGCATTTGAATAGGCTGAGTGAATTCATAGTTGTTGCCCGGAATGTTTTTCAGTACCTCTTCCATTTCTTCAACTAATTCACTCTTTGGCTTTGAAGGTTCGGCCCAATCTTTACGTGGTTTTAAAATAACAAAGATATCAGCAATACTCGGTGGCATTGGATCAGTTGCTACTTCTGGTGTGCCGATGCGCGAGAATACTTTATCAACTTCAGGAAACGCTTTAATACGTTGCTCAAGTACTTCTTGCATTTCTACTGATTGCTCTAGGCCAGTCGATGGAATTCTTAATGCCTGTAGTGCAATATCACCTTCATTTAATTGTGGAACAAATTCTGTCCCAAGCGTAGTTGCTAACCAAAGGCTATACCCCATTAACAGCGTTGCAAATGAAACAATAATCCAACGAAATTTCATCGCCATTTTTAACAATGGTTCATAAATAGACTTGGTTGAACGAATAACTACACTTTCTTTTTCGCTGATTTTACCTTTCATAAATATCGCAACAGCAGCAGGAACCAGTGTAACTGAAAGGATCATGGCCGATATTAACGCCATAACGACTGTTGCCGCCATAGGGTGGAACATTTTCCCTTCAACACCAGTTAAAGTAAAAATAGGTATGTAAACAACTGTGATAATAGCTACACCAAACAGGCTTGGGCGTATGACTTCTGAAGTGGCTTCAAAAACAGTATTTAGTCGCTCCCTTAAGTCTTGCCTATGGCCGTTGTGTTGCGCCTCTGCTAACCGACGAACAGAGTTTTCAACGATGATGACAGCCCCGTCCACTATCAAACCAAAGTCCAATGCGCCGAGACTCATTAAGTTGGCAGATACTCCCGCTTGTACCATACCTGTGATTGTCATTAACATTGATAGTGGTATTACAGCGGCGGTTATTAATGCAGCGCGTAAATTTCCAAGCAATAAGAAAAGTACAACGATAACTAATAGCGCACCTTCAACGAGGTTTTTGGTAACGGTTGTAATCGCTTTATCTACTAACGTTGTTCTGTCGTAAACAGGCTCTGCGGTAATGCCCTTTGGCAGAGATTTTTGTATTTCGCTGAGCTTCTGTTCCACTGCTAAGGCAACAGTACGAGAATTCTCACCAATCAGCATCATGGTTGTACCAAGCACTGTCTCAATGCCATTACGAGTAGCAGCCCCTGTTCTAAGTTCTTTGCCAATAGCAACATTGGCAACATCACTTATTTTTACAGGAATACCATCGTTCTTTTTGATGATGACATTGAGGATCTCATCTATTGTCGCAAGTTGCCCAATGGAGCGCACTAACACTTGCTGTCCGTTTTGTTCGATATAACCTGCGCCACGGTTATCATTGTTTTTACGTAATGCATCAGATATTTCTTCAAAGCTTACCTGATGAAAAAGTAATTTTTCAGGTTTCGGTGTTATATGATATTGCTTGTTGTAGCCGCCGATACTGTTGACCTCAATGACGCCTTTAACTTGAGCCAATTGCGGTTTAATGATCCAGTCTTGAATTTCCCTCAGGGCAATAGCGGTGTAAGGCTCTCCATTAGGCATTTTAGCGTCAGGAGAAGCTTGTACGGTATACATAAATATTTCGCCAAGCCCTGTGGAAATAGGACCCATTTCTGGCTCTAAGCCAGAGGGAATAACGCCTTTTATCGCAGCTAATCTTGCATTGATTAAGTTGCGAGCAAAATAAATATCGGTTCCCTCTTCAAAGATAACGGTTACTTGAGATAATCCATATCTTGACAGGGAGCGGGTGTGAGACAGCCTTGGCAATCCAGCTAAGGCGGTTTCTACAGGAAAGGTTACCCTTTGCTCTGCTTCTAAAGGTGAATAACCGGGGGCAGAGGTATTTATTTGTACCTGCACGTTTGTTATATCTGGAACAGCATCAATAGGAAGTTTTTGATAACTCCACATGCCAATGCCGATGATTACCATCAGCAGACTTAGTATTAAATAGCGTCTATTTATTGCTAGACGCAAAATTGATTCAATCATATTGCGTCTCCTAATCGTCGTCTTCTACTTCAGATTTCAAAATATCTGCTTTGATCAGATAACTGTTTTTGCTCACATATTCAGCGCCTTTACTGAGGCCATCAATGACCTCTATATAGTTCTTATCTGAACGCCCTAATACAAGCGGCGCAAATTCGTACTCTTCACCTTCTTTAACAAATACACCTAATTGTCCACCTAGTTCTTGTATAGCAACTTTCTCAACGGCTAAATCCACCTCAAATTGATTTATTTTAACGTTGCCTTTTAATAATTGACCTGACGTTAGGCTTAACTCAGCATTGTTTAAACGTACCCGCGCTAATACATAAGGTTGATCTTTAGCTGGAATAATATTAGTGATAACGGAGTTGAATGCGTGTTCACCATGCTCAATATCAACATGCTGACCGACTTTGATTTGATTATATTGGCTGGTAAACACCTTAAATTCAGCCCACAAGGTGTCAAAATTTACGATTTCAAACAAGCTGGTGTTTTGCGTGATACCGCCAATATTTCCATTTCGCTGTAAAACAGTCCCAGAAACAGGCGATGTTATTTTATAAGTATTTAAGCTCTCATTAGATTCAATAACGGCTAATAGATCGCCTTTTTTTACCTTATCACCAACAGTGGAGTTTATTGTCTTTATAACGCCGTTATATCTAGCGCCAACTTGAAATAATTGTTCAGCGCCTATCGTCGTAGCGCCGTATACAGGGATAGTTTGGTTCAACGTTTTTGAAGCTAAATAGGCTGTTTCAACACCAACCTTTTTTGCCATGTTATTGTCGATTTTGCTTATGCCTTCTTCGCCTTCATGTTCATCTTCACTAGCGAAACCACTTTGAATGGGTGACAAATACCCAATAAAAATCAATAGTGCGAGTAAATAGTTTTTCATTTTGAATTCCTAAACGATTCAGTTAATAACTGAATCAATAAATTGTTATTAAGCTTAAAGTGATGCTTTTTTTAGAGTGACAGCGCTTCGTTTGTTAGTTTTTCTATCTCTGCGCCATAAATTAGGGCAGCAGATGCCGCATCAATGAGGGTTCGCCGAGCATTTAACAGCTCTTGTCTAGCCGATACATAATCAAGATATCCATATCGACCTTTTTGATAGGCGTCTTGAGTATCTTCCAGTGCATCTTCAAGCATTGGGATAACCGACTGCTTTAATGAATTAACTGTTAATATGGCTTGTTTTCTATTGGAGTATGCTCGTAGTAAGTGATTTCTAAACCTCAACTTAGTCGCCTCTTTCTCTATGGCAACTTGGTCACGCTCTGCTAGCGCACTAGCGATTGCACCAGAATTTCGCTTTTCAGCAAACAAAGGTAAGCTAAAGCCAGCGACCAGTGCAGTATCATTGGCTTCTTGAGAACGCCTAACACCAACAGACCATTTTATATTGGCATTGACCTCTGTTTTCGCTAAACGTATTTCAGCCTCTTTTAGTCGCTGTTCGCTTGCATAGATTTGAATTGCTGGATTTTTTTCTAACTTCGCAAAGAGAGTGTTAAAGTCACTATCATTGCCAAACTGAAAAAGATCACCTTGTACTTCAGAGAAAGTTACAGAGTTTTCTCCCCAGAAAGCTGCTAAAGAAAGTTTTAAATATTCCAAACGCTTTCGTTCAGATTGAACGGTTAAATTTGCCTGAGCAATAACTGCTTTTGAACGTTTCACTTCAGCCTCAGGGGTAGCACCTGCGCGGTTACGCTGAGATACAATCTCTAACGTTTCTTGTGCTAACTTCAATGCATTATCTGCCAATATCACTCTTTGTTGGGCAGCAAGTACTTCTACGTACTTCTCAGTGACTTGAGCCATCAAGTTTAGCGCTATTACCTCTTTTTCAGCAGTGAGTAGTGCTCTTGAATTTGAAACAAGCCCAATTCGCGCTGAGCGTTTATCCCCCATTTCAATAACCGAAGATAGAGCGATGGTTAATTCTGCGCTGTCGAATGCAGAGAATTCACCTGAGCCTGCAAAGTTCTCGGCTTCAAGTTCTAGTTCATAAGAGGGATTTAAACTTGCTGTTTGTTCTCGTCCTGTTAATGCGGTTTGTTTGAAATTAAATATTTTGAGTTCAGGGTTGTGTTTAAGCGTCTGCTGAATTGCCTCTTGAAGATTTAACTGCTTTTCAAAGGCATAAACATTAAATGTAAAAAGTGACAAAGCGAGAAACGCGATATATTTAAGCCGAGGTGTTACACACCTCAAAATTACTATCTTGCGATGCGCACAGGTATTAAGTGCCATGTATACTTTCCTATAAATTTATATTGTTATTTAGGCCAATAATGTTGACCTCTTTAAATTTGATATAAAATTAGGCGTGTTTAGGGGGACGAAATGGCACCGACATATAGCCTTTTAGCTCAGGAGAAACTAAGGCGTAGGTGGGAAATTGATCTATTGCTTGTAAAACATTACAAGAAGAATCTGCATTTAAAAATAGGTGACAACAGCAACAAAAATTACAATCATCAATTGAAGTGTAGCTATTATTTACTTCAAATACATTGGAGGTTTCTGAAGCTTTTAATGGGGTAATTGACTCAGTTAGTGATGTGTTAAAAGAACTCTCGTTTAAGTTTATTTCAAGTTCTTCTAGCGAAAAAAATACAGACTGCACCGCGATTAAAATCATTATCACGTATGATATATTTGATTTTATATACGAGGAGTGCACTATTTTCATTTCTCTGCTTAATACTTTAGCTGTAAGATGCGGCGAGCACCGTTTAAAACGACAAGGGCAATTATCAAACCAATCACTAAATCTGGATAACGGCTGCTTGTTACTGTAACTAATAAACCAGCTAAGATTACGCCAACGTTTGCGATAACGTCATTTGCGGAAAAAATCCAGCTCGCTTTCATATGAGCGCCGTCTTCTTTGTTGCCAAATATTAAAAACAGACAAGCAATGTTAGCGATTAGTGCTATTCCACCAAATATCATCATTAAAGATGACATAGGCTCACTACCATAAATAAAGCGTCTTACGACTTCACTCAAAGCACCTAGCGCTAGAATAATTTGAAGTACACCAGATATATGTGCCGCTCTAAGTTTCATGCTGATACTTTTACCTACGGCATAAATAGCTAAACCATACACCGCAGCATCAGCAAACATATCTAATGAGTCGGCAATAAGGCCAGCAGACTGCGCAATAATCCCGGCAATTATCTCTACAAAAAACATGACTCCGTTAATAGCCAACAACCATTTTAGTGTTGATGCTTCTTTCATCTCATTTTTTTGGGCTAGATCTTTTGCTTTTGCAGCTTCTGTGCTGCAACTTTCTTTAGTTGATGCTAACTCTGCACCGAGTTTAAGTTGTTGTAACTTTTTTGTTATTTCATCTAAATTTTCATCATGAAAAACTTTCACTAAGCGATTAGGAATATCAAATTGCAAGCCAACAGAAGGTTCCACACCATCTAGTGCTAACCTGATCAACCTTTCTTCTGAAGGACAGTCCATTTGAGGCACTTTATATGTACTGACAAACCCGCCACTATAGTTATCTAATTGCGCATCAATTTTTACATCTTCATTGGTAGAAGATGATTGACACTGACCACTACATTTTTCTGACATATTTAACATTCCGTAATAATATTAAAATAAGTATAAAATCTATAGTGGCTATAGAGTCAAATATAAAAATTATTTAATGTAAAAGCGTGGAAACTGAATTGAAAAGCTAGTTTAAGAAAATAGTTTCTGCTAGTATTTTAAATACTATATTTAACTGGTGATAACTTTGAACCTTAATGTTGTACTAAAAATGCTCTTAGTCTTTTCGATTGTTTTACAATCGTTAACTGCTGTTGCATCTTCAACATCTGAGAATCACCAAATAGATATAGAGCACCTTCAAACTCAACATGATCATGCAGATGATCGAAATGCCTTAAATGATAATACAGATGATGAACAGCACGATGTAAAGGATTGTCATCACTGTGGTCATTGCAGTGGCAGCCACTTATCTTGGATTTTAGTCAGTAATTCCAATGTCGATGGTAAGCTAAATATTATCAATAAAACGCCTTATCAAATTGATCAAACAAGTACCTTTCTTGAAGCTATACTTCGTCCGCCTATTTCTTAATTAGATTAATTTTTAATGACCTATTTATCCTTTAATAATGGATAAAGGGTTCGTGTTTATTAATTTTAAAATTAAGATTTTTTATGTATATATATTTAAAAAATACAGGTTTAGTCCTGTCTTTATGCATGGTTGTGAGTTTTTCAGCTGCCAGTTATGGCAAAGAGAAAAATATTTCATGGCTTGATAGTCAAATAAATAAAGATCCCGAAGTTATAGCAGCGAAAGAGTTACTCAATGCAAGTAGTCATAGAGCCAATGGTTTAACTCAAGCCGTTTATAACCCAGAGCTAGAAGCTAGTTATGAAAAAGAAGGTGATTTTGATAATTACTCCATTGGTATCAGCCAAACAATTGATTTCTGGGATAAGCAATCAGCAAATAAAAGCATTGGTGAAATTGATGTCTATGTAAACCAGCAACAATTGTTATCTTTACTCGATTCTAAAAAGGCTAACGCTTTAACTGCATTAGTTAATTGGCAAGCAGCAAAAGAAGCTGCTCAGTTACTTTCAGAAAGAGAAGAGCAATTGCAAACGCTCGTTGGCATTGTTGAAGATAAGCGAAAAGCCGGACTTTTAGAGCCACTTGACGCTGAATTGGTCTATTTAAACTTGTCCCAAATTTTCAGTGAAATATCTGAGTCGCAAATAGCATTGAAAAATGCAGAGGTAAAGGTTCAGGAGTTATTGCCTGATTGGACGCCTAATACTACAAATTTGTTTTCATTTACTTTTGGGGCAACAAGCTATTCATTTAACTCCCAGTGGGTTGAGGATCATCCAAAAGTTAAACTCGCTAGAGCGCAATGGAAGGGACAACAATCTAAGGCTCAGCTAACCACTATGGAATCTAAAGCTAATCCAACCATTGGCGTTAGCGCAGGGAAAAGTGGAGATGAAGACTTGGTTGGTGTGACTTTATCAATTCCTTTAAACATCAGAAATAACTATTCAGATACGGTTAAAGCCGCTTATTCAGAAGCCATTGCAGCAGAAGCTAACTTTCGATCGGTATATCGAAAGCAGTCTTTTGAAGCAAAAGCTAAATATGAATCGCTTAATATCAGTAAAAAATACTATGAGCAATGGCGAAAACTCACACAAGGCAGATTAGATAGCAGTGCAAATTTATTAAATAAGCGCTGGGAAGCTGGTGACATTAATACGTCTGACTACCTACTTGCATTAAATCAACGCGCGGAAGGGCTTCATGCAGGAATACGTTTGGAAAATCAATTCAAGCTTGCAGAAATATCCTTCGTTTTAAGTATGGGTCAGTTATCAAAATTTGAGATTTGAACGCTTTATTTTTTCAGTAGCGAAAAACGAAATCTTAAATTTATCAAAATATAGGTTAAAAAAATGAATACAATATTTAGTAAAAAATTATTAGCCGTAGTAATTAGCAGCCTGTTAGTTGGGTTTACTACAAATCATGACGCTTTTGCACAGTCGTCAGATGGTACTGGCTCTGTCACAAAAGTTTCGAAGCAAGATGTAAAAGAACATAAAGATGATCATGGCGAACATGGTCACGATAAAGGACATAAAGAAGAAAAAGATGACCATGACGAGCATGATCACGAAAAGGAAAATAGGGAAGAAAAAGATGACCATGACGAACATGATCACGAAAAAGTAAATAAGGAAGGAAAAGATGAAGAGCATGAAGAAGGTATCACTATTGATCCAAAGAAGATGTCGCTTGCTAACATTAAAGTGGAAAGTGTTAAGCCTGAATATCAATTTAGCACCGTATATGCACCAGGCGAAATAAAAGCTAATGGCTATAAAAGTTATGTGGTATCGCCACGTACAGAGTCAGTCATTATTAGTCGCCATGCAGCGCTTGGAGAGCATGTAGAAATAGGTCAGAAGTTAGTTACATTATTTAGTGAAGCAATGGCACAAGCACAGGCTGACTATTTAATCGCTTCAACCGAATGGCAACGTGTGAAAAAGCTGGGTAACAAGACGGTGAGTGAAAGTAGATTATTACAAGCAGAGACTACATACAATGCGAGTTACGGGAAGCTTATTGCTTTAGGGTTAACTGAAAAAGCAATAGATGGCATTTCTAACAAAGACATAAAAGCGTTTGGGCAATATACATTAATTGCTCAGCGTGAAGGGGTTGTACTTCAAGACGATTTTATCCAAGGGCAACGTGTTGATGCTGGTGATTCAGTAATGTTGTTAGCAGATGAAAAACAACTATGGGTTGAAGCAAAAGTTTCTCCAAATAAAAAGCTGAATTTATCAATTGATTCTCCTGCGGTACTTAAATTAGAAGGCCAGAGTTACAATGCCAAAGTTATCCAAGAAGCCCATACAATTGACCCTATTACTCGTACTCGAATTATTAGGTTAGGAGTAGATAATTCGGATGATAATCTTCATTCAGGCATGTTTGTAAAAGTTTACTTTCAGTTTGCCACAAAGCAGAAAGTGATGGCTGTGCCAGAAGAAGCATTGATCCGCAGCGCAGATGGTGATTGGACAGTATTTGTCGAAGACCACCCTGGAGAATTTAAAGCTGTAGAAATAGAACTAGGCCGAGCCTTAGGTGGTTTTAGAGAAATCATTGGCCTTGATAGTGGAACGCGAATTGTAACTAAAGGCGCATTTTTTGTTGCGTCTGAAATCGCTAAAGGCGGATTTGATCCGCACAACCACTAGGGAGCAAGACTATGTTTAATAAAATAATAGATTGGTCTGTTAATAATAGACTCCTGATTTTGATTGCGCTGTTTGCCACTATGGTTGGTGCAGTTATGGTGATTCCAAAATTAAATTTGGATGCCTTTCCTGATGTTACTAATGTTCAAGTTGCTGTAAATACTGAAGCGCCAGGACTGGCTGCTGAAGAAGTTGAACAACTCATTACGTACCCCATTGAAGCGGTAATGTATGCCCTACCTGATGTAGAACAAGTGCGCTCAATTTCTAAAACAGGCTTGTCTGGCGTTACGGTTGTTTTCAAAGAAGGCACCGACATTTACTTTGCAAGACAACTCGTATTTGAGCGTCTTCAAGCCGCAAAAGAACTGATACCAGAAGGTGTTGGGACACCCGAAATGGGACCAAACACCTCTGGGCTGGGCCAAGTATTTCAGTATCTTCTTATTTCAGATAAAGGTGCAGGTTATGATGCTATGGCGCTTCGAAGCCTTAACGATTGGATTGTTAAGTTACTCGTTATGCCTGTCGATGGAGTCACTGATGTATTATCTTTTGGTGGTAATGTTAGGCAATACCAAGTCAATGTCGATCCATCTAAGCTCTTAGCATATGAACTAACGCAAGAAGACGTTGTTGGTGCCCTAGATAACAACAATGCGAATGTTGGCGGATGGTACATGAACCGTGGGCAAGAGCAGCTTGTGATTAGAGGCACAGGCTGGTTTGAGAGTGGTGAGGCTGGCATCAGTAATATCAAACAAGTTCCCGTTAAAACAGTCGATGGTACGGTTGTTACGGTTTCAGATATTGCTAAAGTTGAAATGGGCAGTGAAATTCGTCAAGGTGCTGTCACCATGACGCGCAAAACCGAAGACGGTAAAGTCGAAAATTTAGGCGAAGTTGTCTCTGGCATTGTCTTAAAACGCATGGGTTCAAATACTAAAGCCACCATTGATGGTATCAATGCAAGAATTCCATTAATTAGTCAAGCATTGCCAAAAGGTGTTCGCTTTGAGCCTTTTTATGATCAGGCTGATTTGATTGAAAAAGCGGTAAATACAGTGGTTGATGCACTATTACTAGCATTTATTTTCATCTGTATTGTATTGGCTCTATTTTTAATGAATTTACGTGCAACCTTCTTGGTATTAATATCTATTCCAATTTCTATTGGTATCGCGTTAATGATCATGGCTTGGTGGGGCATTTCTGCAAACCTTATGTCACTGGGTGGCATAGCGGTCGCTATTGGTATGCTTGTAGATGGCTCAGTGGTTATGGTTGAAAATATGTTTAAACATTTAAATAGACCTGACGCGACACATTCGAAATCGGTAAAGGAACGTGTTCCAACTTCTGACGCAGATCCGCACGATGTAGAACACGATGAGCACGGCATTAAATTACGTCTGCAAAATGCAGGTAAAGAAGTGGCTCGTCCCGTCTTTTTTGCTGCCTCGATTATTTTAGTCGTATTTGCGCCATTGTTCAGCTTTGAAGGGGTTGAAGCAAAGTTATTCCAACCTATGGCAATAAGCATCATCTTAGCCGTTGTATCTGCGATTGTGGTTGCGTTGTTTATCGTACCTGCACTGGCAACTTATTTATTTAAGTCAGGTGTAAAAGAGAGGGAAAGCTTTGTTCTTAGGCCATTAGACAAACTCTACAGAAAAGGGCTTACATTCGCACTAAAACGCACCAAGTTAGTCATTTCAGCCGCACTTATATTAGTTTTCTCTGCCTTTGCATTAGTTCCATTAATTGGTACTGAATTTGTACCTGAGTTAGAAGAAGGGACGATAAACTTAAGAGCAACGCTGGCACCTTCTTCCAGTTTAGATACCGCGCTCACTGTGGCACCAATTCTAGAAGAAAAACTAATGGCTTTTCCTGAAGTAACCTATGCATTAAGCCGAATTGGTCGAGCCGAAATAGGTGGAGATCCAGAGCCTGTGAATAACATAGAAATTTACATAGGGTTGAAGCCTGTTTCTGAGTGGACCAGTGCATCTAATCGATATGAACTTCAAGGGAAAATGGAGAGATCTTTAGAGGAGTTTCCTGGCTTACTACTAAACTTTTCTCAACCTATTGCGACTCGTGTTGATGAGTTACTATCTGGCGTAAAAGCTCAGTTGGCGATAAAGTTATTTGGCCCTGAGTTAGACGTTTTAGCAGCTAAAGGACAAGAGATCGAAGCGGCTATAAAGAGTGTTGATGGTGCAAGAGATGTTGCTCTTGAGCAAATTGCAGGTGAAGCGCAACTTGTCGTAAAACCTAATAGGCAAGAGCTATCGCGCTTTGGACTTTCAGTTGTTGATATAATGGAAGTTGTGCGAGATGGTATTGGAGGGGTTGAAGCTGGACAAATCATCAAAGGCAATGAACGTTATGATATTTACGTGCGTATTGAAGAAGAGTACCGACAAAATAAGGAAGCTATTTCAGATATTCGAATTCAGTCACCAACAGGCGCCTGGGTACGCTTAGGTGATGTTGCAACTGTTTCATTTGAATCAGGTCCTCCTCAAGTAAGGCGCGATGATGTTCAAAGGCGTGTCGTTATTCAAGCAAACGTTCAGAATAGAGATATGGGTAGTGTAGTAGCCGACATCAGAAAAGTTATTGCTGAGAAAGTTGACCTACCTTCAGGCTACTCGGTAGCAATAGGTGGACAATTCGAAAGCCAACAGCGTGCTCAAAAAAGACTAGCTATCGTTGTACCTTTATCTTTAGCGCTAATTGCATTGTTACTTTACTTTGCTTTTAGCTCTGTTGGTCAAGCTATGCTGATTTTAGTTAATGTGCCACTTGCCGTTATTGGTGGCGTATTTTCTTTGTACATATCAGGACAATATCTATCCGTACCAAGCTCCGTTGGCTTTATTACCTTATTTGGTGTAGCGGTATTGAATGGGGTCGTTATGGTAGAAAGTATCAACCAACGTATTAAAGACGGACTTGACGCATCTAAAGCCGTTTTTGAAGGTGCTACTTCAAGATTAAGACCTGTACTAATGACTGCTATAACATCTGCATTAGGCTTAATCCCAATGCTAATGTCGAATGGTGTAGGTGCAGAAATACAACGTCCACTTGCCAGTGTTATTGTAGGTGGCTTGGTAACGGCCACGCTGTTAACACTGTTCGTATTACCTGTTTTATATGGCTGGTTTTCAAGGAAAAAAATAGAAGAGCTATCCAGATAAAATAACTGAGACCTCTAACCCCACGCTAAAGTCACGTTTAGCGTGGGATTAGTCGTGTGCATATGCGCTAGAACAAAGATTATATTTAACAATATAACTAATAGTCATGACTGCTTTGTCGCAACATTTGTCCTTAGACAGGCCAAAGCTAACTTCCGCTTTCGTATCTAAGCAGCCCAATCTGAGGTTTTTTATTTCACTAAAAAATGATTGGTTTGGTGTATAAGTGATCATATGAGGGATTTATTTCAAAGATTAAGGACGATCTTAAAACGTAACTAATTAAGATAAATTTTCTTATCTGGTGTCGTATGTATCATTCTTTGTGGCGATCCACATGTTGTAAGCACAATACCTTTGTTCTGAGCTTGTTTTTTAACAAAATAGAGCCTTTAAGAGCGTCCCCCCATAATTTATCGAAACCCTCCAAAGGGTTATTGCTGTTACTTAAACTTGCTCGTTTAATCATTTTATATTCACTAATTATGTATGTTACTTAATACCAACATAGTATTAATTTACTGCTTTTGACTATAATAAATACTACAAACAATAAATTTATCCATATAAAAAATTTAAAAGAAGAGCCATGATTGATTTAAAGGAAAATGAAATTGAAATAATGATTTGCCCGGCCAATGAATCAAAAACTGGAAGTGCTGAAGTGGGTTTAAAAATCAAACACATACCAACGAATATCAGAGTCGAGTCATTAACTGAAAAAACACAACATAGAAACAAAATCATTACTATTGATAAACTAGAAAGAGAAATATGCAAACAAGTAAATAATACATTAGAAAAAAATCAAAATTTGCATGATGAGCTTCTTAATGTATTTAAAATAGAGGCAAAGGCTATCAGCTGGTTAACTAACCCAAAAAACCTTTGGAAAGTTCAACCCCTTTATCTTTAATCGCTAAAGTCGATGGTAAAAAGAAAGTTCTAGATATACTTTATATATTTAAAACTGGGGATTTTAATAAGCGGGTTCATAATGATTAAAATTAAAGTAAACACAACAAACACACCTCACTATATTTTAAGCTCAGATATTAAATCAGCAATAGATAATGAATTTTCTGCTGAAAATGCAATAAAAATTGGCAAGAAATATTCTAACCTTATTTATGGTTCATCTGCCCATGTGATTAGTCAAAATCCAAAGAAAATCGGGCTATATCCACACGACATTGCGGCAATATTTAAAGCCATCAATATAGATGTTGAATTTTCTAATGAAAAGGGTTCAATTTTAAGTATCGACCACACCATATCAGGAATTTTTCAAAGAAATATAGGCAATTAAATCGTATTGATATTTAGGTGTGACATGGTCACATCAACAACACACAAAAAGCTGTATGCCGTTAATATTAACAATCAATCGCTACGAACTATTTAAAGGTGAAATTGTTTAAAATGTGTATTCTTGAGGGGTTAAGCTAATTAGTGAGGTCAGCTATCATATCAGAGCAGACGTTTTATAAGTTAATTACCAATACTAGGCCGACTATAAACTAAACTGAAAAAATAGTAAGTTCAAGTATGGGTTAGACAGCAAATAGATTTTATGCTTTAGTGTTGATTAAGGTCATCATTACTTAAATCTCAAATTTATGCCTAATCAAAACTCCAAATTTTCTGTAGAAAAACTTACTTATTCACCTGAGCTAGAATTTTTAAAAACTGAGCATTTTGGAATTTATCAGGAATTGATGAAACAATTTAAATTTGATGATCGGATATGCCAGGAATGGCTGACTAAACCTAAACCTTTTTTACAAGGAAAGTCACCGTTTGAGATGCTAACTATTGATGTTGATGCAGTGAAGGCCATGCTGGTTCGCATGAGGACAGGGGATTTTTCATAAAAGGTAAATGCAAATGAATATCCTCTTTCTATGTACTGCTAATATACAACGCAGCAAAACAGCCGAAGTGTTGTTTCATGCTGCAAATAATAACTATCAGTACTTCCAGCGAGAGCTTGCTTAATCATTTGGCTTTAAGGCTGTCCAAAAAATAAAGTCTATTTCGAACCGCTGTCGCTCTGCAAACATTGCGGTAAACAAAACTGTTTACTCTATATGAATGGTTTAAAACTCTATATTCGAGGCATACCTGATTACTATTAATATTTGACTCTCGAAAAAACCAAACAAGATCAAAGTATCACTATTAATTCATTGAATATGTTTTTGTCGGCTGATAACTTACTAAAATAATTAAATAAAGTTAGCGATGAAACCGAAGTTAATTATGGGTCATTTGGTTAAGCGTGAACTACCTATAAAAACTATTATTACGCGTTATTTGCCATCTTTCTTACAGCTCTATTAAAGGGAAAAAGAAATGGATGATTTGATTGATAATGAGTTGTTCCTGCAAATTGAGGAGCACCTAAAGTGTAGTGAACAAAGCTGGCTTCTAGGTGCAGGGATTAGCTTCGATGCTAAATTACCTTTAATGTACCCTTTGACCAATAAGGTTAAAAAAGATGTCGAAAGTAGTCACAAGAAATTATTTGACGAAGTAATCACTCCGCTCTTTCAAGAGTTGCCTAACAACTGCCATATAGAACACGTCCTTAGCCACCTTGGTGACTATGCTGCACTAGCTGAAAGAAACAAAGATAATAAAACGGTAATTAATGGCAGCGAAGTTGAGTTATTAACCCTAGAAGAAGCACATAATACAATTCTTGAATCTATCTCAAATGTGATCCGGTGTGGGTATGTTGAGGACAAGGATGGAAATACAGTTGAAGAAGGTTCTTTATCTAAGCCAATCGTTGACATCAATGCACATATAGAATTTATTGATACTCTATTTAACCACGCCTCCGCTGGTGTTTTTGAACGAAGAAAAGCAGTAAACATATTCACAACTAACTACGACACTCTTTTGGAAGATTCACTAGCACTTAATAGGGTTCCATATTGGGATGGTTTTGCAGGAGGAGCTGTAGCGCATCGTATACAAAAATATGGAGAACCCACACCAGCAAATGGACAGCGTGCGAACTTAATTAAAATGCATGGTTCGATAGATTGGTTTCTTTGTGACAAAGGGTATGTATGGCGAGTGAGAGATAACGACCTCTATCCAAAGGCAGAACGGCGAGTTTTAATTTACCCACAAGCTACAAAATATATTGCGACTCAACAAGATCCCTTTTCTACGCAATTTGATTTATTCAGAAAATCGCTAAATTCCTCCAATAGTAATATTTTAGCTGTGTGCGGCTATAGTTTTGGCGATGATCACATCAACAACGAAATAGAGTTTGCTTTATCAAAAGAAGAGAATAAAACTGTATTGCTTGCTTTCTTGGAGTGTAAGGATGCAATTCCTCCATGTCTAGAAAAGTGGCGTAATGGTAGTTTTGGCTCAAGCGTAATTATTGCCTCCATACATGGCCTGTATATTGGAAAAGAAGGCCCATTTAAAAGGAAAGGCGAAGATGATTATTGGTGGACATTCAACGGTGTAACATCAGTATTAAAGAATGGATGCGAGGTTTAATTATGTTTACACCATCTGAAGAACTAAAAATAGGTCAAGTTGTCGAGGTATCTGGAACCAACATAAAAGTTGAGATTTCCGATAAAATATCAGAATTAACAAGAACTTTTAATGGCCGTGTTTACCCGATTGGTCAAATAGGTAGCATGGTTAAAATTCACTATGGTCGTAAAATAATTTTTGGCTTGGTGACAATGCTAAGAATGCGTTCAGAAGAGTTAATTGAAGCTGGAATGCCTGTAACTCCTGATTCTGATCAACGTGTAATGGAAGTCCAACTGCTGGCTGAAGGAAGCTGGAATAATACAAAATCAACTTTGGCTTTTAAACGCGGAATTAAAACTTACCCTTTACCTCAACAAGGCGTATTCCTTCTAACCAACGAAGAAATTTCTTTTGTCTATCGCTCAGCTGAAGGTACAAGAAATGATGAAGTAGATCCATTAGTTCCTTTTGCTGTTTATAGTGCTTCTGAATCTACAGCCTGTCGAACTAACATTAATAAAATGTTTGGTATGCACTGTGCTGTTCTTGGTTCAACTGGATCAGGTAAATCTGGTACAGTTGCTGCAATTATTCATAGTGTACTTTCCCATAAAAATAACGATAAAGAGTTGTCACCTCAGATAGTGGTCATTGATCCTCACGGAGAGTACGGCTCAGCCTTTAAGACTAGAGCGGTCCAATATCGTGCATATGACAGTAAACGTCCGGCCAACTGCACATTTCCTGAATTAACCTTTCAATTTAAAGTTGCTCTAATATTTTTTCTTGGAGCAACCTATGCAACGCAGAACACTTGATGATTGGAAATCCCTTGTTGATAAACNGTAAACGTCCGGCCAACTGCACATTTCCTGAATTAACCTTTCAATTTAAAGTTGCTCTAATATTTTTTCTTGGAGCAACCTATGCAACGCAGAACACTTGATGATTGGAAATCCCTTGTTGATAAACAAATAGCCAGCGGGTTATCGGTGCCTAAGTTTTGCCAACAACACCAGCTGAACCCTAAATATTTCTATGGTCGCAAGGCGACTATTGTTAAAAATGAATCGCAAACTGGTTTTATGCAAGCCCATGTCGTGACTCAACATACAATGATGGTCAGTGAACATCAAAAAGCCAACTTCAGCTTAACAACCTCAGCCGGCGAATTATCGTTACCTGGTACAACGTCTGCGCCATTTTTAATTGAACTGCTTAACGGGCTAGCACCATGAAAATGTTTACCAGCGTGCCTGATGTTTTTCTCTATCGTGATTTTGTCGACTTTAGAAAATCAATTAATGGCTTAGCTGCGATTGTTGAGCAACAAATGCGGCTGTCAGCGCTTAATGGCAGCGTTTACGTTTTTTGCAATAAAGGCCGCGATAAACTTAAAATTTTGTACTGGGATAAGACGGGATTTGCGCTTTGGTACAAACGCCTTGAAAAAGACACCTTTAAATGGCCTAAAAAGCTAGAGCAACAATCCATGAATTTAACTGAACAACAATTACATTGGCTACTCAACGGCTTTGATGTCCTGGGACATCAAGCGGTAAGCTATGCGTCTGTCGCCTTATAACGGATGATCATAAGTAAGTTTTATCGATCACGAAATAATCTAAATATAACCAACAAGTTAGCGGTGTTCTTTGATAAAATAACGGCATGACTGATGATATTAATTCACTACCCGATGATCCGGTATTACTCAAAAAGCTACTTGCTAAACAAGCCGCTAGACTGGTTTTTTTAGAAGAGCAGTTTCGCCTTGCGCAGCAGCAACGTTTTGGTGCGAGCAGTGAAGGCCATCCCGCCCAAGGTGACTTATTTAATGAAGCCGAAGCCGAGCTTGATGTTGCGGTCGATACTTCAGAAACAACAGTGACTACGGTTAAAAAAAAGCCGGTACGTAAAAAATTGCCCAGCGATTTACCACGAGAAATTGTCGTTCATGATATTACCGATAAAACCTGTGCTTGTTGTGGTCATGAATTGCATCATATGGGTGATGAACGTAGCGAAAAGCTTGAGTTCATACCAGCGCAAGTGAAAGTCATTGAGCATGTTCGCTTGAAATACAGTTGCCGCGCTTGTGAAAAACAAGGTACATCAACCAATATTCAATTAGCGCCAGTACCCGCGAGCCCAATCCCTAAAGGCATTGCAACAGCAAGCTTGCTGAGCCAAATCATCACCAGCAAATACCAATATGCACTGCCGCTGTACCGCCAAGAAAGCTTGTTTAAACAATACAGCATTGCGCTCAGCCGCAAAACCATGGCTGACTGGGTGATGAAAAGTGCTCAGTTATTTACGCCGCTTTATGCACGGTTGCAAGAAACGTTATTACAACAACCCGTAATACAAGCGGATGAAACCACGTTAAAAGTGATTGAAGAAGATAAAATCAAAAGTTATATGTGGCTTTATTGTACGGGCACCGATTCACCGAAGAATACGCCGATACCCAACATTGTGCTTTATGACTATCAATCCGGTCGGGCTGGTCAGTGCGCGGTTGATTATTTGGATGGTTTCAGTGGTTATCTGCAAGTTGATGGCTATGCGGGTTATGAAAAAACATCTGCAACCTTGGTCGGTTGTTGGGCGCACGCACGCCGAAACTTTATCGACGCGCAAACTGCTCAACCTAAAGGTAAAACGGGCAAAGCCGATATGGCTTTAAGCATGATACAAAGACTCTATCGTCTAGAAGCAAGCTTAAAAGATAAAAGCCCCGTGGAAAAATATCAACGTCGCCAAGAAAAAGCGAAGCCACTGTTAGATAAATTTGCTCAATGGTTAACCAAAGCCAATGTACCACCAAAAACGGCAATAGGAAAAGCAATAACCTATTGCAAAAATCAATGGTATAAACTGATTCGTTACATTGATGATGGCAACCTATCCATCGACAACAATCGGGCAGAGCGTGCGGTTAAACCGTTTGTGATAGGCCGTAAAAACTGGCTGTTCTCAAAAACAGCGAATGGCGCTAACGCCAGTGCCATGCTGTATTCAATAATCGAAACAGCGAAAGCCAATGGTTTAACTCCTTTCGACTATGTTGCTTATTGTCTTGAACAACTCAGTGATCAAAATGTTGATGTTGAAGCTCTGCTACCTTGGAATGTAAAGCTTAGCTAGGTGCTGATCACCGGACGCTTAC
>NZ_NBOC01000019.1 GCF_002104455.1 Colwellia chukchiensis | reverse complement strand
GAGCAGATATAAAACACTTCATACTTCCAGATAAAAGAAAGCACCGAACGTTTCCACGTTCGGTGCTTTATATTCCGAGCCGATATCCGTTGCGATATAAGGAATGATCCTTATCCGAACGGCATTACTTTTTAAAAGCGGCTTTTTTATTGTCAAAACGTTGCCTGCACTTGTATTTAGCCTATCACGGCATACACCAACAGAAATTGGCAATCTAAACCGTCAAATCAATATAAAAGTGCTACTTTTACCGATATTTGTAAAATTTAGCGTGCAGATCTTACCGTTAAAGCAAATAATATTATTATTTCTTTGTTGCTCTCTTGAGATAATCACTTAGAATCCCAACCATTAGAACATTAACTTAATTTCTTATTGGAGTCATTTATGAGCGAAGCAAGACATTGCCCGTTACTCATTTTAGGTTCAGGCCCTGCGGGCTATACTGCAGCGGTTTATGCGGCAAGAGCCAACCTAAAACCCGTTATGATCACAGGTATGCAACAAGGTGGTCAACTTACCACCACTACTGACGTTGAAAACTGGCCTGGCGATGCCGAAGGTTTAACTGGCCCAGCACTAATGGAACGTATGCAACAACACGCAGAAAAGTTTGATACCGAAATCATATTTGATCATATCAATGCAGTCGATTTTAGTGAAAAACCATACAAATTAACGGGTGACTCGGGTTCATATACTTGCGATGCCTTGATTATTTGTACTGGTGCTTCTGCACAATATTTGGGCTTACCCTCTGAAGAAGCCTTTATGGGCAAAGGTGTTTCAGCCTGTGCAACCTGTGATGGCTTTTTCTATCGTAATCAAAAAGTAGCGGTTGTGGGTGGTGGTAACACCGCAGTTGAAGAAGCCTTGTATTTATCAAATATTGCTTCAGAAGTACATTTGATTCATCGACGCGATAGCTTTCGCTCTGAAAAAATTCTTACCCAGCGCTTAATGGATAAAGTGGCTAATGGCAATATTGTTTTACATTTAGATCGTACGCTCGATGAAGTGCTTGGTGACGATATGGGGGTTACTGGCGTTCGTGTGAAAGATGTTAACTCTGACGCAACCGAAGAGTTTGACGTTATGGGGGTCTTTATTGCCATTGGTCATAAGCCTAATACCGATATTTTCAAAGGCCAACTTGAGATGAAAGACGGTTATTTAACCATTGAAAGTGGTACTCAAGGTAATGCTACTCAAACGAGCGTAGAAGGTGTCTTTGCGGCGGGCGATGTTGCTGATCACATCTACCGTCAAGCCATTACCTCTGCGGGTGCTGGCTGTATGGCAGCTCTTGACGCTGAGCGCTATTTAGACGCTAAAGGTAATCACTAAACAATGTCTCGAGCTATTCCTTGGCTATCAACGAATAGCTCGAGCTTTCCTGCCTTATCTCAAGCATTAACAGAGCCTAATGGCTTGCTTGCCTTTGGAGATGATCTCTCTCCTGCACGCATTTTACAGGCCTATCAGCTAGGCATATTTCCTTGGTTTAGCGACAATGAACCTGTGATGTGGTGGAGTCCAGATCCACGGGCGCTCATAAATTTCAGTAATTTCAAGGTTAATAAAACCTTAAAAAAAGTGCTTAACCGTAACCAGTTTACTGTTACGGTTAATAAACAGTTTCAGCAAGTCATCGCGCTTTGTGCCGATGCCCCATTTCGAAATGAAGCGACTTGGATTGTAAACCCCATGATAGAGGCGTATAACAGCCTACACCAACAAGGTCATGCTCACTCCATTGAAGTATGGCAACATGGCCAACTCGTTGGTGGGTTATATGGTATTGCTATTAACGGTTATTTTTCTGGCGAAAGCATGTTCTATAAAGAAAGTAATGCCTCTAAGGTGGCGTTAGTAGCATTAGTGCAGTTACTTAAATCAATCGCGGTTAATTTTATTGATTGCCAATTACTAAACCCATTTTTGGCTTCTATGGGTTGTATCGAAGTGCCTCGGCAACAATTTATCAAGCAGCAAATAGTGGCAAAAGCTATCATACCTCCCAAAGATTTTTGGCAGCCTAAAGATTTACCCCTCAGTTAATAAGCCTCCCACTTGCCACTTTTTGCGGTTGCTTTATACGCTATATATTGCTTAACCATAACTCATAGTTTGCTTTGTGATTGATTTTATCAAGATTAGAGTATGAAACGCTGGGGTTATTTGTTATAACCTTTAGTTAGTATGCAAGATAATATTTTTGTTAAACTAAATGGTGGTATGCGTGCAAAAATTCTTTTTCGGCATTGTGTTTATAATTTTATCATTACAGTCCCCGTGCGCATTTGCACTATATTCCACCAAAATTGAGCAAAATCTGACCGAGCAAATTAAACTCAACCCAAATCAAGCCTTTTATAAAGTTGAAGCGCTATTAACTGATCCAGAGTTAACCGCAAAAGAAAAGGCCATTCTCATGGTGCTACAAACTGAAGTTGCCTATTATATTGATCAGCCAGAATATATTCTTCATTATGCAGAGTTAGCGATGGCAACAGGTGAACTGAATGAACGCTGGCATACACGAGCACTGATCAGCCAAGCAAGAGGCTACTTTCAACGCGGTCAATTTAATCTCTATTTTAGTAGCGCTGATATGGCACTGACTAAAGCTACGCGTGCGAAACTAGCGGCATATAAGGTCTCGGCTATAATAGAGCGTGCTTTTGCCTCAACCCTTTTAAGTGATTTAGAACACGCCAATCAAGACTTAACATTAGCTCAAAAGTATTTAGCCCTACTACCGAAAAACTTCGATAAAGCTATTATTCTTGAGCGTTTTAGTGCCGTTAACTCGCACTTGAATAATGCCAAAATAGCCATATTACATCAAAAGCAGGCGATCGATATTTATCAAAATATCAATAGCGCTCACTTTCTATCGATTGGCTATTACAACTTGGGCCGGATTTATCAACAGCTTGAGCAATGGCAAAAAGCTAGCGAACTGATGTTAGCGTCCTACCATAAAGCATTAGAAGATAACAATGCCCTCAACCAAGCGTTTTCGCTTTCTCGTTTATCTGAATTCCAATATAAACTCGCCCAGCCTAAATTAGCCAAAAAGTATCTCTATGATGCTATTGTTGCAGCCGATGTGAGCCCTTCTGCACGCGTTAAAATTCATGTCCGTAAGAATATGGCAAATGTGCTATGTGACAATAAAGCCTATCAAGAGTGTAAAAACTTGCTGCTAGAAACAGTCGCTTTAGCTAAAACTAACACTATGCAACGTGACCAAATACAATTAATGGAAATCTTGGCTGAAGCTTATTATCACCTCGCCATGTACGAAGAAGCCTACAAAACATTGCAATCTTCCAACCAACTTAACAGTAATCACCATTAGCTAACAGTCTCGATATAGGGCTAAGCCATTTATGAGTTTAAATTTTCAATTGGGGGTCACTAAATCATTTCCATGTAGTTATTTGCCAGAACAGCAAGAGCGCTTGTTAGTGGCGCTTGATAGCAGGCTGAGCGATAGCGAGCATTATGCGTGGTTAATGGAGCAAGGCTTTAGACGCAGTGGTAATGATATTTATCGCCCCCATTGTCTCAATTGCAACGCCTGTCAGTCTCTGCGCGTATTAGTCAATGACTTTCAACCATCAAAAAGTCAAAAGCGAACGCTTAAACGTAACCAAGCATTGCATGTGGAAGTTAGTGAAACAGTAAAAGCCAATTATTATCCTTTATTTGAGCAATATATTGATTGTTTTCATCGCGATGGTGCTATGTATCCAGCCTCAGCGGCACAATTTCAACGCATGTTGGCGAATAATATCACCAAGCAGTGCTATCTTGAAGTTTGGCATCAAACAACGCTGGTTAGCGTTGCAATTACTGATAAAATGCCAAATGCCTTATCTGCGGTTTATACTTTTTATCACCCTGCATATAGAAGCCAAGGTTTGGGCGTTTTTTCTATATTGCAACAGATAAAACTAGCCTCTGAACTTAAGCGGCGCTTTCTTTACCTTGGCTATCAAATTGATCAATGCGCTAAAATGAATTATAAAAACCGCTTTCACCCACACCAAAGATTGATCGAAAATCAGTGGCAAACTGTAAATAAATAACACTATAGCTTTACATTAGCGCTGCAATTCGGCATTATCTGCGCAGCTTTTTATTTACGCACTAATTTAGAGGTTTGGCGCCCAATGGCGAAAGAAGAAAATATTGAAATGCAAGGCACTGTTTTAGATACTTTGCCAAATACTATGTTCCGTGTTGAATTGGAAAATGGTCATGTTGTGACCGCACATATTTCTGGGAAAATGCGCAAAAATTACATTCGTATTTTAACTGGCGATAAAGTCACTGTCGAATTAACACCTTATGACTTATCTAAAGGCCGTATTATCTTCCGTGCTAGATAAAAATTAATTTAGTTACTGCCTTTCAATAACATTAGCAATAACTAAATTAAAGACCTAATTGATATAATAAAAAACCGAGCAAGCTCGGTTTTTTTTATGGCTAAAGCTAAATTTAAAAGCTTAAGTTAATGTTCTACCAGCTCTTTTTTAGACTCAAAATTTAGCACCAGTTTATCTTTTTTCACTGCAACTTTTGCAATGCCGCCTTGTGTTAACTCGCCAAAGAGTAACTCATTGGCTAATGGTTTTTTCAATTGCTCTTGGATCAACCTTGTCATAGGTCTTGCACCCATCGCTTTATCGTAGCCCTTATTTGCTAACCATTTTTTCGCGTCTTTGGTGATCTCTAATGAAACACTTTTTTCGTCTAATTGTGCTTGCAATTCCACCACAAACTTATCCACGACTTGCTGGATAACCTCATCTGTTAGATGGTTAAACCAAACAATATTATCCAGTCTATTTCTAAACTCAGGCGAGAACACTTTGTTTATCTCTTCCATGGCATCAAGACTATTATCTTGTTGTTTAAAGCCAATAGACTGCTTAACTGTGTGTGCTACACCCGCATTGGTGGTTAATACCAAAATAATGTTTCTGAAATCGGCTTTACGACCATTGTTATCGGTTAAAGTACCGTGGTCCATGACTTGTAATAATATGTTGTATACATCTTCATGAGCCTTTTCGATTTCGTCTAATAAAACTACAGCATGGGGGCTTTTAATAACCGCATCGGTTAGCAAACCGCCCTGCTCGTAGCCAACATAGCCTGGTGGTGCGCCTATCAGACGACTGACCGCATGTTTCTCCATATATTCAGACATGTCATAACGCAATAGCTCTACACCTAACACATTCGCAAGTTGTTGCGTAACTTCTGTTTTACCCACCCCCGTTGGCCCTGCAAAAATAAACGAACCTACAGGTTTGTTTTCTCCGCGTAAGCCGGCCCGTGATAAGCGGATCACCGATGACAGCTCATCAATGGCATGATCTTGCCCAAAGACCACCAGTTTTAAGTTACGATCGAGCGTTTTCAAGCTGTCAACTTCTGTCGATGATACTGATTTTGCAGGTATCCTTGCTATTTTAGCGACAATATTTTCTATGTCGGTATCGGTGATCTCACTTTTACGCTGACTGGCTGCAACCAGTTGCTGCCGAGCGCCAGCTTCATCAATAACATCTATTGCTTTGTCGGGTAAAAATCTTTCATTAATGTATTTTGCTGACAATTGCGCAGCAGCTCGCAAGGCTTTATTCGAATAACGCACACCGTGATGGGTTTCATACTTTTCTTTTAAACCGTGTAATATTTTAGTCGTATCATCGACACTAGGCTCTACCACATCGATTTTTTGGAAACGTCTTGCTAGGGCACGGTCTTTTTCAAAAATACTTTGGTATTCTTGATAGGTAGTACTACCGATGCAGCGTAACTTACCAGACGACAATAAAGGTTTCAGTAAATTTGACGCATCAAGCATGCCGCCAGACGCAGCACCAGCGCCAATGATGGTGTGAATTTCATCAATAAACAAAATGGCATTGCCATCTTTTTTAAGTTCATTTAATAAGGCTTTAAAGCGTTTTTCAAAGTCGCCACGATATTTAGTGCCCGCCAGTAACGCTCCCATATCTAACGAGTATATGGTCGCATCCGCTAAAAACTCTGGCACTTGTTCTGATATTAATAAATTTGCTAAACCTTCAGCGATGGCTGTTTTCCCAACGCCCGCCTCACCAACATATATCGGGTTGTTTTTCCGACGACGACTTAACACTTGTAACGTGCGCTCTAATTCACTATCACGGCCAATAAGCGGGTCTATATGGCCCTTCTCTGCTTCTTCGTTTAAGTTAGTTGCAAAGTTCTCAATAGTACGCGGCTCTTCTTCACTGGCACTTGCAGGCTCGTCATTTGTGCTATTTTCTTGCTCGATTTTTGCGATGCCATGGGAAATATAATTAACGATATCTAAACGAGTGATGTCTGATTTCTTTAAAAAGTAAGCGGCTTGTGATTCTTGCTCACTAAATATTGCTACCAGCACATTAGAGCCGTTAACCTCGCTTTTTCCTGAAGATTGAACATGAAAAACAGCACGTTGTAATACACGTTGAAAGCCCAAGGTTGGCTGAGTTTCACGCTCTTCTTCACCGACAGGGATCACAGGTGTTGTATCTGTTATAAAGGCAAGTAGTTCTTTTCTCAAATTTGCTAAATCAACCCCACAGGCGCTTAACGCTTCTATCGATGATGGATTATCTAACAACGCCAACAATAAATGTTCAACCGTCATAAATTCATGGCGAGACTCTTTAGCCTGACGAAATGCCATATTTAACGATATTTCTAAATCTTTATTTAGCATAGCTTACTCCAATTTAACTCTGCGTTACGCTTTTTCCATTGTGCATTTTAGCGGGTGTTCATTACTTATTGCGTAATTTAGCACTTGGTCGACTTTAGTTTCCGCAACTTCAGCAGTATAAGTTCCACAGCGCCCTTTACCTTTATAATGTATTGCCAGCATGATGTCTGTCGCTTGTTCTGCATTCATGTTAAAAAAACGGCATAAGACATCAATAACAAAATCCATTGGCGTATAGTCATCGTTTAATAACACTACATTATACATTGGGGGTTTTTGAAACTTTTCAACAACCTCTTCTTCAAGAACACTTTGGTTATCTAATAACTCTTTCCATCTACTCATATTTCTATATTAGTCTGTTCATTAAGTTTTGCGTTAAATTTGTAAAAAAATAATGACTAAAAATCGCCTCACTTTATAATATAAAACTTGACTATTTCTATTTATTATCTACGATTTACTTTGGTGGCTATTTTTTGTCCGCCTAAAATTAAAAATAATGCTTTATAGGAAGCATACCTAATTACCGATGATTTTAGAAGGATGTTGAAGTATGGCTCACGGTACAGTGAAATGGTTTAATAATGCAAAGGGTTTTGGTTTTATTCGTCCCGAGGATGGTGGAGAAGATATTTTCGCACATTATTCGACTATACAAATGGAAGGTTATCGCACATTAAAAGCAGGTCAAGATGTGAACTACGAATTGAATGCAGGCCCTAAAGGTGATCACGCGGCAAGTATTACCCCATGTGAGTTAGATTCTGATAAGTAACACAAAAATGACTTTTTAATACTAAAAACACAGCAACTTTGCTGTGTTTTTTATTTAAAGGCACGAATTTGTGCCTTATCAACTAGCAGCTACATATGGTCGATAATACAATCGCCAAACTCCGAACAGGTTACTAGTGTGGCGTTATCCATTAAGCGCTCAAAGTCATAAGTAACGGTTTTGGCATTGATTGCGCCTGACATACCTTTAAGTAAAAGGTTAGCAGCTTCTATCCAGCCCATATGACGCAACATCATTTCTGCCGATAAAATCACAGAGCCAGGGTTTACCTTATTTTGTCCTGCATATTTGGGTGCAGTGCCATGTGTGGCTTCAAAGATGGCAATATCATCATTAAGGTTTGCACCTGGCGCTATACCTATGCCGCCAACTTGTGCGGCCAAAGCGTCAGACAAATAATCACCATTAAGGTTGAGTGTCGCAATAACACTGTACTCCGCCGGACGCAGCAATATTTGCTGTAGCATGGCGTCGGCAATCACATCTTTGATGATAATTTCTTTACCTGTTTTAGGGTTTTTAAGACTGCACCATGGCCCGCCGTTTAATAAGTCAGCACCAAACTCTTCCCGCGCTAACTCATAGCCCCAATCTTTAAACGCTCCCTCAGTAAACTTCATGATATTGCCTTTATGTACTAAAGTTACTGACTCTCTGTCGTTGTCGATTGCATATTGAATAGCTTGTCTAACCAAACGTTGCGTGCCTTCTTTCGACACAGGCTTAATACCAATACCACAATTTTCTTGGAAGCGGATTTTTGTCACTCCCATTTCATCATTTAAAAATTGGATCATTTTTTTGGCTTGATCAGTGCCTGCTTGATATTCAATCCCCGCGTAAATATCTTCGGAGTTTTCTCTAAAGATAACCATATCTACTTCACTGGGTTTTTTTACTGGGCTTGGCACGCCAGTAAACCACTGCACGGGTCTTTGGCAAACATAAAGATCTAAAATTTGTCGTAAGGCGACATTTAGCGAGCGCATTCCGCCACCTACTGGCGTAGTTAATGGCCCTTTAATACCGACTTTATATTCTTTAAACATGGCTAATGTTTCATCGGGCAACCAGGTTTCTGAGTCATAAATCTGTGTTGCTTTCTCACCAGCATACACTTCCATCCAATGAATTTTTCTTTCCTTGCCATAGGCTTTACTGACAGCTGCATCAACAACTTTCATCATAGGTGGCGTTACGTCGACCCCAATACCATCACCCTCGATAAATGGAATAATAGGATTATTAGGTACTTTCAATTTACCTTGCTCTGTGGTGATTTTAGTACCTTCGCTAGGAACAATGACATGGTTCGACATATGAACTCTCCAATTTTACTAATGAAAATAGCGGTTTGCTAATCTCTTAATCCTTAAACTAATAGAAAATACCTGCTGAAACTAATACTGAAATAGTGATATTCGCTATCATCACTATGAATGATTAAAACGTTTGTCATCATTAATTGCAAATAATTTACCTTAAAAAATAACAATAATGACAAACAAGCATGCAATACTATTCGATTTATTAACCGCAGCGTATCAATACCAAGCCATTAGCAATGATTTTTATCTCTAGCCCTGTTTAATCGCCATATTGTCCATTTTAATTGTTCAATAGCGTGAGCTTTATTAAACAAGTGCTAAATTTTAAGCAAAAAAAAGCTAGGCTTTCACCTAGCTTTAACGTGATGGGTAACTTTTAACTTATAACAAGTTAGATAGAATGGTGTTAAAAGTTTCACTTGGACGCATGGCTTTATCAGCTAAGTTTGCATCCGCAAAGTAGTAACCATTAATATCCATACTCGTACCTTGGGCATCATTAAGTTCTGCAACAATTTTCTCTTCTTGCTTAGTTAATGCTTGAGCAACGGCAACAAAGCTTGACTTTAATTCTTCATCATCACTTTGTTCTGCAAGCGCTTGCGCCCAGTACATGGCTAAATAAAAGTGCGAACCTCGGTTATCTAGCTCACCAACACGACGTGACGGTGATTTGTTTTCTTGTAAGAATTTAGCAGTGGCTTGATCTAAAGTATCGGCGAGTACTTTCGCTTTTGGATTACCTACACTGACACTTAAGTGTTCTAAAGATGCTGCTAGCGCTAAGAATTCACCTAATGAATCCCAGCGTAAATGGTTTTCTTTTTCAAATTGTTGCACATGTTTAGGTGCCGAGCCGCCAGCGCCGGTTTCAAACAATCCGCCACCATTCATCAGTGGAACAATTGACAACATTTTCGCACTCGTTCCTAATTCTAAGATTGGGAACAAATCCGTTAAGTAGTCACGCAAAACATTACCGGTAACAGAAATAGTATCTTCACCCTTTGCAACACGCGCTAACGTATACTCACACGCTTTTACCGGCGCCATTATTTGGATATCTAATCCAGATGTATCGTGATCAGCTAAATAAGTATTAACTTTTTTAATCATTTCTGCATCATGACCACGGTTTTCATCTAACCAAAAAATCGCAGGTGTATTGCTTGCTTTAGCTCGCGTTACCGCTAATTTCACCCAGTCTTGGATAGGCGCATCTTTTGCCTGACACATTCTCCAAATATCACCTTCGTTAACGGTATGCGCTAACAAAGTTGTGCCGTTATCATCCACAACCCTTACTGTACCGGCACCTGTCATAGTGAAGGTTTTATCATGCGAGCCATACTCTTCCGCTTTTTGCGCCATTAAACCAACGTTTGGTACTGTACCCATAGTTCTTGGGTCAAACGCACCATGTTCACGACAATAATCAACAACAGCCGCAAATACACCAGCATAGTTGCGATCTGGGATCATAAACTTGGTTTCTTTTTGTTTGCCATCTGGTCCCCACATCATGCCTGATGCGCGCAATGCCGCTGGCATAGAAGCGTCAATGATAACATCGCTTGGTACATGTAAATTAGTAATGCCCTTATCAGAGTCAACCATAGCTAACTCAGGACGTGTCGCATACACGGCTTGGATATCCGCTTCAATTTCTGCTTTTTTATCGGCAGATAAACGTGCGATTTTTGTGTATACATCACCAATACCGTTATTGGCGTCAACACCGAGCTGTTCAAAGGTGGTTGCGTGTTTGGTAAACACATCACGATAAAATACTTTGACGGCGTGGCCAAACATGATGGGATCTGAAACTTTCATCATGGTGGCTTTCAAATGTAATGACAGTAATACGTCTTGGGCTTTCGCTTTTTCAGTTTCGGTTTCAAAAAACTCTACTAAAGCCTTTTTGCTCATCACAGATGCATCAATAATTTCTTTATCAAGTAATGCTAAATGCTCTTTTAACAGTGTTACCTGACCATTTTCGCTAACAAATTCAATTTTAACATTGGTCGCACCATCAATAGTGACAGACTTTTCACTGCCGTAAAAATCTCCGGCAGGCATCGAGGCTACATGCGATTTAGTCGTTGGTGACCACGCCCCCATCGAGTGTGGGTTATTGCGAGCATATTGTTTTACCGAGCTTGGCGCACGACGATCAGAGTTACCTTCGCGTAACACAGGGTTTACCGCAGACCCTAATACTTTTGCATAAGTCAATTTAATTGACTCTTCTGCTTCGTTTTGTGGCTCTTCAGGGTAATCAGGTAGGTTGTAACCTTTGGCTTGCAACTCTTTAATTGCCGCTTGTAACTGCGGGATTGAAGCGGAAATATTAGGTAACTTTATAATGTTAGCTTCTGGAGTTTTGGCTAATTCACCAAGCTCAGCTAACGCGTCATCGATACGTTGTTCTGCCGTTAGATACTTAGGAAAGTTTGCTAAAATACGACCCGCTAATGAAATATCACGCGTTTCAACGTCAATTGCCGACGATGCGGTGAACGTTTTAACTATAGGTAAAAATGAATAGGTAGCCAAAGCTGGCGCTTCATCGGTAATCGTATAAATTATTTTTGAGGTATCTGTGGTCATTTAAAATCCTTTGCTGATTTGCCATTGATCGATAAAATGAATACTCATTAAAGCCTAATAACTATTCATTTTATCGATAAAAATATTTTCGCGCGCCGCATAGTATCTAAATTCAAGGCGTATTAAAATAGATGAATTATATTGAGCTGCGAAGCCCAAAGGATAAAATTAGTGACATTCAATAAAAATCAAGTAGTTACACATAACAAAAGGCGCAAGTCAGTAAAGGTACGACCAGTTGACTCAGGATGTGAAATCGTGCTTTTTAATAAACCCTTTAATGTATTAAGCCAGTTTACCGATCAAGCAGGCAGAAAAACACTCAAAGATTATATTGATATCAAAGACGTTTACGCCGCAGGTCGATTAGACAGAGATAGTGAAGGTTTATTACTGCTAACAAATAATGGCAAGTTACAACACAAATTAGCTAACCCAAGTGAAAAAACTGAAAAAACCTATTGGGCACAAGTCGAGGGAGTACCCTCAACCATTGATACGGCAAAACTCTGTCAGGGCGTAAAATTAAAAGATGGCATGACCAAGCCAGCTAAAGTAACCATTATAGCGGAGCCTAATATCTGGCCACGCGTGCCACCGATTAGAGAGCGAGCATCGATACCGACAACTTGGTTAGAAATCACCATACACGAAGGCAGAAACCGACAAGTACGAAGAATGACAGCCCACATCGGCTTTCCAACGTTAAGGCTAATTCGTTATCGTATTGGTCAATGGACACTTGATGGTATTAATAATGGCGAATATAAAAGGTTGAAGCATGACTAAACAAACATGGTCACAAACATCCGCTATTAAGGAGCACGGTAGCCAACAATTTAAACCTAATACAACAGTAGCCGCTGTGGTCAGCTATCAAGATAAGTTTTTATTGGTGGAAGAAATAGACGCTGGCAAAACAGTTTATAATCAGCCCGCGGGTCATTTAGAGTGTCATGAAAGTTTAATTTCAGCGATTGAGCGGGAATTAAACGAAGAAACCGGCTTGTGTTTAAGTCCGGATCACCTCTGCGGTATTTATTACTATTATCGCCCATCATTAACACTACATTATTTACGGTTTTGTTTTGTTATTGAGCTTGATGACCTTCTACCAACACAGCCACAAGACGACGAAATTATTGCCTGTCATTGGTTTACTTTAGCGCAAATAAAAGCAAAATCAGCACAATTACGCAGCCCATTAGTGTTGGAATGTATCGAAGATTATCTGGCTGGCAAAAAAATCCCATTAAGCCACCTTAAATCTAATCTTTAAGCTATCATCAGGCTAAATGACCATGCTATAATTTCGCGCCATTTTTCATAAAAATTTAGTTGTAATGAACTCGAACCAAGACGTAAATTTAAACTCGATTGCAGCACAAGACAAATTAGCACAAGACACTAAAGTCATTGTTGGTATGTCTGGTGGTGTTGATTCATCGGTATCTGCTTACCTTTTAAAAGAGCAAGGCTATCAAGTTGAAGGCTTGTTCATGAAGAACTGGGAAGAAGATGACAACGACGAGTATTGCGCTGCCGCCGAAGATCTCGCCGATGCCCAGAAGGTTTGTGATAAACTGGGTATTAAGTTACATACCATTAACTTTGCAACTGAATACTGGGATAATGTTTTTGAGTATTTTCTTGCTGAGTACCAAGCTGGCCGTACACCTAATCCAGATATTATGTGTAATAAAGAAATTAAATTTAAGGCCTTTCTTGAGTTTGCTTGCGAAGACTTAGGTGCTGATTACATTGCCACCGGACATTATGTACAACGCAAATTTCATGATGGCAAATGGCAAATGATCCGTGGCCTAGACACTAACAAAGATCAAAGTTACTTTCTTTATACTTTAAGTCACGAACAAGTTGGCCGTACCTTATTTCCTGTTGGTCACATTGAGAAACCTGAAGTTAGAGCAATCGCAGAGCAAGCCAACTTAGTTACCCATAATAAAAAAGACAGTACGGGTATTTGCTTCATTGGTGAGCGTAAATTTAAAGACTTTCTTGCCAAGTACTTACCTGCCCAACCGGGCATAATAGAAACCGCAGAAGGTGAAGCCATTGGTGAACACGATGGACTTATGTATCATACCTTAGGCCAACGTAAAGGTCTGCGTATTGGCGGACTAGCAAATGCGGGTGACGCACCCTGGTATGTGGTAGATAAAGATCTTGAACGCAATGTTTTAATTGTTGGCCAAGGTCATGATCACCCTCGCCTGTTCTCAAAAGGGCTGATCGCAAATCAACTACACTTAGTCGATCGGGTAGCGTTAACAACGCCGATCAGCTGTACTGTGAAAACCCGCTATCGCCAGCAAGACGTGCCTTGTAACATCTCACCGATGGCGAATGGTGAATATTTAGTGATGTTTACCCAGCCACAAAGCTCAGTAACACCTGGACAGTCGGTCGTTTTTTATCAAGATGATGTTTGCCTCGGTGGCGGAATTATCAACTCCCTTATTCGTTAATAAAAAGCCAACATGAATAATCTACAAAAACAAACAATAACCATGGCCGCTATCTGCCAAGCTGCCGTTTTAGTTCAAAATGTCGCCCGAACTGGTGTGGTTGATGACGCTGAGCTAAGTGTAATGCTAAACAGTATTATGATCACATCACCCAATAGCATTCTAGAAGTATATGGTAACGAACTAGCGCACTTAAAAACGGGTTTACTAGCCTTAGTTGCGCAGTTAGGCAACGATAATAAACAAAAAGATCCCGAACTCACCCGTTATGTGGTGAGCTTACTCGGTTTAGAAAGGCGTTTAGCGCACAAGAAAAATCAATTAGCTCGCCTTGGTGAGCGCATTGAGCAAAGTCAACGTCAATTAGAGCACTATGAGATCACAAGTGAAACATTATTGGCAAGTTTAGCCAGCATATACAGTGATTTACTGAGTCCCATTAGTACACCTATCCAGGTCGCAGGTGATCCAAACTTATTGAAACAACAAAATAATCAGCAAAAAATCAGAGCATTATTGTTAGCCGGTGTTCGCTCAAGCGTATTGTGGCGCCAAGTAGGCGGCCAACGCAGAAAAATATTATTTGGACGCACTAAGATGGTCGAGTGCGCCCAACAATTACTTAAAGACATGTAAAAATTAACCTCAGGAAATTATTATGGAACTTTCAGCATTAAGTGCAATATCACCCGTTGATGGCCGTTATGGCAGTAAAGTAAAAGCTTTACGCCCTATTTTCAGCGAATTTGGTTTAATTAAATATCGCGTAACCGTTGAAGTACGCTGGTTACAAAAATTAGCAGCAACTTCCGCCATTGCTGAAGTACCGCCATTTTCTGCGCAAGCAAATGCCTTACTTGATGACATTGTTGCTCAATTTTCAGAAGCTGATGCACAAGCAATTAAAGATATTGAAGCAACCACCAATCATGACGTTAAGGCGGTTGAGTATTTCCTAAAAGAAAAAATAGCTAACAATGATGAATTACATGCTATCACTGAATTTATTCATTTTGCCTGTACCTCAGAAGATATTAATAACCTTTCACATGGCTTAATGCTCGCAGAATGTCGTGAACAAGTATTGCTGCCAATGATGGATGAGATCCTTGCCGATCTTAAAGCCTTAGCAATTGACTACCAAAATATTCCTATGATGTGTCGTACCCATGGCCAACCAGCATCGCCAAGTACCTTAGGTAAAGAAATGGCTAACGTGTATGTGCGACTAAAGCGCCAACGTCAGCAAGTATCACAAGTTGACCTGCTAGGAAAGATTAATGGCGCTGTTGGTAATTATAATGCGCATTTATCAGCGTACCCTGAAGTTGATTGGCACAACTTTGCTAATGAGTTTGTAACCTCATTAGGCTTGCAATGGAATGCCTTTACCACACAAATAGAGCCACATGATTATATTGCAGAACTATTTGATGCTGTTGCCCGTTTTAATACCATCTTGATCGACTTTGATCGCGATATATGGGGTTACATCGCGCTTGGGCATTTTAAACAAAAAACCGTTGCCGGAGAAATTGGCTCTTCGACCATGCCACATAAAGTAAACCCTATTGATTTTGAAAACTCGGAAGGTAACTTAGGTATTGCCAATGCGATCTTTAGCCACCTTGCGCAAAAATTACCTATTTCGCGCTGGCAACGTGACTTAACTGATTCGACTGTGCTACGCAACCTTGGCGTGGGTTTTGCCCATACAGTTTTAGCCTATCAAGCAACGCGTAAGGGGATCAGTAAGTTAGAAGTTAACGAAGCAAGCTTATTGGCTGAGCTTGACTCAAATTGGGAAGTACTAGCTGAGCCTATTCAAACGGTTATGCGTCGCTACGGTATTGAAAAGCCTTACGAAAAACTGAAAGAGCTTACCCGAGGTAAGCGCGTTGATGGTAACTCTATGCGCGAATTTATCATGAGCCTTGATTTACCTGACGCTGCCAAAGCTCAACTGTCGGATATGACACCAGCATCTTACATTGGCCGAGCAGCGGCATTTATAAACGAACTTGATTAAGCTTGGTTAATTGCAACTTACCCTATCGTTATCGTAAATAAAGTAAGCTAAATAAAAAAGGGATCCGTATGGCTCCCTTTTTGTTATCTAAACTGATGCGATAACGGTTTAAGGCTGTGCATAGAGACATAGCTTTTCATTACTAATCCTCTAAATATAATATCAGGCATATAAATAAAGGTTACGCTATGAATTTTAATTCACTAAATTGGGGCGAATTAAGCCCGGAAATATTTCTAGCCGAATATTGGCAGAAAAAGCCGTTATTAATTAAACAAGCGTTTAGCAACTTTCAAGATCCCATTAGCGCTGATGAACTTGCAGGTTTAGCAATGGAAAATGAAATAGAATCGCGCATTGTTAGTTGCGATAGCCAGGGCAACTGGCAAGTCGATCATGGTCCATTTTCAGACTTTAGCCAATACGGTGCATCTCACTGGACACTGTTAGTACAAGCAGTGAACAATTGGTCTCGTGCAACTCATGCCTTGATCACGCCTTTTAACTTTATACCGCGCTGGCGTATCGATGATGTTATGGTCAGTTTTTCAACCCCCAATGGTGGTGTAGGTCGACACTTAGATCAGTACGACGTCTTTATTCTCCAAGGCAGCGGCAAAAGACGTTGGCAAGTGGGGGCACCCAATAGTGAGTTAACAACCTTGCTACCGCACCCAGATCTAAAGCAGGTATCGGCTTTCACTCCCATAATTGATGAAATAACACAAGCCGGTGATTTATTATATATACCGCCAAATCATCCACATAACGGCGTATCAATAGAAAACTCAGTCAACTTTTCCATTGGCTTCCAAGCACCATCAAACCAAGAGCTTTGGTCAAGCTTCGCCGATAAATTAATTGATAATAATAGCGGAGAGCAAAGATTTAGCGATCCTGATAGAGTGCCGTCTGATAGCAGTTTCGCCATTACGGAAAATGACATGCAACAATTAAAAGCTTTTATGTTGCAACAACTTGAGCAAAGCGATTTGTTCGAGGACTTTATCGGTCAACATCTAACGCAAAGTCATCACGCGTTAGAGATTCTAGTACCTGTCAATGAAATTGACGCTGCGAAGCTACACGATATCCTCTCAGAGCCAGAAATTTTATTTATGCCTGTTTCTGGATTAAAAGCGGCAATAATTCATGACACCAATAGCACATTATTTATTAATGGTGAGAGCTTTAAGCTAGAAAAACAAACGCTTGAACTAGCAGAACTATTAGCGCAACAAAAGCCGTTAAGCACAGAACAAGTAAAAACTTTTAGCGGCTGTTTGAAAAATGTACAATTATTAACTAGTGTTTTAAATAAGGGTTATTGGTATATTGAATAAAACACATGTCATACACGGTAAGTAAGGTTCAATGGGAGCAAGCAGCACCGCTGCTTAAAAATGTCAGAGAACAAGTATTTGTTTACGAAAAGCGCATCCCGAAAAATGTCGAGTTCGATCGTAAAGATCACTATGCCTGCCATGTGTTAGCGTGTGATGATGAAACAAAAGAGCCAATAGGAACTGGGCGCATCCTCGGCTCTGGTGAAATTAGCCGCATTGCTGTGTTGCGCCGACACCGTAAAGAGCAAATCGATAAACTCATTTTACGCTCTTTGCTTGAAATAGCGCAAGATATGGGTTTAAAAGAGATATTCATTTATAGCCCTTTAGACGCCATTCAGTACTTCCAACAATTCAACTTTAGAACCAGCGAAGCTGTCTTCATGGAAGCAGGCTTACCGAAACAAAAAATGACCTGCCCACTTCATAAAGTCAAACCAGTCAAATGCTATTTAAGCCACTAATACAGGTATTAGTGGCATGCATTAGACGCAATGTTTTAATTTTAGGCTTGTTGCCAAAGCTCATCTTTATCATAAAGCTGATAAAGCCCTTCCGCTTTGCTGATCAATAATTTGGCATATTTGACTTGTTCGGGATCACTGCTTTGTAACAAGCTGTCTGCCTGCACTTGCCACTTAAATGAAAAGTGACGTAACACATTACGAGCTGGCTCGTCTTGCTCTAATACTAAATGATCAGTCGGTAAATCACCGCTGATAACCCAAACTTTAGTTTTATCCAATAAGTTTATTTTCCAAACCGCCATTAACGGGATCAAATAGCGACTTTCGGTATCGGCAACACTTTCGGTAACTAAGCCTTTACTGGCAAGATATTTAGTCGATTTTTGATATTGTTCACGCAGCCACGCTTGTTGTTGCTCAGCGGTCATTTCTTGTTTGTCAGTCATTTTTATTGTCTTTTTGTTAATAATTGTTATGAGGTGTTAACGGTGGAAAGCTTGTATGAAATAGTTCACAGCAAAGCTCAAATTAATTTAATGCTTCACTAGCGAAGCGCTAACCTAAATGGTATGGTGCGCGGCAAATTATTACAACCTTAGTTCAATAAAAATTTACGTTGAACTTTTTCTATCATCTTTGGAGATTAGGATAGTGGCCGTTTTTGATTTAGTAGATTTTGATAACCACGAACAAGTCGTTTATTGCAGTGACAGCAGCACTGGCTTAAAAGCGATTATCGCCGTGCACAGCACCGCATTAGGCCCAGCGGCAGGCGGTTGTCGCTTTTGGGATTATGCCAGTGACGAAGCGGCGCTGAAAGATGTGTTACGTTTATCTAAAGGTATGACCTATAAAAATGCCATGGCCGGCTTAAAGTTAGGTGGCGGTAAAGGCGTTATTATTGGTGATCCTAAAACCTTGAAATCAGAGGCACTATTTCAAGCCTTTGGACGCGCTGTTGATAATCTAAATGGTCGTTATTATACCGCCGAAGATGTCAACATTAACACCGATGATATGGCCATTGTTAACCAAACGACTGAATTCGTTTCTGGACTCGAAGGTAAAAGTGGCAACCCTGCACCATTTACCGCTTTAGGTACATTTTTAGGTGTTAAAGCGGCAGTTAAATTTAAGTTAGGTAAAGATGACCTAACCGGCATAAAAGTCGCTGTACAGGGCTTAGGAAGCGTAGGGTATGCCCTGTGTGAACGATTACATGCTGCTGGAGCAGAGTTAATTGTTACCGACATTAATCAAGCAGCCTTAGATAAAGCCGCAACTGAGCTCAATGCAAAAGTGGTTGGCTTAGATGAAATATATAGTCAAGACGTGGATGTCTTCTCTCCATGTGCATTGGGCGCTGCCATTAACGATGACACCATAGCACAACTCAAAGCATCGATTGTTGCTGGCTGTGCCAATAACCAATTAGCTGAGTCTCGTCACGATCAAGTATTGCTAGACAAAGGCATTTTATATGCACCTGATTACGTCATTAACGCCGGCGGTATAATCAATGTCGCCTTAGAAATATATGGCGAAGCTTATTGTGCAGAAAGTTCGACAAAGTTAGTGGAAAATATTTATAACACACTAACCAATGTTTTCGAAACCGCTGCCGCGCAAAACAAACCAACTGGTTTAATTGCCGACGAGATGGCGCGTGAAATTATTGCTAACGCTGGCAAATAAGCAGCGTTAATTTTCGTGATAAAAAAGCCGCTGTTGCGGCTTTTTTTATGGTCATTGACTTAACTCAACTTACCAGCGCTTATAAGGCATTTAATAATGCTTGTACTGGATGTAAGCTAATTTTGTTATCTAAACGCTTGATTTGGCTACGACATGAATACCCAGTTACCAGTAATTGTGCTGTCTCTAACTTAGCTACCTTGTCCTGCCAACTCATTTGATACAGGGCTTTCGAATTTGCTAAGTTCGATTTTTCATGGCCATAAGTACCCGCCATGCCACAACATCCTACCGCAACACTTGAAAGCGATAACCCAAAGTGTTGAAATATTTGCTGCCACTGCCCTTCACTGCCCGCTAAGGCGGTTTTTTCTGTGCAGTGGGCAAAAAGCTTATAGTCTGTTTTAGCCGCGGCAGTCTTAGCGGCGAGCTGACTATTTTGGTGATCGAGAATCGTTATTAACCATTCATGAGCAAGCTTTACCTCAAAGTCGCCGCGTCGCTCAGCTAAAATTTGCTGATATTCATCGCGATAACACAAGGCAAGCGAGGCATCTAAGCCCACCATTGTAATATTTAGTTGTTGCACTTGATTTAAAAAATCTGCCGTAGACTTTGCCGTTTTAGCAAATTTCGCTAAAAAGCCTTTCACATGTTGCGGCTTGCCGTTGGGTTTAAAGGGTAATAATATCGGCTCAAAACCAAGCTTTTTCGCCAATAACATAAAGTCTTCAACGACGTTAGCATCGTAAAATGAGGTAAAGGGATCTTGAACAATGAGCAGCGATTTAGCGCGTGCTTGTGCCGACAAACTTTGCAACGCTGATAAATCAAAGCTGGCCATATTATGCGCTGCTACTCTTTGTGATAATGTTGGCGTTGACAGCAAAGGTGTATCAACATAGCCAATACTCGCTTGCGATACCATATCATAAAACTTAGAGCCTAATACCCGATTAACCAGCTTGGGCGCTTTTGCCATCAAAGGAGTCATTGATTCAACATTGGCAACTAAATGGTCTTTTAATGGCCTAAAGTAGCGCGAATGATACAGATTTATAAAGCGCGCTCTAAAATCGGGTACATCTACCTTAATCGGACATTGGCTCGCACAGGCTTTACAGGCTAAACAGCCCTGCATCGCCGCCATCACTTCATGCGAAAAGTCTTCATGGTCGTCATTATTTTTCGCTCGGCTAAATTGCTGTTCAAAGCGATTTTTAAGCTTGTCTATCAGCCTTTTTACCGACCAATGTTGAATATTTTGCTCTAATGCTAAAATGTCGATACCTTTAGCTTCCACCAAGCGCAACCACTCGCGCATCAGACCAGCTCTACCCTTCGGCGAATGCCTTCGGTCACGCGTAACCTTGCTTGACGGGCACATAGGGCTATCTAGGTCATAGTTAAAGCATAAACCGTTACCATTACAATCAAGTGCGGAATTAAATGAATCTTTTACCTTAACCGGAATTTGTCGATCGTAAAAACCGCGCTTTTTATCATCAACAGAGACTAACTTTTCATCACTGTGCAGCGGTGTGCAAATTTTACCTGGATTCATTTTATTTAACGGGTCAAACGCTGATTTTATTTTTCTTAATTCGGTAAATAAGGTGTCACCAAAAAAATCAGGCCCGTACTCACTGCGATAACCTTTGCCATGCTCGCCCCACATTAAACCGCCATATTTCGCTGTTAACGCCACCACTTTATCGGATATTTCTCGCAGCAATCGCTCTTGCGCTGGCTCGCACATATCTAGCGCTGGGCGCACATGTAATACCCCTGCATCAACGTGTCCGAACATGCCATAATGTAGGCCATAGCCGTCAAGCAAGGCTCTAAATTCTGCAATAAAGTCCGCTAAGTTTTCGGGTGGCACTGCTGTGTCTTCAGCAAAGGCAAGTGGTTTTTGGCTGCCTTGGGTATTGCCTAGCAAACCGACCGCTTTTTTGCGCATGGTGTAAAGTTTGGCAATACTGCTTAAATCAGAGGTTACTTGATAACCAATCACTCCGGTTTTATTGGCGATAGCTTTGTCCAGTTCGACGCACAGTGCCTGCACTTGACTGGCAACACTGTCGATACTGTCACCGTTATACTCCACCATATTGATGCCGTCCATAACAGCGCCATCAACGTCTTGCAGCATATCACTGACTAATTGCCAAACAATATCTTGTTTGGCTAAGTTAAGCACCTTACTGTCGATGGTTTCAACCGAGGTTGCTTTAGCTTTAACTAATTGCGGCGAGTGGCGCAATGCGGAATCAAAACTGTCATATTTAATGTTGATCAGAGTTTTCGCTTTTGCGATCGGTGTTAAATTGAGCTTAGCCTCACAAACAATGGCTAAAGAGCCTTCTGAGCCGGTAATAATGCGGCTTAAGTCAACCACGGATAGGTCATCATTGAACACGTTTTCTAAGTCATAACCGGTAAGAAAGCGATTTAAACGCGGAAATTTTTCAAGGATAAGCGCACGATTGTCACGACAAGAGCTCAATACTTGCTGCATTATTGTGCCATGACTGCCTGGCTGCTGCGCTAAGCTTTCCGCGGCGCTAATTGACATAGGTGCAGTCGATAAAACCTCGCCATTGGCCAAAACGCTTTCTAGCCCTAACACATGATCTGAGGTTTTGCCGTACACTAATGAGCCTTGGCCCGAAGCGTCGGTATTAATCATACCACCTATGGTTGCCCGATTACTGGTAGACAAGTCGGGTGAAAAGAAAAAACCATAAGGCTTGAGAAAGTCATTTAATTGATCTTTAACCACCCCAGCTTCAACACGAACCCAGTTTTCTGCGACGTTAATTTCTAAAATACGGTTCATGTATTTAGATAAATCCACCACAATACCAGGCGTTAAACTTTGGCCATTGGTCCCAGTGCCGCCACCACGGGCACTAAACTTAATGTCGTTAAACTTTACTTCACTGGCAAGCAAGTTAATGGTTTGAATATCTTGTTGACTACGCGGATGCAGCACTAATTGCGGCAGTTGTTGATAAATACTATTATCGGTGGCATGGGCAAGCCGTGCACTGTATTGAAAATTAATATCACCGGTAAAGTTTTTGTTCGCCAAGGTATTGGCAAAGTCTTGATATAAAGGGGAAACTAGCTCTTGCGGACGTAAGCGAGGTAACATGAATAAACAATCTATTAAGGCCATAAAGTGGCTTGGATTATATCACGACAAATTGTGAAATTGCTCGCTTTAACAAAAAAGCCTAAGAACTTTTTTATCTGCATCATGATAAAAAAGTCCCTAGGCTTATTAAGCTAGGATAACCTGCCAATAACAGGCTTAGTTACTGTGTTGCTCTGCTAGATATAACCATGTAGGCAATACCGTGTCAGGGTTAAGCGAAACACTATCTATACCCTTTTCAACTAACCAAGCGGCAAAGTCTTCATGATCTGATGGGCCTTGACCACAAATACCAACATATTTACCGCGCGCTTTACAGGCTTTTATTGCCATTTCCAATAACACTTTTATAGCAGGGTCTCGCTCATCAAATAAATGCGCGACTAAACCCGAGTCTCTATCTAAGCCTAAGGTTAATTGCGTTAAATCATTTGAGCCAATTGAAAAGCCATCAAAATAATCTAAGAATTGATCAGCTAATATGGCATTGGATGGTAACTCACACATCATAATAATGCGCAGGCCATTTTCGCCACGTTTTAGCCCATGCTCCGCAAGAATATCAATCACTTGCTTGGCTTCTTCTAAGGTACGGACAAATGGGATCATAATTTCCACATGCGTCATATCCATATCATTGCGTACCCGTTTAATGGCTTCACACTCAAGAGCAAAACAATCTCTAAAGTCTTTTGAGATATAACGTGACGCACCGCGATAGCCGATCATAGGGTTTTCTTCTTCCGGCTCAAAATGCTCGCCACCCACTAAGTTAGCATATTCATTTGATTTAAAGTCAGACATGCGTACGATCACTTTCTCTGGCGCATAGGCCGCAGCAAGCGTAGAAATACCTTCGGTCAGCTTAGCAATATAAAACTCAACAGGATCTTCATAACCAACAATAATATCGCGTATTTCATCTTGTAAGTCTGCAGGCTGCTCATCAAAGTTTAATAACGCTTTCGGATGCACGCCGATCATTTTATTAATAATAAATTCTAAACGTGCTAAACCTATACCAGCATGAGGCAAACGGGCAAAGGCAAAAGCCCGATCCGGATTACCCACATTCATCATAATTTTTAACGGCAATTCTGGCATTGCATCAACTTCAGAGGTGGTAACGGTGAAATCTAACTGGCCTTGATAGATAAAACCGGTATCTCCTTCGGCGCATGATACCGTCACCTTGTCACCTGTACTAATTTTACTAGTGGCATCACCACAACCGACAACCGCTGGAATGCCCATTTCACGAGCAATAATTGCGGCATGACAAGTACGACCGCCACGGTTGGTAACAATCGCCGAAGCACGCTTCATGATCGGCTCCCAATCTGGGTCTGTCATGTCAGTAACTAAGACATCACCGGGTAAAATTTTGTCCATTTCAGCTAACGACGAAAGTACTTTTGCTTCACCGCTACCGATTTTATGACCAATCGAGCGTCCTTCACAAATGACGTCTGCACTTGCTTGTAATTGAAATTGTTCCATCACATTGGCGTTTTCACGGCTTTTAACGGTTTCTGGACGCGCTTGTACAATATAAAGTTTGCCATCTAAGCCATCTTTAGCCCATTCGATATCCATAGCGCGGCCATAATGTTGCTCAATAATCACCGCTTGCTTAGCTAATTCTTCAACTTCCTGGTCGGTTAGTGAGAAAGTGTCCGATTGCGCTTGCTCAATATCGACTATTTCGACTTGCTTGCCGTGCTCTTGGGTATCGGCATAAACCATTTTAATGGCTTTGCTGCCAATATTTCGGCGCACGACCGCGGGTTTACCTTTAGCTAACGTTGGTTTATGGACATAAAACTCATCTGGATTGACCGCCCCTTGCACTACCATTTCACCTAAGCCATAACTTGAGGTAATAAAGACGACATCTTCAAAACCCGACTCAGTATCGATAGAAAACATCACACCACTGGCAGAGATATCACTGCGTACCATACGCTGAATACCAGCCGAGAGTGCAACGCCCCTATGATCATAACCTTGATGAACCCGATATGAAATCGCGCGATCGTTAAATAAAGAGGCAAATACGTGTTTAATCGCGACCATAACCGCGTCTAAACCACGGACATTGAGAAAGGTTTCTTGTTGACCAGCAAAAGAGGCATCTGGCATATCTTCGGCAGTGGCAGATGAGCGCACCGCAAACGAGGCATCATCAGCAAAAGCACCGGCAAGTTTTGCATAGGCTTGCTCGATATCACGCTGCATGTCAGGTAGAAATGGTGTATCGATAACCCATTGACGTATCTTTTGACCGCACTCTGCTAAGGCATTAACATCACTAACATCTAGATCATCTAACAAATGATAAATTTTATCGTTCAGGCCACTTTGTTCAAGAAACTCATTAAACGCAAAAGACGTAGTAGCGAAGCCACCAGGTACTTGCACACCAACATTTGCAAGATTTGAAATCATTTCACCTAATGATGCATTTTTACCGCCAACGCGATCCACATCATTCATTCCTAAATCTTCATACCAAAGTACGTATTCTTGCACGACAACATCTCCACTGGAACATAATAAAATTTAAGAAAATCATCTTAAAATAGTGTTTTAGAGCAAGTTAAAAGATAACTTTCTTAAGACTTTTATTACTTATATGGTATCTATGGTAAATAAACAGTGTATTTCAAACAGCAGACATTTTACACTGCTAACGTTGAAACAAAAGCACTATTTAAAAGTTTTCACCTTTGATTACGGAATAATATATAGGATTTATCATGCGAGCAGCTTTTTATATTTCAGACGGTACTGCCATCACTTCAGAGGTATTTGGTCATGCCTTACTCTCTCTTTTCCCGATGGAATTTGAACATGACACCATTTCTTTTGTAGAAACCAAAGAAAAAGCGCTAGAAGCTTGTAAACGCATCAACAAAACCGCGAAACGCACTGGATTAAAACCTTTGGTATTTCATACCTTTGTTAATAACGAAATTCGAGAAATTATTGACGGCTGTGATGGCGTAATATACAACTTTCTTGAACACTTTGTTGCACCGCTAGAGCAAGAGCTTGACTTAAAAGCAAAGCCCAAGGCCCACAGAACTCATAGCATTCATGAAAACAGCTATGATTATCGCATTGACGCGGTTAACTATTCGCTAGCAAACGATGACGGCTCAAATGTTACCAATTATGAGCACGCCGATGTCATATTAGTCGGCGTTTCGCGCTCAGGAAAAACGCCAACCTCACTCTATTTAGCATTACAATACGGCATCAAAGCGGCAAATTATCCTTTTACTGACGATGACATGGACGAGCTAAAATTACCGCCGTTTTTAAAAATGCATAAAAAGAAAATATTTGGTTTAACCATTGACGCTGAGCGCTTAGTGGATATTCGCGACGGTAGAATGGCCAACACTAAGTACTCGTCTGCCAGACAATGTCGTATGGAAGTACGCGAAGTCGAAAAGCTTTATCGCCAAGAAAAAATTCCCTTTCTAAATACCACTAAGCTGTCAGTTGAAGAAATTACCGCTAAAATTTTATCTGAAACCGGTCTGCAACGTTATAAATATTAATTTATGATAAATAAGTCGCAGAAAAACTTAGAAAGCGGTTCACTTAATTAGCTAATTTCGTTATGTTAGCGCGATATTATTATCGCGCAGCATATCCATCCGTTGTGCAAGCAAACAAGCATTTGATAGCACATGACCATAAAAACAGATGAATTTAGAACCACATTAATTGAAAATTTAGTTTCACCCGCTGAGCTTGCTGAGCAAATACCACTTGATGATAACACCGCCAATTTTATTATTAAGAGCCGTCAAGACATTGAAGCCATCATTAACGGTGATGACCCGCGCTTACTTGTCATAATTGGTCCTTGTTCTATCCATGATACCGAGGCCGCCATAGACTATGCAAAAAAATTAAAAACTTTACACGATAAGTACGCCAATGAACTCTTGATCGTAATGCGTGTTTACTTTGAAAAACCGCGCACCACGGTCGGGTGGAAAGGCTTGATCAGTGACCCTGATCTTGATAAGTCATTTCGGGTTGCCAAAGGCTTAGACTTAGCGCGCAAGCTGTTAATGAAAGTAAATCAGTTAGGACTCCCCGCCGGCACAGAGTTTTTAGATATGGTTACTGGCCAATATATATCAGATTTGATCAGTTGGGGCGCCATTGGCGCGCGTACCACAGAAAGCCAAGTGCATAGAGAACTAGCCTCGGCACTGTCTTGTCCGGTAGGCTTTAAAAATGGCACCGATGGCAATATACAAATTGCAGTTGATGCAATTAAAGCCGCTAGCGTGCCACATGTGCTTTATTCACCCGATAAAAGCGGACAAATGTGTATCTATCAAACCCACGGCAACCCTTCTGCACACGTTATTTTGCGTGGTGGCAAACAACCAAATTATCATGCCAAAGATATAAGCAGTACCTGCTTGACCTTAGCCAAGGCCGAGTTAGCAGAAAAAGTCATGATCGATTGCAGTCATGGTAATAGCTATAAAGATCATAATCAGCAAATTACGGTTGCACAGTCTTTAGCACAACAAATTCAACAAGGTGAGCAAGCCATATTCGGTGTGATGATCGAAAGCTTTTTAGTAGCTGGTAATCAAAAGGTTGTGCCAAAGCAACCACTAGTTTATGGCCAAAGTATTACCGATGCCTGTATTAACCTAGACACTAGTGAAGAGATCCTAACTATCTTAGCCGATGCCATTAAAGCGAGATCATAACAGCGATTCATTACAGCATTATTATATAGGTTAGAGTCAACGCTGCTAAGCGAATCGATATTATCATTAGACAAGAGACAAAAAAGCCGAAGTTAAAAACTTCGGCTTTTTACCTATTAACTAATGTGGTCATTCGCGATTATGTTCGCGACTAAGGGTTTTAGAAAAAGTTAGCTTTAAACTCAACACCCCAGAAACGCGGTTCGTTCACATAACCGGTCAGGTTATTAAAGTCGATAGCACCGGTTAACTGTTCTTCGTCAGTAATGTTACGACCAAAAACAGCCACTTCATATTCAGCACCATCAGTGTACCACTCATAACCAACGCGAATACCACCTTCGGTTAAGGCATCGCCGGTAAACTCGATTGACTCGTATAAGAAAAAGTTTACTTCGCTGCGATACGACCAATCGGTATAAATATACAACTCACCATCGGCAATTTCTTTGGTCCAGCGCGCACTTAAATTACTAATCCACTCTGGTGATTGCGGTAATGCATTACCATTAATCATGGCCAAGCCATCGGCATTTAAAGGATCAGTAACCGTACAACCACCGCCACAGCCTGGCACGGCAACGTTTGGATCTTTTAATTCAGTATGGTTATAACTCACACTCGCCGCAAGCACAAAATCAGGTGTAACAAAATACTCTGAATCAATCTCAAAACCGTAACCTACTGATTTATCGGCATTGATCAGGCTAGCAACATTACCTGTGCCACCAACAGCCGTTAACTGTTGATCACTCACTTTAAAGTAGTAAACCGAGCCATCAATACGGGCGGTATTGTCTAATAATACGGATTTAAAACCGGTTTCAATTGAATCAACGGTTTCCGATTTTGCGGTAGTGGAGCTTTCAGAGAATAATAAGCTACGTCCTTGAATACTAGGCGCTCGATAACCACGTGCAATACGCGCGTAAACGTTAGTTTCATCACTTAAAACATAATTTGCACTTAAGTCACCACTTACTTGTGAGTCTTCGACGTTATTAGATTCAGTAAAGCTAGGCGCACCAAATGGCGACTGCACCAACTCACCTTGCCATTGACGTTCATCGTCTGAATAACGTAAACCACCATTAATACTTAATTGCTCAGATACTTGGTAGTCAAGTGATGCAAATACTGCCCATGCTGTCGTTTCCATGTGCTGTACCGCCAAGCCATTAGGTGCACCATTGGCTAACGTGTCAAAACTTAAATTATTAATGGTTAAATCTTCATCAAATAAGAAGAAACCAAATTGATAATTAAACGCACCTAAGTCATTACTAGCAATACGGATTTCTTGTGTTGATTGCTTATGATCAGGCATTTTAGCACCGGTTTCTGATGGGAATGGAATAAAGCCAGGCCCCATGTAATCAGGTAAAAACGCCGCGCCATATCCGCCATCAATATCACCTACCGAGAAAATTTCTGCCGATTCATGACCAGTAATAGAGGTTAAGGTGTAATTACCAAAATCATACTCTATTTTTAGACTAGCACCTTTCATATCAACGGTTTGATTATTACGCACCGCCGCATCATGAAAAACAGTTTCACGGTCAAAGTCATCAATTAAATCATTGGTGCCTGGCTTAATAATGTTGGCTCTAAATACCCGCGCATCGGCTTCTGCGTCGCGAAAGTGATAATTAAATAATGCCGAAAAATCATCATTAGGTTGCCACAATAACTGCAAACGCCCTGCGGTTTCATCATAGCCCCCTAGTTGATCTTTTTGTTCAAAACCTGGCGCTTTATTGTCGATATAATCATCGCGGCCTTGTTGTAAAAATGCCACTCGAGCTGACAAAGTATCCGTCAAACCACCACCAAGCGCCAAACGTAAGTCAGTAGAGCCAAAGCTACCGTATGACGCTGATAAACTCGCATCAAAGTCTTCGGTTGGTTTTTTTGACTGAACTTTCACTATACCTGCTGGGGTGTTACGGCCAAACAAAGTACCTTGCGGCCCGCGTAACACTTCAACACGTTCAATATCAAACATTGGCATACCTTTGGTTAAGGCATTTTCTAGCACCACGTCATCATAAATAAGTGAAACAGGTTGTGAAGCAAGTAAATCAAAATCGGTATTACCTAAACCACGAATATAAAAACGTGGAAAAGTTCGGCCAAAAGACGACTCGATTAGTAAGCTAGGTACTTTGGCAGACAAGGACCTTACATCCATACCTGACGAACCTAATACTTCTAGTTTTTTAGGGGTTAAAGCAGAAACTGAAATAGGTACGTCTTTGATGTTTTCGGTACGTTTACGCGCCGTAACTTCAATCACTTCGATACCAACGACTTCAGCTGCTTGCTCTTGTGCAGCCGCAACACTTGCGATGCTAGTCAGCGACGAAAAAATAGCCGCATTGACGCACATGGCAAGTGTACTTTTTTTTAAAACATTCATTAAGTTCTCTCCCAAGGACTGTATGTGTTTTCTGTAATATAAATGGAATTTTTTATTACCTATAGCTGCACAATTATGCAACAACAAGCTTAAAGGTTAAGTGCTTTGAAAAAGCTTGTGCCGTAAGGCATCTTCTCTAATTTAAACAGTTCGGCAATAGTTTGCCCGATATCTGCAAAGCTTGATCTTTCGCCAATATTAACAGATCGTACCTGTTTGTGAAATGCTAAAACTGGCACATATTCTCGGGTATGGTCAGTGCCATGCCATGTTGGATCGCAACCATGATCGGCAGTAAGAAACAACACATCGTCTTCACGCATTGCTGCTATCACTTCAGGTAAGCGTTGATCAAAGTGTTCTAACGCCAAGCCAAAGCCAAGGGGATCACGGCGATGACCATAATCTTGATCAAAATTCACCAAATTTGTAAAAATCAAGCTATTATCTTGGGCGCTATTGATATGACTAATGGTCGCATCAAGCAACGCATCAATGCCCGTCGCCTTCGTTTTTTCACTAATGCCTTGATGGGCGTAAATATCGGCGATTTTACCAACGCTAATCACATGCCCCCCAGCTTGGGTTAATTTATCGAGTACCGTAGCTGCTGGCGGTAAAATTGAATAATCGCGTCGATTGCCGGTGCGCGTGAAGTCCGCTGGGCTTTCACCGATAAAAGGCCTAGCGATCACACGACCAATATTCATTTCTTCAAGTAATTCTCTGACCGTTTCACAATAGCGGTATAAGTTTTCTAGCCCAAAGTGTTGCTCATGTGCGGCAACCTGAAAAACACTATCAGCTGAGGTATAGCAAATAGGCAAACCGGTTTTTATATGTTCTTGGCCTAGTTTATTAATGATATCTGTACCTGAGGCATGGCAATCACCGAGTATGCCGTTATAGCCTGTTGCTTGATTAATTTTTGTAATTAAATCTGCAGGAAAGGCATTACCATGTTTCGGGAAATAGCCCCAATCAAATAGCACCGGAACGCCCATCATTTCCCAATGACCACTGGGCGTATCTTTACCCGTACTTAATTCCGCTGCATAGCCATAAACACCTTGCTCTGGCTCTTGTGCTTGCACAGGAAAACGTGAGTCTCCGGCTTGGAATGCAGCCGCTACTAGACCCATTTTCGCTAAATTAGTAACCTTAAGTTCGCGCTGTTCATGCTCATAAAAGTAACGTGCTAAATTGGCGAAAGTGTTTGCACTAACATCGCCAAAATCAGCCGCATCAGGCGCATGACCTATGCCAAAACCATCGATAACTAAAACTATTGCTCTTGCCATTTTTAATTCCTGTGTTGGAGACATACAATGTCATTAACCAAGGATAATTATGCTGTAAAATAGCACCACAATCGTTATGCTTTTCACAATGTAATAATGTTGAAAAATTCTCTATAATCCCAAGCGAGCCTCGCCTTAAAAAGACTGGCCACGTTATCTTTGCATTTTAACAAACTTTTCAAAATTATCCTCGTTTAAGATGATAAAATTCATGACCAATTGGTCAACATGTGTTACTTTAGCAAGCAATGAATGAGAGACAACCCTATTTTGTCAAAAAATCAGTGAAGATACGCAGATTTCATTATTTTTAATGAATTTCAGCTTAAGTAGTCCATAATAACAGTCAAGCTTAAGTCGCTAGCAATCAGAGATAGATTTTTGGCTACAATATTTTTTTAAGGTTCTGTGTTTTGCAAACCAATAAACCAACCATAATTGCAATAACCGGTGCATCAGCATCGGGTAAATCTTTATATGCAAAAACCATTTTCGATGAATTATTACCTGAGTTAGGGCCAAACGGCATAGCAATCATCAAAGAAGACTCTTACTACAAAAGCCAGTCTCACCTAGCGATGGCCGATCGCGTTAAAACTAATTACGACCATCCTAGCGCTTATGAGCATAGTTTATTGGCACAACATTTAAGCGAATTATGTCAAGGTAATAGTGTCGACATCCCTACTTATTGTTATAAAACGCATACTCGATTAGCTGAAACAATACATTTATCACCAACCCCTATCATTTTGCTTGAAGGCATTTTGTTATTTTCCAGTAGCGAATTGAGAAATAAATTTGATATCAAAATTTATATTGATACCCCACTTGATATTTGCTTGGTACGTCGGATAAATCGCGATACTGTAGAACGTTCGCGTAGTGTTGAATCTATTGCTGAGCAATACTTAACGACCGTGCGCCCTATGTACTATCAACACATTGAACCTAATAAGCTTTATGCAGACATTGTCGTTACTCGTGGCGGCAAAAATAGAATGGCCATTGAAATGTTAAAAGCTAAAATTCGCCAATTAATGCATGGACGCTAATAAGGCGTGAAAACCATCATATTGATAAAGTAATAAAAACAATAATAATGATAAAAATTTTTAAAATGAGGTAAGTATGGATTTAGCAGCACTGAGAGGACTCTTTGGCATTTTTGCGCTATTGGCTTTAGCACTACTGTTATCGACTAACCGCAAGGCGATAAATTGGCGCACGGTAACTTGTGCTTTTGCCCTACAAGTATTACTGGGTGCTTTTGTGTTATATGTTCCTTTTGGTAAAGATGTCTTAGGCTCTGTTACTAACGGGGTTCAGCAAGTTATTGACAGCGCTAAAGCCGGCATTAGCTTCTTATTTGGTGGTTTAGGCACAGATGCCATGTTTGAAAATGGCGTCGGCTTTGTGTTTGCTGTTCGAGTATTGCCCGTCATTATCTTCTTTTCATCCTTAATCGCTGTGCTTTATTACTTAGGTGTTATGCAGTGGATAGTAAAAGTGATCGGTGGTGGCTTACAAAAACTATTAAAAACCTCAAAACCAGAATCATTATCGGCAACGGCCAATATCTTTGTTGGTCAAACTGAGGCGCCTTTAGTTATTCGCCCTTATATTGCTAAAATGAGTCAATCCGAGCTTTTTGCCATCATGGTAGGTGGACTGGCATCTGTTGCTGGCTCCATTCTTGCCGGTTATGCAGGCTTAGGTGTTAAGCTTGAATACTTGATCGCCGCATCGTTTATGGCCGCACCTGGCGGTTTATTAATGGCCAAGCTGTTAATTCCTGAAACCGAAGATATTAGCAGTAACCACCAAGAGGTTGAGCTAGCCGAAGCCGGAGAAAAGCCTGCGAATGTTATTGACGCGGCAGCAACGGGTGCAGCCTCTGGCCTTAAATTGGCAGTAAATGTTGGTGCTATGTTATTAGCTTTTATTGCTATCATTGCCCTACTTAACGCTATGGTTTCAGGGTTAGGTAGCTTATTCGGTTTTGAAGGCATCACCATAGAATGGATCTTAGGCTACATTTTTGCACCATTTGCCTTTATTATCGGCGTGCCCATTGACGAAATGTTACAAGCCGGCAGCTTTATTGGCCAAAAAATCGTGGTTAATGAGTTTTTTGCTTACGTTAATTTTGTTGAAATAAAAGACACGCTAACGCCCACCACCCAAGCCATTATCACGTTCGCCCTTTGCGGATTCGCTAATTTATCTTCAATCGCTATTTTATTAGGCGGCATAGGCTCTATGGCCCCTAGTCGTCGCCCCGACATAGCGCGCTTAGGTATGAAAGCTATGCTAGCCGCAACCATGGCCAACTTAATGAGTGCTGCAATCGCCGGTGTTTTCGTCAGCTTATAAAACACGCTCGTTTACCCAAATACTAAACGCCTAGTGTACTGCGCTAGGCCAATGATAATCGCCCTTTGACATTAATGAGGCAACATAACATGAATACGCTTGAAAGTTACGCACAACGTGCACTGCAAATGATGGATTTAACCAGTTTAACCGACACTGAAACTGCTGATGATATTATCCAACTCTGTAAAAGTGCCAAGTCGCCTTGTGGCAATACAGCGGCTATTTGTATTTTTCCGCGTTTTATTCCACTAGCAAAAAAAATCTTGGCAGAGCAAGGCACAACTGAGATTAAAGTGGCCACAGTGACTAACTTCCCACACGGCAATGATGATCTCGACATTGCAGTTGCCGAAACAAAAGCCGCCATTGCCTATGGTGCTGATGAGGTTGATGTGGTTTTTCCTTATCGCGCCTTAATTGCCGGTAATAGCAGCATTGGCTTTGAGTTAGTCAAGGCTTGTAAGCAAGCGTGTGGAAACAATGCACAATTAAAAGTGATCATAGAAAGCGGTGAATTAAAAACCGATGCGCTGATCCGCCAAGCTAGCGAAATCGCCATTGCCGCCGGTGCTGACTTTATTAAAACCTCAACCGGCAAGGTTGCCATTAATGCGACGCCCAAATCAGCTGAGTTGATGCTCAAAGTAATTAAAGCTAAAAATATTAACGTTGGCTTTAAACCCGCAGGTGGAGTAAAAACCGCCGCAGATGCCGCCATTTATCTTAAGCTAGCAGCTGATATTTTAGGACCCGAGTGGGCCAGCAAAGCCAACTTTAGATTTGGCGCTAGCAGTTTGTTAACGAATTTACTCAATACCCTAGGCGCCAGTACTACAACGGCAGATACATCGAGCTATTAAGTTCAATTATGCCCCTGAATCATTAAGGACCAGCGGATAACAATGGCACAATTATACTTTTACTATTCCACCATGAATGCAGGAAAGTCGACACATCTATTACAATCGTCTTATAACTATCAAGAACGCGGCTTAACTACCTTACTATTTACCGCGCAAATAGACGATAGGTTTGCCAAGGGTAAAGTATCATCGCGCCTAGGTATTCACGCTGACGCACTGCTATTTGATCACCATAGTGATATTTTTAAGGAAGTCACACATCAAATAAATGACAGCAAAATAGCCTGTATTTTGATTGACGAAGCGCAGTTTCTCACTAAAGCGCAAGTGCGACAATTGACCGATATCGTTGATGAACTCAATATTCCGGTATTAGCCTATGGTATTCGCACTGACTTTCTTGGCGAAACATTTACCGGCAGCGCAGCTTTGCTGGCGTGGGCCGATAAACTAGTGGAATTGAAAACCATATGTCACTGTGGCAAAAAAGCGAATTTTGTTATGCGCTACGATGAAAATGGTAACGCTGTTAAAGCAGGTGCACAAATTGAAGTCGGCGGCAATGAGCGTTATGAGTCACTGTGTCGCAAGCATTTTAAAGCACAGGTTTGGTGCGATTAATCCAACCTTTTCAACGTCTCGCGATAGACTCAAGCAAAAAAGCATGCAATGCGCATGCTTTTTTGCTGATATAACCAACATTAAACTTATGAAAAGTTAAGAAAAAGAAGAAAAACTTAACCGACAATACTTTGGTAAATCACAGCTGGCTCAGCAATTTGCTGCTCACTGATAGCCAAGGCGTTAAGGTACTGCTGGCTTGCTTGTTTAGCGGCATCCTCATTTTGGGCGTGCACGCGCGCTACCACATCGCCACGATTCACTAAAGTGCCAATAGGTAAAATTCTATCAAAGCCAACACTGTGGTCAATTTGCTGACCATTGGCAGTGCGTCCACCTTTTAAACCCACAACCGCCATACCAATGTCACGGGTTTGCATTGCAGCAATATAACCATGCTCTGGCGCAATTACGTCCATAATACAAGATGCTCGCACCATGCTGCGCCATGGATCTTCGAGATAGTCACTTGGACCTCCTAGGGCATGGATCATTTTGCCAAATAATTCCGCCGCTTCACCTGAGGCGAGCACGGCATTTATTTTTTCTTCTGCCAGTGCTTCATTGCTAACCACTTTCGCACTGACCAACATGGCTTTAGCCAATGCTACCACTACCGCATGTAAACGCGGCTCGCGTAACGTACCATTTAAGTATTTTACCGTTTCTGCCATTTCTAAGGCATTACCGGCCGTTGCACCAAGCACTTGGTTCATATCGGTAATAATCGCCTGAGTTGGCACGCCTGCACCATTTGCAACATTAACTATGCTTTGCGCTAAGGCTGTTGCATCATGGATATTTGTCATCATAGCACCATTGCCGACTTTAACATCCATGACCAAAGAGTCGAGCCCAGCCGACAGCTTTTTCGATAAAATTGATGCTGTGATCAAAGGAATTGACTCAACCGTCGCGGTAATATCACGGATACCATATAAACGCCTATCTGCAGGGGCTAAATTGTCGGTTTGCGAAATAATCGCAACTCGCAAGTCTTTAACAATGCGTTTAAAGTCTTTGATACTGGGTTGGACATTAAAACCGGCAATGCTTTCAAGTTTATCTGAAGTGCCCCCAGTGTGCCCTAAGCCACGTCCTGAAATCATAGGCACATAAGCGCCACAAGCTGCCACTATGGCCGCCAACATAAAGCTAACTTTATCGCCAACACCACCCGTGGAGTGTTTATCAACCACAGGACCGTCTAATTCTGGCCAACTCAAAACATCGCCAGAATTTTTCATCGCCATAGTTAAATCAATGATCTCTTGAGTTTGCATACCTTGTTGGAAGATCGCCATTGCCATAGCACCTGCTTGCGCGTCATTAAACGTAGAGGTCACTAAACCATCAACAAAGTGTTGTATTTGTGCTGGTGAAAGCAAGCCGCCATCACGTTTACAGCGAATGATTTCCTGCGGGATAAACATTAAATAATTTCCTTATTGGTTAATAAGTCTTGCGGTGTAAAGGCATCAGGTAATAATTCACTCACGGTCCACTGCTGACTGTTATTATTATTATTAACCGCCATGACTAATGCTTCTGGCGCTAAAAATTCAGCAATCACTTGCCGACAAGCACCGCAAGGCGGCGTTAACTTTTCTTGGTTAGTATAAATAACCATCGCCGTAAAACGTTGTTCGCCTGCAATTACGCCTTGCGCCAAACAATTGCGTTCGGCGCAAACGGTTAAGCCGTACGATGCATTTTCTACGTTGCAGCCCTTTACTATCTTGCCATTGGCCGTTAATGCTGCCGCACCAACTCGAAACTGACTATAAGGTGCATAGGCTTTATTAAAGCCGTCTTTTGCCGCTGAAATTAGCGCCTGAACTTTAGTATTTTCTATTTGTGACATCAATCCGCCCTTTTCTGACCATATGGTCAACTTAATAATTATACTATTAAAAAGCTGAGCAAAAAGCAATTAAATAATCGAACGACTATGCAGTAGCCTGCATCTAATCTGAACATTTACCATTAATACTCGAACCATTTTAGGGCATAAAAAAAGCCAACAATTGTTGGCTTTTTCAAATCGCATGTTAGCAAATAGGGTTAGAACTTGTATTTAACACCAATACGAACTTCCCATAGCGATTGCGTTAAAAACGTTGTTTGCTCGGCATTTTCAGGAATAAACTCATTAAAAGTATAAGTTCCATCATTATTTAGCCTTGCATCAACGACGTTTTGCGCGACAAAGTTACCCGTTTTCTTAACACCCCAATCATCATTTAACATGTTTGCAAGGTTTTTGATCACAATGTACGCATTGGCTTTGTGGTCTTTATAAAAGCCCGGTAGTTGTTGGTCAATTCTAAAGTCTAGACGGGTATGCCAATCTGCATTATGTGAGTTACGCGCAACAATTTCACCACGTTTAAAGCCTTTCGACTCGACAAACTCATTAAATTCATCATGGTTAAAGTCATCAGCATATGTAACATTTGGATCATCTAATGTTGGTACATATAATAAGTGTCTACGGCTTCTAAATTCAGTTGCACCTACACTCATACCATCAAAGGCATATGACATTGGACGGCCTTTAGTACGCGAACCAAACAATGTAAAGTTAGTTTTGTAACCGTCCACTATTTCAGTTGTGTACCTAAGGTTAAAGGTAAAGCGATGTGGCGTTTCATAGTTTGAGGTGGCTAAGCCTGGATTTTGCGCATCTGTGGTGGCAAAACCGGTAAAGTTAGAAAATGATACCGCACTTGTCATGGGTGAAACATCTTCTGATTTATTGTAAGCATAGCCAAACGACGCATCTAAGCCGTAATCAAACTCTTTCTTAACGGCAATTGAAATCGTAGTCGATTTGCCATTTTCTTTAGCGTTCGTTAGCAAGAAATCACTTTTACGGAAGTTACGTTTGATATCTCGACCATCGCTACGCTGACCAACCACAATGTAGTCATAAATTGCGCGACCGTCTGAGGCTTCAGTGCGGTTAGCGTTATCCCAATGTAGCGCCTCGATTATTGCGCTGTCTTTTTTCTGAGAGAATAATAGATCACCTTGAATTATATATTCGCTATCTGTGGTGTAGGTAAAACCTAAGTTATATTTCCACTCAGATGGAATTTCAAAGTTAGGATCTATTGCGTTAACTGACGGCTCATTGCCTAATGATGGATCATTAGCAGCTACTTCATCAACTTGCTCTTGCAGTGGATCGTAGATAGGGTTGCCGCTACCGCTAAATAGCCCGTCAATCGGTGTACCATCCGGGTTTAACAACTGAAAGTCACTTCGGTAAGTGTCAATGTTGGTAATACCATCGTTGGAATAAGAGTTAGATAACCATACATTGGGGTTACCACCTGAGTAAAGGCCAAAGCCACCACGCACTTCTAAGTTATCTTCAACGCGCCAGTTAAAGCCAAAGCGCGGCTGTAAGAGGTTTTTACCATCAAGCGAATGGTCGTTTCTCATATTGTATCTGTTATAGAAGGTTTCGTTAAACCTCGGCGTATCGTCGCTTGTGTACCAGTCATAACGTAAACCAAATACTATGGTTAAGTCGACATCGTCAAACACATACTCATCTTGGATATATGCCGCATGAGTTGCATACTCAAAGCTTGCCGCTGCATCTTCTGGGTTATTAGTACCAGCAGAGTTGTTATAGTAAATATCATCTGCTAAGCCAGCTTCAAAGTCATCTAAACCATTAAAGCGGTACTCACCAACCGTATGCTGCATGAACAAGTTGAATACATTAAGGTTTTCATATTCATAACCGCCTGTAATTGTGTGGTTATCTAAATAATATGTCCCTGCTAACTTAAGTGTTTCACTTTCCCAGTTTAATTCATTTGATTGACGCGAATCATCAGGACCTAAGTAGATACTTGCACCGTTGATACGTTCAATTTGTACCTCACCAAATCCACTATCTGCATCTAATGATTGCTGACGGTTAGCGAGCTTAATGCGACCAATTCTTAATTCGGTAGAAAAATCATCAGTCCAATCTGAATATAGTGAACCCACAATCGAATTCAGCTTAGCACCCACTTCATAAAAGTGATTGTCCAGCGTCACTGTGTTATTGCGCTCATCTGATTGATCTAAGCGAAAGCCATCATTGTAGTTATAAACCAATGATGCACGATGCTCATCGTTAATGTTCCAGTCTAATTTTATCAAGACTTTCTCATCTTCAACCGGCATAGAAGCAGGTGTACCGCCAGCGTCATAATTATAAACATCTCGCGCAATTTGAATAGCGCGATCTAATTCAGCTTGTGATATTTGGTTACCAAGCGCATCGTATTGAAATAATTGTGCACCTTCCAGTTTCTCATAAGCCCCAAAAAAGAATAAGGTATCTTTAATTAATGGGAAGCCAACATCAAAGCCAAAGCGTTTCTCGGTATAATCGCCGGTATCAATGTCTTCGCCTTCGATTTTATCGCCGCGCAGTGAGTCACTTGAATAATCATAAAATAGACTACCATGTAACTCATTGGTGCCTGATTTAGTTACCGCATTAATATTACAGCCGGTAAATCCACCCGCTTGTACACCGAACGGCGCAATTTCAACATTAATTTGATCTAACGAGCTAAACGAAAATGGCATGCGCACCGTCGGATAACCATTAAAATTCAAACCAAAGCTATCATTCATGCGCACACCATCAACGGTTAAGCTGCTGTAGCGTGGGTTACTACCTGCACAAATAATGGCTTCTTCACCGTCGCTTTCTTCGATATTGATACGCGGGTCGACGCGAACTAAATCTTTAATATCACGATCAGCAGACGCGGCAGTTTCCAAATCTTCTAAGTTAAAGTTTGTTGCCGGGCTCGTTGAGCCAAATTCAGCTGCGGTTAATCGAGATCCTGTTACCGTGATAGTTTCGGTAGTGTCGTTATCTAAGGCAAAACGCAAATCTAAAGGTTCACCTAATTTTAAATAAACATCATTAATAACTCTATCTTTAAAGCGATTAGAATCAATAGTGATAGTATATGGCCCCCCCACCCGCAGGCCTTGCGCACCAAATAAACCTGAGTTATTTACGACAACTTTGCGAGTCGTTCCAGAAGGAACATGAGTTAAAGTTACTGTAGTACCAACCGCTGCGTTGCCTTGTGGGCCAACAATTTCGCCTTTTATAGACGACGATGTGGTATTTGCATAAACCGAAGTTGACAATCCAAGCGCAAGTACGACAGCGCCAGTAATGCGTGAGAGCCGATGAGTTTTCATCCTATTATTCCTTGATGTCAGTTAAATTTTTTGTGTTTTATTCAATGCTTTATTTTAAGTTCGCTACGCAAACTTTTATTGTTGTTGTTGGCATTTTTATTATCTCATGAGAAATTAAAACAGAGTTCGCTTACATTTTCATTACAAAAATTTACATTAGACTTGCCAAATATTAACAATTATTTTTTAACTCGAAACATTTAAACAAGAGAACAGAAATAAAACCCCAAGTAACAATACATTAACATACATTTTAAAACAGTAAGCAAAAGCACTTATAACTAAAAACTAGAAAAAGTCCTATCGATATAGCAAAAAATCATAGAAACAAACCATATGGTCAAGATAAAATCTTGTATGATTTTATCTTTAATTATTAAGGTCTAGAGCAAAGGTAATAAATTAACCAAACCATCAACAATGAGAAATTCCTTATTATTGGTTATATTTATAACACCAAAGCAGAGACTAAACAGATTTAGTCGTGTCTTAAAACAGCATTTAAACTAAACTGAGCCGCTTAAGTTGATGACGCTTTGATTATTAAGGGTAAATTAGTCAATTTTGTTAATCATTAGTCAACAACAAATAAGATAATGCGACACGTAAAATATGTGTCATTAATAAGTGTGATATCAAAAAGGTTATGCCAGTGAGCACCAAAACCAGCAATGAAAAACCGGGTAGCATTCGTGCACGCAGTGAAGCCGTTATTTTAGCTGCGGCGCAAAAAGAATTTATTTTACAAGGCTATAAAGGCGCAACAGTACAATCAATTGCTGATACTGCCGGTCTGCCCAAAGCCAATGTTTTATATTACTTTAAAAATAAAGAAAATATTTACCATGCGGTTTTACAGTTAACGCTAGATACCTGGGACCGAGGAATCGGCGACATTGATAGCAGCCAAGGTCCTGTGGTAGCGATTGAAAAGTTTATCGCTGCCAAAGTAAAAATGTCATTTGAGCACCCGCAGGCGTCAAAAATCTATGCCATGGAAATTATTCAAGGTGCGTTACACTTAAAAGAGTTTGCTCGTACCTATTTACGACAATGGGTTCGCGAAAAAGCCAAGCTTTTTCAAGTTTGGATCGACAATGGTGAAATGAAAAACGTTGACCCAGTTAAACTAATTTTCTTAATTTGGTCTACAACGCAACATTATGCCGACTTTGAAACGCAAATTCTCACCATCATGAATCGTGCCGATTACGAAGAAGACGACATGACACAAGTGACTGAGTTTTTAACTGACTTTATATTACGAGGCTGTGGCTTAAAGCCTTAATAAAAATGAATATATTCATAAAAGTGTTCATAGCATCCTTGTTTATTTACGCGAGTATCGGCATGTTTACAACCCAAGCAGCAACCGTACGGGTGGCAACCTTTAATGTCAGTATGGAAGCACTGAACTATTTACCTGCCAATACCAAACCTAGTGGCCATGAGTTAGCACAAGCACTAAGATCAAACCACCAACAAATAAAAAATATTGCCGAAATTATTCAACGAGTAAACCCTGATATTATTTTACTGAATGAATTTGATGGCAACGACAACCAGCACCAAGCGTTAAAACAGTTTTTACAACACTACTTAGCCAAAAGTCAAAATGGCCAAGCAGCGATTAATTACCCCTACTTTTATCAAGGGCCAGTTAATACCGGTGTCGCGACAGGTTATAGTCTCAAGCAAGAAAATACCACCGGCACCTTACCTAACGACGCCTATGGATATGGCCATTTTTCGGGGCACTTTGCCATGACACTATTATCAAAACATCCTATTAACCATGACAAAGTACGCACATTTCAACACTTTAAGTGGCGTGATATGCCAAATGCCTTAAAACCAATAGATCCCGAAAACCAAAAGCCTTGGTATACAGAGCACGCTTGGCAAAATTTTCGCCTCTCGTCGAAGTCGCATTGGGACATTCCCATAACGATCAATGGCGACACCTTACACATTCTCGCAAGTCATCCAACGCCACCGGTATTTGACGGACCAGAAGATCGTAATGGTAAGCGCAACTTCGATGAAATTCGTTTTTGGATTGATTACTTAACCCCAAGCAAAAGCGCCTATATTTACGATGATAATCGGCAGTTTGGCGGCTTATCCCAAGACCAAGCATTTATCATATTAGGCGATTTAAATGCTGATGCCGTCGATGGTGACGCCATCAAAGCAGGCATCCAGGGTTTACTCAACCACCCACGGGTATTGGATCCCAAACCGCTTAGTATAGCGGGTAAAATGCAGCGACCAGACAACCCCAATGCACAATATCACACCGCATACTGGGGCCTGCGAGCTGACTATGTTTTGCCGGCAAAAAAGCAGCTTAACGTCCTAAATTCTGGTATATTTTGGCCTACCAGCAATGAAGAAAGCTATAAACTCATAAAAGACCGTGCCGCCTCTTCCGATCATCGTTTAGTCTGGGTCGATGTGGCATTTAGCCAATAATTGATAGGTAATACAGTGAAAATAAATTTCAAGCGCTTTGTACCAACATTAATCACCAGTTTGATCATCGTCAGCTCAGCACAGCTCCATGCGGGTCATAACACGGTAAACTTTGCCAGCCATGTACACAAACCACAGCTACCCAAAAATATTATTATGGTTGTTGGCGATGGCATGGGGCCAGCTTATACCAGCGCCTATCGTTATTTTCATGACGACCCTACCACCCCAGAATTAGAGCAAACAGTCTTTGATCGTCACTTTATTGGTAGCAGCAGTACCCACCCTGCGCCAGAATCTGGTTATATTACTGACTCTGCAGCAAGTGCCACAGCGTTGGCAACCGGCGTAAAAACCTATAATGCCGCCATTGGCTTAGATATTCATCGTCAGCCTGTACAAAGCGTTTTAGCTTATGCGAAACAAAGCGGCAAAAAAACCGGTGTTGTGGTGACATTGCAAATCAACCACGCCACACCCGCCTCCTATTTAGCCCATAATGTGCATCGCTATAATTATAATGACATCGCAGATAGCTATATCGATGATGGCATTAAAGCCGATTTATATTTAGGTGGCGGTTGGCAATACTTTATTCGTGACGACAGAAACTTAGTGAATGAATTTGTTCAGTCAGGCTTTCAATACATAGATAACTATCAGCAATTAACTAACTTAGATAATAATAAACCGGTATTGGGTTTATTTGCTGATACTGGCTTGCCTTGGGCACTTGACGATAGTAACAAGCATCGCCTGTCGATGATGACCAAAGTTGCCACCCAACAGCTTGAAAATACGCAAGGTTACTTTATGTTAATTGAAGGTAGCCAAATTGATTACGGTGGTCATGCGCGCGATATCGCCGCCGCCATGACTGAAATGGACGATTTAGCAAAAACCTTAGAATATCTTGAATACTATGTTACGCAAAACCCCGATACCTTAGTGGTTGTTACCGCGGATCACAGCACAGGGGGTTTATCCATAGGTAGAAAAACCGCGCGCAGCGACGCTAATATCAACAGTAAATACCTTTGGAAACCCGAATATTTGCGCAGCATGACCATGTCGCCCGAAGCTATAGCGAAAAAGCTTAGCACTCAAGCGTTTTCACAAGCTAAAGTTAGTGAGTTATTAAGCTTTGATATTAGCAAAGCGGATATGGACAAGTTAACAAAAGCAAAACTAGCAGATATCAATATCATTAAGCAATATCAAGCATTATCGGCAGATGAGAAAAAGGCGCAAAGAAAACCGAGACCTTACCAATCTATTTATAATGTATTGAAACAAATTATTGACCATAAAACCAATACCGGTTGGGGTTCTATTAGCCCATCAGGTACACATACGGGTATCGACGTGCCGGTATTTGCTTTTGGTAAAGGCAGCGAACAATTTAAAGGCTTTCAAGATAACACTGACATCGCCAAGAAAATTTTCTCCTTGCTCGGTAAAGAGTAAAAGTTTCAGTACATGAATAGCGCCATTAACAACAACGCCGAATGATCCCCATTCGGCGTTTTTTTAATTTATAACAACAGCTATTCACGTTATCTATTTACAACAAGCTGCGAGTCACAACCAGCGCTGAGGTTGTTAGCTTTGCGCTGCAAGCGCTTGATTTAAGCGCGCAAAACCTTGCTCTAAATCGGCAATCAAATCATCAACATTTTCCAAGCCCACATGCAAACGGATCAAGGGGTGCTGATATGGCCATTGCGTTGCTGAGCGCATGCTATTCACATTGGAAATGGCAAGGATCAAACTTTCAAATCCGCCCCACGAATAGCCCATTTTAAAGTGCGACATACCATCTAAAAATGCCGTGATGGCTGCGCTATTGCCACGGTTTAACACAAAAGAAAACAAACCATTGGCACCGGTAAAGTCACGCTGAAAAAATTCATGTCCCGGACATGAAGGTAGTGCAGGATGTAATACGGTTTCTACCTCTGGGCGTGTCGACAACCAATGAGCAATTTTAAGCGCACTGGCTTGATGCTGCTGCAAGCGCACGTTTAAGGTTCTGATGCCGCGCATAGCAAGATATAAGTCATCAGGTGAGGTACATTGCCCCATAATATAGCTACTTTCGCGTAACTGCGGCCAATACGCCTTGGTTGCCGTTGCGGTACCAAGCATGACATCTGAGTGCCCAACAATATATTTAGTAGCCGCTTGAATTGAGATATCAACGCCATAATCAAAGGGTTGAAAATTAACCCCAGCTGACCAGGTATTATCTAACATCACAACACAATGATGACGATGCGCAACTTCAGCTATCGCGGGTACATCTTGTACTTCCATAGTGATAGAGCCCGGGCTTTCAAGAAACACCACTTTGGTATTTGGCTTAATTAACGCCTCAATGCCAGCGCCAATTAACGGATCATAATAGCTAGTTTCAATGCCAAGCTTGGCCAGTATTTTATCGCAATAATCTCGGGTTGGCTCGTAAGCGTTATCAACCATTAAAATATGATCACCGCTTTTAACAAAAGCTAAAATGGCATTGGTGATCGCAGCAGTGCCAGACGGATAAATGGCACAACCTGCGCCCCCTTCAAGGGCGGTCATGGCATCGCTAAAGGCAAAAGAGGTGGAAGTACCGCGGCGACCATAAAACAACACCTGATTGGTTTTATTTGCTGTGGCATGCTTCATTTCTTTAACCGAGTCAAATACCACAGTTGAAGCTCGCTCAACTGGCGGGTTAACCACGCCGCGTGTCCACTGGCTTTTTCGGCCGGCATTAATTAGTTTTGTTTCTTTTTTCATAGCAAGTTGTTTTCCGCGCTTAACGCCAAGGTCGGCAAATGAGTATTTATCTAACAATAATATAGCTATCTAGCCATCTATAATATTTATAACGTGAATCCAAGCAAGAAGCACGTTTTATTTTGTCATATCATAGTCTTGTTATCTATTAATGGCGCGACTAGCTTAACGGTCAAATAGCGTCATTTGGCTATTGGTGATCTCATCAAAGCTGCTATTAATAAAAGGTAAAATGGCATCTGCTACCGCCATTAACTGTCGGTCGATATAAAACTGATAATCTAAGGCTGCGCTTTGACAACCTTTCGCCTGCGGGCCATTGGTGGTCATAACATACTCTATCCAGCCTTTATTTTGATAGCGTTGTGGTTTGCCCTGTTGTTGATAAATTTCATCTGCTAAACGCGCAGCCCTCACATGGGGCGGCACATTTTTAACATAATCGCTAAGTTTTCGGCGCAGGCGTTTACGATAATACAGCAGCTGATCATGTTTACCCGCTAAGGTATCTGCGACTACCGCTTTTATGTAATCGGCAACCGGCTCATCATTAAATATTTTTAAATACAGTGTACGTTGAAACTGTTTCGCCAGTTCAGTCCAGTCGGTGCGCACACTCTCTAGGCCTTTAAAAATTAATTGTTGTTCACCGCCCTTTTCTACCAACCCTGCATAGCGTTTTTTGGTGCCAATATCTTGACCGCGTATGGTGGGCATTAAGAACTTACTAAAACGGGTTTCAAACTCAATCTCAAGCGCACTCTCGATGCCATAGTCCGTTTTTAACAACTGCTGCCACTTGTGATTAATATCATCTTGTAACACTTTACCCAGTGCCCTGCTACTTGCCCCATTATGCTGATCGCCAATATGGACAAATATTGAGTCAGTATCACCATAAATTACCCGATAACCTTTGGCTTCAATCCACACTTTAGTGGTTTTTAAAATACTGTGACTGCGTTTAGTAATTGAGCCTGACAAGCGCGGATCAAAAAAACGACAGCCGGCTGAGCCTAAAATGCCATAAAACGAATTCATTATAATTTTTATTGCTTGCGACAAGGCGGCATTGTTTTCAACTTTTGCTTTATCACGCTCTTGCCATAGCGCGGTAATTATCGCAGGCAAAAAATGCGCTGTTCTGCTAAATAAGGCACCATCATAGCCCGCTATCGCCGTATCTGGCGACTTTAAACCTTCTATCAAGCCCATAGGGTCGATATTAAAACTGCGAATAATACTCGGGTATAGGCTTTTAAAGTCCAGCACCAAGACATTTTTATATAACCCAGGAATTGAGTCCATCACAAAACCACCGGGTGACTCAAAGCCTTGCTCACCATCGCCCATATTCGGGGCAACATAGCCGCTGCGGTGTAACTTAGGCAGGTATAAGTTGGTAAAAGCGGCCACCGAGCCTCCAATGCGGTCAATGGCTAAGCCAGTTAATTGCGCGCGTAACATGGCAAACTCTAATAGTTGGGTATGCTGAAAAATCAGTAACACTAAACGACAATCTTCTAGGTTATAGCGCGCAAGTGCAGTTTTATCATGATGAAAGTTATGGTTAATTTCTGCGATACGGTTATCAACATCGGTAACTTTTTTGCCTAGGCCTAATAAGGTATTGGCAACATTATCTAATGAAAAACTGGGAAAATTATAAGTCGCCGTTTTTAACAAATCGATACCGTCGAGTACCACACGGCCATTAATATCAATAAATTGCTGCTCACTGGCTTTATTTTTACGCCAGTATGGTGCTTGAGCATCGCGGCCAATAGCAAACGTTAAGCCGTATAAATCAAAACGTTTTTGCAACAGGCTAAAATCAAAATTAATCACATTCCAACCGATAATAATATCGGGATCATGCGCTTGAAACCACGCTAGTAAGCTTAACAGCAATTGTTTTTCATCTGCTTGCCAAACAATATCAATATCAGCATCAGGGTTAGCTTGTTGCTCACGAGCAATGTCAGTCGCACTGGCTATCATCAACACTTGCTGACAATTTTCGCTATATAAACCAACAGAGTACAACTCGCCTGACATTGCACACTCAATATCTAAAGACACGGTGCTAAGTTTTATATCCGTTTGCTGCGACTTATCAAGGCGTTTACATTTAACGTGCTCAAAACGAGTAAATGTTCCTGCAAACTTAGGTGTTAACCAAGCTTGTTGACCGGCAAAGGTAATATCGGCGGTAATAAAACGCTCCATCAAGTAGCGATCATCCGGCCTAATATCGTCTTCATAACACTTAATACCCTGTTTATGTAGCGCTGCTCGGGCCTGATAAAACTCTCGTAAGCTTAAAAAATACAGCGCAAAAACAGGCCGTTGTTTAAAGGTTTTAAGCGGTAAGGCTTTAATCTCATCAAGGTTAACTTGCTGTTGTGCCAATACCGATTTTGCATGCGCTAAGCTTGTTTGTTCAACAAAAAATACCGCTCGCTCATTGTTAATAAGCAACTGTGCTGGCCCTTGTGGCGTTTTTAACCACAAGCTAATTTCTAGGCGATCATTGCGATCTCTGGCGCTACGAGTCAATAAAAACCCACGATTAGCAATAAGGGGTGCGGCATGAGTTGTGACTTTTTCAGGAGAAAATTGCATTAATGGTTCTAATTGCTGACAACAAACTGTTAATATATACAGCAGTGTAAATCATCTTTTGTCGATAGGAAACCACAGCCGCGATGTTAAGCGATAAAATCAAACAAGTTATACGAAGCTCCTACAAGGCAATTGGTGAAAACCTGACGAACTTCACTCCCCGCAAACAACAAACCTTTTTGATCGCCGAAATCGCCAAAACGCTAGCGGGTGAATACGACAAAACGCGAAAAATTATCACCATTGAAGCCGGTACCGGTACAGGTAAATCGCTAGCCTATGCGTTGGGCACTATTCCATTGGCGTTAAGCCGTGATAAAAAAGTTTGTATTGCCACCGCAACTGTAGCGCTACAAGAGCAGCTAGTAGATAAAGACTTACCGTTTTTAAAAAAGCACAGTGGTTTAGACTTTAACTTTACCTTAGCCAAAGGCCGGCAACGCTATGTTTGCCGGCAAAAATTGGCGATGGCGGTCAGTAATGATGACAACCCACAAGCAGGCTTCACTTTTGCTGAAAAACCACAAGCCAGTGATATGCGCACTTTAAATAACATGCACAAAGCATTAACCGACAATAGTTGGCCTGGCGATATTGACGCTTGGCCTGAGCCGGTTAACCCGCATATTTGGCAACAAATTCAAGCCGACAAACACAGCTGTTTAAAGCACTTATCAGAGCACAGTCATTGCCCTTTTCATAAAGCCCGCGAAACCATGGAAGCCGCTGATGTCGTTGTAGTAAACCACAGTTTATTGCTAGCCAATTTAGAGCTAGGGGGTGGTCGAATATTGTCAGCGCCAGAAGATACCTTTTACATCATTGACGAAGCACATCATCTTCCTAAGGTTACGCGTGACCATTCTAGTGCCAGCCTTACCATCAAGGGCGCCATTGACTGGCTTGGTAAGTTACAAGAAACCGGTGATAAAATTGCCAAGTTAGTAAAATCGAACAGCGCCATATCGCCGTCAATAAAATTAGCCGATGATTGCCAAGATATTTTAACCGATATGCAAAAAGTACTGAGTTTAATCGACAATAATCGCAGTATTTATTTCCCATTAAGTAATAATACTAGCCAGTTTCAAAAACAAAATGCAGCGCCCTTGTATCGCTTTGAAAACGGTATTATTCCGCAGTCATTAAAAAACTGGGCGGAAGATTTAAGCGACAGTTCGAAGAAGTGTTTAGCGCACTTAAACAAGCTTTATAATATGCTGATGGAGTCGGTAAAAGATGGCGACACGCAAATGTATTTAGCCGAGCCAATGCTAGCCGAAGCCGGCTTTATGATCCAACGCTTAGAAAATTTTAACGCGCTGTGGCAAATGTATGCCAAAACCGATAGCGAAAAAGGCGCGCCAATGGCACGCTGGCTAGAGCAAATCGAGGGTAAGCGTAGCGATTACCTGATCAGCGGCTCACCTATTGAAGTGGGTTTTACCTTAGAAGACATGCTGTGGTCTAAATGCGAAGGCGCTGTGTTATGCTCAGCCACTATTTTAGCGCTAAATTCCTTTGATCATTTTCGTCGCCAAGCCGGTTTAAGAGCCGATGATGGTAGCCAATATCAAAAAGTAGACTCGCCGTTCGATTATCAAAACAATGCCCAGTTAATAGTGCCGAAAATGCAATACGAGCCTAGCGCCGATCAATTCACCGATGAGCTAATTGCCAAATTGCCCGAGCAAATAAAGCGCGGCAAGGCCACGCTAGTGTTGTTTTCTTCTTATTGGCAAATGGACAAGGTCGTTACTGCCCTGCGGGAAAAATCAACGCTCAGTATTATGGTGCAAGGCGAGCAATCAAGACAAAAAATTATCGAGCGCCACAAAGCGCTTTGCGATAAAGGCGAAGCGAGCATTATCTTTGGCACCCAAAGCTTCTCAGAAGGACTCGATTTACCTGGCGATTACCTGACTAACGTTATAATCACCAAGTTACCGTTTTCCGTACCGTCATCACCGGTTGAAGAAGCACAAGCGGAATATATTACCGCCAAAGGCGGCAACCCCTTTATGTCGATTTCAGTACCTGAAACCTCAAAAAAGCTGATCCAAGCTACCGGGCGACTACTTAGAAACGAAAAAGACTACGGGGTGATCACCTTAATGGACCGTCGGGTGGTGAACAAGCGTTACGGTAAAGACTTATTAAACTCACTGCCACCTTTTAAGCGCATTATCGAGTAGCTGCATTTGCTGTTCACATTAACTAGCCCGCCAATCGTTTTGCGCTAATAGCGGGCATTTTGACAACGGTTTATCTGCCAGCATCACCTGTGTTGATCAATTAAAATGGCATTACCGTCAGGGTCTAAAAATGAAAAGCTTGCAGGTCCTTGCTCACTATCAACAGATTTATTGGTTATTTCAATGCCTTGTTGCTCAACCTTTGCCAGTATCTCTCTAACATCAGTGAAGCTATCTAAGGCTTGCGCATCTTGATCCCAGCCAGGATTAAAGGTGACAATATTACCTTCAAACATACCTTGAAACAGGCCAATATTGGTTGCACCATTTTTCATGATCAAATAATGATGCTCCAAAGCGCCAGCAAAAACACTAAAGCCTAATTTTTGATAAAAGTCTCGTGACACTTCGAGATTTTTTACCGCTAAACTTATTGAAAAACAACCTAATTTCATGAGTATTTCCTTAAAAATCAAATTGGACAAAAGCAACAGCCATAATGCCAACCCTAGGCTGAAACGTGCAGTTTTGGCCACTAATTTATTTATTGCCGCTGACAGCCATCGTCATTTTGATGCGCAAAGTGTGACAGCGATAAATGCAATAGCTAGCCATAGAGCTGTGTTTTAAAAACCTAAGTAAACTACAGCGTAAAACGTTAACCTTGCAGCTAACTTAGAATTAAAATTAACACTAAAGCAGCAAGGGTTATTCAAACTTAGCCCTACTAACGCCTGATCGCAACGCTTTTCCTGCAATAAGACTTAAATGCGTAGCTCAATGCTAGCCATGTTGCAGAACATGAGGGTAAATTTGATTAAGTTATTTTAAGTGTTTTGATAAGAGCTTTTAAGCCAGCTATAGTTTTTCGCATAACAAGGCGAAGCATTAACAGTTATTGTCGCTGCCTTGATAAGTTACGACTAGGGTTTTAATCCTATATTGTCTTGTGAATAGGTCTAGTGAATAGCTGCATAAATAAATTGGCACTTTATCTCAGGTCACTATCTAGGCTCGTTTATACCCAGCAAATCTCTATATATTTGTTTTTATTGCTTTTATCTGTCGTTAAATGTGTGTATAACGCGCCATTAATTGGCTCATATATCTCAAGACTCGTTATGTAAATTGATAGATGAAGTTGAATGCAATCAAACATACTGGTAAGTTACTAAAAATATTATAAAAAGTATTATACGCATGCTAGTTAATCAGCAATTGTCGACGGTTTAAATCGAAATGCGCACTAATACGCTGTTATAAGCCTAAACAATCAGTGTCATCAATAAAAGGATTTGCATGAAAACAATTATATTACATTCAAAAGCACTAAATAATTTTCTAGTTTTTGAAACAAATAAATCTGAAAGTGAACTTATTGAGCACCTCAAAGTATTAAATTTTTCAGAAGAACAAGTTTTATTTAAAGAATTAATATTTTCATCTGATCTTGAGTCTGAAATTCATTCAAGTCATACATATGAAAGTAATAAAGAAACCGAGAGATTTTCTGCTGTATTAAAAAAAGAGAATGATGGGTTTAAATATATAGGAGCAAATAGGGGTAAGGAAAATATCAAACAAAACAATATTACTTTAGCTGATTCTGATAATGTTTCAGGTATAAGTGGTATCTCCAATTTGTTTTTGGCTATATGCCAACTTATGTTTTGGCTTGTCATAATCGCTAGTGTCTTTATAGGGTTAAAAGTAAGCATCATTTCAGGAGTTTCAATAGCTGTTGGAGCGGTCATTGGTTTTGGGCTCATATTTATCCTTGGTGATCTACTTAAAAATACGGTAGAAATTAACCAGAAATTAAATAAATAGTGTGGCATCGGCTTATAACAAGGCAATCAAGCGGGACTGCTAAAGCTTGGCTCAGTTTCGCTTCGCTACACATTTTAGCCAAGCATTATCAGCCCCTTATTGGGGCGTTAGGCCTCTTCTGCCACCCTCTCCAAATGCTCGGTGCCCCACTTTTGTAGTGCCGTAATAATCGGCGCTAGCGTCAAACCGTAATCAGCCATTGAGTATTCCACTCGCGGCGGCACCTCAGGATATACCTTCCTTAAGATCAGTCCATCTGCCTCTAGCTCTCGGAGTTGCTTGGTCAACATTCTTTGCGTCACATCTGGCATCAGCCGCCGCAGTTCATTGAAACGAATGGTGTCTGAAAGCAAATGGTAAAGGATTACGCCTTTCCACTTTCCACCGATCAACGCCAGTGTTGCCTCAACTGGACAGCCCGCGTTGCAATCATAAACATCATGCGTCATGTTTAATCTCCATTAGTATACTTTTTGATACTATGTATCTTTAATGTGCGTACTTACATCATTTGATTATACATCTTATTATAGCCCTCAATCCACCCACTAATGGGCGGAAAACTCCCAAACTGAGGACTTAGAACATGAAAGCAATGCTCATTAACGCCTATGGCGAGGACGCCAAATTTGAAGCGTCAGAAATTGGCACCCCAAATGCGGGTGCTGGCCAAATTCTCGTCAAAATCGCAGCATCCAGCGTCAATACCGTCGGTACTATGATTCGGAAAATGGGGAAGGAGCTACCTTTGTCACCGGATGCGCCTGCGCTTTTGGGCATGGACTTTGCCGGTACCGTTGAAAAAGTTGGCGAGGGTGTTGAGAACTTTAATATAGGTGATGAAGTGTAGGGTTGCGCTGGCGGGTTGGCCGATCTGCCTGGCACACTAGCAGAGTATATTGCAGCAGACGCCAAGCTTGTTGCTCACAAACCCCACAATCTGTCGATGGCAGAGGCCGCAGCGTTGCCTCTGGTGGCCATCACTGCTTATGAAGGTTTGATACGTGCGGGAGTTAAACAAGGTCAAACCGTATTGGTGCATGGTGGCTCGGGAGGCGTGGGCCATATAGCCATCCAGCTCGCTAAGCATTTTGGTGCCAATGTTTATTCAACCGGCGGCGGCGAGAAGCAAACCCAGCTGATTCAGCAGTTAGGTGCTACGCCGATCAATTACAAAACGGAATCCGTCGCTGACTATGTTGCAGCTCATACCAACGGGACCGGTTTCGATGTCGTATTTGATTCCGTTGGCGGTGAAAATATCACTAAATCGTTCGAGGCTGCGGCATTAAATGGGCATATTGCAACAACCGTATCTATGTGTGAGTTGGATTTAACACCTGCCCATTTTAAAGGTTTGTCTTTGCATGTTGTGTTCATGCTTATCCCCATGCTGCATAACTTCAAGCGTGAAACACACGGTGAAATTTTGGGTGAAATTGCGAAAATTGCCGAATCTGGAAAGTTAAAGCCTGTACTTGATGAGCAGCGGTTTTCATTAGAAAAGGCCGGCGAGGCACACTCGAGGTTGGAGAGCGGTCAAGCGATTGGCAAGGTGGTTATAGAAAACTAAGACATGAAAATCGACAAATTCGCAACCAACAAGCCTGTTTTTGACAGATTTGGTTGTGCCATCTGGCTAGGGGGTAATCACTAATGCGTAAAACTATACTGATCACAGGCTCAACCGATGGTATCGGGCTAGAGACAGCGAAGTCGTTGCTCAGCGAAGGACATCGGGTACTGGTGCACGGGCGCAATGCCGAGAAATTGCGTCAAGTTGGCGAACAACTGCAGGCTCAAGCATCAGCGGACCAAGTCGAGCTCCTTGGCGCCGATCTGTCAGACCTATCGGAAGTCTACCGGCTTGCTGAAGATATTCGGCAGTGTGCAAACCACATCGACGTTGTGATTAACAACGCTGGCATATTCAAGACGGATAATACCGTTGCATCGAACGGCGTCGATGTACGGTTTATGGTCAATGCAATTGCACCATGGGTTTTAACGCGAACACTGCTAACGTTGTTTTCCCGCGACGCACGAGTCATTAACCTGTCCTCCGCTGCTCAGAAGCCAGTAAGTCTTGCGGCCATTCAGGGTGAAGAATCTATATCTGATGATTTCGAAGCATATGCACAAAGTAAATTAGCGCTCACAATGTGGTCGATGGAACCGACGGCCATCGACTTATCATCGCAACAGTCGATTGTTGCAGTTAACCCCGGATCAATGCTCGGCAGCAAAATGGTCAAAGAAGGATTTGGGGTACAAGGCAACGATATTGGTATTGGAGTGCGAATTCTTCAGCACCTTGCTGTTGAATTAGGATCAATCCGATCCAGGCAATACTTTGACAATGATGTAGGAGATTACGCCAAGCCACATCCTGACGCAGAAAACTCCGAGCAGCGCTTAGCGGTTCTGTCGGCAATGAACTATATCGCAAGTAAAGCTTGACGGCAGAATAGCTGTCTGTTCATAGGGGGCAGCTTAATTAGAATACCAAATTGCATGTTTCAACACGCTAAATCTCTCATAGAAAGGCATGCGTATAGTTACGAAAAATCAGAGGCCTAACAATGCCGTGGAGTGGGACGTTTTTTCCGTACGCCCTTCGGGCTACGTTCCCAAAATGGCCCTCACGGCAGGCGTTGGTATGACTCCCCACGTCAAGTTAAATACACTGTTCCTGATTCATTGATTTAAGAATCCTTTGTATGCACTTCTATTATTAAGTGAGTTAACGCATAGAATGAAGCAAGTAATTTCGTCGGCTATCATGCTGGTATTCGTGGATTACTAACTTATTAACTAGCAGCGCCTACCTTACTCATTTCGTCGTGGCACCTGTCTTCAGTCTACGTTCGTGGTTCAATAGCCGCTAGGCTATTGCCATCCTAACGCCGTCGGTGGTTGTGCCACACCCGATGCTCGATCCCATGCGCTAACTCAAAACTTTTATTTTGCTGTTAATGTTGTTACGTAACAGTAATGCTTTTAGTTGATACTTAGCATCTTTTAAATCTTTCATTGCGGTTTCACGTGAACGAGATAAATCACGAACCGATTCATCTTCTGGCTCTGGCACATAAATAGGTGTTAATTCTTCTGCTTTTAGTAGCTTTGCTAATTTTAGTGCATCACATTTGTCAGTTTTAATGCGCTCGCCTGGCTTTTTAGGGATAAGGGATGGGGCAATAACATAACAACAATGATGGAGACTGGTGAGCAAACGATAAATCCAATAACCACAAGGTCCAGCTTCGTAAACAAAGTGTAATGTTGCATGGGGATACTTTGATTGTAGTTGCCGAGCGAGTTTTTTGAATGCCGCTTTGTTACTGAGTATTTTCCCAAGGTGGATAGACTTTGCGCCACGTTCATCCTCGATGTAAGCAACTTCGGTAAATGTTTTGTGGGTATCTAAGCCAATGAAAAGTATGCTATGTTTAGTCATGCTAGCCTCTGTTTTATATTGTTGACACATATATTATGGCTCTGGTTTGTAAAACTAACCCACGTTCGGAGGCTAGCACCTCGTGGGGAGTCATTGTGTCTATGTAGCTTGTTAATCACCAGTAGGTGCATAAAAACACAAAGGGAAATAGATGAAATATCTTAGTTTAGGGTTGCTATTACTAGCGACAAATACTTTAGCAACAGAGATTAGTGCTTATAGTTGCGACGCTTATTCTGTAAAAATTGTAAGTGATAACATAGAAGTAGTTAGGAATAATGATTTTGCAAACTTTAAATCATCGACAAAAATAAAACTGCAGTTTTCGTCAAAAGAAAAAGATGAAGCTACTGGGTTAACAACCTCATTCTATACTGGAAAGGGGGTTGTTGTTGACGCACTTGGCGCTTCCAATGTTAAGTATTCACTTAGAATAGAAAGAATAACAAAAACGGCTAGCCTAACAGCACTGTACGTCACCCCTAAAGAGTCAATCATTAGTGCCAACAGCAGTGATTGTAAAAAAGTCATATAGGTATAAGCTACATAACAAGCTAATAAATAAGGACAAAAAACAGTTGGCTGTTTTCGTTCCTCAACATTTTAGCCAACAATTTTTTGCCCATTATTAGGGTTATACGCAAAGGATATTCAATGGGCATTCAGTTGCTAAAATAAAACCTTGAATTGAGTTTGATATATCAAGAGTAACGTATTACAGAGGAAAAAAGGGGGTTGTAAATGAATGATGGACTTATAATACTATTAGCTATTTTGGGCTACCCTCTTATCATATTACTTTACGTCATAATGCCTAACGATAAAAACTGTAATAGTTGCCAAGTTCAGCTTTCACCTAATCGAATAAAAACATATCACCGCAAGTTAAAAGGGATAGAAAAAGAAGTATGTAAGCGTTGTTTTAAATAATCAATAAGGAAATTTATGAAAAGAATTTTAATAGCAATAGTATGTGTCATGTCTTTTAATGCACAAGCCGATATTTAAGCAGTTAAGTGTGGTGACTACCACAATGTAACCATTATAGATAACAATGTTGAACTCATCCTAAGTCTTGGAGGCAAGAATAGGAAAACTAATTTATCACTTCAGCTTAAAACTAATAATATAGAGTATTATGATAATACGTCAATATTTACAGGAGAAATCCAAGCGCAAGATCATAGCTATCTAAAACATGGCTCTGAACAATACTCATTTGTCTTATCTGCCAGTAAATACGCACCACTTATTAGTTTGGTTGTAAACGTCCGGCCAACTGCACATTTCCTGAATTAACCTTTCAATTTAAAGTTGCTCTAATATTTTTTCTTGGAGCAACCTATGCAACGCAGAACACTTGATGATTGGAAATCCCTTGTTGATAAAC
>NZ_NBOC01000018.1 GCF_002104455.1 Colwellia chukchiensis | reverse complement strand
TTAAGCTCCCTAAAGGGTCGTTGGAGACTACAACGTTGATAGGTTGGGTGTGGAAGTGCTGCGAGGCATTGAGCTAACCAATACTAATTACCCGTGAGGCTTAACCATACAACACCCAAGTGGTTTTGTATTGACTGGTTAACATCACTTACTAACTGAGTAATGAAAACCTCGTGTAGAAACCCTACACGTCAGTTTGAATTACGTCGTTACTAAGCGATTTACCTCAGTCAAGGTTTGACAAGATTCTGAAAAGAACTATCACGTACATATCGTGTGAATAAGAAATTAAAATGTATTTATAAAAGCTTTCAAGATTGTAACTTGTTAAGTGTAATATCTAACAAGAAAATTTTGTCTAGCGACAATAGCAACATGGAACCACCTGATCCCATTCCGAACTCAGCAGTGAAACGTGTTAGCGCCGATGGTAGTGTGGGAGTTCCCATGTGAGAGTAGGACATCGCTAGGCTTCTATTAAAAGAAACCCGTAGCTAAGGCTACGGGTTTTTTGCATTTTAAATCACAAAAAATAGTGACAATAGCACTGTGGCCCCACCTGATCCCATTCGCTATACCAAGAGATGCAGCAGTGCAACGCAGTAGCGCCGGTGGTAAAAAGCGTGTGGGTGTTCTTCTCTTTATGTGAGAGCGGCGCCGTTCCTGCACATCCATGTGCCCTCGGCATTAGCGCATCCATGCACGTCATCGCTAGGCTTCTATTAAGAGAAACCCGTAGCTAAGGCTACGGGTTTTTTGCTTTCTGGGAGTTAATAGACCGATTATTTCCTTAATCGCGTTTTATCGTAACGAGCGTTAAATTTCATTTCACCTGATGGACTAAAGTCCAACCTACAAAGGACCTGCGGGTGCTTATCTCATGTGAAGCCATTATTTTGTAGGTCGGACTTCAGTTCGTCAACCGTTCAGAGAGTGATTAGCTTGATAGAGCATTTGTCTTGTAGGTCGGACTTCAGTCCGTCAAACGGTAAACAAGCGATTATTAACGTGATAGGCCACAAGCATTTACAGTAGGTACTTTTTCCCAAGCGTTTATAGTCAATTTATATTGAAAAAAACGTTAAATTTCACTTCACCTGATGGACTAAAGTCCAACCTACAAAGGGACTACGGGTGCTTATCCAAGGTGAAGCCATTGTTTTGTAGGTCGGACTTTAGTCCGTCAACCGATAAACAAGTGATTATTAACGTGATAGGCCACAAGCATTTACAGTAGGTATTTTTTCCCAGGCGTTTATCGTCAATTTATATTGAAAAAAACGTTAAATTTCATTTCACCTGATGGACTAAAGTCCAACCTACAAAGGACCTGCGGGTGCTTATTTTACATGAAGTCATTGTTTTGTAGGTCGGACTTCAGTCCGTCTTCAGTAAAAACTAAAACCAATCGAACGACATATCGCTTTAAGTTTATAGATTATATCGGAGCGTTTGAAATCTAACGCTATTTTAGTTAAGTACCTCAAGAAACGCTTTTTAAATCTTCTTTGACGAAGTAAAATATGTCATTGAAAGCTCTTTTATCCTAACCTCTATGAATAGCAATTTAACTGCATCTGAACAGCTCATAAAAAACTCTAACTCAAAGGTTGCCATCATAGGTGGCGGTGTTGCTGGCTCAACGATGGCTTTACGTTTTGCTGAATTAGGCATAGATACAACCTTGATAGAAAAAGGGGATAGCTTAGTTAATGGTCCGCCTTTTTGTCATTTACACGCTGGAGGCAATCTATACCGAGAAATATCGGATCAACAATGTCTTTTGTTATTACAACAGGCTATTGATACCGTAAAAGTGTTTCCGCATAGCATCAACTTTCGACCTACGGTTATTGCCTTACCTAAGACAGATCATGGTGAAGTGACTGATTTATTGCCGCGTTTAATAAAGCTTCGTGCGCGTTATGCTGAATTAGTTGAGCTCGACGTTACTAATAAGGTGTTGGGTGATGTAGAGCACTATTTTCAATTATATGAACGCAATACGCTAGAGCAGCTCGCTAAGCAGCCATTACCCGTAGAGATTAGTAGTCAAGATGATTGGTTGGTTGCTTTTGCTCAGCAAGTCAATTTAGAAACATTAAAGTTTCCAGTGCTGTTAGTGCAAGAGTATGGTTGGTCAGCCTTTCGTTTGGCGGCAATTGCAACATTGGCAAGTGAAAAGCTAACTCATTGCCGATTACACCTTAACCATAAGGTTATTGATATTAAACAGCCCTATAGCAATGGCAAGTGGCGAGTAAGGTATAAAGATAGCGCAAATAGAGAAATTGTTAGTGAGTTCGATTATGTCGTCAATGCTTGCGGTTTTAAAAGCGGTGAGATTGATGACATGTTGCAAGCCAAACGACAACGCATGGTTGAATTTAAAGCCGCTTATGTTGCTAACTGGTCGCAATGCCAGGGCCTTTGGCCAGAGGTGGTGGTTTATGGTGAACGTGGCACGCCTAATGGCATGGCACAATTAACACCTTATCCGGACGGTTATTTTCAATTACATGGTATGACCCCAGATATTACCTTATTTGAGCAAGGCCTAGTAACCAGCGGCACTGCGAGCGCACAGCCAGCGTTGCCAAGCCGGTTTATTAAGAAAATTGAACAACAATGGCCGCTTGAGTTAGCAAAGGATAGAACACTTGGCTCTATTGGACATCTTGCGCAGTATTTTCCGCATTTTGCACAAGCAAAGGTGGCGGCTAAGCCCTTGTTTGGTGCGCAGCAAATTCCGGGTGATGATGCTAGCTTACGCGCCGCCGATGTTTCTTTTTATGGCCGGCATTATGCGCGAGCCGAAATAGTGAAAGCCTCTTCAGCATTATCTGCTGCTGACGTTATTTTAGAAAATTTAATCGATGTTGGGATCGTAAATACAGCACAAGTTGGCGACTATTTGCATCAGCATTATTTTCCTGTAACCTTACAATGCAACGCCACAGAAGTGACGAGGCGAGCGATGCAGTTTGCTCGCCAACGTGGTTACCCAGAAGCATTAGCAAAAATTGTCACTTTCGATAAGTAAAGGGACTAACTCACTGAATGTATCTAGGCACCAATCTGGCTGATAATCTCTAATATCTTCGCCATAGTTATAGCCATAGCTTACACCAATAGATGCCATATTGGCCGCCCTTGCCGCCAAGATGTCGTTTTTAGAGTCACCTATCATGATGCAGTGTTCCACCTTGTTGTTTAGCTGGTCGCAGCAATGTAAAAGAGGGAGAGGGTGCGGCTTACGCTCTGCTAAGCTGTCACCGCCCAATAATAATTCAAATAAGTCATTAAGTCCTAAACCAATCAATATAGGCTCAACAAAGGCGATCGGTTTGTTGGTGACAATAGCTAATCGATAACCGTGTTTTTTTAAAGCCAATAAGGTTGCTTTAACGCCAGGGTATAAAACAGAGTTTACACATAAGTTTTGTTGATAATTTTGTAAAAAAATCGCTAAGGCTGTATTTACCGCTATATCATTTGCTTGCTCAGTTTCCTGTACCTGATTACTTATAGCGTGATGCAATGCGCGTTCAACTAAGGTTTGTGCGCCATTTCCCACCCAAGTGCGAACAAGTTTTTCAGCAAAACTTTTAAACCCTAGCGCGACTAGCATTTGGTTGAGCGCTGCGGCCAGATCGGGCGCGCTATCAACCAAGGTGCCATCAAGATCAAACAATAATAGGGTTTTATTTTTCGGCTTCATTTAAGCTTCCTGTAGTTAGGCGTTATATTAAGTGAGATGTTACACAGCGCAGCTTAGGTTTAGCTAGTAGTTTTGCTAAATTATTATGCTTTCAGGTTTTAAAGGCCGGTATATTAGATGGCTGACCTTGCAAACTTGGCTTTACTGGTCAATAAATGACTTACCTTTAAACAATACCTTGCTCTAGCATTGCATCTGCAACGCGTTTAAAGCCAGCGATGTTAGCACCTAAAACAAGGTTACCCGGCTGTTCAAAAGCTACTGCGGTTTGATGGGCCGTTTGAAAAATATTTTCCATGATCGTTTGTAACCTTTGATCAACCTGTTCAAATGACCATGCTTGCATACTGGAATTTTGTGCCATTTCTAACTGACTGGTTGCGACACCACCCGCATTCGCCGCTTTGCTTGGACCGTAGCAAATTTTAGCTTCAATAAAGGCGTTAATGGCGTCTTGCGTGGAAGGCATATTGGCCCCTTCACTGACAAGTTTACAACCATTAATCAATAACGCTTGGGCATCCGCTAAGGTTAATTCGTTTTGTGTCGCACAAGGAAATGCTGCATCTGCGTTGAAACGCCAGACTGCATGACCGTCATCTGGATAGTCGCCAAGGGCAATAAACTGCGCGTCTTTATAGTATTCAAGGTAAGCTTTTAGACTCGTTTTTGATTGTTCTTTTAGTTGTTTTAATAAAGTTAAGTCTATACCTGCTTGATGATAGATAGTGCCGGTTGAGTCGCTACAGGTAACTGGGGTTGCTCCGAGTTGGTAGAGCTTTTCGATGGCGTAAATAGCGACGTTACCAGAGCCAGATACTAAACAATGTTTGCCCTTTAGACTGTCATTGTTGACCGCCAACATATTCTCGGCAAAATATACTACGCCGTATCCGGTGGCTTCTTTACGCACTAATGAGCCACCCCAAAGTAAACTTTTACCGGTCAAAACCCCTTCGTATCGGCCGGTTAGGCGCTTATATTGACCAAACATATAGCCAATTTCACGCGCGCCGACACCAATATCTCCGGCCGGCACATCAGTAGTAGGGCCTATATGGCGGTACAATTCAGTCATAAAGGATTGACAAAAACGCATGATCTCGCCATCTGACTTACCTTTAGGATCAAAATTAGAGCCACCTTTAGCGCCGCCAATTGGCAAGCCAGTTAGGGCATTTTTGAATATCTGTTCGAAACCTAAAAATTTAATGATACTGGCATTGACACTGGGATGAAATCGTAAGCCACCTTTATATGGACCTAGCGCTGAATTAAACTCCACCCGATAGCCTTTATTTACTTGGATATTACCTTGGTCATCGACCCAAGGAACACGAAACATTATTTGCCGCTCAGGTTCAACTAGGCGTTGAATGATGGCTTGTTGTTGATAATGAGTGTTGCTTTCTAAAATGGGGGCTAGCGAATCTAAGACTTCCTCTACCGCCTGATAAAATTCCGCTTGTGCTGGGCTGGTTTGCTGTAAATCAGTAATTGTCTTATGTATATATGACATATTTATGTAATCCTTAAAAATCGGCGCTAGTAAGAAAAGGAGGGCTTGATTGGTTTTGATAAACTTAAATGTGACCTTCTAAGTTAACGCTTTTACAGGTAAAGTTATTATTTATTCTATTTATAGTCGGAAAAAATAACTGTGATGTGAGACGTTTTTTTGAATATGAACAGTAATTTTTAAATGTATTTTTTGGGTAATTATGCCATTAAATTGAGATTGTATTTATTTTTATGAAGTGTTTTGAATTGTTAGGGTAGGCTAAATATTGTATTTGTCTGCTTTTCGCGTTTAAGGAAAAACAAATGCCAGCTAATGGTGTAAACTATAGCGCAATAGCAGTAATTGAATGTCTAAATTACTCAAGACTCCATACAAGCCTATTATAATAGGGATAAAAAATTAAGGTTAAATTAGCTGATGAGTAGATCGGGCATACAATGGTTTCCTGGGCATATGCACAAAGCCCAAAAAGAAATTAAAGAAATTCTACCGCAAATTGATGTGGTGATAGAAGTGTGTGACGCTCGTCTGCCTTTTAGTAGTGAAAACCCTATGATCACTGAAATTCGCGGCGACAAACCGCTAATTAAGATTTTAAATAAAGCAGATTTAGCTGATCCTGATACGACTAAGTTATGGCTTGACTATCTACAGTCTCAGCACAATGTTAATGCTATTGCGCTATCGACAGAGTCACCGGCTATGGCCAAAACCATACCTCATATGATCCGTAAATTAGCGGCGAATAAAGATGAAGCAGGTAAACAAATTAACGCTGTGATCATGGGGATTCCAAATGTTGGTAAATCGACTTTACTAAATACATTGGTAGGTAAAGCAAAAGCCAAAGTTGGTAATGAGCCGGCAGTAACTAAAGGCCAGCAGCGAATTCGTTTAGAAGATGGTTTATACCTATATGATACACCTGGCATGCTTTGGCCTAAAATTGTCAATGAAAACAGTGGCTATCGTTTAGCCGTAACCAGTGCGGTTAAAGATACTGCTTTTGATCATGAAGAAATTGCCTGTTTTGCCGCAGAGTATTTGTTACAAGCATACCCTGAGCGACTAAAAGCACGCTATAAAATTACTGAGCTGCCAGAACAAGAGGTTGAACTCATTGAAGCGATTGGTAAACGCCGAGGCTGCGTTAAAAGTGGCGGTCATATTGACTTTCATAAAGCATCAGAAATATTAATTAATGAAATACGCGATAAAACTTTAGGGGCGATCAGCTTTGAAACACCTGAAATGGTGACGGCAGAAGTGATATATTTTGAAAAACTCGAAGCAGAAAAAATAGCGGCTAGAGAAGCAAAAAAACTTGCCAGAGGTCGAGGTCGACGTAATAAACGTTAGGGCGTGCTGACCTTTCGAGATTGAATTTTTTTCGAATTGAACGTGATTTGATCGCGGCACTTGGCATGAAGTTTGGTTATTCCAAATGAATAACGAGTAACAAAGTGGAAATCGCGTTCAAACGAATCCATTGGACAGCATTTGTTTGGCATTTTTATTACGTTGTCGCTTGTGTGAGTAGAATAACTACAATGTACAGGCTCAGCCTTGTATAAAGGCCAAACAAACGGCTGAAAAAACAGTCCTGAAAGATCAATACGCCGAAAATTAAAAAAGGAATGAACAGCAAGATGACAGAACAATTTCAGTTACATCCACAACTAGCTAACGACTGCGTTGTGTTAACCGATTTACCACTTAGCCAATTACTCTTGTGTAATGACAGCGCCTATCCTTGGTTTATATTGGTGCCGAAAGTAGAAGGTATTGAAGATATTTACCAACTAGACTGGCAGCAACAACAACAACTTTTAAACGAGTCAAGTATGTTGAGTGAGGTGTTAATGCAAGAGTTTAATGGTGATAAGATGAATGTTGCCGCTTTAGGTAATGTGGTTCCGCAATTGCATTTACACCATATAGTACGTTTTAAAAACGACCCTAGTTGGCCAAAGCCTATCTGGGGCCAGCAAGCCTTAACACCTTATACCGAACAAGCACTGGCTGATATCAAAAGTCGTATATTACCAAAACTTGCTGCGATATTGTCTAACGGAAATTAATTACGGTTTAAAGCTTGTTAGTTTAATTTTAGCTACCAATAACCGCAAAGTTTAGCAGCGAGTTAGCTGCTTCTCGCACTTACTGATAGCTTATAGTTGTTTATAGCATACAGCGTAATAGAAGCTGTATGCTTACTTTCGCTATCAGTAAAGCGTTGTTGATGATTAAGCTTATTTAATCAAGGCAAGAGATTGGCTTAAGTCGGCAATTAAATCATCGACATTTTCTAGGCCCACCGAAATTCGAATTAAGCTATCACTGATCCCAGCGGCTAATCGCTCATCTTGAGTATAGGGTGAATGTGTCATCGACGCTGGGTGTTGAATAAGCGACTCGGCATCACCTAAGCTCACCGCTATGGAAAATAATTGCATGCGGTTAATAAAATCGCTGCCGCCTGCAAGGTCACTGTTTATTTCAAAAGCAATAACACCGCCAGCGGCTTTCATTTGCGTGCCAAGATATTGATACCCAGCATGACTTTTTAAGCCAGGGTAATACACCTGTGATACTTTGTCATGACTTTCTAAAAATTCAGCGAGTACTTGTGCATTACTGCAATGACGCTCCATTCGAATGGGTAACGTTTTCAAGCCGCGCATGATCAACCAGGCGTCATGTGGGCTCATAGTCGCACCGATGTCTTTTAATACGGTCATTTTAATGTGGTTGATCATCTCATGACTGCCACAAATGATACCGGCAACTACATCACCATGCCCATTTAAGTACTTAGTAGCGCTATGGATAACAATATCAATACCATATTGCTTCGGCTGCTGTAACACCGGTGTTAAAAATGTATTGTCGACAATAGAAATAATGTTATGTTGCTGAGCAATGTTGCCAATGGTAGCTAAGTCGTAAACGGCTAAGTTTGGGTTAACTGGGGTTTCTAAAAAGATCACTTTAGTATTAGCTTTGATGGCGGCTTCAATTTCAGCTGGGTTGGCCATATCAACAAAAGTCACCTCAATGCCCCAGCGTGTCAATTGATGGTTCATTAGCGCAAACGAACAACCATAAACTGCTTTTGATGAAATTAAATGATCGCCAGCCGATAAGTTTGCGAGTAATGCCCCAGAAACAGCGCCCATACCTGTTGCTGTAGCCGCAGCATCTTCCATGCCTTCCATGGCAGCAACGCGCATCTCTAATTGTCGTGTTGTAGGATTGCCTAGTCGGCTATAAATGTAGCCCTCGGCCTCGCCAGCAAACCTATCTGCGCCTTGTTGAGCATTGTCAAAAATAAAGGTTGAAGTTTGATAAAGTGGTGTAGCTAAAGAGCCAAATTGTTGGTCATTAATACGACCGGCATGAATGGCTTGTGTTTCAATATTTTTATGTTCTGACATGAGTTACCTTTCTATGGTGGAAAGCAAATATTGTGATTACTCGTTGCTGTAGCAATTACCCTGCCATTTATAAAAACACATATTAAACAATGAGTTATTGATTTACATTAATGTGGGTTAAGCCCAGTTGTAATAATAATATTACAACCGTGGCGAGCCATGCTATTAAAGCATAGGTAAGTTGTCGTGTGTATGCGCTTTAGTGGTTGTTTGTTGGCTAAATTTGTTGTCATATTTTTATTACGATGTAATATGGTTATGACAGCAGCCAGATCGTAACCCGAGTAGGACAGAAAGTGCGCATAGAAATAAAATCTGAAGATCGTATCGGAATGAGCCAAGAAATATTAACGGCACTCACGGGTTTATCACTTAATATTCAAGCGTTGGAAGTTAGCTCACAGTTGATGTTTGTACACTTGGCGCAAACAGCGGTTCCCTTTGAGTGCATAAAGCAAGTACTCATACAGGTGCCAGGGGTCAAGCTGTGCAAAACAATTGAATTACTGCCATCTGAACGTCGTGAGCGACATCTAAGAGCTTTGGTCAATCGTTTGCCAGATGCAATAATTGATATTGATATTAATGCGCGAGTTATGGCGTTTAATCGAGCGAGTGAGCAGCTTTTGAGCAAGCACATAAATTATAAAGGGCTTGGCAGTATGGAGGCGGGTAAGTTTAAGGGGCTTAAGATCACTAAGCTACTAGATATTGATATTTCGCTACCGCTATTAGACAAGCTAAGTTCACAAAACGTTGAAATAGCAGGTCAAAGCTATATCGCAGAAATCAGTCCGATTAGTGAGCAAGAAAACAGCTTAGGTGCGGTTATTTCGTTAAAATCAGTCACTAGTTTGGGGCGGCAAATATCCATACTGCAAACGCGCGATGAACAAGAAATTGATAATATCATTGGCCAATCGGCGAGTATTCAACTGTTAAAAGCCCAGATAACACGTTTCGCTGAACTTGAATTACCAGTATTAATTCAGGGCGAAACCGGAACCGGCAAAGAACTGATTGCACGAGCATTGCACAGTGCTAGTTCTAGAAAACAAGCGCCATTTTTAGCGTTAAACTGTGCAGCCTTACCCGAGCACTTATTAGAAAGTGAGTTGTTCGGCTACGCCAACGGCGCATTTACAGGTGCCAAAAAAGGCGGCAAGCCAGGCTTATTAGAGTTAGCAGAAGGCGGTACCTTATTTTTAGACGAAGTGGCGGAAATGTCGCCTTACCTGCAAGCGAAATTGTTAAGGTTTTTACAAGACTTTAAATTCCGTCGCCTTGGCAGTACCAAAGAGTTACAGGCCAATGTCAGGGTTGTTAGTGCTACCCACCAAAACTTATTAGCGATGATCAGCAAAGAAAAATTTAGAGAAGATTTATTCTACAGGTTAAATGTTTTAAATCTTTCATCGCCACCCTTGCGTGATCGTGTTGAAGATATTGTTTTAATTGCACAACACTTTGTGGCTATTGCTGCCACCAAAATGAACCTACCTGAGCCAGCAATAGATGAAAATGCCTTTCAATTGTTGTCATCGTATCAATGGCCGGGCAATATCAGAGAGCTGCAAAGTGTGTTATTTAGGGGCGTGGCGCTAAATGATAAAAGTCATATATCAGCACACGATATTCAGCTAGCGCTAGCTCAGTTTAATCAAGAAAACCAGAGCCTTGATGAACCCCTTGTGCTTAATAATGAGGTGCAAGACTGGGCAAGTGCGCAGGTAAAGTTTGAAAAGCAACTGCTGAGCAGCTTATATCCATATTATCCGACCACGCGTAAATTGGCGGAGCGTTTAAAGGTATCCCATAACAAAATTGCCATGAAACTACGGCAACTTGATATTAAACGCTAATAGTTAATCTTGGTGACAGCAATTAATCTTCTAACAGCCGATAAAGAATTTGCTTTACGTGTGCAGGTTCAAAAGGTTTGTCACACATTGCTGTAACGCCTTCGGTGAGTATGTTAGCTAAATGTGTATCATTGCTTTCACTGGTTACCATGAGTATCGGCAGGTGTGATTGAGTGCTTTGATTTCGAATATAGTGGGTTAGTGCCTTACCATTCACCTCGGGCATATTATAGTCAGTAACGACAAGATCAAACATATTAGCTTTTAGCAGTGTGATCGCCTCACTGCCATCAACCGCTTCAGTAATTTTTATTAAGCCAAGGTTATTCAGTACGCGCTTAATATGGTTTCTTGCCAATCGACTATCGTCAACCAGTAGCACCCGTACTTGATGAACGTCAAAGTAGTCAAGCGCTAGTTCATCGGTTGCTAATAAATCGATTGTGGTACGAATCGCGGTTGCTAAATGGGCACTGGTAAAAGGCTTGGGCAACAGGGCGATAACCCCGGACTGTTTAAACGCTTCTAGGTGTTCACGACGGTGCTCGCTTGACACTAACATAAATGGCGTATCAGCAATGGCGGGATTATTTCTGATTTTTTGCAGCAAATCTAAGGCACTACCATCACTAAAGTGCATGGCACTAGTGATCAGATCGCGGGGGTGTTTACTGGCGCTTTGGTAGGCATCGGCAATATTTTTTGCTTGAGCGACTTGGGTTATACCTTGCTGTGTTAACTCTTTGATAATGATTTTTCGTTGTGTATCCGATGGCTCAACAACAAGTAAAGAAAGTTCATTTGGCTTCATTTTATTTTTCGCTTTTATGTTATTTAGGCTTAACCGCCAATAAACTTAACTTTATAGCCATTTTCTTCTAACACTGACTTTATTACTTCACGCTTATCACCTTGGATTTCAATGACCTCACCAACAACGCTACCTCCTGTACCACAGGTTTTTTTTAGTTGCTTGGCTAAAGCTTTTAGTGCGCTATTGTCGATGCCAAGACCAGAAATAGTGACAACCCCTTTGCCTTTTCGCCCTTTTGTTTCTCGACGAACTTTGGCATAACCGTCTGATGGAGTAATAACCGGGCTGTTGCTATTGGCTTTAATTCTTCCTTCAGCGGTAGAATATACTAAAGTTTGATCAGCATTGTTAACTGTGCTTTGGGGATTATCAATCTCTTTACCAAAGGCACTAGCTAAGTCGCTTAGGTTGGAAAACGTTTTTTTCATATATTTATAAATCTTAGATAAAATAAAACCACTACTAGAGTGGTTTTATTATACACGAGTTTTTTTATCTAAGCAGGGTTACAGCTTACTTTCTAACTCAGGTAGAGCGTCAAATAAGTCAGCTACTAGACCATAATCGGCAACTTGGAAAATAGGCGCTTCCGCATCTTTGTTGATTGCCACAATAATTTTTGAGTCTTTCATACCCGCTAAATGCTGAATGGCACCGGAAATACCTACGGCAATATACAAGTCAGGTGCAACAATTTTACCCGTTTGGCCCACTTGCATATCGTTTGGTACAAAACCGGCATCGACAGCAGCACGCGATGCACCAATAGCAGCGCCTAGCTTATCAGCGATACCTTCTAGTAATTTGAAGTTGTCGCCGTTTTGCATACCGCGTCCACCAGAAATAACCACGCTTGCTGCGCCTAAATCAGGGCGTTCAGAGACTGAAAGCTCATCGCTTACATGACTAGAAATACCAGCGTTGGTTACTTTATCTAGTGCAACAACTTCAGCATTACCATCTGTTGCTACGGCATCAAAGCCTGTAGGACGTACCGTAATTACTTTTTTGCTATCTAAACTTTGAACTGTGGCAATGGCATTACCTGCGTAGATAGGACGAACAAACGTATCGCTACTTTCTACGGCAATAATGTCAGAAACTTGTGTAACATCTAATAATGCCGCAACGCGTGGCATAAAGTTCTTGCCGGTTGTTAATGCGGTAGCAATGATATGATCGTAATCTGCCGCTAATTCGGTTACTAAAAGAGAAATGTTTTCGGCTAATTGATGTTGGTATGCTTCATTATCGGCAACAAGGACTTTAGCAACACCATTGACTTGACTCGCTGCTTCTGCAACCGCCTGACAATTATGACCGGCAACCAGAAGGTGAATGTCACCACCAATCGCTTGTGCTGCGGCAACAGTTTTTAAGGTATCAGCTTTTAACTGATTATTGTCGTGTTCGGCATATACTAAAACGCTCATGAGATCACCTTCGCTTCATTCTTTAATTTTTCTACTAATTCATCAATGCTTTCAACAATGATGCCTGCTTGGCGCTCCGCTGGTGGTGTAACTTTAATAATATTAGTGCGGGCTGTTAAATCAATGCCAAAATCTGCAGCTGATTTAACGTCTAAAGGCTTACGCTTCGCTTTCATAATGTTAGGTAAAGATGCGTAGCGAGGTTCATTTAAGCGTAAGTCTGTGGTGACTATTGCCGGTAAGTTTAATGCTAGCGTTTGTAGGCCGCCATCCACTTCACGGGTGACATTGACTTTATCGCCTTCAACTTTAACTTCAGATGCAAAAGTGCCTTGTGCCATGCCTGTTAGCGCCGCTAGCATTTGACCCGTTTGATTATTATCACTGTCAATGGCTTGCTTACCTAAAATAACCAATTGAGGTTGTTCTTCTTCGACAACTTTTTGTAACAGTTTAGCAACGTTTATTGAGTCTAAATTTTGATCAGTGTCAATTTGAATAGCACGATCAGCACCAAGGGCTAACGCGGTACGCAGTTGCTCTTGGCATGATTTATCACCAATTGAAACCGCAATAACTTCAGTTGCTGTGCCGGCTTCTTTCAAGCGTACGGCTTCTTCTACTGCAATTTCACAAAACGGGTTAATTGCCATTTTTACATTAGCAAGATCGACATTGGAGTTGTCTGCTTTAACACGTACTTTTACGTTATAGTCAATAACGCGTTTGATGGGTACTAATACTTTCATCGTTGCCTCTGATTGTGCTGTCTTGTTTGACTAAACCAAATGAAATTTAGCTTAGCGCTATAAAATAGTGGATTGAAAGACTACTTGCAGATTTTCGATTCGTCAACGTCTTCCTGTGTATATTGTCAGTCAAATTGTGCTCAAATAAATATTATCAAGAAAAAGTGCAATACAGGATAGTATTTAGCAAGAAAATATTTATAATGATTGATGGTATCAAACAGGTGTTTGAAAATCAAACGGGTGTTTGATTTTTTCATAAAAATAGAATGATGGGAGAAGTTATGGAACGCGAATCAATGGAATTTGACGTTGTAATTGTTGGTGCCGGTCCTGCAGGCCTATCAACTGCTTGTCAACTAATGAAACTAGCACAAGAAAAAGAGCAAGAGCTAATGGTCTGTGTAGTTGAAAAAGGCTCTGAAGTTGGTGCTCATATATTATCTGGCGCAGTCTTTGAGCCAAGAGCATTAAACGAGTTATTCCCTGACTGGCAAGAACAGGGCGCCCCTTTAAACACCGCTGTTACTGGTGACGATATTTATTTATTTAATGGCGAAAATAGCGCGGTTAAATTACCCGGCTTTAGCGTGCCGAAAACCATGCATAATGAAAACAATTTTATTGTTAGTATGGGCAATGTTTGTCGCTGGTTAGCCGAACAAGCAGAGCAACTTGGTGTGGAGATTTTTCCAGGGTTTCCAGCACAAGAGATTATTTATAATGAAGACGGCAGCGTTGGCGGCGTAATTACTGGCGATATGGGACTTGATCGCGACGGTAACCCGAAAGACTCGTTTATGCCAGGTATGGAATTAAAAGCTAAATATACCGTTTTCTCAGAAGGTTGTCGTGGCCATTTAGGTAAAGAGCTGATTGCTAAATTTGTCCTAGATGCTGATAAGTCACCGCAGCATTATGGCTTGGGCTTTAAAGAGATTTGGGATATTGACCCTGATAAACACCAAGAAGGCTTAGTTGTGCACTCGGCAGGTTGGCCGCTTGATAAAGACACTAATGGTGGTGGCTATTTATACCATGCTGAAAATAACCAAGTGTTTGTTGGCTTAATTGTCGATCTTAATTATAGCAACCCGCATTTAAGCCCTTTTGATGAGTTTCAACGTTATAAGCACCACCCTAAAATTGCCCAATACCTAGAGGGTGGAAAACGCGTATCTTATGGCGCACGCGCAATGGCAAAAGGTGGCTTTAATTCATTACCGAAAATGACCATGCCTGGTGCTTTGTTGGTTGGTTGTGACGCCGGCACCATAAACTTTGCCAAAATTAAAGGTAATCATACCGCGATGAAGTCAGGCATGTTGGCGGCAGAAGCTATTGTTGAGGCATTAAGCGCTGGCGATGAAGGTGGTAAGGATTTGACCAGCTTTGCGGATAAGTTTAAAAACTCTTGGTTATATGATGAGTTGTACAATACCCGTAATTTCGGCCCGGCAATGCACAAGTTCGGTACCTTTTGGGGCGGCGCATATAACACCATAGATCAAAACTTCTTTGGCGGTAAATTGCCGTTTAATTTTAAAGATGACAGTTTAGATCATGAGCAATTAAAGTTAGCAAAAGATGCGCCGGTGATAAATTATCCAAAACCTGATAATAAATTGAGTTTTGATAAACTGTCATCAGTATTTTTATCAAACACCAACCATGAAGAAGAGCAACCTTGCCATTTGAAACTGGCGGATAGTAGCATTCCTATCAGTGTTAACTTGGTCAAATATGCTGAGCCAGCACAGCGTTATTGCCCGGCAGGTGTTTATGAAGTTGAACACAGCGAAGCAGGGGATAAGTTTGTTATTAATGCGCAAAATTGTGTGCATTGTAAGACTTGTGACATAAAAGATCCGAGCCAGAACATTACCTGGGTAACGCCAGAAGGCACGGGTGGTCCGAACTACCCTAATATGTAGTTTTAGCTTTTATAGCAATATAAAAAACCTGCGCGTGCAGGTTTTTTGGTTTTTTAGCGCTTACGCAGGTTTTTCTTGAATTTTAAGCATCAACAGGTGCTGAAACTGTGATATGCATGGGAAAAATTAGCTGTCCGGACAAAGCAAGCTGTTTGGACAGAATTAGTTGTCGCATGTTGTTAGTGGTAAATATTCAATATTTACAAGCCACGATTGCCGCTAATTAATTAAATTAACAGCGCCGCAACTTATTCTTCGTAAGCCTTACTAGCATAAGTATTGCGAAGGGCATAGTGAAACCTGTTATTACCATCAAGCTCACCTTTGCATATCAGCACAAAATTTAGCGCAACGCTGAGTTACTAACCTGAGCTAGGTTAGTAACTATACGCTTAAGTTTGCCGTACAAAGTGTTATGAACATTGGCTGGTGCATTGGCATATCTGAATAACGTCTGAGCACCCTCAGTTAAAGGTTTGCTCGAAAAGTGATTACTTATGCCAGCTCTTTAGTGGGTTTCTATTAAGTTAAACTCAGCTAAGGCGGGGATGCCGATTTGTAGTTTATTTTCAATATCGTCAAGCTTTACTAGCTTTGCACAAATATTAGCGGCTTTCTCTTCTAACGCGCTTGCTTGGTTGCTGATATCAAACTTAATATCATCCCCCATAGTTTCAATCTGTTGATCGAATGTTTCAACACGTTGCTCAGAACTCTGCTCTTCTCGGTGGGTCATTGCTTCACCTACCGCAACCAGAATGGTGCCGACAGAGTCAGAAACTATGGTTTCAATTTCCTTTTCAAATTCACCGGCAAAAACCTGATCAAAATCATCAAAGTCTTGGGGCGCAATATAATAGCTTTCATCGCTATGATTAAATCGAGCACGCAACCGCCACTTCATTTCATCAAATTTTTCTTGAAACTGTTGATGTGAGGCACTGTTTTCACCCGTTAAACCACTGATCACTTTATTAACAGCTTTTAAGCCGAGTTCAACCCCTTCAATGGCAATTGCAACAATCGCCGGCACTTGTGCTCGTATGCCGCTGACATATTCACTAAGCTGGGCTTGCTGCTCATTATCAAGTGTAATTTCACGACCTTTAACAAATAGCTGGTGCGGACCGTTAATTTGTATATAAGTTTGGCCGTGGTTAACTATGCGCACATGCGCGGGGTCAATTATTACGCCATAGTTAAAGTTTATATCACACTGTTGTGCGCTGCTTGAACCGACGTAAAGTAGCAATATGAATAAACTACGCGTGAGGTTTGTCATGGTATAACCCCAAAAAGTATCTATTTTTCGTTTCATCGTTTAGCTAGTTACTACAGGTTGAATATGAATTTTTCTGTCTTTATAAACAAAACGACTAGGGCCAAACTCACGGCGAGTACGTTCATTAAATTCGGCAATATTGACTTGCACGCCGTGATAAAGCTTTTCGGTGGCTTCAACATAAACACTGCTTAGATAAGTTTGTAATGTCTCTTCAAGTGACTGCTTATCAAGCAAAAGTTTGCCCATGTTTTTCGCCTGATGCTGGTAAGTTGACATGACCTTAGCTAATAATTCAGGGTTTGCTTTTTCTTTCGGTAACTTACTTAGTTTATTGGCCGCCTGTTTAAGCTCTGAGCATTTTTCTGACTCAGCGCCAATTTTTGTTTCGATCTCATCAATCTTGTTTAGGTATTCTTTTACCTTATCTTCAAAGGTGATCATGGTCATACTGCCGGCAGTAGCACCAATGGTACCGGCATGTACAGACTCGCCACAGCTGACATAACCGGCAATTAATTTGCCATTAGCTTTGGCTTCGTTACCCACCCATAGCGTTTTTTCAACTTTCACTATGTTATGCATCATTTGGTTTTCAATTACGAGTGAGCTGCTTTCAATGTTGGCGTATTGGCTATATTTGGCAAACACTTTGCCGCCGGCTTTTATATTGACACTCATGCTAATGTTTGCCAGTTCACAACCTTCTACTTCTTGCTTCTTACCTATAATGCCAGTACCAATGGTGATATCGCCGCCAGCCTCTAGTGTTGCAGACTCAACAAAACCGCCAATGGAGATGTCGCCCGTCGCAGAAACTTGCATGCCTTCACAAACATCACCATTAATAATGACACTGCCTTCAAATTTAACATGGCCTGTACTCACATCAACATTATTAGTTTGGTATATGTTGTCTACTTCTAAACCGTTTTTAACAATCCGAGGTAAACCTACTTTAGTTGACACTAAGATACTTTGATTATTGGGGCTTAAGCAGGTGCCATCGCCAACGTACATATCAATGTCTTCACCCGGGGTAGGCTCTAAAACTTCACCAGTAACTGTGTAGCCTTTAATGCCATCTGTAAATGGTATTTTTTTTGCCAATGGCTCGCCAACTTTTACACAAATGATATCGCCCAGATCACGCATATCAACGCTACCATCATCGAGTAGTTTCGGCTTTAAAATACGATCTTGCGCACTTTCTACCAAAAGTTTAATGCGTGAATTTTTACCGTCTATGGGTAATTTACCTTGTGCTACTTCTCCTTTAACGATAGAGCCCGCAGGCTCTTTAGCCGCTTGTTTTGCTAGCGAGATTAATAGCTCTTTACTAAACCCTTTACAAACATTTGCAGCTTGTGCAGCATTAAGTATTGCTTTTGCACTCATGTGTTTACCGCCTCGTGCGGTAGATATTTCTGCAGATGCAGACATATTATCTTGTGCAATGGTGATCGATATTGTGGCGTCACGACGTTCAAGTACTTGATATTTTATTTCACGTCCAGGTTGGTTCTCTTGTAGCGGTTTTAAAACACTTTCAAGTTCCGCTATGGCATTTTTAACATTACCTTTATTGACGTGTAAATTACTGTACTCAGAACTCTCGATTAATTCATAGATATCATCTACCGTTAACGGTGTTTTAGTTTTTATCGGGGACAGTATTAGGTCAATATTATTTTTATCATTAGTAACTAAGCTTACCTTGCTCACACGCAATAACTCCACTATTTTACCTAGTTCAATTTTGTTCTAGATATAATTTTCTTGATGAACTTTGATAAAATTCGCTGTGCCGACTTTGGAAAAATCAAGTTTATATTCTTTATTGTCTAAGGCTTGAATAAACACTAAGGTTTTTTCTTCACCAAAGACTTCAGCAGCGCTGACATCAACGACTTCTTGATAGGCTTTCTTTGCCTCGGAGCGCTTTTTGGGCATGACACCAGAATAAATACCTATGCCATTATGGGTTACTATAGCAACGGGGTGACTGCCATTGACCACGAGTAGATCAATTTTTTTGTTTTTATGAATAATAGTGTTGCGGCCACTGGTAATATAGTTTTTATCGTTCAAAGCATTCTCCTTATGGTGATCAGCAATTTGCTAGCTTATGTATTAACGCTCAAAACGTTGGTTTTAGGTTTATTAAAATCAGTGCCACGTTTGATAACGACACTGGCTAAGGTAATTAATATTATTTACAGCACTTCAAATATATAAAGAATTGAATTACTAAGCAATCTAAAAACTGACTTGTTGTACTTATCAGTAAGCAAGGCTAATTAACACGATTATAGTTTGCCAACTCTTTGCTCTCAATTATCAGTCGGCGGATTAAGTCTAAGCTACGCGCTGCAACAGCTTGTTGAAAGTCTTGCCTTGCCATCGGGAGACAATAATATCTCGCTTGTAATGACTCTTTGTTACCCCAAGCGACCCAAACTGAGCCGAGTGGTTTGTTTTTGCTAGCACCACTAGGGCCTGCAATGCCGGAGACTGCAATGGCAAAATCGGCTGAGGAGCGTTCAAGTGCGCCCCGAGCCATGGCAAGTACAGTTGCTTCACTGACGGCGCCATGGCGTTGTAAAGTCGTTGCTGCTACGCCAAGCATTTTGCTTTTCATTTGATTTGAGTAGGTGACAAAACCGGCTTCAAAAACAGCAGATGAACCCGCGATAGCAGTAATTTGGCTTGCAATTAAGCCGCCAGTACATGACTCAGCCACAGTTATTTTTTGTTTTGACTTTAATAACAGGGGGACTAAATACTCGGCAAGCGTTATTTTATCACTTGCCCCTACCGCTAATACGTGGTCGCCTAAAAGCTGACAAAGCTTAGCTTGATATACAGTTAATAAATGTTCACCGGTTTTATTTTGCGGACATAGTTTAACTTCAAGTATTGGCATCGCAGCTCTAAAACCTATAGCGATTTCTGCAGGCCAATCGGGTATTTGCTGATCAATCAGTGCCTGTAAGTTTGATTCGCCAATGCCAAACGTTTGCAATCGGCAGATAGGGTGCTCAGCCGAAGAGCGAAAAACGTTGACCAGGTTTGGTACTATTTCATCGCTGAGCATAGTTTTTAATTCACTTGGTACGCCAGGAGTACAAATCACAAGACAGTTATTTAATGTCATGCTAAAACCGACGGCAGAGCCATTTTTATTGGCAATGATGTCACATCCGCTAGGTAAATATGCTTGCTTTAAGTTTGGCTCGTTAAGTGTAATGTTACGTCGCTTTGCCCATTGTTTTAGGTGGGAATGCGCCTGAGTGTTAAGTTGCAATTTAACTCCACCTGCATCAGCCAATGCTTGTGATGTTAAATCATCAACTGTTGGCCCTAAGCCACCATTAATGATCAGTAAATCTGATGATTGACTTAGTTGTTTTATCTCAGTGTTTAACAATGTAATATCATCGCCAAGCGTGACTTTTTTGTTCACCTTTAAGCCAATATTACTCAAACTTGTGGCAATCATTAGTGAGTTAGTATCAATAATATCGCCATTCATTAATTCATCGCCGGTTAGTAGCAGGCTCACATTTATCTTCATTGTGCACAAAGTCCTCATTGTCTTGGCAATATAGTAACCAAAAATTTTTATAAATGCGCTGTCTATTTACTAAAGTGTATTAAGGTAAAGCTTTGCAACTTTTGGTCATGTTTGAGTAGGCTAATAGCGAGCTATTGAGGTTTTTAGACAATAAGGTGCTGGGTAAAGGCAGTGCTGTGTTTAAGAAAAAAGCGTGGTATAGTTTGTAAAGTATGCAAATGAGCATTGTTAAGTATTGTGACTGTTAGCAATATTTACACTATCATTGAGTTAATCGCAGATAATATGAGGTGATAATTGCAAACACTTAAAAGCACCCGATCATGGTCGGCACTTTTGACGTATTGTTTAGTCACTTTTTATATTGGCAGCAGCACAAGTTTAGCCAAAGAGTATATTATTGGCGTCGAAAACATTGATTATTTCCCACTTTATAATTTCTCACCGCAAGCGTTAGAGCAAAAAAGTTTCACCCAAGAGTTACTGACGACATTTTTTTCACAGCAAGGCTACTCGTTTAAATTTATTGCATTACCTTTGAAAAGGTTTGATAAATGGTATTTAGAAGATGCAATAGATTTTAAGTTTCCTGATAACAGGCGATGGCGCTCGGCGCAAACCAGTAAATTGGACATTAACTATAGTCAGCCGGTATTACACTTAATGGCAGGCAGTTATGTGCTGAAAAAAAAATCTAAATTTACCTCGCCAAGAACTAAAACGCCTTGGCACAATCTTAGGCTTTTTTCCAACGCTCTGGTATGACCGTGTTAGCAATGGAACGCTTACTGTTATTGAAGAAGACTCAGCTTATAGTCTGGTTAAGCATTTATTACATGGGAATATCGATGTGGTTAACATCGATAAGAATGTGATTAACTATAACTTAGCTCGATTAGGAAAAAGTCACGAGAGCGTCGTACTGAATAAGCAGATAAAACATGAAGTATATGCGTTTCACTTCTCGAGTATACATTACCCAGAAATTATCCAAGAGTTTGATGATTTTATTATTAATAATCAGTCGTTTATTGTGGCATTAAAAAAGAAATATGGCATCAGTGAAAGTCAATAGTCCTGAGTTGAACTCTTACTTTAATTCAGCCGCTCAATACTAACAAAACAAGCAAACGTATGTGCGGCACAGTTGTCGCATTGCCGTATTAGTGAATTAGTAAAAGCACGACATTTTTCGCTAAATAGGTTGTCTCTGACTGTTTAGCGTTAGACTAACATCCTCACTTAAGGTATTAAACGCACAGTGTTATAGTTTGGGGATGACTCTAGCTGCGCTTGTTTTATAGGTTGTTTTTCTCTTAAGATCTTATATTAGCCGTGCTAAAATGCCCGTTAGCTTGGTACTGTGCTTTGCGATAAAGAGCGTAGTGACGATCTTGCCCGCCAACAAATAAAGCGACTGTGCCACAAGGCTAAACCTTAGAATAAAGAATGCACCTATGTATCATAGAACACAATTAATTGGTAAGTGGTATCGCACCGAGCAAGATGACAGTGGCGAGTTGTTTACCGAGTTTGCTGAAATAACGGCCGACGGGCACTATGAATTTACCTTTTTAACTCATGATGAACAGGACACTGTGGTACAAGAGTCGGTAGAAATCGGTGACTGGGGGTTAGTGGGCGATATTCACTTTACTCTTTGTAAAAGTGAGTTTTGCGAAGGTAAACATTACGCTGCTGATCTAGCCGATGAAGGTAATTATCATGCCTACCGGGTACTAACATTAGATAGCCAAGTATTTCAATATCAACATATCTTAACCAATGAGGTGTTTATCCTGCACCGAGTTATTGATAATATCGCCCTCAGTTGAGAAAATAATACCAGATCCGCATCTTGTGATCGGAGTTCACTAATCATTTTTGAGAGTTCGAATGAAGCAAATTAAAGCAGCTAGTTTAATGACCGCCATTAAAACACCGTTTAATCGCCAAGGTGATATCGACTTTGATACCTATGATCGTCTGGTTGAAGAGCAGATAAAAGCTGGCGTTGATGGCATTGTTGTTGGTGGTACGACTGGCGAAGGACACTTGCTTTCATGGGAAGAGCACCTAATTCTTATCGCTCACAGTGTTCATAAACACGGTAAAGACTTATTAATCATTGGTAATACGGGCAGTAATAATACCCGAGAAGCGATTAAAGCGACTCAACATGGTTTTGCGGCAGGGATGGATGCCACCTTACAAATTAACCCGTATTACGGTCGCAGTTCATTTGCGGGTGTTACTGAGCACTTTCATAAAGTATTGGATATAGGTCCGGGTATAATTTATAACGTGCCGGGTCGCACCGGACAGGATTTAACGCCAGAGCTAATTGAGCCGTTATCTAAACATAATAACTTTATTGGTGTCAAAGAGTGTACGGGCAATGCGCGTATTGCTTATTATGAAGCGCGCGGCATTGCCTGTTGGTCAGGTAATGATGATGAAGCCGCCGCTGGACGCCATCAACATGGCGCACATGGCGTAATTTCGGTGACATCAAATATTGCCCCTAAATTAATGCGACAATTAATGGATGCGCCCAACGAGAGCTTACAACAAAACCTTTTGCCACTAATGCAATGGTTATTTTGTGAGCCCAACCCAACCGCTATCAATACCGCTTTAATGATGACAGGTGCCGTAGCGCCAGTTTTTAGAATGCCTTATAAAGCATTAACCTTAGCTCAGCGTCAACAAGGCTTAGCGTTATTGGCGCAATTACCGTTAGATGTGCGAGTAGGTAAAAAGTTAAATGTAATGGCAGACGACGAATTTCAATATTGCTGTTAACTGGTGGCCAGAGCGATTGTTAAACGGTAAAACAGCGAGCAAAAGCTCGCTGTTTTTTGTTGCTCATAAGTGAATTGTGTAAGTTACATACTCAGTGCTGAAACACTTTGCTAATAATGACCTAACTTAAAATAACGGTAACTAACGTAAGTTCGCTAATTGTGGCCGCAGTGGCTCAGGTAAAGTAAATACGCGTTCGACATGGCTCATTGGGCAAGTAAAGCGCAGTGTTACAGCACAAAGCTGTAAATCAGCTTCAGTGTTGACCTGCGCAGTTGCTTGTAAGGCAATACCATGCAGGCGATCGCCAACAACGGGTAAACCTATACTGGCGGCATGAATGCGTATTTGGTGTTTTCGACCAGATTCTATTTTTACTTGTAGTTGCGATAAATGCCGCTCTGCATCATAGGCCAGCAGAGAAAAATGACTACAGGCAGCTTTGCCATCAATGGCTAAGGTTACGGTTTCGGGTTGTGGTCGCTGACGATGATCGCCATGGCAAATGATCTGATAAATTTTTTCAAGTTGATGTTGCGCAAACATCGCGCTTAAGGCTCTCGCGGCACTTTTACTGTGTGCAACAATAATTAATCCCGTAGCAGCGCGATCGAGTCGATGCACTGGAAATACAGCGCGTTCAGGAGTTAAATGCTTTTGGGCCCACCGAGTTATAGTGCAATGATCGCTCCATTTAGAGCCTTGGCACAACATACCATAAGGCTTATACCAGACGCTATAATCCACTAAATCTGCTATCAAGGTTGCGGGCGTTGGCACTTGTGCTAATACCGCTTCATCATAATAAAAATGTAAAACATCGCCAACTTTTAGCGCTTTCTTGAGTCGACGACAGCGCTGTGTGCTTTTGCCACGGCTAAGCCATAGCGCGCCTTTATCAATAGCTTTTTTTATGTCACTAACCGATAGCTGGCAATGTGATTGTATGGCAGCGGTAATGGATATTGTTTGCTCAATATGAATCTGACACTGAAATTTTTGCAAAGTAACCGAACCTCAAATAAAACCCTGCTTAGTTTAACAAAACTTACCGGCATGCGACGCATAGAAATTAAGTTTCGGGCTATTTATTCACTTTCTGCATTTTACACTTGGTTTTTAATCCATGAGGGCGATAAAATAGCAGCAATAGTTTATTAATACTCGAGAGTAATAGATGCAACGTAATGAAGAGTTATTTCCGCACGATAATGTGGGTAACGCCCTATGGGAAATGTTAACTGCGGGTGATGATTTAACAAAAGAGCGAGAGTTTGAGTTTTCTGTTATTTTTTCCGAACAAAGTCAAGCGCTGAAGTTCGGTCAACTATTGTTAGAAAATAATCAGAAACTCTCATTTTGTCCATATCAGGGCGAAGAGGGATTTCCTTGGGAAATAACCGCTTATCCTTTTATGGCAGCAAGTTATGAGAATATTGCCGCTTATCAAGAGTTATTAACCACAAGTGCCGAGCCTTTTGCTGGTAAATATGATGGTTGGTATTGCCTTGATGCAAGTAAGAAATAGTCATGGATAAGCAAAGCTTTGCTCGCTTGCAGGGCCTGAGTGCTAACTCTTATAACGCACAAAAAAGTTTAATTAAAAATGTGCTTGCTGGCCGACAAGTGACTTGCCAGCATTGTGGTACGAAAATTCGCGTTGTTTTGCCAGCTGATCAACAAACAACGGGGTTATTCTGCGATAAAGGTTGTACCAATATTGAGCTTGATTTTGTGCTTTAGCCCAGTTGAGCTTAGCTGGAAGTGAAACCGCTATTATCAAGCAATAACCGCAGTTTTACGCTTTCTTGTTTCAAGTTAAAAATGTTGCAATCTCAGGTAGAGCTTTTTTGAGCGTTGCATGATGAGGAACGGTAGCGTCCTTACTGGGATAGCCAGTAATAATTAACATATATGGGCGGCTATTATCATCACGATGACAAATTTTACTTAAAAATGACATGGGTTTAGGTGTATGAGTAAGCGTCGCCAAACCACTTGAATGTAAGGCATTGATTAAAAATCCGGTAGCAATGCCAACGGACTCATGTACATAGTAATTGGTTTTTTTATCGGCTTGATTGACACCGCCTTTCTTTTCACTAAATACAGCAATCAACCAGGGGGCTTGTTCTAAATAGGGCTTGTTGGCATCTGTGCCAAGAGGTTTTAAGGCCTTGAGCCATTCCTCACCGGCGCGTCCTTGGTAAAAGTTATTTTCGTGAGCTTCTGCTTGCTGGCGTATTTGCTGTTTAACCTTGCTGTTGCTAATGGCAACAAAATGCCATGGTTGATGATTAGCGCCGCTGGGAGCTGTGCCTGCTGCCTTAATACAGTTTTCAATAATCTCTTGACTTACCTCTCGTTCACTAAAACTACGCACGCTGTGGCGCCGTTTAATATCGTGATAAAACTGCGCTGAACGCTCGCGCATTTCATCGGTTGAATATTCAATAAAATCACTAAGTGGTGCAGCATTGTGTGTTTGCATGGCAAGCTTTCTTGTTATCGACCCTGTGTTAACCATAATCAAATACGAAACTTAAGTCGATAAGTAATCGCTGACAACTGACATAGTTAACGCCAATTGCCATTAATTTTTATCGTCTTATAAGTCACGGTGCTTTTGCTTGGCTAGCAATAGCCAATATTGATAAAGCCCGATATCGCGTCGGGTCATTTCTGCTTTATATACACCGAAACCGCAAAATACGGTCATGATGGAAGTAACCATAATATGGCTTATCGACTGTAAATAAGCTGAGGTCAAGGTGGTAACTATGGCACCAATCACACAATAGCTTAATGCTACGCGTAGCCAGGTATAACTGGCGATGAGCAATTTTCGTCTATCATTTGGCATAATTAAGTTAAATGTGTTGTGAGCTTGGCGAAATTTCATCCACCAATATTATCGTTAGGCTGAGTATAATAGAGTAAATAGGAATACATAAGGCAATATCTATTCTAAATTGAAATAACAAAGAGGTTTAATTTATAAACCTCGCGCTAGCTATTGTTTGTCGATGGGCAGAGCATGCCGCTAATTGATTGGCCTGAGTACGAAGAGCAGATATCAATAGCGCATAAAATCAGCAATAATTTGCGTAAACTACCAAGATTTTGCAGTTAAATTACGAAGTTGGGTTATGTGGCTAGTAGTGATGTAAGCCCATGCTTAATAAAAGCGTATATAAAAAGTGAGTTTTAGCCAATAACGGTATATTAAAATATTGTCGCTTACTCAGGTGCTAACACTAAATTTAATATAACCAGTTTTCATGGTGTTATATTTATTTGCCGGTTTAATAACCGCTGTTAACGCATTTTCTGTGCACTAGTATTGCGTTGGATAAGTCAGGCTTAACGGCAAGTAAGCTTTTTATCGTCTAAAATTGTTTGGCAAACCATTAAAGGAAATTTAGGTTTGCTATGAAAAGCTTTAATAATATTTTAGTGATCGCGCAAGATGTTTATTCAAATGAAGTGGTATTAGAAAAAGCCTTGCAGGTAGCAAAGCGTGCGCATGCTGATTTAACGGTTATTGCTAACCGTAACGATCAGGAAATTGAAAGCCACCTTGAGCGTTTATATCAACAATTTTTAACTGATTCGTACCAGCGCTTTCAAGCGCCATTAGATAAACCGCGCTTAGAAATTAACATTAAGTATCATAAAGCGCCTTTTTCTCATCGCACCATCTTGGCTGAAATTTCTGAGCATAACTATGACTTATTGGTTAAAGACATTAACTCCGTTTGTATGCATTGGTGGTTGTCGTGGTCAGACAATCAATATTTATTACGAGAGCCGGACACCAACTTGTTATTGGTTGGCAACACAAAATGGCCTGAGCGTGGTCATATATTGGCGGCGATAGAAACGGAAGAAGCAACTGAAAAGCATCGGCAGCTCAATCAGTTTATGCTAGATGAAAGCCAGTATTTGGCGTCGTTATTGGATAGTGATATGCATGTGATTAATTGTTATCAAGAGCAACCGAGTATTTCGTTAGCGACACCGTTATTAAATGGTAACGCCATTGAACCTAGCCAAGAACATTGGCAACACTTACAAGAGACAGTGCATGATGTTGGTCTTACGCAAGAACACACTCACCTAGAGCAGGGCTTACCTGAGTTTGTCATTCCCAATGCGGTCGAAAAATATCATATAAACATCGTCGCACTCGGTGCCGGCGAGCATAATGGTGTATTAAGTATGCTTAAAGGTCATAGCAGCGAGTATATTGTTGACACCCTAACTTGCGATGCCTTAATTTTAAAAGCTAATATGCGTGATCAGCATTAGCTTTTACCTGAAGCGAAATATAGGTATTAGCACAGATAAAAAAAAGCGCCAGATAGGCGCTTTTTAATGGCTGACTGTAGCGGTTAGCCAACAAACTTACGGGCATTGCGGAACATGCGTACCCAAGGTGAGTCTTCTTGCCATTCGTCAGGGTGCCACGAGTTGGCTACGGTACGGAACACACGTTCAGGGTGTGGCATCATAATAGTAACACGTCCGTCCGTTGTGGTTAGCGCGGTAATACCGTCAGGCGAACCATTCGGGTTGGCAGGGTAGGTTTCTGTGACATGACCGTAGTTATCAACATAACGCATGGCAACCGTACCTGAGTCATTAGCAACATCAATCGCAGCCGCTGAGCTAAACTCAGTGCGACCTTCGCCGTGTGATACGGCAATTGGCATCCGAGAGCCCGCCATACCAGCAAAGAATATCGATGGTGTGTCTTGAATTTCCACTAAACTAAAGCGGGCTTCAAAGCGCTCAGACTTATTTTGCACAAAACGTGGCCAAGCATCAGCACCTGGAATGATTTCTTTCAAGTTTGATAACATCTGACAACCATTACACACGCCTAATGAGAAGGTATCTTCACGTTCGAAAAACGCTTTAAACATGGCTTTTGCGTCTTTGTTAAACAAAATTGACTTTGCCCAACCTTCACCGGCACCTAAAACGTCACCGTATGAAAAGCCACCACAGGCGACTAAACCGTTAAAGTCGGCTAAATCAGTGCGGCCGGCTAAAATGTCGGACATGTGTACGTCAACGGCAATAAAACCTGCACGATCAAAAGCTGCTGCCATTTCCACATGCGAGTTAACCCCTTGTTCGCGTAAAATTGCAATACGAGGGTTACTGCCATTTTGCGCATCTTTGGCAATTAAGTCAGCGACAATATCTTCGTTAATATCAAAGCTTAAGTCAGCGTTTAAGCCAGGATCTTCGGTATCAAACTTAACGTCATGCTCTTGCTGAGCGCATTCTGGGTTATCGCGCAAAGATTGCATTTTATAGGTAGTTTGTGCCCAAGTGGTGCGGAAGTATGTGCGTGAGTTTTCTAACACAACCTCACCGTCACGACTAAAGCGTATGGTATCTTCGTTGTTGATACGGCCAATATCTGTACAGTGATCTAAAATGCCATGTTCAGCTAATATATTGTCGATGGCGTCAACATCGCATTCGCGAATTTGTATAACAGCGCCTAACTCCTCACTGAATAATACATCAACATCATTGCCAGCTTGCGAGTGCAATGAGCTTAAGTCGATATCAACCCCCGTATGGCCGGCAAAGGCCATTTCTGCGATTGTGGTGAATAAACCACCGTCAGATCTATCATGATAAGCCACTAATTTATCTGCTCGAACTAAGGCTTGCATAGCATTGAAGAAACCTTTTAAAAGTTCAGGGTTATCAACATCAGGGGTTTCTGTACCCAGTTGTTTATAAACTTGTGCTAAACAAGAGCCGCCTAAACGGTTTTTTCCTTGCGATAAATCAATGGCAACTAGACGAGTATCACCAAGATCAGTGCGTAGCTCAGGGGTCACGGTTTTACGGATATCTTCAACCGCAGCAAAGGCGGTAATGATTAATGACATGGGCGAAGTAACGGCTTTATCTTCACCATCTTCTTGCCACTGAGTGCGCATCGACATTGAGTCTTTGCCCACAGGAATAGTCAAACCAAGGGCAGGGCAAAGCTCTTCACCAATGGCTTTTACCGCTTCGTACAAGCCGGCGTCTTCACCCGGGTGACCTGCAGGCGACATCCAGTTGGCTGAAAGTTTGATGCGGTTTAAGTTGCCAATATCGGCACCAGCAATGTTGGTTAATGATTCAGCAACCGCTAATCGTGCAGATGCGGCAAAGTTTAATAATGCCACAGGGGTGCGCTCACCTAACGACATGGCTTCGCCATGGTAAGAGTCAAGTGCTGATGCGGTAACGCCACAGTCAGCAACCGGTACTTGCCAAGGGCCGACCATTTGGTCGCGATTAACCATACCCGTCACTGAGCGATCGCCTATGGTGATCAAGAAAGTTTTTTCCGCCACGGTTGGCAAAGATAAAATTCTATCAGCGGCGTCGGCTAGTTTAATGTTGGCCAAGTTGAGTGCATCACCAGCGGCTGTTTTTGATTCAACATTTTTAACGATTTTCGGTGTTTTACCTAATAACACATCCAGTGGTAAATCAATCGGGGTATCGAGTTTCTCGTCACCTGCAAAATGTGCGTCAGTAACAGTTAAATGCTCTTCTTCAGTGGCGCGACCAACTACCGCAAACGGTGCACGCTCACGGGCACAAATTTGTGCAAAAGTGTCTAGATTTTCATCGGACACAGCAATAACATAGCGCTCTTGCGACTCGTTACACCAAATTTCATGAGGCGCCATGCTACGCTCGTCGTTAGGCACATTGCGTAGTTCAAATACACCGCCACGGCCACCATCAGAGACTAGCTCAGGGAAGGCATTTGATAAGCCACCTGCGCCGACATCATGAATAAAAGCAATCGGGTTTTGTTCGCCTAATTGCCAACATTTATCAATTACTTCTTGACAGCGACGCTCCATTTCCGGGTTTTCACGCTGCACTGAGGCAAAGTCTAAGTTTTCCGCTGACTGACCTGATGCCATTGACGACGCCGCGCCGCCACCAAGGCCAATGTTCATAGCAGGGCCGCCAAGCACAATTAAGTGAGCGCCAACAACAATGTCACGTTTTTGAACGTGTTCATCACGAATATTACCTAAACCACCAGCTAGCATAATAGGTTTGTGATAGCCGCGAACTTCATTACCATTGAAAGAATTAACTTGCTCTTCATAAGTTCGGAAATAACCAATTATGGCAGGACGACCAAACTCATTGTTAAAGGCGGCGCCACCTAGTGGCCCTTCCATCATGATATCAAATGCCGACACAATGCGGTTGGGTTTGCCATAGTCGGTCTCCCAGGGTTGTTCAAAGCCTGGAATACGCAAGTTTGATACAGAAAAACCCACTAAACCTGCTTTAGGCTTTGAGCCAATACCGGTTGCTCCTTCATCACGAATTTCACCACCTGAGCCCGTCGCAGCACCTGGGTAAGGAGAAATTGCCGTTGGGTGGTTATGGGTTTCAACCTTCATTAATATTTGAATATCTTCATGATGGTAGCTATAAATATTGCTTTGCGGATCAGGGAAAAAGCGACCACCTTTATTGCCCACCATGACGGCAGCGTTATCTTTATAAGCGCTTAATACAAAGTCTGGGTTTACTTCGTGGGTGTTACGGATCATTTTAAACAGCGACTTAGGCTGTTTTACGCCGTCTATTGTCCAGTCAGCATTAAATATTTTGTGGCGACAGTGCTCAGAGTTTGCTTGCGCGAACATGTAAAGTTCAATGTCGTTAGGGTTGCGGCCCAATTTGCTGAAGTTTTCAAATAAGTAATTAACTTCGTCATCTGCTAAAGCCAGACCTAAGTCGATATTGGCTTGCACTAAAGCGTTTTTGCCTCCGTGTTCTATATCTATGCTGGTTAGTTCACCCGGTTCAGCGCTGGCAAACAACTTAGTGGCATCTTCCATGTTGGTAAACACAGCTTCCATCATGCGATCATGGATTAAGTTATTTAAACTTGCTTGTTGCTCAGGGGTTAAGGTAGCTGAATTCTCAGTACTAATATAATAAGCTAAGCCGCGTTCTAAGCGAATTATTTTATCTAAACCACAGTTTTTGGCGATGTCGGTAGACTTTGACGACCAAGGTGAGATAGTACCCGGACGCGGCGTGACTAATAAAAATTGTCCAACGGGTTCATGTTCTTCAATCGTTGGTCCATACTTAAGAAGTTGTTGTAAAACTTTAGATTCTTCAGGGTTTAGCGCTTCTGAAACATGAGCAAAGTGGCTAAACTCAGCATAGATATCCGTGACGGGTAGTTGCAGTTCAGAGCACTGATTGAGTAGCTTTTTTACTCTAAATTCAGACAGTGCTGGAGCACCACGAAAGGTTTTCATCAACATCGACATAGACTATTTCACCGGGTTAGATTAATTAAGGATAAAAATCGCGCGTATTATAGATGAAACAGCAGAATTAGAGAAATGATTTGTCTCATTTGACGTTAATATTATGACAACAAAAATGATTCATCAGTAAAAAATAGCTTTCTAAATATTTCAATTCACATGACAATGGCATTTATGAGAAAAAATTCATTACAATTACTGGCTAAAAAACTCAAGCTGCGTCAAGGTTTAGCTTTGTTTTTACTGCCCTGCGTCTTGCTACTGAGCGCCTGTGAGCAGCAAGTAAACACGGCAAGCTTGCAACGCATTATTGATCGTGGTTATGTCACGGTTGGTACCCTCTATGGTAATACCAGTTATTACTTAGGCGCTGAAGGCCCCGCGGGTTTTGAATATGAACTAGCCAAGCAGTATGCGCAATTCTTAGGTGTCGAATTGAAAATGAAACCTAGTTATAACTTAAATGAATTGTTTTTACAGCTTGATAACGGCAGTGTTGATTTTCTTGCTGCCGGCTTAACCGTAACCGAAGAGCGCCGAGCACAGTATCGCTTTGCCCCAAGTTATGATCAAGTTAGCCAAAAGTTAGTGTTTAAACAAGGCAAGGTTAGGCCACGAAAACTCGCCGATTTAACTGGAAAATTGACGGTGGTAGCAGATTCTAGTCACGAAGAAAGCTTAGCAAAGTTAAAGTTAACCAACCCAGGTTTGGCTTGGTCTAGCACCGCTGAGCTAGATAGCGAAGAATTGCTGCTACAAGTATTAGCGGACGAAATTGACTACACCATTGTTGACAGTAATACCTTAGCAATTAGCCGGCGCTACTACCCAGAAGTCAGTATCGGCTTTAGCTTAGGCGAGGCGCAATCATTAGCCTGGGTCTTAAGTAAGCAGGGTGACGATTCGATTTTCGCCAGCTTAATTGAGTTTTTTGGTCAAGTGCATCATAACGGGGTTTTACTGGCGTTAAACGATAAATATTATGGTCATATTGAAGAGTTTAACTATGTTGATACTCGGATGTTTATTAAAGCAGTAGAAAATAAGCTGCCCAAGTATCAAGCGTTATTTGAGAAGTATGGCCAAGATATGGATTGGCGATTATTAGCGGCAATTAGTTATCAAGAATCACATTGGGACCCTCATGCCCGCTCATATACTGGCGTGCGTGGAATGATGATGCTAACGCTACCGACCGCAAAACAAATGGGGATAAAAAGCCGTTTAGATGCTGAGCAAAGTATTCGTGGTGGTGCGAAATACTTTAAGCAGCTTATTGAGCGTATGCCGGCACGAGTACCTGATCCAGATCGACTCTGGTTTGCGTTGGCGTCATACAATATAGGCTTAGGGCACTTAAACGATGCTCGCAATATCACTAAACAGCAAGGGGGCGATCCCGATCGCTGGGTTGATGTCAAAGAGCGCTTACCGCTATTAAAGCAAAAAAAGTATTATAAGAAGACGCGCTATGGCTATGCCCGTGGTGATGAGCCGGTTAATTATGTGGAAAACATTCGTCGTTATTATGACACCTTAACTTGGATGGATGATCAGGCCAAGCAACGTGCGATTAGCAATGCACAAACCAGCAAAAGTATTGCCAATGAAGCTGAATAAAAAGCAGAACATTGCACCTTTATCTTGATAATGTCATGCGCTTGTCATGATAGTGTCATAAAGTGCGGCAATATTAAGTGAGGACTTAAGCAGGTTAAATTAATTGCACAGGGGAAGTTATGAAAATAAAAAGATCCTTTATGAGTAACCAAAGAAAACGCACATTACAGCGTAATAAAATAAAACTCGCCAATCGACGTCACAGTCAGTTTGCGCGTGAGCAAAACAGTGATTAAATCATAGCGATAGCGCTTATTGTCAGTAAACTAACGAGATTAGGTTTATATAATGATTAACAGTTTTATTGGCTATAAAGCGCAAGGTCTCTGCGCGGCTGTATTTCGTCCGCGTTGCGCAATCATGCGTCTATGTTAGAGAGGCAATAGGCTCATCTTTAAAAGTTGTTTTTGGCAGCTAATACGGCGGTTGAATACGCTTTTAACTTAAGTCTATTCCGTATTCAAACAGCTAATCCTAGAAAGTTTTTTGTTCAAGTAACTTGCAGTAATGCGCTGTTAAGGTGAGCGCCAGTATTGAACATTTAGCGCTTTGCTGTGTTAATACGCTTGGCTTGCTTTTCGGCTTTCTTTTCTGCTCTGCGCCGCTTAAAAAATGTCGATAATAGTGCGCTACACTCTGATGCCAGTAAGCCTGACTCAACCTCAACTTGGTGGTTATGTTTTTTATCATTAAGTAAGGTAAAAGCACTGCGCACGGCACCAGTTTTTAGGTCATCACTGGCGTAAACTAAGCGCTTGATACGACTATGTATTAGTAGTCCAGTACACATACAGCAAGGCTCTAGAGTAACGTATAACGTGCAATCTAATAGTCGATAGTTATTGCTGTTTTTGCCGGCATCACGAATGGCCATCATTTCGGCATGGGCGGAAGGGTCGTTGTTCATGATCGATTGGTTAAAACCTTCACCGATAATTTCCCCCTCAGATACCATGACCGCACCCACCGGCACTTCATTATGACTATCAGCCACTTGAGCTAAGCTTATGGCGCGGCGCATAAAGGCTTCATCTGCCGCAGAGAAAGCCTGTCGAGAAGCGTCAGTGTTATACTCGGGTGTGATTTTTTTAGTCATAAATTATAAAAACATCGCTAATAAGTCGTTTAAGTAACGATGGCCCAGTTTACTGACTGACCAGCGGTTATTGTCAAACTGCATCAAATTTTTGTCAGCTGCTTGTTGTAATGTGGGCACGATAGTCGTGCTGCTTAAGCCGGTATAGGCTTGATATTCGTCCAATGTAAAACCAGAAAATAAACGTAAACGATTCATCAGGTATTCAAAGGGCAGTTCCTCGGCGCTGACGGTATGTAACTTATCCAGTGCGGCGCGACGGGTGTCTAAATAACCTTTTGGGTGCTTAACTTTTACGGTGCGGAAAATTTGCTGGCTTTTAGTATCTGTGATTTTGCCATGTGCACCACAACCTATGCCTAAATAATCACCAAATTGCCAATAGTTAAGGTTGTGCTGGCATTGATAGCCTTTTTGACTAAACGCGGAAATTTCATACTGTTGGTAACCCGCTTGCGTGAGCAATTCGATGCCTTGATCTTGAATATGCCATAAAACCTCGTCTTGCGGTAAAGTAGGCGGGCGTGAGTGAAAGGCGGTATTGGGCTCTATGGTTAATTGATACCAAGAAATATGGGTTGGATTTAAACTGATCGCGGTTTTTAAATCATCAAGGGCGTGCTCGACACTTTGCTCTGGCAAACCGTGCATTAAATCTAAATTAAAACTGCTAACACCGCATTCATTCGCGAGTTTGGCGGCGGTTTTCGCTTGCTGACTGTCATGAATACGACCCAGCTTAATTAATTTTTCCGACTCAAAACTTTGCACACCAACCGATAAACGTGAAACGCCACCATTAAAAAAACCAATAAACTTTTCAGCTTCTATAGTACCTGGGTTGGCTTCTAAGGTGATCTCAATATCAGCGTGATGTTGAAAGCGTTGTAAAACTTGCTCAAGTAACTGCGCAATAGCTGGCGCTGAAAATAAACTGGGTGTGCCACCGCCAATAAATATCGAGTGCAATGGGCGTTGCTGTAAGTTAAAACGGGTGATATCTGCGTCTAAATCGCGTAATAATTGCCTGATATAGTCTTGCTCAGGAATGTCATGTTTTAAGGCATGAGAGTTAAAGTCACAATACGGACACTTTTCCACACACCAAGGGATATGAATATAAAGTGATAAGGGGGGCGATATTAACATTTTAGGCGAGTTCTTTAATCAATTGTGGCACAAGCTTTTGCAGTGCTTGGCCTCGGTGACTTAAGCTGTTTTTCAGCGCTCTCGGTAATTGCGCAGAGGTCATGTTATGCTCCGCTTGCCAAAAAATGGGATCGTAGCCAAAACCTTGCTCACCTTGTTTTTCTCGGCTAATACTGCCTTGCCAAACGCCGTGACAAATTAGCGGAGTAGGATCGAACTCATGGCGAAGGTATACCAAAACACAGTGAAAACGAGCGCCACGCTTGTCATCGCTAACATCTGTTAACGCCGCTAATAACTTGTTGTTATTATCGTCATCACTAGCAGCTGCACCGGCATAACGTGCGGAATAGACACCCGGCGCACCATTTAAGGCGTCCACGGCTAAGCCAGAATCATCGGCAATGGCGGGTAAGCCGGTAATTTTTGCCGCATGTCGTGCTTTTATAATGGCGTTTTCAACGAAAGTGGTCCCAGTTTCAGCAACATCAGGTACATTGAAGTCACTTTGCGACTTGATCTCGATATCATGCTCTAAAAACAAGCTAGCAAGCTCTGCAACTTTGCCAGGGTTGCCGGTGGCTAAAACGATTGTGCTCATAAAAAAATACCTGTTATATGGCTAACTTAATCATGCTGTATTACAGCAAAAGTAAATTTAATAGCTAGAGTTGTTAAATTAATAATGACAATGGCGCGCATGATACCTTAATCTAGCGTAAAGCGGGAGCGTCTCACAAAAAATTACGCTGCATTTTAGGAAGATTATGTCATTAAAAGATTCACTACTGGGTTTGATCATTATTTTTATTTGGGGCTTTAATTTTGTCATTATCGCTTGGGGCGTTCAATCTATGCCGCCGTTACTAATGGGCGGCTTGCGCTTTTTGTTAGTGGCGATATTAGGCTCTTTTTTTATTCGTATGCCCAACATTCCATGGCGTTGGATGGCACTCTATGCCTTTACTTTGTGTTTTGGGCAATTTTCCTTGTTGTTTTCTGCTTTAGCTTTTGGCATGCCTGCAGGCCTTGCTTCGCTAGTGCTGCAATCACAAGCGGTATTTACCTTGCTTTTTTCGTTAGTGATATTAAAAGAGCAAATAAAACGTAGTCAAATGCTTGCAATGTTAATTGCCGGGCTTGGCTTATATTTGATCGCAAGCGCTACTCATGTCTCGAGTATGACTATATTAGGTTTTAGCTTAACGGTGGCTGCCGCTATCGCATGGGGTTTAGGTAACGTTGTTAATCGCATGATTAATCAGCGTGGTTATCAAGCTAACATTGGCTTGGTGGTCTGGTCGTCTTGGTTTGCAATGTTGCCTTTTTTCTTAACCAGCTACCTAGTTGAAGGTCAACAAGCCATAATGACAAGTTTGACGAACTTAAATGGCTTAAGTGTCGTAGTGCTGTTTTACTTGGCGATTGCCGCATCCATAATCGCCTATAGCCTGTGGAGTTATTTGTTAATGCGCTATCCTGCAGGACAAGTTGCGCCTTTGACTTTAGGCGCACCTATTGTAGGGATTGTTGCTGCAACCTTGTTGCTAGATGAGCGCATGACCACACAGCAGATAATCGGCGGAGCAATTGTCGCCTCTGGTTTGGTCATCAATACCTTTGGCAGCCAGCTTTATCAGTTATGTCAGCGAAAAGTGAAAGCATAAAAGCTAACCGGTATTAGCTGATTGATATTTTTGCTGCGAGGAAGACAAAAAAAGCGGCAAGGTAACTGCCGCTTTACTTGTTGATATTATTCTTTGCTCAATCAGTGCTAATCAACATAAAACTTTTGAGAAAAGCTAAGTTTATGTTGCTGACCTTTGTCGGTAATATTGATATCAAAGTATATGGTTTCTTCATTACTGTAGCTGACTTGAGCTAGATAATATACCGCATCACCCTCAACGACTTCAGTAAACTCAAGCGACTTTATTTGGCCGACATCGTTGCGTGCTTTGCCATTAATAATAACGGTTTTAGCCGGCTTGTGTTGTTGGGTGTTATCTAATACTGAAATATTGATCAAGCCTTTGTATCGACTACGCTCTATACCATAGGCTTTAGCAATTTCAGGGGTTAAAAACGTTGAGCCTAAGGCGATATAGTGAACGTTGATATTGCCCATCTTTTTCATGTTTTCGGCACTGGCAAAACCACTAACAACGAATGCAAGTAGCAACGTTAATAGCGCTTTATTAATGATATTCTTCATACTGATGACCTTAATTTTAGTGTCGCATATGCTAAGTATATACGACGAATGCAATTAGTAGAAAGTAATGGCTATATCATCGCCCAATATGGGATCCAACCACTTAATAATATATTGATAACATTTAATAATAAAAACGCAATTAGCACCGACAGGTCAAGTCCACCTATGCTAGGGATCAGGCGTCGGATTGGCGCGAGTACTGGCGCGGTCAGTTGGTGAAAAATCATTTGTGTGGGGTTATAGCCTTGCACAACCCAACTCATTAATGCCATCACTAGCATGATGATAAACAGCAGTACACCGCTTTGTTTAATTAAATAAATCAAGCCTAGATATAACGCAGAGACAATATCAAAGGGGCCGCCATTAAGTAACGGTATAATGATAAAAGTTAAACAAGCGATAGCATAGGCTAAGATAACTGTGGCAAAATCTATGCCGCCAATGCCCGGAATAACACGGCGTAGGGGGATCACTAAGGGATTGCTAACTTTGACAATAAACTGACTAAGCGGGTTATAAAAATCCGCGCGTACCAGTTGCAACCAAACCCGCAAAACTAAAATCATTAATAGTGCATCAAAGGCAAACTTAAGCAAATAGTTAATTGCTTCCATCTAAAACTCCAAAAATATGATAAAGGACAAAACCGCACTCTATTTCATAGCGCGATAGTAATATGATTAACCATTTTTCGCCATTTCTTTAGCACGCGCTAACGCACTATTCATTGCCGTGCTGACCAGTTGCTCTAAACCGCCTTCACTAAAAGCGCTAATAGCCGCTTGTGTTGTGCCGCCTTTTGAGGTCACATTCTCTCGCAGCGTTCCAATGCTGGTTTTGTTTTCTATCACCATTTTTGCCGCGCCAAATGCGGTTTGCTGGACAATTTCACGACTATCTTGCTCATTAAAGCCAAAGGCGCGTGCTTGCTTTTCCATAGCTTCCATAAATAAGAAAAAGTAAGCAGGGCCAGAACCTGAAATGGCGGTGATTTGATCAATTTGTTGTTCGCTTTCTAGCCATTTTACAATACCCACTGATTGCATCAGTGATTCGGTAAAGTTTTTTTCGGCTGCACTCATCAGCGGGTTGGCAAATATGCCGGTGACCCCAACACCTAATTGGGCTGGCGTATTGGCCATGGTTCTGATCACAGTACAGGGCTGAGCAAGGGCTTGTTCTATTTGCTTAATAGTACAACCAGCGGCAACCGAGATAAAACATTTGCCCTTTAACTCGGCTTGTTGGCCCAATTGCTGACATACATCGCTAATTAAATGAGGTTTTACACCGAGTACAACCGCATCTGCAAATGCCACAGCTTCATCATTGCTTTGGGTTTGCAAAATGCCGTGTAAACTCTGTAATGCTTGGCGCTTAGCTGCGGAAGGGTTTGACACTATAATATGTTTAGGGTTAAAGCCGCCTTTAACTAAACCTGCGATAATCGCAGCGTTCATATTACCGGCGCCGATAAATGCAATCTTGTTCATAATATTCCTGTTTTATTGTGACCGATACGATATTAACCGTTAACGGTAATATCAAGTGGATGCCATTTTTTATGGTAACTTGCTGTTGCGACAAGTGCCAGACGACTTTTGTCTGAGGCTTAATATTTTCGCACACAACAAGCGTTTTATTAGGGTTAACGTCGCGCACCAAATATTGCTGAGCCAATACGCACTATAGTGGCGCCTGCGTTAATCGCAAGCTGCATATCTGCTGACATCCCCATAGATAACGTATCCATGCTCGGGTATTGTTTTTTTAACGTCGTAAACAGTGCTTGCATCTGCATAAAGCTTGCTTGTGGTGCGTTTTTTTCTGGTATCGCCATTAAGCCGCGAATAGTTAATTGCTGACAATCGGCGATCTCCGCTAACAGGGCTGGCAGTTCAGTTGGAGAAACGCCGGCTTTGCTTTCTTCACCACTAATATTCACTTGTAAACAGATGTTTAGCGGGGTATCTTGAGCCAACCTGTGTGCATTAAGACGTTTTGCAACTTTGGCTCTGTCAATGCTGTGTACCCATGAAAAATGCTGGGCGATTAACTTGGTTTTGTTCGCTTGAATTGGTCCGATAAAATGCCATGTAATATCGGTTTTATCTTGCAAGCGTGTAATTTTATCTACCGCTTCTTGAACATAACTTTCGCCAAAGTGTCGTTGGCCAGCATCATAGGCTTGAAGGATCATCTCGGCCGGTTTAGTTTTGCTAACCGCAAGCAAGGTGACTTCATTGGCGGCGCGCTGAGCTTGCTGACAGGCTGAAGAAATTTGCAGTTCAACTTGTGCAATATTATCTTTAATAACAATCATATGGTTTATTTTAGTTCTCTATGACGCATGCTGTTGTGAGTTCAATTATTAATTCGACTAAGAGGTTTGTATGGATATTACCGAATTACTAGCATTTAGTGTGGAAAATAATGCTTCAGATTTACATTTATCAACCGGAACACCCCCATCTATTCGTGTCGATGGCGATGTGCGTAAATTAAATATACCAGCATTCGACGAAAAAGATGTTAACGCTTTGGTCTATGATATTATGAATGACCGTCAGCGCAAAGAGTATGAAGAAAATTTAGAGGTTGATTTTTCATTTGAAGTACCCAATTTAGCGCGTTTTAGGGTCAATGCCTTTAACCAAAACCGTGGTCCAGCAGCGGTTTTTCGTACCATTCCCAGTAAAATTTTATCATTAGACGATTTAGGTTGCCCCGATATTTTTCGCGATATTTCTGAATTACCACGCGGCTTAGTTTTAGTGACAGGCCCTACCGGCTCAGGTAAGTCAACAACGCTGGCGGCTATGGTTGATCATATTAATAAAACTAAACATGATCATATACTGACCATTGAAGACCCGATTGAATTTGTCCATGACAACCACTTATGTTTAATTAATCAGCGCGAAGTTCATCGCGATACTTTAAGCTTTAGCGCCGCTTTACGTTCAGCCTTGCGTGAAGATCCTGATGTTATCTTAGTGGGTGAAATGCGAGATTTAGAAACCATACGTTTAGCCATGACAGCAGCAGAAACAGGTCACTTAGTGTTTGGTACCTTGCATACCACGTCAGCCCCGAAAACTATTGACCGTATCATTGATGTATTTCCAGGTGAAGAAAAAGCTATGGTGCGCTCGATGTTATCAGAATCGTTACGCGCGGTTATTTCACAAACCTTAGTGAAAAAAGTTGGCGGTGGTCGCGTAGCTGCGCACGAAATTATGATTGGCGTTCCTGCTATTCGTAACTTGATCCGAGAAGACAAAATTGCCCAAATGTATTCGGCGATTCAAACCGGTATGTCACACGGCATGCAAACCATGGATCAATGTCTTCAAAATCTTGTTAACCGAGGCTTGATCACCAAACAAGACGCAATGGAAAAAGCACAAGATAAAAACCAATTCGCTGGTTACTAGCGTGGTGATGATGCATAGAGAAAAGGTAACACAATGAATTTTCATAATTTATTAGAAAAAATGGTAAAGCATCAAGCATCGGATATGTTTGTCACCGCTAAGTTAGCCGTTAGTGCAAAAATTAACGGTGAATTAGTGGCGATTGATGACGACATATTATCGCCAGCGCAAGCACTTAGTTTGGTGCATGATGCGATGAACGAAAAGCAAAAACAGGAGTTTGACCAAGATAAAGAATGTAATTTTGCTATTTCAATTGAGGGCATAGGTCGATTTCGTGTTTCTGCCTTTTGGCAGCGCGATATGGCGGGTATGGTTATTCGTCGCATTGTCACGGAAATACCCGAAGCTGATGATCTTGGCTTACCGTCGGTTTTAAAAGATGTGGTGATGTCTAAACGTGGTTTAGTGCTGTTTGTTGGTGGTACAGGTACAGGTAAGTCAACGTCAATGGCGGCGCTTATCGGCTATCGCAATAAAAATTCACGCGGCCATATCCTGACCATAGAAGATCCCGTCGAGTTTGTGCACGAACATGGTAAAAGTATGGTAACGCAGCGTGAAGTTGGGCTTGATACTGAAAGCTTTGATGCAGCATTAAAAAGCTCGTTACGTCAGGCACCAGATGTAATTTTAATCGGTGAAATTCGAAACCAAGAAACCATGGAGCATGCGTTAAGTTTTGCAGAAACCGGGCACTTGTGTATTGCAACTTTACATGCCAATAACGCTAACCAAGCCATTGATCGTATTATGCATTTAGTGCCAGCGGAGCAGCATGGCAAATTATTGTTTGATTTAGCCTTAAACTTACGCGGTATTGTTGCCCAGCAGTTGATCCCAACTCGTGACGGCAATGGTCGAGTGGCCGCCATCGAAATTTTACTGAATTCGCCATATATTGCTGAATTAATTAAGAAGGGTGATGTTGGCAGTATTAAAGAAGTGATGGAAAAGTCAACCGATCAAGGTATGCAAACGTTTGACCGAGCGTTGTTTGATCTTTATCAGCATGGCTTAATTAACTATGCAGATGCCTTACATCATGCTGACTCTCCAAATGATTTACGCTTAATGATAAAATTACGCAGTAATGATCAGGGGGGCACTGGCTCATTATCAGGTGTAACAATTGATGGCTTAGAGCCCAAAGATGAATAAGCTGCACCTATTCATCAATACCAGTGCCATCATGGTGCTGGTATTGATGTATTGACAAGGCTATACCTTTTCGCAACGCACTCGTTAAACTGTGAGGTTTGTTAAGCACTACCAAGCGCGAAGAACTCAGTTAAACACCATAACCAAAGCGGCAGCGTAATAATAGACATCAGCGTGGTGACCACAACAGTACCGGCTATGGTCTCTTGATGTCGCGCTTGTTGCTTAGCGATCAAATAAGCATTAACCCCAGTAGGACTAGCACTTAAAATGACTAAGGTCGCGGTGGTGAGCAATGGCAATTGTAAAACTAGGTGACTGAAAGCGAAAACAGCACTGGGTAGCAATAACAGCTTTAGCGCGCAGGCACTAATGATAAATTTAACTTCGCTGCGGATCTTATAAAACGCCAAAGATGCACCCAATAAAAAAAGTGCCAACGTAATCGCAGGCTTACCTAACAATAATAGGCTGTCATTGGCGATGTTAGGTAGCGAGAGACCAAGTAAATTAACTAAAAAGCCGCCGCTGATAGCAATAAGTAAGGGATTAAAAAGTGTTTGCTTGAGTAATAAGCGCCAGTTAAATTCGCGAAGGTTTACCGCGAGAATACTGGTTAAGCCGAATAACATCACGCTGTGCAAACTCACCACTAGAAAAATAGTGGGTATCACTTGCTCACCTAAAAACATAATGGCAACCGGCATACCCACAATCACGTTATTAGAATAACTGGCGCCGAGCGCATAAACTGCCGAAGCAGGTAAGTCTTGCTGTAAGTAATGGTGGAGATAATAATTTATTAACCAAGCAAGCGCATAAATCATTAATACAGGCAGGTAAAAGGCGCTATAAATATTAACATTAATGCTACTAAGATCGGCACTGGCTAATTGTTGAAATAAAAAAGCGGGTATCGCAATATTAAACGTGAACTTAGTTAAGGTGTCAATTTGAGCTTTGGTAAACCAATTGGTTCGCGTGAGGAAGTAACCAATAGCACCGACAATAATTAATGGGCTAATAAGCGCAATAATCGCCATTATGTTCTCTTAAATAAAAAGCGTTGCTCAGTGTTAAGAGTATGGGGCACGAGTCTACTCTTGGTTTTCAAAGTAACTTTCTAAAATTAATTTTGCTGAAGTAGCATCAATATGATCTTTTTTTAAGTTACGATAGCCACCTTGCGCAAATAAGTCTTCTTTTGCCGTCGCTGTGGTTAAACGTTCATCCTGAAACTCCACTTTTAGGCCAAAGCGACCGGCTACACGGTTACCAAACTTTTTCGCATCTAGGGTCAGTTGTTGTTCACTGCCGTCCATATTGAGTGGCAATCCCACCACCACAAAGTCAGGTTGCCATTCTTTAATATACTTTGTCATGCTAACCCAGTCGGGAATGCCATCACGGGCGGTGATGGTACCTAATGGCGAAGCCAAGCCTGTTAACTCTTGTCCAATCGCAACACCAATGTGCTTCTTACCAAAGTCGAAACCTAGCAGTGTCCGCTGACCAATCGCGGTTTTACTTGCCATTATGCATGACCCACTTCACTAGATAAGCGTGCTACATCAATGCCTAACTTTTCTGTGGCTTTCTTCCATCGTTGCTCGATAGGCGTATTAAAAACGATGTCGTCATCAGCGGGTGTGAGTAACCAAGAGTTGGCTTTAATTTCTTCTTCTAATTGGCCGGGGCCCCAACCCGCATAGCCGAGTGTAACCATATATTTTTCAGGTGCGTCTTCAGTACCAAGTGCCATTAAAATATCTTTAGAGGTGGTGATCATAACATGGTCATTTAATGCTAAAGAGCTGTTCCAGCCCGCTTGCGTGCTGTGTAAAACAAAGCCACGATCTTGTGACACTGGACCGCCGGTAAGCACTTGTTGCGATAGCTCTGGAATGTCTGCTTTTGCTTCATCAATTTGCAATAACAGCTCATTGACAGTGACATTAATGGGTAAATTAATAATTAATCCCATCGCCCCTTCAGCATTATGCTCGCAAATATAGGTCACGGTTTTATTAAAATAAGAGTCGTCTAAACTAGGCATAGCAATCAAGAGTTGATTTTCAAAACTATCCATAAATATACCTCTATCATCAAAAACAGTGCGCTAAAGTCAGCGGGCTTTAGCGCTAATTTTATGCGTTAGCGTTGGCGAATGTTTTGTTCAATCGCATCCATTAATTTACCGCTGATATTAATGGGATATGCGGCTTCTATTTCTCGAATACAAGTAGGGCTGGTGACATTGATCTCGGTGACCTTATCACCAATAACATCTAAACCAACAAAGAATAAGCCGCGTTTTTTCAATTCGGGTGCGATTGTTTCCGCAATCAGTTTATCGCTGGCACTTAATGGTCGCGCTTCACCACGACCACCTGCAGCCAAGTTACCGCGTGTTTCACCTTGCGCAGGAATGCGCGCTAAGCAATATGGCATTGGCTCGCCGTTGACAATTAAAATGCGTTTGTCACCGTCAATAATTTCAGGCATATACTCTTGAACCATAGCATATTGTGTTGCATGTGCAGTTAAAGTTTCCAAGATCACACCAACATTAGGGTCATTTTCGCCAATGCGAAAGATTGACGAGCCGCCCATACCATCTAAGGGTTTAATGATGACATCTTTGTTTTCTTTATGAAATGCTCTGATTTTTTCATTGTTGCGTGTTACCAGTGTTTTCGCGGTTAACTCAGGAAACCAAGCGGTAAATAATTTTTCATTACAATCGCGTAAACTTTGTGGTTTATTAACAATTAAGGTGCCGGCTAATTCTGCCCGCTCTAACATGTAAGTGGCATAAATATATTCGGTATCAAAAGGCGGATCTTTACGCATTAATACCGCATCTAAGTCAGCTACATTAATGTCTTCTTTGGCGCCAAGATCATACCAGTGTTCGCTGTTATCATAGACCGTAATTTTGGCTGTTGTTGCGCGACAAACCCCTTGCTCTAGATAGAGATCTTGCATCTCCATATAATAAATTTCATAGCCTCGTGCTTGTGCCTCTAACATCATTGCCATTGACGAGTCTTTTTTTACTTTGACTTCGGTAATAGGGTCCATGACAACGCCAATTTTTATGCTCATGTTATTTCCTAAATTATCTAGATATTAAATTAAGTCGCCGTAGCGACACTGTAATGCCGTGATGGCAGTAAGGGCGGCGGTTTCTGTTCTGAGTACTCGCGGACCAAGTAAAACATTGTGAAAGCCAGCGTCACTAGCAAGGGCAATTTCATCAGCACTTAATCCGCCTTCTGGCCCAATAAGTAGCCGCACACGCTGATTTTCAATAGGTAAACTCATTATTGAGTGCTGTGCCCTAGGGTGTAAGTTTAGCTTTAATGCCGAGCTTTGTTGTTGTAGCCAGTCGCTTAACGTCATAGGTGTTGCAACGTTAGGAACCACACAGCGACCACTTTGCTCACAGGCACTAATGACAATTTTTTGCCATTGCTGATGCTTCTTTGCCAATCGCTCGCCACTGAGTTTTACGCCACATCGCTCGGTAAAAATAGGTGTGATGGTATTTACCCCTAATTCAACTGATTTTTGTAGGGTAAAATCCATACGTTCACCACGCGAAATACCTTGGCCTAAATGAATATTTAGCGGTGACTCATTGTCAACCATACGTTTGCTGATTATCTCAACGTCAGCACTTTTTTTACTGACATTACAAAGTGTAGCATGATACTCAAAATACCCTTGCGGCTCGGCAATGCCATTAAATAGCGTGATTTCATCTTGATTTTTAAGGCGTAACACTCGTACAGCGTGGCCAAAGGCATCTTCATCTAGTGTCTGCTTTTGCCCGACAACAAAGGGCTCAGCTTGGTAAATACGAGGATTGCGCATAAAAACTTCCAAAATTACTGGTCAATGGTTGTAACTCACACGGGCTTAATTGCTTGCTTAGCTGCACAAAATGCGTAACTAAAGAGAAAACCCACTACAATGTCAATATAGCCTGTAAGTAAGGGCAACAGATAGTAAATTCAATTGTTTAGCAAAAATATAATTTTTATTTTGTCACGACATATCTAAATGGCGAAGCCAATACTATATTTTTTATATGGGACATGGCAGTAGATGCACATAAAGCGCTAAGCGTTTATGCTATATCGTTGACGTTACAAATATTTACGGTATTAATTAAAGCCTGCTGTACTATACCCCACCTCAAAAATCTCGAATGGGTTAACCTGTGCTAGCCGAGATTAACTATTTATAATAAAGGAGTTAGTTGATGCTTATTCAACTGCAAAATAAATTTACGTTGTCTTCCATTCGGCTAGTCACAAAGTGTGTACTACTTAGTGTTTTATGTTTATTGTCAGCTTGCGGTGATAAACAGTCGAGCTCACACACAGCACCGCCACCTGCTGTGTCTACCTATCAGGTTAATATCGAAAAAATAGGACAATATCGAGAGTTTGTCGCGCGTACTATGGCATCAAGAACAGCGCAACTAATTGCACGCGTTGAAGGCGAACTTATTGCACAGTCATTTAAAGAAGGCTCAGTTGTTTCGCAAGGACAAGTATTATTTAAAATTGACCCAACAGCCTATATTAGCGCATTAGCGTCGGCAAAAGCAGATTTAGCCAGCAAAATAGCGGGTGCTCAGGGAGCTGCACGCGACCTGAAACGTGGCAGAGATGTGGCTAAACAGGGCTATATTTCTCAGTCTGATTTAGACAGGTTAATTACTAAAGACGCACAAGCAAAAGCCGCCGTTAACGTTGCAAAAGCGGCATTAGCGCAAGCAGAGCTCAACTTAAGTTATACCACTATAAAAGCGCCATTTTCTGGGCATATAGGCCAAGCCAACTATGGCGTTGGCAATATTGTTGGCCCACAAACGGGGGCGTTAGCTGTGTTAACCGCAACCGATCCTATCTATGTTAGCTTTGGCTTTGAAGAAAGTAATTTTATTACTTATTTGCAGAACAAACGCAATAACCAAACTGACGCGGATGATCTTTTTGATATCCGCTTAAGACTGCCCAACAATACTATGTACCCACAAGCAGGCAAGATATTTTTTGCCGATACTAAAATTGAGCAAGGCATGGGCAATGTCGAGTTAAGAGCAGAGTTTGCTAACCCTGATGCAATCATTTTACCTGGGCTTTTTGTTACCTTAATTGTTGAAACCAAAGCGAAATCGGATATGGCGTTAATACCGCAAGCCGCGGTGCAAGAAAACCAGCAAGGTAAATTTGTATTAGTGGTTGATAGTGATAACAAAGTTGTACAACGTATTGTTACCTTAGGCCGACGTATTAATGCCATGTGGGCGGTTGAGTCAGGGCTAAAAGCAGGCGAGCGTGTGATTATTGAAGGCTTGCAAAAAGTGCGTAACGGTATAGTGGTGACGCCAGTTAATAAACAGGTAGATCCCCTAACAGGTGTAATAACCGACCAGCCAGCACAGTAAGGGGCAAGTTATGATCAGCAAGGTATTTATTAATCGCCCCAAACTGGCATTTGTTATCGCCATACTGCTTAGTTTAGCCGGCTTAATTGCCATGATGTTACTGCCGGTAAACATGTACCCACAAATTACCCCACCGCAAGTTGAAATTACCGCGGTTTATCCAGGCGCCAGTGCGCAAGTGGTTGAAGAGTCAGTTATTCGACCGCTTGAAGAGCAGATCAATGGCGTGGAAGACATGCTGTATATTGAGTCAAGTGCGTCAAATAATGGCAGTGCCACCATTACGGTATTTTTTAAAGTGGGTATTGATGACGATATTGCGCAAGTGAATGTGCAAAACCGTGTCGCTTTAGCACAGAACTCTTTACCCAGTGAGGTGATGCAGATTGGGGTAAGTGTTAAGAAAAAATCTAGTGCAATGTTGATGGCCATCACCTTGTTTTCAGAGCAAGACAATATTGATCAATTATTTCTCAGTAATTATGCAACTAACTATTTGACCGAGCCATTAGGGCGTATTCCAGGCGTGGCGGCTGCCAGTGTCATGGGCAATATGAATTACAGTATGCGCGCCTGGCTAAACCCAGATCGCATGACATCGTTAGGTATTACCGTCACAGAGGTAAGACAAGCACTGCGAGAGCAAAACTTAATTGTCGCTGCTGGTAAACTTGGGGCGAGCCCGTCATTACCCAATCAACAATTTGAGTACGCCATTCAAGCACAAGGACGCTTAAAGTCAGCGGCCGAGTTTGGCCAAACTATTATTCGCGCAGACTCAGACGGCAACTTTATCCGTCTATCAGAAATTGCTCGGTTAGAGCTAGGCTCTGAAAACTATGGCGTGCAAGCACATTTAAATGGTAATGAAACCGCGTTTATAGTGATTTATCAGTTGCCAGGCGCAAATGCGACGCAAGTGGCAGAACAAGTAAAAATTGCGATTGCTGAACTCGCCACGCGTTTTCCCGATGGCTTAAAATATGCCATACCCTATGACACTACAGAATTTATCATCCGTTCTATTGACGAAGTTAAAGTTACGCTTTACCAAGCGGTTGCCTTGGTTATTTTAGTGGTGTTTTTATTTCTGCAAAACTGGCGCGCAACTATTATTCCGGCGATTGCCATTCCGGTGTCATTAATTGGCACTTTTGCTTTTATGCAAATAATGGGTTACTCGATTAATACCATCACTTTATTTGGCTTGGTATTGGCGATAGGTATAGTGGTTGATGACGCTATTATTGTCATTGAAAATGTTGAACGTATCCTTAAAGAAGAAGGTTTAGCGATAAAAGCCGCGGTAACTAAAGCTATGGCGCAAGTCACCGCTCCAATTATTGCTACCACTTTAGTGTTAATGGCGGTGTTTGTGCCTGTGGCCTTTATGCCAGGCATAACGGGTGAGCTGTATAAGCAGTTTTCGGTTACCATTTCATTTGCCGTGCTTATATCTTCAATCACTGCCTTAACCTTAAGCCCAGCGTTATGTGCGGTGTTATTAAGTGCAGAAAAATTAAAGCCTGTTTCTTGGTTGCTCCCCTTTGAGCGTTTGTTAGGACGAAGCACAACGCAATATACGGGCGCTGTTAATTGGCTTTTAAAGCGTTCATTGCGCATAGGTAGCTTAGTTATCATCATGTTTGCTGCCACGGCTTGGTTAGCAAAAGAAGTTCCGACCGCCTTTGTACCAGAAGAAGATCAAGGTTTTATTTTTCTTGATATCCAGTTGCCAGATGCCGCCTCGAGTAATCGCACCCAAGCCTTATTGGCAAAAATTACTCCTATTATCAAGCAAGATGCAGCGGTAACCGATCTTGTTACTGTCTCAGGCGTGTCATTAATTGGTGGTCCAGGCTCTAACAATGCCCTAGGTATCATCATTTTAAAAGATTGGGAGCATCGCTCTGATCCCGCGTTTAAGTTAAATGCGGTTATTTCACGTTTAATGGCGCAATTGTGGACCATACCTGATGCACAAATTATGTTGTTTAATCCACCCGCCATTCCAGGGTTAGGGACAAGCTCAGGTTTTGAATTTAAATTACAAGACAGTGAAGGGCGCAGTCCTGCGAATTTAGCGCAGGTTATGAATGGATTGATTTATGATGCGAATCAACGGTCAGAATTAAGCCGAGTGTTTAGCACCTATCGCGCTAATGTGCCGCAGTACTTTCTTGAAGTAGATAGAAATAAAGCAAAAGCGCAAGGGGTGGCTTTATCTGATATTTTTGCCACTTTACAAGCGCAGCTGGGCTCTATGTATGTTAATGACTTTAGTCAGTTTGGTCGCACTTATAAAGTGACACTGCAAGCGGAAGCCTCGTTTCGTAAAGATCCCACCGACCTGCGGCATTATTATGTGCGCAATAATAAGGGGGAAATGGTGGCGTTAACGACGTTAGCAACGCTTAAGCCAATTTTAGGACCTACCACTATAAGTCACTTTAACTTGTATCGAAGTGCATCAATAAGTGGCCAAGCAGCACCGGGCTTTTCGTCAGGGCAAGCCATTGCTGCGATGGAAGAATTGGCCGCTAATTTACCGCAAGGCTATGTTTTTGAGTGGTCGGGACAGTCCAAACAAGAGTTAGAAGCAGGCAATTTAGCACCAATACTTTTTGCCTTGGCGATCGTGTTTGTGTATTTGTTTTTAGTAGCGCAATACGAAAGTTGGACCATACCGTTTGCCGTGATTGCCGCAGTGCCTTTAGCGGTATTTGGGGCAATGTTGGCGTTATATCTACTGGGAATGAGCAATAATATCTATGCACAAGTAGGGCTCATACTATTAATTGGTCTGGCCACTAAAACCGCAATCTTAATTGTTGAATTTGCCATGAGCCAGCGTAGCGCGGGCTTAAGTATTAACGAAGCAGCACTAAGTGCAGCGCGCATGCGCTTTCGTGCGGTGTTAATGACGGCACTGTCATTTATATTAGGAGTGCTGCCCTTGGTATTAGCATCAGGCGCTGGTGCGGGCAGTCGTATTTCATTAGGGGTTACTGTACTGGCCGGAATGATTTCAGCAACCATTTTTGGCACCTTATTCGTACCGTATTTTTATATGATGGTGCAGCGAATGCGTGAATACGGCAAAACCACAGTGGTGGCAGAACAGGATAAGCTATAACTCATAGCTCATAAAGCTGAAAAACTAAAACCAGCAATAAAAAAAACCGCTCATTGAGCGGTTTTTTGTCGAGATATTAAATGCCAGCGGACAAGCGTAATGCCTCTGCTTTGTCGGTTTTTTCCCAACTAAAAGCGGTAAAGGTGTCATCACCTATGGTCATTTCAAATGGCTCGCGACCAAAGTGACCATAAGCGGCCGTTTGTTTATACATAGGGTGTAGTAAGTCTAACATTTTGGTAATGCCATATGGGCGTAAGTCAAAATGCTCACGCACCAATTCAACTAAGCGCTGCTCAGAGACTTTACCTGTACCAAAGGTATCAATGGAAATTGAGGTAGGCTCTGCAACTCCTATTGCGTAGGAGACTTGAATTTCACAACGATCAGCAAGGCCTGCAGCGACAATATTTTTTGCTACATAACGCCCAGCGTATGCGGCGCTGCGATCAACTTTTGATGGATCTTTACCTGAGAACGCACCACCACCATGACGTGCCATGCCGCCATAGGTATCAACAATAATTTTTCGGCCCGTTAAACCACAATCACCCACCGGACCACCAATAACAAAACGACCGGTTGGATTGATATGATACTTAGTATCTTTAGTCAATAATTCTTCAGGCAAGACATGCTTGATTATGTTTTCCATCACCGCGTTGTGTAGGTCATCTTGCTTAATATCAGGGTTGTGTTGCGTAGATAACACCACAGTGTCAATGGCAACTGGCTTGTTATCTTCATAAATGAAAGTCACTTGGCTTTTGGCATCGGGACGTAACCAAGGTAAAACTCCAGACTTACGCGCTTCAGCTTGGCGCTCTACTAAGCGGTGTGAGTAATAAAGCGGGGCTGGCATTAGCGTTTCAGTTTCATTGGTGGCATAGCCAAACATCAAACCTTGATCACCTGCACCTTGCTCTTCAGGCTTGGATCTATCAACACCTTGGGCAATCTCCGGTGATTGTTGGCCAATTAAATTCATAATGCCACAAGTTTCGCCGTCAAAACCCACATCTGACGATGTATAACCTATCTCAGAAATAACGTCACGGGTAATTTTTTCTAGGTCGACCCATGCGGTTGTGGTAACTTCACCGGAAATAATGGCAACACCCGTTTTTACCATAGTCTCGCAGGCAACGCGTGCATGTTTATCTTGGGCGATAATCGCATCTAAAACCGCATCAGAAATTTGATCGGCAATTTTATCTGGATGTCCTTCTGATACTGACTCAGAAGTAAAAAGGTGTGTAGACATAAACCCTCTGTAAAATTAATTGAAAAAACAACAGTTGTTTTTAATAGCGACATTCTAACCGTTTAGTTAAATTTTTCCTAGAATTATTTACGCCTAGATGGCTAAACGTCTCTAGGCTTGAGCTAGATCATTTAAAATTGTAGTTAAGCGTGAAACCTGTTTTCGATTACGGGAAGGAATGTAATTGCACTGGCTCTGGCAAAATATGGTTAAACAATGCCTGTTGCTCCTTATTAAACTTAGAGCTATAAAAGCGACTAGTACCTAGCTTGTTACTATCGTTTAACAGTTGATAATGTGTCAGTTGACGTTGTAATTGCGCGGTAACAGGGCGAGCGGTCTCCATGATATTAAGCTCATTACCACATACTTCTTTGATCAGAGACATTATTAACGGATAATGAGTGCAACCCAGCACTAAGGTGTCAACGCCAGCAGCCATTAATGGTCGCAAATAACCAGATAACAGTGCCCGACACTCAGCAGTATCTTGCTTATTTTGCTCAATCAATTCGACTAGGCCAGGGCATGGCTGAATGCTCACCTGACAGCTATCGCGATACTGCGCTACTAAATTTAAAAATCGTTGATTTGCCGCCGTTGCTTTGGTGACTAAAATCGCCACTTTGTTATTTTTACTTATTTTGGTGGCCGGTTTTATTGCCGGCTCAACACCAATAACGGGAAGGCTAACTTGTTGGCGCAGTTGGTCGATAGCATTGACGGTTGCCGTATTGCAGGCGACAACCAACGCTTTGGCATCACGGGTAATACACCACTGGGCAATTTCGTTTAGCCGTTGCTGAATAAAAGCTGCTGACTTATCACCATACGGGGCGTATAAGGTATCAGCCACATAAAGTAAATTTTCATATGGCAGTTGTTGTTTTATACATTGAGCAATCGATAAGCCGCCAACACCAGAGTCAAGTATGGCAATGGGCGCCTGGTTTGGGTTTTGAGCTGAAACAGCAGCGTTTAAGGCGAGACTTTGATTTGGCGTATTCGTTGACATTAAAGCGAAGCAACTTACAAGAGTTTAAATGACTATCGGTAATTATATTATCAACTGCTAAATGATATCTAGCGCAATCTTTATTTCAAGACAGATAACGAAGAACACCAGGCATTTTGCTAACTGCCAAATTAGCTCTACTTTTTCAAATTTGCGCTGATATATCGCTGCTATCATGGCGTTATTAACGAGTGTCGGGAAAAGTTCGAAACAGTGACAAGTTTGTCAGGGATATAAAAAATGAGTGACTTCCAAGGTGTTGCAGCTCACATAGTCCTGAACACCGGGTGTGTTGCTAGCGATGCGCGGATATATCATGGCGTTATTAACGAGTGTCGGGAAAAGTTCGAAACAGTGACAAGTTTGTCAGGGATATAAAAAATGAGTGACTTCCAAGCTGTTGCAGCTCACATAGTCCTGAACACCGGGTGTGTTGCTAGCGATGCGCGGATATATCATGGCGTTATTAACGAGTGTCGGGAAAAGTTCGAAACAGTGACAAGTTTGTCAGGGATATAAAAAATGAGTGACTTCCAAGGTGCCGCAGCTCACATAGTCCTGAACACCGGGTGTTCAGGGCGGATATATCATACTAACCGTAGGCTTCCCGATACGAGCCGGGCTTGCTCAATAGCTAACAATCAACATCCTTAGGTAAAACTTATCGGCTCAGGGACATAGTTCGCATACAAACACCCCAGAAGTCGAAGCCATTATAGCTAAAATCGTCAGGGGTTATAAGCCTTTTATCACTTGTTAGACCTGATTGCTTAATGCTTGAGCGAATTGAAGTTTCTTTCAGCAAATAAGGGCGAAGCAAAAAGAGTTGAATAATAAAAAAATAACTATGCGCTTTTACTTGGCTTAAGGGCTTGCTCTATGGTGGCTTGTAATAATTCGATTTTGCTTTGCATTTTTTCGCGCTCTTGCTCACTTTCAGCGCGAGTTTGAATGAGGTCATTGGCAAGGTTTAATGCCATCATCACTAACGCTTGCTCAGGGGTTTTTGCCGCTTGGCTTTGCTTGGCAACTTGGTTTAAGCGTTTATTGATCTCGTCTGCCGCCTGCAATAGCGCCGACTCATGGCCCGAAGGACAAGCGATCTTTAATCGTTTGTTGGCAACATTGATTGTTACTGTGTGTTGGCTCATGACGCGATAATTCTCAATACATTACGGTAATATTTTGTCGTTATTCACTGAAAATATTACGCTACTGGCTTGTAATACCAAGAAAAGTTATGAACAGCAAAACTTAGTACCCCATAAAGAGGAACTATAACGGTGCGAGTTGCACTATGCAAGTGATCTCTATGGTTTTTTCTGGAATCGTGTCAGTGCCAATGTTAAGATAGCCGGCAATATTCCCCTGATTGATTTTATATTTTTTATGGCTGACAGCAACACCTTAGACTTTCCCTCAGTACAAGCAATTTTAACCAGTGCAGGGGTTGAGGCACATGCCGCTGAAATTCACGGCGTATTGACCGGCTTAATTGCGGCTGGTTTTGAGTTTGAAAGTAGCGATTACCTCGCCATGATCAACGACCTATTAAACAATGCTGAAGGGTTACCGGTGGCGGTAAAAAGTATTGTCAAAGACGCGTACAGTGATATTTGGCAGCAAATTCTTGATGAGTCCTATAGCTTTCAATTATTACTCCCTGATGACGACGATAGCATAGTTGAACGTGCCCATGCGTTAGGTAAATGGGTGCAAGGCTTTAATTTAGGTTTTGGTTTACAACAAACAAAAAACACGGCTTTTTCCGATGACGTTAAAGAGGTGTTGGCAGACTTTGGCGAAATCGCCAATTTATCTGATGATATGGATGAAAGCGAAGACACAGAGCAAGCCTACTTTGAAATTGCCGAATACGTGCGCATTTCCGCATTACTGTGTTTTACCGAGTTAGGTACGCCACCAAAACCACAAGACGGTGAGGCAACCCTACATTAACAAGGGGCATTAGCCTAAAGTATCAAGCTTTTCGCTACACCCTCATATATTCCTTTACCATTAAAATATAAGCGGCTAACAATGTTAAAAAATACCTTATTACCTGTTGCTGAGTTTTGTCAGCGTCGCGCACACTTTATTGGGCAAATGCCAAATAATAGTATAGCGCTCATTGCTGCTGGTAATGAAGTTACGCGCAGTAACGACACCGAATATCCGTTTTGTCAAAACAAACAATTTTATTATTTAACGGGTTTTAATGAGCCCGATGCAATACTTGCGTTAGTAAAAACCGATGACAGCGCAGCAGCACGCAGTATTTTATTTTCCCGCGAAAAAGATCAACTACAAGAAGTTTGGCATGGGCGACGCATAGGCCAACAACGCGCGGTAACTGAGTATAAGTTTGACGATTGTTATAGCTTAGCGGACATTGACCAACAGCTAGTCGCGTTATTAGCGAATAAAAGTGCGGTTTTAATTGCTCAACCCACGGCTAATGACTTTCAACAACGAGTACTAAATTGGTTAGCTGAAATTAGAAAGTCGGCCCGCACTGGTGTTAAAGCGCCAAGCAGCTTAATTGATTGTAGTGACCTGCTTAACGAAATGCGTTTGCATAAATCAGCAGCCGAACTCGATATTATACGCAAAGTGAATATCATTAGCGGCGCTGCACATCAGCGCGCAATGCAGCAATGCCAAGCAGGTAAGTTTGAATATCAAATTGAAGCTGAGCTGTTACACGAGTTTGCCATCAATGGCGCCAGACAAGCTGCTTATGGCTCTATTGTCGCCGGTGGCGACAACGCCAATATTTTGCATTATACCGACAATGACGACGTGTTAAATGATGGTGAGCTACTGCTTATTGATGCCGGCGGCGAGCTTGCCGGTTATGCTGCCGATATTACGCGCACGTTCCCAATCAACGGTAAGTTTAGCGAGCCGCAAGCGGCTATTTATCAACTGGTGCTCGATAGTCAAAACTTGGCCATAGCTGCCACCATGCCAGGACAAACGTTTGCTGAGCTGAACTGCATCGTTGGTGAGTTTTTGACCCGTGGTTTGTACGAGCTAGGCATACTGAACGGCGATTTAAACGAGTTAGTGGCGCAAAATGCCTGCAAAAAATACTTTATTCATGGCTTAGGGCATTGGTTAGGGCTTGATGTGCATGATGTTGGTGATTATCAGGTTAATGAAAGTCGCCAGCAAATGCGGGCTTTTGCCCCCGGTATGGTATTGACTATCGAGCCAGGTATTTACATTGCTAAAAGTGATACTAGTGTTGATGAAAAGTGGCGCGGTATTGGCGTGCGTATCGAAGACAATATTTTGATCACCGCTAACGGCTATGAAAATCTCACCGTCAATGCGCCAAAAACCATCAATGAAATTGAAGCCTTAATGGCGCGCTAAACGCTAGCCAGTTGGCACAGACAACATGCATAGGCAGCAAAGTTAATACTTGATTAAAAACAAAGTGCACGCGGTAATAACAAGATAAGCTTTTGCTAATGTGCCCCAAGCCACTTTAGCAACCAGCTAACCAAGCGCGTTTAAAAATAAAGCGACATAAATAGCTAAGTAGCGAAGTGGCATAACGGCGAGTAACTAAGGTTAAACATGACGAATAGCACAAAACATGCAACACCGCGTGACACAGGCGCTAGGCATTTTGATGTCATTATTTCTGGTGGCGGCTTATCAGGCGCGTTAATGGCGCTGAGTTTGGCAAACTTAGTGAACCCGCAAAACACTTCCTTAAATATTGCCATCATAGAAGCTAACCCTGTGCTTAGTGAGTCGTCAGGCAGTTTTGATGAGCGTGTGCTAGCCTTGTCTCATGGCAGTGCTGCCTATTTAGCTGAGGTAGGGGCGTGGCAATATTTAGCGGACTACGCTGAGCCGATCAACAACATTCATATTTCCGATCGGGGTCATTACGGCAAAGCCCGATTATATGCCAAGCAGCATCAGGTTGAGGCGCTTGGCTATGTCGCGCAAATGTCGGGTATTGGTGCCGCCATGTTAACCGCGCTCGCAGCAAAACAAAATATTAGTTGGTTTAGCCCAGACACCATTGCTGATATTCAGTGGCAAAGCGAGCAAGTTAACATCAGGTTAACTTCAGGCCAGCAATTATCGGCAGCACTATTATTGGCCTGTGATGGCGCACAATCTGTGTGTCGAAAGTTCGCTAACATTGCCACCAGCAGCCGTGACTATCAACAATCGGCATTAATTGCTAACGTGGTTACCGAAAAGCACCATGGCAATATTGCCTATGAACGCTTTACCGATACCGGCCCCATTGCCATGTTGCCACTGCCGGCGGTAAGTAGCGCTGGGCAAAAACAAAAAGTGCCGCAAGGGGCAGGGCATTGCTCATTAGTGTGGACCTTAACGCCAACTCAAGCCGAGCAAATGCAGCAACTTAATGATCATGACTTTGCTCAGCAACTTAGCCAAGCGTTTGGTTACTGGCTGGGTAATATCAAGCATGTTGGTCAACGCGTGGTGTATCCACTTAAATTAGTGCAAGCGCATGAGCAAGTGTTTCATCGAATGGCCTTAATTGGTAATGCCTCTCATACCATTCACCCGATTGCTGGGCAAGGTTTTAACCTAGGATTGCGCGATGTTAGCGCCATGACAGCGCTAATAAAACAGGCGCTTGTGCAACAGCAAGACATTGGTGCATTCAAACATTTAATGCACTATGCTCAGCAGCGTCAGCAAGATCAGCAACAAGTGATCACCTTAACCGACTCGCTAGTGACCTTGTTTTCAAATCAGCTGCCGCCCTTAGTGGTGGGGCGAAATATTGGCTTAAAAGTTTTAAACTACTTACCTGTGCTAAAAAATGCGCTGGTTAAGAAAACCATGGGTTATTAGTGGGCAGTTTTAAGCGCTTAGCTTTAAGCTATCTGTTTTCAATAATGCTAAGTTGCAAGTATCACCAAGGCTTGCGATTAACATTAATAATAAATGTGAAAGATAATGCAAAAATTTGATCTATTAATTGTCGGTGCTGGCACGGTGGGCTTAACGCTGGCATTGGCACTTCGTCAGCAAAGCGAGCTAACCATTGCCATTGTCGATAATATGGCCGTTACATCGTTATCTGACGAGCCAGAGGTGCGGGTAAGTGCCATAAACGCCACTAGCGAGCAAATATTTACTCAGCTTGGCGTTTGGCAAGACATTTTAGCCATGCGCGCGCAGCCTTATCATGACATGCATGTTTGGGACAAAGCCGGTTATGGTCAACTGGACTTTTCAGTAGAAGATGTTCATCAACGTCATGCCAGTCATGCGCCGGAGCAACTGGGTTTTATTATTGAAAATAAAGTGGTGCGCAATGCCTTATGGCATAAAGCCGAACAAGATAGTGGCATAGTATTTTTTACCGAACATAAGTTACAGCAAGTTAGTGCCAGTGAAAACGAAGTTTTTGCCAGCTTTGAACATGATGGCACTACCAGCAAACCCGCCATGCCTATTATCGCCAAACTGGTGGTGGGGGCAGACGGTGCAAATTCTTGGCTTCGTCAACACCTGCAAGTGCCGTTAACATTTAGAGATTATGATCACCACGCCATAGTGGCGACAGTGCAATGCCAACAAGGTCACCAAAATACGGCTTGGCAAGTGTTTCTAGCAACCGGACCACTTGCACTATTACCGCTATATCAAGCTGATTTATGCTCTATTGTTTGGTCAACTAGCCCTGAAGATGCCAATCGGTTGATGGCTTTATCGGCAACCGAATTTGCCAAAGAACTCACCGCCGCCAGTGACGGTAAACTGGGCGCTATAACATTAGCAAGCGAGCGTTTTAGCTACCCGTTAACCATGCGTTTTGCCCAAGAATTTGTGCAAGGACGCATGGCATTAATTGGTGATGCTGCTCATACTATTCACCCGTTAGCGGGTCAGGGAGTAAATTTAGGGCTGCTCGATGCCGCCGCATTAGCACAAACCTTAAGTGAGCAATTTTCGAGCGCACAAGCTAATGGCGCTATTGATGACAACGCTTGGTACAGCGAAAAAGCACTACAGCAATTTGCTCGGTGGCGTAAAAGTGAAGCCATGACCATGATTGCGGCTATGGAAGGTATTAAACAAGCCTTTAGCCCGCAGCAAAGCGCCTTTAAGTTACTACGCGGTGCGGCCATGTCGTTACTTAACCACACTAAACCTGCTAAATCGTTGCTGATCAACCAAGCTTTAGGCCACAAAGGCGAGCTACCTCAACTTGCCCAGACGCCCATTGCGCAGCAAACGCCAAAGTTGTGATCATACCTAGATTTTAATTGACCAAGTAGTCAAGTAATAGCAAGTGATTGGCGAGAGTTTTAGTGTTAAAAAAAATTGTTAGCAGCGGCGATAAAATTTAAGTTTGCGCTTGGCTGAATATTTATGCGGTCAATGAATTAAATTTTTAAACATGGTGGTTTTGAAAATTTAATTTCGAATGATTTAAATTCATGGTTTTATATTTTAATATCACGTTCTTATTTGTTGAATCAACAGTAACTCAGGGCTATAATCTTGGCCACTTTTTGTAAATCTTCCGGCTTTAATCTAGGTTTAGTAAACGTGCGGCGTTTAGGCACTGAAAAATCAAGATAAAGCAACTAACGTGAGTGAAACCTACGATGACAAATAAAACAGTATTACATGCCAAGCATATCGAAGCGGGCGCAAAAATGGTTGATTTTTACGGCTGGGACATGCCGATCAACTACGGCTCGCAAATTGAAGAGCATCACGCGGTGCGCACCGACGCTGGTATGTTTGATGTTTCACACATGACCATTGTTGATATTAACGGTGCAGACGCGAAAGCATTTTTACAGCGCTTAGTGACCAACGATGTCAACAAGCTTGATGTTGCAGGTAAAGCACTTTATACCGGCATGTGTAACGAGCAAGGCGGTATTATTGATGACTTGATCGTGTATTTCTTCTCAGACACTGCATATCGCCTAGTGGTAAACTCAGCAACCCGTGAAAAAGATTTAGCGTGGATAAATGCACAAGCGGCAAACTATACGGTGACCATCACTGAGCGCCCAGAATTTGCCATGATCGCCATACAAGGCCCACAAGCAAAAGCCAAAGTGGCTACGTTGTTAACCGCTGAACAAAATGCCGCTATTGAAGGCATGAAACCATTTTTTGCGGTCCAAGCCGACGACTTATTTATTGCCACCACAGGTTATACCGGTGAAGACGGTTACGAAATTGCTTTACCGGCCGAACAAGCGGCAGAGTTGTGGCAACAATTGCTTGATGTGGGTGTAAAACCTTGTGGTTTAGGTGCCCGAGACACTTTACGTTTAGAAGCCGGCATGAACTTGTATGGTTTAGACATGGACGAAAGCGTATCACCGTTAGCGGCAAACATGGCTTGGACCATTAGCTGGGAGCCAGAAGATCGTAACTTTATTGGCCGACAAACATTAGCCGCACAACGCGCCGCTGGCGATCAACCTAAACTGGTAGGTTTAGTGCTCGAAGAAAAAGGCGTATTACGCGCTGGCCTTAAGGTGATCAGCGCTGACGGTGAAGGCATTATTACTTCAGGTACGTTCTCGCCAACATTAGGTCACAGTATTGCCTTAGCACGGGTACCGCGCAGCGTGGCAGTTGGTAGTACCATTGAAGTTGAAATGCGTAAAAAGCTAGTGAAAGTACAAGTGGTTAAGCCTGGTTTCGTGCGCAACGGTAAAAAGATTTTTTAACAACCTTTATATCAACCCAGTGTTTTTAAGCGCAGATAAACGAGTTTAAAAATGCTGAAAAATTAAGCTATAGTATCAGCTAACTGGCGCAAGTCATATCTTGTACTAAAGTAGCTTACAACAAAATTTTAAATTTAAGATCAGGAACAATAAAATGAGCAATATTCCTTCAGAATTAAAATATGCAACATCTCATGAATGGGTACGTAACGAAGGTAACGGTGTTGTTACCGTTGGTATTACCGAGCATGCACAAAACCTATTAGGTGACATGGTATTTGTTGAGCTACCAGAAGTGGGTGACGCGGTAAGTACAGGTGACGACGTTGCCGTAGCTGAATCAGTAAAAGCAGCATCAGACATCTACGCGCCAGTAACTGGCGAAGTGGTTGAAATAAATGAAGAGCTTGAAGACACACCTGAGTTAGTTAACTCAGACGCATTTGGTGACGGTTGGTTATTCAAGTTAAAAATTGAAGACGAAGGTGAGTTAGAAAGCTTGCTAGACGCTGAAGGCTACGCCAACTCGATTGACGAAGACTAGTTTTAGCCTGTCAATAAAGCCTAGTTTACTCGGTTATGCGGGCGGCCTTTACTTATTTATCAAAGGTAATGGCACTGTGCTTAACAACTTTGCTAGCGCAAGCTTGACCTAGCTAAAACCTTTTAAGCCTTAAACTCATGACAGTTTGAGGCTTTATTTTTTAAATACAACCTACTTTATAGTGAAGCTGTTTTATGACTACTCCATATAATGACTCTTTATCTTTAGCTGATTTAGAGCAAAGACAAGATTTTATTCGTCGTCACATTGGTCCAAATGAAGCACAAACGCAAGCCATGCTGCAAGAGCTTGGTGTTGAATCAGTTGACGCCTTAGTTGATGAAATTGTGCCAAGCGATATTCGTTTAGCCAACTTACCGGCCATTGAAGAAAGCAAAACCGAAGTACAAGCCTTAGCTGACTTACGCGCAGTGGCCAGTTTAAACCAAGTTAACGACAGCTATATTGGTTTAGGCTATTACGGCACCTTAACGCCGAACGTTATTTTGCGTAACGTACTAGAAAATCCCGGCTGGTACACCGCGTATACCCCTTATCAACCAGAAATTGCCCAAGGCCGATTAGAAGCCTTGTTAAACTTTCAACAAATGTGTATCGACCTTACCGGTTTAGAGCTAGCGTCAGCGTCATTACTTGATGAAGGTACCGCGGCGGCAGAAGCCATGGCATTGGCAAAGCGCGTTTCTAAAAATAAAAAATCAAACTTATTTTTTATCTCAAGTGATGTTTATCCACAAACCATTGACGTAGTTAAGCAGCGCGCAGAAATGTTCGGTTTTGACATTGTGATCGCACCAGCCGATGACGTGGTAGAGCACGATGTATTTGGCGCCTTATTGCAATACCCAAGCGCTACAGGTGAAGTACGCGATATTGAGCATTTAATTGCTAAAGTGCATGAGAAAAAAGGCATAGTTGCCGTTGCCGCCGACATCATGAGCTTAGTGTTACTAAAAGCACCGGGTGAATTAGGCGCAGATGCCGTTATTGGCTCAAGCCAGCGTTTTGGTGTGCCTATGGGCTACGGTGGCCCACACGCCGCGTTTTTCACAACCTCTGAAAAATACAAGCGCTCTTTACCAGGGCGTATTATAGGTGTTTCAAAAGATACCCGTGATAACCCAGCACTGCGCATGGCTATGCAAACACGCGAGCAACATATTCGTCGCGAAAAAGCCAACTCAAACATTTGTACTGCACAAGTATTGTTAGCCAATATGGCATCATTTTACGCTGTTTATCATGGCCCTAAAGGCTTAAAAGTCATAGCTGAGCGTATTCATCGTTTTGCTGACATTTTAGCTCATGCCGCTAACTTTAAAGGTTTAACACCGTTACACGGACAGTTTTTTGACACAGTAACCTTTAATCTTTCTAGCGAGAAAAAAGCAGAAATTGTTGCGCGTGCATTAGCCAAAGGCGTTAACTTTCGTACCGATGTTGAAAATCAAATTAGCATCTCAGTGGACGAAACCACTAACCGCGCTAAACTTATCACCTTATTTGACATCTTATTTGGTGAAGATCACAACCTAGACATAGAACTACTTGACGCGGAATTACGTGTATTAGGTAGTAGCTCTATTCCAGCGTCATTAGTGCGCGAATCTGACATTTTAACGCACCCAGTATTTAACTCGTATCACAGTGAAACTGAGATGCTACGTTATATCAAAAAGTTAGAAAACAAAGATTTAGCATTAAACCACTCAATGATCTCTTTGGGTTCATGTACCATGAAGCTCAACGCAACCGCGCAAATGATCCCAGTATCATGGCCTGAGTTTGCCAACATGCATCCGTTTGCTCCGGTTGACCAAGCCCAAGGTTACAAACAAATGATCGACGAGTTAGGTGAAGCCTTAATTGAGCTAACCGGTTACGATAATATTTCTATGCAACCTAACTCAGGCGCACAAGGTGAATACGCAGGCTTGATCGCCATTCACAAATACCACGAAAGCCGTGGTGATGGTCATCGTAATATTTGCTTAATTCCAGCTTCAGCGCACGGCACAAACCCAGCCTCAGCCATGATGGTTGGCATGAAAGTGGTGGTAGTTGATTGTGATAAAGAAGGTAACGTTGACATGGACGACTTGCGCAGCAAAGCAAGTGAGTTAGCCGACAACCTGTCGTGCATCATGATCACATACCCGTCAACACACGGTGTTTACGAAACTACCATTGCAGAAATATGCAATATTATTCATCAGCATGGTGGTCAAGTTTACCTAGACGGTGCCAACATGAACGCGCAAGTAGGTTTAACCTCACCAGGCTATATTGGTGCTGACGTTTCACACCTTAACCTACATAAAACCTTTGCGATACCACACGGTGGTGGTGGACCGGGTATGGGCCCTATCGGCGTAAAAGCGCATTTAGCACCATTTTTACCCGATCATGCCTTAGTCAACGTGAGCGAAAGCACGCAAGGCAACGGTGCGGTATCTGCTGCCCCTTATGGCAGCGCCGGTATTTTATGTATTTCATACCTTTATATTGCCTTACTGGGCAGAAAAGGGGTAACCGATGCCAGTAAATACGCCATTACCAATGCCAACTACTTAGCGAAAAAGCTTAGCCAACACTACCCCATTTTATACGCCGGTAAAAATGGCCGCGTAGCACATGAATGTATTGTTGACTTGCGACCGCTAAAAGCCTCGTCAGGCATTACTGAAGTTGATATAGCCAAGCGCTTGAACGATTATGGCTTCCACGCGCCAACTATGTCGTTCCCGGTTGCGGGTACCTTCATGATAGAGCCAACTGAGTCTGAATCAAAAGTTGAGCTTGACCGCTTCATTGAAGCTATGGTGAGTATTCGCGATGAAGTGCGTAAAGTTGAGTCTGGCGAATGGCCAAGTGATGACAACCCATTGCACAACGCACCACACACTATGGCAGACATAACCGCACCTTGGGATCGCGCATACAGCATCCAAGAAGCTGTATTCCCAGTGCCAGCGGCAGCGGCAAACAAATTCTGGCCAACGGTAAACCGTATTGATGACGTATACGGCGACCGTAACTTAATTTGTAGCTGCCCACCGCTTTCTGTTTATCAGGATTAGTGGTTGTGTGCCTGAATATTTAAAATTCAGACAATGTATTAAAAAATAGACAAACTTCGGTTTGTCTATTTTTTTGGGGTTTTATAAGGCTTATGTAACTTAAATATTTACAGAGCTTCACGGAATAGATGGTTAAGATAATTAACTAGAGATATTTTCAATACTTTTTCAAACTTTAAGTATCATTCTTTAATGGAGTTAAGTGTTATTTGATTACCTTCAATTGTTTTAATTACAACTGGAAGACCAATTTCGTATGTTGTGTCGTTTCTTACTGATTGACCTACATATTCAGTAATGTCCTCTTGAAGAGTATTTCCAGTGTTGATCTGATTAAATGGAACCGCACACTTTTGTGAAGGATAATAAACCCAGCAACAAAGGTGTGAAAATGACCCAAAGAAGAAAACCTAGAAAATATACTGATGAGTTCAGAGAAGAAGCAGTAAAG
>NZ_NBOC01000017.1 GCF_002104455.1 Colwellia chukchiensis | reverse complement strand
GTTTAACTCCTTTCGACTATGTTGCTTATTGTCTTGAACAACTCAGTGATCAAAATGTTGATGTTGAAGCTCTGCTACCTTGGAATGTAAAGCTTAGCTAGGTGCTGATCACCGGACGCTTACGTTTATTTAACATCAAGTGGTGATACATAACCGTCAGGTTTTAGTGCCAATACATCGCAATTAAGCCTATCAATCACATGCTCAGCTGTATTACCAATCAGTGCTGCAGACAAGCCGGTACGACCAATAGTGCCTAAAATAACGAGCTCTGCATCTAATGCATTGGCGACACTTTCAATAACATCTTCTGGCAAGCCTTCTTTAATATGAGTATTTTCTGGAGCAATATTAAACGCTTTAGCGTGTTCTAACATGGCGTTTTGTTGGTGCTCTAACATGGCGCGATTATAGTCAGTGGCATTAAACTCAGGAATTTCAATGGCAATATTGACCGGGGTGCCAGGGAAGGAATTTACTAAGTGTAAATTTGCCTTCATCACTTTCGTTAACTGCTTAGCTTCGGCGGTAATTTTATCGTTTAAGGAGTTGTGCTCATCTTCTTCACTGCCAATATTTACAGCCGCTAAAATGTTGCCGTTATCTGGCCACAAGTGTTCTTTAACTAACAGTACCGGGCAAGGGCATTTACGCAGAATATGCCAATCAGTTGGTGTAAAGATAACCGACTTTAATTTATCGTGTTGATGGGTACCTTTAATGACAATATCATAGCCGTTTTCCAGTACTTGCTCTATGATTTGCTCAAACGGGCGGTTATGCCAAACCACCTGACAATCCACGCTTAAACCGCTTAAGTCTAGTTCAGCAATTAGTGAATTTAACCATTGCTTTCGATCGTTAATAACCGATTGGCGCATGGCATCGCGCTCATCGCTAGATAGCATGGTGGTCATTTCATAAGAAAAGTCATAGATAGTCAAAAACGCGGTAATACTTGCTCCCGTTTTTTGGGCTAATTCAATAGCGCGTTTTAATGCTTTTTGATCTTCAGTGGTTGGGTCTACAACCGCGAGAATTTTTTGATACTTTTCCATAGTAAATTCCTATATCAATTGCCTACAGTATTTAACCAAAGCCTTGGTTATATATAACAATAGTCTAGTTTGAAACAATAATAGTTGTTTTAAATCAAATTATTATCGGGTCAAAACTAAAGAGAGTTTCACGTTAAGCATAGCGTGAAACTCTCAGATAAGGAAGTCTTGTGGTGTGCTGAAGCGTAGTGGTTAGTGTTAACTTACAGCGCCGCGCATTGGTTTAATTTTTCGCTGTCTAAAATGATAATAAGTTTACCATCGACTTGAATTAAACCGTTCTTATGGAAGCGATTTAATAACCGGCTGATAGTTTCTACCGTCAAGCCAATATAATTACCAATATCACTGCGGGTCATGGTTAAGCGAAACTCAGTGGCGGATAAGCCACGGGCATGGTAGCGGCTACTTAAGGCACTAATAAAGGTTGCTAAACGCTGTTCAGCATTTTTACGGTTCAATAAGGTTAGCATTTCCTGATCTTCACGAATTTCGCTACTCATCATGCGTAAAATTTGCTTTTTCAGCTTCGGCATATTGTTCGAAAGAGCATCAAGGGTGTTGTAAGGAATTTCACACACCATTGACGTTTCAAGCGCTTTAGCAAAGCTTGGGTGCTCAGTCTCGGCAATGGCATCAAAACCGAGTAGGTCTCCAGCTAAATGAAAGCCAGTAATTTGCTCTTCCCCTTGCTCATTGACGGTATAGGTTTTAAAGGTGCCAGAGCGAATTGCATACAGGGCATGCATAGGTTGACCATCATTAAATATTTGCTCGCCTTTTTGAATCGGGCGTTTACGATCGATAATATTATCTAGGGTGTCTAACTCTTTGTCGTTAAGGGAGAAAGGAAGGCACAGTTCGCTAATACTGCAATTTTGACAATGTATATGTTGCTGTTCAGCACAAGACTTATTACTCATAATGTCCCTAAAATAGCCAAAGAAATTTAATGATGTATATATTATTAGATGCGCTATTAATATGCAATGAGTATAGTATAAATGCCGTATGTCAGCAGTAAAATAGCGGCTAATTGCCTAAATAATGAATGACTTAATAAGGCTTTGACATTGAGTGTACCCAAAGACACGGTGAATAATGCAGGTAGGGTGCCAAGACCAAAAAACAGCATAATTAATGCGCCATTTAGTGCGTCGGCACTTGCCAGTGCCCAGGTCAAGGTTGAATACACTAAACCACAGGGCAGCCAGCCCCAAAGTGCGCCAAGACAAACGGCACTTTTTAGGTTCTTGATAGGAATAAAGCGTTTCGTTATTGGCGAAATATGACGCCACAAGCCTTTGCCTAAACGCTCAATACGGCTGAGCCACATCAACCATTGACCAAGGTATAGTCCTAGCAATATTAGAAAAATACCGGCAATGGTTTTTAAAAACGCGATAGGTATGCCGATATTCTTTGCCGCCATCGAGCTGGTAAAGGCAACCAGAGCGCCAATGACACTATAAGAGCCAATTCGACCCAAGTGATAGCCTAAAACAATAACGTATTTTTTTTGTGCAAGGTTATTGGATATAGCCGTTGTCAACATAGTGCTGATGCCACCACACATGACAATACAGTGCCCTGAGCCTAATAAGCCAATGACAAATGCGGAAAATAAATCGAGACTCATTAGTTTATTTTAACTTGCCAGTATCTTTGTTTTGCTGTGCCGTATGTTTATCCGCGACAAGCTGGTTGTTTGAGTGCTGATCTTTGTTTTTGGCGCTAGCTTGATTTAGGTTTTTATCATCATCAAACAGTATGCTCATGCCTTGTTTTTCTAAGTCCTCAAATTGCTCGGTTTTTACCGCCCAGAAAAATACATATATGCCTATTGCGGTTAACAGGATGGCAATGGGAATTAATACGTAAATAATACTCATTTTTTTAATAGCCTTAAAGAATTGCTAACCACAATAATGGAGCTCGCTGACATACCAATAACTGCCATGTAAGGCACAATATACCCCATTACCGCTAAGGGTAAAACCACCGCGTTATAAGCAAAAGCCCAACGATAATTTTGCTTGATAATACGGGTGGTGCGTTCAGATACTTGTTTAAGGGTAGCAATATTATTAAGCTTATTGCTCAGTAGGATCACATCCGCACCATTTTTTGCAATGTCGGTACCACTGCCCATGGCAATAGATAAATGTGCGGCACCCAGTACTGGCGTATCATTGACACCGTCACCTACCATAGCAACGGTGTGCGTTGCTTGTTGCTGTTTTATCGCATTGACTTTATCTTGGGCCGACAGGTTTGCTTGCACATTATCGAGTCTTAGCTGTTTTTGCAGCTGGTTACAACCAACTTCGTGATCGCCAGAGAGCATCAGTGTTTTGACTTTTTCAGATTGTAAATAGCTGATCAGTGCCTGAGCATCTGCTCTGGTACTATCACTTAAGTAAAACTCGGCAACTAATTGCTCGTTTTGCATTAGTACACATTGGGCGCTATGCGCCTGATTATTCGTAAGTAACCAAGAGCTTTTGCCTATTCGGTAAGAGAAATCGTTAACCGTGCCTGCAATGCCTGCACCTGGTGATACCACAACTTGGCTTGCGGTTTGATTAAAATCACGATAATGGCTAAACGCTTTTGCTAACGGGTGTGCAGAGTGCGCTTCTAATGCTGCAGCTATTGCCAAAACTTGTTGTTCACCGTCTTGGCCGTTTTCTTTAGCGAAGGGACCATAGGTTTTAATCGTGGTTATGGAAAATTCGCCAGTGGTCAAGGTACCGGTTTTATCAAAGGCGATAGCATCAATTTCTGGCATGGTTTCTAAAACATGCGCCGACTTTATTAAGATACCTTCACGATTGAGGCGCGTAGTCGCGCAGGTTAGTGCGGTCGGCGTTGCTAATGATAATGCACAAGGGCAAGTCACTACTAACACCGATAATGTTATCCAAAATGCTTGCTCTGGTTGATGCTGTGACCAGTAGATTGCAGTAACAGTGGCGACAAATAAAATCAATGCGACAAAGTATTGGGCAATTTTATCGGATAGTTTTGCAAGCTTAGGTTTATATCCTTGTGCACTTTCACTTAAGCGAATTAGTTGACTTAAAAAAGACTCTTGATTGCCATGCTTAACTTTCGCATTTAAGTTACCGTCGCCGTTAATGGTGCCCGCATAAATCTGATCAGGAGCTGTTTTATGTAATGGCAGTTGCTCGCCAGACAACATGGCTTCATTGACCTGACTTTTACCGGCTATGATAACGCTATCAGCAGGAACGGTTTCGCCTGGCTTAATCAAAATAGTATCACCCGCTTGTAAATGCGCGGCAGCAACAATGCTTTCTTTGCCTTGCTCTAGCTTAGTGGCAGTCATGGGCATTAATTTTAATAAGTTGGCTGAGACATCCGCTGCGCGAGTACGCGCCCTAAACTCAAGAAACTTGCCGATCAGTATTAAAAACGTAAACATAGAAACGGATTCAAAATACACTTCACCGCGTTGGCTAAATGTCGCCCAAACGCTAGCAAGAAACGCTAAACAAATCGCAATAGAAACCGGTACGTCCATCGACAACTGCCGCGCTTTTAAAGCATAAAACGCACTCTTGTAAAAGGGGTAGGCACCATAAGTAACAATTGGCAATGTTAAGAAGAAACTCGCCCAACGTAAGTAAACTTTATTGTGCGCGGCCATATCAGAAAATGCGCCAAAGTATAAGCCAAACGCGATCATCATAACTTGCATCATTAAAATACCAGAGATGCCTAAGCGTTTGATAAAGCTCTTAGTTTGGCGCTTGTTTATGGTTTCGGCGTTGCTGGCCTTAAACGGCAACGCTTGATAGCCAATTTTATCGATTAAGTTGAGAATTTCACTGAGCTTAATTTGCTGTGCTTGCCAACGCACTGTTGCTCTTTGTGTTGTGGCATTAACATTGACCTTTTTAACCCCTTTGAACTTGCTTAGCTGCATTTCAATTAACCAAGCACAGGCTGAGCAACTGATGCCATCAATGGTTAAAATTGCTTCCTTAAAGCCATCTTGAACATAGGTAAACTCATCTTGTAAATTGTCATCATCAAGAATCTCATTGCGTTGCAGTTGCTCAGGTACTAAAACTTCACCTTTTTGTGCTGGCGCACTGCGAAAGCGATAGTAGTCAGTTAATTTATTGTCAACAATAGTTTGTGCAACAGCCTGACAGCCAATGCAGCACATAGGCTGAGCGATATTGTCAATTTTAGTTATTAAATCAATGCCATTGGGTACAAACTCACCACAATGAAAACAATTTATACTCATTAATACAGGCTCATTAATTTGCTTCAGCAGTATTCGGTGTTATGGGGATAAAGCTTGATTGAGGTAAGCTGATTTTCGCTTGTATTTTCCAATGATCTTCAAACGGGCTAATGGTGATGCGCCATTTACCGGATAAGTCATGGCTCTCATCAAAGTAGTGGGTAAAGTTACCATTACCATCAGCGGTTAATGCAAGGTAAAAGTCTTTTTCGGCTAAGGTTGGGTGGTAAAAATTAACATTTAGTAGCGGAAACTCTTTTTCGATACCCGTTGGGCGTATGGTTAAGAAGTTATCTTCAAGCTTCAGTCCAAAGCGCATACCAAGTTTTTCAGCGTGGCGAATTTTACCTAATTCAAGATTGATCGCTTTGCCTTTCTTATAATAATCACCGACCACCAGCGCGTCAGGGTTTGAATTAGCAATGATAAAGGTCGCAATACCCGCAACCACGGCAGTGAAGGGCAAAATAAAAACAAGCCATGCCCAAGGCTCCTTATACCAAGATGTTTTCATGAAAAATTTCTTCTTGCGATAGCATGTCGCTATTATACGACTTTTCTGATGGCGTAACTATCAATAAAGTGTACTTTAATTGTAGCGAGTGAATTAAAAAAGCCTTGCTGCATTTAAGCACCAAGGCCTTGTTTCATATTACTAAATTATTCGCTGACGCGAATGCATCACTTTTGCGATAAGCTATAAACGTAGGCGCTGATCACATGCACTTTTTCTTCACCTAAGATATGCTGCCATGCTGGCATGACACCGGCACGACCGTTAGCAATCGAGGTTTCAACAGCACGCTGTGAGCCACCATATAGCCAAATGTTGTCAGTAAGGTTAGGTGCACCTAAAGCAATGCCCATCTCAGCGCTACCTTTACCTTCACTACCATGACATGCAGCACACATAGCAAATTTAGCTTCACCGGCTTTTGCCGCCTGAACGTCAACATCGCGACCACTTAAGCTCAACACAAAGGCCGCTACTTCTTTAACGCCTTGCTCACCACCTAATGCAGCACTCCATGCCATCATACCATTGGCTTTACGACCATGCATGATACTGTCTTTGATAGTTTTTGGGTCACCGCCATATAACCAATCATCATCGGTTAGGTCAGGAAAACCCGTGGTACCACGCGCATCTGAACCATGACATTGTGAACAGTTTTGTAAGAATAAACGTTGACCGACTTTCAGTGCTTCTTCGTCAGTAGCTAAAGTTTCAATGCTTTGTGCCGCATAAGCTTGAAAAATTGGCCCATATTTTTCATCAGCTGCAGCTACCTCGCGATCGTACTGGACAAGTTTACCAGCCGCTTTTGCTTGTTCTGCACTCGCTTTTGACTCTGCTAAATTCAAAACACCTTGGTTTGAGCTTTTCCAGCCTAATAAGCCTTGAAAGTTACCTAAACCTGGATAAAGCAATAAGTAGCCAAAACCCCAAATGATGGTTAAAAAGAAAAACGTACTCCACCATTTAGGTGGCGGATTATTTAATTCTTCAATACCGTCGTAACTGTGCCCTGTTGGGTCACCTTCTTTTACGCCAGCAAAGTTTTTTAAACACATACGCAGTATTAAATACATTAATACCAATGTGCCTAAGGTTAGTACCGTAATCCAAATACTCCAGAAGCTAGACATTATTATTAGTCTCCTGTTTGTTATTTTTGTTATCGCGATTTATGTCTTTAGGTTCTTCGAAAATTGAATTTGCCGCTTCATCAAACGCCGATTTGCGTTTTTTAGAATACGCCCAAACCACAATAACAATAAATAATGCCAATATTAAAAGGGCTATTAAGCCTCTAAGGGTGCCGTAGTCCATCATCATTACTTCAATGCATGACCAAGAGACTGAAGATATGCAATAACTGCATCCATTTCTGTTCTGCCTTTAACTGCTTTCTTAGCCGTTGCTATGTCTTCAGCAGAGTAAAGCGGAATGCTATTGCCTTGCTCGTCTTTATGACTACGGTTACGGGTGAGAAAATTAAAGGTTTCTAGCTTTTTAGCCGTTAATTCGCCATCTAGCGTTGTTTCAGCTAGCCAACGATAAGACGGCATATTTGACTCAGGTACCACAGAACGAGGGTCTAGGAGATGAGCACGATGCCAATCATCACTATATCGACCGCCAACACGCGCTAAGTCTGGACCTGTGCGCTTAGAGCCCCATAAAAATGGGTGTTCCCATACACTTTCACCAGCAACAGAATAATGACCATAACGCTCGGTTTCAGCACGAAACGGGCGGATCATTTGGCTATGACAAACGTGACAACCTTCACGAATGTAAATATCACGACCTTCTAGCTCTAACGCCGTATAAGGGCGTAAATTATCTACAGGCGTGGTAGTGGCTTTTTGGAAAAATAACGGGGTAATTTCAACCAAGCCGCCAATACTGATGGCTAAAATGGTAAAAATAAAAAACAAGCCAACGTTTTTTTCAAGCTTTTCGTGTTTATTGCTCATGCTTTGGCTCCTTAAGCTACTTCAACAGGCTTAAGACTTTCATCTTTAGCACCAATAGTTTTGAACATGTTGTAAGCCATTAATACAAAGCCTGCAACCACTAATACACCACCAACAAAGCGGATAAAATAGAATGGATATGATGCGGTTAAACTTTCTACAAAGCTATAGGTTAATGTACCGTCAGTATTAACTGCGCGCCACATCAAGCCTTGCATAACGCCTGAAATCCACATTGCTACTATGTATAAAACAACGCCAGTTGTATGTAACCAAAAATGCACATTAATTAAGCGTATGCTGTACATGCGGCCTTGGTTATAAAGTACCGGAATCAAGTGGTACAAGGCACCAATAGATACCATAGCTACCCAGCCAAGTGCGCCTGAGTGAACGTGACCTACAGTCCAGTCAGTATAATGTGAAAGCGCATTTACCGACTTGATTGCCATCATAGGGCCTTCAAAAGTCGACATACCGTAAAAAGATAGTGAGACAATTAAGAAACGAAGAATAGGATCATGACGAAGTTTATGCCATGCACCGGATAGGGTCATAATACCATTGATCATACCCCCCCAAGATGGCAGGAATAAAACAATCGACATTACCATACCAACTGATTGTGCCCAGTCAGGTAAAGCAGTGTAGTGAAGGTGGTGTGGGCCAGCCCAAATGTATAATGAAATCAGTGCCCAAAAATGAACAATTGATAAGCGATAAGAGTAGACTGGACGCTCTGCTTGTTTTGGTACGAAGTAATACATCATCCCCAAGAAACCAGCAGTTAATAAAAAGCCAACGGCATTATGTCCATACCACCACTGCATCATGGCGTCGATGGCACCTGAGTAGATAGAGTATGACTTCAGCATAGAAACAGGAATCACCATGCTGTTGCCAATGTGCAGTACTGCTACCGTTAAGATAAAGCCACCAAAAAACCAGTTGGCAACATAAATGTGTGAGACCTTGCGCTTAACCAAGGTACCAAAGAAGACAATAATATAACTTACCCACACCAAGGCGATTAATATATCAATTGGCCACTCAAGCTCAGCATATTCTTTACTTGAAGTATATCCCAGTGGCAAAGTGATCACGGCAAGAACAATGACGGCTTGCCAGCCCCAAAAGGTAAAAGCTGCTAGCTTGCCACCAAAGAGTGCTGTTTTACAGGTACGCTGAACAACATAATATGAAGTCGCAAACAGGGCACTGGTACCAAAAGCGAAAATTACCGCATTGGTATGCAGTGGACGAAGACGAGAATAGGTTAACCATGGTGTGTCAAAGTTTAAAGCAGGCCAAATTAATTGCGCTGCAATAAGAACACCAACTAAAGTACCAACGATCCCCCAAATAACAGTCATTATGGTGAATTGACGCACCACTTTGAGGTTATAGGACGGATGATCAAGCGTTGTTGTCATTTTTATTGTTCCGTTACTAGGTTAGATTTTGCAAATTCTTTAAAAACTTACATTTTTTAAAGAAAAGTGCAGAGAAGCCGTGATAAATGTCACACTCAATATTGAGTAATTCTAAATTCCCGGTAATTTTACCTTTCGCCAATGACATAAATCAACCGCAAAGCTTGATTTAAATCAACAAAAAAATTTTGTGGCATTTTAAAGCGTCAACTCGTCAGAGCAATTGCTTGCAAATAAGTTGAATTGTTAGAAAAGGTTACTATTAAAAGTAGGCTAATTTAGCGCAAACAGCGAGTATAGCAAGCGACAATTATTGCCGATGTTAAATGCGCCTGATTGAGTAAAAGTAAAGCGCGAGCGACTGAGCGTCATTATTTGGTGATTTAGATTTGGTGACTTAGCGCACACAACGCTTAACTGTATGCTATGTGCTCTAATTTTGCTAAATCTAATATTTCAATGTTTTTTGCTTGAATCGACAACAAGCCTTTTTGTTGAAATTTTGAAAATATGCGACTTAAGGTTTCACGCCGAAACCCCAAATGGTTGGCAATGGCATCGCGACCAACAGGTAAGTATAGCTTTGTACCGCTTTCTTGATAGCGACTATTACGTTTAAATAAGTTAAGCATAAAAGCCGCGAGTAAACTTTCAGCGGTGTGTTTGGCGACAACAGAGCTAAACTCCTCACGCAACATGGCATTTTGTTTACTCAACAACGTAATTAGGTTTAATTGCAGTTCAGGCATTAATTTGCCACATTCGTTAAGTTCTTTTAAATCAATTTTACACACACTGGTATGACCGACCGCGACCGCGTTATATTGATAATGTTGATTGTGAATAGCATCTTCGCCAATAAGCTCACCAGGAAAGCGAAAACCTATTACTTTTTCATTGTTTTCTGCTGATTGCTCAGTAAGCTTAAAACAGCCGGCACATACCGCATATATTGCATCAGCCGGTTCTTGATGAAGGAATAAGGGCGTGGCGTTACTAACAATGTTATGTTTAGATAAATAGCTATCCATGATAGATATTTCAGTTTTGCCAGCTTTGAGTGGCCGACATATAGGTTGCATGGAGCAATTTTCGCAGTCAATGTATTTAGGTTTAGCTTGCTTTAACTTAACACAGGTTGTTGATTCATTTTCCACAGGCAAATTCGCGAAGTCGGTTCAAGATAAGCAAAATCATAGCAAAGTCAATTACAACAAGATTTGTTTCAAATCAAAAATAGTGGCTAATAAAGTGATAAATATCATTGCCGCTTGTGTATGATGGCGGCAAAAATAGTCTACTAGTTGGAGAGTGAAGGGTGTTTGGAAGTATTAAAGTAAAATTGTTGCCATTGTTTGTGCTAGTTGTTGGTCTTAGTGCATGCAAACCTGCACCCGAGTCGACGAGTCAGAGCAATAAATCAAACGCTAAAACTTGGCAATGCCTTACAACACAAAGTCATTGTCAGTTTGACCTTGGCGTTGGTCATATCGAGTTGCTATTTGATGTTAATAAAATTGTTGCAGAACAAGCTTCGCGTATGATGATCAAGTATCAGGGGCCGGAAAAGATTAGTCACATCAGTGGTTACCTTGAGGGTGTTGATATGTATATGGGCAAAGTTCCATTGTTTTTTGAGCAGCAATTAGCAACAGCTGCGCGCAGTCAGTCGCTGATTAACCATGACACAGACACCAGTACAGAGAGCACCAAAGGCGTCACATCACAAGTGACTCAAACACAAAGTTTTCAGGCGGATATTTTGGTTGGTAGCTGCGCGGCTGAGCAAATGACCTGGCGTATATGGCTAACCTTTACCACAAGCGAACAGAAAACATTTAATAAAACGCTAACGATAGTCAGTTATCGCCATTAAAGCGCTACTTTGCTGCTAACTCATGGCTAACCAAGCAGCAACCAGCAACATTAAGCTACCTGAAATCTTATTTAATAACTGCACATTATTGTTTTTGACTAATATTTGGCTAATAGTTTTACCGCCGGTGGCATATAAGGTCATACAAATAAACTCTGAAAATAAAATCACTAGCACTAAAATCGCCAGTTGTGGTGCTAAAGGCAGCGTTTGACTAATAAAGGGCGGCAGCAATGACACCATAAACGCCCACCCTTTAGGGTTGGCAATGGCAGTAAAAAAGCCCTGTTGAAATAAGCTACGTTTGCTAATTGCCTGTGTGCTTTGGTTGTTATCAGTGGCTATTTCAGTTTTTGCGCGCCACATATTAATCCCAACATAGGCCAAGTATAAGGCGCCGAGTATTTTAAATGTTTGAAATAGCTCTGGGAATTTTGTCATTATCGTGGCAACTCCCAGTACTGAGGCTATGGCCACCGTAGCAACACCTAATAACTCACCATACATCATCCAAAAGGTTTTTCTAACGCCAATAGTGATGCCCAAACTCATCGCTAAGGTCATACACATACCAGGGGTTAAACTGACGATAAAAAACGTTGGAATAAAAAGGCTTAACAGTGTGATATCAATCAAGGGCATTCATCGCTATAGCTTTGATAAAAAATATAGGCGATATGTTAGCTTAATCTGGGTTCGCGTGTCACAAACAAATTTACGATTAAACAATTTTTTAACGTTAACTAAGGCCTGTTGGCGAGCTAGCCCAAGCAAAGCCTTTGCTATGTTTGCTGCCCACAAAACGGCGACAACAAGGTAAAATGCGCAGTGCACGGAACTAAGCTGGCGGCTAAAAGCGCATTATTCATAATTGAGCTGTATTTGCATAGCGAGACTAGGGCGCATACTGCTTGCTACGATTAAAGCGCTTATTTCGACCAAATTTAACGGTGCAAGAACAACGCCCCGTTAGGCATTAGGATAAAAGCCAATATGCTGATGAAAACGCACGGTAAGTTCTTCTTTATCTTGCACATAGTTAAGTTTTTGGGCAATACTTTGCAGCGCATTTTCGATTTGAATAAGAAACTTACCATAACCATGACTGGTTTTATCTTGCTCACTGGCAACAAAAATAAATTGAACGTTATCAACTAATTGATCGGCAGCCCATTTACAAATATAACCGCCATCGGTATTTTTAGGGTTATAACCTAGCATCAGCAGCTCACCTTTTGCTATGGTGTTTTCATCTTCACTACGACGCACAATGGGAACTAGGTCGTTCGCAATAATAGCGCCATTTTTTAACTGATGTTTTTTCGCCGCGCTGATAAAAGCATCAGCAATATAGTTATAAAGTGGGCTGTAATTCCCACCTTCGCTATGATCTAGTGCTACTAGCTTGCGCAAGCGACGGTTGATAGGCATATCTGCTATGGCATAAGTTAACTCGTCACTATTGCTTGGTAGCGTAATATCGTCCGCTGCGTAACGATTAGAGATGCTGCGCAACTTATGCACTTGATTACCTTGTATGCCTTTATCTTTTGCAAATAAATCATAGGTTAAGTGCTGATGATCGCTGATACGTATCGCAGCTAAAGGCAAGTCTATTTGTTCGGCAAACTTGCTGATCGCTTGGACGACTTTTTGATGAAACTTAGCCGAGTTGTGACGGATTTCATCACCATTCGCTAAAAATACTAAGTGTACTTTACGCGCTTGTTTACTGGCATCAAAGTAGGCGTTTTGATTGTGGTGATAACGAGAGTTATATAAAAATAAAATTTGTTGCGCTGTTTGCGCGGTTAGTTTTTCTGGGCTAAAACGAACACGGGCTAATTTATCATTGGCAACAAACTGACCGCTTTCAATATCAAACTCTTCATTGATGTTAAAAAACAGTGTTGAAAGCTTGTTGTAAAAATCTAAATATGCGTGTTCTTGATTGCTATCAATTGCGCCAGCGACCTTTTCAATTAAGCTGTCGGTGATCTTAAATTTTGCCAATAAATATTGGTTTTCACGAGCCGATGCTGGTATGTGAACTTTGTGTTGAACGTTTCTTTTACGAGAGAGTGGCATAACGATGAACCTATTAACCTATTAATTGAAATCCACGCCATATTAGCAACGATCAAATCGGTCAATGATGATTTATATCAAACACTAAACACTTTTATTATCTTGATTAAACCTTTAACTAAAACTTTATTGATAAATCGCATATATCTAGCGTTTTATCACCAATACCGTTAGTCTATGCCTGTTTAAATTCGCCAATAATACTGATAATTTGGTGTAACCATAATAGGAGAGTTCCGTTGAGTTATATTCGAGAAAAGCGCCAGCAAATACTGAGTGGTGCCGGTGCCATTTTAATGTCGATGAGTGCATATGCACACAACAGTTTTGAGCACGCTTACCAATCGTTTGACATTGACGCCATTAAAGCAGACGTTAAAACTTTATCATCTGATAAATTTGCCGGGCGTGAGCCGGCTACCGAAGGTGAAATATTAACAACCAATATGTTAATTTCACGCTTTAAAAAATTAGGTTTAATGCCAGGTAATGGCGATAGCTATTTACAAGCCGTGCCCATGAATAGCATTGTGAGTGAGCCGGTCAACGGGCTAACGATTGCAGATATTAGCTTTGAATTTCCAAAAAACTATGTTGCTAGCTCGCGTCAAACCCGTGAACATATTAGCCTTAATAATTCAGAGTTAGTCTTTGTTGGTTATGGTATTAACGCACCTGAATATCAGTGGAATGACTACAAAGACGTTGATGTTAAAGGCAAAACTGTGGTGATTTTAGTTAACGATCCTGGGTATGCCACACAAGATGCTAAGTTATTTGACGGCAATACCATGACCTATTACGGTCGTTGGACTTATAAATACGAAGAAGCGGCACGTCAAGGTGCAGCGGGTGCAATTATTGTCCATGAAACCAAGCCAGCAAGCTATGGTTGGAATGTGATTGAAAGCAGCTGGACCGGGGCACAGTACCATTTGCCAGCCAAAGAAGTTAATGAGCCAACAGTGGATGTTGAAATGTGGATCAGCACAGAAAAAGCGCATGAGTTAATGAAGAAAGCAGGCTTTGATTTCAATGAGTTAAAAGCACAAGCTTTATCTAAAGACTTTAAAGCGTTACCGTTAAAATTAACGGCGAATATCAAAGTTAAAAATACCATCACAGACTCAGTGTCTAATAACGTTATTGCCACTATCCCAGGTAGTAAACGCGCCGACGAGCATGTAATTTACATGGGGCACTGGGATCACCTAGGTACAACAACAATCGACGGTAAAAAAGTTATTTTTAATGGCGCTCATGACAACGCAACCGGAACGGCAGGTTTAATGCATATTGCTAAGGCCTATAAAGCTTTGGATAAAACGCCCGAGCGTTCAGTAACCTTTGTTGCGGTAACCGCAGAAGAGCAAGGCCGTCTAGGTTCGCGCTACTTTGCCAACCACCCAACCATGCCATTGAACAAAGTGGTTGGTATGATCAATATGGACTCGTTAGATATTTCTGGCGTGAAAAAAGACTTAACCGTTGTTGGTTTTGGCAAGTCAGAGCTTGAAGATTATTTAGCTAAAGCTGCTAAGCGTCAAGGACGTACCTTGACACCAGAGCAAACACCAGAGCGTGGTTATTATTACCGCTCAGATCACTTTAGCTTAGCTAAAAAAGGTGTGCCGGCGCTCAGCGCAGGTGGTGGCTCGGTTTGGTTAAATGCAGAGCAAAAGGCGATTGGTGACAAAGTCTCGGCATTAGTGGCCAAGTGCTATCACCAAGTGTGTGATGAATACGATGAAAACTGGGGTTGGCAAGGCATGGTTGCTGAACTGCAAGTATTTTTTGAAACCGGCTTAATGTTAAGTAACAGTAATGATTGGCCAAACTGGCGTGCAGGTAGTGAGTTTAAGGCTACGCGTGACGCTATGATGAAATAAGTCATTAATTCAGTTTCAATGTCATATAAGGGCTAAGTGAAAACTTAGCCCTTTTTTATTGCGCTAATTCGTTCTAAATAAGGTTGAAATTAGCATCCCTTGCCATCAGACTGAGCGACAATACCGCGCGCAACTTTTACAAAGTCATGATTAGCGAAATCTTTCACTGTTTTGATATTAAACATTTTTTCCAGTACTTCGCCATCACCAGCCGACACACCCTTGATAGCATAAACCGGAGCGTTGGCAATTTCACTAAAAGGCTTACCAGCAAACTCTTTATCTAACATGCCTGAAATATCAATGTTGTTATCAGCATTGCTTGCGCTGTCTTCTTGCACGAGTAAATCGAGTGGTAAAGAGAAGCCAGATCTTATCGTTCGCGCCAGTACCAAGGCATCTTCAGCAGAGGTCATAAAAAGCGCATCTCTGACACAGCGCGCAAGGTCAAGATCACAATCTGCGGCACATGCCACTTGGTCTGCTGTACCAGGCAAGCGTGAACAACGCCTCATACAACTTAACCAATCTTTAAAGCAACTAGCCATGTTGGTTCTCCTTGTTCAAAATGAGCATAAAGCATCAGTATTGTCACAGATACAGCTCATTTTTCATAAAGTGACCTCTGTATTATAGCGTACATTTAACAAGCAAACTTTAAGCTATACGCTCGCTATACGGTACTAGCGGCATTAGCTAAGGCTATTTCGGCTAAAAATGAGCGAAAGCCTAGGCGATAAATGGTAAGTTATAAACGGCAAGCAGTAAGCGGTCAGTAAAACAGTGGTCTTATTCGCTGTTGTTGAGTAGTCTGTGATTAATGTGCACCTGAGCATACTTACCTAGATTTTAGACGCAAAAAGCTGCTTTAAAGCAGGCTTTTCTCTGTAGCTCCTCAACCTGGACTTGAACCAGGGACAAACGTTGTTTTTATAAGAGTACAGTCCGTTGCGCTAGCAATTGAGCTATTTAGAAAATTTTCTTCAAATTTTAGATGAAAAAAAACTGCTAAAAAGCAGGCTTTTTTATGTGGCTCCTCAACCTGGACTTGAACCAGGGACAAACGTTATTTTTATAAGAGTACAGTCCGTTGCGCTAGCAATTGAGCTATTTAGAAAAGTCTCTTCAAATTTTAGATGAAAAAAAACCTGCTAAAAAGCAGGTTTTTTTATGTGGCTCCTCAACCTGGACTTGAACCAGGGACAAACGTTGTTTTTATAAGAGTACAGTCCGTTGCGCTAGCAATTGAGCTATTTAGAAAAGTCTCTTCAAATTTTAGATGAAAAAAAACCTGCTAAAAAGCAGGTTTTTTTATGTGGCTCCTCAACCTGGACTTGAACCAGGGACAAACGGATTAACAGTCCGTTGCTCTACCAACTGAGCTATTGAGGAATAAAGTTTTTACTTCCTTTATTATGGAAGAGAGCATCGCTCTTAATGTGGCTCCTCAACCTGGACTTGAACCAGGGACAAACGGATTAACAGTCCGTTGCTCTACCAACTGAGCTATTGAGGAATTGTTCTTTTCGTACAAGTAACCGTTTTTTAATTATATTAGAAAACCATTACATTTTAATTTGGCTCCTTTGCTGAACTTGTACAACCAACAGGGACAAACGCCTGTTTATTATAAGAGTACAGTCCGTTGCTCAATTTACTGAGCGATTAAGGAACTTTTTGTAACCGTTTTTTAATTATATTAGAAAACCATTACATTTTAATTTGGCTCCTCAACCTGGACTTGAACCAGGGACAAACGGATTAACAGTCCGTTGCTCTACCAACTGAGCTATTGAGGAATTATATTGTTTGCCACTACTGGCTAACGGGGCGGAATATTAAAGGGCGCTCGCCATACTGTCAATACAAAAAACAGAAAAAAATCATTTTATTGTTTGTTTGCTTAAATAGCAGCCATAGTTACTAACTATTGGCTGATTTTTGGTGAATAAATGGTCAGTACATGAGCATAGATATAAAAAAGGAGTTATCCACTTATTCTGTGGATAACTATGTGAGTTAAAGTGTGTAGAGATGTAAGTAAAACGGTAGAATGCGGCTTATAGCAAAATGTTCTTTTATTGCTCAAGTTTAAAATGTCCTTTAATAATAACGGGTTGCTTGTGTTTTGTTGGCTTTATGAACATGGGCGTGTGTTTTTTGCACAGAGGTGATGTTTAACACAATTGCTGTGTATTTCTGCAGCGCAATGACAGATTATTTAATTACCTGAAATATAAGCGTAGCGAGTCTTTGCACGATCTTTTACAATAGTAAATGATTTCAATTTATTATTTGTTTTGAAAACTTAATGACTAAACCTGAAAAGACTCACCAAATTAACTTGCTAAAAGACCCCGTTGCGCCAACGTTAAAAGCTATGACTATTCCTATGGTTTACGGCATGCTGTTGTTGATGACTTTTAACTTAGTCGATACTTTTTTTGTAGGTTTATTAGGCACACAACCTTTAGCGGCGATAAGTTTTACGTTTCCAATAACCTTTAGCCTGATCAGTTTAACCATAGGTTTAGGCATAGGCACTTCGGCGGTTATTGCGAGGGCGCTAGGTAAAGGAGATATGACTCGAGCCAAAAACCTAGCAACGAGTGCATTGTATTTAACGGCCATGATTGTAGGCTTGCTTGCTATTATTGGTTACTTGTTGATTGATGAGATGTTTTTGCTGCTTGGCGCGAGTGTTGAGTTGCTGCCGCTTATTCATCAATACATGGGTATATGGTTTTTAGGTTGTATTTGTTTAATTGGCCCTATGATTGGTAATGCTGTTTTACGGGCGTCCGGCGATACCAAAACGCCCAGTATAATTATGGGCAGTGCTGGTTTAATTAACGCGATTTTAGATCCTATTTTTATATTTGGCTTTGGTCCTGTACCTGCAATGGGTATTCAGGGGGCTGCTTATGCAACCTTGTTATCTTGGGTGTTTGGCTTAATTTATGTGCTGTATATTTTAGCGGTAAAACGAGGATTGATTCATCGCTTTGGTATGTCAGTAAAAGATTTTATTGACTCCGCTCGTGCTATTTTGCATATAGGTTTGCCCGCAGCGGGGGCCAATATGCTGACCCCAATTGCTTCAGCAGTATTAACTGCAATTGTCGCAACGTATGGTGCGTCAGCGGTTGCAGCCTTTGGTGTAGGCTCTCGTATTGAATCTATTGCCTGTCTGGTGGTGTTGGCGATGTCGATGACCTTACCACCGTTTATTAGTCAAAACTTAGGCGCAGGCCATTTTAAACGTGTCCAACAAGCCTATAAAGCCTCAATCAAATTTGTCTTGCTCTGGCAGCTGTTAATTTATGTCGTGCTAGTGCTTATTGCGCCATTTATTGCCGATATGTTTGCTAAAGAGCAAGCGGTGGCGGATATCATTAAACTATTTATTTGGATCCTGCCCTTAGGTTATGGCTTGCAAGGTATTATCATTTTAACCAATTCATCATTTAATGCGTTGCATAAACCTATGGTAGCACTGACACTGAGCATAGTTCGGCTGTTTGTTTGTTATGTACCACTGGCTTATATTGGCAGTCTTTGGTTTGGCTTAGTCGGCTTTTTTATCGGTGCCTTGCTCGGCAATTTGCTGATGGCGGCAATTTCTTACCATTTATTTACTCAGCAGTGTAAAAAAGACTGTTTAGCACAGGAGGTTGTTGTTTGATGAAAGCGTTAAAAATACATTCTGATTATACGCCCAGTGGCGATCAACCAACGGCAATTGCAAAATTACTTGACGGTATAGACTCGGGATTGGCGCATCAAACTTTACTAGGCGTTACCGGCTCAGGTAAAACCTTTACCATTGCCAATGTTATTGAAAAGCTTAATCGTCCAACCATGATGTTGGCGCCAAACAAAACACTAGCGGCACAATTATACGGTGAAATGAAAGAGTTTTTCCCTGAAAACGCCGTAGAGTATTTTGTTTCTTATTATGATTACTATCAACCCGAAGCGTATGTACCGACAACCGATACCTTTATTGAAAAAGATGCCTCGGTAAACGAACATATTGAGCAAATGCGACTGTCGGCGACCAAAGCCTTATTGGAACGCCGAGATGTTATTATTGTTGCTTCAGTCTCGGCAATTTATGGTTTAGGCGACCCTGACTCTTACTTAAAAATGATGCTGCATATCAGTGTTGGCGACATTATTAATCAGCGTGATATTTTACGGCGATTAGCAGAGTTACAATACACCCGTAATGACGTTGCTTTTCAGCGCGCTACCTATCGCGTGCGTGGCGATGTCATTGATATATTTCCCGCCGAGTCTGATCGTATGGCGCTGCGTGTTGAATTATTTGACGAAGAAATTGAACGCATCAGTGTTTTTGACCCACTCACCGGAGAAATAGAGCGTACACTTGCACGGGTCACGGTTTACCCGAAAACCCACTATGCAACGCCACGCGATAAAATATTAGCGGCAGTCGAGCAAATAAAAATTGAGTTAAAAGAGCGTTCTACACAGTTAAAAGCCAATAATAAGCTGGTGGAAGAGCAGCGCATTGTGCAGCGCACACAATTTGATATTGAAATGATGACAGAGCTTGGCTATTGCTCAGGCATTGAAAACTATTCACGTTATTTATCGGGCCGAGAGCCTGGTCAAGCGCCACCGACACTGTTTGATTATTTGCCGCCTGATGGCTTATTAATTATTGATGAGTCGCATGTGACGGTGCCGCAAATTGGTGCTATGTATAAAGGTGATCGCTCGCGCAAAGAAAACCTTGTTGAATATGGTTTTAGGCTACCTTCTGCGCTTGATAACCGCCCGATGATGTTTGATGAGTTTGAAGCCTTATCGCCACAAACTATTTATGTTTCGGCGACGCCAAGCAATTATGAAATTGAAAAGTCAGCTGGTGAAATTGCCGAGCAAGTGGTGCGGCCGACCGGCTTACTTGACCCTGAAATTGAGGTGCGACCCGTAGAGACGCAAGTAGATGACTTGCTTTCTGAGATTCACAAGCGCGTGCAAATTAATGAAAGGGTATTAGCCACTACGTTAACCAAGCGCATGGCGGAAGACTTAACCGATTATTTAGACGAGCATAATATCAAAACCCGATACCTACATTCAGATGTTGATACGGTTGAGCGGGTAGAAATTATTAGAGACTTTCGTTTAGGTAAATTTGATGTTTTAGTGGGTATTAACTTGCTACGAGAAGGGCTAGACATGCCAGAAGTCTCGTTAGTGGCAATTTTAGATGCCGATAAAGAAGGCTTCTTACGCTCTGAACGCTCACTAATTCAAACCATAGGGCGAGCCGCCCGTAACCTTAATGGCCGCGCCATTTTATATGCCGACCGTATTACTGGCTCAATGCGCAAAGCCATTGATGAAACACAAAGACGTCGTGCTAAACAACACCAGTACAATATTGATAACAATATAACACCGCAAGGGGTTATTCGAAATATTTCTGATGTGATGGATGTCGATGGTGGCAAAGCTCGCGCGGCAGCAGCATTGAAAGTGGCAGCGCCTACCGCCAAATATGAAAAGTTAAGCACCAAAGAAATTGATCTGAAAGTGCAGGAGTTAGAAGCAAAAATGTTTAACCACGCACAAAACCTAGAGTTTGAACTAGCCGCTGCAGTGCGTGATGAAATTAAGATCTTACGCGAGCAACAGCTGGTTACTTAATAAGCATTAATACTACAGCGTTTAGGCTGTGCTGAGCCGCCATTTCTGGCTTATCACCGCCTAAAACACTGTAGATAAGTTTTTAGCTTAGGGGATTTCTGGCATCATGTATTGATTTATTATCTTCGCCACATTGTCAGTATTACAATGCTTTAAGGTACTGACATCATTGATTATTTTATCTTGAATGTCAACAGGGAAAAGCATCAATTGCTCTAAATATAAATGAGCGTAGGTGTCGCTGTTATGGTTAATTAGCTCGATTAACCGATCAGCATGGTTATTCCAAATAGCACTCATATTAGCTCCTCATTAACTTACTGACATTAACCTAATAGTAAACAGTTGACGACTTGGTTAACGGTTGGTTTTGCTGTACAAGCTTTACGTTAAGTGCACCGCTTTATGACAGCCCCAAAGCACCATCAATACATAATGGCCTTAACACTAAGTTTAGACCATGGGTTGGCGGCCATTATAAGTATTGGTAATTAAAACTAACTACTGGTAATTAGGGGATCTAAAACGGAAACACTTTTTCAGCGCTAGTGCAGGATAAGCAATAGCAATGCAGTAGCGATAGTCGAGCAAAATTAATGCGTTAGCGTGTTAAAGAATGGCCGCAATATCATTAGCAATGTCAGCGGGTTTTGTCGTTGGACTATAGCGCTTAATTACCTTACCTTGTTTATCTACTAAAAATTTAGTGAAATTCCATTTAATACTTTTAGTGCCAAATATACCCGGGGCTACATTTTTCAAGTGCTCGTATAAAGGATGCGCATACTCACCGTTAACGATAATTTTACTAAACAGTTCAAAGGAAATATTAAAGTTAAGGTCGCAAAACTGCTTGATGTCATTATTATCCCCTTGCTCTTGTTTACCAAATTGGTTGCAAGGAAAAGCTAATATTTCAAAACCTTGATCTTTATAGCTTTGGTATAGGCTTTCCAAACCAGCGTATTGCGGCGTAAAGCCACATGCGCTAGCGGTGTTAACAATTAACAGTGCTTTACCCTGATAGATGGAAAAGTCGATGGCTTCATTTTTATAGTTTGCGGCACTAAAGGTGTATATTGTTGCTGTCATTGGCAGATATTACTCGGTACATGCTATGAAAGTAGCATAAGATAATTGAGCTTCATTAACAACAACCAGTCTAGCGGCATAAAGCGTAAAATACAGGTTGTTGTCTCAAACTCAAGCTCAAGCGTATAGCGGTGAATTTATAAACGGGTTAATAAGCTTGAGGTGTCCCAACGGTTACCACCATTTTTTTGCACATCGGCATAAAACTGATCAACAAGCGCGGTTAATGGCAAAGTAGAGCCATTTTGCTTTGCTTCGGTTAAGGCAATATCAAGATCTTTACGCATCCAATCAACCGCAAAGCCCAAGTTGTATTCATTATTAAGCATAGTTTTATGACGATTATCCATTTGCCATGAGCCGGCTGCACCTTGGCTGATTACTTCAACCACGCTCTCACAATCAAGACCGGCATTTTTACCAAAGTGCAGCGCTTCCGCTAAACCTTGTATCACGCCGGCAATACAAATTTGGTTCATCATTTTCGCTAATTGGCCACTGCCGACAGCACCGAGTAACTTGCTAAATTTTGCATAACACTGCATAACCGGTTCAACTGCTGCGTAGCTGCTTTGCTCGCCACCAATCATAATGGTAAGTTGGCCATTAACCGCACCGGCTTCGCCGCCGGATACTGGCGCATCAAGAAAGCCGACATTAAGGGTGCGGGCTTTTTCTGCGAGCTCGCGCGCTACGGTTGCTGATGCTGTGGTGTGATCAACCACAATAGTATTGGCTTTAATCGTTGAAAAAACGCCATCTAGCCCTAAGGTAACTTGTCGTAAGTCATCATCATTACCAACACAGATAAAAACAATTTCGCTATCTTTAGCAGCCGCGGCTGGCGTACTTGCCATTGCGCCACCATATTGTTGAACCCAAGCTTCGGCTTTTGTGGTAGTACGATTATACACAGTCACTTGATAACCGGATTTTTGTAAATGACCCGCCATGGGAAAGCCCATCACGCCTAAGCCAATAAAAGAGATTTTTTTCATACTGCAGAGCCTATCAGCACTTAACATGCCATGGTTAATTACATTAATTACGGACGTTTGCCTTGCTTAAATATGGCTTATTGATTTACATATTCAAACAGGGCTTTCAATATTTTCATTTTTTCAGTGTTGTTTTCATGTTCAAACGCTAAGTTTTCTAATTTGATCATATACTCATCAACAGTCAATAAGCCTTTAGCGCCATATTGTAGGCGATTTTGACAATGTGCCGCCCACTTTTGTTGCTCACTGTCAGTTAAGGTCAATGGAAAGTTACGCGCCCGATAGCTAAACAATAGTGTGCTTAACCTGTCATCTTGAAATTGAAAGGGGTGAGTTGCTAATTGCTCAGGCGGCAACTGATGTAAAATTTCCATTTGCGCTTTATCACTGTGCGAGAAAAACTTACCACCGTACAAGGCGAACTCAGCGTCGACTGGGCTATCGTCAAAATCATTGTTGGCAAAAACATCAGTTAGTTTATCTCTTAGTTCACTGTATTGCTTGAGTCGTTTTAAGTTTTCAAGACAAAGCTCTCGTGGAATACTTAAACGCTGGGCATTTTCAGGTAGTAATGTTTTTGCTGGCGCTACCACAGGGCACTTGTTTAAATGAATTAATTTCATTGGGATCGGCAGTTCATCTTCAGCTAACTCATCATAACGGGTATATAAGCGAGCTTTAATCTCTTCGCTGCTAAGCTCAAATAACGGCGTGGGATCTCGTGCTAAATCAACGGCAATCACGGCATTTTTATTCACAGGATGATAACCAACTGGCGCAAACCAACTGGTACAGCCATGGGCAGATGACACCTTACTAGAGGTATGTACTATCGGCGTCATGTTATAAACATCGATTAACTGGGCAACCTGCTTTTTATTTTTTAAATTAAAAATAAAGTTATAAAGTTTGGGTTGTTTTTCTTTAATTAATTTTGCCATGGCAATGGTGGCGTAAACATCGCTCATGGCATCATGTGCCGCTTCATGGCTAATACCATTGGCTTTGGTTAATAGCTCTAGGCGAAAACTTACCACTTGCTCGCCATCGCGCTCAACGGTTGGCCATTCAATACCATCAGGGCGCAACGCGTAACAAGCGCGCACTAAATCAATAATATCCCAACGACTATTTCCATTTTGCCATTCTCGGGCATAAGGGTCATAAAAGTTGCGATAAAGCAGGTAGCGGGTCACTTCATCATCAAAACGAATGCTGTTATAACCGGCAACACAGGTATTAGGTTGGGTAAATAAACCATAAATACGAGCGGCAAATTCCGCTTCTGTTAAGCCCTCGCGCAGCGCTTTTTGCGGGGTAATGCCGGTGACTAAACACGCTTCAGGCTGTGGCAGGTAATCTTGTGGCGGCTGACAATAAAACATTTCTGGCTCACCAATAATATTTAACTCTAAATCGGTGCGAATGCCGGCAAACTGCGAGGGCTTATCAAACTTTGGTGATACGCCCCAAGTTTCATAATCGTGCCAAAGAATGGTGGCTTGGTCTGTGTTGTGCGAAGCTGCGTTAGGTTTCATTTTATCCATAGAAAACAATGTGTAGTTTTATATTCAATATCGCTATAGATTTCAAGCTATTACTAAGCTAGAAGGCTATGCCACTTTATGGCTCTGACTTTAGCACAGGCAGGGCATAAAATCCCACAAAAGCATGGTAATTAAAGCTGGTAGCTTTTTAAATTGCTTTTAATTATGGTTGTTACCTAACCGAGACTTAGCGTAAGCGATTCAGTAATTTCAATACGATATACAATTGCATAGCAATAGTGGGCGTAATAACAGCATGCATTACAAGTTGTGAGCGCCCAAAAAAGTTGTAGATATTTAAGTGATCAGAGTAACGAAAAACGGATTTTTTTAAGAGTAAAAGACTGTGCTGTATAGTTTTTTACATATGTTGTATTAAGCGAACTATCTCGGTATATTTTGAGGTTAGCACATTTACACACGCATTGACCGCTTCATTAGTGATTGAACTACGAGTTGACAAGATCAAGCTATTTAACCCGGCTAGGGGCAGCGTGGCAAGTACCAAAGCGATGCTATGTAGTTGTTTAAAGACCGAGAAAGATTAACCTTGATTACTACGCAATTTGACCCTTTGCGATAGTGCCAACATTACTGATTTGATAAGAGAAGGTGCATTATAAGATGGTTAGTCCTTTAATCCATGTGAATCATCAATCAGATGAAAGTTTGCAAAGTCAAATTCGTAGCAAATTGGTGGAAGGTATACTAATTGGCTCATACCCACCTAAGAGTAAGTTTCCCTCATCGCGTAAACTTGCAAAACAGTTAAATGTTTCAAGAAACACCATAGTATTGGTGTATCAGGCGTTGACAGAAGAAGGCTACATTGTTGCTAAAGAGCGCAGCGGTATATTTGTTAGTGATAATATCCACAAGGGATGCGTGCAGACATTAGCAGAGCAACGTACTTCACATAAGAGTAAAAGCGATCAAGCAACCAATAAATCAGTATTAATTGCGCAACACGACAAACCTAATCAGTATAAATTTAAAGGCGTTGTATCGCTAACAACACAAACCTCTTGCCCAGCGAATTGGCGCAGTTATAGCTTTCCATTTATTGATGGTAAATTTGACTCATCACTTTATCCGATAAAAGAATGGCGCGATGCTAATAATCGAGCAAATGCTAGTGGTGAAATTTATCAATGGTCTGAGTTACAAGGCCTCCAAGATGATCCTAGGTTACTTGATGAGATTAGAAGTAAAATATTACCCCGGCGCGGTATTCAAGCAAGTCGTGAAGAAATCATTATTACTGTTGGTACACAGCAAGCTTTGCACTTAATTAGTCAGCTATTTGTAGATGAAACTGTCACCGCCGCTGTAGAAGAACCTGGTTACCCAGAAATGCGCGAATTACTGTTACAACAAGGCGCTAAATTAATATTTCAAGGTATTGATGATAAAGGCATGATTGTTGATAAAAATCTTGACGGCTGTGATATTGCTTATACCACGCCTAGTCACCAAACCCCAACCAGTATCACAATGTCGATGGAGCGTCGTGATCAACTGTTAACTAAAGCACAACAGCAAGACTTTATCATTATTGAAGATGATTTTGAATTTGAGAGTAACTTTCTTGGTCAACCGCACCCAGCATTACGCAGTTTAGATAAAAATAACCGGGTAGTGTATGTTTCTTGTTTGTCAAAGGTTTTGGCATCTGGCGTACAAATTGGCTTTATCGTCGCCGACAGTTCAGTGATAGTTGAGCTTAAAAAGCTTCGTAAAATCATGATGCGTAACCCTCCTTTATCTAATCAGCGCGCCGTATCTTATTTTTTATCTTTAGGTTATTACGATGCTTTTATGATGCAGTTGCATAAAGTGTTTTTTCAGCGCTGGTTAGAGTTGCGAGAAGCGCTCAATATTTATTTACCAGACAGTGTAGATACAGGCCCAATCCAAGGCGGTACAGCGTATTGGATCACGGGACCGAAACAGCTAGATGGTGATTACTTGCGTGAAAAAGCCGCAGAGATTGGGATCTTAATTGAACCCGCAAAGCGCTATTTTGCTAGTTCTACCTATCCAGAAAACTGCTTTCGTATGGGTATTACCAGTATTCCAACTGATAAAATTCGCGAAGGTGTTAGCAAGCTAGCAAAGCTTATTCATCAGTTAACAGATGACTTTGAGGAAAAGCTTACTGACGCTAAAGGTAATTTGTTAACAGGGAGTGCATTAAAAGCTGCATTATCGGGTGCTAAGTTAGAGTGTCAAATGGTGTATGGTGTGCCTTGTACTGTCGAGCTGTTTAGTGATGGAATGATGAAAGGGCACACTGGTGGTATTGACGCAGAGTCAGATAGCGGTCGTTGGTGGGTTGAAGGTGATATGTATTATCGCCAATGGCATCTGTGGGGGTATGGAGAAGTAAAAGGCTTTTATGTCATCATGGATGGTAATGATATGAAGTGGTTTGATCATAACTATTGTTTTGTGCGTCAACTAACCTATCTCAACTAAAAAACGCTACTAACACATCGCAGACTTTCATTTTTACTGTGGCAAAGAGTTTATTTTCTCAGTTAACAACATAACGCTAATGCTCTGGACCCACAGTTATCTGCTATCTGGTACTAACACTTCTACGAGCAAACTCCTTACAGTTAAGTCATTAACTATTTAACGTCATCCATTTTACAACGAGAGTCACTGTAATGAGCCATTTTTCTATAGCAGGCATGCAACTATCACTGCCATGTGGGGATAACTTAGCCACTATTGGCCAAGAAATTAAGCAAACTAAAAAACGCTTTCCTTGGGTAAATATGATCGTACTGAGTGAGCTTTGTAGCTATGGTCCCGAGAAAAAATATGCCTCGGTATTTCCAAGTAAAGCAGAGCGATTTTATTGCGCACTAGCGAAAGAACTAAATATTTGGCTGATCCCAGGCTCAGAATATGAACAATGTGATGAGCAAGTATTTAATACCACATCGGTGATAAACAGTGATGGGGTTGTTATTGAACGTTATCGAAAAATTTATCCATTTTTACCTTATGAAAAGGGCGTTTCACCTGGGCAAGACTTTGTAGTTTTTGATGTGCCACAAGGGCGTATTGGGGTCGCCATCTGCTATGATCTTTGGTTTCCTGAAGTTGCTAGAAGCTTAACTTGCCTTGGCGCAGAAGTGCTCATTTATCCTACGCTAACAGGCACAATAGATCGTGATGTTGAGTTAGCCATGGCACAGTCTACGGCGGTTACCAATCAATGTTATGTCATCGCGGTAAACGGCTTAGGTGATTATGGCAACGGAAAGTCTATCATGGTTGCGCCAGACGGCAGTGTTATCTATCAAGCGGGAATTAATAAAGAAATATTTCCAGTTGAGATAGACTTCGCCGTCGTGCGCCGAAATCGAGAGCGAGGGTTGCATGGTTTAGGACAACCGCTAAAGAGCTATCGTGATAATCCGATTGAGTTTCCATTTAACACGGCCAAAGCACGTGTCACCAGTAAGCTTAATCAGCTGGGGCCGCTAGAAATACCGAAAATATAGGCGTTGAAACTGGAACTATCACAAGTGTGAAACTGGCACTATGAGCTGCTGTTTTATTGTTCTACTCTAAATTTAGCATAAAAATAACAAGGCATATTGGGGAGTATCATGAAAAAGGTAATTTTTAGAAAATCAATAGTCGCTAGTGCGGTGAGCACTGGATTATTCATGTCACTTACATCAGTTGGTGTAAGTGCGGCAGAAGCACAAGCTACGGAGAAAGGTAAAATTGAAGTTATTGAAGTAACAGCAAACCGTCGAACACAAACGCTTCAAGAAATTCCTTACAATATTTCTGCAGTATCTGGCCAAGAATTAGAAGATGCTGGCATTATTGATGCTTCTCAACTTATGCGTAATGTTGCCGGGATCACCGTGGTTGACCGAGGTTATCGAAACTCAGGTGCGGTTAATGGTGTTATTATTCGCGGTGTTAATGTTGATGGTGGTGCCAATGGCGACGTTGCTTTATCGGCAATACCTACGGTTGCCTCTTATATCAATGATACTCCTTTATATGCTAACTTTATTTTAAAAGATGTTGAGATGGTTGAAGTACTGCGAGGACCGCAAGGTACTTTGTACGGCTCAGGCTCGTTAGCTGGCACGGTAAAATACCGCATGAATCGTCCGGAAACTGATGAGTTTCATGGCTCTGCTAGCCTTGGCTTAGGTCAAGCAAAAGGTTCCGATGGCTTTAATATCAATACAGATGTGCTGTTAAACCTGCCATTGTCTGAGCAATTAGCCGTACGTGCAAATGTCGGCAATATTAATAATGACGGTATTGTAGACTATAGCAATGTCTATAACTTAAATGACAACTCAAAAGCGCCAATGGCAAATGTACCCAGTGCTAATTTTGATCCCTCAGCTGGCTTTGTTGCATCACCAGGTTACAACCCGCCGGTTAGTGATGGTGACTTAGCGACAGGTGGCAATACTTTTAGAAGTGTAAAGGATGCAGATACGGTCGACATTACTTACGGTAGGGTGTCAGCCTTATTCGAGGCGACTAGTGATTTAACCTTGCTACTAGCGTATCAATTTCAAAACGATAAAATTGGTGGCCGTCGGCAAGTAACCCGCGGTACCAATTGGGTGGATGGCACAGAGCAGCCCTATGGCGACTATGAAAACGGTGCTGTATTACTTGAGCCTTCAGATCGTGATGTTTCGTTAACATCGTTAGAAGCAGAGTGGAATTTAGGGTTTGCGACATTAACGTCAAGTTCATCAAAATACCGCCATGAAGGAAACTCCATAAGTGATAATACCGGGTTTTATGCAAAAAACGATTGGTTTGCAGATTTATATTATGGCACACCACGGCCACTAGCAATGGCGGAGCGTGGTTATAAAGAAGACGCTTTTGTGCAAGAATTACGCTTAGTGTCAAATCAACGTGAAGCAAATATTGATTGGGTAATTGGTGCTTATTATATGGACCAAGACACCCTTTCTACCCAAGACAGTTACATGCCAGGTTACCAAGAGTGGGCTTTTGCTGCTTTTCCAACATGGTGGGACACCATGGGTAGCTTCGGTATGGTTTATACCGATAATGACTTTCATTATGTTAGAAATCAAAACTTTAAAGACAAGGCGGTTTTTGGCGAGTTAACTTATCATTTTTCAGATAAATTTAGAGCAACATTTGGCGCTCGTTATTTTGATAATAAATTTACCAATGACACTATCTTATCATTACCAATTTGGCCGTTTTTAGGCGATGAACCGAGTTTTGAAACCAAAGAAAGTGATACCTTGTTTAAAGGTAATTTTGCTTACGACTTAAGCGATGACACTATGTTGTACGCTACCATTGCCGAAGGTTACCGTCGAGGGGGAGCCAATGCGGTTCCACTGAGTGGCTCGCTAGAGGAACGGCCTGAGTGGCAACAATATACCTCGGATTATGCAATTAACTATGAGTTTGGTGTTAAAGGTTATTTAGACGCTGGCGCCCATAGTTACACCTTATCAACCTTCTTAATTGACTGGCAAGATCCACAACTAAATACCGCAACAACATGGGGTTTTTTCGCGGTTGCTAATGGTGAGTCAGCTCAAACGTCTGGCGTTGAATTAGAGCTACAAGGTTATTTAACAGATAATTTGCATTACATACTTGGCTACGCTTACATTGAAGCAGAGTTGACCGATGATTTTTATGCGCCGTCCAGTGTTGGGGCAGCAGAGTCAACATACTTAGTTGCCGCTGACGGTACTCGTTTACCGGCAACCCCCGAACATACCCTCAGCATTTCTATGGATTACACCCATGCTATGGAAAATGGTATGTATTGGATATCTCAGGTAAATGGCTACTATCAGTCTGATACCACTAATGCACTAGGTGATAGCAAATACCAAGCTGATATTAAAGGTTTTTCAATTTGGAACGTAAGTACTCGTCTTAGTAGCGACGATTGGGATCTAACATTATATGTCAGTAACTTGTTTAATGATGATGGTGTTACTGGCCTATTGCCAGAGAGCGTCATGGGAACGGATCCTTCGGAAAACTTTTTAGGTAACTCGTCAAAAGACTATATTAGTCAACCCAGAACCATAGGATTAATTGCGAAGTATAGGTTCTAAATATTTAGCAATACTGGTGACAATGCTCTTTCGCACTAACTGCGATAGCGTTGGCAAAGGCTGACCTTTACTGAAAACGAAGTAGTGAGGGTCAGTACGCGTTAGGCTTGACATAACTAACGAGCTTGTTGTTATGATTGTTGCTGGTGAAGTATGGTATGTTCTAACATAAGGATTTTCACATCAATTACCCGTCGCAAAACCCAGATATTGACTTACGTCTCGATCAAGCTTGGACGTTTATTAATCAAAAAAATGTGCCGCAAGCTAAACAAGCATGTCAAAAAATTAATCAAGACTTTCCCGAAAACGCGGATGGTTGGTACGCTACTAGCTTTTTAGCTTTTCAACTTAAAAACACAGAATTAGCGTTAGCTACGATTGATAAAGCTATCCAACTACAGCCAACAGCGTTGCAATGGCAATTACAAAAAGTTAATACCTTGCTGCTAATGTCAGATAAAAGTGCAGCCAAAGTGTTGGCCAAGTTTTTAAAGCATAAACAGGCAGCAGACCTAGCACAATGTCACGACTTGGCGATGATGTTTACTAAGCTAAATGACTTTACGCAGGCGCAATATTACTATCAGCAAGCGTTAGCTTTTATTAATCAATCCAAACACCCTAAAGAGCGAGCGCAAGTTTATTTTAATCTGGCGTCAATTTCGCGTTATCAAGGCAATATTAACTTAGCAGAGCAGCAGTTAAATCAAGCACTGACGCTAAACCCCAAGGATTATGAAGCCTACTTACTGCGTGCCAGCTTAAAAAAGCAAAGTAAAACCAGCAATCATATTGCGCAACTTAAACAGGTGCTAGCCCAAGGTATAAAGCAGCCAATTTGCAAGGCACAAATACATTATGCATTAGCGAAAGAATTGGAAGATATACAACAATATCCCCAAAGTTTCGAGCAGCTCAGTCAGGGGGCAAAAGCACGCCGTGACTGTATGCGTTATGACGTTGAGCAGGACATATTAACGCTGCAAAAAATCACCACGACTTTTAATCAATACTTTTTTAAGCAATATCGTGGCAGTAATGCAGCCTTGACATCAACCGAGGGTGTGGCAGGCGTTTGTGAAAACAGTGAAGCTATTTTTATACTAGGTTTACCTCGAACAGGCTCGACGCTAGTTGATCGCATTATCAGTCATCATAGTGATGTCTTTAGCGCCGGCGAGTTAAATAATTTTGCTTTGTGTATGATGGACGAAATTCAAAAAACGGCCAAGTCAGCGCCCAAATCACGCCAAGAATTGGTAGAGGTAAGTCGTAACATTGACTTTAAAACCTTAGGGGAAAATTATATAAAAAGTACTAGACCAGAAACCGGTTTGACAAAAAAATTCATCGATAAGTTACCGTTAAACTCGTTATATGTTGGTTTAATTCATTTAGCTTTACCTAAGGCTAAAATAATTCATGTCACTCGTCACCCATTAGACACTTGTTACTCCATTTACAAGCAGATGTTTACCAATGGCTATCCTTTTTCATATGAGCTCACTGAATTGGCTAAGTATTACATAGCGCACCATAAAATGATGCAGCATTGGTATCGGGTACTTCCGAATGTTATTCATCAAGTGGCCTATGAAGATGTTGTTAATGATCTAACCGTTGAGGCAAAAAAGCTGCTTGCATATTGCCAGCTTGATTGGCAAGCACAGTGTGTAGATTTTCAAAACAATAGCGCGCCAGCTACCACAGCGAGCGCAAGCCAAGTGAGAGAAAAAATTTATACAAGTTCAGCAGGAAAGTGGCGTCATTATGCAAAAGAGCTACAACCAATCAAACAGTTATTAGTCCAAGCGGGTATCGCTTGTGATTGATTAAAATAGTTTATGTGTTGAGCGATTTTTTTAACTTCTACCCCAGACAATAAGAGCGTATAAATGCCCATGGTAACCACCTTCCCAATGCAACAATTGAAAGTCGCGCCTAATGGCGTAATTGCGCGAATCATACTGGCATTTTTAACCACCGCTGGCATTTTTTATATCAATATTATGCCTGCGGTTGTTAATGGCTTAAAAGAAGGTTTAGCCTTTAGCAGTCAGCAAGCGGGCTTTGTTAGTTCGGCTAATTTATATGGCGCCGCTATCGGCGCTTTATTAGCAGTATTTATTATTAAGCACATTCGTTGGCAGCGTTGGTGTTATTTATTATTAATCGCATTGATAGCTATCGATACTGGTTGTATTTTTATTACTGAGCCGATGACTATGATTGCGTTTAGAGCGATGCACGGTTTAACAGGTGGCTTGCTTGTTGGTATCGGCTTCGGCATTATTTCACGTACATTAGAAGCCGACAAAACCTTTGGCTATTTACTGTTAATACAATGGGGTTTAGGGGGGTTAGGGATAATGTATTTACCTGGTCTCGTGCCTGAGTATGGTACAAGTGCGCTGTTTGTCTCTCTGGCCACTTTCACTGTTGTTACCTTATTAATGATGCCATTTTTACCCGATTACGCGGTAGAGAAATCAGTAACACCAAAGGCTGAAGTTAGCATTACAACGCCTAAGCTTGCTCGATTACCACTGTTACTAAACTTAGCTGCTATTTTCTTATTTCAAGCGGCCAATATGGGCTTGTTTGCTTACATGATCAGCCTAGGAAAAGCCGATGGCTTGTCTCTTGACTTTATGTCAAACGCATTAGGTGTGGCAAGTTGGGTAGCACTGCTCGGCGCATTATTAGTGATCGTTATCGGCACTAAATATGGACGTATGATACCCGTAGTTTTGGCTATTTTCCTGACTGCCTTTTGCAGTTGGGGGTTACATTTTAGTAGCAACGAAATAGTGTATTTAATTGCCAATATTACTATTGGTATTACTTGGGCGTTTGTTCTACCTTACTTATTTGGTATTTGCTCTGAGCTTGACGAAAGCGGTCAAATGGCTGCTTTAGGTGGTGTTGCTTCAAAAATGGGGCTGGCGTCTGGTCCTATGGTTGCCGCGCTTTTACTTAGTGGTGAAAATTATCAACAAGTCATTAATGTTGCGGTAATAGGGCTAGTGATATGTGCTTTGTTAGTGTTTAAACCCGCTAGTGCACTTGATCGCCATTAAAGCTTAGCCGTTTTTTTAATAAAAGAGTTAACATACTGAGTAGTACGGCAAAATTTAGGTTACTAAACGCAAGCGTTATGGATGCTGCCTAAATAGACCCACCACTTTTTTGTATTTACAAAGCAGCCGTTGAACTGTCCACAAACGTATAAACTGGCACCATGGTTAATACTCATTTGGGTCTATGGTGCTTTAGCTTGTTAGCGTAGATTGAATTAACAACCTAATAACTTTCAGTGAGGCAGTATGAATCTAGACCTTGTAAAATCCTACCAATTTAAAGAAGACAGTTGGCAAGCTAGCTTATTGTTAGCGTTTTTAGCATCGGCTGGTTTGTATTATATTAATATTTTTCCCGCCATTATTGATGCCTTAATGCAAGGAGCACAGTTATCTGCAGTCGAGGCGGGAAAAATCACCTCAGCAAACGCTTTAGGTGCAGCTTTTGGTGCCTTAATGATCACTTTGTTAATCCGCTTAATTCCTCGTTGGAAATTAACTGCGGCATGCATGCTACTAACCTTGATTTCAATCGATATTTTTACCATTTTACAATCGTCGGTAACAGCGTTAGTGCCTTTACGCTTTTGCCATGGCTTTATCGGTGGGGCTTTGGTTGGTTTAGGCTTTTCGGTTATTGCCCGAACCAGCAAACCTAGTGTCGCTTTTAGCCTGTTAATTGTGGTGCAATACAGTGGTGGCGCATTAGGTCTGTGGCAACTTCCGCCTTTAGTTCCTATCTATGGTACTTATGTTCCATTTTATGCGCTGATCACCTTTAGCAGTCTCACTTTGTGTATGCTGCCATTTCTTGGCGCGTATCCGCTACCTAACGAAAAATTAAAAAGTAAGAAAACAGCAGCGGTTAAGGTTAAGCCTTTGCTTTTAACCTTAATAGCGCTGTTCCTTTTTCAAGCGGCCAATATGGCATTATTTGCCTTTATATTTGGCTTAGGGAAATTTTTCAGCCATGATATGGACTTTCTAAGCCCAGTGATTGGTATTACCAATATTATTGCAATATTGGGGGCGATATTAGCAATTTACACTGGGGCAAAATTTAAACTATGCACGCCGTTAACCATAGCTTTAGTTGTTGCTGTGCTCGGTACATGGTTATTGATATTTAGTGAGAGCGGGGCAATATTTTTAGTTGTTAATGCGGTTGTTGGTATCGCCTGGGCTTTTTCAGTACCGTACTTTTTGACCATGGCGGCAAAATTTGATGCGGCTGGGCAAATGGCAGCGTTAGGCGGCTTTGCTTCGAAAATGGGCTTGGCAACGGGACCCTTGGTTGCAGGCTATTTATTGTCAGAGCCAGAAAGTTATTTGTTGTTGATTAATGTTGCGACACTTGCACTTGCACTTTGTGTACTGGTGGCAATTTACCCAGCACGATTACTCGACAAGAAAGCGCTTATTTAAGCTTGGCTATTATTAGTGTTACTGACATTACCGTCGATAAACACACAACCTTAGACTTTGTCTTTGCCAACTAAGATTAAGCGCTCAAAGCTTTATTACTACTTGTGTTAGGGCGTGTTGATCTTTCGAGATTGAATTTTGTTCGAATTGAAGGTGATTTGATCGCGGCACTTGGCATGAAGTTTGGTTATGCCAAATAAATAACGAGTAACAAAGAGCAAATCACCTGCAAACGAATCCATTGGACAGCGTTTGTTTGGAGTTTTTACTGCGTTTTCGCCTGTGCGTGTAGAATAACTACACTTTATAGGCTCAGCCTTGTATAAAAACCAAACAAAGGGCTGCAAAAACAGTCCAAAAAGATCAACACGCCCTAATAACTATGCCAATGGTTAACATAACGGACTAATTTTATGTAACTCTTTTGCGCTTTTACCCCAAGTGAAAGAGTTATTGTCGCTAAAGTGATAATAAATCATATTATTAGGCAACAATACTATGGATATGCCGCCGTAGCCTGACATGTAAGGGACCCATTTTGCTGAAGCACAGCCATAATCAAACGACTGGTCGGCATCAATATTGTAATACCATAAACCAAGGTGATATTTATCGACAGGGCGTCCAGCCGGTAAGCCATGATGTGATATGTCGAGTGATTGCTGAACCAAGTCGAGATCCAATACTTGCACGTTGTTAATTCGGCCTCGATCCTTATTTAACAACTCAGCCAGTTTAACAACATCATCGCTATGATAGGTAAGGCCATAGCCAGTAAATGGTTGAGCGATATTATCGTAACTTCTTTTGGTACGGTACATGGTTGGACTAAGCCCTAATGGCTGCCATAAATTCTTAACCAATTCATCACGCCAAAAATCGTGTTTAGTGCTTGTTTTGCTTTGGTAATAGTTATTCAATGCCGTACCTAGAATATAAGTATCAGAGGTGTGATAGACAAAAGTTGTTCCTGGCTTTGCTTTGCGTGGAAAACTACAAGCATAAGTTATCAAGTCGGCGTGCTGATCCTTTAAAAAAAATTTAGTTAGCTTAGCTAATGATGATTCATCATGGTGAAACTTTGATGAATGGTAGTTACCTGTTGCCATATTTAATAAACTTTCTAGGGTAACATCGCGCCAACGTCTTTTTGCGCATTGCGCCACCCAGTCTGCTACCAACAACTTTTTTTGGCTGCCTGAAAAAAGTTGCTCTAATCGCATTAAACCGTAAGCGCCAAAGGTTGTTTTTGATGTTGAGTAAGATGGAACCGCCATTACCGCGCAGAAAGGGTATAAACCATAACGGGTGTTACATCCGCCGACATAATGAATGCCATTATAAGCAACACCATATAAAGTTTGGTATTGCTGCTGCTGATTGCTGCCAATATTTGCCGTGATCACGTCAGCTTGAGGGTGTTCAACCGCAAGTTGGCTAATGGCTTTAGTGGGCATGCGTCGGGCGATCTCATGCTCATAATTTTTTTTAATTTCAGAGGCATGCTTAATTGCATAAGGTTTATAGTCAGCATCAAGTCGCCCCCACATATTAAGCTTTAAGTACAAGCATGTTTCCGCGGCGATTTGATAAGATACTTGTGAAATAGCGCCGTTTTCTTTAAATAAAAATGACATCACACCATTAAATGTGCAGTTGGCATTTCTTTCTTGTAGCGCAAACGGTAAAGACGCCCGACTATAGCCTTGATCGCTGCTTTCTTGCCAGATACGACCAGGCTCTAATATATACTCCCAGTTAGGGTGACCCGTGCTAATTAGGCCTCGTGTGACTGGAATGAGATGACTACCGTGTTGAATAAATTCAAAATCAAATTTAGGTAGGTATGAGGCCTGAGGGTAGTTCGGCAGGTTATTATTTTGACCGACTTCAACGATATTACTTTGGTTAGCTATAGTCGTTAATGTAAGTTTTCCTTGAAAGCTATTACTGGCGTTTGTTGCATTTTTCGCTAAACCATAATGACGATAATCCATTAGTTGGGCGGGACCTGAGCCCATGGCGTAGTCGTAGGTTAGAGCGACTCTTGCCGTATCTCCGCTGCCAGTTAAGCAATCGTAGTTGCAACCTAAATTCGACATCTCACTACAGTGACTTTGGTTACTAGCGTTGCAGGAGTTATTAAGCTGCGCTAGCGGTGCTTGTGCTTGAGTCGTATGTGCTGCGAAAAGTAATAAAATGGTCAGTAGATAAAATATTTTATTCATTATTTTTACTCTCTTATTATTAAGTTTCACATCGCCAGCTTATGACTTAACCCAAGGTTATAGCACACCTAGTTTGACTTATTATGAAACGATTTTTCTGCTTAATTGATGCACAGAAAATAATCGAATTGTTAAACAGTGAGAAGAGCCAGTTGCTTAGAAGTAGTAGTACCAGTTGTTACTGTCGAAGAAAAGCAATAAATAAGCTGAACAAGGACGATATACCTTAATGTAAATAGTGAACAACAGCTTATTGGGAGAGCGTATCTAAAAACTGGCGCTAAAGATTCTAGTATTCTGGCACCATAAAGTAGGCGTGATCTATGTGATACTCAACAAAACAATAAATATTTAAGGGTATTAATAATGAGTTTATTTAATATTTGCTGCTTACAGTTGAATTTAGATACAGGTGAAAACTTAGCTATCATTGACAAAAAAATCGCTAAAGCTATGGCACGTTATCCCTGGATCGATATGGTAATACTGCCTGAGCTAGTAGTGTTTGGCTCAGGAAACCAAAATGCAATTGAAATGCCATCAAGCGTTGAATCCTCATTATGTGATATCGCAAAAAAGTATGGTATTTGGTTTATCCCTGGCAGTTTGATAGAAAAATCCGATGATAAGTTGTACAACACAGCGCCGGTTATTAATCCAGAAGGTGAGGTTGTGACTAGGTATCGTAAGCTATACCCTTATTATCCCTATGAGGCTGGCATTACCTCGGGTAGCGAGTTTACCGTATTTGATGTTCCAGAAATCGGCCGATTTGGTGTCACTATTTGCTACGACAAATGGTTTCCTGAGGTTGCACGCACTTTAAGTTGCATGGGCGCTGAAGTAATTTTGCACCCCACGATGACTTACACCATAGATCGTGATATTGAAATATCAATTTCACGGGCAACGGCTGCAACCAACCAAGTCTATTTTTTGGATGTAAACTCTTGCGGTGGTTTTAGTATTGGTAGGTCTGTTGTTTTTGATGCAGGGGGTAATTGTATTTATGAAGCTGGCAGCGACGAAGAAATTATACCTGTAGAAGTGGATTTTTCTATGGTCAGAAGAGTGCGCCAACGCGGCTACCATGGTCTAACTCAAGTGTTAAAAAGCTTTAATAACAACCCACTGAATTACCCCTTTCATCAAGGTAAAAAAAATTCAGACTATATCGATAATTTAGGGCCGCTAACGATACCAATGCGCCACAAGGCAACAAAGTAACTCTATAAATTCAAGTGAAAGTTAACTAAACGCTTGAAAAGGATTAATAGATATAACTCATGAATATGGCAGCAGTGTAAGTATTCTTTTTAACGCATTTTTAGTAAAAATAGCTCAAAAAAGATCGAGCGGTAGAAGTTCCCCGTATCCACGGGGCTGAACCGCTTGATAAAAAAGTAACCACTATTGATAATATAGTAAGAGCAGTTGAAATAGGGCAAGCTAGCCTAAGTGTCTTGCTTGCAACTAACCAGACAAATTTAAAGGCGGCTAATTAATGAGCATAAAGATTGTACATCATGGTAAATTACCGGCGCTAGCAGGGTTTAGGCATGCCGATAAAGCCACGCATGCTATTTATGGTGCGTTTGCCGCGGCTGGCGGTAGCGTTATCGCCAACCTTTTTGATTTAAATAGTGTGGCTGTGCCTGTGGCCTCGGCTGCTGCCTTTGCGGTAGGTAAAGAAATATATGATGAGAAAGTAAGGAATAAGCAATGGAAAATATGGGATGTCATAGCCATCATTACCTCGGCATTAATTTACGCTGCCGTAGTTTCAAAATAAGCCACAGTAATGCGGATTTTTCATAAGTTACCCACAATAAAAGTTGGGCACCACATTCACATTATTTATAAGTGTTATCATAGGAGCAACAGTTATTAACATATTCATGGTTTTTACCTGTGTTTACTATGTGTAAATTTTAATTTGTTACTTGTTCGTAAGAACAAGGCTTTGTTTTGTGCGAACATGCTATTATAACGGCATCAGCTCCACTGCTTTAGCTTTTACTTTCTCACCTCAAATATCATAGCGTTTTGTTGTTTCCTTCGAGGTGTAGCTCATTAAATTTTGTACAGTAAAAAATCAACGCCCGTTTCAATTAAGTTTTTTGAAACGCTGCGCTGTAAGTCGTGCGTTGAAAAAAATGAGCCATAGACAAAGCGTATTCTCCTTATCCACGGCCTAGAACCGGCTAAAAAAAGTGCAGAGTGGTGGCTATTGTTGTACGTTCTTCACACTAAATGTGCGGTCTATCGAGTTTTTAAACAATAAAATTGCATCTGTGTTACTGACATATTACGCCATTTTTTGCTAACAGCGCTTTTACATCATCGAGGTAGGCGTCATATTTTTGCCAATTACCCACCGAGCGATTATTAATGGGGCTGCGCACTTGTAGGGCACTGGCGGTGGCCAACGATGGGATAACTTTATCTGATGCTCAAGTTGCTGCGCTTGAGAAGAAAAAACATGACGATGAGGCTTGTGGTGAAATTGAGACCCATCATCCAGGGTATCTTGGCTCACAAGACACTTTTTATGTCGGTAACCTCAAAGGTGTGGGTCGCATTTATCAGCAAACATTTGTTGATACATACAGCAAAGTGGCTTTTGCTAAGCTTTATACAACCAAAACACCAATCACAGCAGCAGATGTGCTGAATGATAGAGTTCTGCCATATTTCGAGCAATACGACCTGCCTATGTTGCGTATATTAACTGACCGTGGCACCGAGTATTGTGGCCGTGTCGACCACCATGACTATCAGCTATATTTAGCGATTAATGATATTGACCATACTAAAACGAAAGCAATGTCACCTCAGACGAATGGCATTTGTGAACGCTTCCATAAAACGATCTTGAATGAGTTTTATCAAATAACCTTTAGAAAAAAATTGTATGCAGATATGGAAGAGCTGCAAAAAGATCTGGACGAATGGATAGATTACTACAACAATGAACGAACACATCAAGGAAAAATGTGCTGCGGACGAACTCCGCTAGAAACATTAATTGATGGTAAATCGATTTGGGCTGAAAAGAATTTAGCTCAAATCTAAGCTGACAAAACACCGTAAAAAACGGGTAACTGTCAGATCAGGTCTGAGCTACTACAAGTCTTTGAGCTTGGGAAAATTACTTGCAATGGCTGTATATTTAGCACTGTTCTTAAAATCTTAGATGAAAAAAATAGGCGATTAATAAAGTCTTTTTCACGTCAACTAAAGCTTAACCTGCTCTAATGGCAATGGCTTTTTATTCGCTCTGTAATAGCGATAGTAACCAATAGCACTGCTACCAACAAAAATCACTTCAACCATTATGCCAACTGGCGTCCATAACAGTAGGTTATGCAAAAGCCATAACGATCCGCCTGCAATCATCATTAATCGTAAAAACTTATCATTTTTACTAAATGAACCGACCGTAATAAATACCGTGGCGATAAAACCAATAATACTTAGCACGCCAATATAGGTAGATATAGTGATCAACAAGCTTAAACTCAGTGATGCCACAGAAATCCATTGCGATTTCCATTTGATGGAAACTAGAAATCGAATGCTGGAGAATAAAAAGATATAACCTGCGGTTGGTTGTTCAAGTAATAAATAGTGCCAAGCATTAAAAAAACAGCTTACCGAGAGTGCCGCTAAGATATAGTTTTTATTTTTTAATTGCATGGCAAAACTTTCAATAATGAGAGTGATGGTAACCAGTAATTGTGAGAGAAAAAATGCCGTCATTGTGTGTTGTTAATAAGCCATGATGTAAAGTGTTGGTTTTTAAACGCTAAACCTTTGCTTTGCTCTGAGGCGATTAATAGCAGACAGTATTAAGTCTCACTTTTTCATAAAAAAAAAGTGCAGACTAGGCTATCACTATCTGAATCTAGCTGGAGAAAGTTCTAGGGTTTTAGCGGCGCTATTATAGGCGCGTCAAGCGTGATTGTTCTGTAGGCTTTATGTATGCTTTTGTCGATAATTTGTAATTGCTTGTAGGATTTTGTAACCCTTAACGTAAAAGGATCACATGCCAGTACAATAATTGTTGTCGTGGCTTTTAAAGCGCCTAGTTTATAGGCTTATTTATATGAATAAAAAATCTACAGTCACTATTTCAAGCGCAGACTTTTTTACCGTCAGGGAAAAGCGAAGATGAACACCGCAATAATGTGCGTCTAGATAATTACGGTAAAGTGTATGCCATGCTCTTGGTATTGATTTAAAAAACATATTGCAGTGGCTTGTAATACACCGACAGCGCCAAGCTTTTAACAACTAGAACGCTTGATATGCAGTAAAATTTGCGTATCAAGCGATGTGTTAACGATTAACGATTAACGATTAACGATTAACGGTTGGCAACGGCAATTTACTTGACGTTGTTGTCAATCAGCAGCTGACTGTATGCTTTATCGGTACCGTTGATATGATTAATCAACCAATTTGATAAGAACTCACTAATTTCGTTCAGTGCATCATGGCCTTTCTCGTTGTATAAATCCATAAAACTATTCACTTGCTCAATCATTTTTTGGTGCTGAGCCTTATGCGCGGCTAGATCGGGGTAATTAAACTGCTCTAATAATTGTTCCTCACGGTCAAAATGATATTTGGTATAGCGGATTAACTCATCAAGCGCCTGGCGCTCATAGTCTTCACTCATGGCGTAGTCATACGCGGTGTTAAATTGATTAAGTAAGCTGATCAGCTTTTTATGATCATTATCTAAGCTTGCAATGCCAACGCTGTATGACTCTTTCCACTCCACTTGCTCACTGTTAGCTAGCTTTTTGTAAAAGACAGGGATCAACAGTAAAACAGCAATAAGTATCCATGACACTGGGTTAGTTAAGCTGCTTAAAAAACCCAAAAAAATGGCAACAATAATTAAGCCGATGATAGCGGCATATAACAAGGATTTACTGCGATTATTCATAAAACATACTCAGTTAGAATGACGGTTAATTGTTAACAATGAAGCTGATTCTAATACGAATTGACGCCAATGAGCGTAAAACCTATTTATTTGTTGACCTTGATCAAGTTGTAAATGCATTCTATTTGTAAGCTTTTAAAACTTGATCTGCATCAGGTTTTTTCTACGCAAAGTAATGAATAGTTACCGTATCTTAAATTTATCGCTACTCGCTAACAAACAACTGGAACAGACAAATGTAAGTCTCATTTAGCCAGTGATTGCCGACAGTGCTTTTGGTCTTTGATAGCAAACTAGTTAGATAACAATAAAACAATTTAAAAACAAAAAACTCGATAACTTTGTAAATGGAGATGATCCGATGAAAACGATTAAATTTAGTCTTTCAGCACTTGGTTTAGCAATCGGCATGGCAGCAACTGGTCTTAGCATGACAGTTTCAGCTGCTGAGCCAACGCTATCTAAAGCCGACTTTGAGAAAGCACAATTACATTACTTCCAGCGCTGTGCTGGTTGTCATGGTGTGTTGCGAAAAGGTGCGACGGGTAAAAATTTAGAACCTGAAAACATGCTTAAAAAAGGCCAAAAGCGTTTAGAAAAAATTATTTCGTTAGGTACTGAAGGCGGCATGAATAACTTTGATGACTTGTTTACTGAGCAAGAAATCAGCAACTTAGCAACATTTATTCAAATGACACCGCCGGTACCACCGGAAATGTCTTTAGAGCAAATGCGCTCTCACACTAAAGAATATGTGGCTCCTAAAGACTACCCAACTAAGCCTTTACATGGTTTGAATTGGAAAAACTTCTTTGTGGTTATCGAGCGTGATGCAGGTAAAGCCGCCATTATTGATGGTGACACCAAGAAAATAGTCTCTCATATTGATACTGGCTATGCCGTGCACGTTATTAAAGGCACAGAGCATCATAAAAAAGACACGGCAAAAGATGTAGGACGTTTTTGGTATACCATAGGTCGTGACGGTAAAGTTAACAAGATTGACTTGTGGCAAACACCAGAAAAAATGTTAGTGGCTGAAACTAAAATGGCATATGACGCGCGTGATATTGCGGTATCAGGTGATGGTAAATATGTGATTGCCGGTGGTTACTGGCCAGCGCACTTCGTGATTATGGATGCGGTGACCTTAAACCCAGTTAAAGTGGTTTCTACCCGAGGTTATAACACGAAAGGTGAGTTCATTAACGAAGCTCGTGTTGCCGCGATTTATACTGCGCCAAATGAGTCTGCGTTTATCGTTGCCGTGAAAGAAACCGGTAAAATGTTGCAGGTTGACTACACAGATTTAGATAACTTAACCATTACCGCGATTGAGTCAGCTGAATTCTTGCATGATGGCTTCTTTGACCCATCAGGTCGCTACTTCCAAATTGCCGCGAACGCGTCTAATAAAATGGTAGTGGTTGACACTAAAGACGCTAAGTTAGAAAAAATGATCGATGTTGATAGCTTACCTCATCCTGGACCGGGTGCAAACTGGATTGATGAAGAGTGTGGCCCTGTTGGTGGTACAACTCACCTAGGTATCGGCTTAGTGTCTGTTTGGGGTAATGACCCAATCAATAACCCTGAGCAAGCGTGGAAGTTATGTTACGAAGTTGAAACTGACGGTGCAGGTGTTTTCATCCGTACTCATGAAACGTCTGACTACGTTTGGGCTGACCAACTTAAGCACCCAGAGCCAGAAATTCAACAATCAGTACAAGTTTTCGACAAGAAAACGCGTGAAATTGTGAAAACAATCCGGGTAACAGAAGAAGAAGGTAAAGCGGCGTTACATATGGAGTTCAATGCCGACGGAACGGAAGTATGGGTATCGGTATGGAACCGTACTGATGCGAAGAACCCAACGGGGGAAATCGTGGTATACGATGCAAAAACGCTGAAAGAGAAAGCGCGCATTAAAGGGTTAACAACGCCAACAGGTAAGTTTAACGTTTACAACCGTATGCACCACAAAACCTAGTAAGTAGTTTAATTGTCGAGGAATTTTGCACTGTTAATCGCTATTTATGAATTCCTCACAATCTAAATTAGTGGGCATGACACCATGCCATGCCCACGTTTTTTCGCTTTATTCTGTAAGAGTCAATTATGGTAAATAACACAGTAAGCAAACCTAGTTTTTGGTCTCGTCGATTGATCCTCGGTACAACAGTAGCGGGCGCCGTGATCTTTTTTATCGTGGGTATAATATTTTGGGGCGGCTTCAACACAGCTATGGAAGCTACCAATACCACGGAGTTTTGTATTGGCTGTCATGAAATGGAGGATAATGTTTATCAAGAATACAAACCCACTATACATTATTCTAACCGCACCGGTGTCAGAGCAGGTTGTGCTGATTGTCACGTACCTAAGCCTTGGATACATAAAATGGTGCGCAAAGTCGAAGCATCAAAAGAAGTATTTTCATGGCTAACCGGCAAACTAGATACCAAAGAAAAATTTAATGAACATCGCTTTGATCTTGCAAAAAGTGTCTGGACAGCGATGAAAGAAACAGATTCACGAGAATGTCGTAATTGTCATAACTTTGAATCAATGAATCCTGAATTTCAAAAACCTCGCGCGCGTAAGCAACATTTAAATGCCTTTGAAACCGGGCAAACTTGTATTGATTGCCATAAAGGTATTGCGCATCACAATGTTCGCGACCAACTGTCAGATGAAGAACTTGAAGCCATTGAAGCGCCGAATCCGAAATTTGTGCGTGCAGTACCGCAACTATATAAAGATGGTCTAGCGCGTGCTGAAGCCAAAGAAGCCGCGGAAAAGGCACGCTTAAAAGCCGAAGCCATTGCTGAGAAAGAAAAAGTGCAAGCACAAATAGCGCAAGCCGTTGCAGAGGCAACAGCGAATATGTCAGGCGCAGCGAGCAAAGCGCCGGCTAGCAAGCAAAACGCTACCACGCAAGGCAACGAAATTTCAGTAGACTGGAGTAAGTCAACGGCGACAGATATTGGTGTGTTTTATCCAGGTACTGCCTCAATTGAATGGATTTTAGGTCGTAACCATGGTGGTAAACGTGCGTTTACTAAAGGCGATCGTTGTACTGAGTGTCACTCTGAAGAAATTGCTGATATTGGTAATAATATTGCCGGCGGAGAAAGTGAGAAGATTGAAGATCCAGCGCTGATCCCAGGTAAACGAGGCAGTTTTGATGTTACCATTAATGCCGCACATGACGATGACAACCTGTACTTGAAGTTTAGCTGGCCTGAAACTGACCATACACCGGCACCTTTTGTTGACGGTGGCAAAATGGACCCAGACAACGCCATGAAACTTGCCTTTATGTTAGCAACCGATGATGTTGAATATGCCGATCGCGCTGGTTGTTGGGGCACCTGTCACGCCGATATTAACGCTATGCCATTTGAGCCTGAAAACGAGGTACTAATGGGCTCAGACTTAGCAAAACGGTTAGACTTTAGCGGTGGGTTAACTAAGTATATTACAGAGTCGCGCACTGACATTGAACTCAAAGGCCGTCGCGGTAAAGCCCTAGGTGGTTGGGATAAACTGCGCAGTGACGCCGAGCTAGCAACTGCGGTTGAGTCAAACAAGTTTATGGACATAGTGCGCTATAAAGCAGGCGAAGGTAAAGTTGAAGACGGTTATATTTTGGCTGAGCGTCAAATGCATGGTGGTCAGGGCGGCGAAGTTAGCGCTACCTTAAACAATGGCACTTGGACGGTAGTGGTTAAACGTAAGCTTAAGTCTGACAAAGCCGGTGATGTTAGCATTGAGCCAGGCACACTGTATAACTTTGGTTTTGCCATCCATGATGACTATACCAATGGCCGTTATCACCATGTCTCTTTTGGTTATAAGTTAGCATTAGATAACGATGGGGCAGAAATAAATGCCACTAAACTGTAAACTGATATCGGTTTAGCTAAGCGTAATAATCAGGCCTTTTGTGAGTACAAAAGGCCCTTTTTTTTGCCTTAGTAAATGCGCTTTTTATTGTGAATTATTCGTAAACTACTATTGATAATTACTAACACGATAGCGATAGCAAAACAGCCATAGCTGAGTAATTGCTGCGCTAAAATAGCCTCATTTAATAAAAATATTGCCACTAACATTAAGAGAATAGGCTCACCATAATTTAGCATACCAAAAACGGTAAAACTTAAGCGCGTTGAGGCAGAAACAAAGAATATCATGGCGATGGTACCTAAAAGCCCCGCCCCTATAACTAACCATAAGCCGGCATCAGAGGCAGGCAGCAAAGGTTGCTGCTGTTGATAAGTGATATAAAGTAGTGTCAGTGCTAGTGGTGCCAACAGGGCGTTTTCAGCAACAAAATTAGTGCTGGTGGAGATAGTACTTTTTCGGCGAATAACAAAGTAGGGGGGATAACCTAAACAAATAAGCAAGGTAACCCAAGAAAAACTGTGACTAGTATATAGCTCGACGGCGACACCCACGAGTGCGGCAATAACCGCTAATACTAATAACGGGCTCATTTTTTCTTTAAAATAAAAGCGGCCGGTTAAACTCATGGTAATAGGTAAAAGAAAATAGCCCATGGCAATATTGATGGTTTCACCATTTACCGGCCCCCAATAAAACACCCACCACTGTAGAGCGATTAGCGGTGCGGTTAAAGACATTAACCACATGTCTTTAGTACGCGAAAAAATGGCTTTAAACTCGAACACTTTGTTGACTAAAAATAAGAAAATAAAGCCAAAAATCAATTGCAGTAGTACACGATAAGCAAACAAACTGTTGCCATCAACAGGTGCTAAAAATTGCAAATAGTAAGGCAGCAATGAAAAAATAATAATAGAGCCGAACATCAACAAGTACCCTTGTATTTCTTGTTGATGATGAGGAGAGTTAAGCATGAGATCTCACAAATATGGTACTAAGGATAACTAAAGCCTGAACCATGCTAGATCCAGTACTCAGTGTCAATGACTAATCATTTGATTTGGCTGAAACTGGCACAGAGTTACAGAATTAAAATACCTAGCTAGGCAAAATGGTTACGCTGTTTAGTCGCAAAGTTGATTTAGCGCAACCTTATGCCGTGAGCTAGTTTTTATCCTGCGCAATTGCCGCTATGATTTGTGTAGCGTCGATGTCGGTATTGGCAAGCAAAGGTGAAAGGTAAGCACCGGCTAACCATGGCTATTGAAGGCATTGAAAGTGATGTTTTGCTAGCACTAAAGACGGTAGGAAAGTTAACACATACTGATTATGAGCTGATCACGCTGATGAATCAGCGTTTTCACCGCTAACCGCGCAAAAGAACGATGAATGTATTAATGGCATTAAACGGGCTGGTTGAGCACCGATAGTCGCTTGTGATGACCTAAAACTCGGGCTTAAACATCATAATAAATCTCACAAAATAGCCAGCGTTGATGATAAAAATAGCCCAGCAATGGTTGCAAACGTTAGTGTAAGGTTGTTAATAGGTGCGCTTGATATTTTATCCGCCATGACGACGCCGTGCGTTGGTTAAATAACATCACAGTTTGAATGGATTATTTTTCATGCAAGCCGGATTTGCATTTTGAAAGAGGAGTTGAGCATGCGTATAGTTTGGGTAGCCCTGTTATTATTTTGTGCTGTCGGTCAGGCACAGGGCAAAGAAGTGGTGGTTGAAATATTTAAAAAACAGTTTATTCCGGCGCAAATAACGGTTGCTCAGGGGGATACTGTGATATGGAAAAATATCGAAAAACGTCAATATCATAACGTTTGGTTTAAACAGTTAGTGCCAGAAGAGCCAGATTATTTTTTTCCTGGCGAAAGTTACCAACGCACCTTTAATGAGCTTGGCGAGTTTCCTTACGCGTGCGGCCCACACCCAGCAATGGTAGGCACAGTCACAGTGGTTAAAGTCCTAGACAATAATTAGCCCAGAGCTCAGGTAGGTAAGCGCTATACATAAGCGACTTAAAAGGTCAGAAAAGGCATTAAATGCGTTAAAAACCGATAAAGTTTTGCCTAGTTTTTATTTTAGGCAATGTAACTACTGAACGCTCAAGCCGCTAAAGCCCAGGTCGCTAATACAGGTAAGCAGGAGCGGCTGGTTAAGCTAATCGATACTTGGGTAATACAAGTAACGCGCATTACTTACCGGCATTTAGTGCGCTTAATGGTTGCGAGTTATTCATCGATACTCCACTTTAATATCAATTAAAACAGCCGCTTGACTAATTTTTAGTTGTATCTACTTGGATTCGAGTTATGCTATACAAGCCATAAATATGGTTTTAGAGCACTAGCAATTGAAGCTTATAATAACAAAAAGGAAATAACATGAAGAATATTCTCGTAACTATAGCGGCGGTATCAGCGTTAACGGCCGGTTGTACCAGTGTGCCAATGGCATCAAAAGCAGACAGTGATTTGGTCAAGCAATACCATTCGCCGTCAGCCGGTAACGCCGGTTTATACGTTTACCGTTCAGGTAGTTTTGGTGGCGCCTTAAAAAAAGATGTTTGGCTCAATGGCGAATGTGTTGGTGAAACTGCACCCAATATGTTTTTTTACCAAGAAGTTCAAGGGGATAGCGAGCATAAACTTTCAACAGAGTCTGAGTTTTCTCCTAATGATCTGATCGTAAAAGCAGAAAGTGGCAAAAATTACTTTATTAGCCAGTATATAAAAATGGGCGTTTTTGTTGGTGGTGCAGGTTTAGAGTTGGTAACCGAGGAAAAGGGTAAAAAACAAGTCGCGAAACTTGATATGGCAGTTAAAGGTAAATGTAGCTCGTAACATAACATGGCGCCGATAATGTTTGCGGTAAAAGCAATATCGGCACTAAATTTTCTGAGTCAGTAAGTAACTAACCCATAATTGAAAGTATGGTATCCACCACCATATCAACGCCAATACCGATCAAAAAGAAGCCCATAATTTTTGTCATGGCGACGATGCCATTGGCGCCCATAAATTTTACGATTTTAGGGGCGCTTCTTAATACTAGCCAACAGATTAGTGCTGACACTGCAATACCACAAATAACCAGTAAATAACCGAATAACTCATCGTGCAAGGTTTCTGCGGTATTAATTTGCGCCGCCATAGTGATAACGACAGAAATAGCACCTGGTCCGCTCATATATGGCATGGCTAAAGGGATAAACGCAATGTCATTCGCGGTTTTGGTTTGTTGGTCATTTTCCATCAACATAGGCGCCGGAAAGAGCATTTTGAAGCCTAAATGTCCTATGATCAAGCCGCCTGCGATACGCAATGATGAGAACTGAATACCAAAAAAATCCAGTAAAAAAGCGCCGAATAATAAAAAACAGGTCAAAAAAATAAAAAAGTAACTGGCGGTAAGTTGTGCAGTTTTCTGGCGTTCTGCTATAGAAAAACTAGCGGTTAAAGATAAAAATATCGGTGCAGTGACAAACGGGTTGGCAATTGGAATGAGTGTCGCAACAACCAACAAAATATAACCAAAATATACTTGCAGAGCTTCCATAATTATCCTGTTTATAGGGTAAGCGTGACGAACGTCACGACCAAGGGGACAAGGGCAGCGATCTTAATCAGTATGAAATTATACAATTAATCGCTAATGCTAAGTCTAAGTGCTTACTTAGTATTTTGCCAATCATGATACTTTTCAGCTGGGTATTAAGGTTTATTGCTCATTTACTAGGCTTTTATTGATCTTTTTTGTTTTGTTTATCTAGGTCATACCGTGATTTGTACCAAAACCAATAAGCCAGTTTGTGTAAATTAATATACCCAGTATCAAGAAGCGGCTAAACTAAGCAGCATTTTTGCGGTCACGGTTTTTTATATCATGTTTTTGCTAATTACAGTCACGCTGGTGTGGGCGTTTTCTTTTAGTTTGATTGGGGTTTACCTAGCGGGACAAGTGGATGCTTGGTTTTCCGTGTTAATCCGCGTCGCGCTTGCTACCTTGATTTTTCTGCCGTTTTTAAAATTACGACATATAGCACTTAATACGGCGCTAAAACTCATGATTTGTGGCGCATTACAACTGGGCATTATGTATGGTTTCTATTATCAGTCATTTTTATATTTGTCAGTACCGGAAGTTTTGCTTTTCACTGTCATGACGCCAATTTATATAACCTTGTTTAATGATTTTCTCGAACGTCAAGTCAATATCGGTTTTATTGTTAGCGCCTTATTGGCAGTTTTAGGTGCGGTCATTATCCGTTACCAAGGCATAGATGAAGGTTTTATTATCGGTTTGTTAATTGTACAAGGGGCGAATATTTGTTTTGCCTTGGGGCAAGTAGGCTATAAACGAACTATGGCTAATGAGCGCGCTGATCTACCACAACGAACCATATTTGCTTGGTTTTTTATTGGCGCTTTGCTGGTCGTGTTACCTTGCTACTTAATTTTTGGCAATAATGAGCAATTACCAAGCACAGCACTGCAGTGGTCAATTTTAGTTTATTTAGGCATAGTGGCGTCCGGTTTAGGGTACTTTGCTTGGAATAAAGGCGCTACGCAAGTAAGTGTTGGTTCGTTAGCGGTTGCCAATAACTTATTAATTCCTGCCGGCATTATCGTAAATATAGTGTTTTGGAATCGTGATGCTGATATTGCTCGTTTGAGCCTTGGTGCGACGGTTATATTGTTAGCGTTATTTGTTAATGAAAAATTTACCGGTAATGCTCAACGAAGCCAGTTGTGATGTTGCGAGCACGAGATGCTTAGCTTATAAGCTCAAGTAAGCAGGCTCAGGCCGCGAATAGTTATTTTGCTAATGTCGTAAGAGTTTGTAGTTAGGTCGGTAGTGTCGTTTAGCGCTTTACTTAGTCGTAGCGGCAATGGCGGTTGATTCTCTTTTTACTAAATTAGGAATATATTTATGTTCTTCATCGCTCACTTCGCCTTTTGATAGCTGTAACGCAAGTAACGCGGCTTTTTTGGCCATCTGTTCGATAGGGTAGCGTAGTGTTGTTAATTTAGGTCTGGAATAGCGCGAAAAAAGCACATCGTCAAAGCCAATGATGGAAATATCTGACGGCACTTTAAAGCCGTTATCCTCAAGCGTAGAAATTGCGCCAATTGCCATGGCATCGTTGTAGACAAAAATGGCGGTAAATGGCAGTCCCTTTGCTAGTAATTTTTGTGCAGCAATTTCGCCGCCGCGTAAATTAGGCTCTTCGTAGGCAATTAAGTCGGGGGAGCTCGTTAGATGCTGCTGTGGTAACTGTTCAGTAAAGCCTTTTAAGCGCGTTAGCGGGTCATCAATCTCATATTTACTGCTGATGTAAGCAATGTGCTGGTGCGATAGTGACATTAAATGACGGGCGGCAATTCTGCCACCTTCTTCATTGTCTAGCCAGACACAGCGATGCGCAATAGCGGCTATGTAGCGATCAATTAAAACTAAGCCGGGAATTTTTTCTGCTAGTTTTAATAAGACCTCAGCTTTGATTTTTTTACTGTGCACTACCATGACATCGCAACGGCGTTCAATTAATACGTTAATCGCCTGTAATTCTGACTCGGCTGAAATTTGCCCAGTACTTAGCAGCAGTTGCATATGGTGTTGGCGTGCGACTTGATCGACACCATTGGCTAAGGATGCAAAAAAAGGGTCGGTAAGATCTGGAATGACCACGCCTATGGTTGAACTTTTTTGTGTCACTAAGGCACGGGCATTGGCATTGGGGGTGTAGCCAATGTCAGCCATAACCTTTAAGACACTAGCGCGAGTTTTATCGCTGACTTTGGCGTCATTGTTTACCACGCGAGAAACGGTTGCTATAGAAACTCTTGCAGCACGGGCGACATCTTTGATCGTAGACATAGGTAAACGTTTTCATTTTGATTTTTATTTATCATATCCTTAGTTTTATTGTTAGTTAAGCTAATTTTAAATTTATTTCGCAATAAAACTTGTAGGAAAAAATGAAAACGTTTACATTTGCCGTTATGATTAAATAAATTATCACAAGAGAATTGCCGATATGAGCAGCATATTTGACCCCACAGAGCATCCACATCGCCGTTATAATCCGCTAATTGATGAGTGGGTATTGGTTTCTCCACATCGGGCAAAGCGCCCTTGGCAAGGGCAAGTTGAAACAATAGATGAAGATAGCCGACCCAGTTATGATCCGGGTTGCTTTTTGTGCCCTGGTAATACACGCATTAATGGCGAAGTTAATGAAAAATATACTAATACTTTTGTCTTTAGTAACGATTTTGCGGCCTTAAAACAAGATACGCCTAAAACCTCAACTGATGATCCATTGTTTAAAATGGCGACTGAGCAAGGTGAAAGCCGGGTCATTTGTTTTTCGCCAGATCACAGTAAAACCCTACCACAATTAACACAACAAGAGCTTATCTCTGTGGTTGACACTTGGCAGTCACAATGTCATGAACTAGGTAAGCAATATAACTGGGTGCAAGTATTTGAAAACAAAGGCAGTATGATGGGCTGCTCAAACCCGCATCCACATGGTCAAATTTGGGCGCAAGATCAGCTGCCAACACTGGTTAATAAAAAACACCAAGCGCAACAGGCCTATATGGCGACACACGGCGGCAATTTATTGCAAGATTATGCTGCTAAAGAAGTGCAAAACAATGAGCGGGTGGTGGTGAGCAATGATGATTGGCTAGTGGTTGTGCCTTATTGGGCAGCTTGGCCGTTTGAAACCTTATTATTGCCGCGCTTTGCAGTGAGTCGTATGACAGAGCTCAATAGCCAGCAAAAGTCATCGTTAGCCGATATTATTAAGCAAATTACCATTAAATACGACAATTTATTTAATTGCTCATTCCCATACTCTATGGGTTGGCATGGTGCGCCATATGATGAGCAAACGCACCCTTACTGGACCTTACACGCGAGCTTTTTGCCACCGTTATTGCGCTCAGCAACCGTGCGCAAATTTATGGTGGGTTATGAAATGATGGCGGAAGCGCAACGAGATTTAACCCCAGAGCAAGCCGCTAGTCGATTACGCGATTTATCAGATGTGCACTATAAGGATCAAAAATAATGAACCAGCATGAAGTTGTAACTCAGGTGTTTAAGCAGCAATTTAATTATCCCGCGGAAATTATTTGTCATGCCCCTGGTAGGGTCAATATTATTGGCGATCATACCGATTACAATGATGGCTTTGTTTTACCGGCTGCGATTAACTTTGGTACTACCATTGCTGCGGCCAAGCGCAGCGATAATGTTATTCGCGTGTTTGCGCAAGATTGTCAGCAAGAGCTAAATGAATTTCGTTTAGACGAGATTCGCTTTGATGAAAAGCAAATGTGGAGTAATTATGTCCGCGGCACGTTAAAGGTACTTCAGAAAACTTACCCAAGCATTAACGGCGCAGATATCGCGGTATCAGGCAATGTGCCCCAAGGCGCAGGCTTAAGCTCGTCAGCAAGTTTTGAAATCGCTATTTTAAAAACTTTTACCGAACTCTATCAATTAGACTTAGACGGTCTGTTGGCGGCAAAAATGGGCCAACAAGCTGAAAATGAGTTTGTCGGCTGTAATTGCGGTATTATGGATCAATTAATCTCAGCTATGGGTAAGCAAGATCATGCTATGTTACTTGATTGTCGCGATTTACGTTTTGAAGATGCCTTGATCCCTGATGGGCTATCTTTATTCATTGTTAACTCCAATGTTAAACGTGGCTTGGTGGATAGTGCTTATAATTTACGGCGAGAACAATGTGAGCAAGTAGCGGCTTACTTTAACAAGCCGGCACTGCGAGATGTGAGCTTAGCGGCATTAAAAGCAGCGCAAGATAAAATTGATCCTGTCCTGTATAAACGTGCTCATCATGTGGTTAGTGAAAATGAACGTACTGTGTTGGCGTTAACGGCGCTAAAAGAGCAAGACATGAAATTAATCAGCGAATTAATGTATAGCTCGCATTGTTCATTACGCGATGATTTTGAAGTGACAACACCGGAAATGGACGGCTTGGTGGATATGATCGCCAATGAGATAGGCCAGCAAGGGGGCGTGCGCATGACAGGGGGTGGTTTTGGTGGCTGTGTTGTGGCGCTAGTGCCTCATACCATGGTGGCACATTTAACGGCAATCGTAACGAAAAACTACCCGAAACAATACGGTCTTAAGCCGACTATCTATACTTGTGTGGCGAGCCAAGGTGCGTTCAGATAATTAATTATTCTAATAATAAATTAAGGTAAAAAACTTATGAATATAACAAGTACTTTAGGAACAATAGATACTAGCGTCTTTATTGTTTATGTTGTTGGTTTACTCTGCATCGCATTGTGGATCTCGCGTAGTGAGAAAAAAGAAGGGGCTAATACCGAAGATTATTTTTTGGCGAGTAAAGCACTACCTTGGTGGGCAATTGGTGCCTCATTAATTGCGTCTAATATTTCTGCTGAGCAAATCATTGGCATGTCTGGCTCAGGTTATGCCATTGGCATAGCAATCGCGTCTTACGAATGGATGGCAGCGATCACCTTGATTTTAGTGGGTAAGTATATGCTGCCCATTTTTTTGAAAAATGAAATCTTTACCATGCCGCAGTACCTTGAGCAGCGTTATAATAGCCAAGTTAAAACCACGTTAGCGATTTTTTGGTTAGCTGTGTATATTTTTGTCAACTTAACGGCGGTACTTTGGTTAGGCGGTTTGGCGATTGAAACCGTGGCCGGCGTAGATTGGATGGTTGGCATGATTTTCTTAGCGACATTCTCTGTTGCTTATTCTTTATATGGTGGTTTAAAAGCTGTTGCTTATACCGATATCTTGCAAGTGGTGCTACTTGTCTTTGGAGGCTTGTTCTTAAGTTATTTAGCCTTAGATGCGGTATCAGATGGCGAAGGCTTTCTCAGTGGTTTCTCTATATTAACGACAGAAATGTCGAGCCATTTTGATATGATTTTGAGTCCTGAAAACGAGCATTATATGAGTTTGCCGGGTATTTCTGTTTTAGTGGGTGGTTTGTGGATCATGAACTTTAGCTACTGGGGCTTTAATCAATATATCATTCAACGAGCACTTGCCGCTAAAGACATTAAAGAAGCACAAAAAGGTATTGCTTTTGCCGCTTATTTAAAATTACTGATGCCGTTAATTGTGGTTTTGCCTGGCATTGCTGCCGTGGTTTTATATCCAAGCTTAACGTCTCCCGACCAAGCTTATCCTTCGATGATGGCGTTAATGCCAGTTGGTATTAAAGGCTTAGTGTTTGCAGCGCTAGTTGCGGCTATTGTTTCTTCATTGGCGTCAATGACCAATAGTATTTCGACGATTTTTACCATGGACTTATACAGTCGTATTAAACCCAATAAATCTCAGCGCCATTATGTGCAAGTAGGGCGCGTTGCGGCATTTATTGCCTTAGTGATAGCGTTAATTGTTGCTGAGCCGTTATTAGGTAAGTTTGACCAAGCGTTTCAGTATATTCAAGAGTTTACTGGCTTCTTTACCCCAGGGATTGTGGTTATTTTTGTTATGGGTATGTTTTGGCGTCGCGCTACTTCAAATGGTGCCTTAGCGGCGGCAATTGGCTCAGCGGTATTTTCCGTGGTGTTAAAGTTTGCTTGGCCAGCATTACCTTTTATGGATCGCGTTGGTTTAGTCTTCTTACTGTGTCTAGCATTATGCTACATCGTCTCTATGATGGGCAAAGCACCGCAAGGCGATGCGAGTGTTAGCTTAGATGAAGTAAGTTTTGCTACTGAGAAGCCGTTTAATATTGCTGGCATAGGTGTAGTGATTATTCTGGTGGCCTTGTATGCGACATGGTGGTAATCGCCTTAGCGCTGGCATAGCTTACTAGCAAACGTTTAAAAAACCGAAAACCACTGTCAATACAGAGTTTTCGGTTTTTTTATGCCAATAAGCAAATGGGTAACGGCGTAGAACTAAAGTAGCAGTTAATTTAGTGGCTAGGTTTATTACAGTTAGTGTTGTTCGTTATTTAAGCAAAAATAAAACTATAATAAAGTAGGCTAACGATGAAAATGATAACTATAACATTACAAAAAATACTGCTGGCATTATTGCTGATCTTCTGCGTTGAACAAGTAAAAGCGGCTTGTGTTGATAGCGTGGTGCTAGTCCATGGTAATACAGGTACGCCCGAAGATTGGGCTAACACATATGATTTACTGATCGCTAATAACTATCAAACCAGTCAAATATTCATGCCGCAATGGGGTGGCTCGTCCGCTAGTTATAACAACCATAGTGGCGCAGAAGAAACGCCAGTACGCAATGCCATTAATGACGCCATTGCAAGCTCATGTACAGGTAAAATTGATATTATTGGCCATTCGATGGGGGTTACCTTAGCCGCGCAGCAAGTGATAAAACTGGATAAGGCCAGTCACCTTGATGCCTTTGTTGGTATTGCCGGTGCCTATCGTGGTTTATGGACTTGTGGCGCATACCCGTGGCATGTTTATACGCCGACTTGTGGTGTTTATGGTTTGTCAGTCTCTAGCCCATTTTTAGATTGGCTGTACGGGAAAAAAATAGCAGCGCGGGTATATTCGATTAAAAGTTGGAGTGATCAAATTGTTTGTGGCAGCGGCACCTGCCGAGTTGGCGGTATTCATGCTAGCCAAATTGCGAATGAAAATGCCAGCTATTCATTTGCCTTAGGCCACTTTGGCTTGCAAACTTATACCGCTAGCAAGCAGCTAGATTTAATCAAATAACCGCTATTTTAGCGCATTAGGTATAACGAAAAGTGCCTGCTCGATACAGGCACTGATTGGTCTTATCTTGGTTGGTGTGAGCAATTATTAGCGTTACTTTTTTACCCATTGCCCAGCGGCGTTTTGAATTAAATGCCCAGGGCGCGTTTTCGCGATTGCCTTTTGACCTGCTAATGCAGTGACTTGCGCCATGGTAATTTTGTTTTTACGCGCTAAATCAAGGTAGATACTGCGGCGCTTTTTATTAACGTTATCGACCAGTTGCTTGGTTGCAGCGCTTTTAACCACTACCCCTAAATATCCGTTTGGCATTTCGCCGACTAAACCTTGCTGCTTGGCGTCTTCAAGTGAAATGGCCCACGCAGTAAAGGTCAAGCTTGACAATAACAACAAAGTCGAAAGTTGTTTTAAGATTTTACTGAGGTTACTTTTAATGTGTTTATGCATGGCTATCTCCTAAAAAACGTCGCTATCGTCACTAAAAATATCGTCAAGCTGTTTATCAACTTTAACTTTAATTTCATGATCTATTTTTAAGTTTAAATTTATGGTGATTGGCTCTTTTGCACTCACCTCTACGGTGTGTGTACAGCCACTTACCATGCATATGGCAAGTAATGCGATGGCTATTTTTTTCATACCTACTCCTAACTAGGGTTGTATACCTTTGATTATCGCCTTTTCAAAATGCTCGGTAATGCTGAGTGACTCTAACAAGCCTATAACATCATAACTGAGATTTAAATTTAGGTTCACATCATTATCAAGGTCTGGGTTACGACCTTTGATCACTGTCTCCAATAACATATAACCGTCATTCGACATCGCAACATCAGATGACAACTGGTGATAATGTAAGTTTTGCAATGCGTCAAACGCGAGTTGCAATTGTTTATTGTTGGTTTTTAGCTCAGTAACCGCGGGGTTATTAGTGATCTGAATAAGACCCTCACTAATGTTGTACAGTCGCCCCTGCTCAATGAGGAAATTAGCGCCATCAAAGTTAACCGGCAGCTGACCCGATACTTGACCAGTAACGGTAATGCCTTGCTTGGGATCTAACGCCAATACCTGTGCTAAGTCTATACTGTTAAGCTGAATATTAACTGAATGCTTTGGCGTTAACGGCCATTGCAGGCTTGGAATAAAAACGCTGCCGCCAAAAAGCTCTGCGTTAAGTGCAACGGCTGAAATTTGAAGATGTTGCTTAACATTAATATCGGTACTCACCGACAAATTAGTGATGGGGGTTGCGGTATCAATGAGGGCAATGGTGAGGTTTTGTTGGTGTGCTTTGCGGCTGCTTATTGCGCCGTCAAGCAAGGTAAAGCTTTGTTGCCAAGTTAAGTTTTGTAACCAAACACCGGCGATTTCGCCACTTACGGTATTTAAGGTTAAGTCGCCGGTAAAGTTGGTTTGGGCCATGGTGTTAATATCGATCATATCAGCCTGTATATTATAGCTAAGCGTTCCTTCAATTAAGTCTATGCTCGTTGGTAATTTCACATCTAGTGTTAATAATTGAGTCAGTGCTAACTGCTCAGCGGTTAGGCTCAGATGTGCGTTGTCTATAGCGCCTTGCAGCTGTAACCTTCCTAACGAGACGCTATCAGCACTGATATCAGTATTGAGGTTAAAATCGTCTAAGCTGCCGGTTAAGCTTGTGTTAAGTGTTAAGGCGTTGAGTTTTAATACTGGCTCAAGCTGCAGTTGTTTGGCAATTGTGGCAGCGGTTAAGTCGAGTGTAATATCAAGGCTTTTATGGTCAGGCTTAGCGGCTGAAAACGTGATATTGCCACTAAGTTGCGTGGTAACTTGCTTTATCTTAGTGTGTGGCTTTTTATTGCTGCCATCACCCAGCGTTACTCTGACTTTATCGACGCTAAATTGTGAGCCTTGCTGTAAATAAAGCTGTGTTTTTGTTGCTTGCTGCTGCAGTGAGCCGCGTACCGTCAATTGCAGTGGTAACGGGGTTACATCTCGTAAAGCCCTTAAAAATAAGGGGCCATGAAAGGCAAAATCAACAGCGTTTAGCGAACTCCCTACATGGCTGCTTAGCTGATTTTGTGTGCTGTTTGTCGGCTGGTTTATTTTAGCAGTGGGGTTATTTTTTGCTGTCGCTATGTTGAGCTTGATGTTGGTTAAGGTTAATTGCGCAACTGCTCGCAAAGGCTTAGGGGTAACAGGCATATTGCTGGCTGTAATTTCCAACTTGGTTAATGATAGTTGCTGCTCAATAAATGGGTAAATCAGCTCACCTTCAGGCTGAAAAACGAGTTGCGAAAAGGGGTTGTCTTTAACGAGTGTAATAAGTTCAGGGGCTAGGGTTTTGCGCTCTAAATAGTCAAGTAGTTGTTGCTGTTGATAAGCAAGCACAAGTTGATTATTGCCGTTAAACTTTAGGGTCAGTGGCGGCTGATTGCCTTGTTGTGGAGCAGAGTTTAAATCTAACAGGCTATCAAAGCTTAATGCGCCGCTAAGTGCCATTCTTTCAATGGTGGGTGTTTTATTATTGCTGATAAGGCTAAAGTCTTGTAATTGCGTTGCTGAACTCAAAAGACCGGCTTGGTATTTGATAATGCTATTAAGTTTGCCCTGACTTTGCAGTGCCGTTAACGCGGTAGTCAACTCAGGCGGTAGTGACAGGTTATGAGCCTTAATAAAATGCTGTAAGGGCGCAAGCCCAGCGCGTAATGTTAATTTAAAGTGTACCGGCTGCTGAGCTGACTGTGGCTTAGCTTTGGTGAGGTGGCTTTTATTACTAAACTGCAGCGCAGCAATATTGCCGTGTTGTGGGCTTTTCAGGGAAAATAAAAGCTGATCCTGCTGTGCGGCAAAGCTACCGACGAACTGCAAGGCGGCGCGCTCACGAGCACTCAGTTGTTTGGCCGTTTTGGCGCTAATATAGGGCTGATAAGTAAATTGACCAACGTCAATATCAAACGGCACCGCCATTTGCCCAACAGAGGTCAAATACGCCTTTAGTTGCGCAATGTTATCAACGGTGTTTTTAGTTCCACTGTTATATTCTGTAAACCATGGGCCATTACCCTTAATGCTCAAGCTTGCAATATTGATGGCGTTTATTTTGCGTTGTGTTGCGAGCTGCCAACTTATGTGCATGTCGTTAATCTTAAAATCAGCCACCGGTGACTGTAAACATAAGCGCTTAACCACTAAGTGCCAGTCGTTATTTAGCTGTAATGCGAGGCACTTAACTTGCAGTTGCTTGTTGGCAAGCTGCGTGTTGAGTAAGGTTGTTACTAAGGGGATGCGTGTTAGGTAAAGTAAAAGCGCTATGCTAACCAAGGCAATAACAACAAGTAATGTTCTCTTTAAAAATATCATTGGTTATCTATGTGTTTCATCCCTGCAGTTCGCTAGTCGCTGTTAGCTACTGTATTGCGCTTAGCGACTTGGATCAATAAAAATCAGTAAAGTATGTATTGGCTATTAGCAGGTAAGTTATTACACGCTAAGCGTGATATTTTAATTCCTTGGTGGACGCGTTATGATATCGGCAATTTTCCTGTATCAATTATAAAGAGAGAAGCATGTCTGCAGCCCCATTAGAACGAATTACTATCGAGCCCAGTTTAGCGGCCAATGCCTGTGTTATATGGTTACACGGTTTAGGCGATTCTGGCGCTGGCTTTGCACCTATAGTACCTGAATTAAAATTGCCTCAACATCATCAAGTGCGCTTTATTTTTCCACATGCACCAGAGCAGCCAGTGACCATCAACCAAGGTTATGTGATGCGTTCATGGTATGACATAAAAACCATGGATTTACACAGTCGCGCCGATATGACAGGAGTGCTGGCATCTGAAGTTAAGGTTAAGGCATTAATTCAAGAACAAATAGACAGTGGTATTCCCGCTAATCGTATTGTACTAGCCGGTTTTAGCCAAGGTGGAGTGATTAGTCTGTTTACTGGCTTACGCTACCCTGAGAAATTGGCGGGTATTATGGCGCTATCCTGCTATTTACCTACCGCTGATGCATTGCCTGAACAGTTAAGCTCGGCCAATAAAAATACCGAAATTTTGCAGCAACATGGCGAAAGTGACGACGTGGTGCCATTGAGTGCTGGCCAAATGGCTAATAAACTCTTGCTTGCCAACCATTACCCAGTAACTTGGCAAACATACCCTATGGCCCATAGCGTTCACCCGCAACAAATTCGTGCCATTGCCGCTTGGTTAACTACACGGTTAAACCTTAACTAGCGGGGGCTAATATGCCAGAAGTAACAGTTAAACTTGTGTTTGAAAAAGAGAATAAAAACAGTGTTCGCTATAAAGAAGTCACTGAGCCGGGTAAGGCAGAAGTACTCGGCAATATTTATCTACAGAAATGGCTTGCAGGCAATGCGAAGTCGATAGAGGTATCGGTGAAGGTGGCTGAAGATTAACATCATAAAGTGCGCTTGCTATTGCTAGCGCACTTTTACCTTGTTAGGCTTTGACAAACTCTAATAACCGATTATTGGCAGGCATAGTGTGATCTTTGACTAAGGTCAGTCCAGCGGCTTGTGCTAAGGTGATTATTGCCTCAATATTGCGTATGCCACTTTCGCTATCACGGGCTTTTAACCAAAGATCAAACTCGGCATTACTCTCGCTAGTGTACTTACCTTGATAATTAAACGGACCATAAATACAACACTTACCATTAGCGGTTAGCTGTTGCGTAACGCCTTGAAAAAACGCTTGCACTAATGACCAACTAACAATGTGTAACGTATTGGCGGTAAAAATTGCATCCACGTGTCCCTCAGGCCAAGCCTGACTTAAATCAAGCGACACCGGCGGCAGTAAATTGTCAGCAGGGTAGGCCGATAACCATTGCTTAATGCCGGCATGATTCATGACAAGATCGCTGGTTTGCCACGTTAACCAAGGTAAGTTAGCGGCAAAATATATCGCATGCTGGCCCGTTCCTGAGCCGACTTCCAACACTGACCTAGATGCTTTAAAGGCGTCAATCAGTACCGGTAAAATATGAACTTTGTTGTTTTCGCATGCTTGAGAAAAAGGTTTGGTCATTGTGCTGCTTACCTGAGTTAAAAAGTGAAAGAGTAAATGCTTTTGCCATGTTGTGAGCTATTTATTACCCGGCGTAACCTTAAATGGTAAAAGCTGTTGGCATTGTAGTTGATATTGACGCATTTGTTGCTGCTCTTGCAAACAAAAGGCTTTTATTGGCGCTTTAAACTCAGCGTGTTGCACCCAATGGTATGAATGGGTCAATGTCGGTTCAAAGCCACGGGCAATCTTATGCTCACCTTGTGTGCCCGGATGAAACAACGTTAGCTTATGGTCAATACAAAACTCTATTCCTTGGTAGTAACACAACTCAAAGTGCAAGTTTTTATAGGACTTAGTGCAGCCCCAATAACGACCGTATAAGTGATTATGGTCGTAGAAAAACCAAGCGCAGGCAATATCTTCACCATCGAGGCTGGCGATAATTAATAAAATATGCTCAGGTAAGGCTTTGACCATTGACTGAAAAAAAGCAAAGCTTAAGTGCGGTTGATGGCCGCGTCGTAAGTAAGTCAATTGATAGGTTAAATAGAAAAACGCCAGTTCTTTTTCACTAATATCAGCGCCAAGTACGCGCCGTATACTGATATTTTGTTTAGCGATGGATTGCCGCTCTTTACGGGTGTTTTTGCGTTTTCTGGCGTTAAAACGTGATAAAAAGTCTTCAAAGTCACGATAGTGGTAATTTAGCCAATGAAATTGCACGGTATTGCGCTGATAAACCTGCTCGGGCGTTTGCGCTATTTCGGGGCAATAAAGTATATGCCAGCTAGATAGCCCTTGTTGTTGACATTGCTGAGTTAAGCATTCAAATACGTCGGCTTCAGTAACGGTATGGCTCAATAACTTATGGCTGGTTACTGGGGTAAACGGGGTGGTGGCGACAAGCTTGGGGTAGTAAGGTAAATGGTGACGCTGATACGCATCTGCCCAGGCCCAATCAAAAACATATTCTCCCCAAGAGTGGGTTTTAATATACATAGGTAAGATGGCGGCAACACGATTGTTTTGATCACGAATTTGTAAATGCTGTGGCTGCCAACCTTGTTTATCACTGACAGAGCCGCTTGTTTCGAGACACTGAAAAAGTTGATAGTTTGAAAATATCGATGCTGAGGGATTTAGCCGCTGCCAATCTAATGTACTGATATTGGCAATATTAGTTATAATTTCAGTTTTCAAGGGGCTTGCAAGGCTTGGTTAAACAATAGCGCAAGCTTAGCAGAAGATAACTTGCATTTGGGTAATAATTGCCACTTTACTGGCTAAACCTGCAAACAATCTGCTAAGTTTTCGTTAATCGTAATCGTTAGCATAAACAACTTGCGCCAATAAGAGGACCTAAAAATGTGCGGTAGACTCAATGTTATTAGTGATCCCTTATGCCAAATGGTCAGCAGCGCATTTGGTATTCACTTTTCTGCGACCAGTAACCCTAATTTATGTCCAAGCGAGACAGCCTCAACCTTAGTGCAAGCAAACCAAGAAATACGTCAGGTTGATATGCAATGGGGCATTCAACCGTCTTGGGCTAAGCGTTTATTAATTAACGCGCAAAGCGAAACGGTGGCCACTAAACCCACCTTTGCTAACGCCTTTGCCTTTAACCGTTGCTTGATCCCTTGCAGCGGCTGGTATGAGTGGCGTAAAGAGGGCAGTAAAAAACAGAAATATTACTTTAGTCACGCCGATGACCAGCCTTTATATATGGCTGGTATTAGCTTTCAGCACAATTATCAGCCACCGCAAGTCGTCACCTTAACCACTAAACCCAATGACATGTGTGCCACTTATCATCACCGAATGCCGGTACTCGTGCTAGCTGAGCAAATAAAAACTTGGTTGCAGCCAGATGCTGAGCTTGCTCAGTTAACCCCTTTAATGTCGGCGATTGCCGATAATTATTTATCTGTAGTTGCAAATTAAAACCGCTAGTTTTATTCAACTTGATATAATGCAGAAAAATGCTATCGATATTGAGATAAAAGGGAACATATAAAATGACTGATCAAGTAACATTGACATCGTTCTTAAACCAAGTAAAAGACACACAAAGCTTATGGGCACTGCAAGATAAAGCCAGCGAAGACTGGGTAGTATTAGACTCTATCAACTTTAAAAATGCCGATGTATTGCCGGTTTGGTCAAGTGAGGCGTTAGCAAAAAGCCATTGTGTAGAGCAATGGTCTGATTATCAAACAGCTGAAATTTCAGTAGCAGACTGGATGGAGTTTTGGGTGGAAGATTTACTGGCAGACGGCGTTGTGATTGGCGTTAATTGGCAAGACCAAGAACCATGCATGGAGTTAGAGTTACCTGAGTTTACCCAAGCAATAGCGACAATTGAAGCCTTATAGCACGCAAATGTCATCACCTTACTCTTTGTTTTAATGACTTGAAAATTTCAGCTACAAAAGCTGCTGCTTTATTTTAATGAAATTATCAAGCTATTGCACAGGTCAAACTTAATAGTTACTGACACCTAAAGCAGGGGTAAAATTCTTGAAGACATTAATCAATAAAGCTTATGGTTGCTTAAGTGCGACCAAAAAAATCGACTTTCTCGCGCCGCTATTATTGCGCTTGTATTTAGTGCCTATTTTTTGGATGGCGGGTACAACTAAAATTGAAGGCTTTGACAATATAGTACAATGGTTTGGCAATAGTGACTGGGGGTTAGGTTTGCCTTTTCCGTACTTGATGGCAATTCTTGCTACCGCAGCAGAAGTGCTTGGTGCGATAGCTCTATTGTTAGGATTAGCGGTGCGCGTGATGGCTGTGCCCTTGATGTTTACTATGTTTATTGCCATGACTTCAGTGCATGGTCAATATGGCTGGCAAGCTATAGCCGATGCTAATGCGCCATTTGCTAATGATAGGGTAATGGCATCGGTTGAGAAAAAAGAAGCGGTTGTTGCCATTTTACAAGAGCACGGTAATTATGATTGGTTAACCAGTAGCGGCAATATTGTCATCTTAAACAATGGCATTGAGTTTGCCGCCACCTATTTTATTATGCTACTGGCGTTGTTTTTTATTGGTGGTGGTCGTTACGTTAGTCTGGATTATTGGTGCAAACGCAAGTGGCTAAAGCGCTAACTTTGTCAATTGCTAATGTTAACAGTTGGGTAGCCTTTACAGGGTTGCTTTGCGGCGCTTTACTCGTTAGTGGTTGTGGTAATAAGCTGGTAGTGAACTCAGCGTCAAAGCTGGCGGCATTGCGGCAAGCAGATTACGTTAATCACGACTTGATATTCTCTAATGAAGCGCTTGCTAAACGACTAGGTTTTAGCGACGTTAAGTTAAAGCAAAAGCAAGGACGATTAGCAGTAACGTTTCAATTAAGTAGCCAATATCACAAAACACAAACACTACAATACCAAGTGCAATGGTTTGATCAGCAAGACAAGGCAATAGCAACCAATAAAGCCAACTGGCAGGTATTAACCTTAGCCAGTGGCACTGCGGTGTTATTGCAAGCAACAGTGCCGAGTATTGACGCTAGTTACTTCAAAGTCTATGTTATTGAAATACCCGAAAAACTATATAAACAACAGTCACTGCATTAATAGGAAATTGTGCGTTTTAGCGGTTATCAATTAACGCGCTTACCTTGGCGATGCTATGCTAGGTAGCATTAGACTTACAACTTTGAGCAAAGCCATGAAAAAACTTTTAATTGTTGCCCACGCTCCGTCAGAAAATACTCAGCTTATGGTAGATGCGGTTTTGGCTGGCGCTCAACAAAGCGATTTTAACCAAATTGAAGTTCAGTGGCTGCCCCCATTAACGGCAACACCAGAAGATGTTATTGCATGTGATGCTATCATTTTAGGTACCACGGAAAACTTAGCCTATATGAGCGGCGCGTTAAAAGATTTTTTTGATCGCTGCTACTACCCATGTTTAGAGGTTAAACAGGGGCTGCCCTGTGCATTGTATGTGCGTGCTGGCAATGACGGTACCGGCACTTGCCGCGCTGTAGAAACTATTTGTACGGGGTTACGTTGGCGTTGGGTGTTACCGCCATTAGTGTGCAAGGGACCATGGCAGGATAAATTTACCGAGCAATGCCATGAGCTAGGCATGACAGTCGCCGCTGGTCTTGAAATGGCGATATATTAATAACAAAATTCGCGGTGATTAACTTGAGTTGGTGTGAATAAGTGTAGCGATCGTATACTTTATACTCGCAATATGTGATAATAGCGAATTGTTCTAAAAAAGGAGAAATAACAATATGTTATCTGAATCTGAGTATACAATGAGTAATTTGTTTGCGCAATTAGGGCTAGATAATTCTGCCAAGGGCATTGATGACTTTATTAAGGCGCATCAATTGGCACAAGGTGAATCGTTAAAAGATGCTAAGGTGTGGAGTGATAGCCAACGTGCATTCTTAATAGAAGAGTGGGGCAAAAACTGTATGTGGGTGCAAGTTATTGATGACTTAAACCTACTCATGTCTCAAATACAAAAGTAACCAATCGCCAGCGTGAGATTGGAGACTTAAAAATACCAGTTTTACCTGCAAATTTATCGCACTAACAACTGCAGCTAACTAATAACACTTAAGTTAGTTAGCTTGCGTATTGCCAATTTGAATTAAAATTATGGCAACCATATACTTACCATCCCATTTACTTACTATAGGCGTGAAAAACATTAATATTTTAATTACTGGCGCTGCCACAGGTATCGGTGCAGCAGCAGCAAAAACGTTAGCAGAAAAAGCTGATACATTAATTCTCCATACTGGCAGCAACATGGACAGTCTTGAACAGTTAAAAGCACAAATACCTAACGCTAACGTTAAACTTGTCGTTGGCGATCTCGCTAAACAAAGCACTTTTAACGCGCTTGAGTCTGTGGTCAAAGATTTAGGACAACTTGATGCGCTAATTAGCTGTGCTGGCTTTCCTCAATGGTCAAAATTTGGCGAGCTAAGTAGTGACGCATTACAGGACTCGTTAGACATTAATGTTAAGGCCTTTCATCAAATAGTGTCGTTTTTATTACCGTATTTTTATCAATCAAAACAAGCGCGTATTATTGCGGTTAGTTCATTTTTGGCGCATAGGTATCAACTTGGTGATACCTTTGTGCCCGCCTCAGCCGCATCAAAAGCCGCACTTGAAGCTATGGTGAAATCATTGGCTATGCAACTTGCTAGCAAAGGTATTCCGGTCAACGCCATCGTACCAGGCTATGTTAAAAAAGATGGTCCAAATCATACCCAGCCATCGGCTGAGGTGCTCAATAAGCTTATTGGCAGAATCCCTATGGCACGGCTAGGGTTACCGGATGAAGTTGCTGGTTTAATTGACTTTCTTGCTTCAGAAAAAGGCAGTTATATCACAGGGCAAAGCATTGCCGTAGACGGTGGTCTTACCGTATAAAACAGGTTCAGTTATCTAGACTGCTCCTGACATTAACAACTTGCCTAGCGTAGTTTGCTATAACGCTAGGCCGTTATTACTTAGCGTTACTCTGCTAGCCCTTTTTTTGCCACATCATATTTTGCAAACCATGCCATAATATTGTCAGTTTTCGCGATCAATAAGCTTGGTCGTGCAGCTATGTAATGCGGCGCGCTCGGCACACGAATAAGCGCGGTATCTACCGATAACATTTTTAGTGCGGTATAAAATTGTTCGGCTTCCCATGTTGGCGTTCGATAATCTTCTTCTCCTACCATTAATAGTGTTGGTGTTTTAACCTTATCCACGTAACTAATTGGCGAAAATTTTAGAAAGGCTTCTGGGTTAGACCAAGGATCTTCACGTATCCAGTGTCGTCTAACAAACGGGGCAATATCGCCAACTAAGGCCATGGTCATCCAATTAATAACCGGCTTAATAGCTGCTGCTGCGGCGAATCGTTGCGTTTTTGTCACGATCCAGGCGGTTAAAATGCCGCCACCTGAGCCACCGGTAACAAATAAACGTTTATCGTCAACATAGTTACGAGCAATGACTTCGTCGACTACCGTCATTAAGTCGTGATAATCATTGCCAGGGTAGGCGCGGTCGATGGCGAGGGCAAAATCTTCACCATAGCCAGTAGAACCGCGAGGGTTAGCCCAAACGGTAACATAGCCTTCGGCGGCGTAGCGTTGCATTTCGCTGGCAAAGTAAGGGCCATACATAGTATAAGGACCACCATGTATTTCCAATATCATCGGAAAACTGCCATCGGCCTTAAAATCAGGCGGAAAGGCTACCCAAGCTTGAATTTCTTTACCGTCATGACTGGACTTTACTTTCAGTTCTTGGACTGAGGCCATATCAAGGTATGGTAGGAGATCGTCGTTTAACTTGGTTAATATTTTTTGTTTTTTGCCTCTGTGGTCGCTCAGGCCAATTTCAGCCGGGCGATCGGAAAACCCCGCCATATAAGCAATTTTAGCTTTACTTTGTTGACTAACAGAAAAGCTACCATTTGCATAAGGTCGGCCAATAGAACCACCCCCAATACCAGTAAATAGTTTAATAACTTTACCTTTTAAATCGGTACGATATAAATTGATATTGCCTTGATCTTCCGACGAAAACAGTAGCGATTTACTTGTCGACTCCCACTTGATTTGCGCAATGCTACCGGGAAAGTCAGCGGCTATTTCTCGAGAATTACTGCCATCGCTATTCATGATATATAAATTACTTTGTTGATAAGACAGCACTTTATCGTCATAACCAATATATGCGATATACTTACCATTAGGTGAGACGATAGCACCGGCATCAGGACCATCACGCGTGGTTAATGGCGTGATAGATAAGTCGCCCATTGCAATGGCATAGATTTCACTTTCAATAAAGTCTAAGTCCCGATCTTTTGCGGTGTTGCCGGTGACTAAAATCGTTTCATTATTTAACCAACTGGAAACTTCCATATCCACATCGCTGTGAGTTAATTGCCGTGGCGTACCACCTTCAATAGGGAGGGTAAAAACCTGATTTGTGCCTTTAGGTAAATACCCCATACCATCAAAGCGAAATATCAGTTCATCATAGACTTTAACTGCGTCATTCCATTGTGCGCCATCGGGTTGAGAAACAGCACTAGCAAAGCTAGGTTTTTTAGCTTTGACAAACATATTAAACGCAATAAGCTGACCATCAGGTGACCACGTAGCCCGAGATGGTGCACTGATTAAATACGGCGCTAATGCCATGCTTTGTTTATTTGCCAAATGAAAAACTCGTAATTCAGCTTGAGTTTTATGTTTACTGATAAACAGCAAGCGCTTGCCATCGGGGGACCAACGCGGCGAGTGCGACGCGACTTGGTTTTCCGTAAGAGGCCAATGCATTTCGTTTTCAGTATTCAGTAGCCAAATGCGGCCAATATCTTTATCCTGCATGCGATCCATGGTGTGGCGAACATAGGCAATGGTTTTGCCATCAGGAGAAATTTGCGGGTCGGTGGCATATTCAATATCAAACACCCGCATCGCGGTAAAGCGCTTAGATGGTGGGGTGTTATCATTCGCTATACTGCTAATAGGTAAGAGCAAGATTGATAAAACAATGATTAATACGAGCTGGCTGTAGCGCATTTTTTATTATCCATATAATGAGTGTTAATCTAGTGACTGCATACGTTTATAAACTTAGGCTTGCTAAGAATAGCTAGATGATAATATTTAAGCAAATAAAGGCATTGGTTTGTCTTGGCAAAACAGTAAAGATGTAGCTGTTTATTGATAAAAACTATGTGATAATTTAGCAATGTTTCAGTGAGGCTTAAGGAGCGTTAGTGCTTGCCAATTCGTTAATAGTACTAGACTTTGAAACCACAGGTTTATCGCCAGTTCAAGGAGATCGTGCCATAGAAATTGGCGCAGTTAAACTTGAAAACGGTATTGTTTGCGATAGGTTTCAAGCCTTAATGAATCCTGGGCAGCCGATAAGCCCTTTTATTGAAAGTTACACCGGCATCAGTAATCAAATGTTGGCCAAAGCACCATCTTGTCAGCAAGTAATGACTGACTTTGCGGCATTTATTGATGGCAGCAATTTATTGGCTCATAACGCATCGTTTGATGCGCGCTTTCTGAACTCAGAATTTGATAGGATAGGCGAAACGGTTCGCGGTGAGTTTGCCTGCTCGTTATTATTAGCGCGCCGCATTTATCAACAGGCACCTAATCATCAATTAGGTACATTAATTGATTATAAAAATATTGCTGCTAATGGCCGCTTTCACCGGGCGTTATTTGATGCTGAAATGACAGCGCAATTGTGGTTAATCATGTTACAAGAGCTTAATACCGGCTATGGTATAGAGAATATCTCATTTAGCTTCATTAAACGTTTAGCAAAAACGCCAAAAGCAAAAGTCAACGCGTTACTGGCGTCTTATACCAGCAAAGATGTTAATTATTGAGTTATTAAACACTCTAGGTTGTAGCAATAAGCATTAGTTGATAGCCGAACAAAACTCTTGCCGCGGCCTAATACTTATCTCTTTAGGTAGCGGCTTGTGCTACATGCATTTTACAAAAGGCGTATAACAACACGATGAAACCAATGAGTTCAAGACCAGCATTGAGTGCGGCAAAAGCAAATAAGCATGCATCAACACAAGTAAGCAAAATTAGCTATAGTGTCAGCGGGCGAGAGATACAGCGTGATCATGTACTTACCGAGCAACCACTGCAAATCCGACTATGTTGGCAACACAGCCAACAAACCAAGCTTCAGCAGCAAGTGTTCTCAATTACCATGCGTACACCAGGAGATGATAAAGCATTAATTATTGGTTTAATGCTCGCCGAAGGCATTATTAGCCAGTATCAGCAGTTAGAAAGTGTGTGCGCTGAACTCGATGAGTCGGAGCCTGAGCATACCGATAGCCAGGCTATGGCTAATCAATGGCAAGTAAAATTAAAAGCCGGAATTATTCCTGAGCTGAAATCACTAGAGCGCTTTCAGGTCACCTATAGTAGCTGTGGTTTGTGTGGTACTACCTCGTTAAAATCGTTAGAAATGAAAAATCCGCCGAGCTTAAGCCAACAAAAACACTGGCTATCGTTCGACCGTATTTGCCAAATGCCCGACAGCATGCGTGCGGTGCAAGCGCAATTTATTCAAACTGGTGGCTCACATGCAGCAGCACTGTTTGATCAACAAGGGAAAATAATTGACCTAAAAGAAGATATCGGCCGTCACAATGCATTGGATAAGTTGTTTGGCGCGAGTTTAACTCAAGGCAACATAAGCGGCACGGCAGTTTGTGTCTTGGTGAGTGGGCGTATTAGTTTTGAAATTGTGCAAAAAACAGTGATGGCGGGTGTAGGGGTATTGATCGCCGTGGGCGCTCCATCAGCGCTGGCAATTTTGGCAGCAAAACGCTTTGATTTAACTTTGATAGGCTTTGTTAAAAACTCGGGTTTTAACCTGTATCATGGCGATTGGCGTCTACTGCCTGAACTGTCGGTATCAAGATAATAAAACCAAGGTTAATTGGGGCTTTTCAATTGGTACTTTGCCACTAATTCTTGATAAGCAATACTCTGCTTAAAGCTTGCCATTGCCTGATCAAATGTACTGACATCTTGTTGATTTTTAAAGGCAACGCGATAGGGACTTAACGGAAATATGTAATGAAACCTAATGCTATCTTGTTGCTTTATCGCCTTTAGCTCTCGTAAATAATGCAGGAAAATATTGATATCCATCACCAGTACATCAACGCGATTTAATAATAATAATTCCACTTGTTTTTTTTGTTCAGCCACTTGCATATAAACAGGACTTTGGGTCACGGCACGAGCAAACTCAGGACCTAGCACTTTGTGGGCAAGTTGAAATGAAGCGATTGAGTAATTGGCAAAATCGGCCATCTGATTAAGCCTAATGGCTTGCTTTTTTCGTGAAATTGCAACATTTTGATAACTAATATAGGGGGCACTTAAGTTTTTATTGTTAGGAAACATTTGTTCGTTGACGGTTATTACCGCATCAATCCCCGATAGTTTCAGCATTTTTTCAGAACGGCCATAGGGGGTAAAGATAAACTCTGGTGCCTTACCTATGTTGATTAATACCTGCCTGATTAACTCAATTTCAAAGCCCAGGCGAGCTTCTTCAATCACATAAGGTGGCTTTGACAAGCCGACAACTACTTTAAATGGCTGCTGTGCAAAGCCGGTTATCGATAACAAAGTGAAAGCAATGAAAAAAATAAGTTTATTAAACATAAAGAAAACATACTGCCAATGGTGTGAACGGTATTAAATGACTTCAGCTAACTGTGACCTTATTGCCTATACTAGCATAAGTTGCGTTTAATGTTTGTATTAGACTCTGTGGTGAGGTTTCAATTTCTAAGCCCCGCTTACCGCCACTAACAAACAGCGTCGTTAAATTTTCGGCGCTGTCATCAAGAAGGGTAGTTAATGGCTTTTTTTGTCCAAACGGGCTGACGCCACCCAGCACATAGCCCGTTGATTTTTGCACCACTTTTGCCTCAGCCATCAATACTTTTTTGGCGTTTAGCGACTTAGCCATTTTTTTTAAATTGAGCGTGCTTAGTACCGGAATAATGGCTACAGCCAACTCATGATTATCCACTTGAACCACCAAGGTTTTAAAGACTTGCGCAGCATTCACTTGCAGTTTTGCTATCGCTTCTTCACCATAAGATTGGCAATTACTGTCGTGCTGATATTGGTGTAACTGATAGCTAAAAGATAAATCCTCTAGTTGTTTTATCGCCGGAGTCATTTTGTATTGGCCGCTGACTGCTGAGCTGCTATTGCGATAAGATCACGACGAATTTGCGCAGCAAGTTGTTGGACTAATTGGCGTAACTGCATTACGGCGTGGTGATAGCCATCTGCATTTAGCGGCACAGTTAAGTGAAATGCTTGTTGTTTTTTCACTGAGTTTGACTGAAAAGAATTGAGCGTATAATGCCCGGAAAACATGGCTTGTGACTGATGTGTGGGCTGAAAAGCCGTGACCACAAGTTTTAATTCACCATCATATGACGGTGTTGCTATGTCGGTGGTAGCTTGATAGTGGTTTTTATCCGCGTCTTTGTTTAGCTCTCGTACTAAGCTATTGACTAAGCCGACTTGTAAAGGCTCAGCCCATTGGTGAAATTTAGCGAAATGTAATTGATGATCGGAGAGTTGTAACAGCAAATTAGTCTGTTGTAAGTACTCAGGTAACGTTGCAACAGTGACCAAAATAGTGGGCTTGCTTTTTGTTACCTCTATCGGCTCAGCGCTAGCTAATGTTGGGCTGTCGAGTAAGTAATATTGTGTCTCTATGCGCTTAGTAGAGCTGCAAGCGGTCAGCATTAATATTACTAAGGCTGTGATACAGACAAGCGTTTTCATTGCTGCGCTCCACTGTGTTTGCTAGGCTCTGGCTCTGTTGTGACACCGTTGTTAAATATTAAACTATTGGGTTGATGCTTAAGTTGTTTTAGTAAGGGTTTTAACTCATTCATGGTCGCGGTTAAGGTTTTTAACGTTGTTCGTACGTCTTGATAGGCTTGTGAACCCGATGATAAGTCTTTAGTGAGCAGATTGATACTTTGTAAAGTATTACTAAGCTCACTGCTAACTTGCTGTTGCTTGACATCACTTAGTAATGCTTCAAGACTTTCGCTCATTTTTGCTATCGCCTGTGCGCTTTCGCCTATTTCTTGCATCAAATGGTTAGCATTGTTACTTAAGGAGTGAAGTGGGATATTATTTAAATTATCCATAAACTGTTCAGCCTTGGCAGTCATTTGTGCAAAGTTATCGCTGCTAGTTGGAATAACGGCGTACTCACCGTATTGCTGAGTTTCGCGGCTTGCTTGGTCTTTATTGTGCTGCAGGTCGACATAAAGGCTCCCCGTTAACAGATTGCCGGTTCGCAATACAGCATTTAGGCCGTGTTTGATCCATTGCATATTTTGCTCAGCCATAATGCGTTGGCCTTGTTCATTATCAGGTAGCCCAATGCGACCTGGTTGAAGACTGATTAATACCGGAATTTTAAAGTCGTTTTTAGTGATATTTTCGTCAGCAATTTTTAGTGCCATATTGGTTGAGCTCACTTGGCCTATTTGCACGCCGCGATATTCAACAGGAGCGCCAACAGATAAACCACGAATGGAATCGCTCACCAGCACTACAAATTCAATGGAGCGTCGATACCTTTCGTCATCGGCGGCGTCTTGGTTTTTATAAATATCAAAATATGAACGTTCACCAATTTTTTCGCCAACAGGCATGCCATCTGGAATACCAAAGGTGACACCATTGGTTAACATGGTTTCAAAGTTGCCGGTTTTTACGGAAATGCCATCGGCATTTAAATCAAACTGTATACCACTAACATCCCAAAATTTAGTATTACTTGTTAGTAGTTGATGATAAGGCGCTTTAATAAACACATTGTAATAGACGACGCGTTCATCAAAATTGAAGTAGATATCTTCAAATTGGCCAACCGTTAGCCCTTTATAGATAATTGGATCACCTTTTGCGTAAGCAAATTGATCATCACTGTTTAAGGTAATATGCAAGCCGGGAGTGTCAACAGGTGTTACCGGTGGCGAGTTTAAGGCGTCGAATTGCAGTCGCTCACTTTGGCTTTTGCCAGGCGATATTTCAATATAGACGCCAGAGATTAATGTACTTAAGCCAGAAACGCCGGTGTGAGATATTTGTGGCGCAACAACCCAAAACATGCTGTCGGCCACTAAAAACTGCTCAGCGCTCGCTTTAATCTTTGCTGTAACAATAACGCCATTGCCAGTTTGATTAAGCTCTATTTTACTGACTTCACCAATATCTACATTGCGTGATTTTATTTTGGTTTTGCCGGCCTCCATTCCTTCCGCTGTGGCAAAGTGTATTTTAATTTCAGTTCCTTCGGTACTTAACTGATAATAAAGCATCCAACAGCCAATAAAAACGGCAATTAAAGGTACAAACCAGATGGGGGAAACGGTTTTAACCGGCTTTACATTTGCTTCTGGTGTTGAAGAGTTATTCATAAGATTCGTTGTTTTTCCATATTAACTTTGGCTCAAAACTCATGGCGGCTAGCATGGTAAAAATCACCACGCCTGAAAATGCTAAAGTGGCGCCGCCTGGCATAATACTCATGGTCGGTCCAAGTTGTATCAAGCTCACCAGTACGATAACGACAAAAACATCTATCATTGACCAACGGCCAACAAATTCAGCGAGCCGGTACCACTTTACTCTTTCTAAGCTTAATCTATCGCTTTGTTTTTGGACACTATAATTTAACCAAGCGAGTACTAAAATTTTAGCAATCGGGATGATAACACTAGCGATAAAAATAATAACCGCAATAGGGTAAGAACCAAGTTGCCATAATAAGCTCACGCCTCCTATTATGGTGCTCGGCTCATCTTGTCCAAATAAGTGTGTGCTCATAATGGGAAAGGCATTTGCGGGTATATATAAAATTAATGCGGTAAAAAGTAGCGCCCAGGTTTTTTGTACACTTAAGCTGTGGCTAACTGGCTCTTCTTGCGCGACTTTGTATTGGCTGTCTTGAACTTCGATTTGCTGGCTTTTTTCTGCGTTAATGAGTAATTGCGTTAACTGTTGCTTATCTAAATGTAGGGTAACTAAGGTCATGGCTATAGAAAAAAATACAAAGGCATAAAATGACATACCTAATGAGATATCAGCCATTGCGGTAATTTTTATTAAGCTAACAAGCGCACCAATGAGAAATATTTCGCCCATACACCAAGGTAAAAGTTTAAATATTAACGAGAGTACTTTTCGTCCATGTTTAGGGTAGAGGCCTTTATGTAAAGGGGTGAGTAAATAAATTACCGCTAATAACACGATACTAGGAATCGCAAAAATTGTTAGTAACTCGATCAGGGCTAGCAGATGGTAGTTAATGTCGATCAAAATAAAAATGCTGTTGATGAGCTCAAAATCATTTTCGAGCCCTTTACTGCGAAAGGAGAGGAAGTTAAACGGTAACGAGGCTAATAAAAAAATCAAGGCGCTAATGGCAAAGGCAATAATTCGTGCTTCGGCATTGCGATGATGAGCGCTCAATGTGCAAGCACAACGTGGGCATTGTGCTTTTTGGTTTTCTTTTAAGTTCGGCAGTTTTACCATCAGTGCACATTCGTGACACTGAACTTCATTCATTGGTTGATTAATGCTTTGCATGTTACTTGCCACTTTCCAATGTCACTTAAGCTGATTTTATCCTTGATTATTTCACCTAGCATAAATCACTGATCTATAATTGGCTAATTTTTCAAGAAGACTCGGGCGGGTGTCGAGAGGCTCCCTGTTCTTGTGCTGTCGGTTTATACTATATTTTTTATTTTATGTTGTAAGTAGGGCAATACGTCTTGCTCAAACCATGGGTTTTTCTTCAACCAGATATTATTTCGTGGGCTAGGGTGAGGTAAGGGTAAAATAGGTAAACGGGTGTTTTCAGTATAACTTTGCCAGCTTTTCACGGTTTGCGTTAAGTTCACTTTTTTTCGCGTGCCTAAGTGGTAGTTTTGTGCATAGCTACCGATAGCAATGATTAACTCGAGTTGTGTTAAATGTGCGAGTAACTTTTCACGCCATTGTTTTGCACAGGCCCCAATCGGTGCTAAGTCGCCAGACTTTCCCCGCCCAGGGTAACAAAAACCCATGGGTAAAATGGCAAATAGGGTTGGGTCATAAAATGTTTTCTGCTCAACCTTCAACCATGCGCGCAACCTGTCACCACTTTGATCCATAAATGGAATGCTAGACCGATGTACTTTAAGCCCAGGAGCTTGACCGGCAATAAGAATTTTGGCATTTGTTGATATTTGAATCACAGGGTTTGCCCCAAGCGCTAAGGAGTCTTCGCACAATGTGCATTGCCGTACGTTATTAACCAACTGGTTGAAGTTTTCAGACAAAATAAAGCTCCTGCTACTGATTTGCATAGACGCTTATGGCTGCGCTATTACTGAGCCTAAGTTACCGGAAGTTTACAATGCCTGCAACGGTACGTCATATGCCATTACTGTCAAGTGATCACTTAACGATAATAAGCCTTGCTATCGCTTGTTTTGCTAATATGTTAAAAAAACAAAAGCTAAAGACTCACAGCCATGTGGCACAGGTTTAATGCTCCAGACAAAACCTAAGTACTCACATTCATGTGAGCGTATAAATAGTTGTTGGGCATAAAAAAGCCTAATTATAATAATTTAATGCCGTTCGGATAAGGATCATTCCTTATATCGCAACGGATATCGGCTCGGAATATAAAGCACCGAACGTGGAAACGTTCGGTGCTTTCTTTTATCTGGAAGTATGAAGTGTTTTATATCTGCT
>NZ_NBOC01000016.1 GCF_002104455.1 Colwellia chukchiensis | reverse complement strand
TTTGATCTCGTATATGATTTCCATGTGGTGATATCCAAGTCATTAAGTCTGTAGATACAATAAGGGTAATTCTCACCTTGTCAAACGTGTATAGTTAGAAAGTGGATATAAAGGTGTATGGGTGATTGTTGGACAGCACCACAATCGGCGTATCTTTTAAATCAGGACGAAACAGCTTCTCACAACTGGCGTAAAAGTTGTTGCAGTCCACCAAGGCAAATACTGGCATGGGATAGTCACGACTTACGGCGTATGTTTCGCACCACATTGGTGACCACACCAAATATCTCTAACTCTGTCCCTTCAGGAATATGAATGGGCTCATACACCTGGTTTCTTGGGATCAGCATGACGCACGGCCTTAGTTGAAGCTCCTTTACCGTGAGTTCACCATGGATGCCAGCGATGACAATGTCACCGTGTTCGGCTTGGACAGAGCGATCAACCACCAGAATATCATCTGGGTGAATCCCGGCATCAATCATTGAATCACCTTCAACACGCACAAAGAACGTTGCAGCCGGTCGCTTGATGCACAGCTCGTTGAGGTCGAGCGTTTGCTCAACATAATCCTGCGCTGGATTCCCATATGAACTCATTCTGCCCATATCTTGTCAGCTCTCTGTAGAAATTGAGGCGCTACTGAGTTCCTCCAGCGCCAAGTCGATATAGTCGCGGAGGAGGGCGCTCAATTCAGTAGGACTCCTGCCGTGTCTGAGTTCGATAGCAATGTCCTTGAGATTGGACCGTAGCGATTCAACGGCAAGCTTTGCTTTAATCAGGTCTAAGGTACTTCCAAACCTCGCCACTTCCTCGAAAGCCAAGTGAATATACGGTTCAAGACTACTGATCGAAGTATGCCCCGTGTACTCTTGAACCTTTCTCTTGAGGGTCTCACCATCCAGGAGAGCACGCCGAAAATCGTCCCCATTTTCGAATTCATGTTGCTCAATCAAAGCCACAAAAAGCTTGGTAATGAATCTATGCCGGAACATGTGTGCGCAGGCTTGCTCTTCGATCTTGGCAGCCTTGGCAAGCAGCAGTAGTTCATTCGTCAGCGTCTCGGTAGCGAGCCTTAGTCCACTACTTTCCGAAATCAGCAGATAGCCCAAGTCACTAGCGCTACCGATGGTCTTCTTAATGATCCGGTGTCGGAACTTTTCGATGAAATTTACGATCAATTCAAGGTCCATTTTGGAAACCGGCAAGTATCTGTACTCTTCCCTTCCTCCCGAGCGCTTGGCGGTGAAGACCTTGAGAACAGGCTCTTGCTTCATCTTCCTCGCGTTATAGATGTCTTCGACTCTGATGTTCGCGATCTCAACTCGCCTTGCCCCAGTAATCTCCAAAAGCTTGACCAGAATGAAACGCCGTCTTCTCTGATAGGTCGTCGTGCTCACATCCGGAATCACTTCGATCAGTTTTGCGATATTTGTAGAATTGATAGGTAAGCGCCGTGTTGGAGGCTCGGGGTTAGGAAAGGAATGGTGATGCCAATAGGTATGGACTATCTGCTTTCTCTGACCAGCCAGCTTGAACTCCTTCGTCTCAGCCCTGATCGTTCCTGCGGCGCCGACGAACGACGGTTCTAGATAGAGTTCTCCAACGAATCCTAAAAAGCCGAGGCAGGTTCTCCCTATGTTTGCCACATGGGCTGCTCTCCGTTTTCTCTGCTCTGGTTTTCGTGGATCCATTTCTCCTTGGAGCGTTCTGATGAATAGTGAAAAGCGAGAATCAGTCAACCCTATGAATGAGTAGTTGTTGTTAAAGCAAAAGCGAATAAGGTGTGAAAGAAGCTTGGCATATTGAGTAAGTGTCCCACCGCCTTCCTTACGGGAAAGTCCACGCTCAAAACAGTGCAGCATATATAGGTTCGCCTCGGTGCACGGCCTGCCATCGGGCCAACAGAGAAGCGGAATGTTATCAGCTCTGACGCTGAGGACGTGGCTATTTCGATCAACCCCGTAAGGTAATCGGAAAACATCGCTCGTTAGATTATAGAGTTTCTCATCCTTCGGCATTGGACGGGCTCTCATGTAAAGGCGTCTGAGGCCGCTTGCTTAATGAGAACATTAAAAGCAGCTCTCTACGGCGCTTTTTGAAAAGGATCAGATCTGCCGGGTCTGGGCATTTCTCGGCAAACTGTTGGGCGAGTGTTACTGATTCTCTAAAAACATTCGTAACCAGTGCGATTTCATCCCACAACTGAGAGATGGTCCTTTCCTGAGCCTTAATCTTATCTTTGAGGTCCTGCTTGGTTATAGAGGACGATGAAGGCTTGACTACGGTTGAATCGTGAATAGCTTTTGCGGCCTGGCGTCTCAGGTGATCAATAGTCGTAAACCCACCAGGGAGTATGTCATTCGCTCTGTTCTTAAGCGTATTGAGAGACATAGGAGAAATAAAAGCTTCGCTAACCGCCAGCTTTGCAAGTCCACTTTGGCTCTTCAAAGCGATCAAAAGTGTTATGTTTTCTTGATGCTCGGCGGGTGAGTGAATAATCGATTCGAGATACTCAACGCGAGAAAGAACAGATCTGTTGCTAATCTCAAGCTGAGCAGACACCTGCCGTGATGCTTTCTTCATGAATTTTCTCCGGTGATTTTAAAGAGGATCTCATGGCGCTTTCCTGTCGGTGTGTCGAAGAAGACTGGCTCTATCTTTAGCAACCCTTCCATCATTAGGTCTTCGATATAGTCTGCGACTTCATCCGACTGCATGATGGAAAATGATGACAATCCGTAACGCTCACGTAGGAGATTACCCAGATCTTCTGTGTTGCTCTGCCCTATGAGAAGTGCATCAGATGCGTATTCGGCACCGATTCTTCGCAACACCTCTCCTGGAACGGTCTCTGTGATGTAGTGATAAACATGCTCGACATTCGTATGACCCAAAAACCACCGAAGTGTGTCTAGGCCGCCAAATCCGCCGGCCCAGAAGAATGTCATAGCGAAGAAGCGTCTAAGTTGATGGGTACGAATGTAATAACGATGCCCAGTAGCGTCCTGTTGGACTTCGAAATAGTCAGAAAAGCGGTTTAGCACCTTGGCCGCGTCTACTGAACCCATCGCAGACAGGCCAACTTCGCGATAATGAGGCTTGCTGAACAGCCTATCTGAAATCGTAACTGAACTAAGCAAGGAGAGCTTCTGACGAAGATCACCCAAGCTCAGAATGCACCGGGCCGCGACATTGGGAATGGGACGAAGGACCTGTTCACGAGTCTTGCCGAAGTTCCGTTTCCGCAAGTCAAACTGTAAATAATAGCCATGGGACTTCTTAACAAGGCAGGTATCTGCCTTAAGATCCCTAAGCTCTCCAGAACGTCTGGCACTAAGCGCAGCGAGTATTATCCAGATGGCACCATAAAGTACCTCAATTAGCTGGAGCAGTCCCTCATTCTCTCTGAACCGCTTAAAAAACAGAGCGCTACCGCCTCCACGGTTCTGCCCGCGAAAATCTGCCGAGAGATCCCAGATACTTACTCCGATGTCTCGCAACCTCTTTGGGATCAGCTCTATCGTTTCAGATTGGGTCAAATCCCCGATGGCACATCCACGTGCATCAGCCTCTCGCGCCAAGGCCAGATAACCATCGATAAGGACCTGACCCAAATCTAAGTAGAACTCCACTGCGTTCCGAAACGATGAAAATACGACGTCCCGAGGCAGCGACCGGTAACGCCCGGTGCCCTTCATCTTAAGTTGCCCGAGGAAAGCTCTATTATCCAAGGCTGTTAGCGAAAGATGGTTGATATGGTCCAGCCCACAGAGCTTAAGGAGTTCCATCCGTTTAAGCGATTGTCGGTAGAAATCAACCCCAGCCTCAGAGGGAAGTGGATCATCATACAGAACCATGGACGAAACCATGGGATACTCTCTAAAGGTCTTCTCGGATGGGCTAAAGTGGAGCTCGTCCAGCACCAGCCCCCGGAATTTAGGCGTCACTAAAGTTCGCTCATGATAAATTTCAGAGTAGATACTGTTTGGAGAAACTTGATGACTAAAAAATGAATGCCCATGACTACCCGCCTTAATCGGTATGCGTTTGTAGTTTCCGTTGATCCACAGAAAAATCCTAGCCGCAACAATCTCCGACTCTGATAAGCCAAGGTTGCTCTCATCTACATCATCAACAATAGCGATTCCAGGAACCTTTGATAGAACGTACTGTGTCTCCAGCTTCGTAACCTGATGGCTGTTGAGGCGAAGGAAACGCTGTAGCTCTTCACGCGCAGCGTAGAGATTGTTCTTAGCGTACTGATCAGTAGCCAACACAGCCATGAACTCAGTTATGTCATGCGGCGTAATTAGCTTGAACTGATGGGATGCCAGTTGGAAATGCTCGGCTCTCAGGAGAAAGTAGTCGATGATACCTAAGGTCGTACGAACCCTTTGCTGTACCGTCTTCGGGGCAAGCTGGCTGCCTCCGGTGGCCAACGGATGGGACGACAGACATAAATATGCCTTTATGCTTTCCAAAAGGTTGTGATGTCTTGGGTGGGTGAGCAGTAGCCCATCATCGAGCCTAACCCTGAAATCAATAACAGTGTCTCTCTTGCCATTTTCGGCAAAACGAGCGCTCCATACTGGGTCATCGAACTTCGAATTGAGCCATTCAGCGCTTCGGAATAGTCCTAGATCCGCATCGACTGATCGCGTTATGAAGTCCAATTCGCGAGGTAGCGCGCTGCTATCATCCATAGACTAGACCCTCAAACTGTTGAGGATTCGCTATCCCCTTAGCCTTAACTAGACAACCGCGGATATATGGATCTAGATAACCATCAGATTCAATGTGAGCCTCTATCTTCGCTGCGAACTGGCTCCAGTACACAGCCGTTCCCGCCGCACGTGGGCCAGCTTGCTCAACGGCCATTTTTAGCGAGAGGAGCACACCAAGAACGCCTTCATCGATAGAAATAACGATCTCTGGATCTGACGAACCAGATATTTGCTCAGAGGAACTACTCAGCTGTTCGGGTTCTTCAGGCGGCGTTCGAAGGGCATGCGCCTCTAGAAACATATCCAACTCACTCATGCTGCTAAAGTCCGTTGCATCAAGCAGATAAGGAGAGTCCTTCATAGCGTGGACAATCACCGCGTTTTGGAAAATCCTGACCCACCGCTCTTGGAAAAACTGCATGATGGTAGGCGGCAGATAATGGTTCATGGCGACTCGTTTCGAGTTGCCTAGTGACTCTGCCATTTTCTCTATGCTTAACGACTTGAGGTAGACGAGAACACCTGCGGTAGCCCTTATCCGGGCCAGCGACAATACGGAGACCATGTCTCCTAACTCGGCGCTATGAGCTTGTATAAAGGCTTTCTGCCGGAGGATCTTGGCGAAGCTGGTCTGGTTTGTGAAAGTGTAAGGTTCCTGAAAGCCCTGACCACCCGCGACGATGAACAATCGTCGCCAGGCATCATCCCTTTTCTCCTTGAGATAGCGCCTAACCGGGGCCGTGATCTGGATAAGCAGCTCGACCACCGAAGCTGCGTCGTCGCTCAGTACAACCTCCTGTTGCTTCCCTTTCCGGTTTTTCTTCACAACAAGCACAGATCCAGAGTCGGTCTTAACAAAGCCGGTTCGCTTACCGTTTCGGTCGAATAACTCGCATTTCAATAGAGATGCCTCGGTCAGAACGGGATGCTGCGCTACTAGCCAGAGAGCGATGGGAGCAATCGCATACTTCGTCGGCATAGCCAGATTCGCCGCTAACTCCGATGTTGAAAAAGAACTCCCTGTTGCGCTTACCAAGTGGCCGCGCATAGCGTGGTCGATGATTGCAAATCCGTTGTGGGTTTCTTTTACAGTTCTGATAAGGCTGTTCATCCCCATCACAGGCTGGCCATAAGCCCGAGCAGATATTCGAGAACCTAGCGTTATCAGATCCCCTTGATCGCAGGCCTGATCAATAACGTTCAAACGATGAGCTATGTGATCAATCTCCCGTCGAGCCCACCGAACGACTTTATTGAAGTCGTCTTCGATCTGTCTGAATAGAAGCTCCGTTGCCTCCTTATCTGTGACAGACAGTGGGATCTGGGTCAAAAGCTTTTGTGATACAAGGGATTCACCATCAGCGTATCGATGGTGGCCTACTTCATGGAGGAATCGAGTGAGCTTTTTGCTCCCTTCGGGCCACACATCGCCAAGCGGGGAACACATAAGCCCTCCGCTAACCAGAACAGACTTTGCCCAACAGATGATTCTGATCCATTGGCGCTGAAGGTTTGCCAACACCCGTTCCGTCGGTTGGGTTTGGCTCCGCTCGGAGTACCCTTCGAAATGCCAGCGCTGAAAGCTCCAGAAAAGCTGATATACAAAGACTGGATCTTGGAGCACGTGAGCGTTTAAGGAAGGTCTGTCTATCGGATCATCGTCATACCAGCGCAGAAAATCATCAAATCGAGAGACCACATTAGCGTAGTTACTATAATGACTATGAGCCAAGGCGTGCTTCTTACTCTCCTGGTGTAATTCCATCGTAAAATCAGGCCCAAAAATCGAAGATGGCTCCCATCTTTAATCGAAATGAGTTCGCGCTTCTGTCTGCGACTTGCCACCCCATGAGCTTGGCTGCTCGTACAGGGTCAATCCCAATAGCTTCAAACTGAGCGATGCATTCTCGGACCTGGCTATCTGTAAGGTCTGAATATACAAAAATATTGATAGGAGACGATTTAGACAGCTCAGCGAGGAGTTTAAAGAAATACCGGACAAGTCTCTGTCTGCCTGAGTATTTTACTTCAGCAGCCAGAAAACAGTTTGAGTAAAGCGCGCCATAGAAAAGGCGCTGAATGCTCAGAAAAGCATTTGTTCGAAGGTCTAGAGTGCTTGTGATAGGTGGATGGTTGATTAGCCACAGGAAACATTCGAAGTAGAACACAGCCCTATTAGCGCTCCGCCGCTGGGACGGCGGTAAATTAGCAAGGTGAGATTGAATTAGAAGCAAAACATTACCGGACAGAACCAGAAACTGGAAATTCTTATCTGTGTGGCCTTTCGTAATGATACCTTGGGGAAAACTTTTTGGGGAAACCCGACTCATAAAGAGATCTCACTCACCTTGCTCTACAAGATAAGCCTACTATAAAAAACTGTATATACATACAGTTTTTTATAGCGCGAGATACTGCTAAATGACCACACTGCTCAACTACGGCCGCAGATAACTACCGTATAGCCGTCTCTGAGGAGCAGCGTTAAAGGGGGAGAGGGCATACGCTCACTGTTGCTTTAACAGAGCCAACTGAAATTTCCGGAACCGGACGTTAGATGATTTTCCTGCGCATATACCGGAGTCGGCACAATGCGGACATACGGAGCGGCCTGATCGATGTCTTTAGCTGCGATTTAGCTGCCGCTATAAAGGAAGATTGAAAGAACACCTCTCATCTTATGATGCTGAGGTGCTTAGTACCCGCCAAGTTGCCTTAGTTATAAGAAGCGAAAATTTCTCTACCTATTTTGGCAATAGCTTTATTTCTCTCGTCAAACGAAGCTTCAGTCTGGGTGAGATATATCGCAACAATTAATGGCTGCTGTTCATTTGACCAAATCGCAGCGGTGATTCCCCTAGACCCAAAACCACCAGCACCCGACCTATCAGCAATTGACCACCCCTCTGGTAGCACTGAACGCAACAAGCTATCGGACACCTTGTTGCCAGCCATCCATTCAATTAATTGTTCTTTAGAGCCACTTGAGAGTTTCTCGCCATAAAGCAGTTTCCCGAGGCTTTTTACAATCGCGTTAGGTGTTGTTGTATCACGCTCATCCCCGCTTCGCGCTTCATTTAAATGAGGCTCTATACGATCCAGTCGCGTTACTTCATCACCGAGTTCTTTCATGAACAAGGTCAATTCAGATGGGCCACTAATACCGTCCAGTACTATATTAGCCGCTGTGTTGTCACTCATAACCATTGCAGCCGTGCAAGCCTGCTTGAGGGAAAAGCTCTCTCCAACAAGCTTTTCTGTTATCGGCGACCAAGTAATAAGGTCTTGTTCCTCAATCTTCACAGATCGATCAATCGACAGCTTCGCCGTTTCAACATCGTGGAGCAATTTCGCACATGCAAGAGTTTTAAAGGTGCTCATCAACGGAAAACGTGAATCGCCGTTGTAATGCCAAAGGTAACCATCAGAAACGCTGTAGATTGAGACTCCTACTTTAGCACCCAGGTTTTGCTCTACCTCTTTGATGCTGTTGACTATCAGGTCTGGAGAAGAGTTGGCAGGAATGCTGAGGGTTAAGCTGCTTAACAGCGATACAAAAACAACAAATTTGGAGTACATACGATAGTTTTTTCCTAGATATAAAGAAAGGTGTTTCCTGCTCGCGATGATACATCAAAACGAATATCGATTAAAGAATTAGCGTCTGTTATGGGTCGCGACCTGCGGTTTAAAGCAGCTTCGAGTGAAAGAGAATTGCGTCTGCTTTACCAGTTTGTTTAAAAACTCTCACGGTTCGGAGTGGGCCAGCGCTTATCGAGGCCACCGAAGTTGTTCCGTCTCGCCTGAGTCGGACAAGGCCATTTATATTATTTAGTTAACTAGCCTAACTCAACTTTGCTCGGATGAGCGCTAAGGCAACCAATTAGGGGATCCCAGCGGGGATCAGTGAAAAAACTCGACCGAGTGATAGTTGTCAACGCCGTAAAAGTAGGTATGAACGAGATTTATCTTACTATCTTATTATTTTTTCGTTATTTATTAATAGATTTCAGAACATTGACAAAAAAGAGCAATATGGGAAAAGCGCTGGTGAAGGAAAACCAGCAGAAACACGTTCCATGAACAATGGAATACGAAGGCGCTTGGCTTTGATGAAGGCAAGTGCGCCGCTACGGCCTATCAGCGAGACACTCATGACGAACCTCGAAAAATCATAATTAATACTGTTTGTTTATACAGTATCTAATGCTATGCTGATTTCTACAAGTAAAATTGTAGGTAAAACTGTAGTTGTTCGAGTAAGACGCTGTGTTGTCGGTGATTTCTTTTTTGTGTTGAAAAACTAGATGTGGGGGGATCGCTCGCCCTCGTCAAAGCCTGCAAGGCTTGGACAATACTGCTTCTGCCTACTGCTCTTGTTTCTGTTACTGATCCTGTTACTGCTACTGGTTAACGCATGGGTCAAGTAACCGTCAAACAAGGCTTGTTGAACCCTTTGCAAAGGGTTTAAAAACAGTTAGTAAAATTCTGCTTCGTATTGAATTTACTGGCTTAAAGCGAAGTCAGGAGCATCATTAAAATGCTCAGTCGAACTCAGTTCAAGCCTTTTTCAACCGTTTGAAAAGGGGTTGGCTAAGCCATACCTAAAGGGTATCGGTAAGGGTTACCTAAAGGGTTTAGCTAAGGCTTTCTGAAAGGCTTAGCCAAAGCCTTCATACATGGGTTCACCCAGTAGAAAGATTAAAAAAACGCTGAGGTATCCAAGGTGCATTTAGAAAAACCTGTGGCACAGTGAAATCACCTAAAGCGAACAATAGAATTGAAGAGGAACCATCAATGACAAGAGCCCCTGCGCCATTTCCGCTAGAGCGCCTCGCGGATATCCCAGACAGACCAGAAGATTTTAGATTGCTGGAGCGTATTCCATTAACGCGTGAGCCGCAGTCCTGGCCACTTGAACTATCTCCTGTGGTCGGTGATGAACAGCCAATGGTGCTGCTCGATACAGAGACAACTGGACTGTCTGCCGATGACGAGTCCATTATTGAGCTTGGTATGGTTAAGGTGCTTTACAGTCCCTCGGCTAAGCGGATTGTGTCGATTGTTGATGTGATCAGTTTGTATGAAGATCCCGGCAAGCCAATCCCCGAGCTGATTACAGAGTTAACCGGTATTACCGATGACATGGTGCGAGGCCAGCGCATTGATGATTCACTGGTAGCGAGTTGGTTATCCGATGATCCGCTGGTGGTTGCACACAATGCACAGTTTGATCGTCCTTTCTTTGAAAAGCGGTTTGCTGCATTAGGCCATCTATCTTGGGCCTGTTCAGCCAGTGGCATAGATTGGAAGGCGCTGGGTTTTGAAAGTCGAAAGCTTGAGTACCTGCTGCTTCGCTTAGGTTGGTTTTATGAAGGACACCGAGCCGCAACCGATTGTTTGGCGATGGCCTGGTTGTTCCATTTGTTGCCCGAGTCCGTTGCAAACTTGTTGTCTGAAGCAGACAGGCGAACTGTGTTAGTTCGTGCGTTTGGTGCGCCGTTTGACGTAAAGGACTATTTAAAAGAACGTGGTTACCGTTGGCATGACGGCGTTAAAGGTGCCAACAAGCATTGGTGGCGCGAAATCAGCGAAGACGAGTTGCCGCAGGAACAAACTTACCTGGATGATTTGTATCATCGTGGCTCAGAACATGCCCACTATGACTACAAAGATGCCCGTAATCGATTTAAAGCTTTGTAGCTCTCTACAAGGTAAGCCTTGCATATTTGAAAACCTCTGGAAAATGGAAAGTGAACTCATGGTTTAACCAACAAGAGGAATCTTTCCATGTACCAAGACACCTACATTGAATACTGGGGCGAAATCTTCGTCTCTGCCCGCATCATTGAATTTGGCATCACGTTCGAGCGCTTTCTTAAAGATCCATGGAAGCACTTGATGTCCTGTGGCCAAGACTCAGCCCCAGACGCGATTGCTGAAGGGATGTTGCCATTGCTACCAGCCCAGGCAGAGGTTGCTAGGCGCATTCGGGAGAGTGAACAACGAGCCCTGATGTCTACAGAGTCGGACAAAGGGGTATCGCATCGCGGTAACATCGTGGTGCCATTGGTTCGGGTAGCGCATTGATAGCGGCTACCAGCAATGGCATGAAACAGTGTCTTCACGCCCATACCTGAGCGGCAATTGCAATCCAGATCAAAAAGTTGCCGCTTAGTCTTCCCTACAAAATAATTTGTGATAGGATGATACTTAATAAAATTAATTAGGTTGAAGCCTATTCAGTGTGTTATGGCCATCTGTCCAGCTTCAACCGGTAGAGATTGATTAGTCATTGCGGATGAAGAGCAGCATTGAGTGGTGCTTTTCAATGTGATTACGCGATGTCGGTCCGTACTTTATAAACAGAGTTTTAAGAAACTGGTTGAATTGGATAAACAAGACGCATGACAAATGATGGTCTGAAACAAACGGTACCAGCGAGTTCACTCGCTAAAGAAGGCGCGAAAGGAAAGCCAGATAGGCTTTTGCAGATAGCGCAGTTGCCACAAGCAACCAGGGATCGCATTGCCCACATCGATTTCACTTTATTGTTTAAGGGAGAAGCGGTGCGGGCGGATTTAGTCGATCGCTTCAGCATAGCTGCTGCACAAGCAACGAAAGACTTCACAATGTACCGAGAGCTTGCACCAAGCAACATTGAGTATGACCAAAAGCTCAAGTTGCATAAACGTGGTGAAGCATTTGAACCCTTGTTCGACTATGACGTTGTTCGAACACTGGCAACCATCAGCCAAGGGTACGGCGATGGCTTCAGTGGAAAGGTAAAACCGCCTCTGGCTTGTGAAGCGCCTTATCACCTTAACAAGCCGAGTTTATCGATAGTGGCGAAGGTCACCGAGGCCATTCACAAAGGCAAAGCCTTGAGCATCACTTATGTGTCGTTATCGAGCGGTGAAACAACGCGTGAAATTGTACCGCATACGCTGGTGGACAATGGCCTGCGTTGGCATGTTCGTGGTTTTGACCGCAAGCATGGCCAAAGCGGAGCGCCAAATGGGTTCCGTGACTTTGTGCTTACCCGAATTAAAGCAGCGGTCGTGCTTGAGGATTCCATTCTGTCAGAGGCTGAACTTGAAACCCAAGACCGGCAATGGAATCGCTTTGTAGAGCTTGAGTTAGTACCGCACCCACGCATAGAGCACAGCGAAGCGATTGAGCTTGACTATGGCATGAAAGGTGGTGTTTTAAAGATTGAGATTAGAGCGGCAACGGCAGGTTATTTACTCAGACAATGGAATGTCGATTGCTCCAAAGCAGCTCAGCTAAAAACACCCGAATTTCATTTATGGTTAAAAAATTATCAAACTTTATACGGTGTCGGTAACCTTGCGATTGCGCCTGGTTTCGATAGCGTCACAGCATAGGGAAGAACATGAATAATTCAGAACAGCAGTTTTTAAAAGAACTCGATGTAAAGTTGTGGTCGGCAGCCGATCGGTTACGTAACAACCTCGATGCCGCTAACTATAAGCATGTCGTGCTAGGGATCATCTTTCTAAAGTATGTGTCAGACGCTTTTGAAGAGCGCCAACAAGAGTTACGTCAGTTGTTTACTCAGGACGATAGCGATGACAATATTTATTACATGCCTCGTGAAGATTATGACTCTGACGAAGAATACAACGATGCGGTCAATGCAGAGTTAGAACTGCACGAATACTATCAAGAGAAAAACGTTTTCTGGATACCAAAAAGGGCAAGATGGAAATTTATAAAAAGTACTGCTTCTCTTCCGATCGGTAGTGTAATTGACAAAGATAGTCATGGAAATGAAATTAAATTGAGATCAATTTCATGGTTGATTGACAATGCACTGGATGAAATAGAGTCGCATCGGATAAATGATAAGCCAGCAAATCCAAAGTTAAAGGGAGTTTTACCTCGAATAAGTCGTTACGAAGTTGAAAATACGAATCTAACAGAGTTAATAAATAGATTCTCTGATACGAGTTTTAGTAATCCTGAGTTTAATGGAAAGAAGTTAAGCTTAAAAAGCAAAGATATTCTTGGTCATGTATATGAATATTTTTTGGGGCAATTCGCGTTGGCTGAGGGAAAACAAGGTGGGCAGTATTACACACCTAAAAGTATTGTTACTCTAATTGTTGAATTGCTAGAGCCATATCAGGGGCGGGTTTATGATCCTGCAATGGGGTCGGGTGGATTTTTCGTTTCAAGTGAAAAATTTATTGAAGAACACGCAAAAGAAAAAAAATACAACGCATCAGAACAAAAAAAACACATATCTGTTTATGGTCAAGAAAGCAATCCTACCACATGGAAGCTTGCGGCTATGAATATGGCTATAAGAGGCATTGATTTTAATTTTGGGAATAAAAACGCTGATACTTTTCTAGATGATCAGCATCCAGATCTTAAAGCTGATTTCGTAATGGCAAATCCTCCGTTTAACATGAAAGAATGGTGGAGTGAAAAGTTACAAGGAGATATAAGATGGATGTATGGAACACCTCCAAAAGGGAATGCTAATTATGGATGGCTTCAACATATTATCCATCACCTAAATTCTAATGGTAAGGCAGCAATCTTACTTTCAAATGGGTCTTTGACCGTAAATGCTAAAGACGAATATGAAATAAGGAAGTCCATCGTTGATAGTAATTTATTAGATTGTGTGATTGCTCTCCCGACACATTTATTCACTAACACGCAAATTGGTGCATGTATTTGGTGCTTTAGTAAAGCAAAAGACAAAAGACAAAACAGAGCGAAAAATGTGCTATTTATCAATGCTAAAAATTTAGGAACTCTTGAGACTAAAGTAATCAGATCTCTATCAAAGTCTGAAATAGAACAAATAGCGGATTGTTATAAAGACTGGGTTAGATCTGAAGGATACAAAGATCAGCCTGGGTTTTGTAGAAGTGTTGATATAAGTGAGATAGAAAGGCATAAATATGCCCTTGTACCAGGTCGATATGTGGGTTTTGACAGGAAAAATCTTGTATCGAAGGAAGCACAGATTGAAATGTTTAAGAATATTCAAAAAGTAAGTAATAGGCTTAATGAAGTAGTTCTGGCGGCTGAAAAAACAAAACAAATAATGGAGAAAGTTTCAAATGGCTGAACCATTTCTATTAAGTCATAAAGATTGGTTTCATGGAACTTTAGAGGCTTGTAAAAAAACTGGATTAATTCTTCAGGTTGAATCAGGTGGCACACCCAAAACAAATGAAGATGATTATTGGGAAGGAGATATTCCATGGCTAACTCCCAAAGAAATTACTGACATGGATGGTGTTTACGTCAGTAAAACAGAGAGAAATATCACTACTTTAGGTCTTAAAAGTTCGGCAGCAAAACTATTGCCTGCAGGAACAGTAATGCTCAGTAAAAGAGCCCCTGTTGGTGCAGTTGCTGTCAACACTGTTCCTATGGCTACAAATCAAGGTTTTTTGAATTTTACATGTGGGCCACTTTTGAGGCCGCTTTATTTAGCATATTGGTTTCGCTTGAATAAGCCTTATCTTGACGCAGTTGCTAATGGTTCAACATATCCTGAACTCTATAAAAGTGATCTCTTTGAGTTTCACATATCAGTGCCTTCAGTAGATGTACAAGACAAAATATTGAAAGTAATTAGCGCACTTCAGTTTTGTAAACTATCAGGGCATGCACTAGAACAATCCGCATTAGATATGCAGCAACTTAGCAATATAAAAGCAGAAAGTAACGAGTTAGAAAAGACAATAAATCAGGTGATGTTCCTACTATTTTCAGGGGAGCTTTCAATAGATGATCTTAGTAAAAGGCTCTCATTATGATTGGTTTGTGTCAAAAAGGTAGTTGCCGAAAGTTGATTGGTCATACTGGGAAGTGCGATCCTTGGCCGACTAACTGCTGGTCATTTCTGGAAGAAAAAGATAAGAAAAAACTTTCAAAAGCAGGCTACGCAACACCGCGAGGAGGAAAGAAGGGGGCTTATCAAAATCATGTTTATAGAAACAATAAAGTTATCATTCCTTTTGAAAAGATTAATGTTATTGATACTTCAAACTATGAAGATGGGTACATCGTAAGGCTGTACCCTGATCAAGCTTTTATTTCTTCAGGTATTTTGAGTGAAATAAATTTGCCAGATGGTGAGCCACTCGTAATCGGTGAAAATGCTTTTGTATTGTATCGCTCTCATCAATCTTTTGATGAGTTTCCACCGCTTGACGAATGGTCCGTTCGTCACTTGGAGGATAAGAATGGAAATATCGTTGAAAAAAGAAGTTCAGAAGTATTAGACAAAGGGCATTATATTCTTCGCCTTCCAAAAGTTGGTGGAGGCAAGAAAATTATAAAAAATGAAGTTATCGAAGGGCCACCGCAGGGGATTTTTGCTCCTGAATATGCTAACAAGGAAACTAATTTTCTATCACAAGCATCTTTAGCATGGCAAATTATACATACATCGTCTAGCCCATATACAGCATCACAAGCATTACATCTGAAATTAATTCTAGATGAGTGCTCACTTAGTGATGGGGTTCACTATAACTATCTTGGGATGATGAAAGGAAATATTACAACTTGCCCACTATGCCTCAAAAGAATTTCATATGATGAGCTTCATAGTCATATAAACCTTGAGAATGAAGAATCTCTTTTAAACTCTGGCCTAATAGTAGATGGAACCAATCGTTCTACTACAGTAAATCTATTTCATATGATTCCACTTGAATATGAACGGTTGCATCATAATCACTTCTACGTTTCTTGGGGGCATGCAACTTGTAATACCAAGCTTGGGCAGCGAAGATGTTATTCGCTTGCTGAAGTAAAGGAAATGGATATAAAAGTAGCTAAGTTAATTGGTGATAGCATTGAAACTTTTGGGTGGATTAGTGATGACGACAAGATGATTAGATCCCCGAATGGAGCTGTTTGGATCAGAATCTCTGAAGAGCTGTATATAGAGAGGGATTAAAGTTATGAATGAAGAAAATCTAGAGAGCCTTTGTTTAGGTTGGTTTAGGGAAAATCATTGGGATATTCTTCATGGGCCTGATATTGGTCCAGATGGCAACAATCCTCTGAGAAAAAATTACTCTGACGTTATCTTAGAAACTTACTTAAAATTAGCATTTGAAAAAATCAATAACCATATTCCTGTTGTTCAAATAGATATCTGCTATGAACAGTTTAAAGCCATTATATTAAAACCTGATTTTTTTGATTTAGTTACAAGTAACCGTTCTTTTCATCGTTTCTTGTTGCAAGGAGTTCCTGTTGTATATAAGGGAGCCGATGGTGAATCGATACAGGATCATGTTTTTATTATCGACTTCGATAACTTGAACAATAATCTATTTACTGTCGTCAATCAGTTCACGATTACTGGCACCAAACAGCCACGTCGGCCTGATGTCATTTGTTTTATCAACGGCTTACCGATTGCTGTTCTTGAGTTGAAAAGCCCAAGCGATGAAAATGCCGATATTTGGGATGCCTTTAATCAACTGCAAACCTATAAAGATGAAGTCTCAGACCTTTTTATCTTCAATGAGGCGCTAGTAGTCAGTGATGGTTACACCGCTCGGGTCGGCTCTCTAACTGCTAACCAAGAGCGTTTTATGCCTTGGCGCACTATTAATAATGAAAACGATAAACCTTTACTGGAGTGGCAGCTAGAAACCATGGTTCGCGGTTTTTTTGATCGTGAGTTGCTGCTGGATTACATACGATTTTTTGTATTGTTTGAAACAGACGGTGAGACGATCATTAAAAAGATTGCTGGTTATCACCAGTTTCATGCTGTGCGAGAAGCGGTAAAGACGACAGTCATTGCGGCTCAGCAAATTGATGGCGTAACAGAGAAGCGGGCAACCTATGCCGATGAGGTAGTACCTGGTAGTAAAAAAGCAGGTGTGGTTTGGCACACTCAAGGCAGCGGCAAAAGTATTTCAATGTGTTGTTATGCCGGTATGTTGCTTCAACAAAAGGCTATGAATAACCCAACGCTGATTGTTGTTACCGACCGCAATGATCTAGATGGTCAGCTCTATGCCACGTTCTGCAACGCAGTTGAGCTCTTGAAGCAAACGCCTGTTCAAGCATCTGACCGAGATGCGCTAAGACAGTTGTTAGCTGAAAGAGAGTCTGGCGGCATCATTTTTACCACAGTGCAAAAGTTTGCCCTGCTTGACGACGAGAAGCATCATCCAATACTCAATGAGCGTCACAATATAGTTGTTATCTCAGACGAAGCACACCGCAGCCAATATGGCCTGAAAGCCACCTTAAGTGCAGATGGTCAATATAAGTTTGGTTACGCCAAGCATATGCGCGATGCGCTACCGTCTGCTTCCTTTATTGGTTTTACTGGTACACCCATTTCACAAGAAGACAAAGACACTCGCGCTGTATTTGGTGGCTATGTGTCCATCTACGACATTCAAGATGCAGTAGATGATGGCGCAACCGTTCCTATTTATTATGAGTCACGCTTGGCAAAGCTTGATTTGAACCATGCTGAAATCGCTGAGTTGTCCGATCAAGTTGATGAAGTGGTAGAGGACGAAGAGGACGTCAGCAACCGTGAAAAAACTAAGGGGGAATGGAGCCGTCTTGAAAAGCTTGTTGGTGCGACTCCTAGATTAAGCCAAGTTGCAGCTGACTTGATCGAGCACTTTGAGACACGCAATGCCACTATGGATGGTAAAGCCATGATAGTGGCTATGAGCCGTGATATCTGTGCGCATCTCTACAATGAGATTATTGCACTGCGCCCAGAATGGCATTCGGATGATCCTGAAAAAGGGGCGATTAAGATTGTGATGACAGGGTCAGCTTCGGACAAGCCACTTTTGCAACCCCATATTTATAACAAAAAAACCAAAAAACGCTTAGAAAAGCGCTTTAAAGATATGAATGATCCTCTGAAGTTGGTCATTGTCAGGGACATGTGGTTAACGGGGTTTGATGCGCCTTGTTGTAACACTATGTACGTGGATAAACCGATGAAAGGCCATAACCTGATGCAGGCCATTGCGCGGGTTAACCGCGTATTTAAAAACAAGCCAGGCGGTTTAGTTGTTGACTACATTGGTATTGCTAACGAGCTTAAGCAAGCATTGAAAACCTATACAGACTCTAAAGGTAAAGGCGAGCCAACACTCAATGCAGAAGAAGCGTTTTCCATTCTTTTAGAAAAAATTGATGCTATCCGTGGCATGTTTGGTAAAACACCAAAATCCGATGGTTTGGACATATCGGGGTATGAAACTCAAGCGCACAAACTATTGGTGCCTGCCGCTAACTATGTACTTGGCTTAGAGGATGGCAAAAAGCGTTTCTTAGACTTAGTGTTGGCGGCAACAAAATCATACTCACTATGCAGTACCTTGGATGAGGCTAAAGAGTTAAGGAAAGAAATCGCCTTTTACTCAGCCATTAAGGCCGCCATCAGCAAATTTACCAGCGTAGATAGAAAGCGCACTCAGGAAGAAAAGAACTCGGCACTGAAACAGATCCTAGATAACGCAGTGATCGCCGAAGGCGTTGCTGACGTGTTCGCACTTTGTGGCTTGGACAAGCCCAATATTGGTTTGCTATCGGATGAGTTTTTAGAAGACGTGCGACAGATGCCGGAGCGCAACTTGGCCGTTGAATTACTTGAAAAACTACTCAAGGATGACATTAAAGCGAAAACACGTAATAACGTTGTGCAAGAGAAGAAATACGCAGACCGCTTGCAAGAAACGCTTAGAAAGTACAATAACCGCGCCATTGAAACAGCTCAGGTCATTGAAGAACTTATTCAAATGGCCAAAGAGTTTCAGGAAGAAATGATGCGCGAGGCTGAACTGGGGTTAAATCCAGATGAAATCGCGTTTTATGATGCTCTAGCCAACAACGAAAGTGCAGTACGTGAACTTGGTGATGAGATCCTTAAAAAGATTGCCGTCGAAATCACAGACAAACTCAGAAAATCGACCACGGTTGATTGGCAAGTTCGTGACAGTGTTCGAGCTAAATTAAAAATACTCGTGCGCCGCACTTTACAGCGTTACAAATATCCACCTGACAAAGCCGCTGAAGCTGTAGAGCTTATTTTGAAGCAGGCTGAGACATTGTCGAATTCATGGACGAAATAAAGGGTGCTTTTATAGATGACAACAAATAAATCTAATTCATTCTGGTTTGTGGGTGCATCCTACGGCAAAGGTAGTGAAGACCAAACGGAGCGTTTTCTCAACGATGGCGTTTGGCAAAATGGCTATGAAGATAAATATCTCGATGTAGTCCGCAGTATGCAGCCGGGCGACAAGATTGCCATTAAATCGTCATATACAAGAAAGCGAGAGCTCCCTTTTGATACTAAAGGCCAGACTGTTTCAGTAATGGGGATCAAAGCTATTGGTGTGATTACCCGTAATCATGGCGATGGCCGGTTTGTCGATGTTGAATGGCAACCACGCTTTGAGCCTGTTAATGAATGGTATTTCTATACCAATCGCAGCACTATTTGGCGCGTTTCTCCCGATGATTGGATGACAGAGGGGCTTATTGACTTCACTTTCAATAATAAACCCCAGGATATAGATCGTTTTCGCAATGCTCCCTATTGGAAGGAGCGCTTTGGTGATACCCCTGTCGATAAACAGCGTTTTAAATGGACCCAATTTTACGAAGAGTTTGCCGACAAGCTATTAACTTACAAGGATGATCGTGCTTCTTTAATGGCAGCCATCCACGATTTACCGAACAAAATTGAAAGCATTTCTGTCCTTCAAGATCAGCCTAAGGAAGGCACAAAAGATTTGCTAAGTGATATTTGCCCGTTTACCGTCTTCGGCCTGTTTAACCGGGGCATTACCGATGCTAACCGAATAGCCATCGCAAGCGAGCTTGCTGCTTTTTTGAAAGTTGAAACGCCTGTTCCTAATTCCTTTGAAGGTATCCCTGTTGTTAATAATCAGCGCTCTTGGTTTTTTGGATACAAATACCGACGGGGTGAACATGACATTGATACACTATGGAACCTTTTTGAGGCCGCCATAGAACACGCTAATAACTCAGAAACTGATACCGCAGAGGCACTTTACGATGCTTATGAAACTGCGACTAAATGCTGGGGAACCGGCTGGAACCTCTCAATGGGGCTGTATTGGATTAGACCATGGAAGTATCTGACACTTGATGGCCAATCACAGGCATACATCACTAAAAAGCTGGGTTTAGAAATAGGCAAGAATGGCGAAAAAGGTCGCTGTAGCTCAAGAGATTACTTCGGTCTGATTGATGATCTAGAAACACGATTTCAAGAGGACGCCTACCCCGTACACTCTTTTCCAGAACTGTCGCTTTCGGCCTGGCTATTTAAGGATACCGACACATCCGCTCATCCGAATGCTACTGACCTTGATGACGAGGAGCTATCGGCAGAAGAAGACGAAGTTGCTGTTCAGACTGCGCCTATTGAACCTTATACAATTGACGACATCATTGCCGATGGTTGTTTTCTTGAAAGAGAAAGCATCGCAAAAATAATTACTCAGCTTAGACATAAGAAAAACCTTATTCTCCAAGGCCCTCCGGGAACTGGTAAGACATGGCTCGCAAAGAAACTTGCATATGCGTTAATGGGCCAAAAGGACGAAAACTCTCTACGCGCTGTTCAGTTCCACCCCAATCTATCATATGAAGATTTTGTGCGTGGTTGGAGGCCATCAGGCGAAGGAAAATTAACTCTCGTTGATGGTCCATTTCTGGAAATGATTAATGAAGCCAAAAAAGATGCGAGCAGCAAACACGTAGTCGTTATCGAAGAAATTAACCGAGGAAACCCTGCTCAGATTTTTGGCGAAATGCTCACATTGTTAGAGGCTGACAAGCGCACGCCAAGTGAAGCTTTGGAGCTTAGTTATCGTCGAGCTGAAGGCGAAAGAATTCATATTCCCGCTAACCTTTATGTTATTGGCACTATGAATATTGCCGACCGCTCATTAGCACTTGTTGACCTTGCTCTACGTCGCCGATTCGCATTTTTTGATCTTAAGCCAACGCTCGGTGAGGCATGGCGCAATTGGGTTCATAGTAAGGCTGGTATTGATAACGATTTTTTGCAGTTAATTGAACAGCGCATAGTCTCACTAAATAACGAGATTTCAAAAGAACGCAACTTGGGCCCTCAGTTTAAAATCGGCCACAGTTATGTAACACCACCGTTAAATACAAAGATTGAAGATGCTGCAGCATGGTTTCAAGGTGTCGTAGAAACTGAAATTGGACCGCTTCTTGAAGAATACTGGTTTGACGATATAGAACGCGCTATCAAATCCAAAGACGCTTTGGTTGAAGGCATCTAATGTCTGCCGTTATTGAAGCGAAAAGCCAAACTACTTCGTCGAGACGATTAGGAAAGATTCCTGTTCGTAACCTGTGGTTGTTGATGCTCTATGCTTCGGACCTTTATCGCCACCTTGGCACCAATAAAGTCGACGTAGAAGACAACCCAGAAGACATAGCAGATTTGGTTGCCGAGATTCTCTGCCATCAAGTTGAAGAACGCATGATGCGAAATTTAAGCTATGGGTATGAATCGAAAGTTGCTGTAATCAATCGAGTTCGTGGACGCATAGATACCCTAACCACCGAGCGGCAAAGGCTACTTGAAAAAGGTAAGGTATGCTGTCGCTTTGATGAGTTAACGGTAGATACTCCCCGTAATCGTTATGTTAGATCTGCATTAGAACGATTATCAAAGCTGAATATTAAACCAACTCTTGCCCATAAATGCCGAGCCTTAATGCTGAGTTTAGAACGTCTAGGCGTGAGCAAGGCAAAGCCAATAAATTACAGCGGAAAGTCGGAAAGATTTGGACGCCATGATATTAGCGATCAGAAGATGGTTGCTGCAGCCGATTTGGCTTTTTCACTCGCTATACCCACAGAGTTTGACGGTCAATTTCATCTAACAGCTCCTGACACTCGAAAAGAGTGGCTTAGAAAATTGTTTGAAAAAGCTGTAGCGGGTTTCTATGCCGTAGCACTAGATAAAAGAGAGTGGCGAGTATTGGCTGGCAAACAGTTTGATTGGCAGATATCAGATAAAAGCTCAGGGATAGACGAAATTCTTCCCAGCATGAAAACAGACATCATTATCGATAATCGTTCACCAGACAAGCGTTTGGTAATCGACACAAAATTCAATTCAGTGACCACTAAAGGTTGGCATAGGGAACAGACTCTTCGCAGTGGTTATATCTACCAAATGTATACTTACCTTAGAAGCCAGGAAGACACTTCAGACCCCAAATCACTTGAAAGTATTGGCATGTTACTTCACCCGACAGTAGATAAAGAAGTCGCTGAGATGGTAACAATTCAAGGCCACCCAATATGGTTTTGCACTGTTAATTTAGGTGAGTCAGCTATTTCAATCAGAGAGCGCCTACTTGCTCTTTTACAAAAGAGTTTCCAGGAGAAAAAATAATGGTCACATTCGATCAACTTATGCTACCGCTAATAAAGGCATTAGTGAACCTTGGGGGCTCAGGCAGTATCGACGAGATATACGAAGAAGTTGTCGAGCTTGAGAAGTTTGATGAGGGTACTTTGGCTGTTCTGCACAACCCTGAAAAAAGTAGCCAAACTGAAGTTGGATATCGATTAGCATGGGCTAGAACCTACCTGAAGAAAGCTGGATACCTTGAAAACTCATCTCGTGGCGTTTGGGCACTTACAGATAAAGCTAGACAGGAACCGGAAATCGATAGCAGAGAAATTGTCAACTTTGTTAGAGCACTGGACCGCAAGCCTGAACAGACTAATGCTACGACATCTACTCCAGAACTGTCGTCCGATGACTCCCCTGAAGAGGCTATGCTTTGGCGTGAAAAACTGCATCATGTGCTAATTGAAGAAATGAGCCCGGATGCGTTTGAGCGACTAACACAGAGGTTATTGAGAGAATCAGGCTTTATCCATGTTGAAGTGACTGGTCGCACGGGTGATGGTGGTATCGATGGCAAAGGAATTGCCCGAATCAACGGTTTGATGAGCTTTCATATCGCTTTTCAGTGTAAAAAGTACAAAGGTTCCGTTGGGGCTCCCGAGATCCGTGATTTTAGGGGCGCAACCGTTGGTAGAGCTGATCGTGGGATGTTTATCACTACAGGTAACTTTACAAAAGCTGCGATTGAAGAAGCCAACCGTGATGGCGTTGCTCCGATTGACTTGGTCGATGGTGATCAGTTAGCCGATAAGCTTAAGGAACTTAGTTTAGGCGTTAAAACAGAGTTAGTTGAAAAAGTAACAGTTGATCCTGGCTGGTTTTTAGGTCTTTAACTGTTAATAAGCACCAAAGGAACTCCAACGTGCATTGTCTAGTTCTTGAATATATGCGGTTAAATACGGCCACTCACATAACGGAAAGTTAGAATGAATCCTGAAAAATACAATAGAAGTATAAGCTTGCTTTGCCCGACTTGTGGCTGTTCAGACTTTTCATACGAAGACGGTTGCGATGAAACAATACAAGTAATGACTTGTGCATCTTGTGACCGAGAGTTTAATAAAGATGAGCTTATTCAAGAGAATAGCGAAAATATTGACGAGCACCTTTCTGAAATCAAGGAAGAAGTTTTAAAAGACGTTCAAGACGAACTACGTAAATCTTTAAAAAAGGCTTTTTCTGGTAGCAAGAATATAAGGATTAAGTAATGCCAGTAACTATTGATGCAGGTGATGTGATAGCTGGATTAGCTTTCCTTTTATCTGGCTACGCAACATGGCAAACGGTCAGCTTTAATAAGAGGCAGAAGTCACTTGTCGAAAGCCAGGAAAAGCTAAACACCATTCTCTTGGAAAAAGAAAATGAAGATGCTCTGAAAGGAAAACAAGCTGACCTTGGTGCATCAATTATAAAACTTGGCAGCAGTAAGTATCGGCTTAAGGTTTGGAATAAAGGTGCTGCTACTGCAAGAAACGTCAGAATTGAGTTCCCCGAAGGTAACGATTTAGTTATTGAATCAGAAGTGACTGACAAATTTCCAATGGAAAGCCTCGAAAAGTATCAAGCCGTTGAGCTAATAGCCGCTGTTCATATGCAAACGAAACGAAAGCATGTTGTTCGGCTAGTTTGGGAGGATGATGCCCAGTCTTACAATGAAAAGCTGTCTTACCCCACACTGTAATGTAACTGTCGGTTTTCTCACTAGAACGAAGACAACTACAGATAAATGCATATTTCTTTCGGCTATCTAACATCTTCAGTTGCTACAGAACCTTCACACTATCGTGTCGGAGGTTCACTATGTTCAAAAACCTATTTTTTCAAACCAAAGCACTACCAGAACTGTCATCGCAACTGGATACAGAAATTCCACGCTACCCGCCATTCCTGAAAGGGTTGCCAGCTGCGTCCCCCGAGGATTTGCAGTCTACACAAGACGAGCTAATTGCCAAACTGCGCCAGGTACTTGGCTTTAACCTGCGTGATTTTCAAAGGCTAATTCAGCCCTGCATTGATCATCTGGCTGCTTATGTTCATTTGTTGCCAGCTTCTGAGCATCATCATCACAGTGGCGCTGGTGGTTTATTACGTCATTCGTTGGAAGTTGCTTTCTGGGCTGCACAAGCTGCTGAAGGGATCATCTTTGTTGCCAGTGGCACACCGGTTGAAAAAAAAGAGCTGGAACCAAGGTGGCGTGTTGCGGCGGCATTAGGCGGTTTGTTCCATGATATTGGTAAGCCTGTTTCAGACTTGTCTATTACAGACGAAGATGGACGCTATCAGTGGAACCCTTTTTTAGAAACCTTATCCCAGTGGACCACAAATAACAGCATTGAACGCTATTTTATTCGCTGGCGCGACGGACGGTGCAAGCGGCACGAGCAATTTTCAATTTTGGTTTTAAACCGGGTGATGACACCCGAGTTGCTCGCCTGGTTAACCCAACCGGGCCCTGAAATTTTGCAAGCCATGCTGGAAGCAATTGGCAATACCGATCCAGAGCATGTCCTGTCCAAATTGGTTATTGAAGCTGACCAAACCAGTGTCCAGCGAGACCTGAAAGCTCAACGCATTTCCGTTGACGACAATGCCCTTGGTGTCCCAGTCGAACGCTATCTACTTGATGCCATGAGGCGATTACTTGCCAGTTCGCAATGGCTGGTTAATCAGCGAGATGCCAGAGTCTGGGTACGAAAATCCAATCAATCAACCCATCTTTACCTGGTTTGGAAAAGCGCGGCTAAGGACATCATTGAGCTGTTGGCCAAAGACAAGATACCTGGCATTCCACGAGATCCCGATACCCTTGCGGACATCCTCATTGAGCGAGGATTGGCCACTAAATCCACCTCAAATGAGCGATATGAAAGCCTTGCCCCTGAAGTGCTGATCAAAGACGACAAGCCAATCTGGTTAGCCATGCTGCATATAGTTGAGGCCGATTTATTGTTCAGCTCGAATGTACCAAGTGGTGTGACACTGTTTAGTAAACCTGATTGGGAAGCAACACAGCAAACACAAGCAGAGCCTCAGAGTCGCTCCAGTGAGCATTTAGACTTGCCTGAAGCGTCATCATCAATTGAACTCAGCAATTCGGCTGAGTCGCCATCGACAAAATCATCCGAACAAGATGATGAACTTCGTCATGCCAGTGATGTTAATCACCTTCAGGCAACTGAAAATGTTCCGGGTGATGGATGCGAAAAGCCTAACGATTCAAACGATGCCACTATCTCAAATAACGTAAACCAGCACGATGCAGACGCATTTAATCTCCCTGAATCTTTGGCGTGGCTCCCAGAGGCCAGCAGTGCGTTGATTATGGCTGGTGAACAGATACTGATCCGCTATCCCGATGCCGTAAGACCTTGGTGTGCACCCCGAAAACTGCTTGCTGAACTAAGTCGATTAGATTGGCTTGAACTAGATCCCGCAAACCCGACACGTAAGGCCAGAACTGTGACTACGAATGATGGCGTTCAGGAGCAAGGGTTACTGCTGAAAGTATCGATTTCTAAAGGGCTAATTGCACTGATTGACCTTTCCAAACAAGACGCAGAGTCAGTGGAACCAATTCAGAACGAAGAGGCTTCACAGCGTCCGAGTCGAACTGAGACAGCCAATGCCCAAGCAAAAGAGCCCGCCACAAGAGCGGAGCGTAAGCAAAAGCCGATTGCGCCCAATGCGAACTCAAGTACAGACCTCAAACACGCGCAGCGGCAACAGGTGGTTAATTTTGTGAAAGATTTGCCCATCTTACTGACCGATGGCAATTACCCAGACGTGGATCATAGTGCCGATGGTATTCGCGTCACGATTCAAACCTTACGCCAAGTCGCCAATGAGCATGGCATTCCAGCCGGACAGCTACTTCGGGGGATCTCGGCCAGTGACCAATGCCAGTTTGATGAGGGGGAAACGGTTCTGTTTACCGCTCACGCTAAACGTTAATCCATTTGAAGTTAAGCGGATTGTAAACGGTTATTTTGCGGAGCATGAATGAAAGAAAACGCATATGAGATGCCCTGGCGCACGAACTATGAAGCCATGGCAGTAGCAGGTTGGCTGGTTGGAGCAACTGGGGCAATTGCCGCAGAAATGCTGACTGAGCTACCACCTGAGCCATTTTGGTGGATGACAGGGATTTCCTCGGGCATGGCGTTGTATCGCCTGCCCGAGGCTTACCGTCTTTATAAACTACAGAAGGGGCTAAAAGGCAAACCATTGGCTTTTATGGAGCTGTCGCATTTACAAAAGGTGATGGCAAAACATCCTGATGAATTGTGGTTAGGGTATGGCTTTGAGTGGGATCAACGTCATGCCCAACGCGCTTATGAAATCTTAAAGCGGGATAAGCAAACCTTGCTTAACCAGGGGCACGGTAAGCAAATGGGTTCGACCTGGATTCATGGTGTTGAGCCCAAAGAAGAAGATGTGTACCAGCCAGTTGGTCACACTGAGGGGCATACCTTAATTGTCGGCACGACCGGGGCAGGGAAAACCCGATGCTTTGATGCGATGATCACTCAGGCCATTTTGCGCAATGAAGCCGTGATTATTATTGACCCCAAGGGAGACAAAGAACTTAAGGATAATGCACAGCGAGCCTGTATTGCCGCCGGTAGTCCTGAGCGCTTTGTGTATTTTCATCCGGGGTTTCCAGAGCATTCGGTACGGCTTAATCCCCTGAGGAACTTTAACCGGGGTACTGAAATCGCCAGCCGAATTGCGGCATTAATTCCATCTGAAACCGGTGCTGATCCATTTAAAGCCTTTGGCCAAATGGCACTGAATAACATCGTGCAAGGTCTGTTGCTTACTTCTCAGCGTCCTGATCTGAAAACACTGAGACGATTCTTGGAAGGTGGCCCAGAAGGCTTGGTAGTAAAAGCCGTCACGGCATGGGGTGAGCAGGTGTATCCGAACTTTAGTGTGGAGATCAAGCGCTTTACCGAAAAGGCCAATACCTTGGCTAAACAAGCCATGGCGATGCTGCTTTTCTACTACGAACGCATTCAGCCCGTTGCCGCCAATACCGATTTAGAGGGGCTATTGAGTATGTTTGAGCATGACAGAACCCACTATTCCAAGATGGTGGCCTCATTGATGCCGGTGCTCAATATGCTCACTTCAAGTGAACTTGGCCCACTGCTATCACCGATTGCAAACGATGTGGATGACAGCCGGTTAATTACGGATTCTGGCCGTATTATCAACAATGCCCAAGTGGCCTATATCGGGTTGGATTCATTGACCGACGCCATGGTTGGCAGCGCCATTGGTTCGTTGCTTTTATCCGATCTCACGGCTGTGGCCGGTGACCGCTATAACTATGGTGTTGAAAATCGTCCCGTAAATATCTTCATCGATGAGGCGGCTGAAGTCGTCAACGATCCCTTCATTCAACTGCTCAACAAAGGCCGTGGCGCAAAAATGCGTTGTGTGATTGCTACTCAGACCTTTGCTGATTTTTCAGCTCGTACAGGCAGCGAAGCTAAGGCCCGTCAGGTGTTAGGTAACATCAACAACCTGATAGCTCTTCGGGTGATGGATGCCGAAACGCAGCAGTACATTACCGACAATCTGCCTAAGACTCGGTTGCAGTACATCATGCAAACTCAAGGTATGTCGTCCAACTCGGACAGCCCCGCGTTGTTTACCGGCAATCATGGCGAACGCTTGATGGAGGAAGAAGGCGATATGTTTCCACCGCAGTTATTAGGCCAGCTTCCCAACCTGGAGTACATCGCCAAGCTTTCAGGTGGCCGCGTGATCAAAGGCCGCATTCCTATTTTAACCAGCTCTACACAGGCAGCATAAGGAGTCTGTATGCATCATTCTGTCTGTCTGAAAATGACAACACTTACCAGTAAAGAAATGCTCGCTCAGTGGCAGCAACATAACCCCCAGTTCAAGGAAACCTTAAGACTGCTTGAAACCGACTGGCCTCATGCTTTGGCCTCGGTGTATTGCTTGGCGGACTACTTAACGGATGCGTTCACGTTAGATGGCCATTCCATCTTTGATTTGTGTCTGTGTAATGGCTTGGGCAGTTATGAAGAAGTCAGTTGTGATGATGACAGTGTACGCCTGTGGCATTTCATTGAGGCGCTTACCTGGACTGCTGCCAGTGCTTTAACTGGGATTCGCCTGCGTGATCCTGACCATTTCGAGTGGGCCGCCGTGGATGGTGTGTATTTCCACACCTGGATTCGTAATCGTCCAAATCGGATGGCGTATTTGGCTGAAGGACGCATCGAGGTGCGTTATGTCAGTGGTCATACGACGACAAAGCGGCTTCAACAAGTGATTAAAGCCCGGATTATGACGCCAACCGTTGCAGCCATGCTGGCGCGAGTAGAAGAGGATGTTTGGCATGAGCAAGCATAAGTCGGTTTGGCTGCTGTGTCTGGCACTGATGCTGGAGATTATTGCCATTGGCGTGTTAGTGCCCGGTGATTGGACTGGCCGGGTCATCAGTAAAGAGAAGCAGATGATCCAAAACCAATTGGGCGCACAAACAAGCTATTGGATTGGTCAAACTAGCCATGGCTGGTATCAATCATGGGTTGTGGATACGCAGATGGAGCAATCTGTGCGTGATTTTCTAATCCCCAATGAAGAGCAGCGACTGCGCTCTAAAGGGATGGAGAACATGGGAGGCTTTTGGTTTGTCTGGGTGGAAGACCGTATTCAGGCATTTTTTGATGTGTTGTACCAAGTGTTCACTCGATTTGCTTTGCTGATGGTCTGGTTGCCCTTTGCGCTTATTCTCATGTTACCGGCGCTGTGGGACGGCTTGATGACCTGGAAGATTAAGAAAACAACCTTTGATTTTTCGAGCCCTATCATTCACCGCTATAGCATGATAATTCTGGGCTCAGGCATCATCTTGTTATTTATGGGATTGTTCGCCCCGCTGGCTATTCCACCGGTGGTGTTACCGTCGCTGATCATCGGTTTGGCATTGATGGCGGGGTTGGCGTTAAGTCACTTGCAGAAGAAGATATGAGGCCCATCAGGCCTCATCTTGTAGAGCTAAAACCTTACGCCTACGGTATTGCCGTTCTCGTCTTCAGCAGGCAAATGGTAAGTATCAATAAGGTGGCCTTGAAGCCAAATATATTGAGGCATCCAAAAAGAGTACTGTCGTATAAGAGCCAATACTTCTTTTAACGGTTTGTTTGCATGAGGCTCGGCAAGACGAAAGTACATGAATGAGCAATCATCTCGAAAATACTCATGAAGCTCTGAATCCGATAGCGTTTCTTTTAGCGGTCTGTTTTGTTCGTCGTCCTCATCAGGGGAATTGGCATAAATTTCAAATAGCTGCTTTTCAGTGAGCATCTCCAAGAAGTGGTCTTCAATTAAGACCCCATCACTGGTATCGACATCCATACCATCTTTGACATCAAAAGCCATGACACATCCAGAAGATAATGCCACTTCTGATGGTTTCAGTACGTCATTAGCTTGTACAACCTGATTCCAATGATTAAAACCAGCAGTTACTGCAATTTCATCGAGTGCTTGAGTGTGTGGAATAGATTTTTCACGTTTAAGCTTTCGTGCTTTTTGCTTTAAACGTTCAACCGTGGCAGAGGAAATGATTTTAGTAATTTGCATTGAGTTTCTCCTATTAGCGAATACGGTGCCCACTGCCGAGGTCGCAGAAAAAACCTAAGCAAAAAATAAATTTGATATGCATGTCGTCCCGTCCGGGTTTGCTAAAGTGGGCAGCTGGTCTCGACACGACCAATATCCCCATCATATCAACCGCATCAAAAAGATCAATTGTTAGTATTGTCTGATTAGAACCCTCAAAACCTTCAAGAATTCGGCATCTAGCTGACCACTGAAGCTGCCAATCCCGAGGCATCCTTCACTTCTCAATTCAAACAACGAGGAGTGACTATGGAACCTGTAAATATTCCATCCTATATCGATGACCCGCCGCACTTCCTGCTTTGGAGTGCCGATGAGATGGCTCCCATTCTGTTGGGGCTAGTGATCGGCATTTTTACCGGTAATGCCTTGGTTTTATGCCTGTTGGGGTTGGTGACAACCAAGCTCTATCGGCGTTTTCGTGATGGCCGCCCAGATGGTTTTATTCTTCACGCCATCTACTGGGCTGGACTGTTGCCAACCAAAGCCAAGACGATCCCTAACCCATTTATCAGGAGCTATCTGCCGTGAAGTTCGACGTGTTTTTAAAATCATGGCAAGGCACGCAATTAGAGAACCGATGGCAACGGTTCCTGATTGCGGTGCTGGTGCTATCTAACTTGCTTCTTGCGGTAGCGGCATTTTCTCGCAATACCGTGGTAGCCATTCAACCACCAACTTTGTCTGAAACGGCTGAAGTGTCACGAAACCAGGCCACTCAGCCTTACTTGGAATCCTGGGGGCTCTACCTGGCTGAGCTTATGGGCAACGTGACGCCGGGTAATGTGTCTTTTATCCGGGTTGCTATTGAGCCGCTACTTTCTCCAGCGGTGTACCAGCAAGTGGTCGATGCACTGGAGATTCAGGCAAGACAGATCCGTGAAGACCGAGTCACGCTCAAATTCCAACCCAGACAAGTGGAGTATGAGTATGAAACCGGCCATGTCTTTGTGACCGGTTATTCCTTGGTCTCTGGACCATCTGGAGATGAACAGCGCCAAACTCGCACCTATGAGTTTGACATCGATATTGAGCAATACCGTCCAAAGCTCAGTTGGATGGATACGTATGAGGGGCAAGCTAGAACGAAGCGCGTTCGTGAAAAGTTGACCCAAGAGCAAAACCGGAGGGTGAATGATGCGAACCAAAATTAGTCGATGGATAACACCAAGCTTAATCGCAATGAGCTTGAGTGGCGTCCTGTTATCTCAAGCGTCGTATGCAGACGTGGAATTGCCAATTGTGCCAGCCAGTGTGATGAAGCAGTCCGCTACTGGAAATCCACCGGTTCAAACCAATTCGGTTGCAACGGATGTGCCAACAACGCTACTAATGACACCGGGAGTCAATGAACTGATCCCTGTGGCACTTGGCCATCTGAACCGGATTGTGACACCGTTTGAATCGCCTCAGGTGAGAACAACCAGTGATGCTCAGACGCAAATCAAGGCGAATGTTGTATATGTGGCCACGGACAAAGAATCACCGGTTTCACTTTACATCACTCCGCCTGGTCAGGAAGCGCCAGCATTATCTGTCACCTTAGTACCTCGTCGTATTCCACCGCGTGAAATTACCTTAGCTATTGATGGTCAGCAGTGGCCTATTAAGGGCGTCGTGAACCGCAAAGCCGCCACTTGGGAAACGGCTCAGCCATACGTCGATAGCTTACGTGATTTACTCAGACGCCTTGCACTAAATGAGTTACCACAAGGCTATGACATCCGTTTAGCTGGCCAAACTGACACAAGCCCGAAATGTTTTCAGCCGGGCTTAAAGTTTGGTTTTAAGCAGGGGCAAATTGTGACGGGACATTACTTCACAGTCTATGTAGGACTGGTTGAAAGCTTTGCCGATGAGCCGATAGAAGCCAGTGAAATAGCCTGTCATGCACCAGATATAGTGGCAAGCGCTTACTGGCCTCGCAATATCTTGTTGCCGGGTGAAAAGACTGAGTTGTATGTGGTTGTTCGCAATCATCGTGAAGAACCAGTGGAAAGTCAGCGACCTTCGCTTCTTGTGGGAGGTAAGTAACGATGAAAGCACAATGGGAACAAATGAGCCCGAACATGAAGCGGGGTCTATCGGTTGCTGGTATTGCTGGTGGTCTGATCCTTATGGTGATGGTGTTTTCACCTAATCCTGATGATGGCGCGAACAGTCGGAACCGGCAGGAAACGATCCGGCACATTCTTACGGATACCAATACTCGTGATGTTGGGGTCGATAGTTTGGCTGCGAACGTGAAACTACTCAGTGAGCGCAACGAGCAGTTACGCCGAGAAGTTGAACGCTTGCGTCGTGACGTTGACTCAGGACGGTTAAGCCCCGGTTCGCCTTCTATACCAAGTGAGGTCAATGCGGAGTTGGCTCGTCTTCGAGCGGAACTTGATGATGTTCGCGCTGGAGGTGATGCAGCAGTTGAAGGCACAAATAGCCGTTTCGAAGTGCCTTTATCTGCCATGGAATTGCCTAAAGAAGAAAAGCCACTGCCGTCTAACCCAGACGACTATTTTGCCAATGCGCCGCTGCCTGATCCGCTCTATCAGCAGCCAGTCAATGGCCAAGGCACACGAGCACGGGATGTTCCATTGCCGCCAATCACGATTCGTATGATTGAGCCTGAAGTGGTTGCTGAACCAGAGGTTGTTGTGCAAGAAGCGCCGCCTTTGTATTTACCGGCGGGCAGCATCATCTCAGGTACTTTGATCACAGGTTTGGATGCCCCTACTCACGAGTCCGCAAGACGCGAACCTTTTCCTGCATTACTGAGGATTCAAAAGGAAGCCATTTTACCCAACCGATTCAGAGCGGATATCAAAGAGTGTTTCTTGATCGCCGCAGGTTACGGTGATTTGAGCTCTGAGCGTGCCTATTTGCGAGGCGAGACCATTTCATGTGTGAGAGAAGATGGTGGCGTCATTGAAACGCGACTGGATTCTTATGCCGTGGGTGAAGACGGTAAAGCCGGTATTCGTGGCCGATTAGTGTCGAAACAAGGCCAGCTGGTGGCCAAATCGATGATGGCCGGATTCCTTCAGGGCTTGGCAGGCGCATTTGATGTGAATCCTGTACCAACGATTCAGACGGGTAATGCCGGTGATACTCAGTTGTACCAGCAAGTCATGAGCCAAGAAGCATTACAAGGCGCTGCGATTAAAGGCACTGGTAAAGCATTGGATCGAGTGGCCAAGTTCTATTTGGACATGGCAGAAAATATGTTCCCAGTCATAGAGGTAGACGCTGCAAGGAAAATAGAAGTCATAGTCACTCGTGGGGCCTCGTTGTCGTTGGCCACTTCGCAAGGGGGAGGTGCAAGAAGATGAAAAAATCCTGCATGTTGCTAACCGATCGAAGTCCGTTTCAGACAATAAGATGTGTATCCAGAGGAGAGTTAACCATGACGACATCAATGCAGAACAACCCAAAGCACCAGTCAAAACAGTGGTCTAAAGCTGGATTACTTTTATTGGCAGTCGGCTCAACCTTATTGTCTGGCTGTAGTTCATTGGGTCTTGGGAGTAGTGAATATGGATGCCCAGGTATGCCTGACGGTGTGCGCTGTTTATCCGCTCGTGAAGTCTATGAGCTTACCAGTAATGGCGCTGCACCCAAGACGATTGATGCTGTGGCGACTCGAATTGGTTCTCCCTCTGGGTATTCACAATCTGATTTAGAGACAGGACTGCTGAGCCATCCAGCATTACCTGAGACGCAGCAATCTGCACCTATTCGCATTCCTTCAAGGGTGATGCGAATTTGGATTGCGCCTTGGGAGGATGACCGTGGAGATCTGAATTTATCCAGCTACGTGTTTACCGAAATTGAACCGCGCCGGTGGGATATTGGGGTGTCAGCACCTCGAATGGTTTCGCCTGTGCTACGTCCACTTCAGACTCAGAGCGATTCAACCTCAGCGGGAGCTGATGGTAAGCGCGATAACTTGAGTATCTACGGAGAAACTAACGAATGACAAATGCAGTTCGCACCATTCAAACTCAGCGCCTAATGACCATTAGTGCGCTTGGTTTGATGGCGTTAATGATTTCGGAGCCCTCATTTGCGGGCACCGGTGGTGATGCTTTCACTGATGTGTGGGATACCCTAAAAGACTGGACCCAAGGTACATTGGGACGGATCGTAGCGGGAGCCATGGTTCTGGTGGGTATTGTGGGCGGTATCGCTCGCCAAAGCTTGATGGCTTTCGCTCTGGGCATTGGTGGCGGTATGGGTCTCTACAACACACCAACAGTCGTTGAAAGTGTTATGTCTGCAACCTTACCTGTCGTTGCCAGCACTCAAGAAGTCATTGGCACAACCGTTCCAGCAATCAGCGCCGTTTTACTGGGCACCTGAATGTGAGCCATAGTAGTCAGTTCACTTAAGGCAATCAAACTTAGGTCTACACAACATCGGGTTATTGGTGATGTTGTGTAGACTTTTTCATTTCAACAACGCCGCATTAGCGGGCTTTGTTTACAGTATTTGGTATATTAACACCTAAAGTGTTAAAATCCCTATCGTAATAAACTAAATGGTTTATACTGTTCGTGATATTCACACTTGGGGTGTTAAAATGTCATCTAAGATAAACTGGCTTGTTGCTCATACTTCTCCTGGTGCGCTAGTACTTCAGCAATGGCTGACTGAAAACGGTGTGAGCTACTCCCTGGCTCAAAAGTACGCGCAGAACGGTTGGCTGAAGAAGCTTAGTTCTGGCGTGTACTATCGTCCAGATGCGCAGGGCGATATAAAGCCAACTTGGGTTGATGCCATTCAAGCATTAGATGTGCAATTGGGCGTTTCAGTTCATTTGGCTGGATTGAGCAGCTTAACTCACCAAGGACTGAGTCACTATTTACAGCTGAACAAAGAGCAAGTTTGGATTTGCGTTAAAAATAAGTCGTCCTTACCAAAATGGTTTCGTGAATTCCCTTATCAGAATTGGTTTTACTGTGGAAACCATAAGCTTGAAGTGAATCCCGAGAAAGATTTGAAAAGGATCACGGTTAAAGAGAAAGAACTCACTGTCAGCTGTGCAGAACTTGCTGCCTATGAAGTGGTAGACGCGATTGGGAAGCTGATTTCATTTGAGCATGTCGCAGAATTATTTCAGGGTTTAGTCAATCTTAGCCCTAGAAAAGTACAAGATATTCTTGAGCGAAGCAGCTCTGTTCAGGCAAACCGAATATTTCTATTTCTGGGTCGATACTACGATCACCAGTGGGTCAATCGCATAGATGAAACAAGAATTAAATTGGGGGCAGGAAAGCGGCAGGTTGTCGAAAAAGGACGTTTTGATGAGCGATATCAAATCACAGTGCCAGAGATATTAAGCGTCAAAAAAGGTGAACAACATAATGGATAAAGATAGCCCATATTACAAACAGGTTTCCTTGCTCATAAGAATGCTTCCTGTGGTAGCAACAGAGACGGTTTTTGCACTTAAAGGTGGCACCGCCATTAATTTATTTGTGAGAGATTTTCCTCGGTTATCTGTAGATATTGATCTTGCTTATCTTCCACTTGAACCAAGAGATGAGGCTTTGATTAATGTCAGGGCTGCATTGCAGCGCATTACAGACAGAATCAATACTCAACCAGATATCAGAGCGGCATTTCAGGATAATAAAGCTGATGAACTGAGAATAGTTGTATCAAGTCCGGTTGCGACGATCAAAATTGAAGTGTCGCCCGTCGCCAGAGGTACATTGCATAGTGCAGAAATAATGCCAGTTCAAGAGTCTGTTGAAGACGAGTTTGGTTATGCTGAGATTCAGGTAGTCAGTCTTCCCGATCTGTATGGTGGGAAATTGTGTGCTGCAATGGATCGCCAACATCCTCGCGACTTATTTGATGTGCGTATGTTACTTGGCAGTGAAGGGATTTCGAGAGAGATTTTGGTGGGTTTTTTAACCTATACATTAAGTCACCCTCGGCCTATTAATGAAGTCATGTCGCCAAACTGGCAGCCTCTGAATGAGAAATTTCAGGCAGAATTTGACGGAATGACTTTTGAAAAAGTTGAATGCGAAGACTTAGCCTCTGTTAGGCCCATGATGTTAATTGAGCTGCAAAAACATTTCACAGAAAGGGATCATGCTTTCCTTATGTCATTCAAAAGAGGGCAACCTGACTGGGCATTGTTTGACTATCCTAATGCAGCAGACTTGCCAGCGATTCGTTGGAAATTGCAGAACATTAACAAATTGGCAAAGAATCAAGCAAAACACCAAGAGCAATTAGATAAATTGAAGCAAGTGCTTGATGATTGGCTTGTTAACGCAAACGCCGAGTAATTCGTTTATAACAAACCTCAACGAGCTATAAGCCCACTAGTTAGATTGCGATTTCTTCAATCTATCTAACCGAGTCCACATAGGACAACTGCATAGACTGGAGCCTCGATTTACATTAACGAGGACTCCTCATGCGAAAACTATCTCCAATCATTCTGGCGCTTGCGCTGTCTCCTTTGGTTCAAGCTGAGCCTGTGTCTGAAGTGTCGCCCGTTGGCAAAATTGACGGCATGGTTTCTTTACCTGTCACGGGTATGAAAGCGGTCGAAAGCAATGGCCGTATTGTTTTCATGTCAGACAGTGGCCGGTTCGTCATTGATGGCACGCTCTATGATGCCTGGTCGAAAAAGCCGCTTACCAGCCTTGAAGAGATTCGTGAAGCGGGAAACACGCTGGACTTAAGTCGTCTTGGCTTAAAAATGGATGATTTGAACCCACTGACGCTGGGCGAAGGCAAAAAGAAAGTGGTGGTCTTTGTTGATCCACGATGCCCGCACTGCCATGAGCTTTTGAAGCAAGCCTTACCGTTAACCAAAGAATACACCTTCCAAATACTCCCTGTGCCAGTGCTTGGTCCAGATTCAGAGCGTCAGGTTCGCCAACTTGGCTGTGCGCGTGATAAGAAAGCGGCCACCGATGCATTGCTCAATGGCCGGATTGGTAACCTAGAACAGGATGATGCCTGCAACTTGGAGCCAATGCAGCGTACCTTGGTGACGGCTCAAATTCTGGGCATTCAAGGTGTACCTTTCATCGTCGCCAATGATGGTCGCATCAGCCGAGGCCGTCCTTATGATCTTTCTGCTTGGTTGGAGGGGCGTTAATGAAAGCCTCTCTGTATTCAGGGCAACGCGCTTCAGAGCTGTTGCCAGTATTGGCCTATTCCGACGATGAGCAACTGTTTTTCATGGAAGACCAGAGTGTTGGCTTTGGTTTTCTATGTGACCCATTGCCGGGTGGTGATGAGTCTGTTGCAGACAGGGTTAATGTTCTACTTAACAACGACTGGCCAAAAGACACTTTGCTGCAATTTGGCCTGTACGCCTCGCCTGATATTCAAACCGACCTTCAGCTCATGATGGGCTTGCGGCATCGTCAATCCGATCCATTGCTCAGGGCGTCGATACGCAAACGTGCGGATTTCCTCGATGGCGGCACGGTTCAACCGATAGAAGAATCGACCCAGACTCAGGTACGCAACTTTCAACTGATCGTCACCTGCAAATTGCCTCTGGAAAGTCCTATACCGACGGAGCGTGAGTTGAGTCGAACATCCGCGCTTCGGGCTTCTTTCTCGCAGGCGCTGACAACGGTTGGTTTTCGCGTTACTGAGATGACTGACCGGAACTGGCTCGCGGCATTAAGTGCGCAGCTTAACTGGGGGAAAGATGCTTCTTGGCGTAATCCATCTCCAATTCGAAGTGAGGCAGATAAACCACTTCGAGAGCAAGTGTTGGATTATGACCGGGCTATCAAGGTGGATAGCCAAGGTCTGATGCTGGGTGATTACCGAGTTAAAACCTTATCGTTTAAGCGCTTGCCTGAGCGGATCTGGTTTGGTCATGCCGCAAGTTTTGCGGGCGATATGATGACGGGCAGTCGCGGTTTACGCGGAAGCTTTTTGCTGAATGTCACCATTCACTTTCCTTCAGCTGAGGCGATGCGATCTCGTTTAGAGACGAAGCGTCAATGGGCGGTCAATCAGGCCTATGGCCCGATGCTCAAGTTTGTGCCGGTGCTTGCAGCCAAGAAAAAGGGATTTGATGTTCTTTTTGAAGCCTTGCAAGAAGGTGATCGTCCTATTCGGGCAAACATGACCTTAACGCTGTTTTCACCAACTGAAGAAGCGTCCATCAGCTCTGTTTCAAATGCTCGAACTTATTTCAAAGAACTCGGATTTGAGCTGATGGAAGACAAGTACTTCTGTTTGCCCATTTTTCTGAATGCCTTGCCATTTGGTGCTGACCGCCAGGCGATGAACGACTTGTTTCGATTCAAGACCATGGCGACACGGCATGTGATCCCTCTGTTGCCTTTGTTTGCGGATTGGAAAGGTACAGGCACGCCAGTGATTAACTTTGTTTCCCGTAATGGCCAGATCATGAGTGTGTCTCTTTATGACTCGGGCAGTAATTACAACTGTTGCATCGCGGCGCAATCTGGGTCGGGCAAGTCATTCCTGGTGAACGAAATCATCTCCTCCTACTTATCTGAAGGTGGGCAATGCTGGGTGATTGATGTTGGCCGCTCCTATGAAAAGCTGTGTGAAGTCTATGACGGTGAGTTCTTACAGTTCGGGCGGGACAGTGGCATTTGCTTAAATCCGTTTGAAATCGTTGAGGACTATGACGAAGAAGCGGATGTACTAGTTGGGTTATTGGCCGCAATGGCCGCACCTACGCAGTCATTAACCGATTTTCAGATGGCCAACCTAAAGCGTCAGACCCGTGAACTGTGGGAGAAAAAAGGTCGTGCCATGTTGGTTGATGATGTGGCAGAGGCTTTGAAAAATCACGATGACCGTCGTGTGCAAGACGTGGGTGAACAGCTCTATCCGTTTACGACACAAGGCGAATATGGCCGCTTCTTTAATGGCCACAACAATATTCGCTTCAAAAACCGTTTCACCGTTCTGGAGTTAGAAGAGCTAAAGGGGCGTAAGCATCTACAACAAGTGGTGTTGCTTCAGCTTATCTACCAAATCCAACAAGAGATGTATTTAGGTGAGCGGGATCGTCGCAAGATTGTGTTCATCGACGAAGCCTGGGATCTGCTGACTCAAGGTGATGTCGGTAAGTTCATCGAGACCGGTTACCGTCGATTTCGAAAATATGGCGGCAGTGCTGTAACGGTAACGCAGTCGGTCAACGATTTGTATGACAGCCCTACAGGTAAAGCCATCGCTGAAAACTCGGCCAATATGTACCTGCTTGGCCAAAAAGCTGAAACCATCAACGCGCTCAAAAAAGAAGGCCGCTTGCCACTCGGTGAAGGCGGTTATGAGTACCTGAAAACCGTTCATACCGTCACGGGTGTCTATTCCGAAATTTTCTTTATTACCGAGATGGGCACCGGGATTGGCCGCCTCATCGTCGATCCGTTTCACAAGCTGTTGTACTCTTCCCGTGCAGAAGATGTAAACGCGATTAAGCAGTTAACGCGCAAAGGCCTTTCTGTTGCTGATGCCATCTCCCAGTTGTTAAAGGAGCGAGGCTATGAATAAGACCACGCTTTGGCCATTTATGGCTTCTATTACTTTGTCTATTGCTGGTAGCGGTTTAATGACCAGCTGGCTCTTAATGAAAACACTCGACCCCATCCACAGCCAGTTGGCGTTAAGTACGCCCATTGCTGTCGTGGATTTTGGGGAGGCGGTGTTGTCACTTGGCCCCAATGCCAGCGAACAAGACATCGAATCCAGGTTGCTTCAGACCAATCAGCAAATTGAAAAGCTAAAAGCAGCCGGTTTTATCGTGCTGGATGCCCAAGCGGTGGTGGGTGCAGATGATTCTGTATTCGTGCCAGTAGGATCAAAGGAGGTGTCTCATGCAGATACTCCGTAAAAGAATGCCTTGGCGGCCATATCTCATCCGTTTGACCATTCTTGCGTTAATCATGGCCTTGGTAGGCACCTACGCCATGATGCGCTACCGAATAGGGATTGATACCCAGCAAGAGCGCTGCCTGCCTGATACCACGGTGTATCTGATTGACCTATGGAATAAAGAGCCCGTTAAGGATGGTTTGTATGCCTTCCACTCAAAAGGACTCGCTCCGTTATATAACGACGGTACTCGTATGTTGAAACGCCTAACAGGGATGCCTGGGGATGAAGTCAATGTGACGCCTGAGCATGTGCTGGTGAACGGTGCTGAAGTCTCAACCGGCATGGCATTAGCCCAGCGTCTTGGTGTGGCTGAAACAGAATTTAGCCGCTCATTGACGCTGCAAGAAAACGAATATTGGTTTTCCGGCGAGGCTGCTACGAGTTTCGACTCCCGCTATTGGAATGCCGTTAAGCGCGAGCAGATTGTTGGTCGCGCTTGGCCGCTTTGGTAGGAGGTGGAAGATGAGAAGACTATGCCTCTTATTTTTGTTGGTTGCGCCATTGGCTTTTAGTCAAGTGTCCTGGGCACAAGAGCCTTATCCGTTGTCTGACGAGGACAAAAAGATCGTCGAAATGAGCCGCAGCATTTTACAAAGTGCTGTGGATGGTTCATCTGAATTTATCGAGCCTTTTTCACCGATTGAACAACCTAAGTCGCTCAAACACAACGATGAATGGTTGATATTTGCGTCGTCCTCACTGGGGGATTCCTCACTGATGCAGCTATTTAAAGAGGCCAGTGCTACCGGCGCTATTGTGTTGTTTCGGGGAATTCCTGAAGGAAAGACCTTGGGGGCGGCTATCCGTGATTGGCATACCCTGATGGCGGGACTTGATCCTGTTCCTCAGGTTCGAATCGATCCGAAAGCCTTTGTGCACTGGCGGGTGACTAGCGTGCCTGCCATTTTCCGCATAGAAGATGACAAGGTGACTGCAAGTGCACTAGGGGTTTACAGCAAGGACTGGTTGCAACGTCAAATTGAAACAGGCAATACCGGATCTTTGGGTCAACGCGGTCCGATTCATTCCATTTTAGAACCGGATTTGATGCAAGTGGCGATGCAGCGTTTACAGTCGCTTGACCTGGGCGCGTTAAAGAAAAAAGCCATTGAGCGTTTCTGGTCTCGCCAAACTTTCACTGACTTACCCAAAGCCACGCAGTATCGGATAAGAATGGTTGATCCAACCATCGTCATGAAGCGGCCACTATTGGATGCCAATGGCCGAACATTGATCCCAGCAGGAACGCGTATTAACCCGCTCAAAGCCTTGCCATTTACTCAGCAGCTTGTGGTGTTTAATGCGTCGGACGCTGAAGAAGTGGACGCAGTTTCGCATTGGCTTGAGGGCCAAGATAGGACACTGCGCCGCATTACGCTTATCACCACGCAGCTCGACCGTGCTCAAGGTTGGAATAGCCTCAATGCGCTCGAAAAGACATTGGACAGTCCGGTTTACCTTCTCAATGCCTCGCTAAAGCAGCGCTTTGATTTGCAAGTCACCCCGTCGTTTGTTCAAGCAAAGGGGCTCGCGTTTGAAATAGAAGAAATTCCAGCAAAGGAGCTTGTTCATGCAAAAGCTCAATAATACGTATCGTCTGATGCGGACTCTCGTTGTCATGCTTGTCCTGGGCGCATCTATTCCTGCAAAAGCCGAACTGACCTGCCCAGACGCGGGTTTATTGTCTGGCAAGTTGCTGACGGATGTTTGCTGGTCATGCATTTTTCCTATCCGGGTTGCAGGGCTTCCTCTTGGCTCTGGCAATGTCCCAAGCGGCGCATCAAACAAGTCATTTTGCTTGTGTGAAGACAACTTAGGCGTGCCAAGGCCAGGTATTGTTACCAGCATGTGGGAGCCAGCGCGTCTGATTGAATTGGTCAGAACGCCGGGTTGTTCGCCTTCCATGGGAGGGATCCGTTTACCGTTAGGTGATAGACGACTGCAAGGTGGTCATGGTGAAGGTGAATACGATACCGGCGATCTTGCGTTCTACCATTACCATTATTACGCCTTTCCGCTTTTGGTCATGCTTGATTTGTTCATGGATGGCAATTGCAATGCCGATGGTTACATGGACTTTGACTTGATGTATTTGTCGGAATTGGACCCAACATGGCTTAACGATGAACTGGCCTTTTTTACTCAGCCTGAAGCGGCTGCTGTTGCTAATCCATTGGCTATTTCGGCTTGTACCGCTGACGCTGCTTCATCAACGCTTGGTAAACCCATCGATCAGTTGTTTTGGTGTGCTGGCAGTTGGGGCCATCTCTACCCGTTATCTGGCCACACCTTAGCCTTTGGCTCATTAGCAGAAAACACCAGCCATTTAGCGGCGCGTGCAATCGCGGCTCAACACAGGCGTGGTCTTGCTAGGCGAACAATGGGGAACAGTGCGCTATGCCGACCTGTTATCGAACCCATGCTGCCGAAATCCCAATACAAGATGAGTATGTTCTTCCCTGTACCGGAAACTGAAAGTGCGCATGTCATCGGTGAAAGCACCATGAAATGGGGAGAGTGGCGAACGATCCCCGGTGCCGGTGAAGATGCGCTCTACATTTTGTGGCGCTGGCAAGACTGCTGTAACTCGGGAGGTTAACCATGAAACCAACACTTTTTACCCGAGTTTTAGCGGGTATTTTATCAATCACTATGGCGTGCCTGCCCTTACATGGTGTGGCCGCTGATGTGCAGCGCCAATCCGGCCTAAGCGGACAACAAGAAGGTAAGCAATTGCTGCAAAACTGGACGATGCCCGCACTCAATGGCAATACATTGTCGGTGCCGAATGGCAGTGGTAATGAGTCCATTAACTTGCAAGAGCTTTTCCCTGGTATGGATCAGGGCTCATTGGATGTCTTAACGGGCGTTTATGGCTCTGATGCCAGCATGAATCAATTGGGGACACAGCGCCAAGAGAGCATGGCATCCGAAAGTGGCGCTACGGGTGAAGCATTTCGTTCGCTACAGCAAATCAAAGACAGGTCTCGGCCAGATATGGTCAATGATCCGCTTTGGGCATTAACTGATGCGGTTCAAACTGACCCCAATCTATTAACCCAAAGCTTCCCCGGCTGTGAGTCTCAAGGTGAAGGCAGCCCAAATTACCAGCAATGTGACAGGCTCAATACAGCGGTTAACAGCTGCACTATTACTCACGATTACACGGCAGGCATTATTGAGCATGTTTCTGGACCGATGAACCTTCGCTCTTGTGGTGAGGGGTGTCTTGAAGTTTGGATTGGACGAATTGGCGACAACTACTGGAGTGGCCGTTGTAAAGTGTTTGAACAGGCCATCACACTCAAAGTCGTGAACCCCGATGCGATTACCTCAGCCGTTCTTGAGTACGCTAAATGGGATGACTACATGCAAGTTTGGCTTGGCGATCAGAAAGTCTGGTCTGGGCCGAACAATAACTTTCCACCAGAAACGTCAGGTCGCTGCGAGCTCAGTACCAGTTGGGAGCGCAATCCAAATACCGATCTCACTGCCAGGCTAAAAGCGGTAGAACCCGGTTTAGAAGTGCCGGTAAAAATTCGCGTATCGGTTACGGGTAGTGGTGAGGGGTATGCACGCATCAAGGTGCGCTTTGATCCAACCAAGGTGGTGATGAATGATAGTTGGTCGCCACAATCCTGTATCGAACAAGCAGCGGATATCCCGACGAAGTTTTCAGACTACAGCATTCAATGCACGGATCAGCCTTCTTCAACCAACGGATGTACGGTGGTCAATGGTGTTTCAGTTTGTGAGTCCTATTTTGCCCCAAGCCCAGTGGCTGGCATATCGCCTTTGTGTCGTCGTGTGCAAGTGAGTGTGGATGATGAAAGCTATAAAGGGATTGAAAATCAGGCCTGCCAAGTGCTTGAAGCGAATCCTTCCTGTGGATTCATGTCGTCAGAATGTGCCGAGACCAATGATAAAGGTGAATGCACTCGTTTTACCGATACCTATGACTGTGGATTGCAAACCAGCGATCCAAAGTGTGTGGTATCCAATCTTATGCCGAGTAGTTTTGAAGCCTGTGAGCCTACTCAGACGATCACGCCATTTACTGAAACCAAGCATGTACCCGATTACCAGGTGTGCGAGAAGATCAGCACGCTTACTCAGTGTCAGTTAGAGCGACGTGTATCCGCTGAAACCCATCAACAAAGCTGGTCCATTGAGCGTGGTTGCTTTAGCTCCGAAACGCTCAGTTTTGTTCCACAGCACAGCAGTACTATGCAAACTGGAAACGCTACGCTGAGGATTTTTGATAATCAAAATACTGAGATAAAAATCACCGAGTCGCCATCCAAGGCAAATGGCTGGAAAACGACACTCTCATTGACGGGCAATAAGGAGACGGTGACTGAGACGAAACCGTCCATTAAATACCCTGAAATGACCTGTCCAAAAGGAACCTTGGTTGGCTCATTGTGTAAAGTCGTCAATGGTTCGATTATTTCGTGGCATGAACCCCAGGAGGTCACTCGTTCCAGATGCGATTCCGGCTGGAACAAAGTCGATTTCGACACTTGCAGCCGAGAAGTTCAGAAGTGTTTGGCTCCTGCGAAACTGAGTGCTTCCTTGACCTTCTCCGGCAAGTACTTAGAGCAAGACGTTGTTCATCAATCAAGTGATCCGGGCATAGACCAATGCTTGATGCAAACGGATCAGTTTACTGCGGTGCAGTGGCAGTGTTTGGATACGGGCACAAAACGAATCGACGGGTTAACGGTTGGTAGTAGCGAGTTGGCGAAGCTTGGAAGTCTTTATCCGGCTGTTGTTTCGTCTCCTGCTCATTTAACCAGTCGTGGCAGCTCTGATGGACTGGGGCTCTCATGCTGGAGGGCAAAAGCGACCTATAATGCCTCGACTGCTCACCCAGAGTTCAACATGGGCAGCTCAGATAGCTGGGTAGATGCCAATGGTAATACACAAACCATCGTCAATAACGGACAAAACACGACCACCAATACGTGTGCCGCGCTAGAGCAAAATCCGGCCTGCCAGTACGTCAGAACCGAATGTACTGAGGGCGGGGCTGGTCATGAAGGCTTCTGTTATATCCAAAGTTTGGTGTATGACTGCGGACAAAGCGTTGAAGTGCAAAACGCTCGAATGGAAACTCAATACAACTGTGAGGGGCCAGTTCGCTGTATGGGCACAGATTGTTTAGAGCCAGAGTCAATCAAGCAGGCTAACTTTGCAGAGGCCGCTGCGATGCTTAATGCGGCGCAGTTTATGACCAATGATATGTCATGCACAGGAGCTGATGGCCAAGATAACGTCGAGTGTACGGTCTTTAAAGGTAATGCTGGCCAGTGCAAAAAAGCCGTTGGCGGCATAGTGGATTGCTGTGAAAAGCCAAGTGGCGTGTCGCTATCGGATTACATCACGATGATAGTTGCGGTCAACAAGCTTGATACGGCAGTCATGGCCATGAATCCGTCTTCGGCAATCTATGGTTCGTGGAATACGCTCAGGGAACCAATCACCAGTACCTGGAGTGCGGTTAAAGAGCCTTTTGTGTCTGCATGGGACTCTCTCATGGGGGCTGGGCCATCAACGGCTGCTGGCGCGGGAGCGGAGCAAGCTGCGACTGGCTTTATGCAGGTGTTGACCAACAAAACGGCTGAGTGGGTAGGCTCTACGTTTGGTTCGGGGGCGCAATCGGCACTGTTTAGTAACGTTGGTGGTGCGGTTGGAGCCGATGGTGTCGTTTCGGGTGGTAACTTTGCCCTGGGGGGCGCTGCGGGCGCGGTTCTGAGTACGGTTATGACGGCCTACATGATTTATTCAGTCACTATGATCCTCATTCAGCTTATCTGGAAATGTGAGCAGAGCGAGTTTGAAATGAACGCCAAGCGGGTATTGAAGAGTTGCCACTATGTAGGCTCTTACTGCAAGTCTAAGTTCTTAGGTGCCTGTGTTGAAAAACGGCAGTCATATTGCTGTTTTACTTCGCCACTTTCACGGATCATTCAAGAACAAGTACGCCCTCAATTGGGCCTTGGTTGGGGCAGTGCCAAGTCACCAAACTGTGAAGGTTTGACCGCGAGTCAGTTAAACCAGGTAGATTGGAGCCAAGTCAATCTCGATGAATGGATAGGTATCTTGTCGATAACAGGCAACCTACCCGAAGTACCGTCACTGGATCTGGAACGACTCACAGGCTCAGGAAGTACGCTAAACGTTGATGGAAATCGTCAGAGTGCCGCAGATAGAGCCATTGAACGGCTAAACGGAATGGATGCCCAGAAACTTCGCCAGGAGGCAACGGAAGAAGTCTCGGGGAACAATTAGAATAAATTGCTCCGTTAGCCCCGTTTTGCAGGACTAATGGAGCAGAAAAAATAATCAATATGCATTTATGTAACTGCGACAAATTTGCAAAAATGTGTTTGTAGTAGTTTCGATAAATAGAGTTGGACATCGGACAGATAGCTATGAGCGAGGAACTGACGTGGCCAACCAAAATCGACCAACCCAGCTAAGCCACTTTTCTCAATATCTTCATTTTTAATTCATACATATTTGGGCTTGGATACCTCAAATATGTATGCAAACGTTCTGTATTGTAAAATGTCATGCTAAGCTCGAAAGCACGATTGAACACCTTGGTGTCGAGATTGAAGATGTACTAAGGATTTCAGATAGTTGTGACGGATGATTCAATGCCAACGGCTTAAGTTGTAAATATTCATGGCAGACGTTTGTGTCCCCAACGCTATATCTTTCACACAAATATGAGAAGTGTATTTATGACTATTCAGCAAATTAAAGTTGGCAGTGTTCCTGATATTATTGAGCTAACACCAAACTCCAATGAGCAAAGTGATTCTTATCCTTTTATCCTATCAACGAATACTTCATGGGGAGAACAGGGTTCTAAAATATCAATAGAGAAATTACGCCAAAATATTGAGCCTTGGTTAACAGCACTTTTTCAATCCGAACATTTAAATCTATTGATCGGTGCGGGTTTAAGTACGTCTATTCAAATGTCGGCTACAGGCGTGCCACCCGTTGGAATGGGGTGGATCAGTGATCTAGCGGTCTGTCAAAGCGAAATAAATGAATTCGCTACAAAAGCTGCCAAATCGGCTGGTCGCGCACAAGGAAATATAGAAGATCAAATTAGAGCTATTAATGAACTTATCAAAGGTCTTGAAATTTTAACAGTGTTGGATAGCCCGCAACCTGAAAACCCCCCGGCTCCATATGCAGCCTATAGAGACCTAAAAGCTGATTTAGCTGCAATTAAGGGGGAATTGTCTCGATGTCTAGGTGAGTTTTCAAAATCTGTCAGTACAGGAGAACACTTAATTAAAAGTGCTGAAAAAAAACGAAAAGAGGAAACTTTCAATTATCTTGTGAGTTTCTTAATGAGCTTTGCAAGTAGAACCGCTACACGCGACAGATTGCATATTTTTACAACGAACTATGACCGAATTATCGAGGTTGGTGCTGAACTTGCTGGTTTAAGACTCATAGACCGTTTTGTTGGAAGTATTGCTCCCGTTTTTAGATCCTCAAGATTAGAAGTTGATTATCACTATAACCCTCCGGGAATACGTGGTGAACCAAGATATTTGGAAGGAGTGGCACGTTTTACCAAACTTCACGGTTCTCTAGATTGGCACGAACAAGATGGTGCGATTAGGCGCTTTGGCCTACCTTTTGGAGCTCGCTCTGTTGAACCGTTTCTAGAAGCAGAGGGGCACGAAAGCGATAGTTATGAACAACTTATGATTTACCCTAATTCAGTCAAAGATAGAGAAACCGCTGAGTACCCCTATGTAGAGTTATTTAGAGACTTAGCAGCAGCGACTAGCCGTCCAAACAGTACATTAGTCACGTATGGCTATAGCTTTGGTGATGAGCATATAAACAGAGTAATTGAAGATATGCTTACCGTTCCATCTACCCATCTAGTCATCATTGCTTTCGGAGATCCGCTAGAAAGAATTATGAACTTCATTGGTAAAAGTGGAAGAAAAGCTCAAATCACTTTACTAATGGGTGACCATTTGGGGGATCTAAAAACTTTGGTTGATAACTATCTACCTAAACCAGCCATAGATAAAGCATCAATAAAGATGGCCGAATTACTAAAACAGCGAGGCTTTATCCAGTCAGAACACTCAGGTAATGCAACTACCACCGAGGTAACATCATGAGTTACTTGCCTATAGAAAGACTGGAACAGTTACGAATCGGAACCGTTGGTTTTGTATCGCCTAGTGAAATTAGAGTTTCCTTAGAAATTGATTCCCCAGACTCAGTCTCTCTTCAAGGAGGCTCACCTCGCAACTTTCCTCGAATCAACAGTTATGTGCTTATAAACAGTGATGATGGATTTCTAGTTGGTCAAGTTGAGTGGATCGCAGTAGAACACTCGCCATACCCCAAAAGAAGAGGCTTGCAAGATTTTGGCTTGATAGACTTACCTTTTCCTCTAAAAAAGCTCAGTATCAACCCCGTTGGTACATTGAGAAGCGATAGAAAAAACGATGGTTTCAAATTCACCAGAGGAACAGATGCATTTCCTTCAGTTGGTGATTCAGTGCTTTTACCTACTGACCAACAATTAAACTCAATAATCGAATCAGGTGAAAACAGAAGGGTTAAAATAGGAGATAGTCCTCTAGCTAACAATGCAGAAATAAAAATCGACCCCGATAAGCTTTTTGGGCGACATATAGCTGTTTTAGGCAACACAGGTAGTGGTAAATCTTGCTCTGTGGCGGGACTAATTCAATGGTCACTGGACGCAGTTTTACAACAGGGCCAAACTCCGAACGCTCGATTTATAATACTTGATCCTAACGGGGAGTACAGCCGAGCATTTGGTCCAAAGTCAAAATATAAGGGGAATTTATTGCGCGTAGAGGCTAACTCTGATTATGGTGAGTTAGAACTTAAAGTACCATCATGGCTATGGAACAGTTCAGAATGGGGGGCGTTCACTCAGGCAAGTTCAAAAGTTCAACTCCCATTACTACGACGAGCTTTGAGGGCGATGAGAAATGATGTGTTGTCAGAAGATGATGTGACAATTCAAGCAAAACATTTTTGCGGAATACTTTTAGTTTCAATAAGGCAACTAGCAAGTCAAGGGCAGATATATGTGAATGGTGGTCATGCCAAAGGCTTAGTTGAAAGTTTAACGTCATGGGAAACTAGCCTCATAACATTAAACGAAAAAATCCACAACCAACCTTTCAATAGTGTAATAAGCACGATAAATACTTACCTATCTTCCAGAAGAGGAGCACAGTGGCCTGCTAAGCCTGAAGTCAGTGATACTGATAAGTTGATTTCTGAGTTAAAAGAAGCTCATGTTGCACTTGGTGGTGATGAACAAGAACTTCTCCCGAAAAGTGAAGATACGCCTATTCGCTTTGAAGGTGATGACTTCGTCGCCTATCTCGAAGCTTTAGCACAAGAAACGGGAACTGAGCAGTTCATGGAATTTCTTTTGACTCGAATTCGCACAATGCTAGGTGACACCCGAATTAGTGCAGTTACTAAAGATTCTGAGGAACCAATAAGTTTAACTGATTGGCTAGATACTTTTCTTGGGAAGGATACTCATGGTGCTATCACTGTTATCGACCTATCACTAGTTCCCAATGAAATTATCCATCTTGTAACAGCAGTAATCTCTAGAGTGACTTTTGAAGCTCTTCAACGATATCGGAAGATGAATGGAAAACCATTACCAACAGTAATGGTTGCAGAGGAAGCTCATACATTTATCAAACGATACAAAGAAGAAAGTGAGAGTCAATCAGTTTCTGATGTGTGCTGCAAAGTATTTGAAAAAATCGCTCGCGAAGGGCGTAAATTTGGTTTGGGACTAGTAGTATCATCCCAACGACCTTCTGAGTTATCTCCTACTGTTCTTTCTCAATGTAATACTTTTTTACTGCACAGAATTAGCAATGATATAGACCAAGAACAAGTTCATAGGCTTGTTCCCGATAACATGAGGGGGCTATTAAGAGAGCTACCATCGCTACCATCTCGACATGCAATTTTACTCGGATGGGCTTCAGAACTACCGGTGTTAGTTCGAATGAAAGAACTTAGTGAAGAGCAAAGGCCTCAGTCTGATGATCCTGACTTTTGGGACGTATGGTCTAACTCCACAGGTGAGCCTCGTGAAGTAAACTGGCAGCCAATCGTTGAAGAATGGCAAAACAGAGATTAATTTACCAGCCAAATTAGCGCCAAATAGATGCTTAACAATACGAATAAGATTAACTTTCTATGGCGCATTTGTTCCAAAGCGATGAGTGGCGTGAACTATTAGTGGTGTGCGAATCAATAGGCTATTACGCTAATTTCGATAAACGGGTACTTTCCAAAGTGACTTAGGGTTCCTTTCTGACAATTTATTAAATGCATAGATATTAACGACGCTATACGAGAGAAATTTGGGGGAATTACGATTGATTGAAAATTCGACTTAATTCGACAAAGCTGATGATGGTTCAAAAGCGAGTCAGATCCGAACGTCCACTTTGGCAGTTGCCGACTATCAGATTAATTTTAGTAATGTTAATCTGATTTTCGCTAAAAGAACCTTGTCCAACAAGTTTGTCTCAGCTAGTTTCAATTAACAGCTATTTGACACATGGCAGTTAGAGTTACCTTGAATAGTTTTAATCTTAAAATCACGCACTTTTTCCCATTCGTCAACAGGGTCCATTCTTGACCAAGCTTCAAATAGCTGAGTTTGTTGCCTACTGAGTCTTAGGCCGTATTGATCTCGCATGTAGAAATAAATTCTAGCAATATCACCCTGACGGTTAGCTGGTGGTTCTGCTCGACGGTCTTTGAAATCAACTTCGAAATCACATTGACCATAGGATCTTGGTTCATTCGGAATCATGCCAAATCGAAAATTTGACCTATCCCCATTGAGCTCTCCTACAGATGGTACGAGGTTATGGAGATCCGAAACCATTTTAGAAAACTCAGGATCATTCTTTTCGCAGTTCCGACGACCACCATTTTGCCAGCATTGGCGTTGATGGCCAATTTCCCAAGCTGAGACTACATGTTCCCACTCTAAGCGTTCACCTCGTTTCGGTTGCTTTCTTGGTTCATATCCGCAAGATGCAGCATCAATCGCACCATCATTGCTATAGCTACATCCACAGTAAAACGTACTCTGGTTGTCTTGGTAAATTTCTCGGGCAAATCGTTTTGCCTGACTGAACGATGTGGGGTGTTCTGCAATTGCAGGTATAGCGAATAACGCTATAAAGAAAGGGTATACGGATTTAATGGTTGATGGGGCACCTTCACCCCACCAACCTGATACCACCCTCAGATGGTTGATAGATCGACCCCGTAGTTGAGTTCCTCTGCGAAGTCCGGCAGTCCGTAACCGATGGTTTTCTTGTAGAACGGAGAGACCTTCGCAGTCGGAGCCTTCTTCTTGTGCTTCGTAGTGTAGAGCATTCGTGCCCGCATCACCTCGAAGGAGTAACCTCGCCCTTCACGGTTCTTGTCCTTGGCCAGTCGGTTGATGGACTCCGTGTAAGCATTGGTGACGGGCATGTCCGTCTCGAAGTAGGTCATGATCTCTTCGCGCCAGTTACCCACAGCCCTGACCAGATCGCTCCAGACTTCCTTCTGGCCCTTCGGAATGGTGGCTATCCAGTCGTCCAGGGCGGTTTCTGCCTGGGGTCGTGTGGTGGCGTCCCAGATGCCGTAAAAGCGTTCCTTGTGCTCGTAGGCGGCCAGCAGTTGCGGGAATGCGCCTGTCCAGGTCTCCATGATGAAGCGTTCCCGGTCTGAGACTTCGTGAGCGCGTTTCAGCAGGATTTTCCGGTCTCCCTTGAGGGTTCGGCTCTGGGAAGGTTTCAGCTCCTTCCTGAGGCCCTTGCGTACCTTCTCCAGCGCATCGTTGGCCATACGCACCACATGGAACTTATCGACGACGATACGGGCCTGTGGCAGCACCGCCTTGACAGCTGCCCGGTAGGGGTTCCACATGTCCATGCTGACGATCTCGACCTTCTGCCGGTCTTTCAGCTTCATCAGGTAGTTGGTCACCACGTCCTGACGGCGGGTGGCCAGCAGGTCAAGCAGGGGTCGCTCCTCGATGTTGGTCAGGATGCAGCGGTAGCGCTTGTTCAGGTACAGCTCGTCGATGCCCAGAATGCGGGGCGTCTCGAAGCGGTGCCAACGCCCCAGGAACTCGGCACGGGCGTTGAAGATGTCGCGTACCGTCTTCTCGTCCAGGCCGGTCTGTGACGCCACGAAGGTGTAGGGGTGGTTGAAGGATTCCTTCTCCACGTATTCATGCAACCGCAGCGTCATGCGGAAGCCGTCCACCATCTCCGGTAGCTGGGGCCTGAAGGTGATCTTGCAGGCCCGGCAGTTGTACCGGCGGCGGACCACCCAGAGGGTGACCCGCTTACCGTGGATGGGCAGATCACGATAGGGAACATCACGCTTGCCGAACCGCACGAACTCACCCTGGACGCCGCATTCCTCGCAGGCGATGGGATCGGGCGCGTCCACCTGGAAGTGCATATCGTCGTCGGTGGATTTGCAGCCCAGGACCTGGTACTCAGGCAGGTGCAAGATGTTGTTAGGCATTTCCGTCATGGCAGTTTATAGATGCAGACCTCAGTCAGACCAATCTGTTTCGACATTGGTGTTTGTTCTTTCACGCAACAAGCTTGAGGAAACGAAAAGTAAGACACCGAGGACAATTGCAATATCTGCGACATTGAAAGCCGGCCAGTGCCAGGCTCGCCAATAGACATCAAAGGAATCCACAACATAGCCACGAAATATCCGATCAATCAGGTTACCCATCGCGCCACCAAGGATAAGACTGTAGGCGATGGCCTCTCCTTTGTGACGGTTCTCAAGGACCAGCTTGATCAGCAAAATTGAGACCACCACCGCGATTCCGATCAAAAAGTAGCGCTGCCAGCCTCCACCATTGGCAAAAAGACTGAATGCGGCACCGGTGTTCCATACGTGCACCCAGCTAAAGAATGGCGTCACCGAAACCGACTCGCCATATGCCATTGATTGCTGGACCAGCCATTTTACAATCTGGTCAGACGCGGCTATCAGGCCGGAGATGGACAACAGGGCATACGGCGAGAGGTATTTGCCAATCATGGATGTTGCCTAACCCTTGAGGGCCAGAATGCGTCTGGCTCCGTTAAGCACGACAACCCCCGCGATGGTACCGATAATCAGATCCGGATAATTGGATCCGGTCCACGCGACCAGGGCGCCGGCGGTGATGACGCCCAGGTTGATCACCACGTCATTGGCCGAGAATATCCAGCTTGCCTTCATGTGCGCCCCGCCCTCTCGATGTTTGGATATCAGCAGCAAACAAGTGGTATTGGCAATCAGTGCGACGAATGCGATAAGCATCATCACCATCGATTCCGGCTCGCTACCGAAGACGAAGCGTCTCACCACCTCTGCGAGCACGCCAACAGCCAAGATCAGTTGCAGTACACCAGCAAGATGCGCGGCACGTACCTGCATTTTCACGCTATGTCCAACCGCATAAAGGGCAAGCCCGTACACCGCCGCATCGGCAAAATTGTCCAGGGATTCTCCAATCAGGCCGGTGGACCGGGCGATCAGACCGGCAGTCATTTCCACCACGAACAGAAGTGCATTGATGCCGAGCAACCAGCGCAGGGTCCCGGATTCTTGCTTAGCAGAAGCTGCCGAAAACTCGGCGGCCTTGATGGTCTCCGGATTTGCAGCGACGGTTTCCTGAAGCGAGGCGCCTAGCCCCAAGGTCTTCAGTTTCGCAGTGAAAGGATCAGCCTCTCCATCATGCACGACCTTCAACCGGCGGTTCGACAGGTCGAAAGACAGCGCCCGAATCTCCTCAAAGCCGTTCAGGGCTAGGCGAATCATTCGTTCTTCTGATGGACAGTCCATCTTCGGCACGGCATAAACACTGACCCATCTCCCTGGCGCCTCGGAGGAGGCCTGTATATCGGTATCCGCTGCGGACGTTGCATCAGCGCCACAGGCGCCACCACAGGATTTGCTCATAATACGACTCCACTTGAACAATGTTGTGGTACCATTTTAAACTATAAAGCTACTATAAGGTCAATAGAGTAAAGAATCCGTTGGGGAGGAGGCTGATGCGCATTGGTCAGTTGGCGCAGTTGGTAGGGGTCGACACACAGACGATCCGCTTCTATGAACAGCAGGGCTTGTTGCCGCCGCCTGATCGGCAGGACAACGGTTACCGTGTCTATACCGAGAAGCATGGTGAGGGGCTGGCCTTCATCCGTCGCTGCAGAATCCTGGGCCTGTCACTGGCTGAGATTCACGAACTACAGAGCTATCAGGACGACCCTCATCAGCCTTGTACCGCCGTCAACGCCTTGCTCGATGATCACATCTCTCATGTGCGGTCGCAGATAACCGCTCTGCAAGCGCTTGAGAAACAACTCGTTTCACTGAGAGCGAGTTGCAACGATGACCGGGAAGTTGAGGCGTGTGGGGTTCTTGCTGGAATTAGCGAAGGAAACATGCACCAGCAGTAGGTGAAGCATCAACCAGATAATCCGATGAGATGCCGGTCTGTCTCACTCTCATGCAAAGGTAAGATCAACCATTTAATCCGCTTACCCTAAAGAAAGTAACGAAAAAATTAGTTCTATTCATGTAGCTTGGCCAAAAATGACAGTTAAATTCATTTTAATGATTTTGATAGAAAATACAGCAAGATGAAGAGCCCCTTCGAGAGGGGCTGGTTGATGGGAGCCTAGTTGGCTAGTTGGCGGGGTTATCTGTTTCCTCTTCAGTGATATCGTCATCGGTTGAAGGCACCGCTTGCTCAACTTCTGCTTCTTTACCCTTAGCTTGGGCTGATTTTCGTGCTCGAATTTCGATATCAATAATGCGTCGTGCAAGTTTGATAATGCGCTGTTGCCATGCGTAGTTGCCATCAACGCGTTGCTTGTTGCTAAGCACGCTAGACAACCAGAGAGTGTCCATTGAGATCATTAACGCATCGAGTTTGCGCACTAAGCCGACAAACTGGCCAACCTGAGGCGAGCTTATTTTGGCGTTGAAGGTAATCGGGTCGGTGTAGTCAGGTACTTCATCGATACCGTTGGACTCCATCAATTTGTCTAAACGAGCTTGTTCGTTGTCTACCGCCTTAGCGCAATCCTCGATCAACTGGCTAATGATCTGTTCCACTTCATCAATTTCGTTCTCATCGCCGATGATGCGCAGGATGACATCGATTCCGTAAAGCGCACTGACCGTCCGTCTAAAAACACGGTCAACGACACGTTGCGCCTGTAAGCTATTAATTGTGAATGATTGTTCAAAGATGGGTTTTGAGTAATTGGGTCTTGCTTGGGCCATAAGTTTGCTCCTGATATGACAATAATCAGTCCCTAGCCTAATCCTCTGTGCGGTAATGGCCTTTCAGCTAGGTGGAAGAATTGAGCATCTTTCTAACTATCCTGTCTGGATAAGACGGTTACACTGACTATCAAATATTGCTGATCTGTTTCAGTGATATCTGCGCCTGAGAGCATGAGCTCAAAGGAAGCCCGCCGCTGAGTTTTCTCAGTGGTACTAAGAGGTAGCTAGCCTCCTTAAACAAATAGCCTGCATGTTTTTACATGCGCAACCATGCGTTCCTTACGGTTCGCCTTTTCACCACCCAACTGGGGGAGTTTTCCCCAGTTGGGGTGACTCCTTCACAACCAAATTAAGGAGTCACCAATGGAATATATCTTCGGATTTATTATCCAAATCGCAGGCATTATGTTGCTTGCAAAACTGAGCTGGTCGCTTTTGCGATTACTTGCTCGTCAAACCGTGCGCCCGTTTCGATTTGTACTTACTCAAATCAAGCGATTGCTCACACCAACATCAAAACGTCGTCCAATGGCAGTGCCTAAAGCTCCTGGTATGCCCCGTTTGACATCTGCGTTTTACAAAGAGCCACATCAGTACGACATGGCTTTACTCGAAATACCAACCTATCTGCGTCGTCAGTCTTCTTTGCCCAGTCGGGTAGAAGCAACTGTGTGCACAGAGTTCAACTAAGACGAGGAGAACATCATGAAAAACCAAGTAACACTCATAGGCTACGTTGGCTCTGAGCCAGAGACGCGAGCCTATCCATCAGGTGATTTAGTGACCAGCATTTCACTGGCCACTTCTGAGAAATGGCGCGACCGTCAATCCAATGAGCTCAAAGAGCATACGGAATGGCATCGGGTCGTTTTTCGAGATCGTGGTGGATTTAAGTTAGGGCTAAGAGCAAAAGATTTGATCCAAAAAGGAGCGAAGCTTTTTGTTCAAGGGCCTCAGCGCACGCGCTCATGGGAGAAAGATGGCATTAAGCATCGATTGACCGAAGTGGACGCGGATGAGTTTCTGCTTCTTGATAGTGTGAACAAAGCATCTGAGCCATCACCGGCGGATGATGCGAGCTCCCAAGCTAATTGGGCACAAACTTATCCTGAACCAGATTTTTAACCGAGCGATAACGCTTTAACCCAGCCGGGAGTACTTTCCCGTCAGGGGCAGACTCCCACTTTGATTGTCGGAGTCCATAATGGAAAAACCAAAGCTAATCCAACGCTTTGCTGAGCGCTTTAGTGTCGATCCAAACAAGTTGTTCGATACCCTAAAAGCAACAGCATTCAAGCAACGTGACGGTAGTGCACCGACCAATGAGCAGATGATGGCGCTCTTGGTGGTTGCAGATCAGTACGGTTTGAACCCTTTCACCAAAGAGATTTTTGCGTTCCCTGATAAACAAGCTGGGATTATCCCAGTGGTAGGTGTCGATGGATGGTCTCGCATCATCAATCAACACGACCAGTTTGATGGCATGGAGTTCAAGACTTCAGAAAACAAAGTCTCACTGGATGGCGCGAAAGAATGCCCTGAATGGATGGAATGCATCATCTATCGGCGCGACCGTTCGCACCCAGTCAAAATCACTGAGTATCTGGATGAAGTCTATCGACCGCCTTTTGAAGGTAATGGCAAAAATGGCCCTTACCGTGTAGATGGTCCATGGCAGACGCACACTAAGCGAATGCTAAGACATAAATCCATGATCCAGTGTTCCCGCATTGCGTTTGGCTTTGTGGGAATTTTCGATCAAGACGAAGCGGAGCGAATTATCGAAGGCCAAGCAACACACGTTGTTGAGCCATCTGTGATTCCACCCGAGCAAGTTGATGATCGAACCCGAGGGCTTGTTTACAAGCTTATCGAGCGGGCGGAAGCTTCAAACGCTTGGAATAGTGCATTGGAATATGCCAATGAACATTTTCAAGGTGTTGAGCTGACGTTTGCGAAGCAAGAAATCTTTAATGCTCAGCAACAAGCAGCCAAAGCGCTCACACAGCCTTTAGCTTCTTAGCGCCACGCATTCATTTTACTAACCCTGGCGGGATTATTCTCCCGTCAGGGGGAAGGTCTCGTCTTTTTTTTGGAGATCTTCCATGACTAAATCAGCCTCACTTTTTCGCTTGGTATTGGTTGTTGCCCTTGTCTTAGGTTCGATTCAAGCCGGTAAAGCGGCAATTGATTCGGTTCAAGCAAGTGTTGTTCAGCACCAAACAGCGTTAGCACAAGCTGCAAAGTAACCACTTAACCCTGAAGGGGAGTTCTCTCCTTCAGGGGAGTCTCCCTTCAAAGGAGGCAATATGAAGGTTATCGACCTATCACAACGTACTCCTGCATGGCACCAGTGGCGCATTGCAGGGGTTACGGCATCTGAAGCCCCAATTATTATGGGGCGTTCACCCTACAAAACACCTTGGCGATTATGGGCAGAAAAAACCGGATTCGTATTACCGGAAGACCTGTCGAATAATCCAAATGTGCTTCGTGGTATAAGGTTGGAGCCTCAAGCAAGGCGAGCATTTGAGAATGCGCATAATGACTTTCTTCTGCCGTCATGTGCAGAAGCCGATCATAACGCAATCTTTCGAGCCAGCTTTGATGGCATCAACGATGCGGGCGAACCCGTTGAACTGAAAAGTCCTTGCCAGTCAGTTTTTGAGGATGTGCAAGCTCACCGAGAACAAAGCGAGGCGTACCAGTTGTATTGGGTGCAAGTACAGCATCAAATACTGGTCGCCAATAGCACGCGAGGTTGGTTGGTTTTCTATTTTGAGGATCAACTGATTGAGTTTGAAATACAGCGAGACGCGGCGTTCTTAACTGAGTTGCAAGAAACAGCGCTTCAGTTTTGGGAGTTAGTACAGACCAAAAAAGAGCCGTCAAAATGCCCTGAGCAAGATTGTTTTGTTCCCAAGGGTGAAGCCCAATACCGTTGGACATCGCTGTCTCGACAGTATTGCTCAGCACATGCCGAAGTGGTCCGACTGGAAAATCACATTAAATCTTTGAAAGAGGAAATGCGAGACGCCCAGTCAAAATTGGTCGCCATGATGGGTAACTACGCTCATGCCGACTATGCTGGGGTCAAACTCAGCCGCTACATGATGGCGGGCACGGTGGACTATAAGCAATTGGCCACCGATAAGTTAGGCGAGCTGGATGAACAGGTTTTAGCCGCTTACCGAAAAGCGCCACAAGAGCGGTTGCGCATTAGCACCAATAAGCCAGAGCAGCCCGTTGAAACACCAATCAAAATCAGTCTTGAGCAAGATAACTTGGTTCTGCCAGGTGACTCGCCGAGCTCATTTTACTTTTAACGTTCACTTGGAGCCGATTTCGGCTCCTTTCTCATGCGCTTACATCGAGTGCATCAGAAAGCAGTTTCACTCGTAGCCAATGCTGGGTACGAATGATAGAGCGAGCTGAACTCTTACATACACAGCCATACCACAATCAACACACCACCCGACGGGGACTTCATTCCCTGTTGGGGCATGGGGCCTCGTTAAAACTAATGAGGTTTACCATGACAGAACAATCCCCATTTTTGGTTCAAGTGAATCAAGCGTTTAATGTCCCGGCTCCTGATGCTTTCGTTCTGGAAGGATTTAGTGCCGACACTACCCATCCAAACATTCCCGTTCGCAAGGACGAGTATGTTTTTAGAAAAGAAGACTTACGTGACGTATTGGCGTTCTTGTCTCACCCAGACGGTGACGGTTTGTATATTACAGGCCCCACTGGATGCGGTAAGACCTCGCTAATTTGCCAAGTTGCTTCTCGATTGAATTGGCCTGTTCAGCAAATTACTGCGCACGGTCGATTGGAGTTGTCCGATCTTATCGGTCACCACACACTGGTTAATGGCAACATGACCTTTGTGTATGGGCCGCTGGCACTGGCTGTCAAGCATGGCCATTTGCTGATCATTAATGAAATGGATCTTGCTGAGCCTGCTGAACTGGCTGGGCTCAATGACATTTTGGAAGGTGCCCCGTTGGTCATCGCACAAAATGGCGGTGAGATCATCATGCCACATACCAAGTTTCGTTTTATCGCTACCGGCAACAGTGCGGGCAGCGGTGACCAAACGGGCTTGTATCAAGGTGTGCTCCAACAGAATTTGGCTTTTCTTGATCGCTTTAGAATCATCGAAGCGACCTATGCAGAGCCTTCTGTAGAGGAAGCCATTCTGGAGAACGTTGCGCCGGGCTTGCCAGAAGTCTTTCGCCAAAAAATGGTGAAAGTGGCTGGTGACATTCGTCGTCTCTTTATTGGGGGCGCGGATGGTGGTGCTGAGCTTAGTATCACTATGTCCACTCGGACCTTGGTGCGCTGGGCAAAGTTAACACTTGCTTTTAAAGGCGCTCCTAACGCAGTGGAGTATGCACTGGTTCGGTCTTTGACGGCTCGTGCTGAGTTGGAGCAACGAGAAGCCATTCACCGTATTGCCGCTGATGTCTTCGGTGACCATTGGGAGGATTGATGATGGATAAGTGCTTTGCTCTTTACCGTTACCGTCATTCTGATGGGACAGCCAAAGAATGGGCCATTTACGTTGGATCGGATACCCAGGAGATTGAAGTTCGGTTTGGAAAAGCCGGTCAATTGTCGCAGCAGCGATTGATTGATTCGACTGATCCTAACGCTGAAGCAGACCGACGAATCAATGAGAAAATCAACAAGGGTTATCGATTGGTTGGACAAGTCGGCATTGATCATCAAGGGCGGCCATTTGAACTCTCAAATGCGCTAGATAGTGTCGCGTGCGTCAATAACGTCAGTTGGGAGTTTCGTACTCGCAAGGACGTCAATGGCCAAATATCGCTGGCGAAAAAAGCGTTGTTCGATATGGCAAAGCTGCTTGAAGCCTATGGCTTGGCTGTTATTGATGATAACCAGGTCAGGATTGGAGAATGGTCATTAGGGTTTTGCAAAAGCGGATTACCTAGTACCAATCAAATCAGCATGGTGTCAGGTGAAGGCGCTGGCATTGTTAACACTGATGATGGCCCGTGGCCATTGTTGCTGTTACTGGCTTTTAAGCGTCAATTACCACCACTGTGTTCACTCACAGTAGCGAGTCCTGAAGGGATAGAAGTATCCGACCAACTGAAGTTGGAAAAAGATGTATTGCGGTTGCTAGGCAGTGATTTAGAGCGGGTTCGCCCGATAGCTGAAGCACTGGACTTAATGCCTGTGAAAATCGATCTCAACCGATCGTCGCCTGATTCGCAAAATTACTATTTCTGATAGTGGTATTGCCATTAGCGCGTCAACTACTACCACCCAAACGGGGGCCATTGCTCCTGCTGGGAGTGGTGCGTCCCCATCTCGCATGAGGATGCACTATGAGTATTCAAACCCTCGACAAACTTTTGATTTGTCACATCGACTGTTCCATCTGGAGCGGTAGAAAAAAACTAAGGCCTGAAGATTTCAGATTAGCCAATGGCAGCCAACTTCCACCGAAGGATGTTGCCAGCTTAGGGAGTAAAAAAATTTGCGACCCAGAGGCATTGGCGAACTTTGAAAGGCTTAAGAAAGAAGCGCAGCGCTTGTGTGAGCAAGTCGGTGTGCGGTTTTTAGGTGGCTATGCCGTCCCTGAAGACCGAATTGATCAGATTGTTCCAGAGCTTGACCGGATCGGTCAGGAGTTTGCGCAGTGCAAGCAGTTGTTCTTGGACAACTATGATCAGGTGACGTTTGACTGGGTTGCAAAACACCCGGAATTTGCAGATGCAATCCGGCGTGCATTATCACCCATCGAAGACGTGGAACAACGGCTTCAGTTCGATTATGCCATCTATCGAATGCAACCAGCTGAACAAGCTGGTGGCTTAGATGACAAGGTCAATGGTATGGGACACACCCTCTTTAGGGAAGTGGCTCGTGATGCCAATGAACTGTTTGAGCGTTCTGTTGCAGGTAAGAATCAAATCAGTCAGCGAGCCCTTAACCCTCTCAAACGGTTAAGAGACAAGTTGGATGGTTTGTCATTCCTGGATCATCGAGTTCAGCCGATGGTCGAAGCGATGGACAATTTATTTGTTCGTCTGCCGAAGACCGGCCCTGTGACAGACAATCTCTATCACGAACTGATGGCGACCATTTTAATTTTGTCTGATCCAGACAAGATGAGAATGCACGGTGAAGGTCAATTGGATATCAGACAACTGATGCCCAAACCTGAACCTAAACCCGCACAGCCAGTATCTGCTCAGGCAGATAACTTACGTGCAATACCACAACCAACCGTCAGACCAAACCTTGGTTCGACTGTACCAAACTCATTTTATTTCTAACGTCCTTGAGGGCATGTTGCCCTTAAGGGCGCATGTCCTCTGAACTATGTAAGAGGAAATTATGCAATCAACCATCCATAACCCCAGCCAACTGAACCAGTTTGAAGCACATTTTCGTGGTGTGACTGATGCGGTTGAAAGTGAATCGATACCAGAAGTGGCGTGTTGTCGAACGTTAGTACAACGGTCGTACTCAACACATAGTGTCGTGATCCCCAAGAACCCTGTTTTGATCGCAGATGCGGACGCACAAGGAGCTTGGGTAACGGCCATGGTATTTGTTCCAAACATGGCATTGCAGCAAACCGCTTTTGAGCGGGCCTGGCTGCAATATCAACACGAGGTGTCTACTCAGTTACAAGACCAGTACGGTCTGACATTGGATGACATCCTGAGTTTAGACCAGCTTAAAACGTCATTTGAGCAGCACGAGAGTCCAGCTCAATTGGTGGCTTGGTTAGGTCAAAAATACGATCTGGATAAGCTAAAAGCACAGGTTTAAACACTCACATTCCCAGCGGGGAAACGCTCCCGCTGAGGGAGTATTCCCCCTAATGATTAGGAGACTCCCATGAATCATCCATTAAAAAACGCACTGCCAATCGTTGCCGCCGCTTATGGCGAAAAGTTTGGTGTGAAGGTGCTTATTCAAGGACAAGATGCGTTTACCGATGGTGAGCGGATTGTGATCCCAACAGCAAACCCAGACGACCCACACTATCAACAGATAGCTTGGGGTTATCTGGCTCATGAAGCGGCGCATATTCGGCATACCAATTTTGACATGGTGCAGAAGGCGTCGTCCAAGCCGATCCGTAAGGCACTTCTCAATATCATTGAGGACGTTCGCATTGAAAACGAATTGGCAAAGGATTACCCCGGAACCCGGCGCAGTATTTCGCAAGTGATTGAGTACATGGTGGACACACAGCAAATGAGTGTACCTGAACAGCCTGAGCCTGCATCTAACTTGCAAGCATGGTTGTTGTTTCGCTTGAGATGCCACTTTCTGGGTCAGAAAGCGCTGACGCCTTTGTATCAAGCGGTTGATGAAAGAGTGAGACAACTCTTTCCTGCCGCAGCGATGAGCCGGTTAAGCGCCATGCTGACAGCAGTGCCTAGCTTAGGGTCTACAGGTGAAGTGCTGAAACTTGTCGATGCCATCGTTGCCATGTTGGAAGAAGAATCTCGTCCACCACAGGATGAGTCGGATGCTGATAGCGGTAATGACATTGGACAAGATGCGAGTAATGACAGCAATAACAGTAGTGATAGTCAAACCCCAGAAACAGATTCGTCTGCAACGGGGGATTTTGCTGAAACGGGTGATTCAGATAACTCTGATCAAGCTGACAATTTGCGACAAGCCTTAGAGGCCAGTGCCGCTCAGTTTGAACCCGATACCTTTGCACAAGTGGCAGAAGTGTTGTCGGAACAAGCTGAAGGACATCAGGGCGTCACTCCACTCAGTTTGCCCCAAGCAGAGCAGGCTATGTTGGGTGATGAGGCTATCTTGACCTTATCGGCGTCGGAGTCTGCTCAAATTCGAGCCCGACTTAGGGGCATGGTTCAGTCCAGTCAGGACAATCGGAATCATGTCAAAAGGCACGGTCTTCGAGTTGCAACCCATCGTCTTGCCGCTTCACAAGCAGGTGAGTCGAGATTGTTTATTCAAAGGCAACCTCGCATTGCGCCCAATGCTGCTGTGCACTTGCTTGTCGATATATCGGGCTCAATGGGTAAGCCCATTGGCGAAGGTAATCGAAAGTACTTTCATGTTGCTAATGAAGCCGCTTTGGCTTTGGCCATGGCACTGGAAGGCATACCGGGTGTTGTACCTGCGGTCAGTTATTTTCCTGGTATTCATCAGGAAGTTTCTATCGCGTTATTGCCCAAGCAATCGGTTCGACATCGGGCCGCCTGTTTTGACCAAAAACCACGAGGTTGTACGCCTATGGCACAAGCGATGTGGTTTGCTGCAAACAGTTTGTTAGCACAAAAACAGAAGCGAAAGCTAATGATAGTGCTAACGGATGGTGACCCAGATGATTGGGCTGCCACGCATGACATTGTTGACCGGTGCAGACGCAGTGGCTTTGAGCTGCTGGGGATCGGGATTCAAACACGCAGTGTTGAGAAATTCTTTCCTCAAAGCATTGTGATTAATGACGTCAAAGATCTAAAGCGTGAGTTATTTGAAGTAACACAACAACTGTTAATTCAGTAACCACATCAATTTTACCACCCTGCGGGGACGATTCCGTCCCCGTCAGGGCATGGGTTCGTCTCCGCTTTTTTTTGTGGAGACTCCTATGAAAAACAAAAAGTTCTTAGCTGGCGAAGAAGCCGGTACTTACATCGTTCCTGAGCAAGTGACTGAAGCAGATATCTTAGATATGGCGCTCAAGCTTGCCCGTGGTCGATTGAGTAAAGGTCGCAAAATTGAACAGCCATCATCGGCGTTCTCATACCTGCAAACACTGATGCACGAGTATGAGCACGAGGTTTTTGGTGTGCTGTTTCTTGATACAAAGCATCGCGTCATTCGATTTGAAGAGCTGTTCAAAGGCACTTTAGATGCAGCGAGCGTGTATCCAAGGGAAGTAACAAAACGAGCACTAGAACTTAATGCGGCAGCAGTGATACTGGTTCATAACCATCCATCGGGTGATCCTGAACCCAGTGAAGCTGATAAACGCATCACTCATCGACTCCGTGACGCCTTGTCACTTGTTGATATTCGAACGCTTGACCATGTCGTGGTCGCATCCGAGGGCTGCGTTTCGCTTGCCGAACGCGGTTATCTTTGATGAATGGGCGCATTGCCCATTCTCCTACATCACAAAAGCAGTTCCATCAACACACATCATCACAGCTCGAATTTCTATTTGAGTTTGATGATGCCCCAGTCACTTGGTCTGACACGGAAATCTGGCAGTTACGCGAAGGCATTCTATTGGATGCGATCCGTGTATTACTGGACGGTCGTGTCAGTACTCGGTTGCGAAAGGATGTGTTGTCGTGGATTCAGAATGACGAAATAGCGCCATTTTGCTTTCGTGTTTGCGCAATAGCTGCGGTTGTTGATCCTGATGTGCTTCGTGATTCCATCATGTGGCTATTAAGACGACATGGTATCCAGCTTGACTAACGTTCCTGCATTAACCAAACGGCTCAATGCAGGACCCAAGCTGACTTTTACCACCTGTGGTAGGAGTCGGCTTTTTACTTAAGGAGGTTATATGGCGATACCTTTACAGATTGAAACAGTGAGGCCATATCTTAATGGTCAATGGCTTCAGGTATTGGCGGCATTGGTGCCAGAACTTGATGCCGCTATTGCTCGAAAAGGCCGTCATGTGGCTTGCCCTGTTCATGGCGGTCGTGATGGCTTTAGGCTGTTCAAAGATGCTGAATATACCGGAGGTGGCGTTTGTAACACCTGCGGTATCTTTCATGATGGCTTTGAACTGTTGTCTTGGATTAATGGATGGAACTTTGCTCAGTCTATTGAAGCAATCGGTCAAGTTCTAGGTATTCAACCCGGACAAGTACCAACTCGGGCAATACCGAGTAACACTGTTGACTGGAAGACTAAAAAGCAGGTAGAGGACAAAGCGATTATCCAACGTTTGAATCAAACGTGGGGAGAAACGTTATCTCTTGCAGATACTCGTGCGCAACCAGTTTGGAACTACTTGCATCGTCGTGGCATTGTTACCCGGCTTCGTCCTGAATGGGATTCGGTGCTGAGGTTTCATCCAAACTTGCCTTACCATGATGAAGATGGTCTGTTTATCGATGGCTACCCAGCGCTGCTAGGTAAAATCGTTACTCAGCAAGGGCGTTCGGCCACGTTTCATCGGATCTACCTAAGTGAAGATGGATTCAAAGCGCCGGTTGAAAAGCCTAAAAAGATGATGCCGATACCAAGTGACAGAACAATCACTGGTGGTGCTATTCCGATAGGTGAGCCTGGTGAGGTATTAGGTGTTTCTGAAGGCATCGAAACAGCTCTAGCGGTTACCAGAGCTACGGGACAAACATGTTGGTCGGTTGTGAATGCAACGCTACTGGCTAGGTTTGAACCACCAAGTAATGTGAAAATGCTGTACATCTGGGCAGATCACGATCTCTCTGAGACCGGCCTGAATGCAGCGAATGAACTCAAGAAAAAAGCCTGGCAGAAAGGCATTCTGACACAAGTCCTGATCCCTCCGATACCAACGTCACTTGGCGTGAAAAGTTGGGATTGGAATGATGTGCTGAATGTTTACGGTGCCATGGGCTTTCCTAAAGTTCATACCTGATCCAAGGGGCTTCGGCCCCTTTTTTTGCGCCTTGCATATTTGAAAAAACATGGAGAATGAAAAATAGATAACCAATAGGAGAAAAAAACATGATGGTATTAACCCTTTTAACAAAGCAGACTGATGGCAAGTATACGGTTTACTGGAAGACCGGACTTCGAAGAGGTGGTGAGCTAAAGGTCGATTTAGGTGAGCAATACGACAAGCTACCTGAGCAGCAAAAGCCAATTGCAGCTGAGGTTTATGCTATTCATCACCTACTGTCAGTGAAAGAGGTGATGGGGAGTAACCGAAGCGGTAATGGGCTTCAAATCCGAGTCAGTAAAGGAGCTATCAAAAAGTTACAGAAACAACGCTCAACTCAGCATTCACTTTACAGCCTGACCAGGTTTTTGCTCACTCGATACCAGGAAGCACAGATCTCGGTAGAGAAGCGGGACGATTGGCTCTCACATTCCTTCGAAGAATACAGCGTCGATAATGCTACAGTGAGAGAAATCGATGAGGTCATCAACGTTCCGAACATTGGACCTGTCGTGGTGACTCGTCATGCACTGGAACGGTTTGTGGAACGGCTTTCAGACGGTGTACCTAAGCATCCTTGGAAGGCTTTGTGCTCAAAGCTGCTATGTTCGGGGCTAACTAAAACTCAGTTGCCAGAAAACGTCGCTATCCAAAAAGCAAAAAAATATGCACAAGAGGCCGAGTTCTGGCAGCATCTTGGTAGCAAAATGCACTTTGTTATGATTCCGGGTGACCGAATGAAAACGTTGGTTACAGTTATTGCAGTAAAGTGAGCTAATGCAGTATTCGCACTTCATGAATATTACTTATGTGCCAAAAGCTGGCCTTCAGCGTAACTCGTTTCTGCCCCATTGTGAGTTAACGTAATTACTCTAAAGGACTGCATTGAGCGAATAACAGATCTTAGTTCGCTTTTTATTGAACGTTGGCTCTCAGACTAAAAACAGACAACGGATTTACTATTAGAAGATTTAAGACTTCAGTACGCCAGATCAAGCGGACTGCGAGCATAGCCAAATTTAGAGCCAATGACATGCGTGTAAATCTCAGTTGTTTTTACATCATTGTGACCAAGTAGTTCTTGAACCGTCCTAATGTCAGCGCCAGAACGCAGTAGCTCAGTTGCAAATGAATGTCTAAAAGTATGAGCCGTTACCCGTTTATGTATTCCCGAATTCTTGACTGCGAGTCTGAGTTGTTTTCGAAATGCAGTTTCGTGAATATGATGACGACAAATATAGCCGTCTTGTGGATGTGCGCAGCGAACACTTGATGGGAAGATATATTGCCAAGCAGTATCTTTGGCCGCAGACTTGTATTTTTTGATCAAACTGATAGGCATTGAGGTAAGGCCAAAACCATCTCTTATGTCTTGTTGATGTAACTGTTTAGCTTTTTCAATTTGAGCCTGTAAAAAGACAATTAAATTTTCGGGCAACAATGTACAGCGATCTTTATTCCCTTTACCGCGGAAGATAAAAATACTTTTATTGTGAAAATCAATGTCTTTAATTCTTAATTTTAGAGCCTCATTTATTCTTAAACCAGCACCAAATAACAAACTGGCTATGATTCGATACTTACCCGACAAATTGGAAATAATTAACATTGCTTCTTGGGTACTTAATACTGTTGGGATAGTTTTTTGTCTTTTGGTAAACGAATATGCAAGCTCGTTAATTTCTCTTTTAATCACATTTCTGTACATAAATATGATTGCACAAAGCGCTTGATTTTGAGTCGCAGCACTGACTTGCCGATTGACCGCAAGATGATTTAAAAAGCGCTCAATTTCTGAATTTCCCATATCCTTTGGATGTTTATAATCGTTAAAACGAATAAAAGTACGAACCCAGTGCAAATAAGATTTTTCGGTTGCATAACTATAATGCTTGGTTCTGAGCTCAGTTCTCATTGACTCGATAAATTGAGATTTAGCCATCAATAAATCCTTCAACTTTGATTACTGTTTATTTATACAGTTATAATAACGATACGCCAAAAACTCAAATTATTTCTCGCTTTGTTTTTAACAAGGTATTGGTTTCATGGAGATGATGTAAATTAACAGTCTGATTTTATTTGATTTTTATAATAATAAGTTTACATAACGACCCTATATTAGGCTCGCTTTGACGATTGGCTTGGTTTCTGCTCTAAAATTATTGTTGCATTTTAGTTAATCTAGGCTTAAGTTCATGAAATGATTAATTTAAAGCTTATTGGAATGATGTTGTTAGACTCAATATTGAAAAGTTCTATACACACTTCTGATGATTAAGCTGTTACACGGCAAGGAAATATCGAGCAGATGCCAAATTGTAATTTCTATGCAATAGACAATGATTTTGTAGAGATACTCGATTTCGTCTTTGACGAAATGGGATGCAGAGTTTTCGAATCATACTCCGCATACGAAACAGAGCTTGTTGAATTTTTAAGCACAAAAGAAGTTGTCGAGTACTATCAATTAGATGAGTTTTCAAATTGCCAAAATCGCTCTGCAACTCTCATGCTATGGCCTGTTAAAGCATCGTTAAATGTGAAGGTAAATCGAATTGAGCTAAACCCTAAAAAGTGCCGAGGGGCTACTCACAGATATCGTGTAGATGGCTGGGGGCTTATATCTCTTGAGCTAAAAGGCATCAACAAAGCTGGTTTGCAATATAGCCATACCAACCATAATACCGAAAAGCGTGCTACTGCTTGGGAGCCTAATTATAGTGATGTTATGGGTTCGCCATCCGAGTGGGATTGGAAAGCTGTCTCAAGCGCATCGCGTAAGCTAAATAATTTCATAAAGAAAAATTCAAATAAAAAGGTCGGCCCGATGCCTGTGATGCAGTGTGCCGAGACAGTAACCTTGGCCGGTGCAGTGGCCGTGTAACAAGTCAAAGCACTCGGACATGGTAAAGCTGTCACCTTTTTTGTTCCAAAAAAGCCGCCAACTTCACCATGCCGGTGTTTGAGGCGTTAGCTGTTTGTTAATTATCTTTTTAAGGATGAAAATGAAAAATTATTTTAAAAATGTATCTATTGTTCTCGCCACTTTAATTCTTGTGGCATGTTCCAAAAGCCCATCCAATGAGGAATTACAAATAGCTTTTGATGATTATGCGATTATTAATTCTAAAGATGGTCTTTTTGAAATAAAAAACATTAAAAAAACTAATGGCTATATGCTCGATGGTTACTATGTTTCTGAGATCGAGTTTGAAAGACACTTTTTAGTTGGGTTAGATGATTTTATCGAAATGGCTAATAGTGAAATCAAAGAAGAAAAACCTAAAGATGCCGTTGGAAAACTTACCAAGGGCTTGTTTGGTATGATGTCTGGTACAGGTTTTATGCGTATGGCTTTAGTAAAAGAGTACGGCGAGTTTGAAAAGGGCGACATTAGTGAGATGATACATAAAATTTATTTTATAAATACGGAAAATGGCTGGCAAATGTATACGGAGTAAGCACAGCTAACAAACGCTTCAACAAAGGACGCAAAAAGCTTGGCTTGCGTCACTTCGTTCCTAATTTTAGCCAAGTATTTTGCGCCTGTTAAGCGGGCGTTATGCATACAGGAGACCGTCATGAAGGAAACGGGAAAAATCAACTATGTTGAGATCCCCTCAAGGGATCTTGAGGCAACGAAGGCATTCTTTACTTCGGCTTTCGGGTGGTCATTCGTCGACTATGGTCCCGAATATGTGGCTATTGAGAATGCTGGATTAGATGGCGGCTTTTACAAGTCCGACAAAATAGCTTCACCTGATAGCGGTAGCGTACTGGTCGTTCTTTATAGCTCAGAGCTTGAGGAAACAGTCAGTAAGGTTACTTCGTCAGGCGGCAAGGTGGTTCAGGATATATTCGACTTCCCTGGCGGCCGGAGATTTCACTTCACTGACCCAAGTGGAAATGAGTATGCTGTCTGGTCCGAGCCCGATGCATAACCAAGCCATCAAATTCGCTCCCTTCGGTCGCCGGACGTTCGTTCCTCACGCCGTTTATGGCGGGCGTTAAGCAACTAGCCTCAAGCAAGGAAGACATGAATGAAATACCTGCGAACATTAACTATCTGTTCTGCTCTTGGATTCGCCGCGAGCTGCTGGGCATCTGGCGCCCCGGAGACACCAAAAATCGTAAGATTCCCAAGCGGAGATCTCACGTTAGGTGGTGAACTGTTTCTCCCTGAAGGTGAAGGCCCATTCCCTGTGGTCCTATTCAATCACGGAAGCGCACCAAAGATGGTAAATAGCATGGCTAGCGCCGCAATAGCGCCAAATTTCATCGAAAAGGGGTGGGCTTTTTTCATGCCATATCGACGCGGGCAGGGGTTAAGCGAGGACCAAGGGACATATATCATGGAAGAAATAAGCGATGCGAAGTGGTTCTTATTCGAGAGTGCCGAGGAAAAGCTTGTTGAGCTGCATAAAAAAGATCATCTTAATGATCAAATGGCCGCGTTGGAATGGCTGCGAACACAGCCATTTGTGGACAACACTCGTATCGCCACTGTTGGAAATTCGTTCGGTGGTATTCAGGTGATGCTAGGAATGGGAAGAGCCGACTACTGTGCGGGAGTAAATGCTTCTGGAGCGGCTCAGAGCTGGGCTGATTCACAGGAGCTTCGGGAACTGCTCAGGAGCGCAGCAACTGTAGCTCGTGCCCCTGTTTTCTTCTTCCAGGCTGAGAACGACTATGACTTGAGCCCTAGCAGGGAGCTATTCTCCGTGATGGAGCAGGCTGGAAAGAAGGCTAAAATCCAGATATATCCGAAATTTGGCTCAAGCAAGAATGATGGTCACAGCCTCCCATATCGGGGAGTGGCCGTGTGGTTCGATGACGCGATTCAATTTCTAGATGAGCACTGCGAAGGTGGAAAGCTTAACAAGTCAATGCAGTCGACCGCTAACGCGTCGGCTGATTGAGGCGTTAGCCCTCAGGAGGAAAAATGAAAATATCCATTATGGCAGCAGTTTCCGAGAATGGAGTAATTGGCTCTGGATTGGATATACCTTGGCATGTACAAGGTGAGCAGCTCCTGTTCAAAGCTATGACTTACAATCATTGGCTTTTAGTCGGTCGTAAAACTTTCGACTCAATGGGTAAACTTCCCAATAGGAAATATGCTGTGGTTACTCGTTCTGAAATGGTCTCGAATGATCCAGATGTTATTTATTTCACCAGCATTGAATCGGCATTATCTTATTTAGACAATACAACAACACATGTCTTTGTTTCTGGTGGTGGTGAAATTTACAAAGCATTAATCGAACAAGCAGATGTTATCCATCTTTCAGTGATTCATAAGCACATCTCTGGCGACGTGTTTTTCCCTTCGGTTCCACAGTGTTTCAAACAAACATTTGAGCAAAGTTTCAGTTCAAATATTGATTACACGTACCAAATTTGGGCAAAGGGCTAACAAACAAGGATAAGTGTCGCGCAGCCGACACTTTATCTGGGTGTTGAACAAGCCCAAGCCACTTATATAGTAAATTGCAGATTCGATGTTTATGGTAGGTACGGAGTAGACCGTATTTTCAAGGCGAGCAAAGCCACGGCGTGACGATGTTTATTCATCACGTCGATAACCCTCTAACATTTCGGTGTTTTTTTCAGTGTATCTCCTATTAATGAAGTCGCGGCCATTATCCTTATTCGGGTTACCTTTCGGCTAGCTCGGTCGGCTTACCCCGACACAAGCCATCTCGTGGTCACAACAGGGACAAGCTCGCACTGCTTTGCTTCTAACCGGTTGCTCTTTATGCGGAGTACAGTAAAACAAAGCAAGTAGCAGCAACTGGATCCTAACGCGTGTCTGTTTGGCATTTCCTCGCAAGAAGCCATAGTCTCTGACACGTTGCATTCCTTTGGGCAGGACATGCTGCAGGATAAGCCATAAGAACTTCAGTACGGGCAGAGTCCGGGTTTGATGCGTGTTGGTTTGGCTGTCTAGATAGCGGAAGGTGACCTCGGTATCAGTGACTTTAATGATGTCTTTGTCTGGCAATACGCCCCGATAAAGATAACGGGAGAGATATTGAAGAGCGGGCAGTCCGAAGCCAACACATCGGCAGTCAACCACCCACTTGTTTGGTACGCTTTTAGGTAAGGACATGACGTCATCATGAACGATGGCATCGAGCAGTCTTGCTCGCCAGACTTTAGCGAGAGCGAAGGCATTAAACAAGTAACGTTTATTGCCCTTGTGCCATTGTTGTCGGGAAGCGTCATACCGGCCGCCAGCGACGATAACGTGGAGATGCGGATGCAGATTTCGTTGTCGACTGTGAGTGTGTAACACGATGGTAAAGCCCAGTTCTCCTTTATGTTCTGTTTGGGCGAAGTCTTTTAATACGCTCGAAGCGACAGTGAACATTGCCTGATAGAGTGCTTTGGGGTGCTGACGAGCTAGCTCCCTTAACTCATAAGGTAAAGTGAAGGTCGCCATGTAGTAATGAACGGGCAAGAGTTTTTGTTTTTGGCGCTCTAGCCAGTCTGATGTGGTGCGGTGTTGGCACTGAGGACAGTGTCGGTGACCACACGAGAGTGGCAATCGGTCATCATGATGGCAGTGAGAACAAAACCATTGAGAGCGTCCTTGTTGCTCGGTTTGGCAACGCAACATAGCGGCCATGGCTTGGCGGATATCATCGGTGATGTGAGAGTCATAATGCCGCTCAAGTTCATCACGATACTGGCGAAGCAGTTCGATAAAAACGCTCATGCGTCCTCCCATCTTAAAGTGAGGCGGTCAGCCAGTTGGTTCAACGCTATTGCCATGTTGTATTGTTTGGGTTGAGTTAATTGGGTATAGCGAGCGGTGGTATTTAAACTGCCATGACCGAGCAGGGTTTGCAGTGAACGTAGGTCAAGTCCTTGTTCAAGCAGGTGGGTGGCAAAGCAGTGGCGTAAGGAATGCGGGCTAATGGCAGAGCTGAGATGACACTCTTTGAGCACCTGTTTCATGGCTTTTTGTATTCCGCCTCTGTCCATTGGTGTGTTTTGTTGACCGTTATTACCAGGGAATATAAGAGTGGGATGCCGATGGGTAAGCCAGTGAGATCGAAGCGCATTCAGTGTTCTCTGTGGTAAGGGAATGAGTCTGTCCTTTCCGCCTTTACCTTCACGAATATGCACTTGCATAGCGCTACTGTTGATATCTTGAGTGGTTAAGTTGAGTCCTTCGCCAAGGCGTAATCCCATGGAATACAGGGTAAGGAAGAACACTTGATAGTGGCGCTTTCTGGTGGTGCTTATCAGTAATGCCACTTGCTCAGGAGTTAGAATATCCGGCAGACGCTTCACTTGCGGTGGTTTGACGATATTTAACCATTCCCACTGCTGATTGAGGGTGTAGCGATAGAAAAACTGCAAGCCGTTACGGTCGAGTTTGACGGTGCTCCATGAGTGAGATTGGATAAGGCTCGCAAAGTAAGTGCGAAGTTCTGCGGTGGTCAACGTATCAGGTGAACGGTTAAAAAACTCACTAATACGACGAACAGCACGAGAGTAGGCATCAATAGTGGCTGGTCTTTTGCCTTGCAACTTTAGATTGGTAAGATGTTGTTGGTAAAGAAAATTGAAGTGTTCTTGTTCATGAGGTGTCATAATCATTTCTCCGGTAGACACGGTCGGAATGACAGTGTTACTGAAGAGTATGGACAAGAGGCTATTGACTCTGCCGCGCAGCGGCTTCGTTCAACAAACTGTTTAAGAGGGATTCACAACGCGTGGCATTTTTACTATGCGTTGGTTTTAGTGGTTAAGGTGGTATGCGGAAGCTTCGGTATTGCGTTGCTCACCCCTTAACAGGGCGTTACACGGCAAGGAAATATCGAGCAGATGCCAAATTGTAATTTCTATGCAATAGACAATGATTTTGTAGAGATACTCGATTTCGTCTTTGACGAAATGGGATGCAGAGTTTTCGAATCATACTCCGCATACGAAACAGAGCTTGTTGAATTTTTAAGCACAAAAGAAGTTGTCGAGTACTATCAATTAGATGAGTTTTCAAATTGCCAAAATCGCTCTGCAACTCTCATGCTATGGCCTGTTAAAGCATCGTTAAATGTGAAGGTAAATCGAATTGAGCTAAACCCTAAAAAGTGCCGAGGGGCTACTCACAGATATCGTGTAGATGGCTGGGGGCTTATATCTCTTGAGCTAAAAGGCATCAACAAAGCTGGTTTGCAATATAGCCATACCAACCATAATACCGAAAAGCGTGCTACTGCTTGGGAGCCTAATTATAGTGATGTTATGGGTTCGCCATCCGAGTGGGATTGGAAAGCTGTCTCAAGCGCATCGCGTAAGCTAAATAATTTCATAAAGAAAAATTCAAATAAAAAGGTCGGCCCGATGCCTGTGATGCAGTGTGCCGAGACAGTAACCTTGGCCGGTGCAGTGGCCGTGTAACAAGTCAAAGCACTCGGACATGGTAAAGCTGTCACCTTTTTTGTTCCAAAAAAGCCGCCAACTTCACCATGCCGGTGTTTGAGGCGTTAGTTACCTAAATGAAACAAATTGAGTTTACCCCTAATCACATACCGAAAAGTACCCGTATATTTAACGTTTTATGGGGTTTAGGTCTTATAGTTTTGGCTGCCTATGCATGGTTTGTAGGACCTATCACTATTCCTGGAAAAGGTAATTCTTCAGGTCTAACTTATGAAGGGAACGCGCTCATTATATTTTCAATCGCGGCCGTAATAGGTGCAATCAATTTGTTTTTAACTATTGTCGATCATTATGACAAACGAGATAACGAGTATTTATACAAAAATGCGAGCAAATATTGCACTTGTTTGGCTGTAGTTCTAGTAATAGTAGCATCCGTAATTCAGTTCGTTGATAATCAACCAACAACGGTAATTATCGGTAACTAACAAAGCAATAATGAAAGGGACGCAAAAAGCTTGGCTGCGTCACTTCGTTCCTAATTTTAGCCAAGCTTTTATACGCCCCATATTGCGGCGTTATATTGCTAAGAGGAAACTTTAGAAAATGAGGGTCTTGACTGTTCTATTTCTAATATTACTGCAAGGGTGCGCAAGTCCTGATGTTGTGCCACAAGGTCCGATATTTCAATATTCTAATAAACCTGTAAACAGCGGAGCTACGGCATATTTCTATCAATTTGATATGCCAGGTGTTAATGCCTGTTTACTTGTTGGAATCAATGGTAAGTATAGAGGTTGTGTTGGTTATCCTGGCTTTGCGAAAGTAGAGTTGCAAACTGGAAAGCATGAGGTTTCATTCGCGCCAAACTCACCAATTAAAATTGCAAACTTAAAATTTGATTTTGAGTTTATTTCAGGTAAAGAGTATTTCTTCAAATACCAACCAACAAAACTTAAATCGTCAACTGACGTTGAAATCGAAACTCAATACAATATGATTCTCGGTCAGTCTTATGGTTGGTATTTAATTGATAAGTCTCATGCACTGACCGAATTAAGTAACTTGAGAGCTTGGCATAAAGCAATATAACAATGCCATCATGAAGGGACGCAAAAAGCTTGGCTGCGCTCCTTCGTCGCTAATTATAGCCAAGCTTTTTCGCGCCCCATATGGCGGCGTTAAATTTCAAGGAAAGTATATGCGTAACCTGATAGTGATAATTTTTCTTTTGATAGTTGCTGGTTGTGCCTCCGTGCCGGCTAATTATGGAAAGCCGTTGAAAGGTTCAAAAGTCGGAATTGTTCTGCTAATTGACCAAACGCCGTCTCATCAACATGTAGGCACTACAATTTTTCAAAATTCAAATTCTAATGGCGTTTCAAAAGAAAACTTTCACAAAAAATTTGAATTAAAAATTTCAGAGCTACTTGCTGAAGGAGGGCATATTGTTGTTCCTATAAGCGCGAGCAGCTTTTTAATCGAAAACCGTGAAGATCTATTTTCATATGCATCTAGCAATATCCACTTTAAGCAAGAAAATAAGCTGGAGCTACAAAAACTAGCACAAGAAAATTCGCTAGATTATGTCATTTTAGTTTACCCAACCCCTGGCCCTGCTTGGCCAAATTCCTCCGCATATCTTTCAGGATATGGGCTATATACTAAGTGTTCGTTTGGCACATGCAATGCTTATGCATTAGATTATATTGATGCTCGCATATACGATGTAAAAAACAACTCCTCGCTAAAGCCTATGAACTCGCGCTTCTTCACTCAGGAGGAAATGCCGAGCATCATTGTCCCTGATAAACCAGAATCAATTGCTGATTCAGAAATTAACGTTGCTGCAGAAAAAGCTCTAGAGAATTTCATGAAGTTATTTAAAGATATGGTATCGACGTCGGAATTTATTTAGGTTGAAATTTAACAAGGCCAGTCACGGCGACGTCTTTTTCGTTGCGGCTTCGCCTTCACTACAAAGCCGCGCTTGCTGGCAGCGTTATACGAAAATCCAGCCCGGAGAGAATTTGAGTTCAGGGATACCATGTCGATAAAGAATATACAAAAATTAAAGCAATTCGGTATCTTCCAAGATCATACGGACAGCAATGCTAAAGATTTCGGAAAATACAATTTGTTCTATGGGTGGAATGGAAGTGGAAAATCTACGCTTTCGAGTTTGTTTCGGTGTATCGAAAATAAAGCTACTTCTAGTAAATTTCCTTATTCGGAGTTCACGGTAAGCGTAGGCAGTGGTACAGCAATCACTCAAGCGAACGTAGTGGACTCAGACCTTAATATATATACCTTTAACCATGACTTTATTGACGAAAATATTTCATGGAATAGTGTTGTAAAAAGCATATTGCTTGTTGATAAAGAAAAAATTGAAGAACGTGAAAAACTAGAAAATCTGAAAAAAGAACAGGAAGTCGATAGCAAAGCGTACAGCAAAGAAACTGAAGAAATAAGAAAACTTGAGGGCGCTATTTCAAAGTTTGGAACCGATAGCGCACGACACATGAAGACAAGTCTTCAGTCCATTGATACTACAGATAGTTATTATCTCAACTACGATAAGCGTAAATTTGGTAAATTCATAGACGACCACCTTGAAGAAAGTAAATTGGACGATTCACTTCTTGATGATCAACAAATTGTTGAATTAACCAATGCGGCCAAGCCTGATCAAAAGTCGCCAATTAGCTTTAATAAACATGTTATTAATCAAGAAACTTTCACTAAAGCCAAAGAACGACTTGATGATCTTTTGAAAACTAGCGTGGTAAGCCAAACTATTCAGCGGCTTGTTGATCATGGTGATATTAAGTCTTGGGTTGAAGCTGGTCTTGATCTTCATAAACGTCACGACACGAACCAATGTGAATTTTGTGGCAACACCATAAACGAAGAGCGCACTAAACAACTTGAAGCACACTTTAATGATGATTATAAAGCCTTTCAAAACCGGCTTGAAAGTGCTGACGGTTGGCTTGCCGGACAATATATTCAACCCCCAACGCTACCAGCCGTAAGTGATTTTTACGACGAGTTCAAAAATGAGTACAACGAAGCATGTACAGCGTTGGAAAAAGCAATCACAGACCTGAACGGAGAAATAACGGTCTGGCACACTGTATTGAAAGATAAGATAGCTAATCCACTTGAAACTGGACTAACGGTTGAAGTTATCGATGAATCATCCATAAAGGCGTTTAACGATGCCATGACCGCTATTGGCGCGGCTGTTAGCAAACATAATCACAAGTCGAGTAATTTTAAAGAAGAAACCGACAAAGCCAAAAAGAAACTTGAACTTCACTACGCTACTACTGAAGTTAAGTCATTCGGTTATCACGATAAGAAAAAGGAAGTTGTTGATCGCACAGCCGCAAATGGAACGTTAAAGGCCGCAATAAATACAAGAACCACTGAAATCCGAACACTTGAAGATTCGCTATCAAATGAAGGCGTGGGCGCTGACCAGTTCAATGAAGCACTTCACAAGTTTCTTGGTCGCAGTGAATTAACCCTTCGATTCGATCCGGTTAAAAAAGGATATGAAATACTTCGGAACGATTCGGAACTGGTTGACGGAAATTTGAGTGAAGGCGAAAAGACGGCTATTGCGTTTGTCTATTTCATAACCAAGCTAAAGGAGAATGACAACAAAATTGAAGACACTATTGTTGTTGTAGATGACCCTATTTCAAGTTTCGATTCAAATCACCTATTTCATGCTTATTCATTTATGAAAGTGAATTGTGAAAAAGCAAAGCAACTTTTTGTTCTTACTCACAACTTCACGTTCTTCAAGCTGGTTCGTGATTGGATTTCTCGGAAGAATAAACGCGATAATCAAAATGTTGCAAACTTCTATGTTGTAAAGGCAAATAATGAAGTGCCAAGAACTTCAACCTATACAGACGCCGAGCCAGCACTAATTTCGTATAATTCAGAGTACCACTATATTTTTTCACGGTTGCATTCGTTAAAGAATCAGCAGACGCTTGAAACGGATGATCATTTTCTTGCAGCCAACTTATCCCGAAAACTACTCGAATCCTTCTTGTCTTTTAAATTCCCTAAGAACCGAGGAAATTTCGCCAATTTGTTTAACACTGCAGTTTCGGCAAGTAAAAACCCTGAAGATGAAGGAAAAGAAAAGATTCGAAAGTTCATTAATGAGTATTCACATAACGACCTTATTGAAACCAATGAAGACTTCGTTGAAAACTTAATTGGTGAAGGTGTTACAGTCATTTCAGATATTTTTGACTGGATAAGCGAACTTGATGAAAAGCACTATCAAGAAATGATGGAGGTCGTGTCATGAGTATAAAGGCGTATAATCGGGTAGCCGAGGGTATCTAGCCCTCAGCCCCCACAACACCCTGCATGCGGCTCCGCACAGGGCGTTTCCTGAAAATGTTTAAAATGCACCGGCCGATTAGCTCCTTTGCATCCCAATAATGGTTTCTGTTCCTTTCGCCACTATTTCTTTGTCCGGTCGGATACGAAATAGTGAGATGAGCAGGCTCCTTATTGATTTTCAGGTTCAGGCCTTTAACAGTAGAGATGACTGTTTCTTTCTTTATATAAGTAAGCAAATTCATCGACTTTCTTGGTTTCCTTTCTCTATTTTTTGCTTTTAAAACAAAGATATCACAAAGGGAAAGGTTTGCCGACATTTCTGTGCTAATAAAAATAAGCTCTATAATTCAAGTTGGTTTAACGAGCATAGTAAATCAAATAGTATTATATTAAACGTTAGTAGAATGGGGATTAGCACTTTCCAAACAGTCAAGTGTGGAAAACTTGAGTCGCGTAAATGTCTGCTTATGAGCCGGTAGCCGACTTTTAAAATTTAAAAGCTATTATTCGCTATTGGCACCGAGCCGCTGGTCGGCTCTAAATTATTTCTGTCCAAAAACGAGTTCATCTGACCGACCACTTATCGCTCAAAGCGGTCCAATAATAAATTTGGCTCTTTAAATTGCTGTTGTTACTGTTACTGGTCACAACAGCTAGTCAGAAACACACATAATTCCTTCATCTATCTGGCCAACCGCTCTTACGGGGATCTTTAGCATGTTAGCTCTGTGAAATTTCTGGAGCTGACAATGAGAACGCCTTTGTTACCTTGGTTTATCCTATGGGTGACCATCCCAATCATTATTTTCTTTCTATTCATCTTGCCCGCCCATGCCAGTGATGGGCCATTCTATCAGCGTGGTCAGGAAGGCTGGTTTTGGTATCAGGTCATTCCTGAACCTGAGCAGTCTGATGAGCTGATAGAGCCGGAAGCTGGTGTCGTGGAGTCCAGTAAGAGCGAGCTAAAGCCCTTCAGTGCTGCCTGGTTTCGTGAGCACATGCAGTCGTTCATGGACAAGGCAATTGATGAGCCAACGAGTGAGAATGTCAGAGCCTATCTTTATCTTCAGCGCGTCATGATGGATAAGGGCTCACTATTTGCTGATGTTAGTCAGCAGGTGGTCATGGGCGATCCTGTTTTGGATGAAATCAGCCGTAGACCCTTGGCAACCTATGCTGCCAATCGGATGGATCGAGAAGCTGGCGCTCAAAGGGACGTTGCTTTAGGTGAAGTAGCGAAGCGAGCAGGCCTGTTCTTTTTCTATCGTTCGGATTGCCCTTACTGCCACGCTCAAGCGCCTATCATCGAATCAATGGCTTTAAACTACGGTTTCGAGGTATTTGCTATTGCTGTCGATGGCTTGCCTTTACCGGGTGGAGAGTTTCCCAATTTCAAAGTCGATTCAGGACAAGCTCATTCATTGTCCGTTACGACTGTCCCTGCCGTGTTCTTAGTTGATCCACCTAATGTCATCACTCCCATTGGCCAAGGTGCAATGAGCCTTGATGAGCTCAATAATCGAATTATTCTCGCAGCCCATCAAGCCGGTTGGATTGACGATCAAACTTACTATGCCACCAGACCTGTTCAACCCGGCGTGTCACTCGCGATGTCAGCCCAAGAGCTTAACGAAAAGATATTACAGGACCCTGAGTTCCTTGTTCGCTATCTGCGTGCACAAGGAGGGTTATAACGATGAAAAAAGTATTCCAAGTATCGCTAATCGCCTGTGCGATTGGTTTTTCATCTATGAGCCAAGCAAGCTTGCAACAGGAGATGAATCAGTTGTTTGGTTCAATGACCAACACCACCGCGCCTGGCGTGTTTGAGAGTCAACGGCGTGGCGTTATATCTGGCGGAAGCGTTGTTGTCCATAACAGAATCATGAATGAGAACCTCGTTTCTATGGTGCCTCCGTCATTCCAAGCCGGTTGTGGCGGCATTGATATGTTCGCTGGAAGTTTGTCATTTGTTAATGCAGATCAGTTTGTTCAATTACTTCGTTCTGTTGCTGCAAACGCCAAGGGATACGCATTCCAATTAGCGCTCAGTGCTATGTGTGAGAAATGCTCTCAGCACATGGAGACACTGCAAAAGAAAATCCAGCAGTTGAACGAGTATTTCGGCAATTCCTGTCAAATGGCTCAGGGAGTCGTGAACGATACCCTAGCTGCTTTTGGTAAAAAGGGGCAAACAGAAGCCAGCATGTTGAGCTCACTTAAAGGGGCTGGAGACGTTTTTACCAGTTGGAGTGAATCCAATGGTAAGAACCCATATGAGAACGCTTCGAGTGTCGCGGCATCTGATGTGAACAAAACGATTAAAGGTAATTTGGTTTGGCGAGCATTGAAACGTCACTCGGCATCAAGCTGGTTTGCATCGGGGGATGACCGTTTTCTTGAAGCGGTTATGTCGGTGACTGGTTCGATCATTGTTGGTGATCTTGCTAATGCCGCTGATGGCCAAGGTAAAGCCCCAAAACTGACCAGACTGAATGGCAATAAAGTGACTATTGAGCATCTAATTCATGGCGGTAACGTCGCTATGTACCGATGTGACACAGTGACACAAGACGGCTGTCTAAATCCGACAATCGCTAACGTGACCCTAACCGGGTTATCAACTCAGGTCGAAAATTTACTTCTTGGTACAGGTTCTAGTAACGGCATTATATTTAAGTTTGCTCGGAATACTGGGGCAGCTAGCACCACCGAAAAGGCTTTTATGACCTCGGCTCCTGCAAGCATTGGCGGCATGATTCGAACACTTTCAGCATTAAATGAAGGGGCTGCTAGGTCGTTTGCTTCAAGAGCTGCGCCATTTATTGCTGTTGAGATGGCCCGGGCATTGGTTGAAGACATGCTCAACGCAGCTAGAAGCACATCTGGTGTGGAAGATCATGCCTATGCGAAGTTGTTAACCGAAGACCTTGAACGTGCACGTCGCCAAATCAATGAGGAGTACGCTGCGTTGCAGCGAAGATACGGCTCAGAGCAAGAATTGCTGGCGCATTTTAACCAGGTGATTCAGACCATTCGCAAACAGCGTTATTACACCGTTAAATCTACGGCGCTGGGGGAATAGGTCATGTGGGAAATCTATTCCATCGGGGATTCGGCTTTTTTAGAGCAGGTCCTGAACGCTGTCGCGATGATCACTGGTACAGGCGATTTTACTTCAATGGTTCGCATTGGCTTGCTCATTGGGGTATTGATGGTCTCTGTTCAGGCCTTAATGCAAGGTGGTCGTGGGATTAACTTTCAACACGTCTTAGTCTCATGGCTAGTCTTTGCAACCATGTTTGGACCCAGTACCCGAGTGAGCATTGAGGATGCGTACACGGGACAAGTTCGAGTGGTTGATAATGTGCCCATCGGTGTTGCTGCCGCAGGCAGTACGATTTCGACTGTTGGCTTTCAAATCACGCGATTGTTTGAAACGGCGTTCTCAACTCCCGCCATGACGGAATACGGCTTTGCATCCAGTTTACAGTCACTGATTAAAGTGAGAAAACAGGTAATGGATCGCTCTGGGTTGGGTGATGCAAATCGTGTCGGTGGCTCAGATATCGAACAATCGTGGTTTAACTACATCAAAGAATGCACCTTGATTGGCATCGACATAGGCCAAAAGAACCTAGATCAGGTGCTAAGTGATCCTAACCCGATGACTGCGATTAGGTTTGATTCGCGCATTTATGGCACGCGCATCATGCTAAGTGGTAGCAGTAGCGATTTGGACTGCACCGATGCCTATAGCCAGCTGAAACTCATGACAGAATCAACCTTCATTCCAAGGCTTAAACAGGTTTTGTCAGCCTCATTGGGGACTTCGTCAGCAACGGATACTGATGACGTGATCCGAAATGCACTGAATAACCTTGGTTTGGCTTCGGTTAACACCCAAGAGTACATGACCGCGTCAGTGCTTTTGCCTATTTATGAACAAAGCGTGACGGGCAAGTATATGGATGATCAAGCTTTCACCGCAGCCGTTATGGTTAACCAAGCAATTGAGCAGCGCAATACGCAATGGGCGGCGGAGCAGACCCTGTTCCAAAGCATTGTTCGTCCGATGATGACGTTTTTTGAGGGTTTCATTTACGCCATCACCCCATTGATGGCCTTTGTGATAGCCCTTGGCCAAATCGGGATGCGAATGGCCGGGAAGTACTTGTTAATCCTGCTTTGGATTCAACTTTGGATGCCTGTCATGGCCATCATTAACCTGTATATTCATTTAACCGTTGCAGGGAAAATGTCGGCTCTTGATGCCTTTGCAGGTACAGAAGTGCCATCTTTTGCTGGGATGATGCAGATGGATTCAGTGCTGCAAACCTGGATAGCTACTGGCGGCATGTTGGCGTCGAGTGTTCCGGCAATTTCGCTCATGCTCGTGTATGGCTCAGCAATAACCGCAACCCACTTGGCTGGACGTCTTCAAAACGGCGATGCCATTGATGAAAAGCTGGCTAGTCCAGATGTCTCAAAAAATGCCCCGGTGATGCAATCACAGTCAATGTTCCAAAATTCAGCCCTCACTGGTTCTGCAATGACCGGTGCGTCAAACTTACTAAGCAGTTTCTCTGTCGGAAACGCAGTGGGTTCAATGGTCGGCTCTGCAAAAGAATCCATGACTCAGGCAACTCAAGCCTTTAGTCGTCAGGTTGGCAATACCATGAGTCGAACTTTTGGTGAAAAGCTAAGTTACGACAACCTTTCTTCGGTTGGACGTCAGATCGGTTCTTCTAATTCCGCATCTAGCGCCGTTGTTAATCAGGTTACTGATGACCTGCAAACACGGTATGGTTTCGGAGACGATAAAAAAGACGCTGTACGTGGCTTGGTATCTGGCGTGTTATCAGGAGGCCTAAGGGTCGGTGGCGATGGAACTATTACAAATACCGGTGATAAAGAAGTAGCAGACAAAGGGTTCTTGGGAAGATTACTTGGTACAGGGGGGAATGACTCCCCACAAGGTAGCTTGCCTGGAGTCGATAAGCCTGAATCCTCAAGAGTGCCAAAAATATCACGGTTACGAGCTGGGTTGGATCTAGGTGGTAACTTTAGTGGCCAAGTTGAGTCATCAGAAGGCAGTTCTCGATCTACGACCGCAAATACGCTCACTGGGGAGATGCAAAGCTTGGCATCAAGTGATTCACGACGTGCTGAGTATCGCGATGCAATGGTTAAGGACCTTTCAGATTCAAGACGTTCTGGCGTTGAGATGTCCTTGTCTAACCAAGACTATCAGTCTCTTCAGAGTTCAGCACAAGACGTTGTCACGGCATCAAACCGCTTTAGTGAGCTTGATCAGGCCAGCTACAGTCTATCAGGACAAAGAAATACTGATGGTGCGACGTTAACCCGATTAGCGGCGGATAATCCTGAAGTCATGGATTATTTAGGTCGCTATATGAACCAGCATGTTGAAGCCGGTAACCGATTACGTGAAAACCTTCCAATGTATCAGCGCTTGTTACCTGATGATAATCAGGCGTATGTGGCCGCAGCTATGGAGTCTTTAACCTATAGCAATTCTTCAACGCCCGCTGAACGGGACAATGATTATCAAGCAGCAATGACTGTTATGGCCATGGCTACCGGAGCCGATTTACGATCAATTCAGCCGCGCTCAAATGAAGGCTTGTCATCAACTGCACCTACTTTTGGTGGTACTCAAAGCCAAGTTGAATCGGGTGTATTGGGCGGCTACGAGGATGCAGCAACAGTTCAAACTCAGTTCAACGCAGCTCAATCGGCTTACCAAACCAATCTGTCTGGTATAGATGGACAGTTGAATGCGCATCAGCAGCAAGCTCAGCAGGCCGTAGCTACTGACACAAGTACCTATCAATCTGGACTAAACAGTGAAGCTGGATCTCAGTGGCGATCACGCATTATGGCTGATGATAGCGGAGTTTCTGGTGCTGAAATGTTCTTCAACAGCGCCAGTGCTATTGGTGATTTCAGTGGCAAGCATACTGATGCAGCACTGCATACCTTGAATCACTTTGGCGAAGACTATGAGAGTTACAAAGAACAAGCGCTTGAAGATCCTGGCTCACGAGGTTTCTTGCACAACGCTACGGTGGCCAGCAAATCAACCTGGGATGGCTTAAAAGCCGCCGTTGATGCAGGAACCTCTTTGGAAAACCCATTGACGGCGTTTAATGATGCATACAGTGGATCGAGTTCGCAGTATGCTTCCGAAGTAAACTGGGGCACTAAGTCTGAAGCCATGTTGGCGGGGGCATTCGGTGCGGCAGTTAACAATCGATATGGTGAGTTCCTAGAGCAGTATGCTGATGATTTTAAAAAGGAAGCATACAGCGAAGGGCAGAGAATGGGATTGACCCCGATTCAAAGTCAAGTGTTCGCTCAAGCTTTCAATGAAGGTTTGGCGGGGCGCGTATTCAACTCTGAAGACTCATCGAGTTGGTCGCCTGAAATGCTTGGCCTAAGGGAGCAAATGCTAAATGAGTATCGTCAAAAGGATGAGAGTGGCGCTTACATCCCTGACAGTGTGTCTGAAGAAGATAAAGCATTTGTGGATAAGCAGATAGCGGTGATCTCAAATGCATCGCTTGCGGGAGATTATGCTCAGAACAACTTGATCGATATTAGGGCTTATAACCAGGCATCAGGAAGGAACTGAAAATAGAAGGTAGCCAGCTTGTGGTTGGCTGGCTATTTTTTTGGCTTTTTGGGATACCTTGGATAAAAGCCATCAAAAAACGAATGGAGCTTATACCAATACCATTTTTCTTCAATGCTCAAAGTTCTACCCGAATCTTTAACTTGGCTACTCAAGAATCTAATTCCAGTACAAATAGCTAAGAAAGAGAGTCCCAAACCAACAATTGTCCAACTCGCTTGCCAATATGCGATTGCTACAAGCATAGTGATTATGGCTATAAGTCCGATGGGATTACAGGTCGCTTTGAAACCCAAGTAGCTGAAAAAAACGACGGTGCAGAACAGAAATGGCAAAGCCGCTAACTTGGCAGATGCCGTTAATATTTCTGAAGGAAAGAAATGAGCCGCAGCCAAAGTCGCCAGAAAAAGCCCCAGTGATATAAACCAGCAGCGTGCTGGTAAAGATTTAAGTAAGTTTGTCATCTTCTTAGTACTCTCAAAGTGCACGGGAGGTGCACAATCAAATCATGCATCTGCATGTTAGTTCTCAAAAAGTGCTCTAGTGGTTTGCTCGGCCATAATCTCACACACAGGACATTTAAGCTGAATGCGCTGTTGTGATACCGTCAAATACAGACTGCCGCATCGACACCGGTGTAAGGATGCAAGCTGTGATCTTAAATCACGAGCTAGAACCCAACCTTCATTGATGGTCAGTTTTTTCCAGGGGATCTCAGCTGGAAGATCTGCTTCTTTTCTTGCAACCAAATACGCATCGTAAGCCTTCATCAAAGCATCGATATTTAATTGCTTGTAGACATTATCACCACCAATATTGACATAAAGCGCCATAAGCAGGGAGCCTTCAACTAATGCTCTTCTGCTTTTGACGATGGCATCAGATTCTGGCAATTGACCAGGACAAGGTGACTTGCCAGTCACTTCTTTGTGGAGCCTTCTGATAATGTGGATTGGCAAACCTGTATCGAGCGCGATAATGGTTGTTCGAAATCCGTATTTAATAAGCAGCGAGGCTCGGGTAAATAGCTCACTTTTGGACAGGTTATCAATCATGCATCCCCCTTGTTGTTTAGGGTTGATAATAAATAAGCGATTCTTGGGATACCTGTGCCTTTGCTCTTCACCATCTCAATCAGTTGGCTTTGGTTACCCCTTGGTTGAAACAGCATGAATGATGAGGTCGCCACTCGTTGCAGGTCGTCAACACCAGCATTAATCAGAGCATCAACCACGTCGCGTGTAAGTCCAAAGCGCAAGACGGCCTCTTGCGGATCAATTCGCGCCAATTCTCGTGCTGCGTGTAGGTACGCCAAATTTAATTGATAGAAGTCTTGTTGATTGGTTGTCATTGACGGACCTCCAGTTCATGTAAAATATTGCGATAGATAGAAAGCACTCTTTGCCCATACCAGCGTGCACGCTCTTCGTTCCAACTGTGATAGCGGCCTATGCCAAGCTCTAAATCATTTGGTGAAGACTTGATTGCTTCGGCCAAAATACTTGAGCCGACCGTAAGGTTGGTGATGGGGTCTAGCAGTTCCGCTGCTGAGCTCACCCGATGCCCATGCCAATGCAAATTGATTTGCATAAGGCCAATATCGAGCTGATATTTTTCAGTCTCTTGCAGTGCCTGGTTTAACAGTTGCTCTGCTTCTGTCTTAGATTTGGCGTAGGTTGCGTTTGAACCATTGCGAATTGCGTATGGCCATGGACTGGTCATGTTGAGACCACGATGTGAGGCCGACTCAGCCAAGGCAACGGCGTAGAGCATGACTGGATCAATACCAACGCTATGTGCTGCTTTTTCCCACTGATAGCCCGGAAACGCATAGACTGAAGTGCTTGCGGACATGGCTATCACTAGGGCAATGGTTTTTGCTTTAATCGTTTTCATTTTTGTCCTCTAATTGATTTCCGAGAAGCGCCTGAATGGCTTTCGGGCTTATTCTTTTTAATGGCACTGCGCTAAAGTCGGCGATGCCTCTCGTATAAACTTGTGCCGCTTTTGACCAGTCGCCTACGGCAACCGGCGCTTGCATATCAAATCCTTTTTGCTGGTTCTGATGGTCTGCAATACCCTGTAATAGCCTTGGGTATTCACCCACTTCGTCCCGCAGCAAGTAAGCCTGGTAGCGTGTTAAAAACTCTTTTTGCTTAAAGGGGTATTCCCTGTCATCAACCTTGCAGAGTTCAACCCATCCACCCATGTCTGAAATCACGCGGTGGATAAGCGCATCGTCAAACATCACGGATGTCCAAGCGCCAACCTGACGAACAGCCTTGTCAACTTTGTTCCAAGCAACCATGGCTCTTGAACCTGAGTTGCCGTCGATATGCTTGATGACGTCAGCGGGCTTTGGAAAAAATTGCCCAGTATCCGGTGATTGAATATGCCGAGTCAGACCGATTCGCACTTCTTCAATGCTATAAGCACGAAGGGCTTCAAATGCGATGGATAGCAATTGCGGTGATACGCTTTTGCCATACATGGCCCAAGCTGCTCCCCAAATTTCAGCAAACTCGCGTTTATCAACCTCCTGCACTTGAACGAACCTCCCGAATACCTGGTCCGGCCCAGCTTTCAGCAATGCGGCGATTGCTTTCTTCAATATTCAATTGGTGATTGCTGCCCTTTAGGCTCGTCGATGATTGCTGTACTTCATCAATGCGAACGTACTCGTCTTCCCATTGCCGGTTTAAAAGCCAGTTATGTGGCATAGGGGTCTTAGTCCGATCTTGATACTGCAATCGGTTGTCTCGTTGCTCTTTCCAGCGTGTTAGCACTTCCAAGGCGAGTTCATGGTCTTCATTGAGGCCCATGCGTAGCCATTCTTCTTTGGCTTTCGCTTTTTTTTCTTTGCGTATTTGTACATCCCAGAAGTCTTCAAACTGTATCTGGTCAACAGTTTTAACTGTTGGTTTATTGCTTCTCTCAGAGTCATCCGACCGTTGAGAGTCCCTTACCGGGTTGCCATCAGGCATAAACAATGATGAAAATTCTTCTGGAAGCCGAGCTTGAAAAGCGGCAAGAGATTTCAAAAGCGATGCCATACCAACGAAGTCGGCAGGTACATCTTTAAGCAACCGAAAGGCTGCCTTACCTTGGTTTGGGTTTTCGATTGGGTTGTGCTTCAGAAAGCTTCGAATCAAAGTCCAACCAGATCCCTCGCAACGAATCAGGAACTGATCTTGTTCTAACTCACTTAACGCCTTGGCAACCTGTTGCTCATCCCAGTTCAAGTCAGAAGCAACGTAACCAATCGGCAGTCGAAAGCAGCCAAGCAAATTACAATGTGGGCATGTAAGCAAATACAGTCCTAGCAACTTCGCAGAGTCACTCCAGGACAAAACGTTTTGCTTTAGCCAAAAGCGGGTATAGACCTTGCCATAATCACGCATGGAGGTACTCGCTTCTGTGTTTACGTAAAATGCTGACCATTACTTGCCCTTAATCCTACTGGTTACTGGCTTTCAGCTCGCTTGGGCATTCGGGATAGATGTCCGGTCTTAACTGAGATCGGGTTACCTGTCCTTGCGTAGCTTGTTCGATGGGTAAAACGAATTCAGCGGGAACACGCCCTGATTTATTCAACCAAAACCAGACGTTTTGCTGTTTTGAGTTGATGGCTCTTGCTAATGCTGATTGCCCGCCGACCAAGTCAATGGCACGGCGGAGATGTTTTTGTGTCGTTTTGAACACTTCCATACCGTCTCCTATTACAATAATAACTGTTACAAGATTGAATGTTACAGTTTAAACTGTAGATAAGTCAACAGTTAAAATTGTTGAAAGACTACAGTTTTATTTGTAGAATGCGGGCTTATGAAAACTTTATCCGAACGACTAAACCATGCCTTGCAGCTTACTGGGGTAACTCAGTCTGAGTTGGCTCGTCGCATTGGTATCAAACAGCAGTCGATCAGCCAGATTTGCTCTGGTAAATCGGCTAGGTCTCGTTACACCATGCAGATCGCGGAGGCGCTTCGCGTGAATGCTCATTGGCTCGCCACAGGTGATGGCGAGATTGGCTTGGGGGTCGGTAATGTAGAAGTCGGGCCTGATATTAAGGGAAGAATTCCTCTCATTAACTGGGTTCAGGCCGGTGATTGGACTGAAATAGCGGAGGGATTTGCCCATGAAGATGCTGAGGAGTGGCGTGAAGTCACTGGGAAAGCACATGAGGGTTGTTTCGCACTTCGCGTAAAAGGCGACAGTATGGAAAATCCAAGCGGAAAAAAATCCATACCTGAGGGGGCAGTGATCGTTGTTGATCCTGAGTTACCTTACTCTTCAGGTTCATTGGTTGTTGCGCGTTTGGATGATTCGAAAGAAGCAACCTTTAAGCAGTTGGTTATTGATGGTGAACAGAAGTATCTAAAACCTTTGAACCCGCAATACCCTGCAATACCGATCAACGGCAACTGCACCATCATCGGTGTAGTACGACAAGCTATCATCGATTTCTGGTAGCGAAGGAATTTGTGGTTTAGCCACAGTTGTTCATTAGCTGAAGAAGCAACGATTGCAAACAGCTACAACTGAGCATTGGTGCACGCTGAGAGTAAATGGTAACCGATTAGATAACCATTGATTGTTTATAAAGTCAAGATCAGCGAAAATAGCGGCCAATTACGATTAACACGACGGATTTGACAAGCGAAGAACTGAAAAGAGAGTACTTCCAAAAGTGTGTACAAATCCGTGTACAAACTAAAAGAATTTATACATGGCAAACCAAGATTTTCTTAATGAAATCAATAAGCGAAGGACCTTTGCTATCATCTTCCATCCTGATGTGCGTAAAATGCTATTAACCATGCGCGCGCTTAACGAAGGCGGGCGTTGCTTTTCAACTTATGTTGCCAAGCAACTCGACATAGTTAAATTTTCAGGTGATGGCCAAGCAAAACAAAACGCTGAGCAATTAGTGGCATTATTAACACCGGTTGCGAAAGCCTTTATGACAGATATGGCTTTTGAAAGCTGCGGATTAGGGCAAATGGTGTTTGGTGGCCATGGCTACATTCGTGAATGGGGCCAAGAGCAATTGGTGCGCGATGTTCGCATTGCACAAATTTATGAAGGCACCAACGGTATTCAGGCGCTAGATTTACTCGGTCGAAAAGTTGTGGCTAATAAAGGCCAGTTTTCTCAGTTGTACTTTGATGAGATCACCGCCTTTATTGATAAACATATCGGCAATGACGCACTAAATAAATTTACAACCCCCTTAGCTAACGCGTTAGTAAAATTAAAAGCCGTGACAGAGCTAATTCTTATTGAGCAAGGTAGCGATAAAAATATGATCGGCGCTTCGGCAACAGACTATTTAGCTGCCTTCGGCTTAGTCAGTTATAGCTATATGTGGGCCCTAATGGCAGAAAAAGCTAGCGCAAATATTAGCCAAGACTTTTATCAAGCAAAATTATATGTAGGCGAATTTTTTAATGCTCGTCTCTTGCCTAGAATTGATGGTCATATTGCTGCGATTGAAGCCGGTAGTAAAAGCTTAATGGCCATGCCCGCAGCACTATTTAGCAACAATCATTAAGATAAGCGAGTAACGTGAATATTAAGAGATTGGCCATAGCAAACTAATGTCTAATGGTACAACTAAAATAAGTCATTGATAATAAAGCACGCGCCTTAGCTAACGGATTAATTTGTGTTCGCTCAGGCTTTAAAACTTGATGAGATTAGGGATTTACATGTTGACAGTTTCTGAAAAATTTACCGCATTTCGCATTCATAAAGATGACAATAACAAGATCAGTAGTGGCTTTGAACAGCTCAGCCTTGAGCAGCTAACCGCTGGCGAGGTGGTCATTAAAGTTGCTTATTCTGATATCAACTACAAAGACGCGTTGGCCGCAACGGGTAAAGGACGCATATTAAGAACCTACCCGTTAGTCGGTGGCATTGACTTATCGGGTGTGGTTATTCGTTCAGAAGACCCACGCTTTCAAAGCGGAGATAAAGTACTGGTTTGTGGCGCGCAATTATCTGAGCTCTACGATGGCGGTTATAGCGAGTTTGCTCGGGTAAAGGCCGATTCAGTCGTGAACTTGCCTCAAGGCATAAGCTTGCGAGATGCTATGGCATTGGGTACCGCCGGTTATACCGCGGCGCTGGCGATTCAACGTATGGAAGATAATGGCCAAGTGCCTGAGCGCGGACCAATAGTGGTAACGGGTGCAACTGGCGGAGTTGGCAGCTTTGCGATTAATATGTTGTCTAATATTGGTTATGAAGTGATAGCGTTTACCGGCAAAACTGAGCAAGCACCATACTTGCAAGCGCTAGGCGCGAGTAAACTGCTTAATCGCCACGATATTGAAATCGGCACTAAACCATTAGAAAATGCACAATGGGGTGGCGCCATTGATAACGTTGGTGGCGAAACTTTAGCTTGGCTAACGCGCACCACGCACGTTTGGGGCAATATTGCTTCCATAGGTTTAGCAGGCGGTATTAAGCTTGAATCAACGGTCATGCCGTTTATACTGCGCGGCGTTAGCTTGCTAGGGATTAACTCGGTGGAAATGCCTTTATCTGTTAGAGCTCAAGGCTGGAAAAGATTAGCCAGCGATTTAAAGCCGAGTAAATTAGCCCTTATTGCCCCCACAACCATTAAGTTTGCTGATTTACCTCAGGCCTTCGATGCCTATGTTGAAGGCAGGGTAACGGGGCGAACGGTTGTGGAAATTGATGCCAGCTTAGATTAATAGTGCGATAAGCGTTACACAAACATAAGCAAACATAAATGCCCTAACGAGCAAGGATAACAATGTCGCCAGTTATATTTAGTGAACTTCAAGCAAGTAACAAAAAAATAGCACTAGCTACGCTTAATAGTCCTAAAACACTCAATGCTTTGAGTTTAACTATGATTGAGTTGTTACTTGAGCAGCTATTGGCTTGGCAAGCCGATGAAGAGATTGCCATGGTTTTGATTGATGGCGCAGGTGAGAAAGCGTTTTGTGCCGGGGGCGATGTGGTGAGCTTATATCATGCCTTAAAGCCGAGTCATGAAAATGCTCAAGCAGTGCTTGGGGCAGAAAATATTATTGACGAGCAAACGGTTGTTGCTAGTCTCGCTCATGAATTCTTTTCTAAAGAATATCAATTAGATCAGCTTATTCATCAATACACTAAACCATTGTTAGTTTGGGGGGATGGGTATGTAATGGGCGGTGGTATTGGCTTATTTGCTGGTGCAAGTCACAAGGTAGTAACTGAAACCAGCTTATTAGCGATGCCTGAAATAAGCATAGGTTTATATCCCGATGTTGGCGGCAGTTGGTTTTTAAATAAAATGCCAAATAACATTGGCTTATTTTTAGCGCTTACTGGTGCAATGGTTAATGCACGTGATGCCTTAACGTTAGGGCTAGCGAATTATGCAATAAAGCGTGATCTCAAAGATTTACTTTTAGCAGATTTAACGGATGTTGCTTGGCTTGGCGCTAAAGAGAATTTTAGTTTGCTCAGTCAGCTCCTAAACGGTTTTCAGCAACAAAGCTCAGCAGTATTTAACGCATTACCTGCGCAAGTTGAGCAACATACAAATACTATTTTGCAATTAACTGCCTTTGATAATATTAGCGATATTTATCACGCTATTTTAGCATTAGAAACAGAGCATAGATGGTTGCAGGCAGCACAAGATAAATTGAAGCGCGGTAGCGCGCTGTCGGCAGCTATCAGCTATCAACAACTTAAAAAGTGTCAAAACCTTAGCTTAGCTGAGTGTTTTGTTGCTGAATTAAATCTTAGTCTGCGTTGTTGCCAGTTTCGCGAATTTAGCGAAGGCGTGCGTGCCCTGCTAGTTGATAAAGATAAAACGCCAGATTGGGCTTATAAAACCATTGACCATGTCCCAACCGAGGTAGTGCAATGGTTTTTTACATCGCTTGCCAAGCCAAGCTCAAATGAATTAGCGAAAAATAACATAGAGGAATCACAATGAATTTAAACGATAAAACTATCGTCGTTACCGGTGGTGGCCAAGGGTTAGGTCGTGCAATGGCCGTTAACTTGGCAAAGTCAGGTGCAAACTTAGCCTTAATCGACTTAAACGAAGAACAATTACGAACTACGGTTGACTTGATCGAAAAAGCAGGCTCAAAGGCGAAATATTATTTAGCTAATGTCACCAATGAAAGCGAAGTAGAAACTACTTTTGCTAACATTAATGAAGATTTTTCAGGCATTGATGGGCTAATTAACAATGCCGGTATCTTGCGCGATGGCATGTTTGTCAAAGCTAAAGACGGTGTTGTTAGTAAAAAAATGTCATTAGATCAATTTCAATCGGTGATTGATGTTAACTTAACCGGTGTTTTCCTTTGTGGCCGGGAAGCTGCGGTGCATATGATTGAAGGTAAGCGCAAAGGCGTTATTATTAACATGTCGTCAATTGCTCGTGGTGGTAATATGGGGCAAACTAACTATGCGGCGTCGAAAGCTGGTGTGGTGGCGATGACAGTAACTTGGGCCAGGGAGCTTGGTCGTCATGGTATTCGCGTTGGTGCAATTGCACCTGGCGTAATTCGCACCGCCATGACTGATGCCATGAAACCAGAAATGCGTGAACGCCTCGAGAAGATGAAACCGATAGGGCGCTTAGGTGAGGCAGATGAGATTGCCCATACCGTAAACTATATCTTTGAAAATGAATTTTTTACCGGACGTGTGGTAGAAATTGACGGTGGTCTTTGCATGTAATTGCATCGCGCTGCTCAAAACAGCAAACGCGTAATAATAAAGGCGAGTCTAGCTCGTCTTTTTCATAGTTATAAATAAGTAGAAGCAAATGAGTAAAGCACTATTTCTAGATAGAGATGGCATAATTAATATTGATCATGGCTATGTGCATAAAAAAGAAGACTTTGACTTTGTTGACGGCATTTTTGAGTTATGTTTATTGGCGATAAATAAAGGCTATCAAATTTTTGTTATTACCAATCAAGCAGGAATAGCAAGAGGTTATTATGATCAAGCAGCATTTGAGCGCTTAACACAGTGGATGATTAGTGTTTTTGCTGAGCAAAATATCATGATCACTAAAGTTTATTACTGTCCACATCATCCTTCAAAAGGGGTGAATGAGTTTGTCATGAAGTGTGAGTGTCGCAAGCCCGCCCCTGGCATGCTACTAAAAGCAGAAAAAGAGTTCTCAATTAACCTTGAACATAGCGTTTTTATTGGTGATAAGATATCCGATATGCAAGCAGCTAAAAATGCTGGTGTCGAATGTAGAATATTATTAAATAGTCGCTATACTGAAGAGTCAGCCGATGAAGAACTTGCAGGGGTTTGTAAGATCAATACACTTAAGCAAGCAATTAGCTTGCTAAAATAGTAGGTTTAGCCAACAAGTTGTATAAATAAAAAGCAAACAAACACATTTTTGCAATTTAATTGCATTTAGCGGTTGACGCGGGGCAATAAATCTCTAAAATGCGCTCCACTTCTTCGGGACAAGTCGAAGAGGCAGTTTTAATAGGTTATCTAGCACGGTTTCGGCTGATTTAGTTAACTTAACGTTTTAAAGTAAGGGTTTTAAATGTTCTGAAAAGAATGTTTAAAAAGTTTAAAAAAAAGCGTTGACATTAAAGCTGAGTTGCGTAGAATGCGCATCTCGCTTCAGGCAAGGCTATTAGCCAGCTTCAAGCAACAAGCGGTCTAACAACGAATGAGATTGTTGGCTCGCGCCGAATAAAACGTTCATCCATGAACGCATCGGCATACCTACGTCAGTAGGCATCTTTAACAATTAGTTATCATGCAATTTGTGTGGACACTCACATTAATGTTGATTTTACCTAGTTATCCTTTCTTCGGAAAGTGCATAACAAAAAAACAGCTTAATATGATGTCACACAAAAATATG
>NZ_NBOC01000015.1 GCF_002104455.1 Colwellia chukchiensis | reverse complement strand
TTAAGCTCCCTAAAGGGTCGTTGGAGACTACAACGTTGATAGGTTGGGTGTGGAAGTGCTGCGAGGCATTGAGCTAACCAATACTAATTACCCGTGAGGCTTAACCATACAACACCCAAGTGGTTTTGTATTGACTGGTTAACATCACTTACTAACTGAGTAATGAAAACCTCGTGTAGAAACCCTACACGTCAGTTTGAATTACGTCGTTACTAAGCGATTTACCTCAGTCAAGGTTTGACAAGATTCTGAAAAGAACTATCACGTACATATCGTGTGAATAAGAGATTAAAATGTATTTATCACTCATTAAAAGCTTTCAAGATTGTAACTTGTTAAGTGTATTTACGAAAGTAAATGAACAGTGACAAAGCCGCAAATGAGCGAGAAACGGAGTTGACGTTCGTCAATGAGTATCGAAGCGATTGTAGCAATGACGTCAGTGTGATATTTAACAAGAAAATTTTGTCTAGCGACAATAGCACTGTGGAACCATCTGATCCCATTCCGAACTCAGCAGTGAAACGCAGTAGCGCCGATGGTAGTGTGGGAGTTCCCATGTGAGAGTAGGACATCGCTAGGCTTCTATTTAGTTTAGTAAAGTCAAGAAGCGCCGATGGTAGTGTGGCTTATGTCACTGAGAAAGCCCATGTGAGAGCGAAGCTGGACATCGCTAGGCTTCTATTAAAAGAAACCCGCAGCTGACGCTGCGGGTTTTTGTCTAAAACCTTATGATTTAGCTAATTTTTAAGTTAATTAAGTCATAACGTTTTTTGTCTGATGACAATAGCAACATGGTCCCACCTGATCCCATTCCGAACTCAGCAGTGAAACGTGTTAGCGCCGATGGTAGTGTGGGAGTTCCCATGTGAGAGTAGGACATTATCAGACACACTTTCCAAGCCCTTGTCTTTTGACAAGGGCTTTTTTCGTTTACATTATGGCTAGATTTACTATTTTGATGGAGAGCTAATTAATGGCATGGCAAGCGAGTATGAGTTGGCAGCAGGCTAAACAAAGAGCGAAAATATTAACTCAAATTAGAGCCTTTTTTGCCGCTAACAATGTTGTTGAAGTAGAGACACCAATACTATCTCATGCAACGGTCACGGATGCTCATTTAGATGCCTTTACGAGTCAGTATCACTATTCTGAGGATAGTCATTGTGATGAGTCTATAACACTATATGCGCAAACGTCCCCAGAGTTTGCCATGAAACGACTTTTAGCTAGCGGCTATGGATGTTGCTATCAGATTTGTAAAGCATTTCGACATGAGCAACACGGGCGTTATCATAACCCAGAGTTTACTATGTTAGAGTGGTACCGGCTTGGTTTTGATCATCGGCAATTGATGCATGAAGTTGCTGATTTGTTAAGACTAATTCTCGGCTGCCAGCAAGTCGAATATATAAGCTATCAAGCGCTTTTTCTTAGAGAAACCAAAATCGACCCGTTGCAAACTAACAAAAAGCAACTGCTTACGCTTATCCGTGAGCACAATAAATTAAGTGACTGGTTACAAGATGAAGAAAGCCTAGACACCCTATTACAATTTGTTATGGCGGAGTTAATTGAGCCTAAAATTGGCTCTAAGGTGCCATGTTTTGTTTATGATTTCCCCGCTAGCCAAGCATCACTCGCAAAAATTAGCACTAAAGATAGCCGAGTGGCTGAGCGATTTGAATGTTACTTTAAGGGTATTGAATTAGCGAATGGCTTTCATGAGCTAACAGACGCTAAGCAACAGCAACAGCGCTTTGAGCAGGATAATTTAATTAGAACAAAATTAGCTAAACCCCAGCGAAAAATTGACCAGAACTTTATTGCTGCGCTTGCTCACGGACTACCAGATTGTGCTGGGGTAGCGTTAGGAGTCGATCGTCTTATCATGCTCGCTACGTCGACTAAGCATATTGAAAATGTCGTAGCGTTTACAATTGAAAGAGCCTAATTAACTCAAAGTTTAAGCTCTTTTAATTTTCTGGTTAAGGTGTTTCTGCCCCAGCCTAAGCGCTTAGCTGCCTCTTGTTTATGTCCTTGTGTATGAGCTAAAGCCCGCTCTAGTAATATTTTTTCAACATTAGGTATCACTAAGTCATTAATGTTTTTTCGGTCTGATGAGAGTTCATGATCTACCCAAGCCGCCAGCTGCTCTTGCCAACTAGCATCTATTGCTGGCAGGCTCTCATTAGTCTTTTCAGTAAAATCATTTGGTAAGTCTGCCAGTAATATTTCATTACCGCTCGCCATAACCGTGAGAAAACGGCATAAGTTTTCGAGTTGCCGAACATTACCTGGCCATTCACACTGCTCGAGATAAGATAGCGTTTTAGGGTGTAAAGTTTTACATTCAACACTTAATTCAGTCGCTGCTTTTTCTAGAAAGTGTTGAGTTAGTTGTGCTATATCTTCTTTACGCTCTCTTAAGCTGGGTATTTGGATACGGATCACATTAAGGCGATGAAACAAGTCTTCACGAAAGTCGCCACTCGTGACTTGCCCGTCGAGGTTTTGATGGGTGGCAGCAATGATTCTTACGTCGACTTTAATCGGGGCATGGCCACCAACACGATAAAACTGTCCGTCTGCAAGCACTCGCAATAGCCGTGTTTGAATATCAAGCGGCATATCGCCTATTTCATCTAAGAAAAGTGTACCTTTGTGTGCTTGTTCAAAGCGTCCTTGGCGCACTGCATTAGCGCCCGTAAATGCGCCTTTTTCGTGACCAAATAGCTCAGATTCGATGAGATCTTTTGGAATAGCTGCCATATTTAATGGGATAAAAGGTGCAGTGGCACGCGGACTATGAATATGAAGCGCATGCGCGACTAGCTCTTTACCCGTACCAGACTCACCATTTATTAATACGCTAATACTTGACCGTGAAAGTCGGCCAATAGCGCGGAAGACTTCTTGCATTGACGGTGCTGCGCCGATAATGCCAACGTCTTCAACTAAGGGAGGGATTAATGGTTTAGTCGACTTTAATTCTTGTGCATGGGTTAGCGCTTTATTGGTAAGTGTAATAGCGTCGTCGATATCAAATGGCTTGGGTAGATATTCAAATGCGCCGCCCTGATAGGCGTTGACGGCACTATCTAAATCGGAATGCGCAGTCATAATGATAATGGGAATATGGGGGAATTGTTTATTAACTTGGTTTAATAGCGTCATACCATCCATTGTCGGCATGCGAATGTCAGAGATAATAACTTCTGGTTGCTCATGCGATAGAGCGGTTAACAAGTCTTCTGGGTTATGAAATGTTGCAACGCTAATATTGGCGTTAGAAAATGCTTTTTCTAATACCCACCTGATTGAGCTATCATCATCGACTATCCAAACTTGCTCACTGTGCATTACTAATTCTCGCTGTTAAAAGGTAATAATATGGTAAATTCCGTGCGACCAGGTCGGCTTTTGCAATATAGCTTACCTTGGTGTTGATGAATAATAGTTTGGCAGATAGAGAGCCCTAGGCCTGTACCTGCAGCTCTACCCGAGACCATAGGATAAAATAATGTGCTTTGGATATGCTCAGGGATTCCGGGGCCGTCGTCAATGATACTGATCTGGGCACAGAGTTTAATGCGTTTGCCATTGATTGTTTTATTGTTTGCAGCGCGGGTCTTCAATGTGATGCTATGTTGGTTTTGCAAAACTTGCATGGCGTTATGAACAATATTGATCAGGGTTTGTTGTAGCTTATCTTGATCAAAAGTTATTTCAGGAATTGACGGGTCATAGTCGCGTACTAAGGTGATATTTTTTGGGTTGTCAAACTGGGTTAACTTAAACACTTTTTCCAGTACGATATGAATGTTTTGAGTTTTCATGATCGGTAGTTGGTTTGGCCCTAATAATCGATCTACCAAGTCGGTTAACCGATCTGCTTGTTCGATAATCATTGCAGTATACTCTCGCTGCTCAATATTCAGTTCTTTGTCGAGTAGTTGAGCCGCGCCGCGCAGGCCACCTAATGGATTTTTAATTTCATGGGCTAAGCCACGGATAAGATCGCGTGCCGACTCCCATTGTTGCTGTTGAAACGCTTCATCACTGATTTGTTTTTGCTGATCAATTTGCTTGAATTCTAAAAGAATATGGGGGCATTGCTCAAAGGTCACCGAAGATGCTGTGATCTCGACTGTGATCTGACGATGATCAAAAAACTCAATGGTGACATCACTATCACTAAATTCTTGCCCTGTGGTTAGCAATTGCTCTAATCGACGAGTATTAATAGGAGTGTTGTAAAAAACTTGCGCTATGGTCAGTCGGTATAACTTGTTAAAGCTTTTTACCAATAACGCTTCAGCAGCAGGGTTGACGTAGCAAATGCGTAAATTATGATCTAAAACCACCACAGCCGTGACCATTTGGTTTGGTAGGGCATGTTGATAATGTAATTTTATCTGTTTTAAATTAACTCGGTGATTAGCCATTACTTTTCCTTGCACTAAATTGGTGCGCTAAGTAACGAGTGTAAATAAATATTGCAGGATATGCACTTTAAACTAGCTAATTTGCTTTATTAACTGAGACTCTATGCATATAAAACGTTACTGAAGGAGATGTTGCAATAATCTTGCCTTTATCATCAATCAAGCTCATTTTTATTTGATGTTCACCACGATCTATATTTCTTAGTACAAACATAGAATGAGTTTGCGGTTTATCGTATGCCTCATCATCTAAATAAAGTTGTATCTTTAAACCTCGTTTAAATATCGGCTTAATACGCCCAGAAACATAAACCGAGCCGGTATTGTCTCTAACTGTGGCATTATTTTGAGGTTGAACGACTTCGACTTGATAGTCATTGGTGATGGCTTTTGGCTTTATATCTAAGATTGAAGTGTCTACCGAAGATTTGGCGGTATTGGTTTCTTTAACATCGACTTCTTCTGCGCCGGGCTTAGGGCTATCAGAGAAGACAAGCACACCTTGCTCATTACGCCATACATATATTTTCGCGGAATTTGCAAACACTGTAATAGCTTGCGTGAGCAATACAAAAAAAATGCAAAAGCGTGCCAAGTTCATCAAAAGCTATAGTCCTGTTCCGTAGGTGTAATGTTAATCTATCCAAATATGAACAAATGTACCACAAAAAAAGCTCACCTTGGTGAGCTTTTTTTAAACTATTTACTTAAGTTAACTAGACACTGTAGTACATATCAAACTCAACAGGGTGAGTTGTTTGGTTCAATAACTCCACCTCTTTACGTTTTATGTTTATGTAGGCTTCGATCATGTCTTTATCCATAACACCACCTTCTGTTAAGAAATCCATGTCATTTTCTAATGCGTCAAGCGCATCTTCTAATGATGTTGCCACTTGTGGAATTGCCGCTGCTTCCTCAGCAGGAAGATCATAGAGATCTTTATCCATAGCATCACCAGGGTGAATCTTATTTTTAATACCATCAAGTCCAGCCATCAATAACGCAGAGAATGCTAAATAAGGGTTGGCAGCAGGATCAGGGAATCGCGCTTCAATACGCATCGCTTTGGGTGAAGGTACAATTGGAATACGAATAGATGCTGAGCGGTTACGGGCAGAATAAGCCAACATAACCGGAGCTTCAAAGTGAGGTACTAAACGCTTATATGAGTTTGTAGAAGGGTTAGTAAACGCATTCAAGGCTTTGGCGTGCTTAATAATACCACCTATATAGTACAATGCCATTTCAGATAAACCGCCATACTTGTCGCCAGCAAACAAGTTAACACCATCTTTAGCTAATGACTGGTGAACATGCATACCAGAGCCATTGTCACCGACTAACGGCTTAGGCATAAAGGTTGCGGTTTTACCGTAAGCATGCGCAACATTATGAACTACATACTTATATACCTGCACTTCGTCAGCTTTTAACACCATAGTATTAAAACGACACGCTATCTCGTTTTGGCCGGCAGTGGCTACCTCATGGTGATGTGCTTCAACCACTAAGCCCATCTCTTCCATTACTAGACACATGGCCGAGCGTAAATCTTGAGATGAATCCACTGGTGATGTTGGGAAATAGCCACCTTTAACACCTGGACGATGTCCCATATTACCTTCTTGGTACTCAGTACCTGAATTCCAAGAGGCTTCTTTATCATCTATTTTATAAAATGAGCCCGCCATATCAGTATGGAAGCGAACATCGTCAAAAACAAAAAACTCAGGCTCTGGACCAATTAAAACCGTATCTGCTATACCTGTGCTGCGCATATAGTCTTCAGCGCGCTTCGCCACAGAGCGAGGGTCACGGCTATAGCCTTGCATGGTTGAAGGTTCGAGAATATCACAACGGATATTTAAGGTAACGGCTTCAGCAAACGGGTCAAGCACTGCAGATTCAGCTACCGGCATCATCACCATGTCAGACTCGTCAATGCCTTTCCATCCTTCAATTGAAGAACCGTCAAACATTTTTCCATCTTCAAAAAAGTCTTCGTTTACTTGATGATGTGGAATTGAAACGTGCTGCTCTTTACCTTTTGAATCAGTAAAACGTAAATCAACAAACTTGACATCATGTTCTTTAATTAAATCTAAAACAGCGTTTGACATTGAAAGTCTCCAGTGTAGTTATTTTATTAATGCTAAAATTAATTTTTGTTGCGTCTGTGTAAGCTAATACTATGCCAAAGTTAAAGTTATTGATATACAAGGCTTTAATCTTTCTCGCTAAGATGCTGCGCACTAATGTAGTGCATAGCTTGCTGCTATTTGGTGCATTACTATGTATTAATAAAAATGAATAGTGAGTTTTTGAGCATAGCTTGTTGAGTATAGCAAGCGTATGTATAGACTTATAGCGACAATAAGCGTGTGTTAGAAAGGAAAAATGGTAGCGAGTCATTATCATTAGCTGCAACGCCGTAGACACTAATAACGCTGTAGCCGTTAATATGAAGGGGCATTTTAGCGTTTGTAAACGTTTTGCGCTAAAAAGTAAATTATTAGAGCCCGTCACATCTGTGATAAATTATTAGTTAAGAGCAGTTGATAATCAACGTCAGTATTTTTTACAATTGGGTTAGATTATTATGCTTCTTCTTAAAAACTTACTATGGATTGTTAAATAAGAATTTTGTTTTGGTTACGCAAGTATTGCTTTTTATCTTCATTAAAGGCTTATGAACTTTCAATGGAGTATAGTTCAATGTTAAAAAATTAACCGCAATAGTGACCTGATTATATTAAGTGCTATGACGCTGCTTATTATCCAACAATAACTGCAACTGCTAATCAAAATAAACCGTTAAGGGAATATTTTTATTGGCCAAATATTAACTCTTTAGTGTATTTATTACCGTTCATCCTGTACAATACGCGCCCAATTATAGCCCTATCCGTTAATCTGCCAATAACAGCTCTAAACGATAGTAACAGCGAGTAACGCCTGTGTTAGAAAAATTAAGAAATGTGGCAATTATTGCTCACGTTGACCACGGAAAAACCACTTTAGTCGATAAATTATTAGAGCAGTCCGGAACGCTTGACGCCCGTGGCGGTTTAGAAGAGCGCACTATGGACTCTAATGAAATAGAAAGAGAACGTGGTATCACTATCTTAGCTAAAAACACGGCTATTAACTGGAACGGCTATCGCGTCAATATCGTAGATACACCAGGCCATGCTGATTTTGGTGGTGAAGTAGAGCGCGTGATGTCAATGGTAGACTCAGTTTTACTGATTGTTGACGCACAAGAAGGCCCGATGCCCCAAACGCGTTTTGTAACCAAAAAAGCCTTCGCGCAAGGTTTAAAGCCAATTGTCGTTATCAATAAAGTAGACAAACCAGGCTCGCGTCCAGACTGGGTGATGGATCAAGTATTTGAACTTTTTGATAATTTAGGTGCTACCGATGAGCAGTTAGATTTTAAAGTGGTTTATGCTTCGGCGATAAATGGCTGGGCAACGCTTGAAGAAGGCAGCACAGGCACTGATATGACGCCATTGTTTGATACTATTCTCAATGAAGTGCCATCGCCGACTGCGGATCCCGATGGACCATTTCAAATGCAAATTTCTCAGCTTGATTACAGTTCATATTTAGGAGTCATTGGTGTTGGTCGTATTACCCGCGGTAGCGTTAAACCTAACCAGCAAGTGACCATCAAGCTAGCGAACGGTAATGTTCACAATGCGAAAGTAGGTAAAGTATTTGGTTACTTAGGGTTAGAGCGTCTTGATATAGAAGAAGGCTTTGCTGGTGATATTATTGCTATCACAGGTTTAGGTGAATTAAAGATATCAGATACAATTTGTTGCCCAACTGAAGTTGAAAGTTTACCAGCATTGTCGGTTGATGAGCCAACAATTAACATGACCTTTCAGGTTAACACCTCACCATTTTGTGGTAAAGAAGGCAAATATGTTACTTCTCGCAATATCAAAGATCGCCTAGAAAAAGAGCTAATACATAACGTTGCCCTTCGTGTTGAGCAGCTAGAAGACGCTGATAAATTTAAAGTATCCGGCCGAGGTGAGTTACACCTAGGTATTTTAATTGAAAACATGCGTCGCGAAGGTTACGAGCTGGCTGTGTCACGCCCAGAGGTTATTATTCGCGAAATTAATGGTGAATTACAAGAGCCGTATGAAACCGTAACGATTGATGTGGAAGAGCAACACCAAGGCCCCATTATGGAAAGAATGGGCGTGCGTAAAGCAGAATTAACGGATATGGCGCCAGACGGCACAGGCCGCATTCGTATGGACTTTATTATGCCTAGCCGTGGTTTGATTGGCTTCCAAACAGAGTTTATGACCATTACCTCAGGCACGGGTTTGATTTACCACACCTTCTTTGAATACGGCCCTCATAAAGGTGGCGAAATTGGCCAGCGTAAAAATGGTGTTATGATCGCCAATGCAACAGGTAAAGCCTTAACTAACGCTATCTTCAATCTACAATCTCGTGGCCGTATGTTAATTGGTCATGGTGTTGATATTTATGAAGGTCAAGTGATAGGTATTCATAGCCGAGACAATGACCTAACCGTGAATGCGTTAAAAGGTAAGCAACTGACTAACGTGCGTTCTTCAGGTGCAGATGAAGCACAAACCTTAACGCCGCCAATTATTATGTCGTTAGAGCAAGCACTTGAGTTTATCGATAACGATGAGCTAGTTGAGGTAACGCCAGATAATATTCGTATTCGGAAAAAGTTTTTAAAAGAAAGCGATCGTAAGCGTGAAGGTCGTGCCGCTAAATAATCGCTAAATTGAATAATGAAAAAGCCATTCGGGGTAACTCGTTTGGCTTTTTTTTGTCCGTATTGCTGACCGTTTATGTAAGACATGTCTTAAAAAGTCGCACTGTTTTATAGCAGTAATAAAGCCTAAATAAAAATAACTATTTAAAATCAAATGTTTATTTGTTTTGTTTGGCACTGTTTTTAGGGGCAAGTAATATAAAGCGATAATAAGCGTTGGCTGATCTTTTACAATGCTGAGTCATTGCTATAGTAAAAGATAAGGTATGTAGTTAAACGACTACTTTAGACATTCAGTGGCAGTGTAAATTAGGCGTATTAGTTACTAGGTAACCATTGATATACCTCTATACTATATAGCAACAAAGGCTAGGAGGGCTGTGCTTATGAATGTTAATAAACTGGCAAGGTTAAATTGTTTATTTGAAAAGGCCGTTGCAAATAACGCTAAGCTGATAGAGCAACATGAGTTACATGCATTATATGAAGAATTTATTAATCAAGATCGCGAAACAAAGCCTAGCTCAGTAATAGCATTTTCGCGCAATAACGCCCATCAAGATAATTTGCCTTTAAAAAATAACAATAACTCGTGAACGGAATAATTTTTTAATGTCACCAGAGCAATTAAAAACATTGCAGCACTTAACACATTTATTTGAAGCGGGCTGTGCTGGCCATGAACAAATCAAGCAACTATCTATGTTGCTAGCAGAAATTAATCATCAGACCGATTTGTCCGAAGATCTGTTTGCAAAAATTTCGTTTGAGCAGACCTAATTTAACAACTATGCGGGCCAAGTCGTAGGCAAAGTTAGCTATTTATCTAAATAGCAAAATAAATGCACTTAGCGTAAAGCGATTAATTTTCTAACAACACTAAGTCGTTACTCACAAAACCTATTCACAGTTATATAAAACCTATAACTTTCAAAAAGATAAAATATTCAGATTACGACTACCGTTATATTCAACATTGCCTTATCATTAGGTTATGGTTTCATTGCAGCACCGTTATGCGTATTACATTCGAAAAACTATTACAGCACCCTTTTGTTGAGCAGACACTAGCTTTTTTCTCGTTAGTTATTAATAACTTTAAAACAGAGCGTATTCACGTGACTGCCGGCTACTTGTCTTATGTAACTTTAATGTCGTTGGTACCTTTAATAGTGGTGATGTTATCTGTCATGACTGCCTTTCCCATTTTCGCAGACATAAGAACCATCATCGAAAATTTTGTCTATCAAAACTTTGTGCCAGCCTCGGGTGATGTCGTACAGCAACATATTAGTGGTTTTGTTAAAAACGCTTCAAAGATGTCAGCGGTGGCGATCACGGCCTTATTTATTTTTGCCATGATGCTCATTTCAGCTATCGATAAGTGTTTAAATAAATTATGGCGGGTTGATGAAAAGCGCCGAGTTATTACATCATTTTCTATGTATTGGATGGTACTAACCTTAGGCCCTGTACTAGTAGGTAGTAGTATAGTTATCAGCTCGTATATTATTTCTTTGGTATCGCTAGGGGACTACGACTTGCTCGGCGTTACCAATATTTTGGTGCGTGGCCTGCCATTAGTGGCTTCTATTACAGCGTTTTTCATTTTATATATGGTAGTGCCAAATAAGGTTATTCCGGTTAAATTTGCGCTCACTGGTGCAACCCTCGCAGCTATACTGTTTGAAATTGCCAAAAAGTGTTTTGCAATTTACGTTACACAGCTTCCGTCTTATCAAGCAATTTATGGCGCGTTATCCAGCGTTCCTATTTTGTTTCTTTGGGTGTATTTAAGTTGGCTAGTTGTGCTTATAGGCGCATTGTTCACCGTCTCTTTAGAAGATTTCGACCAGCAACGCAAAGTTGATACGTTGGCAAAAAAGGTTGAATAACACTCGGGTCTGTTGACCTTTCGAGGTTACGTTTATCGCAACTTGTTGGGTATTTAAACAAGGCAGAGCATATGACGGTACGCTTTGTTGCTCGCTATTTTAAATAGTACAACTCTTAATCAGAGCTCGCGCCGCGATTAAATCCGTTTTAAATTGAATAAATTTTAACCCTAAAAGCTCAACATACCCTAGCCATACTTGCCAGGAAATGAATATCGCTATTTAGCAAGCAGCGAACTAAACTGAAGATATTCAATTTGCAAAGGATAGAACGATGTCACGACTGCTTTTTCCTAATATTATGCCTTACCAGCAAGAATGGCTTGATGTAGGAGATGGTCATCAAGTGTACCTTGAGCAATCAGGGAACCCGAATGGGATAGCAGTTATTTATTTGCATGGTGGCCCAGGCGCTGGGGCAAGTGAAAAACACAGATGTTTATTTGATCCTGATATATATCGCATCATACTGTTTGATCAGCGCGGTTGTGGTCGCTCAAAGCCTTCACCAAGTCTACAGCATAATACCACCACGCATCTTCTCCATGATCTTTCACGTATTCGTCAACATTTAAATATTGCCCAGTGGTTAGTTTGTGGTGGCTCTTGGGGAACGACCTTAGCCTTACTCTATGGCTTACAGCAGCCAGAAACGGTATTAGGTTTTATATTGCGCGGTGTTTTTCTTGGCACGGCAAGTGAACTTGACTGGTTATATAGTCAGAGCGGCGCTGCAGGTTTTTTCCCAGAATATTACCGTGAGTTTATTAAGCAGCTCCCCGCAAACACAAACCCAAGTACGGACAATATTTTAACGAACTACTATCAAGCGTTAACGGGTAGTAATGAAGTTGCGGCAATTGCTGCCAGTAAAGCTTGGTGTTTATGGGAGCTAAGGCTGTCAAGTATTGAGCATCACAATATTGATATTCAACAAATCGACGATCCCCATCAAGCACTCTGTATGGCAAAAATATCGAGTCATTACTTTGTTAATAACTGTTTTATTGACGGCAATTATATTCTCAGCAATTTACAACTGATCAAAGCTATTCCGGCCATTATTCTGCATGGACGTTACGATATGGGTTGTCAGCCACAGCAGGCTGATAGATTAGTACAAGCATGGCAAAATGCACGTTTACAAATATTACCACAAGCCGGACATAGTGGCTTTGAAACACAAACTGTTGATGGATTTTGTCAAGCAGCAGATACTATGGCAACTTTTATTCAAGAACAGGGTAGAAACCAGTAAATGATCGCATTAATGCAAAGAGTATCGCACGCCAGTGTCAGGGTAGAAAATAAGATGGTAGGTGAAATAAAGCAAGGGTTGCTGGTGCTGTTGGCTGTAGAGCCTGACGACACCGAAGCAAAAGCGAAACGGTTAGCGGAACGGGTCGCAGGTTACCGCATTTTTGCCGATGAAGAAGGTAAAATGAATTTAAATGTCAAACAAGTAGCAGGTGACATATTAGTGGTTTCGCAATTTACATTAGCTGCCAACACCTCAAAAGGCATGCGACCCAGCTTTACCAGTGCTGCGTCACCGCAAATGAGCGAACAGCTTTATCAATTTTTTTGTCAGCAATTACGCGTATTAGGGTTTACGGTGCCAACAGGGGTGTTTGGTGCTGATATGCAAGTGAGCTTAACAAACGATGGACCGGTGACCATTAACTTGCAAGTTTAAGCGCAGGTAGCTTGTTCATAGCTTAACCAGCTTTGATATGGTAATTAAAAAAGTATCGCCAACGCTGGTATTGCGATGGCGATAAAAAGCTTAATTTGGGGTGTTTTGGTAAGAAATTAATACACCAAGTATTAGGCAGTAAATGAATGATCACATTCAGGTAGCGTGGCACATGAAAATAGATGATTTGATGGTGAGTTTGCAATTGTCGCAATATGGTTAAACACAGGTTTATTTCATCATTGTCCAGATCAGGTAAGTTTATGGTTAAGCAACCATTAATTGCTAAGTTATCAACCAATGCAGACAGTAACGCGAGCCTATCTTTGAAGTTATATGCATGATGTTGATAAACATCACAAATTAACCAGTCTGGCTCTTGGTTAGCTCCCCCTTGTTGCTGTAAATAGCTCAGCGCATCGCTATGATGGATTTTGTGCGATTGTTGTTGAGGGTTAAAGTACTTTTGAAAACAGGCAATGACATGCGACGATAATTCAACACTTGCTATGTTTATGCTTGGCTGTAAAGCACGAAGAAATCGCGTTAAGTTACCCCCACCAAGACCAAACTCAACAACAGTATTTGGCTTAAAAAAGAGAAGAGGCATTAACGCGGCATAATGATGCGGTAACGTCAGTTTGCTAGGCTGTCGCAACAGCATGATGCTTTGTATCACCTGTTCAAAAGCTAGCCAGCGATAACAATTATTTTCACTAATGCATATTTGGTCGGCGCTATTACTCAGGTAGACTAGTTGCCCTTGATTAACATGTCGAGTAAGTTTCACGGGTGATTTACATCCTATAGCAACAATGACGTCGATAAAGAGTTAAAAAATATGGTCCAATGCAGAGCCCCAAAAAATTCAAGCGAACTAGCGCAATATTATCAGCTACGTTGGCAAATGCTCCGTCAGCCTTGGCAGCAACCAATGGGCAGTGAAAAAGATGACTTAGAAGCACAGTCTTATCACCGTGTGTTGGTGGATGATAGCGATAACATACTGGGTGTTGGGCGTTTACATAAGTGTAGTCAAGATCAGGCGGTAATTCGCTATATGGCGATAAAAGAGTCGAAACAAGGTCAGGGACTGGGTAAATTGCTGGTGCAGGCGTTAGAGCTGTTAGCGGCACAAATGGGGGCGACAACACTTACACTTAATGCCCGCGATAACGCAGTACAATTTTATCAGCAGTTAGGGTATGTCAACCAAGGCTACTCACATACGTTATATAGTGAAATCCGTCATGATAAAATGACAAAGCAGCTTAACAAGCCAGCTCAGCATTTGGCGCAGAAGGCTGAAAGCCTGCAGCAAATTTGGCATCAAACTATTCCGTTGAGCCAAGTCATGAATATTAATATTTGTTATTTTGATCAGCAAACATTGCTGACCAATTGTGAGCCCAGTATCAACAAAAACCTACACAATACTATGTTTGCCGGCAGTATTTATACGCTGGCAACCCTCACTGGCTGGGCGTGGGTGTATTTTGCACTACAGCGCAAAGCACTGCAGGCCGATATTGTATTAGCAAAAGGCGATATACGTTATATAGCTCCACTCGCAGGAGTAGCCAATGCTCGTACCGCGGTCGATTTAGTTACTGGTGATGCCTCGTCTTTAACTCAAGGTAAAAACGCGCGTTTTAACATTGCAGTAGAAGTGTGTTGTGGTGATAATGTGGTTGCCATATTTAATGGTAGTTATGTCGCAATTGCTCAATGATAAGTTTAATGAACGCTCGCGACTTGGCTAATTAAAAATTGTGACTGATGCGTAAAGGAGGCAGTATGTATAAGTTTATTTTAGTTTGCTTATTGGTAAGTGGCTTAGCAAAGGCGAATACTGAATTGGACTTGCTACTGGATAACTTTCATCAAGCCGCGGCAGAGGCTCACTATGAGCGGTACATGGCATTGTTGGCAGATGACGCTATTTATTTAGGCACAGATAGCAGCGAACGTTGGACTAAAAGTGAATTTGCTGCTTTTGTTAAACCCTATTTTAGTCAAGGCCGAGGTTGGTTGTACCATACTATTGAGCGGCACATCACAAAATCTCAAGTTAGTGATATCGCATTTTTTGATGAATTACTTGAGAACAAAAATTATGGTCGTTGCCGTGGCAGTGGCGTCTTAATCAACACCGAGCATGGCTGGAAAATATTACAATATAATTTATCCATTCCTATCCCAAATGCTTTGGCGCGTCAGGTGGTTAAGTCAATTAAAAGCCATCAAAAGGCGGTTGAAAACTAACGTCTAGCAAGTTGCTAGTGTTATAGCAGTATGGAGAAAAAGACATGAGTGTCAGTATCATAGGGTGTGGTTGGTTGGGGCAGGCGTTGGCAAAAGCCTTATTAGCAGATGATATTGCCGTGCTGGCAAGTTATCAGTCGCCAACAACGTTGGCAAAGCTTAAGCAGTTAAAGATTCCCGCCCAGCGGTTGGTATTACCTATTGCCGTTAATGATGCCAGTATCGCAAGCAATGCAGCACTTGCTAGTGTGACGCCAGATTTCTTTAATCATCAAGTGTTGGTGATCGCCATTCCGCCACAGTTGAAAAAAGGCCGGTTAGACTACCCGTTAAAAATCCAGCAATTGGTGAAGCTCGCTGAGCTTGGGCAAACAAAGCATATTATTTTCTTAAACTCTACCGCTATTTATAATGGCCTGGAAGGTCAGGTGGCCGAAACATCGACACTCAATTTAGCGGCTGAAAAAGTAGCGATATTGGCGGCGGCAGAACAAGCCTTACAGCTATTCTCTGGCCGAGTTGATGTACTTAGATTAGCGGGTTTAGTGGGGCCTAATCGACACCCAGGTAAATTTTTACAGCATCAGCGGCTATTTAAAAATGCTGAGGCAGCAGTGAATTTGGTACACCAACGCGATGTGGTCAACATTATTAAGTTGTTACTGACCAAAAGCAGTGAACATGGCTTTGATGTTTATAATGTGGTCAGTGCAACTAATGCCAGCCGTCAGCAGTATTATCAAGCGGCCGCAAAGGCGTTGGGCTTAGCAACACCACAATTTGAACAAGCCACAGACCATGACAGTGGCAAACAAGTGTTAGGTACTAAACTTCGCCAAGGCTTGGCTTATCAATATTGCTATGACGACTTATTAGCCTGGGCTGCGAAAGGATAACCACGACTTACAAAAATGCGAACATCAAGCAAAGTCCAAATCACTCTGAGTTAGAGTTAAATTTATCAATACCACTTTTGCTGTGAATACATTGAGGTAAAAATATGGCATGGCGCGAAATTAAAAAAATACTAAAAGCACTGTATCAATATAAAGTTGCGCTAATGTTTGTCGTGTTATGGGCACATGTCTCTTTGTTAAATTTATTTTTTGTCAATTACAGTGGCCCAGTATTTCTTTGGCAAGAAAATAGCCAACCCTTGACCATAACTGTGCATTTGCTAATCGCCTTGCTAACCACAGCTTTTTATTTACTAGTGACAAAACTGCGAAAACTGCATCATAAGCAAAGGGTAAAAACAGCGGATAAAGTATGGCTAAGCTGTTCGGTTTTACTTGCCGCTTCAATTATCTTTGTCATGATTTAGTCTAAAAAAAACGACCGTTAAACGACCGTTAAACGACCGTTAAACGGCCGTTTTTAGCAAAGTTAATTAAGATTTATTATGAATGCCTGCTGTGGCTAACCACTGTTTAAAGTCGAGTAAATTGGCAGGTAAAATCACTTTTGTTGAATCCTGTGCTAAGCCTTTCATTTGTTGTAAGTATTGTTCACTTAGTTGCATATCAAGCGCTTGTTGACCGCCCGGTTGCTCGATGGCTTGTGCTAATTTACGGATCGAATCACTGGTCGCTTCGGCAATGGCGAGTATTTCTGCTGCTTTACCTTGTGCGGAATTAATGCGACGCTGTTTTTCACCTTCTGATAAATTAATCAGCTCAGTCATGTGTCCTTCTGAACGATTAATGCGACTAGCTTTATCACCTAAACTTTTTGCCAAAATTGCTCGGCGTTCGCGTTCAGCATTCACCTGCATTTCCATAGCGTTGCGCACTGTGATCGGGGGGGTTATGTTTTTAATCTCGTACCTGTGTACCCTAATACCCCAGCTTTCGCCTGCTTTATCAAGTACCTCTACGACTTTGGCACTGATAATATCACGCTCTTCAAAGGTGCGATCCAGCTCCAGTGTCCCTATCACTGAGCGGGTGGTGGTTTGGGCAAGCTGCATGGCGGCGAAGCGATAATCGGTAATGCCATAACTGGCTTTTACCGCATCGATGACTTGAATGTAAATAACACCATCGACTTCGACATTAACTTCATCTTTAGAGAAACACTCTTGTGGCGGTACTTCAATGGTTTCTTCTTTTAAGTCTTGAATAAAAGCGACACGGTCAATAAATGGTAACAGCAAATGAAATCCGGCATCTAAGGTGCAGCGATATTTTCCTAAGCGCTCAACCACATAGGCAGATTTAGTGGGCACTAAACAAATGGCTTGGAAAAACTTTACCGCTAAAAATAAAAAAATAAATGCCCATACCGCTAATACCGCAAGTTCTACGGTGTTTGCATCAAGTGCGATCATGATTTAGCTCCTTGAATATTTTCTGTTACTTTCTCCATGCCTTGAAAAAAGCCTTCAAGTTTTGCCACATCGCTGGGCACAATAGAGACATCAGCGGTTGTTAAAATATCACTGGTTTGGGCAATAAATTGTTCTAGCAAGCGCATTTTTATTGCTTGGTCACCACTGGGCAGTGCCGCGGCTTTTGCGATCAGGTTAATACCTTCTGCCGACGCTTGCGTTAAGATGGCTATTTCTTGTGCGCGCCCGTGTGCTTCGTTAATTTGTTTCTGTTTATCGCCTTCAGACAAATTAATGGCTTCTTGGCGCTCCCCTTCAGAGAGGTTAATGGTTGATGCTTTTTCCGCTTCAGCCAAAGTAATTTCTGCGCGCTTTTGTCGCTCAGCTTCCATTTGTTTTTCTAAGGTGTGAATGACATTTTCAGACGGGGTGATATTGCGTACCTCATAGCGTAATACCTTGATGCCCCAGGGATCAGAGGCTTTATCTATTTCGCGTACTATGGTTTCATTTAAGGTGTCACGTTCAGAAAACGTTTGACTTAGGTTGAGCTTACCAATCTCTGAACGCATGGTGGTTTGCGCCAAATTGATACTAGCACGGCGATAGTCTTCAATACCGTAGCTGGCTTTAGCACCATCCATCACTTGAATGTAAACCAAGCCATCAACATTAATTTGAATATTATCGCGAGAAATACAGCTTTGTGCCGGGATATCAAGCACTTGTTCACGGGTTTCATGGCGATAAGCCACGCGATCAATAAAAGGGATCAAAAAATGTAATCCCGGTTGCAATACTGCACGAAACTTGCCAAGGCGTTCAATGACGCATAACTCTTTCATTTGTACAATCAAAACTAACTTGACGACAATAAAGAGCAACACCAGCAAAGCAAAGGTAACACTTGCTAACATAGTTATTCTCCGATTAAAAAATAAAAGCGGGCTAGTGGTAGTTGCCTGATGCTACTTGCAAGGCTCAACCACTAACGAGATGTTTTCTTTACAGACAATAGCGGCCTGGCTGCCGGCGGGAATAACCGAGCCATCACCAAGCGCTGACCAAGTAGTGCCTTGAAATTCGACTCGGCCGGCTTTTGTACCTGGACCTATTTGCTCTGTTACTAGCACCTGCTTTCCGTAGATATCGAGCTCTTCATAAACATTTTCGATGATTTTGTTACTCGGGAAAAATCGCTCAGTGACAAAATAAACCACCACTAGCAGTCCCGAGGCAAGTATGAACCAGGTGGTTAAGGTTAGCGCCCAAGTATCAAGAATTTGTTGTTGTACGCCAATGGCAACTAGCAAGGATGCGATGCCTAAGTTAAGTAAAATACCGCCAGGGACAAAAATCTCTAAACAGGCAAAGAAAATAGCCAAGATAATCCAGGTTTCAAAAAATAATATGTAGTCCATTACCACCTCTATGATGCGCAATTGTTAACTAAACATTAACAAAGGTCAGATGAAAGTAGCAAGCAAGACATATTATGTCAAGCGAGCAATGCGTTTAGTCGATAATTCAGTGCAATGCTTTAGCTTAAGATGTTGGCTATGCTTATGTTGAGCCAATACAGCCAACGAATGTTAGTTGAGTTATCGAAAGTTTTATGCCTTAACTCAAGCTTAGCCAATTCTGGCACTGGTAAGTTAAATATTTTCGTTTCGCGCTTGTTTTGGCGATAATTGGACATATTATGTCTTTAGGTGTTTTTATTTTGGAATGAAAAAAATGCAAAGAATCGCTTTATTCTTATTGACCAACTTAGCCATCATGCTCGTACTTAGCGTGACTTTAAGTATGCTTATGACAGCGTTTGGTATTGATCGGCAAGGGCTAGGCGGGCTATTAATGCTGGCCTGTGTGTTTGGTTTTGGTGGCGCTTTTATCTCATTATTGATGTCGAAGTGGCTGGCGAAACGCTCAGTTGGTGCTTATGTTATTGAACAACCACGCAACAATACTGAGCAATGGTTATTGGCCACCGTACAGCGATACGCTAAGCAAGCTGGCATTGGTATGCCGGAAGTAGCGTTATACCAATCGCCAGATATGAACGCGTTTGCCACAGGTGCCAATCGAAATAATGCTTTAGTTGCTATCAGTACCGGCTTATTAGACAACATGAGTCAAACCGAAGCTGAAGCGGTAATTGGCCATGAGATCAGTCATATTGCCAATGGCGATATGGTGACGTTAACCTTGATACAAGGGGTGGTAAATACCTTTGTAATTTTCTTAGCGCGCTTAATTGCCGGTGTTATTGATAACGCCACGCGTGGTAATAACAACCAAGGCGGTTTAGGCACATTTGCCTACTTTGGTGTGGTTTTAGTGTTAGAAATGATTTTAGGCGTGTTGGCTAGTATTATTGTGGCTTGGTTTTCAAGAAAACGTGAATACCGCGCCGATATTGGTGGCGCACAGTTAGCAGGAAGGTCAGCCATGATAGGCGCATTAGAGAAGTTAAAACGCAGCCAAGAAAGCCAACTTGATGGCACTATGCTAGCGTTTGGTATTAATAATAAATCAAAAATGCTCAGCCTCTTTGCCAGTCACCCGCCGCTAGACGAGCGTATAGCAGCGCTGCGCAATGCACAATAATCATTATTGCGTAAAATAGCTTAGCTTGAATTGAGGCTAAGTTAGCTTAAAGACAAAAAACCGGCATCCGCCGGTTTTTTAATTAGCTTGAGTGCACGCTTCACAAGCTAGCGCCAAGCCAAAGCCTTTATAACGATAAGCGAGTTAAAATATCATCTTCAACTACGTTCGCTAAGGTGACTTTTAGTTTCGGCGTTCTTGCCATTTCACGTTTAATGGCAAAATTAGCTTCTTCATTACGCGCCCAACTGCGACGGGCAATACCATTATTAACATCAAACAATAACATCGACTTTAAACGGCGCTCAGCCGCTTCACTGCCGTCAAGTAACATGCCGAAACCGCCATTAACCACTTCACCCCAACCAACGCCACCACCATTATGGATAGAGACCCAAGTTGCGCCGCGAAAGCTATCACCAATAACATTGTGAATTGCCATATCCGCGGTAAATCGGCTACCGTCATAAATGTTAGAGGTTTCACGAAACGGTGAGTCAGTGCCACTAACATCGTGGTGATCTCGACCAAGCACTACTGGGCCAATTTCACCGTTGTTGATGGCATCATTAAAGGCTTTGGCTATTTCCATCCGGCCTTGCGCATCGGCATATAAAATACGGGCTTGCGAGCCAACCACGAGTTTATTTTGCTTGGCGTCTTCAATCCAGGTGATGTTGTCTTGCATTTGTTGCTGAATTTCTGCCGGTGACTCTTGCATGATTTTTTTCAGTACGCGTGCGGCAATAGCATCAGTTTTATCTAAGTCTTCAGGTTTACCAGAGGCACAAACCCAACGAAATGGACCAAAACCATAGTCGAAACACATAGGGCCGAGAATATCTTGCACGTAAGACGGGTATTTAAAGTCAACGCCATTTTCGGCCATGACATCACCGCCAGCGCGTGAAGCTTCTAATAGGAAGGCATTACCATAATCAAAGAAGTAAGTACCACGAGCTGTGTGCTTGTTAACGGCATCAGCATGGCGTTTTAATGTTGCTTGTACTTTTTCTTTAAAGACATCTGGCTGTTCACGAATTAAACGATTCGACTCTTCATAGCTGATATCAACCGGGTAATAACCGCCCGACCAAGGATTATGTAATGAGGTTTGATCTGAGCCTAAGTGTACATAGATGTCGTGCTGATAAAAGTGCTCCCAAACATCAACAATGTTGCCAATATAGGCAATCGAGACCACTTCTTCATGCGCTTGTGCAGCTTTGACACGGGCGATGAGCTCATCCATGTTATCAATGAGTTCATCCACCCAACCTTGTTGGTGGCGTTTAATTGCGGCTTTAGCATTAACTTCTGCACAGACGGTAACACAATTGGCAATGTTGCCCGCTTTTGGTTGCGCGCCACTCATACCGCCTAAGCCGGCAGTCAGGAATATCTTACCTTTAGGGTTTTCGCCTTGTTTAAGCACTTTACGAAATGCATTCATCACGGTAATGGTAGTGCCATGGACTATGCCTTGAGGGCCAATGTACATAAACGAGCCCGCTGTCATTTGGCCGTATTGGGTTACCCCTAAGGCATTGAATTTTTCCCAGTCATCGGGCTGCGAATAATTAGGGATCATCATACCATTAGTCACCACAACGCGTGGTGCATCAACAGATGAAGGAAATAAGCCCATCGGATGACCTGAGTATAAATGTAGCGTTTGATCGCTTGCCATCTCACTTAAGTACTTCATGGTTAATAGGTATTGCGCCCAGTTTTGAAACACAGCACCATTACCGCCATAAGTAATTAACTCTTCGGGGTGCTGAGCAACCGCAGGGTCTAAGTTATTATCGACCATTAACATAATAGCGGCCGCTTGTTGACACTTTGCTGGGTAGTCAGCAATCGAGCGCGCTTGTAAATGATAACTTGGCTTAAAGCGGTACATATAAATACGGCCAAAGTCAGTAAGCTCTTGGGCAAATTCAGTGGCGAGTTCTTGGTGCCACTCGCTTGGAAAGTAGCGTAAGGCATTGCGTATCGCTAATTGCTTTTCTTCGCGCGTTAAAATATCTTTTCGTTTTGGCGCGCGGTTAGCATCAGCCGGGTAAGGTTTCGCACTTGGTAATACACTGGGAATACCTTGCTTGATACTGGCTTGAAAAAGCGCGAGTTGTTGAGGGTTCATTGCTGTATCCATAGTTTAGGCTCCGGTTATGCGGCAAAGCTGACAGTAAAGGCTTGCGATCTCACTAACGCGATCATGGCATCAATATCAGGCTTTAAAAGTCTGTCATCTTCAAGTTTTGCTACTTTGGTGCGGATCAAGGCAAAATTTTGCTCAATAATGTCTGAGCATTTATTTGGGCGTCTAAAGTCAATCGCTTGTGCAGCATACATTAATTCGATCGCTAAGATTTTCTCTAAGTTGCCTAAAATTTGATTAAACTGTCGGCTCGAAATACTGCCCATTGACACGTGATCTTCTTGACCCATCGAGGTTGGGACACTGTCAGCCGATGGCGGGAAACAAAGTGATTTATTTTCAGTCACTAACGCGGCTGTGGTGTATTGCGGGATCATCATGCCGGAGTTTAAGCCGCCAGATGCCGTTAATAAACGTGGCAAACCGTGTAAACCTTCGAGTAATAAGTAACAACGGCGATCGGCGATATTACCTAACTCTGCTGCGGCTATCGAGGCATAGTCAAGCACCATGGCTAGCGGTTGGCCGTGGAAGTTGCCACCTGAAATTGCCTCTTCGCTGCTGATGACAATAGGGTTATCGGTCACTGAGTTCATTTCAATCTCAGCCAGATCTTTTAAATGCTGATACGCGTGACGAGAAGCGCCGTGCACTTGTGGTATGCATCTAAGCGAATAGGGGTCTTGTACGCGATCGCAGTTGGTATGTGAAGCCATGTTTTCTGAATTGGCAAAAAATTGTCGCATCCGGCTGGCTACCTCAATACTGCCAGGGAAAGGGCGCGTGTCATGTAGCTCGGCTCGAAACGGTGATTGACTGCCTTGCATACCTTCAATGCTCATGGCACCGGTCAAATCTGCTAAGTCTAATAAATAACGCATTTTGGTCAGGCCGGTGATGGCATGAGATAAGATAAACTGTGTGCCATTAATTAAGGCTAAGCCTTCTTTGGCATGTAGCTCCATTGGTGCTAAACCATGTTCTTTTAGTGCTTGCTCGGCAGAAACAATGTTGTCACCTTGCCAAAACTCACCTAAACCGAGTAATGGTAAAAATAAATGTGAAAGAGGGGCTAAATCACCAGATGCCCCGACTGAGCCTTGCTCAGGCACGACAGGAATAAGGTCGAGCTCAAGAAAAGTTAGCATTCTTTCAACGGTTGCTAAGCGAATACCTGAAAAACCTTTACTTAAGGCATGCACTTTCGTGATCAGCATTAGCTTGGAAATGGCTTTGGCTATTGGCTCACCAACACCAACAGCGTGGGTGATCAGTAAATTTTTTTGCAATAAATTGGTTTCATCCGGCGTGATTTGGGTATCACATAGCGGGCCAAAGCCGGTATTAATGCCATAAACGGCTTTATCAGACGCCGCCATTTTTTCAACTCTTTGACGACTGGTGTTAATTTTATCGATTGCGGCTTGGCAAAGTTCTGCTTTGATTGTGCCATTAGCAATGTCATTGACCGTATCAAGATCTAGATGGTCGATACCATATTTAAACGTCATACGAACGCTCCTACTTTAAAAAACTAAGTGGCTACCTAAACGGTATTTATTACCGGGTGCCGTCAAAATGGCTAAGCTGACCACACCTTGGCTTGACCAAGTGCGGCGTTTAACCTGTAAACAAGGTGTGTTGTGTGTAATATTTAATAGTTCACACACCTGTGGTTTGGCAAGAATGGCTTCAACTTCGTGGGTTGCTTCGGTGAGTGGCGCTTCTGCTGATAAGTATTCATGCGGGGTAATTTGGGTAAAGTCTTGGCGCAAATAATTGCTGACCAGTTTCGGGTTAACATAGCGCTGTTCTAATTGAATGGGGCTATTGTTCTCAAAGTGCAGTACACTGGAAAAATAGGCGTAATAACCAACATCTAGGGCGAGTAATATCGCCATCTCTTCCGTGACTTGCACCGTTTTTAGCTGCAATTGCTGGGCATGATAATGGTGACCACGATCCTGAATTTCATCAGCGATATTGCGAATCTCTAACAGTGAAGATTGCGACTTGAAAGTAGCCACAAATGTACCTGAGCCTTGCGAGCGCAATAACAAGCCTTGATCGGTCAATTCTTGTAAGGCACGACGCGCCGTCATGCGGCTGACCGAAAACTGCTCTGACAATTCATTTTCTGATGGCACTTTACTGTGCTCTGGCCAGTGTCCTGACTCTATCATTTCACAAATATATTGTTTAATGACTTTATATTTGGCGGTTTTTACTGATGTCATTGTTGTGCCTAATATTGGATAATACGCAAAGGAAACTTTAACTTGTATATACAATCTCACTTTTTTTCTTTTAGGTCAATAGTTGTATATACAAGCTTGCTAGTTATTTTACGATCAGCTAAAGTTACGCCAACAGCAACCTGTATTGACTCCTGTGTTTGCGTGCATGCGCGCTCATAAATGCGAGTTATCAATAGATACTTTGGAATTACTATGTCGATAAATACCAACACTTGGCAAACGCTATGGACGGATGTCAATTTAGCGACCATGACTCAAGGCGCCGATGGCTATGCCAGTATTGAAAATGGCGCACTGGCCGTTGCCGATGGCAAAATAGCTTGGCTCGGCGCTATGGCTGATTTACCAAGTTATGATGCTAATACAGTTAAGGTTATTGACGGTCAGGGGGCTTGGTTGACGCCGGGCTTAATCGATTGTCATACCCATATAGTGTATGGCGGCAATCGCGCCAATGAATTTGAAATGCGTCTTGAAGGCAAAAGCTATGAAGAAATTGCCAATGCTGGTGGTGGTATTGTTGCCACAGTTACAGCGACCCGCGCTGCCAGTGAAGCTGAGTTATTTGCTAGTGCCTTAAAACGGCTAAACACTTTACATCAGCAAGGTGTGACCAGTATTGAAGTTAAATCTGGCTATGGTTTGGATACCGAAAACGAAATTAAAATGCTCAAAGTAGCGCAGCAATTATCACAAGCATTACCTGTGACAGTGCAAAAAACCTTTTTAGGCGCTCACGCCTTGCCAGTTGAATATCAAGGCCGCGCAGATGCCTATATTGATTTAGTGTGTCATGAGATGATGCCAAAAATTGCCGCGCAAAATTTGGCAGACGCCGTGGATGTATTCTGTGAAGGCATTGGCTTTAATTTAGCGCAAACTGAAAAAGTGTTTGCCGCAGCCAAGGCGCACAATATAGCCGTGAAAGTTCATGCAGAGCAGTTATCTAATTTAGGGGGCACAGCGTTAGCGGCGCAATACCAAGCGTTGTCTTCAGATCATATTGAATTTTTAGATGAAGCAGGCGTTAAAGCCATGAAAGCGGCGAATATGACGGCGGTATTGCTACCCGGCGCGTTTTACTTTTTACGAGAAACACAGCTGCCGCCAATTGATTTATTACGCCAGCACGGCGTAAGCATGGCCATTGCCACAGACGCTAACCCAGGTTCATCACCCATTTGCTCAATTCAATTGATGCTCAACATGGCCTGTACGCTATTTCGATTGACGCCAGCAGAAGCGTTAGCAGCCGTAACCTGTCATGGTGCTAAAGCCTTAGGCTTAGCTGACAGCAAAGGACAGCTCGCCGTGGGGTATGATGCCGATATTGCCTGTTGGGATATTCAACAACCCGCAGAGCTTTGTTATCAATATGGCGTTAACCCGCTGCGTCAGCTGATGCAAGCAGGTAACATCGTTATTTAAACGTTGTAAAATTTTCACTACCATAAAACAGTGCCCACGCTAAGTTGGCACTGTTTTTTTATGCCACTAAGCGGAGTCGGTTACTGTACAAAGTCAGAGCCAGCGCATAGTCTTAATCTATACTATGGTTTTGGAGTATCACATGGTTACCAATCAAGCAGTGCGTTTGTCGTTATGTTTTTGGGTTACGATTAGCGTTAGTAGTTACTTTATGGCGTTTCCCGCGCTGGCGATGAGTACGCCTTTTAGTTTTATTGAGTTAACTATCGCATTTATTTTAGGGTTAAGCTTACCTGTGCTGTTGATTGTGGTGGTCGGCCAGTCCACGGTAATCTATCGCCAATACTTACCTCTACTGCTGACGTTAAGTTTGCTGAGCTTACTTTATGTAGTGAGTAGGGAGTCTACAGAGTACTTGCCGCTAAGCCTATTGCTCAGTGTGATATTTTTACAAACTAGCTGTTACTGGTCTTTGCAGCTGTTGTGCCAAGCACAAACCGTCGTGACAAAAGTGCAACAATGGATAAAGAATACGAGCTTTATTTTGCTGTTAGTACTTTTTGCTTGCCTGCTTTATACCTCAATAGTACCTTTGAACATAGCGTGGCTAATATTTGTTGTTTTGCAGCTCGTGCTCATGATGTTTTATGTTTGGAAAACAGCAACCACTCATGAGAAAATCAAGATTAGCGGCAATATATTGCTGGTGGCACACCTGCTATTGGCAATTAGCGTCTATGTTAGTTTGCTCGCTAAGGGGTCTATCTACTGGCTTGTTATTGTGGCTGTGCTTAGCTATACCTTACTCATTGCCGCGGCCTGTCGGCAGGTAGTTAACACCCGAGCGCAAACTCGCCAATCTGTTAAAGCCTTGTCTAGCGTTATTAACGAACCTCTTGGCGTTGATCCCGCCACTAATCTGCCTCATTACCAATATGCCTTGTCTTATTTTCAGCAGTGCATAAATCGCCAAAGCTCTGCTCAATATGCCGTTATTGTATTTAAACCTATTAATTTTCAGCAACTTAATGCCGAGTTAGGCCATCATAATTCAGATATGCTTTTGTTGCAGTTAGCCTATAGTTTGCAGAAGTCGCTTGTTACGCAGAAAAGGTTATTAAATTTTGCAAACACTGAGCCGGCGGTACGAATGGCACGTTTACAGGGTCTACACTTTTTAGTAGTGATGGATTTGCAGGGTAATAAGCACAGCCATGAACTTGTTGTTGAACAGTTCTGCCAAGAGTTAGCACGGGCAGTGCCAGGACCGATGAGTTTTCAAAGTTTTTCTTTGGTGTTTAAACTCGCTTTTGGGGTTGCTTATGTCGACCAAGGTAATAGTAATGCTAGTGAAATAATTGCGTTTGCAGAAGATGCGTTACTACAAGCCGATAGTCAGCAGCAACAGGTAAACTTTTTCAATCAAGAGCTAGCGGCTTATAGTCAGCAGCAACTCCTGAAAGTGACACAATTAAAAGCTGCAATTGCGCAGCAAAGTTTGTATTGGTGCCTACAACCACAAATAGAGTTAAAAGCAAAGCAGTTAAGTGGCTTTGAGTTGCAGCTGTTTTGGCAGCAAGATAAAAATAATACGTTAGGTTTTGCAGAGATAATGGCCCTTGCCGCATATAGTGGAGATGTGTTTACGCTCAGTCGGCAAATGGTTACCCAGGCATTTGATAGCTTAAGGCAGTTGCAAGATTTAGATTGTGCCTTACCTGTGGCAATAAAATTAACGGCTGAAAGTTTGCTAGAGCCAGTTTTGATAGATTATATCGAGCAAACCGCAGAGCGCTATCAGCTTGACTGTCGTCTCTTAGCCGTGGAAGTTAACGAAGCTATTTTATTGATGTCGTCACCGCAAGCGAAAGCCGCCATTGATCAACTCAAGTCGCTCGGTGTACAAATTATTATCGATGACTTTTCTGGTAGTCACCAAGCACTGCGCTACATACGCCGACTGGCTATTAATGGCATCAAAATTGACTGCAGTACCTTGTCGCAAGCTGTTGCGGGGGCTCCGGATAAAGCCATTATCAATGCTTTAATCACGCTTACCAGAAAAATGACCATTCCTTTAGTGGGTAGCAATATTAATAGTTTGGCGGCAGAGCAAACCTTTATCAGTATGGGAGGTGAGTACGCACAAGGCCAGCATTATGGTGCTGGTATCACGTCAAAAAATTTGCCACGCTGGTTAGCAGCATGGCAAGCGCAATACCCGAACGAGTTAAACGATTAGTCGATATCTAGGGGGTCTGGGGATAAAATAATGCCAGTGTTGTCGGCATAAATATGATCGTCAGGTAAAAAGGTTACACCGGCAAAATTTATCGCGACATCACTTTCCCCTAAACTGCTATCGCTAGCTGCTACAGGAATCGATAATAAGCCTTGAATACCTAGGTCAGTGTCTTCTAAAGCATCAACATCGCGCACGCTACCATAGCAAATAATGCCTTCCCAATTATTTTTGCTTGCTAGTTCGGCGATATTAATATCGATTAGTGCGCGTCGTGTTGAGCCACCACCGTCTATAACCATGACTTTACCTGTACCGTCGGTATTAGCTAGCTCGGCAATCAGACCATTGTTTTCAAAGCACTTCACGGTCACAACTTTGCCGCCAAACGAGCTTCGGCCTCCGTAATTACTAAATACAGGCTCAAGTACATCGATTAAATCAGTGTAGATATCACATAACTCTGACGTATTATATTCCATAGAAGTTTCCTCGTAGCGGCTTATCTTCTCTAGTATAACGCCTGTAAACACAGGCACAACTGCTAAGCTATTATAGTTGTTAAATAAATATAGGTAGCGCAGTTGCTTGTAATTAACCAAGAAACATTATTTAATATTGTTATTGTCTTTCCATATGAGTTTTCTGCATGCTTGAACAGGCCGCTAATTTAAGCATAGTGTATTCTGTAGAGACGCTTGTTTTTAGCCTGCTTGCCCTGCTCTTTTTTTTCTATTATCGCGGCCTAGTCCGTCAGTACTTGAAGTACTGGTTATTGAGCTTATCTGCCTTAGCGGTGAATCAATTAGCATTAGCAGGGCAACATATGTTTACCGAGCAAACGGTAGGAAGTTTGCTTGATATTAGTTTTGAGTTGCTGCGCCAAGTGAGTCATTACTTACATTTTGTGTTTCTAATCTTGGGTATTTATAGTGCCAGTCAACAAGAAAAAATTTCGTCACGACTGTTGGTCATTAATACAGTTGCCGCTGTCATACTTGGCGTTGGCGCTACACTAATATACGGTTTTAATAGTGACAGTGTATTTAATCGCTTTTATTTACGAGAAAGTTTAGCGGCGTTTATTTTTGGCGCTGGTTTTATAGCAGCGGGTTGCTATTTATATTTTGCCAATATTAGACACTTTTCAGGGCGGATTTTATACGTTTACTGCCTGATAGCAGGGCTACGTTATGGTGCCTACTCCTTTGCCTCGATAGTTTATTTAACAGACGACTGGTTTCGTTACCTGACACAACACTTAGTCTATATTGATATTGGTCTCAATACTGCGCTTGGTTTTGTGTTGTTGATTTGGATGCAAGGCGCAGAAAGAAACATCGCGGCGACCGCTATCAACAGAGCAAAATACTTAGGTAAGCATGACATGCTAACGGGGGTATTAAACCGAGAGCAAGTGTTAGAGAAACTCTCAAATGAAATGAAGCTAGCGCAGCAAACCAATAAAAAGCTTTGTGTATATTTACTTGATATTCAAAGATTTAAGTTTGTTAATGACACCTATGGTTTAAAAGCTGGAGACTTTATTTTAGAAGAAATTGCCCGTCGCCTTAATCAAAGTATATTGAAACCAAAAGTGGTAGGGCGCTTAAGTGGTGATTCATTTATGTATGTCATTGATTTTAATAACGAGCAGCAGCAAGTCATGGCGGCAGAGCATTTACACGCGCTCATTGCTCAGGCTTACCAAGCGAATCAACATGACGTACATTTACAATGTTGTGTGGGCTATTGCGAGTACCCTACTGATGCAGACAACGCTGATGACTTATTGCAAAAAGCCAACTTGGCATTATTTCAAGCAGAAAGCCACCATTTACAAACCGTTAAGTTCAAAGACGGCATGCAAGCACAAGGCCGGCATTTGTTGACAATGGAAAAAAGAAATGCGCCGTGCCCTAGCAAATGCAGAATTTATATTGCATTTTCAGCCACAGTTAAACTTAAAAACCAATCGCCTAGAAAGTGCAGAAGTATTAGTGCGTTGGCAGCACCCTGAGCAAGGTTTATTGATGCCAGGGCTATTTTTTGATGACATTGATGCCTTAAACCTGTTTAGCGAACTTGATAATTATATTTTGGAAAAAACCTGCCAGACTATGCAGAAGTGGTATCAAACGTATCAACGCCGCGTACCGTTAGCCATTAATATTACCGCGGTCGAATTTCAAGCGCCTAATTTCATTAGTAATATTCAAAGGCTGCTGGTTAAATATCAAATACCGCCTATTTACCTTGAGTTTGAAGTCACGGAAAATGTTGTCATCACAGATATTGAATTAGTGATGAAAACCATGGTCGTGTTACAAAATATGGGCATCAAAGTGTCGATTGATGATTTTGGCACCGGCTATTCATCGTTAGCGTATTTGCGGCGCTTACCGATAGATAAAATTAAAATAGATCGCAGCTTTATCCAAGATGTCGCGAGCAACGACTCCGACTTAACCATAGTGAAAACTATGGTTGAGCTATCACATGGTTTAGGTAAACGAGTATTAGCAGAAGGTGTTGAAAGCAAAGAGCAACTGCAACTGTTGCGCAATATTGGCTGTGATGCGGTACAAGGTTATTTTGTTAGCAAGCCTATTAGTGAGCAGGCATTTACTAAATACTTGATACGAAAATAGGCGCTTATTAAAGCGCTAACAAGTCGTTGTAAGCGGCTTACTTAACTTCTTTTATGGCAATGGTTGCCTCGCGGCTATTGATGGCGTTGCTGGTACTGTTTAGGTATTGCTGCCAATGTTGCTGAAATTGTGTTGCTAACATTAGCAAGTAGTCAGGGCTATAGATGCCACTATAGCCATCATCAAATAGCAACCGGTAACCGTGCTTTGCGACTGACTCTATTTTTAACAGTTGTACTTGCTTTTTATGATAAACCGCCGGCGGAAAGCGGCTTGATTGACCTTTGTCATCGGTTGGAGCAAACACGCGTAAATACTCAAAACTTAACGTAAAGTTAGTTTCGCGTTGCGGGTTGTCATCGTCAAATTGCAGCGCCAAATTTGCTGCTGCTTGGTCGATAATAAAACGCTTAATATCACTCATGTTTACTCCAAAGCCTCAGAGAGTTTCATTATAAAATAAAGCGGCTTAAATCTTCGTCTTTAACTAATTCAGACAAAATATTTGCGACAAACTCAGCATTAATGACAATGCTTTCACCGGCCCTGTCGTTAGCAGTAAATGACAGCTCTTCGATTAAACGCTCCATCATGGTGTGTAAGCGGCGAGCGCCAATATTTTCCGTGCTTTCGTTAACTTGCCAAGCGGCATTGGCAATGGCTTGAATACCATCGTCACTAAAAGAAATATCAACCCCTTCAGTGGCGAGTAAGGCAATATATTGCTCGGTTAATGACGCGTTTGGCTCTGTTAAAATACGCACAAAGTCTTCAGTGGTTAGTGCTTTTAACTCGACTCTGATCGGCAATCGGCCTTGTAACTCAGGAATTAAATCAGAAGGTTTAGCCATTTGAAAAGCCCCTGAGGCGATAAACAAAATATGATCTGTTTTGACCATACCGTGTTTGGTGCTGACAGTAGAGCCTTCAACTAAGGGTAATAAATCTCGTTGTACACCTTCTCGCGAAACATCCGGTCCTGAGCTATCACCGCGTTTACAAATTTTGTCAATTTCATCAATAAAAACAATACCGTTTTGCTCCACTGCATGTAGGGCTTTTTCTTTGATATCGTCTTGATTAACAATTTTGGCTGCTTCTTCTTCTTGCAGCGCTTTAAAGGCGTCTTTAATCTTTAATTTACGCTTCTTGGTTTTGTCGCTAGACATGCTTTGAAACATGTTTTGCAATTGCGAGGTCATGTCTTCCATGCCTGGTGGTGCCATGATTTCAACGCCCATTTGCGGGGCAGCTAAATCTAGCTCAATTTCTTTATCATCGAGTTGACCTTCGCGCAGCTTCTTACGAAAAACTTGTCGCGTGGTACTGTTATCGGCGCTGGTATCATTACCAAAACCATCGCGTGGTGGTGGTAATAAAACGTCTAGAATACGCTCTTCAGCCGCTTCTTCAGCTAAATGTTTTACGCGCGCCATTTCTTGCTCTTTGGTCATTTTGATTGCCATGTCGGCAAGATCGCGAATTATGGTTTCGACTTCTTTGCCAACATAACCGACTTCGGTAAACTTAGTCGCTTCAACTTTTATAAAGGGGGCATTGGCAAGTTTCGCTAAACGGCGGGCAATTTCGGTTTTACCCACACCAGTTGGACCTATCATCAAAATGTTTTTAGGGGTCACTTCTGTGCGCAGCTCGTCATTGAGTTGCATTCGGCGCCAGCGGTTTCTAAGGGCAATGGCTACGGCGCGTTTGGCTTCGCTTTGGCCAACAATATGGTTATCAAGTTCATGAACGATTTCACGGGGTGTCATATTTGACATATTAATTCCTTACAAATTGGCGCTTATAGCTCATCAATGACATGGTGCTGGTTGGTAAATACACAAATATCGCCAGCAATTTTTAATGATTTTTCAACAATTTCTTTTGCAGAAAGCTCTGTGTTCTCTAACAGGGCGGTGGCGGCAGATTGGGCAAAGTTACCACCACTGCCGATGGCAATTAAGTCATGCTCTGGCTGAATAACATCACCATTACCGGTAATGATCAAAGACGCGCTTTCATCGGCTACCGCGAGTAGCGCTTCTAACTTTCGCAAGGCCCGGTCGCTACGCCAGTCTTTGGCAAGTTCAACCGCGGCTTTTGTTAAATGGCCTTGATGAATTTCAAGCTTGCTTTCAAAACGCTCAAATAAGGTAAAGGCATCTGCCGTACCACCGGCAAAACCGGCCAGTACCTTGTCATTGTATAAACGACGCACTTTACGCGCGTTACCTTTCATTACTGTATTGCCAAGCGATACTTGACCATCACCACCGATGGCAACTTTGCCATCGCGTCTGACTGAAACAATCGTAGTCACAATTAACCTCTTACATCTTGCCGACCGAGATAGTTGGCTTGTTTTATGTAGTTTAGATAAGGTGTGACTGCGGCTTTTTCAAGGGAGTTAAGAGAATTATCACCAGAACAGGGTTTACGAACTGAGACACAATCGCTTGCTGGCGTTATTTTTGCTAAACCGTCGCAGGTTTTAACTTTTGTTACAGTCACTTATGAAATAGCTAAACAAAATTAGCTCGCATAAGTGACGTCAAGATTTTTACGCGGTTATTAATTCCAACCCCAAATTTTGCAGCCGTGTATGGCGTTATTTTTTAATTTGTGGCGATCTTTTTCCGCACTGCGCTTTTTATCATACGGGCCAAGGTACACTTTATACCAAGTAGAGCTTGTGCCTTTGGCGCTATCAATTTGTGCCACTAGGCCAGTAAAGGCAATTTTTGCTTTTAATGACTCCGCTTGCTTTCGGGTTCTAAATGAGCCGCATTGCATGCGATAAGGGCCTTTTTGCACTACCTCATACTCTCCAACTTCTACTTGTTTACTTTTTAGATCATCAACATAGCGCCACTTTTCTTCAGGAGGCTTGGGCAATTCTTGGGTTTTTTGCGGTTTTGGGCTTTGCTGTGGTGTGGTAATTGCCGCAGGCTCTTGATCTTTGATACTCCACAAAAGATAAGCAAAGCTTGGAATCGCGAGCACTAAAAAAGCGCTGATTAATTTTACTTTTAAAGAGCTACTAGGGGCGGGCTCAGGTGTTTTTTTATACGGACTTTTTTTGTTGTTTTTTGCGCGTGAACGGGAAACGTAATCTTGATGTGCCATGGAAAACTTAAACTAGAAGACTTTCGCCAATTCTAACCAACTGGTAAAAAAATAGCATCAACTGAAAGTACTTTATTTTTACAGCTTAGTTAGGTGCTTAAGAGGCAGTCAATGTCATTTTGACATTAGCTGCGATCAGGACTACCAAGTCAGATCAATGGGATCAATATCAACTGACCATCTTACTTTCGACTGCCACTCATTGTTGGTACTGGTGTGTATAAGCTGAAAAACCGCTTGGTGTAATTGTTTACGCGACTTTGCTTGTAAAATCAGGTGAAAACGGTATTTACCTGCCTTTTTTTCCATTGCTGCGGGCACGGGGCCTGCGAATTGACACCCCAGACATTGTGTTTCTGCTAGTGAGCGCAAAAACTTTTCGGGATAGGAGGGGTAGTTTGCTTCGGCGCGAAACAGGGCTTGAAAACTAAACGGTGGCAACAAGGCTTGTTGTCGTTCATTTAAAGCTTGTGTGGCAAAGTGTTGATAACCATTATTGACTAGATCTTGTAATAATGGATGTTCTGGAAAGCGGGTTTGCACTAAGACTTTGCCCGGTTTACTGGCTCGGCCTGCGCGCCCTGACACTTGCACTAACAGCTGTGCCATATGCTCGGCGGCACGAAAGTCATAACTAAATAAAGCGCCATCAACATCGAGTATTGCCACCAGCGTCACATTTGGAAAATGATGACCTTTGGCGAGCATTTGCGTGCCGATCAGAAGTTGGTGTTCTTTGTTATTAATCTGGGTTAATAGTTTTGCTAATGCGCCTTTCTTACGCGTGCTATCGCGGTCGATACGCACGGTGGAATAGTCGGGAAAAAGCTCGGAAATTTTTTCTTCTAGTTGCTCGGTACCCTGTCCTAACGGTTTGATCCGAACGCTACCGCAACTTGGACACTGCGCAGGAATGCGCTTTTGACTTGCACAATGATGACAGATCAGTAAGCCCTGACTTTGATGTAAGGTATACGGTTTATTGCAACGCTGACAGTCTGCAAGCCAATGACATTCCTGGCAATTGATCGCGGGCGCATAGCCACGACGATTAAGAAAAATAAGTGCTTGTTCACCACGCGCTAAAGTGCTGACAATGGCGTGCTTTAACGTGCCCGACAAACCGTATTGCATCTGTTGTTGGGCGATATCGATGACACTGATTTTTGCCATAGTGGCATTGCCGGCGCGTTTGCGTAATTGGTGGTAATGGTATTTGCCGACACGGCCATTGTGCAGTGACTCAAAGCTTGGAGTGGCGCTGCCAAGAAGGATAGGGATATTCAATTGTCTGGCCCGAAGAATAGCCATATCACGGGCATGGTAGCGAAAACTGTCTTGTTGCTTAAATGAAGCGTCATGCTCTTCATCAACAATGATCAACCCTAAATTAGTCAGTGGTGAAAAAACTGCTGAGCGTGTGCCAATGATAATGGCGGCGCTACCTCGTTGTGCCGCCAACCAAGTTTGTAAGCGTTCTTTATCGTTAAGGCCAGAATGATGCAAGCTAATTGGCACATGAAAACGCTGTTCAAAGCGGCTTAACGTTTGCGGCGTTAAGCCAATTTCAGGAACTAACACCAAAACTTGCTGATCTTGTGCTAAGGCCTGTTCCATAGCTTGTAAGTAAACTTCGGTTTTACCGCTACCGGTAACGCCATCAATTAAATGGCATGCAAACTGGTTAGCTAATTCTTTCACGGTTGCCACAATAAGCGCTTGCTCAGGTGATAATGACAAGCGATTGCTGTGTTGTAAGTAGTGATTTTGCCAACTAAAACGGCTAACCTCGCTGGCTTGACTGTAAATAAACGCTTTTTTTTCCAAGGCCTTAAGTTGGCTCTTATTAAAGCCAAGAGTTAATAACTCAGACCAAGTAATTCCATCGCGCTGTTGAATAATCGCCAGTAGCTCAGCCTGTTTTGGCGAGCGTTTGGCGCTCGCGGCTTGCTCTGCAGTAGTGATATTGTCTGAGGCTTTCCAAACGGGTGGCAGGTCAATGCTTGGTTGCTTTATTTGTCGCAACAAGACTGGCAACGCTTGTTGAAAAACATCACCAATAGGGTGGTGATAATACTCGCTACAGCGGCGAATAAAGTCGATGAGCTCGGGAGAAAAGTGAAAGTTGTCGTTGACTCGACTTAAGATTGATTTGAGTTTTTCAGCTGCGTACTCACTGTGGCTATCGATTGATAACACGATGGCGACGACATGGCGAGCGCCAAACGGGACAATCACACGTTCACCTAAGCGTAGCGCAGGGGTGGTTAATTCTGTTGGCACCCGATAGGTAAACAACTGACGCATAGGAACAGGAATCGCCACTTGTACATAGGTGTTGTTTGCTAAATCTGCCAAAAAGAACCGTCATTTAAAATTCAATATTAATGCTATTTTACTGTGAACTTTAGTAATGCCAAGCGAGAAAATCGCCGCGCTGGTATTTTTAGCCTTATTGCTTACTTTTTAGCATTTTTTATTGCTATGGTGCGCGCTATGCTTTAATATTCGCCTCCATTATTTTTAACTCGTATGGTGCTTGACGGTAATAATGACTGATCAAGTGGCGATGCGGCCTTAACAGAGGTTTCCCATGAAAGACGGTATTCATCCAAATTATGTAGAGTTCAAGGCAACTTGTTCTTGTGGTAACGTTATTACAACACGTTCAACTGTAGGTAAAGACTTACACTTAGACGTATGTTCAGAATGTCACCCATTCTACACTGGTAAGCAAAAAGCTGCTGAGACTGGTGGTCGTGTTGATAAATTCAACAAGCGTTTTGGCGCTCTTAGCAAGAAGTAATTCTGCTATTAAACCAGAAGAAAAAACGCCCTTGGGCGTTTTTTTTTGCCCTCATTATGACCAACCCTCGCTTATAAGCATTACGTTGCCCATCACAAACACTTGTTGATGCGACATTTCAGCAGCGCCATAAATTGAAAGTTCAGTAGCAGCGCTGAGAGCAAAAGTTAAATATTTTTCCTGCGCTTTAAACCCTTTTGCTCCATACTGCGACTAACCTAATAATGACGTAAACAATGAGAGTTTACTTTTTGGATAAGTTAAAAATTATTGAAGAAGTTGAGCCAGCGAGCTTAGATCTAGAGTCGCAATGGATAGCGCAAGCGCAGCAAGGCGATCAAAAGGCGTTTTATGCACTTTATGAAAAATATTATCGACGTATTTATGCGTTGTGTTGGCGAATGATGGCAGACAAAGACAGTGCTGAAGATGCCTGCCAGGAAGTGTTTGTGCAGTTATGGCAAAAAATTAGTAACTTTGCTGGCGAAAGTAAATTTTCCACTTGGTTACATAGTGTCGCGACTCATATTGTATTAAATCATATTCGAAAGAACAAAAGCTGGCTACAACGTATATTTAGTATTGAGGAACAAGTGCTTGAAGATACCTTGGTTGAGATGCCAGATACAGGGCATTATCTAGACAGTAAAATTCAACAGCTACCAGAACGAGCTAGGTTAGTGTTTGTACTGTTTGCTATTGAGGGTTATCGCCATGAAGAGATTGCCAACATGTTAGATATGGCAGTTGGCACCAGTAAAGCCCAATATCACAGAGCTAGAAATTTGTTACAAGCGTCGCTAAGTGAGTAGACCATGAGTAAAGAAACAAGAATACCTAAACAACCCGCAGTAATGCTAGAAGATGAAATTGCGCAACTAGCCAAAGAAATATTACCAGCGCGCGACTTATGGCCGGGTATTGAGAAAGCCATCAATGAACAAGTGCCGGAAGCAAAAACACAAAACACAGGTCGCGTTTTTATGCCCACTGCCTGGGCGGCGTCGATAGTCGCAGCTGTGTTGCTTACTTGGCTTGCAATCAGCCCAAACTCTGCCCAGTTAAATAGCGCAGATAATATAGCAACAGTTATGCAACAAGACTTTCAGCAACAAAAACACCGCATGTTGGTCAGTTTTGGCATGCCGGATATTAAGCAGCTACCTGTGGCGATGCAAACCGAGTTGATCAAGCTCAATTCTGCACAAAAAACCATAAGTCAGGCCTTGGTTGAAGACCCCAACAATAGCGATTTATTAAACTTATTACGTTGGACACAGCAGCAAGAGCTAGAATTATTAACGCAGCTATATAGCCCGCAGTGGCAGAGTATTTAAATGTTAGTAGGTAAAAGAGTCGAGGTTAAAATGGCAAATTTAAGTAAATTATTACCCATAATATTGTTGAGTGTAGCTACGCCAAGTATCGCGGGCGAGCAGGTTAATCAAACGTTGCCATTGACAGGTGCAAATATTGTCAGCATAGAAAACTTGCGCGGTGAAGTAACGCTTATTGGCAACAACGCTGATGAAGTAATAGTTACCGGGGAGCTCGATGATAAAGCCGAGGGGTTAACCTTTGAAAAAGTTGGCTCGCGGATCATGATTAAGGTTGAGTTACCGCGCGGTAGTCATAATGATTGGGGCGATTCCGGCTCTGACTTGACCGTAACTATCCCTAAGCATGTAAAAGTTCGCTTTAAGGGCGTCTCTTCTGACGTAAAAATTAGCAACTTTACCCAAGGCAGTGAAGTACAAACTGTCAGTGGTGATATTGAGGCGAGCGATCTGACGTTACATAGCGAATTAGTGACCGTCAGTGGCAATGTTGTCAGTAAAAACCTAGCGGGTAAAGTACGTATTTCTTCGGTAAGTGGTGATATCGATGATAAAAACTCCAGTGGTCGTTTACACTTGAAAACCGTTAGCGGCAGTATTAATGCCGACTCCAGCGCACAAGAAGTGTCAGCGCACTCAGTGTCTGGCGATATTGAGCTAGCCTTAGCAGCGGTAGATGAGCTTATAGCCTCAACGGTCAGCGGTGAGTTTGAGGGTGAGTTATCGCTAAACGAGCATGGCTTAATAAAGATGTCCAGTGTTAGTGGTGATTTAGCGTTAACATTTAATAATGCCGTGCAAGCGAGTTTTCAATTAAAAGCCAATGCGGGCGGTAATATCATTAATCAATTGACATCAGCAAAAGCAACGCGCGCGAAATACGGTCCTAGCTCAAAATTATCGTTTGACACTGGCAACGCCAGCGCTGCGGTGCAGGCAAGTACGGTCAGTGGACGTATAAAAATAAAATAAAACCGCTTAAGCGTTCGCACTAGGTTTGATGTCTGTCGATGTTATCGAGTACCTTGCAGACATCAAAGCTATGCTACTTGTGAAAGGTGTGTTTTGTCGCCACTAAAAGTAACTTGTTTTAATCAAGTGTCAGTGAAGTTAATAAATCGCGATTTCTTTTCACTTGAGCATTTTGCTTAACCGCAAATTCTGCTACATTAACGCTCTTTATTTTCGAATAATTTATATCACTTGACGCTACCCGTTAGCTATCGTTAAGTAGAGATTATCGCCAAGCATTTAAGGTGTGATATGGCCGATCGTAAGCCTGCCAAGTTTAGTAACAATAAGTCATTTTCTAAAGATAAAAAAATCGATGAATTAAAAGTGCCGCCACATTCGCTAGAAGCGGAACAATCCGTGCTTGGTGGCTTATTGCTAGATAATGAAGCTTGGGATCGCGTTGGCGAACGCGTTGTTGCCCAAGACTTTTATAGTCGCTCACATCGTATTACCTTTGAAACCATAGGCGCATTAATCGAATTGGGTGAGCCGGTTGATTTGATCACGTTATCAGAAGCGCTTGAAAACGATCAAAAGCTTGATGATGCTGGTGGCTTTGTTTATCTAGCTGAAATGATGAAAAACACACCCAGCGCCGCCAATATTAGTGCCTATGCCGATATTGTGCGTGAGCGGGCGGTAACGCGTGAAATGATCAGTGTTGCCAATGAAATTGCCGAAGCCGGTTATGATCCCCAAGGGCGCACCAGTGTTGATTTACTCGACTTTGCCGAAACCAAAGTGTTTGCTATTGCTGAACAACGTGCCAATAAATCAGAAGGACCTGAGAATATCAGCTCGGTATTGGAAAAGACTGTTGATCGCATTGAAAAACTATGCGCCTCACCCACCAATGGTGTTACTGGCGTTTCCAGTGGCTTCGCTGATTTAGATAAAATGACCGCAGGTTTTCAAAAGTCTGATTTAATCATAGTGGCTGGGCGACCTTCCATGGGTAAAACTACCTTTGCCATGAACTTGGCGGAAAATGCCGCCATGACGGAAGACAAACCGGCATTAATCTTTAGTTTAGAGATGCCCTCTGAACAGATCATGATGCGGATGCTGGCCTCGCTGGGGCGTATTGATCAAACAAAAATCCGTACCGGCCAATTAGAAGATGAAGATTGGGCGCGTTTATCATCCACCATGGGGTTGTTGATAGAAAAAGGAAAAATGTTTATTGACGATGCCGCAGGGCTTACACCCACAGACGTACGCTCGCGTGCTCGACGCATAGCACGCGATCATGGCGGTATCAGCTTGATCATGATCGATTACCTACAATTGATGCGAGCGCCACAATTTGCCGATAACAGAACCTTAGAAATTGCTGAAATTTCGCGGTCATTAAAAGCCTTAGCGAAAGAGTTAGAAGTGCCTGTAGTGGCGCTGTCACAGCTTAACCGTGGCTTGGAGCAACGCGCCGATAAACGGCCAGTTAACTCGGATTTGCGTGAGTCAGGATCTATTGAGCAAGATGCTGATTTGATCATGTTTATTTATCGTGATGAGGTCTATCACGACGACTCAGAGTATAAAGGCATGGCCGAAATTATTATAGGGAAACAACGTAACGGGCCGATTGGTCGAGTGCCTTTGACATTCCAAGGTCAATACTCGCGATTTGACAACTACGCGGGTCCGCATGTTTTGGATGAAGATTAAACTGTCATGGCATTGCACACAGCAACAGCAATTATCGATTTATCCGCATTAACGCATAATTACCAAACTATTAAAACGCTTGCCCCGAAAGCCAAAGTGTTAGCGGTATTAAAAGCCAATGGCTATGGCCATGGTTTAGAGCGTATCGCCAAGGCATTGCCCAATGCTGATGCCTTTGGCGTTGCCCGTATTGATGAAGCCTTAGCACTGAGAGCCGCTGGTATAGTACAACCAATTGTTTTACTTGAAGGTTTCTTTGCCGATAGCGATATAGCCATCCTCGCGGCTAACAACTTTGCGACTGTTATACACAATCAGCAACAACTTAGCGCAATACTCAATGCTAAGCTTGAGCAACCACTAAAAGTGTGGTTGAAAATTGATACTGGCATGCATAGGCTGGGGATTAATCCTGAGCAATTTTCACAGTTTTATCAGGCGTTAAGCCAATCACCCAATGTGCAAAAATCTCTGGTGTTAATGAGTCATTTAGGCTGCGCTGACGATAAAACTGCAAGCACAACCCCTAAACAAATGGCTCTATTCGACGCACTTTGTGCTGATAGCAAGTTAGAAAAAAGCTTGGCCAATTCTGCCGCCGTTTTATGTTGGCCAGAAAGTCATTATCAATGGATAAGACCGGGTTTATTACTTTATGGTGTTTCACCTCTGCCGCAGGCCGAGACAATAGATGGCGTTAAGCCGGTGATGACTTTGCAATCAAGTTTGATTGCCGTGCGCGAGATCGCCGCTGGTGAAGCGGTTGGTTATGGTGGCGCTTGGGTGAGCAAACAAAAAACCACCGTAGGTGTCATTGCGATAGGCTACGGAGATGGTTATCCTCGCCATGCACAAAATGGTACGCCGGTGTTACTTAATGGCCGACGCGTGCCGCTGATAGGGCGAGTTTCAATGGACATGATAACGGTAGACTTAGGTCAGCACAGTACCGATAAAATTGGCGACATTGCGACATTATGGGGTAAAGGATTAAACATAGAAGAAATTGCACAAGCGGCCACCAGTATACCTTACGAGCTATTGTGTAATATATCTCGCCGAGTCAAAGTACAATTGGCGCAGTAAGTTCTACCCCGCCATCAGGGTTAGCACCAGTGTTCTCGAACCGCCATGCTCTCTGTGTTCACCCAGATAAATACCTTGCCATTGACCTAAATTCAATTTGCCTTGGGTGATTGGCACACTGACACTACTACCTAGGGTGCTAGCTTTAATATGTGCAGGCATATCGTCAGGGCCTTCATAGGTATGGCGATAATAAGGGGCGTTTTCCGGTACATAGTGGTTGAAATGTTGCTCCATGTCAGCACGAACCGTGGCATCGGCATTTTCATTAATTGTTAATGAGGCAGAACTGTGCTTGATAAAAATGTGCAACACACCACATTGCACCGGTGCAAGTGTTGCTAAGGCGTGTTGAATGTCGTCACTGATCAAATGAAAGCCACGGCGATAGGGTGGTAATGATATTTGTGTTTGTTGCCACATTGTTAACTCCTAAGATTACCTACCGTACAAATTAACAGCACATCATGTGCTGGCAAGCGAATATAAAAAAGCCCCGTATAAACGAGGCTAGTTAGCGTAAAACTATACAATTATTTGTCAAAGCTAAACTCAATATAGGCTTTACCAAATTTAGACGCGAGTGGAATGATGACAATTGGGCCATCTGCTTTATGGGTAATTGTGTGCTTTGTCCCAGAGACCACCATAGGTGTTGCCATGTCAAACTCAAAACCTTTCTCACTGAGCATGCGTTTCGCGCCACCGGTAACCATATTGGTAATTTCACCGACTAAGTCGGTAATTTCTTCGTTGATCTCATCTGGGCCTTCACCCACCATGTTTTTCATGGTCGCTAACGCTAACTTACCTTCAAAGGTAATAGACAAAGAGCCTTTGGTTTGTTCACTAACCATTCCAATTAAGCCAGAAACATCGCCTTGTGCAACTTCATTCTTTTTTAAGCGTGGCTTTTCAGGCGTTAATTCCATTTGCGCCATGGTGGACATTACGTTAAGCATTGAAGACAAAAACGGGTTAATAAACTCTACATTCATGAATGTTTTCCAAAAAAGCTTTTTTTTAATTAGGCATTCGATTTTGCACACATATTGGCAAAAAGTAAATCTCACTAACTCAATAATTAGTGACGATATCAGCCATAATAACTGATTTGTTGAAAGTTACGCTAGTTTTTATCGCTTTATCCGGTTAATTAGCAGTATGCATGTGTTAGTGACAGGGTTACTTATAAACCATTGGCGCTGGTAAAGCCGGCAAGTACATGCGCATAACGTTGAACTTGCGTCATAAGGTAGTGGTTTATATATTTTTATATTTGTTGAATGCATACCGAAAAAAGTCATTGCTGTGTTGGAGTGCAAGTTAGCGCATAAAGTCCTCTAAAAACCATGCTGCCAATTCATGCCGTCCCTCAAGATTAGATTTATGATATATGGTAGAGGCTTGCTGTCGTACGGTTTTTTCTTTGGTATTTCTAACGGCGCTGATCTCTTTAAAACTCAGGCCTTTGAGCATTAACATCGCCACTTCTTGCTCACTGGGGGTAAGCGACCATTTTAAAAATTGTTTATGAATAACGTTGCTGTATTGGTGACGGGCGTTTTTCATTTCTTCAGAAATATGACTAAATTTATCGTCGTAGTCTACTATCGCTTGTTTTAATCGGCTTATATCTGCAGTGCGTGTGCGTATATCGTTAATTAAAAAGTAAGCGCCGATGCCAGATATCAAGACAATCAGGCTTTCAGAAAAAATATGCCAAAGCGGCACACCCAAGGCAATATCGGTGAGCACGTCAAAAAAATTTAAAAACATAATGATAAGCAAAATGATCGCGATCGATTTATCTCTCATAAAACTCCACTTTATCAGTCATATCTATAGGCAATAGGCATATGTACTATGCAAAAAAATATTGATGCCAATTTACAGAACTCACTTATGTCTAATGATTAAATAAGCGTAAAAGCTGATGATGAATATCTAGTTTTGTCAATTCGGTAATAACTGGTGCCGACAGTCATAGCACATCAAGGTTCGAATCTTGTTCACTATAGATTAAATTTAATTTCAATCATTGTTCTAGCGCAAATGCTTACGTTAAATAATGGGGATAATAGGAATATATTAGCGCTTACTTTGTTACTTGTGCCCACGCCTAACGGCTGCGTTATTAACTTTAAGCCATCAGCGTTAATACCTAAAGTTGCATTGTAACTTTTAGTAACTGGCTAAACTGAGAGGTCAATATGACAATGAAACGAGAGCAAGTGTTTGTATACAGTCGCAGTATCAGGCTATTTCACTGGCTAAATGTTATCGTGATTATGTTACTGATAGCACTTGGTCTGATGATTTTAAATAGCAAGTTATTGGGGCTAAGTTCAGACGGTAAAGTCTTATTAAAAACTTTGCATGTCTGCGTGGGCTATGTTTTTGCTTTAAACTTAATATTTCGCTTGCTATTAGGCTTTATTGGTCAGCCCGATGCAAGGTGGCGTAGAGTTTTACCCTTTACTCAAGGTTTTGTCCAGCAGTTGATTGAATTTAAACAGCAGAAAAATAAGGCCTATAAAGGCCATAATCCGGCTGGTAAATTAATGGTATTTGCGTTGTTAGTGATGATGACAGTGCAGTTGCTTTCCGGACTGGTAATTGCCGGTACTGATATTTATTATCCACCATTTGGTCAATATTTTATTGAGCGTATCGCCATCGATAAGGAAAATATTGCCGCCATTAAACCCTACTCAAAGGTCAACGTTGATGCCGAGGCCTATCAAGCAATGCGTCAGTTACGCCAACCTTTTATTACCGCCCATGTGTATGGTTTTTATAGTTTAATTTTGCTCATATTTTTACATATAGTGGGGGTCATTGTGGCTGAGCGGCGCGAAAAAACGGCGCTAGTATCAGCCATGATCAATGGCTATAAATATTTACCGAAAAAGAAACCGTAAACCGTTTTAAAACCCAAGGGTAATTATCATAAGGTAGCTCAGCGGATAATGTGGTTAACCTTAATGCTCAACAGAGGTGTTATATGATGCAAAGCTCACAATTTTTTCTGGCAATAATATTAGTGCTATTTTCCTCGCCTGTATTTGCCACTAATGTGCAAAGTGACACTGACTTAAACCTGCAAGCTAAGCAACTTGTTAAGCGTTTTGCCGGAGCGCTAAAGCCGCAACTTATGCAAGGCATTCAAAGTGGTGGCTTAGTACACGCCATCAATGTGTGTGCTCAGACCGCGCCGCGGATAGCAAATGAATTAAGTACCAGTTCTGGCTGGCAGGTTAAGCGGGTAAGTTTAAAACCAAGAAACGCTAAGGCTAAGCCAGATGACTTTGAAAGAGCGGTACTTGAGCGCTTTAACGTTAGGCAAGCAAACGGGGAGTCTCCAGTATCGTTAGAATATGCTGAAATTATTGATGGTAATTATCGTTTTATGAAAGCACAAGCGGTTGCAGAGGTTTGCTTAGCCTGTCACGGTAAGTCGATACCTGAGCAGGTAAAAAAGCGTTTAAGCGAGCGCTATCCAGCGGATGTTGCCACTGGCTACGAGCTAGGGCAAATACGCGGCGCAATTAGCGTAGTGAAAGCATTGTAAACAAAGACTTAAAAATGTGGTGATTTTATGGTCTTGCTAAACAACGTAAGGTTTAATAATCACCGGAATAAAGCAACACAAGCAGCGACAGTTTGCTGAGCGCTTTTATTTTTGTTTTGTGATGTTAAACCTCGTATAATTGCGCAAAATTTTGCCGCGTACTTTTATTCGCTGCGCATGCTTAAGACCAAGGTTTTTTCGTTAACTATATGATTTCTCATAAGCTCTCCATTGCTCCCATGCTAGATTGGACTGATCGGCATTGTCGTTATTTATACCGCCTGATGTCTAAACACACTGTTTTATATACTGAAATGGTTACCACGGGGGCTATTTTGCATGGTAAAGGCAATTATTTAGCCTACAACGAACAAGAGCACCCCTTAGTTTTACAGCTTGGCGGTAGTGATGTACATGCGATGACTGAGTGTGCAAAAATTGCTGAGCAACACGGCTACGATGAAGTAAATATCAATGTTGGCTGCCCATCAGATCGCGTGCAAAATGGCAGGTTTGGTGCCTGCTTAATGGCTGAGCCGGAGCTGGTGGCAGAGTGTGTTGCCAGTATGCAAAACGCCACTAATATTCCGGTGACGGTAAAGTCGCGTATTGGTATTGATGACTTAGACAGTTATGAGTTTTTACAGCAGTTTTTAACGACAGTCAGCGCTGCTGGGTGCCAACACTTTATTGTTCATGCCCGAAAAGCGTGGCTCAGTGGCCTAAGTCCGAAACAAAATCGTGATATACCGCCGCTAGATTATCACAGGGTCTATCAACTTAAACGAGACTTTTCGCAGTTAGCTATTTCCATTAATGGCGGTATTAGCTCTTATGCCCAAACACATGAGCACTTGCAGTATATTGATGGTGTCATGATCGGCCGTGAAATTTATCAAAACCCCTATCTGCTGGCGCATGCCGACAATGAGATTTGGCAGGCCGATGTTGAGGTAAAAACTCGACAAAAGCTGATAAATGAAATGGCGAGTTATATCGACCAGCATGTTGCCAGCGGTGGCCGCGCCTGGCATGTGGCAAGGCATATGTTAGGTTTGTGCAATGGCCTAGCCGGAGCTAAGCAGTTTCGCCGGTACTTGAGTGAAAATGCCAACGGAAAAAATGTTGGCGGTGAAGTGCTACAGCAGGCCTTTGCTAAAGTGCTTCAACTCAACCCCGAAGTAGAGTCAATATAGAATGTCTAGCGCTGTGCTAGCCGCTAAGGTGTAGTGTTAGTGCTGGACGGTAATTGATAATACCTGCTGCAATATTTTTTAAATGACTGCGTTGCTAGCAACGAGCTCAACTACTTGTTTTTATACAAAACTTAGTCGTGCTTTTTTCTGTTAAATTCACTATCTTTTAGTAAATATAACCATATTCCAATTAGGCTAAAAAATTAGCTGTGCTCGTCTTTATTATTTTAAAAACTAAATTATTAATATAAACAATGTTTTATGTTTTTTATTAGATCTTGGCACAACCTTTGTTAAGTTTTTTGCAACTTACTTAATAGCACTAAAACTATATTGCTCAATGCGTTGTCAAAAAAAGGAATGATAAAATGCCCAGCTTAGCCATGTTATTTGCGTTGTTTATGTTACCTGGTATTTGTTTGCTTGCTACATCGTTAATTGTGGCATTAATTGAAAAAAGCCAAAGTGCATTGCACTCATCACATTAGAAATTTTTTAACGTGATTGTTTCGATTATGTTTAGCTAATTCATGTTTTTCGCTAAATGAGCAGTTTTGCCACCATATTTACGCATTAGCGCTTTGCCTTTTCCTATCATTTAAAACTAGCCCTTGCGGCGCAAGTCTGTACTTTTATTCTAAACTTAGTTAGCTTTGCTATATCATGTCATTGTGAGTTACAAGCTATGAGTCACTTTCAACAATTAATTTCTTGCATCGATTTACACGCCATATTAGATAGTCCAGATCTGGTTGTTTTAGATGCGAGTATTCCACCTGTTGGTAATATGGCGCCGGCAACCTATAGCTGGCCAAAACACCGTATCGCCAAGGCGCGCCGGTTTGATTTAAATCAGCACTTTTCAGATTTATCTAACAATTATCCTCATACCATGCCCACTGCCGCGCAATTTGAACATGCCGCGCAAGCATTAGGAATTAATCAACGAAGTCAAATTGTGGTCTACGATGATTTAGGGCTATTTTCGGCGGCCCGTGCTTGGTACATGTTCAAGGCGATGGGTCATAAAAATATTGCGGTATTAGATGGTGGTCTGCCGTATTGGATCAAGTTAAAAAAGCCACTCGCGGTTGAAACTGAGCCAAAAATTGTCACAGGAGACTTTGAGGCACATCCACAAGCCGACTATTTTTGTCATTGGCAAGAGGTGCAAGCACAAACGCTTAGCCAACAAGAGTTAATTCTTGATGCCCGAGGCCAAGCTCGGTTTAGTGGTAAAGAAGCCGAGCCTAGAGCTGGTGTGCGCAGCGGTCATATGCCTAATGCTAAAAACTTACCTTATACCGAGCTATTCAGGCAGGGGCTATTAAAGCCGCGTGCCGAGTTAGCGCAAATTTTTACTGCACTCAATAGGAAAAATAAGCCAATGATCATGAGTTGTGGCTCTGGTGTTACCGCTTGTATTTTAGCTTTAGCGGCTGAGCTTTCTGGTCATAACGCTGTGCGTGTCTATGATGGCTCTTGGAGTGAGTGGGGGGCGCTTGCAGAAACAGACGTCGTAACTGACTAACACAACTTGCTATTAGAATAGGAAGCAGATTGGCGGCATGGTTTTCTTGTCGCTTTGACCATCGCTTACCTGATAGCAAATATCAATTCACTTCGCGGTAATTCTCGCCGTATAAACCTTGTTATTCGCCACTGGTCAAATTCACTAAAATGAGTGACAAATTTGACCAAATAATCGCCTGACATATTATGTCCTAAAATGCCTTAGATATCTGAAAATAAAATAAATCCTTACATAACAACTGTTTATCTTGTGTGGGTGAATTGGCACAGCACTTGTAATAGTCAGCTTAGATACTTTCATGAAGTGATGCTGACGTCGCTTTCATGTTACTGACATAAGGATATATGTAATGAAACTATTATTGAATAAAACACGTTTGGGTGCGGTTGTGTTGTCTTTAGCAATGTTGTCGGCTTTACCGGCGAAAGCGCAGCAAAACAGTTTAGAGCAGCACTTAGCAGCAAGTATGCACAAACAAGGGCAGATAGTGGCACAAAACTTAGCGGCGACACTATCTAATTCAATTAATGATGAGCTGCAACGCTTTTCAATGCGCTACAGTACAGTGAAAACGCAAGCACTAGTAGCACTAACAACTACGCCTCAATCAATAACAACTAAGCCACAAAGCGCAAAAAAACTTTAGGAGCAAAATTATGGGTATGTTTTCAAGATTCACCGACATTATTAACGCCAATATCAATGCCATGTTAGATAAAGCAGAGCAACCAGAGAAAATGCTCAAGTTAATTATTCAAGAGATGGAAGAAACCTTAGTCGAGGTGCGCTCTACCGCAGCAAAACAAATTGCTGAAAAAAAGTCGCTGATGCGTAATATTCGAGATTTAGAAAAGCGTATTCAGCATTGGCAACAAAAAGCCGAGCTTGCTTTAAGTAGAGATCGGGAAGATTTAGCAAAATCTGCCTTACAAGAAAAGCATACTTGTGGGCAAAAACTACAAGATATACAGCAAGTGCTAACGCAGCTGGACGAATACTTAACCGCAATACAGCAAGATAGTCAGCGTTTGCAAAGTAAGCTAAGTGAGGCAAAACGTAAGCAAGAAGCCTTATTTATGCGCCAACAATCAGCTACTGTGCGCCTAAAAGTGCGAGAAAAAGCAGCAGTGCATAATATTGATGAGGCAATGAATAAATTTGCCCGCTACCAAGCAAAAATTGATCGTGTGGAAGCGCAGGTTGAGGCATTTGATATGACTGAATCGCAAGACTTAGATAGTCAATTTCGTGCCTTAGAAGTAGACGAGCACATAGAGCAAGAGTTAGCTCAAATGAAAGAAAAAGCGGCGAATGGCTAAAGCTCGTCTGACTGTATGGTTAATAGGTAGTGACTGTGCTGCCATGCATGAGTCACTACCTGGTAGCTTAAATTTAGCCATGCATAGTGTAATTAAGCATCAGCATGGTCTGGTAGGTTTTAGGAGTAGGTTATGAGTTTTAATCGAGAGTATTCAGTTCAAAAAACGTTAGCAAAAGATACGCGTCATAAAAAATTAACGGGAGTTTGTGCAGGTATTGCCAAGCATTATCAATTTCCACGGTTAGCGGTGCGCGTGGCTGCTATAGCAGCACTTTTGATGTTTCCGGTGGCGACTGGCGTTGCTTATATAGTAGCTAGCCTATTAATGCCAGTTAAAGGCTAGGCTCGTGATGCGAACGCAATATCAACAAAAAGTAATGATCAATTAGCACTGAGTGTGAGGGGTTTCTATGTCATTTTTTAAAGCCTTGTGTTTGGCTATTTTCGCGACCTTGTTTCTTACCTATGTGCTAGGAATTAGCGTTATCGAGTGGTTTGACGTTGACATTTACATGGGGGAGCAGTTAATAGCGCCATTGCAAGCAATTAGTCTTACGGCGTTAGTTGTGGTGTTACTGGTTTTGGTGGCACTAGCCATTGTCATGAGTGTATTTGGCTCGCTAATTTTTGTTGCCTTGTTAGTGTTAGGTGGCGGGGCGCTGTTATTTGTTGGCGCATTTTGGCCTATTTTGTTGGTGGTAGGGGCTGTTTGGTTACTGATCAGAGAAAAAGAGCAGCCCCAATAAGTTGCTTGTTATTAACAGGCAAAGCACAAGCTATCGCGGCTCACTATATAAGAGTGCGCAAGGCGAAATACAGCCAAACACTGAAGATAATTTGTCTTCAGTGTTCAGGAAGCGCAGTGTTAAAGATGCTATTTAAAAAAGCTGGCTAAAATTGTTTTGCATTCGTCGGTATTGACTAAACGCTTGAATTGCTCTGCTTCATTTTCTAGTACTTGTGGCAACAAGGCTTGACTATGAGCTTTCATTAACTTGCGGCTAGTCAAAAGAGAATCAAGAGGTAGTTTGGCAATTGCCTGTGCAGTACTTAGGGCAGTGCTTAGCAATTCATCTGCAGGGCAAATTTCATTAATTAAGCCATAGTTGAGAGCCTGCTCAGCACTAAACATTTTACCTAATACCAGTAACTCAAAGGCGCGATTATGACCGATACGCAAAGGTAGTAATAAACTAGAGCCGGCTTCAGGGCTTAATCCTAATTGAGTGAACGGGAGTTTAAATTTAGCATTGTCGGCAGCATAAACCATGTCACAATGTAGCAATAAAGTAGTGCCTATACCAACAGCCGGACCTGCAACCGCAGCAACTAAAGGTTTTTCTAGGTTGGCAAGCGCTTTTACTAGGTCAAAAGCGGCTAAATCACCACTTTCACTACATTTAATAAAGTCATGTAAATCGTTACCAGCACAAAAGCATTTTGCATCACCTTGTATGAGTACGCAGCGTATATCGGCACGCTCGTTAGCTAAGGTAAACAAGCGACATAATTCAAGATACATGTCATTGTTTAAAGCATTTTTTTTATCGAATCGGTTGATGGTAATGACAAGCACGCCATTGTCTTCATTTGATATAATTAAGTTATCCATTTTGCTCAAGCTTAGTTACAATAGTGAAGACAAATCATAATATGGATAAATAGGGATGTATAGCGGCAGATGAGGATTATATTTTTATTGGTATTAATCGTATCAAATTTATTATTTTGCGCAGCTAATGCCAGTCAAAACGCTCAGATTAAGGTTGAGAATAGCTATGCTAGGGAGAGCATCCCTGGCACCTCGATTTCATCAGCGTACATGACAATTAAAAACCTTAGTAATAGCAATCGGCGTTTAGTTGCTGCGACGAGTGACGTTAGTGATCGCATTGAAATTCACCAACATACTATGGTTGACGGCCTGATGCGGATGCGTCAACTCCGCTTTGTTGATATTTTAGCCAATGATAGTGTGCAATTTCAGCCATCAGGCTTGCACTTAATGATATTTGACCTAAAACAGTCGCTAACAGCACAACAACAGATGACAATAACGCTACATTTTGATGATCAAACTAGCGTTGATGTAACATATAGTATTAAAGGCCTGAAGCAAAAAAAGCATCACCATCATTAGGAGTTTGTTATGAGTGTAAATATTTCAACAAAAACGGTAATTTCAGCGATTTTTGCATTTTTTTTGGCAATGTATTTATTGGGCGTTTATTGGAGCTTTGAGCCCGCTGAGCTTGATATTCGCGCCGAAGTGACCGCAGCCGCTAATGCAGACGGTGTCGCACCAGTAGTCGGTTACACCACAACGACCGCCTTAATCCGTGTAACTGAAACCTTGCTTAATAAACCCGGTGGTTACTTGTCAAATGACGCTCTGCCTCCGTCAGTATTTTTAGATAATATTCCGTCATGGGAGTTTGGCGTCTTAGAAATGGTGCGTGGTATGGCGTTAGTGATGCGACAAGACTTTAGTCGTTCACAGTCGCAGTCTGCTGAAAATAACAACTTAAAAATTGCACAGCCACAATTTAATATAGATCACACCAGCTGGGTAATGCCGAGCGCCGAAGGAGCGTATCAAAAGGCAATTAATGAGCTTTATCAATACCGTACAGCACTGACCCAAGTAAATAATCAGTCGGCACAGTTTTATGCGCGTGCGGATAACTTACGCGCTTGGATACAAGAGGTAACGAAGCGTCTTGGCAGTTACTCGCAACGTTTAAGCGCTAGTGTGGGCCGAGAGCAAATGAATATCGAGTTGGCGGGCGATAGTGTAGCGCAACAATCCACTTCAAGTGCCAATAGCATGCAATTAAAAACCAGCTGGTGGCAAATCGATAATGAATTTTATGAAGCGCGCGGTGCATGCTGGGCGTTACTGCACTTTTTAAAAGCGATAGAAATAGATTTTAATGATGTATTAGCAAAGAAAAATGCTAAGGTAAGTGTGCAGCAAATAATGCGCGAGCTAGAAGCAAGCCAAGAGCCAATATGGAGCCCAATGGTTTTAAATGGGGACGGTTTTGGTATGCTAGCTAACCATTCACTAGTGATGGCCAATTATATTTCGCGTGCAAATGCCGCTTTAATCGATCTTAACGACTTATTGAGTCAAGGGTAATAAAGTATGAAAAAAATAGCACTAGCAGTAACATTCGCTTCGATTTTATCTACTAACGTTCAAGCCGATGCTTTAGGTATCTACCTTGGAGGACAGGTTTGGGATAATCAAGCTTCAGGAGTGTTTGGTGAAAGCAGTTCGCAAATTGATTTTAATTTGGCGGATAAAAAGCAAAATAGCTTTTTCTTAGCGTTTGAGCACCCTTTACCTATCATTCCTAATATTAAGATAGCATCGACGTCGTTAGAGACCGAAGGCGAAACAACCTTGGCAAATGACTTTGAATTTGAAGGTGAAACGTTTCGAGAAGGCAGTATGGTCAATGCTGACTTTAATATAAGTTATGTAGATTACACCTTGTATTACGAATTGTTTGATAATGACTTACTCTCATTTGACTTTGGTTTAACCGGTAGAGATTTTGATGGTGACATTACCGTAGCAGCGACAGTTAACTTAGACTCAGGGCCTGTAACGCAATCAGGGACGCTAGAGGTGACTGAAATTGTGCCAATGTTATATGTTGCCACCAATGTAGGTCTACCCTTAACCGGTTTAAATCTATACGCTCAAGGTAACTTTTTATCTTTTGATTCTCACACCTTATATGATTATGAGGTTGGGGTAAGTTATGAACTCATTGATAACTTAGCGGTTGATGTCAATATTAACGCTGGTTATCGTGCCGTAAAGCTAGAGCTTGAAGACTTAAGCGACTTATATACCAATATTGAATTTGATGGCGTATTCTTAGGTACCACCATTCATTTTTAACCGCTAGCATTAGTTAGGGTAGACTTGTTAATAAAAACAGGGCTGAGTGTTCAGCGCTGTTTTTTTTGGTCTAAGCCTTGTCATTCTGGGAGAGTGTCGTTGTTTTCGTTTGCTAAAACTGGTTTATCTTTTAATCCAACCTAGTCATTGCTGCTGAGTTCACCAGTTCGTAATGATAAAAGCTATAGGGCTACTGATGCCTGATTTATGTATGGAACAACATTAATTAACAGTGAACAACAGCGGCCAGTTGGCCAAGCCAAGCACTTAGTCAATATTGCTGCCTATTATTAATACCCTGTCGTGTTAGCCTGAAGCCCTGTTGGGTATCTTACTCAAACGCTAAATACCTTCATAGATAGTGCAAAATAAACCGTAAACCACTTGTTAAAGTTGCAAAAAAAAGCCATCAACTAATGTTGATGGCTTTAAAGTTTTTATCGGTTTTTAACTATCAACCTTGATTATTACATTACGCTTTTTTACGGCGAGTAAATAACATAGGTGTTAGTAGTAACATTAACCAACCAAACGAACCACTTTCTTTCTTATTAACAATAGAGACAGAAGCAACTGTTGAGTCTTTGTTGCCGTTACCGTCATCCACGGTTAGTTGGAAAGAAATCGTTTCATCTTTTGACACTTTTGGTGCCGTAAAGTTGATTGTTTCTGCACTTGCATTGAAGCTAACCGGAGTACCTGAAAGCTGTACCCAAGTAAAGGTTAGTGCGTCACCGTTTGGATCTGAAGATGCAGAACCGTCTAAGGTTACGTTTGCTTCCTCAGTCACCGCAGAGTTACCAGAAATAACGGCGGTAGGCGCACCTTCAACTTGAATTGCTACACTGGTGGCATTAACCACTTCGACGGTATTATATGCGTCAGTACTATGAGTAAGTACAACGTTTGCTGGACCCCCTTTAAAGGTTTCAACAATTTCTGTTGAGAACGTCATTACGGTTGGATCCGTAGCAACTGGTGTTAATGCATAACAAATGATTAAACCAGAGGTAATATCATCAATACTGCCAACAGAACCAGACTCGCCACCTGAATATGGAGACTGTGCATAGATATCAGTACGACCTGAAGTACCAGTGGCATTTTCTAAACCAACGGTAACACCCAGTACCTCACCATAAACATGCTCGACATTATCGTAAGCAAATTTAATATCACCTGTATTGTTATCAAAGACAACTTCGAAGTCGACAGTATCAGAGATACTAGGGTCACCATTATGGAAGTTATAATGTCTCATATCGTCAAATTCGATGATAGTTGTACCAGGACCAGCGGTTGCAACTGTAACACCTGACGTGGCAGAGGCTACAACTTCAAAGTCACGCCAGAATGGTGCAATTAGATTATTGGCTTCTGCAGCGTTTGGCAGTAGTTGGTTAACCCAAGGGCTTGAACCATGCGCACCGCTAAAGTAAATGAAACCGTCATCAGTGATATTAACCGAGTTATATAAAGTACCTAAAAAGTTTGCCGGCACGCCATAGCTTGCGGTTTGTGTATCGCCAGAAAACGACTCATCAGGTGTCAAACCAAAACCCGCTAAATCTAGGTAAGTTCCACCTTGACCAAAGTCTGGTAAAGCACAGGTAGCATCATCTGCATTAGTTGTTTTCGTGTAGAATGGCTCAGCACCAAATAGCGACTCTTGTACTACTGTCCAAGTAATTTCATTGCCAACAATTTCAGCATTACCTGTTACTGAAGCTTCATCAAGCCTCATACCAGCCGGCACAGTTGCTTTTACTGTGTAAGTACGATCGCCTGGGGCTAAGTTAGCCATCACGCTGACTTCGTAATCAATGCGATCTTTACGCTCCATATACGCATCGGCATTGCTAGAGATAGTCACATCGTCCATACCGCGAGCTACTTCTACAGCCACTAAACCTAGGTTACCAGCGTTTTCAAAGCTTGTACCTAAGTCAATAGCGCCGTAGTAAATATCTCCTTGGCTAGCATCTTGGTCTAATGACCAGTTAAAGCGAAGGTCAAACTCAGTTAACGCAGCAATGGCTGAATCAGCTTCAACAGATAGGTTATCACCTGCTTCACCGTCAACGATAGCGGTTGCTAGAGTGTATGCATCCTCAGCACCTTCTTCAGAAGCTGCCCAGTTTTGCACGCTTACCCAATAGCTACCCGCTTCTGGCTCCATTAAATCAATTTTCTCTAATGCTGTGCCTGAAGCGCTAATGGCAATTTCTTCATCTTCTTGAGGAATACCATCACCGTTGCTATCAATACCAACACGTAAATCTAAATCTGGCGATTCAGAGGTTAAGATTTCAGCAACAAAACGTTTTGCGCCTTCTGGAACTGTATGAAGGGTAACATTAATACCATCGCTTAAGTCATCATAAGCATCACTGTTATTGCTATCAACAGCAAGTGTTGCTGTGGTTTGTGTTGCTTTAGTTAAACCATAAGAGCGACTGGTAAACTCAGTAATTTCTACTGCCATAACATCTTCAATTAAGAAACTGTCTTGGTCACGGTTGGCTGTGAAAGATACTTTATTCGGAATATTACCATTTGATGCTTGCACACTGACAGGGATTCGCGCTGTTGGGTGCTCGGCAGATGTCATCACTACATGACCAAAGGCCCATGCATTGCTTTCAGCCGCTACTGCATCAACATTAATGGTGATGGTTTGGCTTTCACCTTCTGCTAATGTAAAGGTTTCTGGTGTTGCTGTGATGATAAGACCATCAGAGATAGCAGCACCTTCAACTGTCCATGTACCTGCAGCCGTTGCCGTTACGGTACGAGTCCAGTCACATAAACCAACACAGTTAGCGTTAGATACTGAAGGAATGTTTAGGGTTTTAGGGTCACCACCGATTTCTGGGTTAGCCGCAGTATAATTAGCTGCAGTTTCGTTCATCACTAAGCCAGTTTGGTGTGCTAAATTAACACGAATGCTACCTGCACCCATATCAAATACATCAGCAGGCGTAACACCATCTTCTTTACGAACATCAGTAACAGCAGTCAACATTAACGCAGAACGAATGTTATCAGGTGTCCAAGTTGGATGGGCAGATTTTAATACTGCCGCAGCACCGGCAACATGGGGCGCTGACATAGATGTACCTTGCAAGAAGGCAAAATCGCTTGGTGCTGGCGTTGTACCGTCACGACCAAAATGTTGGTCGGCATAAGCTGCATAAATAGAAACACCCGGCGCAGTAACCGATGGTGTCATGATATCAGCAACATAACCGTTGGGGCCGCGAGACGAAAAGTCAGCCATATCATCGGCTTGGCCTATTTTCAATTCACCTTCGGCAGCGGTAATGGTCGCCATATGGTCTGTACCAGAGGCTAACCAAGTGCGTAAAGCGTTACCATTTGCGTTATCGATATGTATGCCAGGGATGACATAAACGTCATTAGCAACAGAATTAGCGCCACCATCGATATTGGCAAGTACAAAGCCACCTGCACCACCGTCAGCAACGTTAATTGCTTTTTGCACACGGGCGATAGCGCCACGATCACATACGACAATTTCGCCATCAAAAGTACCTTCAGGGAATGGCTCTAAACATTGCGCAGGGTCGCCTTCTGGGTCATTCGCATTGGTGTAGTCACCAGCCCATACTATACTAGCGGTAATACCACCTGAGGCACTGTTGCCTTCAATAGCAGCTAACTCACTGTCACCGCCTGTAAAGTTACCAATTTCTTTTTCAAAAGCTACTTCACGGCCGTGCGTAGATGCACCTACAACGGTATACCAAGGCGCACTTTTTGCCGTTGTAAAGGCGTCAGGGCCGCCGTTACCAGCGGAAACTGATGAGAAAATACCAGCTTCTTGCGCAGATAAAAATGCTTGCTCTGTAGAGCTGGCCCAAGGATCGCCACCACCACTAATAGAATAGTTTATAACGTCGACACCGTCAGATACTGCGTCTTCTAACGCGGCAATAATTGCGGCACCTGGACAGCCAGAATAAGTATCACCACTATCACCTGGATGACAAATTTGATAAGCAACAATGTTGGCATGAGGGGCAACACCAGAAATCTGTCCAAATTCAAAACCTGTGGTATTAACACCATCGCCTTCTAGTTTGCCAGTTTCGGCATCAAGTAGCGGTACGTCGCGTAAAATATTACCACCAGAAGTACCCGCGGTATGTGAACCATGTCCATTGTAGTCTTCACCATTTTTAGCTGGTGGGGTATCGCCAAAAATATCAGCATCGTCATAGTTATCTACGACAGAGGCATAAGAACGGACACCGATAAGTTTATCGTTACACATAGATGCGTAATCACCGGCACAGTCACCAACATAAACACCAGCACCCCAAGGGTTGGTATGATCGTAACCATCAGCACCGATATCAGCAAAGGATGCGTGATCTGAGTTTATACCAGTATCTACAACACCAATAATAACGCCTTCACCCATGTTAACTGCGCTTTGGCCTTCACCATCCCAAACTTGAGTAGCGCCAATATGAATTGGACCTGTATCGGTATCTAAATGTTGCATGCGCTCGCGTTCAACATAGGCGACATCGGCAAGTTTAGACAAGGCTTGTGCTTCATCTTGTGTAAGACGAAGAGCCATGCCGTTAAAGGCATTTTTATACTTATAAACAACGTCGACATTACTGCCTAGCTTGCTAGTGGCTTTGGTAAGAAAGCTTTGTTGCTTGCTTTCCAAATATTTTGCATAGGCAACAGCATCTGGGGCGTTAAGATCTAAGCGAAGCTCTTTGCGGATTTGCTGCGATGTTTTTTGACTCTTCGCTAACGATTGAAATAAAGATTTTTTTGCAATTTGAGGGTTAGTAGCGGCTAAACCAGCAATAGAGCCGTCATAGGTCGCGATGGGTTGATCTTTAAGGCGAACAATATAGGTATAAGTCCCATCTGCTAAATTTTTTTCGACACGAAATTTTTTCGTTTGTGCGTTGTTATATTTGCCCCCTTTGTTGATTGAGATGGCAGTGGCTGACTTTAAGGATTCAGCCGAATATTGTGTTGGCGCAGTGCTAGCGGATGCTTGCATAGTAGCCATTGTTAATAGCGCTGTAGAAACAGCAATTGTTACTTTGTTATTCACAAAGAACCTCCCCTGGATGCACGTTATTTGTGCTGATTATTACTTTTATTGAATAAAATCTTTTTTATCAAGTATTTAAATGACTTTATAAAATGAGATACGCAATCATGCGACGCTTAAACATAGCATATGTAAAAATAATGTAAATATCATATCAATGAAGCATTGCGAAAAATTTTATCGACGTGTTTAAAGTGGACATTTGTCTTTACAAAGGCAGGCAGCTTTGTACTCAAGCTTTGGAAGAAAACGTGAAGTTAAAGCATTTAATGACGCTAGCTAGTTGCTGTTTTAGTCGTTTAGATCGACCTAAGCCAATAGCGGTAAGGTTTGGCTATGGTGTAAGTTGCACCAAATTTACCCGCTGAGTATTAATTGTTTTCGTTATTTTTGGCTTTTTAAACGCTATTGCTGCGCTGACTGTATGGCCATAAGTGGCGGCTCAATATGCGGTGCTAACACTGTGCCAAGGTTTGCATTAATAGTAACAAGCCTTGGCTCAGTATTGATTAAGAGAAGTTTTAAACCGGTAGTGTTAATGTGTTTTATTATTAATAAAGGCCTCAAGTTGCGGGCGTTTAAATTGATATGTTGACAGGCAATAGTCGCAGGTCATGTCAACACTCCCTTGTTCTGCAATAATCGCTTCAAGTTCACTTGCCGCTATTTGAGAAATAGCACTTAAACACTTTTCTTCAGAGCAACTGCACTTATAGCTCACAGCTTGCGGCTCAAACAGTCGAACTTCTTCTTGGTGATATAAGCGATACAATAATGTTTCGCTATCTAACGAGAAAATTTCATCACTTTTTATGGTATTGGTGAGTTGGCATAAATGGTCAAAATCGGCTTGTTGTTGTGCTTTATCTTCACTATCAGGTAATAACTGAATTAAGGTGCCTGCGATTTGTGAAACATCTTGATCACAATACAGCCAAATTTTAGTCGGTATTTGCTCAGACACTTCAAAATAATGTGCCAAACAGTCGGCAATAGTATCTTGCTCTAAAGCGACCACGCCTTGATACGGCTCGCCATTAGCTGGGCGTATCGTAATAACCATATTGCCGGCACCAATTAAGCCTTTCAATGATGTTGCTTGGGTGTCGGCAGTCAGTCGCGCAATACCACGCATTTGTTGAAGATGATTACCATTAACGGCCATATAACCAATCGGGCCATCGCCCTGCAACTGCACGGCTATTTCACCTTCAAACTTTAATGTCGCGGTGAGTAAACAAGTGGCAGCCACTAACTCTCCCAATAACTTTTGCACTGCCTCGGGGTAGTCGTGTGGCGCTATAATGTCTTGGAAGGTTTGTTGTAAATTCACCAACTCGCCACGCGCATGCAGGTTGTCAAATAAATAGCGGTGTAAGGTATCTTTTTGCATGGTCACTGGTTAAATCCTTTCTTTTAAATGCCGAATTTGTCGGCGTTGCTTTTTGTCGGGCTTAGTATCACTGGCGGGGTTCAGTAAAATCCCCTGTTTGCGAGCTAGGCTGTTTTTTTCCCGCGTTGCTATGCTCTCGGGCGTTTCTTGATAAAGGCTTTGGGCAAAGGTTGCATCTCTACGTTTATCTGCTAACGCAACTACGATGACTTGTTTCTCTTCATAGCCTTGTCGAACGATAATACGATCGCCTATTGCAACCGCTTTACCTGATTTACTGCGTTGACCATTATAAAATACTTTGCCGCCATCGATCATCTGTTTTGCAATCGCACGAGTTTTATAAAATCGTGCCGCCCATAACCACTTATCTAGCCGTGTAGTTGCAACTGCTTCAGTATTATTTGCCTTTGCCATTTAGGGTTTTCTCTTTCTTTTACGGTGGATGTTAGTGTTATAAATATCGTCTACGTTCTAGCTGAGCTATTGCTGACATAGCTGAAATAATAACAAAATTCGGTCTTGCTATTAGTGTGTAATAACGATTGTTGTTCGCCAAATGATAAAATCCGCGCAAGTTATCATAGCGAATGGCTATTTGCCAGTTGGAAAAATTTGTTTACTAATTATAGTTAAAAAATAATATGACGTCTTGTTGCCAAGCCTCGGGTCAAGTATCATCGAAGTGACTTGGCATTCACAGATAATTAACAAAATACAATAAATGACATTATCGAATAATTTTTCAAGAGCGCTCGAACCTCTAGCAAAACTGCCTCAGCAACGCATAACACAGATCATTATGTTGCTACTTTTGAGCTATATTGCTTATTTGTGTGCGCAATTAACTTGGTTTGGTTTATCTGAACCTAATAGCAAACTGGCGCAAAATCAGCATCGCGCACAATCACATACCCAAACGCAAGCAAAAGACATCAGTGTAGGCGCCATACAAGCACTTAATCTTTTTGGCCGTTATAATCAAAAGCAAGCCCCGAAAGTAGAGCAAGTTGTTATTGAAGATGCCCCTGAAACACGGCTAAAATTAATTTTAAGTGGTGTTGTCGCCAGCAACGACCAAGCGACGGCTGGTGCCATTATAGAAAGTGCCGGCAAACAAGAAACCTACAGCATAGGTGAAAACATCAAGGGCACACGAGCAGTGCTAGAAAGCGTATATAACGATAGGGTAATTTTAAAAGTCTCGGGGCGATTTGAAACCTTGATGTTTGAAGGCTTGAAATTTGATAAAAATGTTAAGCCATTGCGGATTAAAGGCCGTAACAACAGTGAGCAAGCATCGACGCCTCTCAACTTAGCTGCATCGGCAGCACAAGTTATAGATCAAAGAAACAATAAAGCGCTAACCCAAACAACCAAATCATTGCGCAAAACATTAAACAGTGACCCAGGCAAGATCACCGATTATCTTAAAATATCGCCGCGGCGAGAAAATGGCAAAATTATTGGCTATCGACTCATGCCGGGTAAAGATCCTGAATTTTTCAAAAGTGCGGGTCTAAAATCTGGCGATATAGCGACGCAAATGAATGGTTATGATTTAACGGCACCACGAGAGGCTGCCCAAGCGCTAAAATCATTAAAAGAACAACGAGAAGTTTCACTGTTACTTAATCGCAGTGGTACCCTGACAGAAATACTCTTCAGTATAGATAATTAGAATAAAAGGAATCATACATGCGCCAATTACTTAGCGCACCTTGGTACAAGCGTCGCTTGACTGGGGTTGTTACGGCAGTTTTACTTAATAGTGTTTTGTTGGCTAGCCAAAGCCATGCTGCGGAATATTCGCCTAATTTCAAAGGCACTGAAATTGCAGAATTTATTAATATCGTGGGCAAAAATCTGAAAAAAACCATGATCGTTGATCCCAACGTGCGTGGCAAAGTCAATGTGCGCAGTTACGACTTGTTAAGCGAAAAACAATATTATCAATTCTTTTTAAACGTATTAGAAGTGTATGGTTTTTCTGCGGTAGAAATGGACAACAATGTTGTTAAGATTATTCGCAATAAAGATGCGAAAACGTCATCTATTCCCGTAGTTGGTGACGAAAATCCTGGCGCAGGCGACGAAATGGTTACTCGGGTGGTGGAAGTTAAAAACGTCACTGTGCGTGAACTGACGCCCTTGTTACGACAGTTATCGGATCAAGCTGGTGGCGGTAACGTGGTTAACTATGACCCAGCAAATGTCATTATGCTGACCGGTACCGCGGCGGTGGTGAATCGTTTAGTTCAAATTATAGAGCGTGTTGATAAAGCCGGCGACCAAGACGTGCAAATCATTAGCCTAGAGTATGCTTCAGCAGGTGAAATGGTACGCATTATTGAAGCCATGAATAATTCCAGCCAAGGTAAAGGCTCAGGCACACCAACGTTTTTGATCCCAAAAATTGTCGCAGATGAACGTACGAATAGTGTGATTGTCAGTGGTGAAATAAAAGCTCGTCAGCGCGTTGCACGCCTAGTCTCTCGTTTAGACAGCGAGCTTGAAACCAACGGTAATACCCGTGTTTATCATCTAAAGTACGCTAAGTCTGAAGACATGGTCAAGGTGCTACAAGGGGTCAGCGAGTCGATTGAAGCAGACAGCGCAAGCAGCACCACGTCGTCGAGAAAAAATAAAAGCCGTAATGTCAGTATTGATGCCCACGAAGACACCAACACTTTAGTGATCACCGCTCAACCAGATATGTTGCGTTCATTAGAGGCGGTTATTCGTCAACTGGATATACGCCGCGCACAAGTCCTGATTGAAGCCATAATAGTGGAGGTTTTTGAAGGTGACGGTGTAAATTTAGGCGTACAATGGTATCACGAAGATGGCGCAGTAACCCAGTTTAACAACGGTATCGCGCCAATAGGTGCGGTAGGCGTGGCAGCAGAAGCGGCGCGCTCAACACCTGGTACTAAGGGCTCAACGGTAACCTCAGAAAATGGTGCGGTAACGGTTAATCCAGACCAACCCGACATCAAAGGTGATTATAGCTTATTAGCACAAGTGCTTGGCTCGGTTAGCGGTACTATGTTTGGTATCGTAAAAAATGACTGGGGCGCCATTGTGCAGGCGGTAAGCTCAGATACCAACTCTAATTTATTATCAACGCCAAGCATTACCACGCTGGATAATGAAGAAGCCTACTTTATTGTCGGTCAAGAGGTGCCTATTATTACCGGCTCGTCCACGGGCAGCAATAACAGTAATCCGTTCCAAACCGTTGATCGTCAAGAAATCGGTATTAAGTTAAAAGTCACGCCGCAGATTAATGAAGGCAGTGGCGTGCAGTTAACCATAGAGCAAGAAGTCTCGTCGGTCAGCGGTGCCACTGGCGTTGATATTTCTATCAATAAACGTGAAATCAAAACCACCGTCATGGCCGACGATGGCGCAACCGTAATTTTAGGCGGTTTGATTGATGAAGACGTGCAAGAAAGTGTGCAAAAAGTGCCGCTTTTAGGCGATATACCATTACTTGGCCATTTATTTAAATCCACCAGTAACACCAAACGTAAACGTAACTTGATGGTGTTTTTGCGACCGACTATCGTACGCGATGGCAAATTAATGAATGATTTAAGTAAGGAAAAGTATAACTTTATCCGTGCACTTGAAATTGAAAAGAAAGCGGCCGGCTTAGAATTAATGTCAGATGAAAAGTTACCTATTTTGCCGAAATGGAACGATCAATTGTCCTTACCGCCAACGTTTGATGATTATATGCAAAAGCGCGAACAAACAAAATCGTCGGATGAAAAGCAATAGCCATGACAGACATTGATTCACAAAGCCAAGCGTTTGTAGCCGCTAGTGAAAGCGCTGCTGCTAATGACGCGCCGGCACAAGAAGCCTTGGCGGCAGCAAACGTGCGTTTTCGCTTACCTTTTAGTTTTGCTAAGCGTCACAGTGTGTTGGTACAACATCAAGAGCACGAATTAAGCCTAGTGTGTACAGAGTCACTGAGCGCCGATATATTATTGGAAGTGCGCCGGGTACTAAAAGCACCTTTTGACATCCAAGTGAAAAGTGTAGATGAGTTTGAGCAACTGTTAACCATTACTTACCAACGTGACTCGTCAGAGGCGCAGCAAATGATGGAAGACATTGGCAATGAAGTGGATTTATATTCGCTCGCTGATGAAATGACAGAAACAGAAGACTTATTAGAAAACGAAGATGACGCCCCGATTATTAAATTAATCAATGCCATGTTAAGTGAAGCCATCAAAGAAAATGCGTCTGATATTCATATAGAAACCTTTGAACAAGCGCTGCAAATCCGTTTTCGGGTTGATGGTATCTTGCGTGAAGTGCTCAAGCCAAATCGTAAACTAGCTTCCTTGTTAGTATCACGCATTAAGGTAATGGCAAAACTTGATATTGCCGAAAAGCGCATCCCACAAGACGGTCGTATTTCGTTACGAATTGCTGGTCGTGCGGTAGACGTGCGGGTATCAACTATGCCAACTGGGCATGGTGAACGCGTGGTATTACGCTTGTTGGATAAAAACTCAACACGACTGGATTTACAAGACTTAGGCATGACAGATGGCAACCGAGAGCGCTTTTCACAACTGATAGATAAGCCTCATGGTATCGTGTTGGTAACCGGGCCAACAGGCTCAGGTAAAAGTACCACTTTGTACGCGGGTTTAAGTCAAATTGACAGCAAAGAGCGTAATATACTGACAGTAGAAGACCCGATTGAATATGCCATTGAAGGTATAGGACAAACGCAAGTTAACACTAAAGTTGACATGACTTTTGCTCGAGGTCTACGGGCGATACTTCGACAAGATCCCGATGTGGTAATGGTGGGGGAAATACGCGACCTAGAAACTGCGCAAATTGGCGTACAAGCCAGTTTAACTGGCCACCTAGTGTTATCAACCTTACATACTAATACCGCAGCAGGTGCTATCACGCGCATGGAAGATATGGGCGTTGAACCATTTTTGTTATCGTCGAGTTTGCTCGGCGTATTAGCGCAACGCTTAGTGCGCACTTTATGTCCACACTGTCGGGAGGCTTGTCCACCTTCACCACAGGAACGAGAGTTACTGCAGCTGCCACAAGGCGAGCAGCATCATATCTATCGAGCCGTCGGGTGTGAAGAGTGCAACTTTAAAGGTTATCGTGGCCGCACAGGTATTCACGAGTTGATCGTGGTCGACGATAATGTCAGAGAATTAATCCATAACGGTAAAGGTGAACAAACCATTGAAAAGTACATTCGCCAGTCTACGCCAAGTATCCGCCGCGATGGTTTTGATAAAGTTATGCGCGGTGAAACCACCATTGAAGAAGTCTTGCGTGTGACTCGTGAAGATTAAGTTAGCGGCAACCTAAGGTGAAAGTAAACTGTAAATTATGGCAGCATTTGATTATCAGGCCGTAGATAGCCGCGGCAAAACTAAAAAAGGCGTGATTGAAGGCGATACGCCCCGCCATGTAAGAAACTTACTGCGTGAGCAGGGCTTAATGCCGTTGGCAGTAACCCCTTGTTTGCAAAAAAAGCAAGATACTAAGCAGCACGCTATCTTTACTCGTCGCAAAAAAATATCAGCGGCTGAGTTAGCCTTGATCACCCGACAGCTTGCCACCTTAGTAGAGTCTGGTTTGCCGATTGAAGAGTCGTTAATGGCGGTAGCAGAGCAATGCGAGAAAAATGCTATTAAGAGTATGGTGATGGCGGTGCGCACTAAAGTTACCGAAGGTTATGGCTTGGCAGAAAGCATGGCAGAATTTCCGCACGTGTTTAATCGTTTGTTTCGCGCTATGGTGGCGGCCGGTGAAAAATCAGGGCACCTTGATAAAGTGTTAGATCGCTTAGCAGATTATACTGAGCAACGACAACAATTGCGCTCACAGCTGATCCAAGCCTTAGTCTATCCCATTATTATGACAGTCGTGGCGACCAGTGTTATTGCCATTTTATTGACTGCGGTAGTGCCGAAAATTGTCGGTCAGTTTGAGCATATGGGGGCTAATTTACCGGCAACCACTAAGTTTCTCATCGCCAGTAGTGATTTTTTGCGTGCTTACGGTTTAGTGATAGTAATGATAGTGGCACTATTGATGTTGATTTGGTCGCAGTTGTTAAAAAAAGATCGATTTAGGTTTGCCTATCATCAACGTTTTTTAGCAATGCCGGGTTTGGGGAAAGTGGCGAAAAGTATCAATACCGCGAGGTTTGCTCGCACCTTAAGTATTTTAACTGCCAGTGCCGTACCCTTGCTAGAAAGTATGAAAATATCAGGAGAAGTGCTTGATAATCTTTATATTCGAGACAGTATAAAAGCCGCAGCCGATAAAGTGCGCGAGGGGGCAAGTTTGCGCGTTTCACTAGAGCAAACTAAATTGTTTCCGCCGATGATGTTGCACATGATCGCCAGTGGTGAAAAAAGTGGTCAACTTGAACACATGTTAGGCCGTGCCGCAGATAACCAAGATCGTGAGTTTGAAGCGATCGTCAATGTTTCACTCAAAGCCTTTGAGCCAGCGCTGATGGTAGTGATGGCGGGGATTGTATTATTTATCGTGATGGCCATTTTACAGCCCATTCTCCAGTTAAATACGTTAATAGGAAGTTAGAAATGAAAGCAGTAACTAGTAGTCGAGGGTTTACCCTGTTAGAAGTAATGGTGGTGATTGTTATTTTGGGTATCTTAGCCAGTATGGTGGTACCCAACCTTATGGGTAGTCAAGAGCGGGCTAACCTACAAAAAGCCGTGTCAGATATCAACGCCTTAGAAACATCACTTAGTATGTATAAAATGGATAATTATAAGTACCCAAGCACTGAACAAGGCTTAGAGGCGCTTGTTAGTGAAACCGACATTGAACCCTTACCGCGTCGATTCCCTGAAGGGGGCTATGTTAAGCGTTTACCTAATGATCCTTGGGGTAATGAATATCAACTATTGAACCCAGGTGAACATGGCGCCATGGATGTGTTTTCAATGGGACCCGATGGTGAAGCCGGCACTGATGATGATATCGGTAATTGGAATCTAGCTGATTATCAATAGCCAGGTAACGTTATTGTTATGCCAGTGAAAACGACAAACATTGCCCGCACGATTAGTGCCAAACGCTACCTCGCAACAGGCTTTACCTTAATTGAGGTCATGTTGGTGATTTTGTTGATTGGCGTTATGCTGTCAGCGGTGCAGTTTTCGTTTTCAAGTTCAAAACCCGAGCAGCAGTTGGCGCAAACGAGTGCCCGCTTTGCACAGGTCTTTGAAGTGGCAGCGGAATATGGCTTATTAAATAACATCGAACTAGGCGTATTTATCGATGAAAATAGCTATCAATTTCTCGGCTATAATGGCGTGCAGTGGGCAAAAGTGGCAGACAAGCCCTTATTTGACCCTTTTACCCTACCTGAAGCGATAACATTACACTTGCAACTTGATGATTTACCCATTGATGAGCCCTTATTATTTGATAGCTCGTTATTAAATACTCAAGCTGAGGACGATGAGTTTAGAGAAGACGCTGAGAAAAAACTTATCCCACAAATTTATATCCTCTCCGGCGGGGATATTACGCCGTTTAGTTTAACGTTTTCTTTGGCAGAATTTGCAATGGGCCATGAAGAGGATATCAGTTATAAAGTCTCAGGTATCTACAGTACGCCATTAACAATAGAAGGACCGATAGTTAATGCTAGCTCGCGTTAAATTAAATCAACGTCGCTCGAATAAGGGCTTCACTTTAATAGAGGTGATGCTGGCCATGGCGGTGTTTTCTATTGCTGGCGTTGCGATTTTAGCAACTACCGACACTAACGTACGCAACTTAGGTTACCTAGAAAGCAAAGTCATTGCTAATTGGGTGGCGTCAAACCAATTAGTCGCCGCAAAGCTAGACCAAGCTTGGCCACCCAAAAATAATAAGAAAGGCAAAGTGGAGTTAGCAGGTCAAGAGTGGTTATGGCAACAAAAAGTGCTAAAAACAACCGATAACGACCTGCGTGCAATTGTTATGGAGGTGCGTTTAGATGAAAAAAGCTCGGCACCATTATCTAGTTTAATGACCTACTTATCGAAGCCAAAGTCATGAACAAAACGCAGCTTTTGCTAGGTGAAGCTTGTGCATTGTCAAGCGCTTACAGAGTGCAAACGCGTGGTTTTACGCTATTAGAAGTACTGATTGCCGTGGCAATATTTTCTGTGATCAGCATGGCAAGTTTCAGTATATTTCAAACTGTGCTCAGCAGTGATAGTGTCAGCAAAGCGCGCACTGAGCGCATTAACGAATTGCAACGTGGCTTCTTGATCATTGAGCGTGATCTACTACAAATTGCACGACGCAGCGTGCGCTTGCAAGGTGAAGCACCACTAGACAGTTTTTTACATACCAATAATGAGCGTTATTCTAGCTATGAACAGGGGCTAGGCTTTGTTCGGCATGGTTGGACTAATCCAGGTTTGTTGTTGCCGCGCAGTGAAATGCAAGCTGTGGTTTATCAGCTCAATGATAATGTTTTACAGCGAGTACATTTTAATTTTGTTGACGCCGTGGTTGGTGAAGCACCGAAAGTGCGGCCATTGATTAGTCAAGTAGAAAAAGTCGACTTTGAGTTTTATGATGGTAAAAAGTGGCAAAATACGTTGCAAGAAAACAGCCTACCAACCGCCATTGCTATAGAGCTTGATACCCAAGACTATGGCGTCATACGTCGGCAATTTTTAGTGGCTGGCGATCAGTTGCCTACTCAGGATGATGACGATGAGTAAGTGCAATTTTAATCAGCAGCAGGGTGTGGCATTAATTACTGTCATGTTGATTGTGGCCTTGATTGCGATTTTAGCCACCCAAATGACGGCGAGCTTGCAACTGCAAATGCAGCGCACCAGTAATATTGCGTCAAACCAACAAGCTTATTGGTATGCGATGGGTGCCGAAGCGTTTGCAAAAAACGTACTAAGACAGTCGCTTACTGATAATACCGACGTTACTCATTTAGGGCAGATGTGGGCACAAGGGGAAACAAGCTTTCCCGTTGATTATGGCGAAATTACCGGCGAAATAACCGATTTACACAGTTGCTTAAACTTAAATGCACTGCGAATTGCCTCTGAAGAAGCTAATAACCAAGGTAGCAAAAAAACACCCGTGCGTAGTGCATTTGAAGAATTGATTATTGCACTTAATATTGAAGGTATTGGCAGCTTTGAAGCAGAATATATGGCGGATGCACTCATTGACTGGCTAGATGCCAATACGAGTATTACTGGCTCAGGTGGTGCAGAAGACAACGACTACGCCGCGAAAGAATTTCCTTACTTGCCGGCCAATAATTACCTCGCTAGCATAAGTGAATTGCGCGTTATCGAGCACTTTAATGTTGCCGTTATCGAGGCGCTAAAAGCACATGTTTGCGTTATTCCCAATAGCAATATTCATAAAATAAACCTGAACACGATCGCAACGGATAAGCCCGAAGTACTTGTAGCCCTGTTAGGGATAAGTCAAAATGAAGTGATACAAGCATTGTCGGAGCGACCAGAGCAAGGATTTGCTAGTGTAGATGAGTTTTTTGAATTACCTGTGTTTAGTAAAGCGAAAATAACACCAGAAAAAAAACAACAATTTGTTGTGCAAAGTGAGTACTTTAAGCTCAAAACAATGGCAAGTTTTAATAATAGCTATTTTGCTTTAAATACCATTATGAAAGTAGACAATAAAAATAATATCGGTGTGATCACTCGCACCATAGGACGAGAGTAATGGGTGAAACCTTATTTATCCGTTTAGGCAGTCAAGCTGAACATAAAATTCATTGGCTGATCAAAAGCAACGGAGAACACGAAATTATTGCTAGCGGCGAGTTAGCAAATGCCGCCGCGTTAACACAGTTAACCGCACAGTCTATGTCGCGTGACGTGGTGGTATTTGTGCCCGCCAGTGATGTTGCTATTAAACGCCTAAAGGTGCCCAGTTCATCACAACGCGCGATGCGCTTAGCCGCACCTTATATGCTTGAAGAAGAGTTAGCTCAAGATGTAGAACAACTTTTTTTCGCCTTCAGTGACCACAAAGCTGATCAGCAAGAGCATAATTGTTTTGTTGCCGCCACGGCGCGAGAGCAACTGGTTTTGTGGCGACAATGGTTGGCAGACGCCGGCATTTTTTGCAAAATTATGATTCCTGATGCTTTAGCATTGCCCTTTGAGACTGGAAAAAGCAGTGCGGTGATGCTTGGTGAGCAAGTGTTACTGAGGTTGGGACAATGGCAGGTCATGGCTTTTGAAGAAAATGCCTGGCCTATTGTCGCTAAGTATTTAACTGAGAGCCATAAGACAGAACACCCGCTGTTATCATATTCGCCATTGCCGCAAGTACCAACAGCATTACCCGTAGAATACCTACCTGAAGAGTTGCCATTAGCCATTTTAGCGACGCACTATTCGCGGCACTTTAATTTGCTACAAGGTGAGTTTCAAGTGAAAGAAAAACGCTCACAAGTGAGTAAAAATTGGTTATGGGTAGCGGCAATGTGTGGCGTTGCTTTGCTGCTTAACGTTGCCGCAAAAAGTGTCGAGCTTTATCAATTAGCGAACCAGGCTACCGTGCTTGAAGAAAAAATTATTGCGCGTTATCAAAGCACGTTTCCAAACACTAAACGGGTGCGCGTTGCAACCGTTAAGTCACAGCTGCGACAGAAGCTAGCGGAATTAGGCACCGGAGATAGCCATGCCGGATTTTTGCCGCTATTGGTTAAACTCGAGCCAGCATTAGCAAGTGTACCTGAGCTGAAACCACAAACTTTAAAATTTGATGGTAAACGTCAAGAAGTACGCATGCAGGCGCTAGCCAAAGGTTATCAATATTTTGAAAAACTTAAAGTCGCGCTGGAAAAGGCAGGTCTAAATGTATCATTAGGTGCTCAAAATAACCAAGGTGAGCAAATATCTGGCTCATTTAGTATTACCGATACATCATCTAGGGGGCGCTCATGAAAACTTGGTGGCAACAATTAAACCTTCGTGAACAACGCTTAGTCATGGCCATGTCAGCGGTGATTGGCGTATTTATTTTTTACGGGCTAATTTGGCAGCCGTTAAATGAAAACATAGCACGCACTAAGGCGAAGGTGGCGCGTCAGCAAGCTTTGCTGAATTGGGTTGAAGAAAAAACTGATGACTACCAAGTGGCTATGCGCAGCAACAAGGTCAAATCGGGCGCGAGTTTATCGAGTATTATTACCCGCACATCGCGAGTTAATAACATCACTATTACCCGTATGCAACCGCAAGGTGAAGACCTGCAAGTTTGGATTAATGAAATAGCGTTTAACTCATTACTGTCTTGGTTAGAGCAATTAGCTGCTCGAGAGGGGTTACTCGTGAAAAATATCGACTTAAGCCTTACCGAGCAACCGGGTGTGGTACGAGTACGCCGATTACAATTAGGAAAAAATTAATGAAAAAGAAGTTTGCCTACCCTGCAATTTTTCTGCTCATGTACAGTATTTTTGTCATTGCTTTGCTCCCGGCAAATTGGTTACTAACCCAAGTTAAACTCCCTAAAAATATATCAATTTCTGGGCTTGAGGGCACTATTTGGCGCGCGAAAGTTGACCAAGTCTACATTGACGGTGTTGTGATAGAGCGGGTGCATACCGCCTTGTCACTTGTCTCGGTATTGATGCTAGATCCTAAATTTGAGGTTCACTTTGGTGACGCACTCGTGCCAGGGCCAGAAGGTCAGTTTGCCATTAAAGGCCTGTGGTCAGATATCACCATTGAAGATGGGCAAGTTAACCTAGCCGCAAATGTTGTGAGTAGTCGATTAAATTTAGCCATAGATGTTGTTGCCCATGAGCAACTGCAATTGAGTCTCACTCGTTATGTAATGGGAACACCTTTGTGTCAAACATTGCAAGGTAGTTTGCATTGGCAAAACGCCAAGATTACCGCGCTAGACGAGCAAGTAGCGCTTGGTGATTTAGCTGCAGTATTAAGCTGCCAGCAAGGCGAGCTGGTAGCCGAAATTGAACCTAACAATAACTTAGGCTTAAGCTATCGAGCTCAGATAAAATCGTTGCAGCACTTTTCTGGCAGTGGTTATTTAACACCAGGTGATAAGTTTCCGGAGCCATTAAAAGCGGCCTTAAGTTTTTTAGGTCAGGCCGACAAGCAAGGACGATATCGCTTAAAAAACTAGTGCTAATGTTGCTCCTTAATGTTGGCCTAGGTCTAAGTTAGTTGGCTATTGGTAATGTCACTAAGTAAGTCAGCATAGTTGCTTATCGCGGGGTAGTTATGGATCTCTTGTTGCGCTTTTTTACTATCGGGATTGGCTACGGCAAGTAAGTGTTTAATGCCAAATTGTTTGGCAGCGTCAAGAATGGTGACACTGTCATCGATAAACAACGTTTGTGCTTTATTAAAACCATGCTTTTTTTGCAGTTGGTGCCACAGCGCTTGAGACTCTTTAGTGACACCAAACTCGTGCGTAGAATACAGGGTGTGAAAGTATTTATCTAATTGTGTACGCTCAATTTTTAATGACAAACTTTCTGGATGTGCATTAGTCACCAATACCACATCTCGTCCGGTTCTTTTGAGCGCGGTTAGAAAGTCATGAGCATCGCTGCGTAATTGGATCAGATGCTGAACTTCACGCTTTAACGTGGTAATGGGCAGTTGCGTTTGTGCAGCCCAGTAATCTAAGCAGTACCAATCGAGGGTACCAGCGACTTTTTGATAGTGACTAAGTAGCGCTTGCTTAGCGGCAGCTAAACTTATGTTATGACGTTCGCTATAGCGTTGTGGTAAATGCTGTGACCAAAAGTGATTGTCATAATGTAAATCGAGTATAGTGCCATCCATATCCACTAAAACAGTAGTAATATTTGACCAATCTAGCATAGATTTTTCCCCAAGAAAGACGTTTAATAGGTGATAGTAAGCAGAATAATAGCGCTCGCGTTATGATGGTAATTATTATACCCAAGAGATCATGCTATGTATTCAGTGTTATTGTATTATGAGCCATTCATAGCTTTGCACTGAGCCATTGCTGATTTGAGTTGTTACAATAAAGGGCAATATGACAAGCAAGAAACTACTACCGCAAATTACCGCTCGCAAGCAAGTGGCAAAAAGCCGTTTATTTGCTATCGAACAAATAGATTTAACGTTTAGCAACGGTGTTAGAAGAGAGTATGAGCGCATGTCGGGCACCGGCAGAGGGGCGGTGATGATAGTGCCTATGTTAGATCGCGAGACTATGCTACTGGTACGGGAGTACTGCGCCGGCACGCATAGTTATGAGCTCGGATTTCCCAAAGGCTTAATTGATGCTGGTGAAAGTGCAGCAGAGGCCGCCAACCGAGAGCTAAAAGAAGAAGTCGGCTATGGTGCTAATCGCTTAACCTTAGTACATAGCGTGGCCATGGCACCGGCATTTTTTGATGCGAAAATGGCCATTTTTCTCGCCGAAGACCTTTACGATGAAAAACTACTAGGTGATGAACCTGAAGCACTCGAGATCGTACCTTGGCGAGTCGCAGATTATCAACAATTATTGCAACAGCACGACTTTAACGAAGCCCGCAGTTTAGTGGCTTTGCTTATGGTTAAAGATCACTTAGGAGGAACAGCATGAGCCCTGATATGTTACTGTCTGTTGCGCTTGAAAGTGCCAAAAAAGCGGGCCAAGAAGTGGCGCGATATTATAAAAACGGTAATTACACTGCGGAAATAAAAGCAGATAATAGTCCGGTAACCAGTGCTGATATTGCCGCTAATGATGTGCTAATGGACGTGTTGCAAACGCTCACGCCAGATATTCCTATCATTTCAGAAGAAGTCGGTGCGTTAACATTGGCCCAGCGTGCGAACTGGCCCCGTTACTGGCTGCTTGATCCCATCGATGGTACGGGAGAATTTATGGCGGGTAGTGGCGATTTTGCGGTTAATGTTGCCCTAGTAGAAAATGGCTGGCCTAGTTTAGGGGTGATACACGCCCCTGATCACCATTTAACCTACTACGGACAAAACCACTTGGGCGCATATAAAGAAAACGATAGCGGTAGTCATAAAATTCAAGTTGCTAAGTATCATAGTCAACGCCGTATCAAGGTCGCGATTAGTCGACGCCAAGATATTAACTTAATGGGGCAATATTTAAGTGCTGATTATGACTATGAGCATATTGCCTTGGGAAGTTGCTCGTTAAAAAACTGCTTAATTGCCGAAGGGGGCGCTGACTGCTACTTGCGGGTTGGACCAACGGGTGAGTGGGACACTGGCGCGAGTCATTGCATTATTGAGCAAGCCGGCGGCCGTATTATTGATAGTGAATTTAAGCCGTTAACTTATAATCAGCGTGAAACTTTGATGCAACCAGACTTTTTATCGTTAGGCAACCAAGCACTGCCATGGCGTGATATTATTATTCCTCACCGCGCAACACGCAAAGATATCACTTAAGTAATAAGCTCAGACATAGCGCTCACAATAGTGTGCGCTCTCATTCATCCTATTAAACCTAAGTTGAGGTAAGTTATCGCGCGTTGACAAAAGGTGATGGCTAAAGCCCTCAGTGCTGCGCATTTGATGCCATGCAAAGCCGCACAATTAATGGCATAATGAGTTAAAATCACTTAGTGTTACGGGTTAAACTGCTAACGAATAGCGAGCAGGACTATTTCATTATCACACTCAGGTGCGTGCCTGACAAAACTATGGAGTGCATAATGCGCCAATCAGCTTTATTTTTAATTACCTTGTTAGTGACCACATTTATCAGCGTACCTGCAATGGCAACATGGCAGCTTGATAAGGAAAACTCACAACTAAATTTTAGTTCAGTAAAAAAAGGCAACATTGCTGAAAATCACTTTTTTTCAAATATATCTGGGATGATTAATGAGACAGCGCAAGTCAATATTAGTATTGATCTGGCTAGCGTCAATACGCTAATTCCGATCCGTGATGAGCGTATGAAAACGTTTTTATTTGAAACAGAGAAATATAGTAGCGCCAACTTTAGCGCACAACTGGATAATTCACTCATAGCACGATTAACACTGGGTGAGCCACAAACGGTTAACATCAATGGTATGCTTGACTTTCATGGCGTAAAGCGAGCGTTAGCATTAGAAGTCAGTGTCATTAAGCTGAGCGAAAATAAGCTTTTAGTCTACACCCTGAAGCCAGCATTTGTTAAGGCGCTAGATTTTGGCATTGTTGCAGGCATAAATAAGTTAAAAGCACTGGCGTCGTTAACTAGCATTAATCATGTCGTGCCCGTTAACTTCTCAGTTGTTTTTACCCGCTAGCTTGTTCAATAAAGCAAATGTAACTTGGCACCTACGGGTGCCTTTGTTGTTTAAGGGTTTTCAGCGCTATCGTCGATGAACTGTTCGGCGGGCAAAATATTGACCGTTTCATGTAGTTGAGAATAAACTAACACCGCAGAGCCTTGCTTTAATTGGGTATGTACCGCAGCAATTTTATCGCTTAAGGTAACATCTTCACTGCCATATTCCGTGCCTTCCCTTAATACAAAGCTTTCAATAATGGCCATTAATGTTTCATGGTCAATGCGCTCAAGTGGGATGATCATAAGTACCTCGCAAAAAACTCTGGTATGCGTTGCTCAAGCCAATATGTAGGCTTAAACGGGTTTTTGCCGCTTATAAAGCCCACATGGCCGCCGCGCGAGCTGACTTCAAAAGTCATCTGTTTCGGTAACTGATTGATGGCGGTGATATTTTTATGACATAAAAATGGATCGTCACTGGCATGTATGACTAAACATGGGGCATGGATATGATGTAGTACATCTCGGCCACTGGCTTGTTGATAATAATCGTTAGCATCGCGAAAGCCATTCACGGGTGCTGTAACCAATTGATCAAACTCTCTTATTGAGCGGATTTTGCGTAAATGGTGCGGCGCAATATGATTGACTAACTGTGCATTAATTTTTTTCAGGGTGCTAGCTTTGAGCATATCCACCAGGTATTTTTGGTAAACTCTTGAAAAGCCGCTATTAATACGATCACAACAACTGGATAAGTCCAATGGCGCACAAATAACACAAGCAGCCTGATAAATGTGCTGAGTTTGCTCAGCTAAATAGCGGGTTAGTACGTTACCACCTAATGAAAATCCGACAATCGCTTTTTTTGCTGCGGGATAGTGCGTGGCAAGATACTGACTAAAATGATCCACGTCACAAGTTTGACCACTATGGTATGACTTTGCTAATCGATTAGGCCTGCCACTGCAGCCTCTAAAATGCATCAAAACACCAACCCAACCTTGAGCCTTAATCGCCGACAGCATGCCTTTAGCATAATGGCTATTTTTAGAGCCTTCTAGACCATGTAAAACCGCAACAATGGGGCGAGAACAATCGGCGCTGACTTGCTCAGTCCAAGCTAAATCAATAAAGTCACCATCGGGTAACTCAAGAGTTTCGGTTGTGGTATTAATGGTATGGTGGCGGCGAAAAAACTTAGCAGCTATGGTTTGGCAGTGAGCATTTTTCAGCCACCAAGCCGGGCTGAAAGTACTTTTTGTAAACATAGGATCTTATTAGCAGCAAAACAAAAGGGCATTGTACACCTAATGCAAGTCAATGCCCACTGGCACACTTAAACCGTTAGACAATTGCCAAGCTTGTTAGCTAGACGGTGTAAGTTGCTCCCTGAGTTACTTTTCATCTTCACTAATACGAGCCCAAAAATAGTAAACATAAAAAGCACAAATACCTAATAAAATCGCTAAACCAGCGAATGAAAATATAACAACCGGATCGTTGAGTAGCATATCTACAATGTTCATCACTTACTCCAAATATAGTAGCGAATTAATCAATAATTTAGATAGCATTGTAAATAATAACCTTGCTCAGCATGTTGATTTAGATCACTTTACAAGGCGATAACGCAACGCTGCGCATACACAATGTAAGTACCCAGGCTGGCGGTTGTGGTTTATGGCGTATACAACGGCATAAAAACTGACAAAGCCGCTTGGTCGTTTTCAACCAAGCGGCTTTGTCATTTAAGTTAAACAAGAAGCAAACTAAGATAAGCGTCGGTTTCTTAACTCTCGTTGTTCAATTATTTTGCGATAAATCGCGTCTGCTTTTTCACGTGCAGATTTAATTTGATCGACACTTAAATTTCGCTCATCCATATCACGGCTTTGCTCAGCTTTACGATAACCATTTTTCGCGGCAATAATATTCCAGATATAAGACATTTCTGTGCTTTTAGCGACGCCTTTGCCGTCATAATACATTAAGGCCAGGTTAAATTGGGCTAAGGCATAGTTTTGATCTGCCGCCTTTTGATACCAACGTGAAGCCTGTAAGTAATTACGCGTTACGCCTTCGCCATTATAAAGCATAACGCCCAAGTTAAATTGGGCTCGTGGTAAGTCTTGATTAGCCGCCTTTTCCATTAAGGCATAAGCCGTTTTCAAGTCTTGTTTAACGACATCACCCGCACTGTATAGCAAAGAAAGCTGAAACAGGGCATCGGGGTAATTTTGTGCGGCCGCTAAATTAAATAGCTCTAACGCTTTTTTTTCATTTTTTATCACGCCATAACCATTTAAATAAATGATACCCATTTGATATTGCGCGGGGGCATACTCTTGGGCTACTAGCGGTTCAAATTCTGCAATTGCGGCTTTAAACTCACCGCGATTAAGCTCATAGATCCCCAGATCTAAATCGGCACTGTATGCAAAGCTTGGTGTAAATAGGGCAATGCTAAGTGTTAATAAGGCAAATTTTTTCATCATAATGTCCTATCCTTTTGTGTCGATGTAAAATGGCTAGCATTTAGCTACGTTAGCTTAAGTGTAGCAATAAATTTAACAAGCTTGTGACATTATCGCTTCAATTTGCTCTTCAAGGTCAAGCCATTGTATTTCATTGACCTCTAAATCTTGCTTAAGCTTAGCTTGGCGCTTGAGTAACTCGGTCAGTTTAGTTTTGTGCTCAGCTTGATAAATGTCACTATCAGCCAGTTTAGCCTCAACGTCGGTTAACTCGTCTTGGCACTGTTGTACCAGTTTTTCAAATTTATCGGCCTGTTTGCGCAGCGGAGACGCTTTTTTGCGTAACTCGGCTTGTGCTTTACGTTGCTGTTTCTTATCCACTTGAGGTTCGTTAAGTACTTTGTTGGCTTTAACGCTTAGTTTTTTCTCATCAGTCAACCAGTGTTGATAGTCGTCGATATCACCGTCAAAGTCGGTGACTTGACCATTGGCGACTAAATAAAATTCATCGACACAAGACTCTAATAAATATCTGTCGTGGGCAATTAGAATAATGGCACCTTCAAAGTCTTGTAGTGCAAGTACCAAGGCTTGACGCATTTCTAAATCTAGGTGGTTAGTAGGTTCATCTAGCAGAAGTAATTGCGGCTTTTCTAATACTATCAGGGCTAAAACTAAGCGGGCTTTTTCTCCGCCCGACATAGTGTTCACGCTGTCGAGGGCTTGGTCACCACTAAAGCCAAAACGCCCTAAAAAGTTTCGTGCTTGTAATTCAGTTAATGCTGGTTTAGCACGAGTGATATGCTCAATAGCGCTGCTGCTCATATGTAATTGTTCGAGTTGATGCTGCGAAAAGTAACCGATTTTAAGCTCTTGTGCGCAATAACGTTCACCTTGCAGCAAGGCTAAGTCACCGGCTAATGATTTTATCAGTGTCGATTTACCCGCACCATTGCGGCCCAATAAGCCAATACGGCTACCAGGGACTAAGGTCAGGTTGACGGTTTGTAAAATAATCGCGTCACGACTATAACCACACTGGCTTTCGGTTAACGACAATAAAGGGTAGGGCAAAGTGTCGGGTTGCTCAAAACTGAAAGTAAATTGACTATCAACATGCGCAGGGGCTAGGTCAGGCAGCTTTTGCAGCCGCTTTAAGCGACTTTGTGCTTGCTTGGCTTTACTCGCTTTGGCGCGGAAGCGATCGACAAACGAAGTCAAGTGCGCAACTTCTTTTTGTTGTTTTTGGTATTGTGCATCTTGTTGGGCTAAATGCTCAGCGCGCTGGCGTTCGAAGGCACTATAGTTACCGGCATAGAGTTTGGCACTTTGTTGTTCAATGTGCAGAATTTGATTAATGACATCATCAAGAAAGTCGCGATCGTGTGAGATCAAAACCAAGGTGCCGGTGAAGCGTTTTAGCCAACGCTGTAACCAGATAACCGCATCTAAATCTAAATGGTTGGTGGGCTCATCGAGCAATAATAAATCAGCGCGACTGATCAAGGCTTGGGCTAAGTTTAAGCGCATGCGCCAACCGCCAGAAAATGCTTTTACTGGGCTGCTAAGTTGCGCTTGTAAAAAGCCTAATCCGTGCAGTAATTCGCCTGCTCTGGCTGGTAAGCTATAACCGTTAATGGTATCTATTTGATTAATAATAGTCGCTTCAAGCGTGCCGTTGTCATCGGCGCGCGCTTGCGCTAATTTAGCTTCTAGCTGGCGAAACTCAACATCACCATCGATAACATAATCTAATGCCGACTGCTCTAGTGCCGGTGTTTCTTGCTTTACCGTGGCTATTTTCCAACTACTGGGCAAGGTTAAATTGCCACCATCAGCGGGTAAGGTACCTAATAAGCTGGCAAATAATGAAGACTTTCCACAGCCGTTGGCACCAACAAGCCCCACCTTATGATTAGCGTGTATGGTAAAACTTGATGATTTTATGAGGGTTTTCGCACCTCGGGCTAAGGTTAACTCTGTGGCTGTGATCATTTATTGCTACTCTTTTTAATGCTGGACACTATTGTCGCTTTTCCTGAGGGGATAGTTCAAGGTAAAATAGTGCAACTGGCACGATATCTTGCTAAAACAATGAAAATTGCTGGCAAGTTTAAACTTTACAAGGTAATTCAGTGAAAAAACGATTTATAGCAGGGGCTACTTGCCCTAAGTGTCAAGCCATGGATACTATGGCGCTAAGTAAAGAAAATGGCGTCGAGACAGTTACCTGTGTCAGTTGCGGCGAACAAATGTCACAACCTGAAGAGCATGTTGTGCAGGAAGTAAGGCCGAATGAGAAAGTCATTGGTATTTTTAAACCAGAGTAGCATGGCAAACTGCCATTTATGGTCGGCAATAGCTTTATTAACTTATTGCTAGTGCAGGTAAAAGCTTGTTTATTCTGCGCTTTGTTGAGTTGAAAGCTCAAGTAACTGAGCTGCTAGGATTGGCTTGCTAAAGTAGTAGCCTTGTACAGTATTACAACCTAACTTGCTTAATATGGCCAGCTGTTGTTGTGTTTCTACCCCTTCAGCAATAACGGTTAAATCTAAACTGTGAGACATGGCGATGGTGGCTTTAACTAGGTTGTAGTCGGATGTATTTAGGGCTATTCCTTGAATAAAACTTCGATCAATTTTTAGGGTTTTAAACGGATATTTTCTCAGGTAATTGAGTGAAGAATAGCCGGTGCCAAAATCATCCATTGCTAACGTAAACCCTAAGTCATTGATGGTTTGTAAAGCTTGTTGAATGTGTGTTTGGTCGCCTAACAATAAGCCTTCGGTGATTTCCAACTCGATTTGCTGAGCATCAATATTGAGTTTATTAAGGCTATCTTGCAGTAAGTTTAGTAACTCAGTGTCGCGAAATTGCCGCGGTGATAAGTTAATTGCCATGGTATAAGGTTTTTCAGTGTGACTTTGCCATGTTTTTAAGAAGCTTAAAGCCTGATTAAAGACATACTTGCCAATCGCGACGATAAGCCCTGAATGCTCTGCTATCGGAATAAACTCATCTGGCGTTACTTGGCCCAGCGCAGGGTTATGCCAACGAAGTAATGCTTCTGCCCCTATGATCTTACCCGTTTTCACCTCAATTTGTGGCTGATAATGTAGGGTAAACTCTTCACGTTCGAGTGCACCATGCAATTGTTCTTCAACTTTAAAGCGTCGTAACATCTGAGTATTCATTGCTTTGGTAAAAAATGAATAGGTATTACGTCCTAGTGTTTTTGCTTGGTACATGGCGGTATCCGCGTTGCGCAATAAGTCAGAGGCATTATTACCGTTATTAGGGTAGGTAGCGACGCCGATACTTAGCGTCAATACTAACTCACGGCCATTGATATTAAATGGTGCTCTAAAGACGTTTAGTATATTTTCCGTAATAGCTAAAATATGTTCACTGGCGTTGAAGTCTTTCAATAAGACAATAAATTCGTCCCCCCCTAAGCGGCCAACGGTATCTTCTTTGCGCAGAACTTGCTGTAGCCGGCGCGCAGACTCAACTAAAATGGCATCGCCGACTTCGTGACCAAGTGAGTCGTTCACTTTTTTAAAGTCGTCTAAGTCAAGAAATAGCACCGCAGCTTTGGCATTATTGCGCTCAGCTTTGATTAAAATCTGCGAAAGCCTGTCTAAGGCCAAAAAACGGTTTGGTAAGTCGGTTAAGCTATCAAAATAGGCTTGATGTTTGATTAATTCTGCCGTTTTATGCTGCTCAGTAATATCGCGAATGATAACCATGATTTGTTGATATTTTTCGATGTGGTTAATACGCGCTTCAAAGTGGGCTAAGCCTTGAGGCATAGCCAGCTCATACTCAAAACTGATGATAGATTTTTGTTGTGTCGACTTGGCAATATCAATATGACGCTGGAACTTACGGGCAACTTCTGTAGGAAGTACTTGCATCATACGTTTGCCAATAAATTCTGCCTCAGGTAAGTAGAGAGTGTTTTTATTGCTTGCATGGTAATCTAAGATAGTACCATCAGGTTTCATTAGGAAAAATAAATCTGGAATTGCTTCAAATATTGTTTTTAGCATTTGCTCTTTAAAGTGAGCCTGTGCTTGCGCTTGCCTAACCTCAGTTAAGTCAATATCAATGCAATACATCTGTTTGACATTATGCTGATTGATAAACATTACATGGCTTGAAAAAACAGCAACTGCATGGCCATTTTTATGACGTAGAGAGAGCTCTGCTGCCGGAATAGCAATGCCTTTTGTTATCCAGTCGTGATGAGCGGCAATAACCTTGTCGCGCATTGGCTCAGGAATGATTAATTCTTCAAGCTTTTTACCGCTTGCTTCTTGCTTGCTATAGCCATAAAGCGAGGTGCTGCCTTCATTCCAATAAATAACACGGCGCTCTTCATCGTAACCCTGCACCGAAATGGCTTTGACAGCATCAAAGAGCTGATGGAGTGGATCGTTGGTAACATATTGATGATTTAATAGTTTATCAACGTTGCTTGGTAGCATTTAGTGCGCCTCAGACTCGTCATGACTTGTACTTTAGCATAGTCATAAAGCTTGATTTGCGCACGGGAATATTTTATTTATCTGATACGCATTTTTTATTTTTTTACTGAGCAAAGTATATGTTAACCAGTTAGTTACAGCTAAGTCGTGAGCAAAAGAGGCTTGGTGCAGGCAGTAGCTGTGCATGTTAGCGTGTAATAGCTAATGGTTGTTGCTTTGCATGAGCGTTTTTTATCATTGTGTGATACTCAAACCAATGCGTTTTTCGCGCATTCGCTTTAAGTTGGCTTAATAATGCGGTGGCGGTGGCTCGACTTCTTCTTTGCTTTGTTGTTCATTGGGCGTACTTTCTTTAATTCGTGTGGCTAATAATGCGATTTGTTGTTTTAATTCAGCTATTTGGCCTTGATGTATAGATAACTCATGATTGAGCTGTTCAATAACATCATCTTGAAAGGCATTGCGGGTTTCAAGCGTTTCTATGGCTTGTGTTAATTCTTTAATTGATTGCACTAGTTAGTTACCTGCCATAATTCTGCATATCCTGAGGAGCTTTCGGTGATCACTTGAGTATTATCTCTAAAAGCAACACTATAAACAACCGCGCCAGCGGGTCGGATATCTTCCCGCGGTGTCACCCGCCAACTTGTAAGACGTTCACCTGTGGCTATCGCCCATACGCTCACTTTACGAGATGGCGCGCCGGTAAGCAGTAAGCTGCCGTCGGGTGAAAATTGCACCGCACTAAACACTTCTTGGCGGTTGCTATATTTTAAGCTGCTGATCAGTTGCCCTGTTTTTAAATCCCATATATGGGCGGCTTTTTTACTATCGGCAGTAAAGGCATAGCGGCCTTTGGCATCTAAGGCGACCATAGTGATACGGCTAGGATGATTAAAGCGATAAATCACTTGCCCTGACACTGTATCCCAAACATAAGCCACAAAGTCATTGCCACCAGAAATTGCGACACGGCCATTAGGCAACATGTCAACGGCATTAATTTTTTCTTGGTGACCTAAAAACTCCAAACGTCGACCAGTACCTGGTGTTATATGCACCACTTTACCGTTACTTTGGCCTATTAATATATATGTACCATTATTAGCGATCGCCACATCACGAATAGTAGACTCAGTGATCGACCAAAAGCCTTCTGATTGACCATTTTCAATATTCCATAGCGAAAATTCATGGCGATTGGCTGTTAAAGCGTGGCTGTTATTATCGGCAATATCTGCCGCGAGCACTAAATTGTCGGCACTATTTTGTTGTTGTGACCAGTTGTACTTTAGTGCGTTTGCTTCAATATCCCACAAACTGATGCCGTGATGAATGGACGAGACAACACTATATTTGCCATCATTTGAGATATTGGCCGCATATGCCCCCTCAACCGCATGTTGCCACCTTGCTAGAGGTTGTTGAGCTATAGGTTGGCAAGCGCTGAGCAAAATCAATAAAAACAAAAGCTTGGCTTTAATCAGTGGGCGGTTAGTGTTTCTCAAAATATTAATACTTTTTTCTTAAGGCATTTATCGTTAGTATAAGCCGCATTGTTTTACAATTCACACATATTTAAATGACTTAGCAAAAATTTCTGGCTGAGTCGCCAAACGGAGATGTAGATGAAATTTTTTAAACCGACGGTTGTCGCTATCGCGCTATTATCAGTCATGGGTTGTCAAGAATCGGCCAAGCAAGAAGAAGCGGCAGTGGTACTTGACAGTGAAATACAAAAGCAAGCCTACGGTTTAGGTGCTTCAATTGGGATGTATATGGAGCGTAACCTTGAAGAACACGATAAAATGGGCTTGAACTTGGATAAGTCGCTTATTATTCGTGGTTTTACCGACAGTATGGCCGGTAAGTCTCAAATTGAACAAGAAGACATTCAAGCGCTATTGATGAACCTAGATCAGGCAATGAAAGCGAAACAAGCTGAACAAGCAACAGCGGCTGCAGAAGCTAGTTTAAAAGAAGGTCAGCAATATTTAGCTGAAAATGCAAAAAAAGATGGCGTTCAAGTTACTGAGTCAGGTATTCAATATCAAATAATTACCCCAGCTGACGGTGAAAAACCGGCGGCGACAGACACAGTAAAAGTGCATTATAAAGGTACTTTTTTAAATGGCGAAACTTTTGATAGTTCATATGACCGTGGTCAGCCAGCGGTATTTCCTTTAAACCGCGTTATCTCTGGTTGGACAGAAGGTGTACAGTTAATGCCAGTGGGCTCTAAGTTTAAATTTACTATTCCATCAGAGCTTGCTTATGGACCTAATGGCAATCCACCGCGCATTCCGGGTAACTCAGTGCTAGAGTTTGAAATTGAATTGTTAGAGATTCAAAAGCCTGAAGCGGCAGAGCAGGTTGGCGATCAGTAAGCGCTACCACAGACAATCGAAGCTAAAAACCAACCCATGAGGTTGGTTTTTTATTGTCATAAAATCTTAGGTTCTGTTGACCTTGTAAGATTATTTTGACAGCGACTTGTTGGGTATTTAGATAAGGCAGAGCTTGTGACGTGTTACTCGCTACAGGAACAGATGATAACGGCGTTTAAACTTCAAACAAGTGCCGCCTTTAGCTTCATTTAAAACGAACGTAGGCTTTGTTGCTCGCTTTTAAATAGCCTTACGATTATTCAAAGCTCGCGGTCCGATTAAATTCGTTTTACATTGAATAAATGTTTACCCTAAAAGATCAACAGACCCTAGACTAAGCCCTCTACATAGCGAGCAATCGCGAGGCTTGACGTTAGTCCTGGCGAGTCGATACCAAATAAATTAATGAGGCCATTGACACCATGCTCGTTACTATCTTGAATGAGAAAGTCTTTAAAACCCTCATTTTCCGCTTGTAATTTAGGTCGAATGCCGGCGTAATCTGGCTGCAATTTACTGGCATCAAGGTTTGGAAAATATTGGCGGATTGCGGCAACAAATTTAGCCTTGAGCTCAAGGTCAACATGATAATCTAACTGATTGATATATTGAGTATCCGGACCAAACTTTAGCTGATCTGCCGTGTTGAGTGACGCATGGATACCTAAACCATTGGCTGAAGGTATGGGGTAAATTAACTGCTGAAATGGACTTTTAGTGTGATAACTAAAATAGTGACCACGACAATAATGTATGGTTGGAATATATTGGCTTGGCATCGCCTCGATTGTCTTTGCAACGCGAGTCGCATGCAAGCCGGCACAGTTAATTAATATCGCACACTGAATGCTTATTTCTTCCCCTTGGCTATGAAGTTGCACCGTAAAGCCTTGACGATTTGCTTGTACTGAGTACACTTCGCTTTGACATGCATATGTGCCGCCATTCGATTCAATTTCTGCTAATAAACTTTGCATATAGCTATGCACGTCAATAATACCGGTTGAAGGGGATAATAACGCTATTGAAGCCGATAACTCAGGGGTTGAACGTTTGAGTTGGGCACGAGTTTGCCACATTAAGTCATGTACACCATTGCGCTGCGCTTGGTTGAGTATATTTGCTAGCGCGGCTTCTTCAGCTTTGCCATTAGCGACCAGTAATTTACCAAGCTTTTTATGAGGGATATGTCGTTGTTGGCAGTATTGGTAAAGTAACTGCTTACCTTCAACGCATAACCGCGCTTTCAAGCTATGCTCAGGATAATAAAGTCCAGCGTGAATCACCTCACTATTACGACTACTGGTTTCTTCTCCGAAGCTGAGGTTTTTCTCAACAATTAGCAACTGCGGATAGTGTTTACTTAGCTTGGCAGCAATAGCTAAACCCACGACACCTGCACCTACTACGAGCACGTCGACACTATCCATGATCTACACCTCAACTTTGCCTGCTTATGGTTAAATTGTGGTTGCTAAGTGGCTGTTAGGCAAGTTGGAGCTTAAAAGTGCTCAGCAGTTGGAACTTTTGATGAACTGACGTTTAAGTCTAGCATTAGGGGTTTAAAAGTTAACGCTTGTTATCGCAAACTAAAACCCAGTTGTGCAGAGCAGTAGGTAAAGTTGTTGAGCTTTTTCATTTGGCAATAAAAAAGCCTTACCGAAGTAAGGCTTGAAATGCTCGCTGTATGGTCTAGTTAAACTAGCTTCTTGTTAGTTATTTCTCTATTTTTTATTATTGTTGTCACGAGTTCAGAGCAATTTATAGCAAAGGGTTTTTCTCTGTGCAACAACTTTAATAGAGCATATATTCCACGAATTTTTTCGTATAAAGTGCATTCTCATACTAGGCATTGTTAATGGGCGCTATTATGGGGGCAACAGCAAATCATATGCATTTATTTTATTGATGTTCCCTTTTTTAGCTAAGTGATAAAGTTATTAATTATTAAACACTTAATGTGTTGTCTTGATGAGGCGAATCACAAGATAAATAACAGCAACTGGTGTACCAGTGTGATGCTATTTTTTATTAATTACTGCCATTACTCGCGCAGTTGTTGAAAAATTTAATTTAATAAAAATACAAATAAACTAAATATAATTTTGTTTTTGCACATTGGTGGCAAAATGAGGATGTTGATAGTTGCGTCACGACAATGACAGGAATGCGTAATAACAACCAACCGATTCTGCTTAGGTAAAAGTGATATTTATCAGATTTCTTCTAGTAAAAGAGTATAAGATCCTTGTTTGCAGCACGAGATTTGATTTGGAACATAGAACAATAAAATTTGAAGTGTTAGAATGCGCGCATATTATAGCGGAGAAGAGTTTTCATGACTAAATTAAAGAACGATACGTATTTGCGTGCGCTTTTGCGCCAACCTGTTGATTATACGCCTGTGTGGATGATGCGCCAAGCTGGCCGTTATTTACCTGAGTATCGTGAGGTTCGTAAAGATGCCGGCGACTTTATGTCGGTTTGCCGTGATGCTGATTTAGCTTGTGAAGTGACAATTCAACCATTACGTCGCTTTCCACTTGATGCAGCCATTTTATTTAGTGATATTTTAACCATCCCTGATGCGATGGGACTCGGGCTTTATTTTGAAACCGGTGAAGGCCCTAAGTTTGAGCGTCCAATCACTTGTAAAGCTGATATTGATAAAATCGGCATTCCAGATCCCGAAGGCGAACTGCAATATGTGATGAATGCCGTACGCACCATAAAAAAAGCCTTGAATGGTGATGTGCCTCTTATTGGCTTTTCAGGTAGTCCATGGACATTAGCAACCTACATGATTGAAGGCGGTAGCTCGAAAGCCTTTACCAAGATCAAGAAAATGATGTTCTCTGATCCGCAAACATTACATTTATTATTAGATAAGCTGGCAGACTCAGTTATTTCATACTTAAATGCCCAAGTTGCTGCTGGCGCACAGTCATTGATGGTATTCGATACTTGGGGTGGTGTTTTGTCACCACGTGATTATAAAGAGTTCTCATTACAGTATATGGCAAAAATTGTTGATGGTTTAACCCGTCATCATGATGGCCGCCAAGTACCGGTTACGCTATTTACCAAAAATGGTGGTATGTGGTTAGAAGATATTGCGGCGACAGGTTGTGATGCAGTAGGACTTGATTGGACTATTGATATTGAAAACGCAAAAGCACGTGTAGGCGACAAAGTAGCACTACAAGGAAATATGGATCCGTCAATGCTGTATGCGCCTCTGCCGCGTATTGAGCAGGAAGTGTCAAAAATATTAACGGGTTTTGGTGAAGGTGGTACTGGCCATGTCTTTAACTTAGGACATGGTATACACCCAGATGTTAACCCTGAGCATGCCAAGCACTTTATAGAGTCAGTACATCGCTTAAGCAAGCCTTTTCATAAATAAAAGCCACTATTAACTGCCAGACACGAGTCAAGCTCAATCTTGGCTAAGTTAATATGACAAAGGAGCCGTAGGCTCCTTTTTTTATGCCGCAATTATTTTCCGCTGTTTTATTGATAAATATGAGCCGCTAACAGTAACGCACTTGATTAACGCATTGCTCTAACTTAGTGCTCTGTTTACTACTATTTTATTGCTAAACGATAAGGTATGCTTGGAGCAGAAATTGATTATTAGGGATATTATCATGATGATAAATAATAAGTGCTTGAATGTCTTGGTCATCAGCTTATGGTTGAGTGCCTGTGGTAGTAGCACTAATGATAGCGAACAAAATAGCGCTGCCCATGCAACACAAGCAACAGATACGAAAACTGCTCAGCCAGAGGCAAACACAGCACAGGCCAGCGAGCAACAAGTTAAGGCAATATTAAAAGGCCATAAAATGACCAAAGCACAAGATGATATGAGTAACTGGCAACGTGGTCGAGTGCAGTTCTTAAATTTAGAAGGTGGCTTTTACGGCATCATTACCGATTCAGGACAAAAGATATTACCCATGAACATGGCTAAAGAGTTTGCCCAACACGGTGCTATTGTGCGCATTAAGGGCAAAGTCAAAAATGTTATGACTATTCAGCAATGGGGGACACCGTTTACTATTACAGATATCGAGCTGATCACACCTGGTGATCAAGCAAACAAAAATGAAATGTAAACACAAAATAGATTAAGGGCAAGTGAGTGGCTGAGTAAATAAGGTCAATGTTTTACCACCGTCACTTACTTGAATTTGATAGAGATTACGATATTGTTTTTCGGTTATCTCTTTTACTTCTATCTCACTGAGTAAGGCTGCTAGTTGCGGCGTGGTATTGCTATGCCCCACCACTAAGATATTCTCTTGCTGTGCAAGTAATTGTTGTGAAAACTCATTAAGTTTCGCAGGCGAATAGTGCTTTATTATTAGTTGTTGCTGTTTAGCAAGCGGCGTTGCGGTTGCTACTGTACGCCGGTATGGCGTGCTATAAATTTTTTTAATATTTGCCTGAGCTAACATGCTAGCCAGTTGTGATGCGCGTAATTGACCACATTCGGTTAATTTAGGATCTTGGTCTAATGTTTGCTTTTCGGCGTGTCGCACTAAGTAAATACTGTAACTTTCTTGTGCCTGTATAGGGGCTACAAAAAGGCTAAGGACTAAGAGATAAACATATCGCATATGGTTGCCATTTCAGGTTAATTTTTCAGGGGAAAGCCGTTCTCGCTTTCCTGCGTGTTGATTTAAAAAAGGCGATTTAAACCGTTTAGTGCTGCGACCCTAAATGCCTCGGCCATGGTTGGGTAGTTAAAGGTGGTTTCAACAAAATATTCAATGGTATTACCGCCATTGGTTTGTTGCATGATGGCTTGACCAATGTGAATAATTTCCGCGGCATTTTCCCCAAAGCAATGAATGCCTAAAATTTCTTTACTGTCACGATGAAACAGTATTTTTAATGAGCCAACTAAGTTATTAGAAATTTGCGCCCTAGCTAAGTGTTTAAACTGCGCACGTCCTACCTCGTAAGGCACTTTCGCAGCGGTTAACTCTTGTTCGGTTTTACCTACTGAGCTGATCTCGGGAATGGTGTAAATACCGGTCGGAATATCAACGGTTAATCTGTTTTTGCCAGTACCGTCAAGCATGGCACTTGCACAAATCCGCCCTTGGTCAAATGCCGCACTGGCTAAACTGGGGTAGCCAATGACATCGCCGACAGCAAATATACTGTCAACATCGGTTTGGTAATACTCATTGACTTTAAGTTGTCCGCGACCATCTGCCACTAAGCCCGCATTTTCCAGCTTTAAGTCAGCGGTATTACCGGTGCGGCCATTTGCAAACAATAAACAATCAGCGCGCATTTTTTTCCCTGACGCTAAATGTACGATCACGGCATCGTCGCTGGTTTCGACGCGCTCAAATTGCTCGCCGTGACGGATCACAACACCGTTATTCCAGAGGTGATAACTTAACGAGTCAGACATTTCATCGTCTAAAAATGATAACAGTCGATCACGGGTGTTGATCAAGTCAACTTTAACCCCTAAACCACGAAATATTGATGCGTATTCACTGCCAATGACACCCGCACCATAAATAATAATATGACGAGGTGAATGTTCTAACGATAAAATACTGTCAGAGTCGTAAACCCGAGAGTGTGTAAAATCTATATTGTCGGGACGATATGGACGCGAGCCCGTGGCGATAACGATTTGTTTGGCGGTAATGGTGTCAATAGAGCCATCAATGCGCAATACCTGAAGGGTATTGGCATTGACAAACGAAGCTTCACCATAAAAGTGCTCGACTTCATTGCGATGATAAAAGCCGCTGCGTAAATTGACTTGCTTGCGAATAACCGCCGAGGCATGACTTAATATATCTTGAAACGTCAGTTGCTTGGCATTTTGTCCCGCATTAAATAATGGGTTTGAATTATAGTCAATGAGCTGGCTTACCGATTGACGCAAAGCTTTAGAAGGAATAGTACCCCAGTGGGTGCAGCCACCGCCAACATTGTGGTAACGCTCTATGATGGCAACTTTTTTATTGCGCTTAGCTAAATTCATGGCGGCACCTTCCCCCCCCGGGCCGGTGCCAATAATGATAGCGTCGAAATCATAGCTAGTAATCGCGCTATTTGCTTGCGTGGTGTTAGCTTGTGCTTTTTTAGTCAACGGTAAACCCTTTATTGCCTGCTTTGGTTAGGAAAATTTTAGCAGGAATCAAATCTAAGGTAACTGTTTTTATGCAAGATTTTCTAGCATATGTTGCCAACTGCGTTGTTGCTCAGCAAGTCGTCTTTTTATTTCTTGATATTGAGCCATGATGTCGGAGTTTTCTACATCAGCAATTAACTTATCGCGTTTACTGGCGATTAATGCTTTGCGTAATGCATAAAACTCGTTCACTTTGTGGATCAATTCATCATATTCATGCTGCAATTTTTCCAGTAGCAACTCGGCATTGGGGTGTGCGGCAATTTTTTTCTGATTGCGCAATAAAACCATAGATAGGCGTGCCTTTTCAATTTTATCTTCTGGTGTAACCCGTAGTTTTGACGTGAGCTTTAGGTGCTGGCACGCTTTAATAAACCATTTCGTCGGGTCGAACTGCCACCAACGTATACCATTGCGATAGTCGTTTTCAAAAATATGGTGATAATTGTGGTAGCCCTCACCAAAGGTAAAAAATGCTAAAAATCCATTATCACGGGCGGTGTTTTTATCGGTATAAGTTTGTTTACCCCAAACATGCGCCAATGAATTAATAAAAAAAGTGGTGTGATGGCTTAATACTAAACGTAGCACGCCAAGCAACAACAGGCTGTTGAGCATATCGCCATGCCATAAACCAAACAGTATAGGAACACCAAAGTTCATTAAGATAGTCAATAGCAAGTAATGCTTATGTTGCCACATGACAATCGCATCTTTTTGTAAATCTCTAACATTACTATAATCTTGGTAACGCTCCGGTTGGTGATCCCTTAACATCCAGCCGATATGAGAGTGCCAAAAGCCCATTTTTGCGGAGTAGGGATCAACATGATTTTTATCAACATGTTTATGATGTATACGATGATCTGAAGACCAATGTAAGGCGCTATTTTGTAGAGCAAATGCGCCGCCTAGCGCATAAATGATTCTGAGCGACCAATGTGCTTGATAGGTTCTATGCGACCAAAGACGATGATAGCCTGCGGTGATCGACATGCCACAGTATATAAAGCATATAATTGCAGCAATAATTTCAGTAGTATCAAAGCCGTGGGTATAGGCGCGGTAGGGTACTGCAATTGCAGCGATTAAAAAGGTAATGCTAAATACAAATACATTTAACCAAAGAATAGCGGGCTTTTTCATTAATCTTCCATTTAGGTCTTGGCACTGATTATTTCAGTGTACACTTGTACGCTATTTTAACTTTCCTTTTAGTTGAGTCAAGTGCTGATGCGCATTTAAAGCAAGATAAAAAAATATATAAATGCTACTGACTCGTTAAGGCCCAGATCACAATTGCGCTAGTAATATTCACATTTTTGGGTATCATAGCCACTCCAAGACAGCGCAAAAGTTAAGATATTAGGTAAATGAGCGATGAGCGGCATTCGGGCACTGCAAAAAGAAAAAACTCGTCGTCAGTTAATTGATGCGGCATTAGGGCAATTGAGTAGTGAGCGCAGCTTTTCGAGCTTAAGTTTGCGCGAAGTAGCAAAGGTGGCAGGGCTAGCACCAACTTCATTTTACCGTCACTTCTCTGATATGGATGAACTGGGACTCACCTTAGTGGATGAAGCTGGCTTAACCTTGCGGCAATTAATGCGTCAAGCCCGACAACGCATTGAAAAAGGCGGCTCAGTGATCCAAATATCGGTTCATACCTTTATGGAGTTTATCGAAAATAACGGCAATATTTTTCGATTGTTATTGCGTGAGCGTTCAGGCACTTCCCCAGCTTTTCGTGCTGCGGTTAATCGTGAAATTCGCTATTTCACCTTAGAGCTTTGTGATTACTTACAACAAGCCAATAAGCTTGATGGTGAGGTGGCTTATTTGCAAGCCAACGCTGCAGTGACTATCGTTTTTAGCGCTGGCTCTGATGCCTTAGATTGTGATAAAAAAGACCTTGTAGCGCTGTCAGATCGCACCATCAAGCAATTGCGCTTTATTGCTCGAGGGGCATATGAATTTAGTTTGCGTAATGATAATCGAGGTGACGCAACGACGAAGCATATTAACGACGAGACAAAATAACGCCAACCTCGACATGATGGGTATAGGGAAATTGGTCAAATAAGGCAAAGTGCTCTATTTTATGGCTTTTAATCAGCTCAGCTAAGTTCTCTTTTAGGGTATCTGGGTTACACGAAATATAGATTATTCGTTCAAAGCGGCTGACTAACTCAACGCTCTCAGGATCTAAACCGGCGCGTGGAGGATCCACCAAAACCGTTTGATAATTATAACTGCTAAGATCAAAGCCCTCTAAACGACGAAATACTCTTTCACCATTCATGGCCTGACTAAAGTCTTCACTGGCCATTCTGACAATATCAACGTTTTCTAGTTGGTTCGCTGCAATATTAATTTGCGCCGATCTAACCGAGGTTTTTGATATTTCTGTGCCTAATACCCGATCAAAATTTTCCGCTAAGGCAATACTAAAGTTGCCATTGCCACAATACAGTTCAATTAAATCGCCCCCTGTAGCTTTAGTAGCTTGTTGCGCCCAAAGTAACATTTTCTCATTTACCTTGGCATTGGGTTGCGTAAAGCTATTTTCTACTTGTTGATAATGAAATGTTTTGCCCGCCACCGTTAAAGCTTCCATGACATAATCTTTATCCAGCACCACTTTTTGCTTGCGGGCTCGACCGATAATATCAACCGCTGCTATTGCAGACAGACGAGATTTTAGTTGCTGTGCCTGGTCAATCCACTGTTCATCTAACTGTTTATGGTAAAGCAGGCTGATCAAGACTTCGCCACTGAGCGTTGAGAGAAAGTCGACTTGAAATAAGCGTTGGCGTAATACAGGTTTATCTTTGATATCAGCAAGCAGTGCGCTCATAAACTGATTAATTAAGGTACTTGCAACGGGAAAGTCAACAACTTTAAACTTCTCTTTTGTTTCAGTGTTGAACATAATGTAGTACAGCTCATCGCCTTGATGCCAGACCCGAAATTCCGCGCGTTGACGATAATGTAGTGGTGGAGAGCTAAATACATCTATGCTGGGTAGATCAAATTGCGCAAAGTTGTTGGCAATGCTGAGCTGTTTTTCGTCAAGCTGTTGTTGATAATTATCTGGGTGGATGTGACTAAACATTGAAATACCTTGCTGTTGGCGACTATCGTGAATTCATCATTTGGCGTGGATTCTAGCGGCTGTCGATTATTTGTCTACCAAATACTAGCAAAATATTAGAAGAATTTTGTTTCAGCCGGCCTGCAAAGCGCTGAACGTAAAAAAGACACAAGCCATGGCGTCTATTTTAGTTAATTGTTGAGTTTAATAAGCCCACGAGCAATTTGCGTCGTGAGCTTTAAAAGCCATAGGCTAAATGGGATATATTAGTCAGATACGGCAGCAGGCTCAGGTCGCTCTTTTGCCTCTCTAACCTTTAATGTTCGCTGTTGAAATTCACTGTCATTTAATGATGCGATCGCTTTATCTGCATCAGATGCAGATATTTCAACAAAGCCAAAACCACGCCTTTTACCTGTATGTTTATCTTTCATTAAACGTACAGACTGGACTTGTCCATAAGCGGAAAATAGCTCTCTGACCGCTGCTTCGTTCGCTCGGTAGGGCAAGTTACCTACATAAAGCGTAGTAACGTTACTGTCCGAGTCATTTGAGTTTTGTGCACTTTTTCCAATTAAGGGAGCAACAAAGGCACAAACAAAAGCGATAGCTGCAACACTGATACTGGTAAGTTCGAACATATTGCTGCTAGCTAAAAGATAAATAGCAACAGAAAATATCAACGCCACAATTAGCGTTAATGCTTGAGGAGACTTCATAATGAATACCTAATTATTATTGTATTAAAAGCTGAAATTGCAATTCTATGTTACCCACCTTTTTGCAATGTGCAACTATAAGTGCATACTTTATTTAGCTTAATCAGTTAAGTAGCGATAAATGTCGCTAATGTATTTATTATGACCATAAGCAGTATTTTCTCTAAGTAAACATCCTTAAAGTGAAGCTTATTGATACTGTTAACATAAGAGTGTACAAAATGTGTTAGCGGACTATTATGAGTCTAAACTGTCTTTGTTCGCCATGAGCGTATGCTTTTCAATCGTCGATAGCACAATAAAAATACCGTCCGGTTAAATAAAAAGCAAACAAACACATTTTTGCAATTTAATTGCATTTAGCGGTTGACGCGGGGCGATAAATCTCTAAAATGCGCTCCACTTCTTCGGGACAAGTCGAAGAGGCAGTTTTAATAGGTTATCTAGCACGGTTTCGGCTGATTTAGTTAACTTAACGTTTTAAAGTAAGGGTTTTAAATGTTCTGAAAAGAATGTTTAAAAAGTTTCAAAAAAGCGTTGACATTAAAACTGAGTTGCGTAGAATGCGCATCTCGCTTCAGGCAAGGCTATTAGCCAGCTTCAAGCAACAAGCGGTCTAGCAACAAATGAGATTGTTGGCTCGCGCCGAATAAAACGTTCATCCATGAACGCATCGGCATACCTACGTCAGTAGGCATCTTTAACAATTAGTTATCATGCAATTTGTGTGGACACTCACATTAATGTTGATTTTACCTAGTTATCCTTTCTTCGGGAAGTGCATAACAAAAAAACAGCTTAATATGATGTCACACAAAAATATG